>NZ_JAJFZY010000017.1:0-1869 GCF_020731025.1 Arthrobacter sp. zg-Y895
GTCTGTTGTTTGAGAACTCAATAGTGTGCCAAGTTTATTGATACCAATTTATTTTGATTGGTTGAACAGGCCGTTTCCGCCCACCCCGTGGGTATGGGACGGTTTTTTTAGCCGGTTTCGAATTTAGTGCAGTGTCTGCAGCCAATTTTCCTTGGCTTCGGCACTGTGTCTGTAACACATTTACGGAGAGTTTGATCCTGGCTCAGGATGAACGCTGGCGGCGTGCTTAACACATGCAAGTCGAACGATGACTTCTGTGCTTGCACAGAATGATTAGTGGCGAACGGGTGAGTAACACGTGAGTAACCTGCCCCTGACTTCGGGATAAGCCTGGGAAACCGGGTCTAATACCGGATACAACGGACCACCGCATGGCGGTCCGTGGAAAGCTTTATGCGGTTTTGGATGGACTCGCGGCCTATCAGCTTGTTGGTTGGGGTAATGGCCCACCAAGGCGACGACGGGTAGCCGGCCTGAGAGGGTGACCGGCCACACTGGGACTGAGACACGGCCCAGACTCCTACGGGAGGCAGCAGTGGGGAATATTGCACAATGGGCGGAAGCCTGATGCAGCGACGCCGCGTGAGGGACGAATGCCTTCGGGTTGTAAACCTCTTTCAGCAGGGAAGAAGCGAAAGTGACGGTACCTGCAGAAGAAGCGCCGGCTAACTACGTGCCAGCAGCCGCGGTAATACGTAGGGCGCAAGCGTTATCCGGAATTATTGGGCGTAAAGAGCTCGTAGGCGGTTTGTCGCGTCTGCTGTGAAAGCCCGGGGCTCAACCCCGGGTCTGCAGTGGGTACGGGCAGACTAGAGTGATGTAGGGGAGACTGGAATTCCTGGTGTAGCGGTGAAATGCGCAGATATCAGGAGGAACACCGATGGCGAAGGCAGGTCTCTGGGCATTAACTGACGCTGAGGAGCGAAAGCATGGGGAGCGAACAGGATTAGATACCCTGGTAGTCCATGCCGTAAACGTTGGGCACTAGGTGTGGGGGACATTCCACGTTTTCCGCGCCGTAGCTAACGCATTAAGTGCCCCGCCTGGGGAGTACGGCCGCAAGGCTAAAACTCAAAGGAATTGACGGGGGCCCGCACAAGCGGCGGAGCATGCGGATTAATTCGATGCAACGCGAAGAACCTTACCAAGGCTTGACATGAACCGGAAAGGCCTGGAAACAGGTCCCCCACTTGTGGCCGGTTTACAGGTGGTGCATGGTTGTCGTCAGCTCGTGTCGTGAGATGTTGGGTTAAGTCCCGCAACGAGCGCAACCCTCGTTCTATGTTGCCAGCGCGTTATGGCGGGGACTCATAGGAGACTGCCGGGGTCAACTCGGAGGAAGGTGGGGACGACGTCAAATCATCATGCCCCTTATGTCTTGGGCTTCACGCATGCTACAATGGCCGGTACAAAGGGTTGCGATACTGTGAGGTGGAGCTAATCCCAAAAAGCCGGTCTCAGTTCGGATTGAGGTCTGCAACTCGACCTCATGAAGTTGGAGTCGCTAGTAATCGCAGATCAGCAACGCTGCGGTGAATACGTTCCCGGGCCTTGTACACACCGCCCGTCAAGTCACGAAAGTTGGTAACACCCGAAGCCGGTGGCCTAACCCCTTGTGGGAGGGAGCCGTCGAAGGTGGGACCGGCGATTGGGACTAAGTCGTAACAAGGTAGCCGTACCGGAAGGTGCGGCTGGATCACCTCCTTTCTAAGGAGCACCTCGAAGACCATGTCCTTCCACAGTGTTGGATGTGTGCTTTGCAGGAGATGCCCATATCGGAGACATATGTTCTCCGGTGGGTGCTCAAGGGTGGAATATCAATGGATAGGCGCCGGCATGCCGGCCGCAACGGATCAGTACGTTCCCTCC
>NZ_JAJFZY010000001.1:0-343243 GCF_020731025.1 Arthrobacter sp. zg-Y895
CTAAATTCGAAACCGGCTAAAAAAACCGTCCCATACCCACGGGGTGGGCGGAAACGGCCTGTTCAACCAATCAAAATAAATTGGTATCAATAAACTTGGCACACTATTGAGTTCTCAAACAACAGACGCAATCCGAAAATACTCGGGAAAACAATGTTTTCCTTTTCTTCTTCGCTGCAATGTTTTATATCTTATTCCATTCCGGCGTTATTTGCAATTCGCGGTTTCCCTTGTCGGGAGCCCGTGAGAAGCGTTTTACGCCGTTCCGGACCCAGCATCCAACGGAGTCTTTTCCACCGGCCCTGCAAAGGGCGCGCACTGGTTGGACTCTGTTTTTTGTTGGGGTTTGGCCGCCATGCTCGGGCGCTTTTCCAGCGTCCCGGCCGCGGCGACTCATGTAACTTTACACATCGCTTCCGGTCCTTGCAAACCGGATCGAAGTGACCTGCCGCACTGGGACCGGGAACGGTTTTCCGTCCCCTGCCCTGCAACCGATGTTTCCATTTTAGGACTGTCCGGTTGCCCCCATGCAAGCCGGCAGCCCGTTTTCCTCGTCACACCCGTACGGACGTCTCCGGGCCCGGCCGCCTTCGTCAGCTGCGCTTCCGCAGATAGGCGAGCTGCGCGGCCACCGAGAGTTCCGCGGCACCGCGGACGTTCGCAGGCACATCGGAGTAGACCAGGTCAGCGATCTCCCCCGCACCGGTGTCCGGCCCGGCTTGTTCCAGGGCTGCCCGGATCTGCTCCAGACGCTCTTCGCGGTGGTCGCGGTAGGTCAGGACCAGGGAACTGAGGTCCGCCTGGGCCGGCCCGTGTCCGGGAAGGACCATGGCCGGCCCAAGGTTAGAGAGCATATCCAGCGTGTCCAGATAATCGCCGAGGGTTCCGTCCGGGTAATCCAGCACGGTAGTCCCCCGCCCCAGAATGGTGTCCCCCGTCAGGACGGAACCGTTGGCGCCGTCGTCGGGAAGCCAGAAGCACACCGAATCGGACGTGTGGCCCGGAGCCGCAAGGACCCGGATGTCCACGCCCGCGGCAGAGATCACTTCATCAGCCGCCAGCGGTTTGCCTGACACACAGAAAGCGGGATCGAAGGCCCGCACCGGAGCGCCGGTCAGTTCGGCGAACCGCCGGCTGGCCTCCGTGTGATCGGAATGCCGGTGGGTAATGAGCACCAGCTCGACGGTTCCGGCATCCGCCAGGGCCTGCAGATGCCCTTCGTCCTGTGGACCCGGGTCCACCACCACCGTGCTTCCGGATCCGGGGGCAGCCACGATGTAGCTGTTGGTGCCGTCCAGCGACATGGGGCCCGGGTTCGGCGCCAGCCTTACGCGGGTCAGGTCACTGCTGCGGACCACTCCGGATTCCGGAAGCATGGGCATGGTCTTCCTAGGCCAGGCGGGTCAGCCAGCCGTGGGTATCCTCCACGGTGCCGGTCTGGATGCCGAGCAGCTGCTCGCGGATGGACATGGTGACCTCGCCGGGCTTGGAGTCGGCGGAGCCGATGACCTCGTCCTCGGACTTGAGCTGGCCAATCGGGGTGATGACGGCGGCCGTGCCGCAGGCGAAGACTTCGGTGATGTCGCCGGAGGCAATGCCTTCGCGCCATTCGTCCAGGGTGATCTTTCGTTCCTGGACGTCCATGCCGCGGTCGCGGCCCAGCTGCAGCACGGACGAGCGGGTAATGCCGTGCAGGATGGTGCCGGACAGGGCGGGCGTGACCAGGCGGCCGTCCTTGAAGACGAAGAAGACGTTCATGCCGCCCAGTTCTTCAACGGCGTTGTCATTGAATTCGTCCAGGAACAGCACCTGCTTGCAGCCGTTCGCTTCGCCTTCCATCTGGGCGATGAGCGACGCCGCGTAGTTACCTCCGCATTTGGCTTCCCCGGTGCCGCCGCGGCCTGCGCGGGCGTATTTGGTGGAGAGCCAGATGGATACAGGCTTCAGTTCCCCGCCGAAGTAGTTTCCGGCCGGGGAAGCAATGACGCGGTAGGACACCTCGCGGGCAGGACGCACGCCGAGGAAGGCCTCGGTGGCGATCATGAACGGACGCAGGTACAGCGCAGCGCCTTCACCGTCCGGGATCCAGTCCTTATCCAGTGCCACCAGCTGGCGGATGGACTCCAGGAAGAGTTCCTCGGGCAGTTCGGGCAGGGCAAGCCGGCGGGCGGAAAGGTTCAGGCGGGCGGCGTTGGCTTCCGGACGGAAACTCACCACTGAGCCGTCTGCATGGCGGTAGACCTTCAGGCCCTCGAAAATCTCCTGGCCGTAGTGCAGCACGCCGGCGGCAGGATCAATGGAGATGGGGCCGTAGGGCTCAATGCGGGCGTTCTGCCACTCCTGCTCGCCGGACTCCCCCGCCTTCCAGTCAATGACGGCGGTGTGGTCGGTGAAGTAGTCGCCGAACCCGGGGTTTGCCAGGATGGCTGCACGCTCGGCGGCGGGCTTGGGATTGGTGGAAAGCTCCTGGGAAAACTCCAGTGCGCTGACGGTCATGATTCCTCCACTGTGAACGGCAAAAACCCGTTCTACGACTGCTTATTGGCTATGCACGAGCTTATGACACTGCGGTGGCAATGGCATCGCCGACCTCAGCGGTGGTACGCCGCGTTCCGTCCCGCCCGGCAAGGTCCTTTTCCACTGCCCGCTCCACCCTGGCCGCTTCATTGTCGAAGCCGAGGTGCTGCAGCAGCAGCGCGGCCGAAAGAATGGCTGCAGTGGGATCGGCCTTTTGCTGCCCGGCGATATCCGGAGCGGAGCCGTGGACCGGCTCGAACATGGACGGAAAAGTCCGGTCCATGTTGATGTTTCCGGAGGCAGCCAGGCCGATCCCGCCGGTGATCGCCGCTGCGAGGTCCGTGATGATGTCGCCGAACAGGTTGTCGGTGACAATCACGTCGAAGCGTGACGGATCGCTCACCATAAAGATCGTTGCGGCATCCACGTGCAGATAGTCATGCGTCACCTCCGGGAACTCCGCGGCCACCTTCTCCACGGTGCGTTTCCAGAGCCTGCCGGCATTCACCAGTACGTTGTGCTTGTGGACCAGGGTCAAGTGGCGGCGCGGCCGGGCAGCGGCCCGGCGGAAGGCATCGCGGACCACCCGTTCCACGCCGTATGCAGTGTTCAGGGATACCTCGGTGGCGATTTCCTGCGGCGTGCCCTCCCGCAGCACTCCCCCGTTTCCGGCGTAGGGACCCTCGGTACCTTCGCGCACCACAATGAAGTCCACGTTGCCCGGAGCAGAGAGCGGGCCGCGCACACCCGGGTACAGGCGGGACGGCCGCAGGTTGACGTAGTGGTCCAGGCTGAACCGCAGCTTCAGCAGCAGTTCGCGTTCAATCAGGCCGGACGGGACGAGCGTGTCCCCCGGTGCGGCACCCACGGCGCCGAACAGGATGGCATCGTGTCCCTTGAGTGCTTCCAGTGTGTGCTCCGGAAGCGTCTCTCCGGTTTCCAGCCAGTGCTCCGCCCCCAGCGGGTACTCCGTCAGCTCAAACCGGACGGGGCTGCCGCCGGTAACCGCCAGCAGCACCTTCACTGCTTCCGCGGTGACCTCAGGGCCAATCCCGTCTCCGGGGATGACAGCCAGGGAAATGGTTCGGGGTGTTTCGTCGCTCATGCTGCCCATCCTAGGAAACCGGTCCAGATACCGGGCAACCCGTCCCGCATCGTGGACACCCGGGACGGACCTCCGGGACGCCACCCCCGGGAGTTCAACCCGCAGTATGACGCGCGGACGCCCGAACACCCCTAAAGTTGGTTTCCATGCTCGTGCACCGACGACTCTATGCCTGGCTGCAGGCGAACTCCGGGAAAGTGAACTTCTGGCAGGCAATCGCTGCCACGCTCATCTTCGCCGTCCCCTTCCTGCTGACGGGAGGAGGACAAAACGTCGAGTTCTTCCTGTCCGCGGCCATCTGCATGAGCCTGGCCTGGCGCCGCAGCCGCCCGGTGGCGGCAGCCGCCGTCCAAGCCGCCGCCTGTGTCCTCCAGCTTTTCCTGGTCCCGGTCACCGGCCTGCCGGCAGACATCTTCGTGCTGGTCACTGTGTATTCCCTGGCTGCCTTCGCCCCGCGCTGGGCGAGCATTGCCGGACTGGCCCTGGCCGCCATCGGCGGGGCACTCTTCCTGATCCGGTATATCTTCCCCGACATCGCCGGGGAGGGCACTTCCGTCATCGCCGTCATCGACCTCGTCGCCGTCGAAGCGGTGGTCCTGGTGGCATGGACGTTCGGCGACCTGACCCGCACCCGGCGGCTGGCCGTGCAGGCGCTCCAGGACCGGGCACATCGGCTCGAAGTGGAACGCGAACAGGAGCGTGAACTCGCCGCCGCCGATGAGCGCAGCCATATCGCCCGGGAAATGCACGACATCGTGGCGCACTCACTCTCCGTGATCATCACCCAGGCTGACGGTGCCCGGTATGCGAGCGCCGAGGACCCGGAGATCGCACCGAAGACGCTGGGCGTCATTGCGGAAACGGGCCGTGGTTCCCTGCGGGAGATGCGCCGCCTGCTTGGCGTCCTGCGTGGCGACGAAGCCGCTTCCACCCGTCCCCTCCCTTCCCTCGCCGACCTCGAGGAACTGCTGGGAACGGTCAAGCGCAGCGGAATGGAAACCACCCTCAGCATCACGGGAACACCCCGCCGCCCCCTTCCTCCGGGGGCAGAGCTGACGGCGTACCGTGTGGTCCAGGAATCTCTGACGAACGTACTCAAACACGCGGGACGGGATGCGAGCGCCGAGGTCACCCTACGGTGGACTCCGGGCGGACTGGAACTGGGCGTCGACGACGACGGGCTGGGCGCGGCGTCGGCACTATACGACGACGGCGTCGGGCAGGGCATCAAGGGCATGGCCGAGCGGCTGTCCCTCTACGATGGAACGTTGAAGGCCGCCCCTGCGGCCGGCGGAGGATTCCGCGTTGAAGCATTCATTCCCTACACGGAGGCCTAGCACCAGTGCCGGATTCCCCCTGGACTGCAGCGTCCGACCCGTCCACCGAGCCCGCAGCCCGCATCCGGGTACTCCTCGTTGATGACCAGCAACTGGTGCGCGGCGGGTTCCGGATGCTGATCAATTCACAGCCGGACCTCAAGGTTGTTGCCGAAGCCGGTAACGGCCGCGAGGCGCTGGCCGCGCTGGCAGCCGTGTCTGCCGACGTCGTACTGATGGACGTGCGCATGCCCGGGATGGACGGCATCGAAGCCACCTCCCGGATTCTGGACGGAGACACCGGCGGCGGACCGAAGGTCGTAGTCCTGACCACCTTCGACCTGGACGAATACGCGCTCACCGCCATCCAGGCCGGTGCCAGCGGATTCCTCCTGAAGGACGCACCGCCCGAGGAACTCCTGGAGGCCATCCGGACCGTGTACCGCGGGGACGCCGTCATTGCACCGTCCACCACGCGGCGCCTGCTGGACCACGTCGCTCCACTGCTGCGCACGGCCGGTGCGCCGGGCAGCCGGCATGCCGACGCCGTCGCCTCCCTGACCCCGCGCGAACACGAGGTGTTCACCCTGATTGCGCAGGGCCTGTCCAATCCGGAAATCGCGGCGAAGCTGTACCTGTCCGAAGCCACCGTGAAAACACATGTGGGACACATCCTGGCCAAGCTGGAGGCACGGGACCGGGTCCAGGCCGTGGTCATTGCCTACGAGACGGGGATTGTCGCACCCTAGGGAGATGGTCACCGTCGACGACGTTCGCTCCATCTGCCTCTCCCTCCCCGGCGTGACGGAGCGCCTCAGCTGGAAGCAGCCGGCCTGGTTCGCCCGTACCCTGATGGCGCGGATGTGGGAGGAAGATGTCCTGACCGTGAAGAGCGCCGAACGTGAGGCGCTGGCGGCGCTGCAGCCGGACCTGTTCTATTGGACGCCGCACCACAACCGGTCCCCCTTGCTCCTCCTGGCCCGGCTGGAGCATCTGCCTCCGGATGAACTGTCCGAGCTGCTCCGCGAGTCCTACCGGCTGGCCGGCCCCCTTCCACCCACGGTATGAGACGCGGAGAAAAATGACCTCCTGCCCTCCGATGTAACCGCATGCGCCCCGGCAATACTGTGGCGGTATGACATCACTCGCACAGCATTCCCCTGCGGCCGGCTCCGGAAAACCGCGTCTCGCCGCCGCCGCACAGCTCCTGAATAAGACCTACGGAACCGGCGACACCCGCGTCCACGCCCTGAAGGACGTGGACGTAAGCTTCGAATCCGGTACGTTCACCGCCATCATGGGCCCCTCCGGCTCCGGAAAATCCACCCTGATGCACTGCCTTGCCGGCCTGGACACCGCAGACTCGGGCCGCATCTGGGTAGGCGGCACTGAAATCACCGGGTTGAAGGACGCCGATCTCACCCGCCTTCGCCGCGACAGCGTCGGATTTGTCTTCCAGTCCTTCAACCTCGTGCCCACGCTGACCGCGGAGCAGAACATCACACTGCCGGTATCCCTGGCCAACGGCACCGTGGACCGTGATTGGCTGGACTTCATCACCGAAACCCTCGGCCTGCGGGACCGGCTTCGGCACCGCCCCCACGAGCTTTCCGGCGGCCAGCAGCAGCGCGTGGCGGTGGCCCGGGCCCTGCTGACCCGCCCGCATGTACTCTTCGGCGACGAACCCACCGGCAACCTGGACTCGAAGTCCGGTGCCGAGGTGCTCTCGCTCCTTCGCCGCTCCACCAAGGAGTTCGGCCAGAGCATCATCATGGTGACGCACGACCCCGTGGCCGCTTCCTATGCGGACCGTGTGCTCCTGATGAACGACGGCGCCCTGGTCGGGGAACTGGCACAGCCCACCCCCGAGTCCGTGCTCGCCGCCCTCACCAAGCTGGGGGCATAAGCATGCTGCAGGTAGCCCTGGCGCAGGTGCGCCTGAACGCCCGGCGGTTCATCGCCGTTTCCCTGGCGGTGCTGATAGCCGTCGGCTTCCTCACCGCCACCCTCATCATCAATTCCTCGTCCAAGGCCTCGCTGACGCAGAGCGTCGGGGAGGCGTACCGGAACGCCGATCTGCTCGTCACCAGGGATATGTACAGTGCGGACGCGGCCGTACTGGATGAAGAAACCGCCGCCCTGGTCCGGGACACCCCCGGCGTGGAGGGCATCTACGCGGCCCGGCAGTCCTACGTCGCCTTCGGCAAGGACCTGAACGTCGCCCAGCTGGGCAACACCTCTGAGCACGCGGACCTCTTCCCCGTGGACATACTCCAGGGAACGCTCCCGGTCGCTGACAACGAAGTGGCCGTGGACAAGGATACGGCCGAGCGCCAGGAGCTGACCGAGGGGTCGGTGCTACCCCTCACCGCCTTTATCGATGACCCCACAGGTGAGCAACAAACGGCCGAGCTCACGGTCACTGCCCTGGTGTCCGCGTCCAAGGACCCGCAGCTCATGGGAACCCCACAGCTGTATTCGACCTCTGCGACGGCGGCTGAATTCGGTGAGCCCGGGTCCGGTTTCACCAGTATCCAGGTGGCACTGGCCGACGGCGCCTCAGTGGAGGACGTCCGCGCAGCACTGGAGCAGGACATCAGCGGCCTGGAGGGTGTGTACGTCCGCACCGCGCAGGAACAGACGGACGCTGTGGTTGCCTCCTTCACCGGAGGGGAAGACATCCTCACCACCATCCTGCTGGCCTTCGCTGCCGTGGCCCTGCTGGTCTGTGCCCTTGTGGTCTCCAATACCTTCTCGGTGCTGGTGGCCCAGCGCACGCGGGAACTTGCCCTCCTCCGGTGCATTGGCGCCGCCCGCTCGCAGATCCGCCGCTCCGTCATCGTGGAAGCACTGATCGTTGGCATCGTGGCCTCAGTTGCCGGGGTCCTCGCAGCCATTGCACTCGTTGGCGGCATTATCGCCTACCTGAAAACCATCCCGGAGAGCGGCTTCGCAACGCTGTCGGTCTCCCCGCTGGCCGTCATCGCCGGACTGGGTGTCGGCATTCTGATGACAGTGCTGGCCTCGCTGGTTCCGGCACGCGCCGCCACCGCCGTAGCACCCCTTGCCGCACTGCGTCCGGCCGACGACGTCCGTGCCGGGACCCGGCGCGGCCGGGTCCGCCTGGGCATCGGCATGGTCCTGCTCGCCGGCGGCGCAGCACTGCTGGCTGTCGGAGCGGTGAAAGGCAACCTCCTGATTGCGTTGCCCGGCGGCATGCTGAGCTTTGTGGGCGTGCTGATGTGCGCCACCCTCTTTGTTCCTTCCCTGGTGCGTACCGTCGGCCGGATAGCCGCACCGTTGGGCGTCCCGGGCAGACTGGCGGCACTCAATGCCGTCCGCAACCCCCAGCGCACCTCCGCCACCTCCTCCGCCCTGCTGATCGGCGTCACCCTGGTGACCATGATGATGACGGGTGCTGCAACCGTCCGGACCTCCCTCGACGACGTGCTGGCCGCCGAGTACCCGGTGGATATCAGCATCAGCGGGCCCTCCGACGAGTCGCCGTTCACCTCCACCGACGCCGAAGCTTCCGGTGCCGTGGAGGGCGTCGAGGAAGCGGTGCTGGTTCCGCCGGCTGGCATGACCGAGACGGAATACGGACCGTACGGTGTATATGCGCTGGACCCTGCCGACGCGGCGAAGGTACTGCAGGATTCCGCCCTGGTACTGGAGTCAGGCGTCATCCTGATGCCGCAGGGAACCTCGGAAAAAACACTTACGGTTCAGGGTGCGTCCAAGAGCGTCGAGCTGAAGGTGGTGGTTTCACGAAGCAGCCAGATGCAGCCGCTGATCAGCGCCTCCACGGCCGAAGCCCTCGGCGGCCTGCCCGCCTCGGCGGCGGAAGACATGTATCCCCCGCAGCCACAGTTGTGGCTTACAGCGGTCGACGGCCTGAACACCAACGAGCTGATGGACCTGCGCACCGACCTCGCCGCGGCGGTGGACGTGGAGGACTACGCAGTCTCGGGCTCGGCCATTGAGCGGGGGGCTTTTGAACAGGTCATCAACGTCCTGCTGATGGTGGTCACCGGACTGCTGGGAGTGGCAGTGGTGATTGCCCTGGTGGGTGTGGCCAACACCCTCTCCCTGTCTGTACTGGAACGCACCCGCGAGTCCTCACTGCTGCGCGCACTGGGCCTGACCCGGGGACAACTGCGCGGCATGCTCGCACTGGAAGCCGTGCTGATCGCCGGGGTGGCCGCCCTGATGGGCAGCATCCTGGGCTCGCTCTACGGCTGGCTGGGAGCGGAATCCGCGCTGGGTTCCTTTACCACCGTGGCGTTGTCGCTGCCGTGGCTGCAGCTGATCGCAGTCCTGGCCGTAGCACTCCTGGCCGGGTTGGCGGCGTCCGTGCTTCCCGCCCGCCGGGCGGCACGGCTCTCCCCCGTGGCGGGGCTGGCAGCGGACTAGCTCCTCGCGGTCCGGGCGCCGATCTGCAAGGATACTGAACAGGATGAATTACTAAGCAGGCTGAGTTCAGCCGGCACCACGAGATGCATCCGGACGACGTGAGGAGAGCACATGCAGCAGTTCCAGACGGAACACGAATCCCTGGCCGCTTATCTGGACGACCACCTGGTCGGGGCGGAAACAGGTGTCCGCCTGTTCACCGCCGCTCAGCGCACCTGGGAGGGATCCCCCTATGAGGAGACCTTCGCCCGTCTCGCGGAAGAGATTTCCGATGAACGCGACGAACTGGAATCCCTGATCCATGCGCTGGGCTATTCGCGCAGCAAGGTGAAGGCGGCTGCGGCCATGGTGGGGGCCGCAGCCGGCAAGCTGGGTCCGCTGAATCCGCTCAGCACCGGCGGCGGTGCCACGGGACAGCTGGAACTGGAGTCCCTGCAGTCCCTGGTCCGGATGAAGGAATCCCTGTGGCGGACCCTGCTGGTGCTCTCGGCCAAGGACCCCCGGTTCAATACGGCCCGCCTGCAGGAACTCACCGAAACCGCCCGCCGGCAGCAGGAAGACGTTGCCGGCGTGATGGAACGGACGGCCGCAGAGCGGTTCCTCGAATCCGCCTAACCTGCTTGACCTGCCCAGTAGGACAAAAACACCCCCGGCAACCTGCCGGGGGTGTTTTTATGTCTTAGGCCTGTTCGGCCGGTTCCTCGTACTTCGGGAAGATGGGGGTCGGAGCCGGCAGTCCGGTGCCCGGCACCAGCGGAGTGCCGATGGCCGTGAACAGGCGGGCGTCCCCGTCGGGCTGGCCCAGGACGGTGAGCAGCTTCGACGCACTTTCCGGCATCACCGGCTGGATCAGGATGGCCACCATGCGCAGCACCTCGAGGGTCACGTAGAGCACGGTGTTCATGCGCTCGACGTCGGTCTTCCGCAGCACCCACGGTGCCTGATCGGCGAAGTAGGCGTTGGTGTCGCCGAGGACCTTCCATGTGGCTTCCAGTGCGCCGTGGAAATCCTGGACCTCGTAGGCCTCGCGGGAGATCTGCAGCAGGTTTCCGGCCGCTTCCAGCAGCGCAGTGTCCTCAGGGGTGAACGCTCCGGGCTGCGGCACCGCTGCGCCGCAGTTCTTGGCCACCATGGACAGTGAGCGCTGGGCGAGGTTGCCCAGGTTGTTGGCGAGGTCGGAATTCATCCGCCCGACGACGGCGTCGTGGTTGTAGGAGCCGTCCGCGCCGAAGGGCACCTCGCGCAGCAGGAAGAACCGCACCGAGTCCAGGCCGTACTGCTCGGCCCAGGCCTTCGGAGCCACCACGTTGCCCAGGGACTTGGACATCTTGACGCCCTTGTTGTGCAGGAAGCCGTGGATCATGATCCGCTTGGGCAGCTCCAGCTTGGCGGACATCAGGAACGCCGGCCAGAAGATGGCGTGGAAGCGGGAGATGTCCTTGCCGATCACGTGCACATCGGCCGGCCAGTACTTCTTGAACGCTTCGCTTTCGGTATCCGGGAAGCCGACGCCGGTGAGGTAGTTGGTCAAGGCATCCACCCACACGTACATCACGTGGTCCGGGTTGCCCGGCACGGGAACACCCCAGTCGAAGGTGGTCCGGGAAATGGAGAGGTCCTCCAAGCCGCCCTTGACGAAGCTGATGACCTCGTTGAACCGCGAGCGCGGGGCTGCGAAGTCCGGCTGGGACTCGTACAGGGCCAGCAGCCGGTCCTGGTAGGCGGAGAGGCGGAAGAAGTAGCTTTCCTCTTCCGTCCAGGTCACCTCGGTGTCGGTTTCCTTGGAGTAACGGACGCCGTCGTCGCGGACCTCGGTCTCGTCCTCGGTGTAGTACGCCTCATCCCGTACGGAGTACCAGCCGGAGTACTTGGAGAGGTAGATGTCGCCGTTCTCCTCCATCCGCTTCCAGATGGCCTGCGCAGCGGCGTAGTGGTCGGCGTCGGTGGTGCGGATGAACCGGTCGTAGGAGGTGCCCATGTCCGCTTCCATCTGCTTAAAGGCGGCGGAGTTGCGGTCCGCGAGTTCCTTGGCGGTAACGCCTTCCTTGTCCGCGGACTGCTGCATCTTCAGGCCGTGCTCGTCCGTGCCCGTCATAAAGAACACGTCGTAGCCGTCGAGGCGCTTGAAGCGGGCCATGGCGTCCGTGGCGATGTGCTCGTAGGCGTGCCCGATGTGGGGTTCGCCGTTCGGGTAGGAGATGGCCGTGGTGATGTAGAACGGGGTCTTGGAATCGGAAGAAGTCACATAAGAAAATTACCCTGTTTTAGCGGGACTTGTCGCTTCGGTCCTGTCCGGCGGGCGAGGCCCGGAAGGACGACGGTGTAAAAAGGCTGATGGTGCACGCCGTTCCCACGATGCTGCGGTAAGGCAACCAGGAGTCCCCCTGCGGCAGGAGGAGGCACTCGGCCCGATACACGCCGCCAGCAGCAGGGCGCCCGCCGTCCAGAACCGCTCGTGCGGCGGCCTGGCCTGCTCCGCCGGGGACTGTGACATGGCCCCAGCGTAGCGAGAAGGCCGGCCCCCTTCGGGACCGGCCTTCCGGTGTGCTGCGCTGCCCTCCGGACAGTGGCTGTGCTGCTAGTCCTGCAGGTCCACCTCGCGGGCCACGGTGGCACCGATTTCGAGCTTCAGCGCCTCCAGCACGTCCTGCGGCACCGAGGAATCCACGGTCAGCAGGGACAGGGCCTGGCCGCCCTCCGAGTTGCGGGCCACCTGCATGCCTGCAATGTTGATCTCCTTCTCGCCCAGGACCCGGCCCAAGGCGCCGATGACGCCGGGACGGTCCTGGTAGATCAGCACAATGAGGTGCTCGCTGATGGGGATTTCCAGGTCGTAGCCGTTCACGCCCACGAGCTTCTGGATCTGCTTCGGACCCGTAAGGGTTCCGGAGACCTCAAGCCGGGTCCCGTCGGACAGGGCGCCGCGGATGGTCAGCAGGTTGCGGTAGTCATCCACGTCCGGGGTGGTCAGCAGCCGGACCTCGATGCCGCGCTGTTCGGCGAGGACCGGAGCATTCACGTAGGAGACCTGCTCGGACACGATGTCCGTGAAGATCCCCTTCAGCGCCGCCAGCTCAAGTGCCTTCACATCAAGGGCGGCAATTTCTCCGGCTACTTCGATGTCGATGGCGGTCACGGAGTCCGAGGCCAGGGCGGTGAAGATCCGGCCCAGCTTTTCGATGAGCGGGATGCCGGGCCGAACGTCCTCGGCAATGACGCCGCCGGCCACGTTCACGGCGTCGGGCACCAGTTCCCCGGCCAGGGCCAGGCGGACGGACTTCGCCACCGAAATGCCGGCCTTTTCCTGCGCTTCGGCGGTGGAGGCACCCAGATGCGGGGTGACCACCACGTTGTCCAGGGCGAAGAAGGACAGGTCGGTGCTGGGTTCCTTGACGAACACGTCCACGCCGGCGCCGGCGATCTTTCCTGCCTGCAGTGCCTCGAACAGGGCCGCTTCGTCCACGAGGCCGCCGCGGGCCACGTTCACCACGTAGGCGGTGTCCTTCATCTTCTCGAACGCCTCGGCGCCGAGCATGCCCAGGGTTTCCGGGGTCTTGGGCATGTGGATGGTGACGAAGTCCGACTCGGCGAGCAGCTCGTCGAGGGACACCAGCCGGACATTCAGCTGGGCGGCGCGGGCGGAGGTGACATACGGGTCATAGGCGAGGATCTCGGTGCCGAAGCCCTGCATGCGTGCGGCCACCAGGGCGCCGATGCGGCCCAGGCCGATGATGCCGATCTTCTTTTCGAACAGTTCGGTGCCGCTGTACTTGGAGCGCTTCCATTCGCCGTTCTTCAGGGCGGCGCTGGCCTGCGGGATGTTCCGGGCCAGGGACACGATGTGCCCCACCGTCAGTTCCGCCGCGGAGATGATGTTCGACGTCGGCGCGTTGACCACCATCACGCCGGCCTGCGTGGCGGCCTTGATGTCCACGTTGTCCAGGCCCACGCCGGCCCGGGCAATAACCTTGAGGTTCCTGGCGGCGGCGATCGCTTCGGCATCCACCTGCGTGGCGGACCGCACGAGGATGGCGTCGACGTCGGCAATCGCGGCCAGGAGCTGGGAGCGGTCGGCGCCGTCGGTGGTGCGGATGTCGAAGTCGGGGCCGAGGGCCTCGACGGTGGCGGGCGAGAGTTCCTCCGCAAGGAGTACGACTGGTTTGGTGGCAGACACCGATGACCTCTTTACACTTGGAAGATTTCTTTGAAGATTTCTTTGCATTGGAAGATGTGATGGGGCATTTCGTGCAGGAGGCCGGACCCGTGGGGTCCGGCCTCCTTGCCGATTCGGCTTGCTTTTCGAGCTTATCGCGCAGGTGCGGGCGCAGGACGAATCGGCGCCGGAGATTACGGTCCGGCTAGCGGGCTACCGAACCCTCGGTGTAGTCGTCGTCATTCTTGATCCAGGAGAAGAGCTTGCGCAGTTCACGGCCGGTGGATTCGATGGGGTGATCTTCACCCTTCTTACGCAGTGCCTTGAACTCGGGGGCACCGGCGTCCTGGTCATCGATGAAGCGCTTGGCGAAGGCACCGTTCTGGATGTCGGCCAGGACGGCCTTCATGTTTTCCTTCACGTGCTCGTCGATGACGCGCGGGCCGGAGACGTAGTCGCCGTATTCGGCGGTGTCCGAGACGCTCCAGCGCTGCTTGGCGATGCCGCCTTCGACCATCAGGTCCACGATCAGCTTCAGTTCGTGCAGTACCTCGAAGTAGGCGACCTCCGGCTGGTAGCCGGCTTCGGTCAGCGTTTCGAAGCCGTACTGGATCAGCTGAGACGCGCCGCCGCAGAGGACCGCCTGCTCGCCGAAGAGGTCCGTTTCGGTTTCTTCGGTGAAGGTGGTTTCGATGACGCCGGCGCGGGTGCCGCCGATGGCCTTGGCGTAGGACAGGGCCAGTTCCTTGGCGGTTCCGGAGGGGTTCTGCTCCACGGCGATCAGGTCCGGGACGCCGCGGCCGGCTTCGAATTCGCGGCGCACAATGTGGCCCGGGCCCTTGGGTGCCACGAGCGCGACGTCGACGTCGGCCGGCGGCTGGATGTAGCCGTAGCGGATGTTGAAGCCGTGCCCGAAGAACAGGGCGTCGCCGGCCTGCAGGTTCGGGGCGATGTCCTCGGCGTAGACGAAACGCTGCACCTGGTCAGGGGTAAGCACCATGATCAGGTCCGCTTCGGCGACGGCGTCCGCCACGTTCAGCACCCGCAGGCCCTCCGCCTCTGCCTTGGCACGCGAGGCGGAACCTTCCTTGAGGCCCACGCGGACGTCCACGCCGGAGTCGCGCAGGCTGAGGGCATGGGCGTGACCCTGGCTTCCGTAGCCGATGACGGCGACCGTACGGCCCTGGATGATCGACAGGTCTGCGTCGTCGTCGTAATACATGTCAGTCACTTTGGTTATCTCCTACTGGTGTCTACTGGTGTCTAAGGACAAGGGTCTGTGGTGGAACTCAGGCGCTGCGCAGCGCGCGGTCGCTCATGGATTTTGAACCGCGGGCTACGGCCAGGGTTCCGGATTGGACTATTTCGCGGATGCCGAAGGGCTCAAGCACCGAGAGCAGTGCGTTGAGTTTGTCGGCGGTGCCTGTTGCTTCGACGATGAGCGAGTCGGTGGAGACATCCACTATCGAGGCGCGGAACAGCTCGGCTGCCTGGGTTACCTGCAGCCGGGTTGCGGCATCCGCGCGGACCTTGACCAGGATGTGGTCCCGCTGCACGGAAGAATCTGGAACCAGCTCGACAATCTTGATGACATTGATGAGCTTGTTCAGCTGTTTGGTGACCTGCTCGAGCAGGTCACCCTCGGCGTCGACCACCACGGTGATGCGGGACATGCCCGGCACCTCCGAGGGGCCTACAGCGAGCGAATTGATGTTGAATGCCCGGCGGGCAAACAGCGAGGCGACCCGGGTCAGCACGCCGGGAACATCTTCTACCAGCACGGAAAGGGTGTGGCGGGCCATCTCCTAGTCCTCCTCTTCCCAGGTGGGAGTCATGTTGCGGGCAATCTGGATCAGGTCATTGCTGACACCGGTGGGAACCATCGGCCACACCATGGAGTCGCGGCTGACCACGAAGTCGATCACTACAGGGCGGTCATTGATCTCCAGCGCCTGGGCGATGGTCGCGTCGATATCCTCGTCGCGTTCGCAGCGCAGGCCCACGCAGCCGTATGCCTCCGCCAGCTTGACGAAGTCCGGGACCCGCACGGTGTCGTGCCCGGTGTTGAGGTCCGTGTTGGAGTAGCGGGACTCGTAGAAGAGGGTCTGCCACTGCCGGACCATGCCCAGCGAGGAGTTGTTGATGATGGCGACCTTGATCGGGATGTTGTTGATCAGGCAGGTGGCCAGTTCCTGGTTGGTCATCTGGAAGCAGCCGTCGCCGTCGATGGCCCAGACCACTCGGTCCGGTGCGCCCACCTTCGCGCCCATGGCCGCGGGCACCGAATAGCCCATGGTGCCCAGGCCGCCGGAGTTCAGCCATGCCCGGGGGCGCTCGTACTTGATGAACTGTGCGGACCACATCTGGTGCTGGCCCACGCCGGCGACATAGACGCCTTCGGGGCCGGTCATCGCACCGATGCGTTCGATGACCTTCTGCGGGGCAATCAGTCCGTCTTCGGGTGTGGCGTAACCGATCGGGTAGGTGTCGCGCAGCCGGTTCAGCACGGCCCACCAGGCCGAAATGTCGGGTTTCGCGGTTTCGAACTGTCCGCGCACGGCGTCGGCCAGCTCGGGGATGATTTCCTTCACCGAGCCGACAATCGGCACATCCGCCGGACGGTTCTTGGAGATCTCTGCCGGGTCGATGTCCGCGTGGATGACCTTGGCACCGGGTGCGAAGGAGCTCAGCACCCCGGTGACCCGGTCATCGAAGCGGGCGCCAAGGGTGATCAGCAGGTCCGACTGCTGCAGGGCGGTAACGGCCGAAACCGCACCGTGCATCCCGGGCATCCCGACGTGCAGTTCGTGCGAGTCGGGGAAAACGCCGCGGGCCATCAACGTGGTGACCACCGGAGCGCCCACCAGTTCGGCCAGTTCGAGCAGCTCCGCCGAGGCGTTGGCCTTGAGCACACCGCCGCCCACGTAGAAGACGGGCCGCTGCGAGGCGGCAATCAGGCGGGCAGCCTCGCGCACCTGCTTGGAATGTCCGCGGACCACGGTGCGGTAGCCCTGCAGATCGATCTTCGGCGGCCAGGAGAAAGTGGTCTTCGCCTGCTGCGCGTCCTTGGCAATGTCAACGAGGACCGGACCGGGACGGCCCGACGTCGCAATGTGGAAGGCCTCGGCCAGCACGCGGGGAATGTCGGCGGCATCCGTCACCAGGTAGGAGTGCTTGGTGATGGGCATCGTGATACCCACGATGTCGGCTTCCTGGAAGGCATCGGAGCCGATGAATGCGCTGGAAACCTGGCCGGTGATGGCGACCATCGGCACGGAGTCCATATGGGCGTCGGCAATGGCGGTGACGAGGTTGGTGGCCCCGGGTCCGGACGTCACGATGCAGACGCCGGCCCGCCCGGTCACCATGGCGTAGCCCTCGGCCGCGTGGCCTGCACCCTGCTCGTGCCGGACCAGGATGTGCCGGATCTTGGTGGAATCCATGAGCGGGTCATAGGTGGGCAGGATGGCGCCGCCGGGCAGTCCGAAGACTTCGTCGACGCCGAGTTCCTCGAGCGAACGGACGATGGCCTGCGAGCCGGTCATCTCGGTGGGCGGAACAGTGTTGTTGGGCCCCTGGATGCGCTCATCCGCGGCTTCCGGATGCGCAGACACGGAAGCGGCTACGTCTTTGGTCTTGGCTGCCGCGGCGCGTGCAGCGGCATTTGCCTTCGAGGCCATCAGCGAAGGGCTGATTGGCGATCCCTTACTCATCGGAACTTCCTTTGCGGATGCTAATCCATGGTCAATGCGGTCATGCGACGGCCGTCCCGGGTTGTGCCCGGTACGGCTTCTGTGTTCAGCGAAGCCAAAACTGACGGTGCCAATAAAAAAACCCCTCGTGCCTGTTGGCTCCGTAGGGGTTCGCGCGTGACGTCTTAGACAAGTCGGGCTGTTACGCCACGCGCTTGATAAGGACGACGGGTACGATCTGCATACCGTTCAGTCTTGCGTTCCCCTACGGGGGTGTCAATCTTATGAGACGTCTGTCTCATTATGTGGACGTAACGTCTCGTCTTCTGGAACCTGCCCACCCCAGGCGGGAGGGCTTAATAAGGCAGCAAAGGCCTGAGGGGCCCCGAAGCCGTCCGCTCTCGGCGGGCGTCTTCGGGGAGGCCTTATCTGCCGGGCAGGGCTTAATAAGGGTGGAACCCATAGGGGCCCCAGGTGTAAGGCGCTCCAGCGCCTTACACCTGGGGAAGGGTTTCAACCGCAGTAAGCCCCCGTGGACGCGGAGTTCACCATCTTGGCGTACTTGGCCAGCACACCCTTGGTGAACTTGTGCGGCAGCGGCTGCCAGCCGACCTTGCGGGCTTCGAGCTCGTCCGGGTCCACCAGCAGGTCAAAGCTGCGGGCGGCAATGTCCACCCGGATCCGGTCGCCGTCCTTCACGAAGGCGATGGGACCGCCGTCGACCGCTTCGGGTGCAACGTGGCCGATGCACAGGCCCGTGGTGCCGCCGGAGAAGCGGCCATCGGTCAGCAGCAGGACATCCTTGCCCAGGCCTGCACCCTTGATGGCGCCGGTAATGGCGAGCATTTCCCGCATGCCCGGTCCGCCCTTGGGGCCCTCGTAGCGGATGACCACGACGTCGCCGGCATGGATTTCTCCGGCGTCCAGTGCATCCAGGGCGCCCTGTTCCCGTTCGAAGACGCGTGCGGTGCCTTCGAATACGTCGGCGTCGAACCCTGCGCTCTTGACCACTGCGCCTTCCGGAGCCATGGACCCCTTCAGGACGGTGATGCCGCCGGTCTTGTGGATGGGGTTGTCCATGGCACGCAGGACCTTCCCGTCCGGATCCGGCGGGTTGATGGCCGCGAGGTTCTCCGCGACGGTCTTGCCGGTGACGGTGAGGCAGTCGCCGTGGATCAGGCCGGCGTCGAGCAGTGCCTTCATGATCACGGGCACGCCGCCGATCTTGTCGACGTCGAACATTACGTACCGGCCGAACGGCTTCAGGTCGCCGAGGTGCGGGATGGTGTCGCCGATGCGGTTGAAATCCTCGAGGGTGAGGTCCACTTCGGCCTCACGGGCGATTGCCAGCAGGTGCAGCACGGCGTTCGTGGAGCCGCCGAAGGCCATGGTGACGGCGATGGCGTTCTCGAAGGCCTTCTTGGTCATGATGTCGCGGGCGGTGATGCCCTTGCGCAGCAGGTTGACCACTGCCTCGCCGGATTTGCGGGCGAACTCGTCGCGGCGCCGGTCCGCGGAGGGCGGCGCGGCCGAACCGGGCAGGGACATGCCCAGGGCCTCGCCAATGCAGGCCATCGTGTTGGCGGTGTACATCCCGCCGCAGGCACCTTCACCCGGGCAGATGGCCCGTTCAATCGAGTCGAGGTCCTTCAGGCTCATTTTGCCGGCGGCGCAGGCACCCACGGCTTCGAAGGCGTCGATCAGGGTGACTTCCCGTTCGCTGCCATCCTCCATCTTGGCGAAGCCGGGCATGATCGAGCCGGCATAGAGGAAGACGCTGGAGAGGTCCAGGCGCGCTGCCGCCATCAGCATGCCGGGCAGGGACTTGTCGCAGCCGGCAAGCAGCACGGAGCCGTCCAGGCGCTCGGCCATCATCACCGTTTCCACCGAGTCCGCTATGACTTCGCGGGAAACCAGGGAAAAGTGCATGCCCTCGTGGCCCATGGAAATACCGTCCGAGACGGAAATGGTGCCGAACTGCATGGGGAAGCCGCCGCCTGCGTGGATGCCTTCTTTGGCACCCGTGGCAAGGCGGTTCAGGGATAGGTTGCAGGGAGTGATCTCGTTCCAGGAACTGGCGACGCCGATCTGCGGCTTGGCGAAGTCGTCGTCGCCCATGCCTACGGCACGGAACATACCTCGGGCAGGGGCGGCGTGTATGCCGTCCGTAACGACTCGGCTGCGGGGTTTGATGTCCGGTGTGTTGTCCACGCTCATGGGTAGATCGTAGGACTTAAGCCCGCCGGGGTGGTCTCTGTGACGGACATTGGCAACTGTTGTTACGGCCTGTGAACAGCAGATGAAGATCAGAGGCAGGGACGGTACGGGCTTCCCGAATAGGGGGACGGTGTTCATAGACTGGGGGTATGACATCGGATACAGGATCCACGGATCCGGGCGTACACACTGCGGACACGGACCCTGCAGACCTGGGAAACCCCGCCAGCAACCAGCTGAAGCGGGTGCTGCGCCGCGTCTTCGAATCCCAGATTCCCAATTACGGTGACTACAACCTGGTGCTGGCCACGCCGGGCCTCGACGGTGAAACCGGTTTTTATGTGCTGGGCTACCGGTGGCGTCCGGCCGAGGTTGTGTTTGCTCCGTTCGACGTCGATACCCTCGCCGGGCTGGAAGTACCCACTTCGGTGAACACCACCAACCTGAGCCACACCGACGAGCTGGACACGGACGCGTACGAGGTGGGCACGAGCACCGGCCGCGTCTTCCAGTTTGCCGTGGAAGCGCAGGCCACCCTGCCGGCCACGGCTTCAGCGGGTGAGCGGCTGCTGGAGCAGTCCGCCGACTGGGAAGATTTCCGTTCCTTCGTGGATTCCTACCTGGAACTGGCCTAGGGCGCCGGCGGTTCGCCTACCCCCACGGCCCGGGGCGGACGAGGTTCAGCGGTTCTTTTCCTGCTGCCAGCCGCTGTACCTGTTCGCGCAGCAGGGCTTTGATCCGGGGCTCGAAGGCTGCAGTGTTTCCGCCCCAGTGCGGGGTGATGATCGCCCCGGGTGCCTGCCGCAGCGGATGCTCCGCCGGCAGCGGTTCCGGGTCGAAGACGTCGAGAGCCGCGCGCAGCCGTCCGGACACCACCTCCTTGGTGAGGGCTTCGCTGTCCACCACGGCACCGCGGGCAACATTGACCACCAGCGCTCCGTCCGGCAGGGCAGCGAGTACGCGGGCGTCGATGAGGTGGCGGGTCTGCGCGTTCAGCGGTGTAATGACCACCAGGATCTCGGCCCTGGCCGCCAGGTCCGCAAGCTCGTCCGTTCCGTGCACCGCACCGTCGTCATCCGTCCGGGCCGTGCTGCCCACCCGGGTCAGCTCGACGTCGAACGGGTGCAGCCGTGCGGCAATCTCCCGGCCGATTCCGCCGACTCCCACAAGGAGCACACGGCGGTCCGCCAGCCCCGGATACCGGACCGATTCCCACCGGCCCTCATGCTGGGCGCTCAGCGCGTGGTCGATCCCCCGCTGCGCGGACAGGATCAAGGCAAGGGCCATCTCGGCGGTGGCGGCAGCATGGACGCCGGCGGCGCTGGCAATGGCTGTCCCCTCGCCGACCAGCTCGGGCAGTCCGTCGTAGCCCGTCGACTGTGCCTGCAGGAGCAGCAGGTTCGGCACCCGCTCCAGCGCATCTCCGTAGTCGGATCCGTTCGCGTAGGGAAGCACCACTGCATCGATGTCCGGATACGCCACGCCCTCGGGCTCACCGGCCAGGTCCCAGACGGCTGCCTTCATGCCGTCGGGCAGGGGCCGCAGGGCTTCCAGGAGTTCGGGCGTGGGCACGGTCAGGGTGCGTACCGGGACATCGCGGGATTCAGTATCGGCCATGCCAGCCAGCGTAACCGGGTCCTTGGCTATGGACAGCGGCAGGTGCCGGCCGTAACGTGAAAAACGTGCCTTCCGCCGATCGAAGGAGGCCGCCGTGGCCCGGAAATCCTTTCTCTTTACAGCCCTTGGGGTTGGGTCCGTCGCGGCTGTCTGGGCAGTCCGTACGGCGGAGCGGATGCTGACGCACGGGGTCGTGCGGGCCGCTGTGCGGATCGACACTTCCGGCGTGCCAGGCCCTGACCTTCCGGTTACCCCGGTGCCCGGAGACGCCGTTACGACAGTGACCACCGGGGACCCGGCGTCGAACCTGCCCGCCCGGACCTGGGTGGTGGACAGCAGCGGGGACTGGGAAGGGAATCCGGGCGAATTGGTGGTCCTCCCCCATCCAGGCGGGACACCGGAACGGAATGCAACGTGAGACGGGACACAAAAACCGCCGGAATTTCGCTCTCCGGCGGAACTGCTGGTAGTGTTTCATGTCGTTGCTGATGCCGACCACGGAAAAAATCCGCTGGTTTCCATCACCTCGAATACGCACCTCTAGCTCAATTGGCAGAGCAATTGACTCTTAATCAATGGGTTCCGGGTTCAAGTCCCGGGGGGTGCACCAACTACCCCGTCCGATCAGGCTCTTCGCCTGGCCGGGCGGGGTTTTTGCTGCCCGGGGCGGGCATGGACGCACCACAAATGCCTGCCTCCGGGGCAACGACGCCGGGGCATGCAGGCCGGATTTCGTGGACCCTGCCGGCACGTGGTAATGTTTCATGTCGTTGCGGAGAACGAACCGCGCCTCACGGCGACGGTCTTCCTTCCAACAAAGTGCGCACCTCTAGCTCAATTGGCAGAGCAATTGACTCTTAATCAATGGGTTCCGGGTTCAAGTCCCGGGGGGTGCACCAGCGAAAACCCCGTTTGACCAGGCATTGCGCCTGGCAGGCGGGGTTTTTTCGTTTTGCCGTCGGGAAGCAGCGCTCCGGCTCCTGCAGCTAAGCCTCCGCACGCCAG
This sequence comes from Arthrobacter sp. zg-Y895, assembly GCF_020731025.1. Taxonomy (NCBI): domain Bacteria; kingdom Bacillati; phylum Actinomycetota; class Actinomycetes; order Micrococcales; family Micrococcaceae; genus Arthrobacter; species Arthrobacter sp. zg-Y895. The sequence goes on from NZ_JAJFZY010000001.1 coordinate 22,036, forward strand.
AGATACGGCGTCGTGGAGGACACCTTCAGGAAGCCGGAGCGTTCCAGGATCGGGCGGGAGTACTCGGTGGAATCGCTGTGGATCAGGGTCTTGCCCGCTGCCAGCGCGGACCGGGCACGGGCTGCGGTGAGTGCGCGGTAGATACCCCGGCCGCGCCAGGGTGCCAGCGTTGCACCGCCCCAGATGCCTGCGAACTCCGTGCCGGCAACCGGTTCCAGGCGGCCGGCACTGACGATCGTGCCGCCGCTTTCCGCCACCCAGAGTTCCATCCCGTCGCCGCGGGACAACCGGCGCAGGAGGGAGTCCGCCGTCGCTATGGAAACCGGATCCCCGAATACACCGTCCGCCATGGCACTCATGGCGCGGATATCTTTCTCTTCCGTGACGCGGCGGAGGGCAACCCCTTCGGGAACCGGGACATCCACCGCCAGGTCCGCCGCTCGCCCGATCATGATGGATTCGGGTTCCTCCGGTTCGAACCCGTTGCGCAGCAGCGCCTCGTGGAGTCCGGGTGCCCGGTCATGGCCCCGGGTCTTCCACTCCACCTTCCGGATCTGCGGGTCGCTCCGGTAGTACGCGAGGGCACCGGCCACCCAGTCGGCAATGGTCGCGGCATCCGCCCCGTCCAGGTCGGCGTAGGTGATGAAGCCCCGACCGCCGTCGAACGTCACCAGGCGCAGGGGCCCCAGCCGCTCGACGGTGACTGCGCTGGGAGTTTCCGCATCGGTGCGCAACTGGCGGTCATAGGCGGCAAGCAGTTCTACGGGTCTGGTCATGGGTCCATACCCTACCGTTGCGGGCCCGTTGCACTGGATTCGGGGGTTAGTTTCCCTTGACGTTCACGATCTGCCGCAGCACGTGCTTCACCGTGACCAGATCCTTCGCGTCTTCCATCACGGCGTCGATGTCCTTGTACGCCGCCGGGATCTCGTCAATGAAAGCGGGGGTGTCGCGGAACTCGATCCCCTTCATTGCCTTCCGCAGCTGCTCCTGGCTGAAGATCCTGCGCGCTTTGGTCCGGGAATACTCCCGGCCGGCGCCGTGCGGTGCGGAGTTCAGCGACGGCGCGTAGCCCTTGCCTTCCACCACGTACGACGCCGTGCCCATGGATCCCGGGATCAGCCCCGGACGTCCCGGCGAAGCGTCGATGGCGCCCTTCCGCGAGAGCCAGACGTCCCTGCCGTAGTGGTGCTCAACCTCGGTGTAGTTGTGGTGGCAGTTGATCCGCTCCCGCTCCTGCACGGCCTCCCCCGTCCACGCACTGAAGCATCCGACGACCCGGTCCATCATTTCCTCGCGGTTGAGCAGGGCGAACTTCTGGGCCCACATCAGTTCGGCAATGTACCGGTCGAACTCCTCGGTCCCCTCCTCCAGGTACGCCAGGTCCCGGTCCGGCAGGTCGATGGAGCGCCTGCCGCAGTAGTTCTGTGCCGCCCGGATGTGCTGCTGCGCGATCTTGTTCCCGACGCCGCGCGAGCCCGAATGCAGGAACAGCCAGACGGCGTCCTCTTCATCCAGGGACACTTCGATGAAGTGGTTCCCCGAGCCCAGGGTGCCCAGCTGGAGCCGCCAGCCTTTGAGGTAGGACGCGGGGTCAAAGCCGGCGGCAGCGGCGTCGTCGGCCAGTTCCTCGACCCGGAGACGCGCCGAATCCGTGAGGCTGCGGTTGTTGTTGCCGGCCGAAAGCGGAATGGCATGTTCTATCGCTTCGCGGAGAACCCGACGGTTCAGCCCGGCAATGTCCGAGGCGAAGAGCCGGGTGCGGACGGCGATCATCCCGCAGCCGATGTCGACGCCCACCGCCGCGGGGATGATTGCCCCCAGCGTGGGGATCACGGATCCGACAGCTGCGCCCTTCCCCAGATGCGCGTCGGGCATGGAAGCCAGATGCGGGTAGATGAACGGCATCCGGGACGTCTTGGCGTTCTGCTCCAGGGTGACGTCATCGATGACGCTCGCGAAGTTGATGTATTTTTCGTTGACCTTATGCTCCACGGCCATCCTTTCGTCAGTGTACTTACCATTGAGGCTAGCGGCCAGACGAAAGAAGAGGCACATCCAGTGGATGTGCCTCTTCTGAGGTTTTTCGGTGCCGCTCCTGCGGTCAGCGGCTGTCCGCCGGGGCTTCCGCAGCCTCCGTGGATTCCGCACTTTCCGGCAGGATCACCAAACCGCTTTCGGGCGGGACCGGAAGTCCGGGGACGTCGACGGCGACCTGCCACCGCGGGCTTCCCAACTCGCTGATGACCTTCCGCAGCTGGCTGCGCAGTGCCTCGGACAGCAGTTCGCCGCCGTCGAGGAGCGTGCGCTCAATGTTCTGTGCTTCGAGGAGTGCTTCCTTGCCCTGCTCGGTGATAGTCACCATGTGGCTGCGCTTGTCGAGGTCATTGCGCACACGGCTCACGTGTCCGTGGGTCTCCAGGCGGGCGAGGGTCTTGCCCATCGTCTGGGCCTGAACACGCACCAGCTGCGCCAGGCGTGCCTGCGTCATGGGCCCCTGGGTGTCAAGAACTCCCAACGCGATGACACCTGCGTGGGTCAGTCCAATGCTGACCAACCGCTCATTCCAGGCATGCTCTACAAGGCGGGCAGCAGTAGACAACAGGCGCCCGGTGGGCCAGCGCTCCATATCCGGCATAAAATAAAACTCTTCCTCTCGGCGACGGATCCGTCCGCGAACAGTCAGTTTGCTGAGTACGGCCCGATCCACAGTCTAGGATAGCCACCGCACGTTGGAAATGTCGCGTTTTAACGCACCAACGGCGAAATCGACACCAAGGAGAGACCTAATGCCCCGTCTGAGCCCGGATGAAACCGCACCCGAATTCGCGCTTCCCGCCGCCGATGGGACAACCGTGTCATTGGCGGACCTTCATGGCAGCAGCACCATCGTCTACTTCTATCCGGCCGCGGCCACGCCCGGCTGCACGAAGGAGGCCTGCGACTTCCGCGACAACCTGAACAGCCTCAAAGGCGCCGGCTACACCGTTCTTGGTGTCTCCCCCGACCCGGTGGAGAAGCTGGAAAAGTTCGCGGCATCCGAAAACCTGAACTTCCCGCTGCTCTCCGACGCCGACCACGCCGTGGCCGAAGCCTACGGAGCATGGGGCGAGAAGAAGAACTACGGCCGCACCTACGAAGGGCTGATCAGGTCCACCGTTGTGGTGAACCCCGAAGGCAAGGTTGCCCTCGCCCAGTACAACGTGAAGGCGACCGGGCATGTTGCCAAGCTCCGGCGTGACCTGGGGCTCGACTAACCTCGGGTAGACTAAAACCGGTTTCCCGGCTGCGCAATACAGCAGGCAGGGGAAATCGGCGCGAGTGGCGGAATTGGTAGACGCGCTGGATTTAGGTTCCAGTGTCTTCGGACGTGTGGGTTCAAGTCCCTCCTCGCGCACCAGATATCAAAGCCCCGGTCTTCGGACCGGGGCTTTTTTCGTGCCCGGGCCCATCGCCTCCGGCCCGGCGTTGCCGAATCGTAACCACGCCGAGGGTGACGAATGTCACGTAACAGAAACACTTCCGCATTAGGCTCTGTCCATACGTGTGCGTCCAACGGACGCATCCGGGCTGGTTTTCCGGCCGCAGGCAGCACTCGCATCGCGTTCATCCGCCCTTGAGGAGTACCCAAAACATGTTTTCAGCAGACAGTGTCCGGAAAGGCCGGTCCGCGAAAAAGCGCGCGTCCGCCCTTACCGCCGGCCTCGCCCTGAGCGCGCTTGTGCTTTCGGGCTGTGCCCAAAGCAACCGCGAGGAAGGGGCCGACGGCGGCTCCAGTGACGTGGACGGCACCTTCGTTTTCGCCGCTTCATCCGATCCCAAATCCCTGGACCCCGCCTTCGCGTCCGACGGCGAATCCTTCCGCGTCAGCCGCCAGATCTTCGAAGGCCTGGTCGGCGTCGAACCCGGCACCGCGGACCCGGCCCCGCTGCTGGCGAAGTCATGGGAGGCTTCGGCAGACGGCATGACCTACACGTTCGACCTCGAAGAGGGCGTCAAGTTCCACGACGGCACCGATTTCAATGCCGAAGCGGTCTGCGCCAACTTTGACCGCTGGTACAACTTCACCGGCATCCAGCAGGCCGAAAGCCAGGCCTACTACTACGGCATGCTTTTCAAGGGCTTCTCGGATACACCCGAAGAGGCAACCTACAAGTCCTGCGAAGCGTCCTCGGACGCCGAAGCCGTGATTACGCTGAACAAGCCCTTCGCCGGCTTTGTTGCCGCACTCTCGCTGCCGGCCTTCAGCATGCAGAGCCCGGCCGCCCTGGATGAATTCGGTGCCAACAACTCATCGGGCACCGCCGAAGCCCCCGAGCTGACCGAATACGCCAAGGAACACCCCACCGGCACCGGTCCTTACAAGTTCGACGGCTGGGACGTGGGCAACCAGCTGACCCTGTCCCTCAACGAGGATTACTGGGGCGGCGACGACGCCCAGGTCACCGACATCATCTTCCGCGTCATCGACGATCCGCAGGCCCGCCGCCAGTCGCTGGAGTCCGGCGACATTGACGGCTACGACCTCGTGGCCCCCGCCGACACCGAGGCACTGGCCGACGCCGGCTTCAAGGTGATCCCGCGCGATCCGTTCACCATCCTGTACCTGGGCATCAACCAGCAGGTGCCCGAGCTGGCCGACCCCAAGGTCCGCCAGGCCATTGCGCACGCCATCGACAAGGAAGCACTGGTCAGCCAGACCCTGCCCGAGGGCACCAAGGTGGCCACCCAGTTCATCCCCGACGTCGTCAACGGCTACAACGAAGACGTCACCACGTACGAATACGACCCGGCGAAGGCCAAGGCCCTGCTGGCCGAAGCCGGCTTCCCGGACGGTTTCACCGTGCAGTTCAACTACCCCACCGGCGTCTCCCGGCCGTACATGCCCACGCCTGAGCAGGTCTTCACCAACCTGAGCGCACAGCTGGCCGAAGTCGGCATCACGGTCACCCCGCAGTCGGACAAATGGTCCCCTGACTACCTCGACCGCGTGCAGGCAGGGTCCGATCACGGCCTGCACCTGCTGGGCTGGACCGGCGACTACAACGACACGGACAACTTCGTAGGCGTGTTCTTCGGCCAGGAGAAGCCCGAGTTCGGCTTCAACAACCCGGAGATCTTCAGCGCGCTGGAAGAGGCACGCCAGGTCTCCACCCTCGAGGAGCAGACCCCGCTCTACGAGCAGATCAATGAGGACATTGCCCAGTTCGTGCCGGCCATCCCGCTGGCACACCCGGCACCGTCGCTCGCCTTCTCCGAGCGGGTCGAGTCCTACCCGGCCAGCCCGGTGAACGACGAAGTCTTCAGCGAAATCAAGCTCTCCAAGTAACACCTCAGCGGAGGCCGGGGACCCCGCGGGGTCCCCGGCCTCCTACGCGCCTCGCCTTTTCCACCCCAGATCCTCCAGCCCCACGGCTGGGAAAGGACACTCGTGCTACGAGTCATCGGCAAACGCCTTCTTATGCTGATCCCCACCCTGATCGGCCTTTCGATCCTGCTGTTCCTGTGGGTCCGCAACCTGCCCGGCGGTCCGGCCACCGCCCTGCTCGGTGACAAGGCCTCCCCCGAAGCCATCGCCAACATCAACAAGGCCTACGGCTTTGACCGACCGCTGATCGAGCAGTACTTCACCTATGTCGGAAAGCTCCTAAAGGGCGACTTCGGCACCTCCATCGTCACCGGGCGCCCGGTGCTCGAGGAATTCGCCACCCGCTTTCCCGCCACCGTGGAGCTGGCGGTCGTGGCGCTTATCTTCGCGATCGGCATCGGCATCCCGCTGGGTTATCTGGCCGCCCGCCACTACGGACGTTTCTGGGACCACTCCTCGGTGGTCCTGTCCCTGATCGGCATTACCGTCCCGGTGTTCTTCCTGGCCTTCATCCTCAAGTGGGTGCTGGCCATCCAGCTGGGCTGGTTCCCCACCGACGGACGCCAGGATCCACGCATCGATGCCACGCACGTTACCGACTTCTACGTTTTGGACGGTCTGCTTACCCGGGAATGGGACGCATCCTGGGACGCCGTTATGCACCTGGTGCTTCCCGCCATCGCCCTCGGGACCATTCCGCTGGCGATCATCGTGCGCATTACCAGGGCATCGGTCCTGGAGGTCCAGGGCGCCGACTATGTCCGCACGGCCCGCGCCAAAGGACTGATGGAGAAGACCATCCGCGGCCGTTTTGTGCTGCGCAACGCCATGCTCCCGGTAACCACCACCATCGGCCTGCAGACCGGCCTGCTGATCTCCGGTGCCGTGCTGACCGAGACGGTCTTCGCGTTCAGCGGTATCGGCAGGTTCCTGAGGGACGCGATCTTCGCCCTCGACTATCCCGTCCTGCAGGGCTTCATTGTCTTCATTGCCGTGGCGTACTCACTGATCAACCTGCTGGTTGACGTGTCCTACGGCTTCATCGATCCAAGGGTGCGTGTCCAGTGAGTACTACTCTGCCTCCCGCAGCCGGCGGGTCCATCCTTCCCGACGGTGCTCCCACCGCCAAGCCCGCCACCGGAAGCGGGATGTGGAAAGACGCTTTCCGCCGCCTGCGCCGCAACCCTGCCGCCGTCGCCGGCGCCGTCATCGTGGGGCTGTTCATATTGGTGGCCATCCTCGCCCCGCTGCTTGCCCCCTTCGGCGGCGACGACCTCCCCGGCCGTACGGAGATCACCCCCACCAACATCCCCGGACCGGGAGACATTGACGGTTACCCCCTGGGCCTGGACCGTTTCGGCGGCGATGTCCTCTCCAAACTGATCTGGGGCGCCCGGGCGTCACTGATCATCGGCGTAGTGTCCACGGCACTGGGCCTGGCCGGCGGAGTGCTGCTCGGCGTGATCGCCGGCGGCCTGGGCGGCTGGGTGGACAGCGTGATCATGCGCTTCGTCGACATCCTGCTCTCCGTACCGAACCTGCTGCTCGCCGTGAGCATTGCCGCCCTCCTGGGCCAGAGTTCCCTGGCAATCATGATTGCCATCGGTGTCTCGCAGGTACCTATCTTCGCCCGGCTCCTGCGTTCGTCAATGATTTCCCAGCGCAGCGCCGACTACATCCTGTCTGCGCAGACCCTGGGGCTAAGCCGGCGGACAATCACCATGAGCCACCTGCTGCCCAACAGCATGGGTCCGCTGATCGTGCAGGCCACCCTCACCCTGGCGACAGCAGTCATCGACGCCGCCGCACTGGCCTTCCTGGGCCTCGGCGGCGGCCTGCCGCAGACCGCCGAGTGGGGCCGGATGCTTACCTACGCGCAGGCCGAACTGGCCGTGGCACCGCAGCTGGCCTTCCTCCCGGGTATCTGCATTGCCATCACCGCGCTTGGATTCACCCTGCTGGGCGAGTCCCTCCGTGAGGCCCTGGATCCCAAGACACGGCGAAAGTAGCCAGCGCGGACGGCGAGGCCTTGCGTCAACGAAGAAGGGCCCTCCAAATGGAGGGCCCTTCTTGGTTGGCCGGCTTGGTTGTCCGGCTTGGTTGCCCGGCTTCGTTGCCCCGTACGGTTCAGGCGCGGCGGCAGGCCCCGCCGTCGAGCGAAGCGAGGTAATCGGCATTGCCGTGCAGTGCCGGAAGATACCGTTCCAGGTCTTCCGACGAAACATTCTCCGCGAGCAGGACCAGGAGACCGGCGAGCGCCGCGTTCGCCTTGCCCGCCGCATGCAGGGTCAGGGCCTCGAAGACCCCAAGCGACACTGATCCGGGAAAGCTCTGCCGGGCGCGGGCAAAGACCGCCAGCGAGTCCTCCGGGCGCCCGAGCAGCCGCAGGGTGCTGCCGTACTGCAGATAGCAGCGCCGCAGCACGTCGCCCTCGAGGCCCAATGCCAGCGCCTGTTCGTAGAATCCGGCAGCCGTTGCCTCTTCACCTGCCGTGTCATAGGCGCCGCCCACTTCATAGAGGACGCGGGCGTTGTCCGGATAGCGGTCCATGACATCCAGCAGCGCCGCGATGGTGGGGGCCATGTCCTCCCGGTTCCGGGCCGCGAGCAGCTGCCGCAGTTCTGCTTCCAGGTCCGCTGCGGAACCCGCCGGCGTTTCAGCCATGGTCAGGAAGCCAGCTCGCCGTCGATGTTGAGCTCGTTGCCGGGAATCGAGGCCAGGAGTTTCCGTGTGTAGGGGTGGCGGGGATTGGAGAAGACCTCCTCGGAGGTGGCGGCTTCCACCAGCTCCCCGTCCTTCATCACGCACACATAGTCGGAGATCAACCGGACAACCGCCAGGTCATGGGAAATGAAGAGGTAGCTGAGGCCGAACTCGCGCTGCAGGTCCCCCAGCAGCTGGAGGATCTGTGCCTGCACCAGGACGTCCAGTGCGGAGACCGGCTCGTCGCAGACAATCAACTCGGGCTTCAGGGCCAGCGCACGCGCAATGGCCACGCGCTGCCGCTGCCCGCCCGAGAGTTCTGCAGGGTAGCGGTGCAGCATCTCAAGAGGCAGCGCCACCTGCTCCATCAGTTCCCGCACGCGCCGCTGACGCTCTGCCTTGTCGCCGCGCCGGTAGGTTTTCAGCGGCTCTTCCAGGATCCGTTCAATGGTGTACATCGGATCCAGGGAGGAGTACGGGTCCTGGAAGATCGGCTGCACCCGCTGCCGGAATTCGCGCAGCTGGGCCTTGTCGAGGGTGGCAACGTCCATGCCGTCGAAGGTCATGGTTCCGCTGGTGGGTTCGATCAGTTTCAGGAGCATCCGCGCCGTAGTGGTCTTGCCCGAACCTGACTCCCCCACAATGGCTACGGTGCGGCCGCGGGGAATGTCCAGGGTGACGTTCTTGGCGGCATAGAAATCGTCGGAGCGGCCGCGGATCTTGAATACCTTGGTCAGGTCGCGGAATTCCACGATGTTGTCCGGTGCGGTCTCCGTGGCGGGTGCGGCGGCCAGTTCTCCGGCCGCCGACGTCGCGGCAGCCGCCCCGCTCTTGGTACCGGTATGTCCGGCGAAGGCGCCCGGGGTCAGCCGCACGGCTGCCACACTGGGGGCTGCACGGACCAGGGCCTGGGTGTACGGGTGCTGCGGGTCCTCCAAGAGCTGGCGGGCGGGGCCCGTTTCCACTACCTCGCCGCGGTGCATAACCACCAGTTCGGAGGCACGCTCGGCTGCCAGTCCCAGGTCATGGGTAATCAGCAGGACGGAAGAACCCAGTTCCTCCGTCATCCGATCGATCTGGTCCAGGATGGTCCGCTGGACTGTGACGTCCAGGGCGCTGGTGGGCTCGTCGGCAATCAGCAGCCGGGGACGGCAGGCCAGGCCAATGGCAATCAGGGCACGCTGGCGCATGCCTCCCGAGAATTCATGGGGGTACTGCTTGGCGCGCTCCGCGGCGTTGGGCAGTCCAGCCGCGGTCAGGACCTCCACTACCTTCCGGTCCACGTCCTTGGATGTGGCCATGCCGTGCACCAACAGGGTTTCGGCAACCTGGGTGCCGATCTTGGTGACCGGATTCAGGTTGGACATCGGATCCTGCGGCACGAGGCCGATGGAACGCCCGCGGATTGCCCGCATCTTGGATTCCGGCAGACCCACCAGTTCCTGTCCGTCGAAGCGGATGCTGCCCGAAGCCACGGTGCCGTTACCGGGCAGCAACCCGATGACGGCCATTGCGGTGGTGGATTTTCCGGATCCGGACTCCCCCACGATGGCCAGCGTCTTGCCTGCCGGGAGGGAGAAACCGGCGTTGCGCACGGCGGGGACTTCTCCGTCCATGGTCCGGAAATTAACCGCGAGGTTGCTCACCTCGAGCAGGGGCGAATCAGTGCTCAAATCAGTCATTTCCCCATCCTGCCCCACACGCACCCCTAGTGACGCGTGTCTCACAGCGGTTTACCGGTTTTTAATCATTTAGAATGAAGAATCACTGAAAATGAGGGATGGAGCGTCCCGGAGGAGTATCACCGTGACCAAATCCGGCACCGCCAAATCCGGCCCCGTTAAATCCGGCCCTGCCAAAGATCCAGCCACCGGATCCGGCGCTCCCGCCCTTTCCCGACGCTCCGTCATCCGTGCAGGCGCGGTGGCTGCGGCGTTTATGCTCGCCGGCTGCACCGCCGAAGCGGACTCCCCCTCCCCCACTCCCACACCCACGGCAACCGGTCCGGCCGGCCCCAAGGAGCGGTTCACCTTTGCGACGGCGGCCCGCCCGGTCACGTTGGACCCCGCGCTTGCTGTGGACACCGAGTCCTACCGGGTGACCCGGCAGGTTTTGGAAGGCCTGGTTGGAGTTGACGCCCTGACCTCGGCACCGATACCCCTGCTGGCGAAGAGCTGGACCAAGTCCGAGGACCGCAGGACGTACACGTTTGACCTGCGGCGCGATGTCACGTTCCACGACGGAGAGCCCTTCAACGCAGAAGCCGTGCGCCGGAACTTCGAGCGCTGGTACACCCTGCCGGAATCCGTGCGTAACGATTCCCTCATGTACAGATCAGTCTTCCGGGGATTCTCGGACTCCCCGAAGACCGCGGTTTACCGCGAATGCGTAGTGGAGGACGAGTACACGGTGCGGGTGGAGCTTACCGAGCCGCTCGACAGCTTCATTCCCGCCCTGGCCGCTCCGGCGTTCGCCATGTCATCTCCGAAGGCCCTGGCTGATGCCACGGCCGATGCCCTCACCCAGGAACGCAATGGCCGGAACATCTCGGCCTACGGTGCACATCCGGTGGGCACCGGGCCGTTCCAGTTCGTCAGCTGGAACGACGACACCGTGGAGCTGGCAGCGTACCCGGACTATTGGGGCGAAGTCGGACAGGTCGGCACGGTTGTGTTCAAGACTCTTTCCAGCCCCGAGGGCCGGCTGCGGGCGCTGAAGAAGGGCGAGGTGGACGGCTATGACCTGGTGACCGTCAACGACGTCGGCGACCTGGCCCGCAACGGCCTGCAGATCCAGCAGCGGGATCCGTATTCCATCCTCTATCTGGGCATCAACTCCAATTTCCCCGGGATGGACAATGTACTGATCCGCCGGGCAGTGGCCCATGCCATCGACAAGCCCGCCGTATTGGACGGCCTGTTCCTCAACGGCACCAAGACCGCCAACCAGTTCCTTCCGCAGAAACTCGGCCTGACCTCGGACACCGTTACCAGCTACGGGTACGACGTCGACAAGGCCCGTGAGCTGCTCACGGAAGCCGGCTATGACGGGCGCGAGCTGCCCTTCTACTACCCCCGCCGCGTCACCCGCAGCTACCTGCCCGCCCCGGAACGGGTCTACGCCAGGCTTAGCAGCCAGCTCACCGCAGCCGGCTTCAACATCCGTCCGGTCCCCGTGGACTGGTCCGAGGGCTACCTCGAAAAGGTCCAGGGCAAGGAGGACCGGGCCTTCCATCTGCTGGGGCTTGCCGGGACCTACGAGGCCGGGGACAACTTTGTCGGAACCCTGTTTGGCCGGTATACCGACGAATTTTCCTATAACGATCCCGAGGTTTTCAGCGGCATCGAAAAAGCGCGCAGCCTCGTGGAAGGCCAGGAACAGACCGACGCCTACCGGGCCATTACCGACCGGATTTCCGAACGCGTACCGGCGGTGCCCCTCGCCTTCCCCATTTCCGCCCTCGCATTGTCCCCCCGAGTGGCCGGCTATCCCACCAGCCCCGTCCTGCACGAAGTGTTCAACCGGATAACGCTCGCCGAACGCTGAGTCCGCCCCCTCCCGCGGAGGGGCTACGTGCAGCGATAATTTTAGGAAGACATGTGGTCGGGGATACGCTTCTAGGGCTAGCGCCCACGCGACTGGAGAACAAGTTGACTGCTAATAGCCCGGCGGATAATTCCGCAACGAAAACTGATGTACTGCTGATCGGCGGCGGCATCATGAGCGCCACCCTTGGTGCGTTCCTGAAGCAACTCCAGCCCGATTGGGACATTTCCCTCTACGAGCGCCTTGACCGGGCGGGGCTGGAAAGCTCCGATCCCTGGAACAACGCGGGAACCGGCCATGCCGCGCTCTGCGAACTGAACTACAGCCCGGCCGCGGCCGACGGCTCCGTTGATCCGGCGAAGGCGGTGGGCATCAACGAGCAGTTCCAGGTTTCCCGGCAGTTCTGGTCGCATCTGGTGTCTGCAGGCCACATCTCCAACAACTTCATCAATCCGCTGCCGCACATGAGCTTCGTGTGGGGTGACGCGCATTCCGAGTACCTGCGCCGCCGCTACGAGTCGCTGAGCGCACAGCCCCTGTTCAAGACCATGGAGTTCTCCGAGGACCCGGCCAAGCTGGCTGAATGGGCACCCCTGATCATGGAAGGCCGCGACCCGTCACAGCGCGTCGCCGCCTCGCGCGTCGCCGGAGGCACGGACGTCGACTTCGGTGCCCTGACCCGCGAACTGACCAACTACCTGGGCGCCAACGGCGTGAACCTGCACTTCGGCCACGAGGTCGGCAACGTGTCCCGTTCTTCCACCGGCGGCTGGGATGTCAAGGTCAAGGACCGTGCCAGCGGCACCACCCGTACCGTCTCCGCCCGCTTCGTCTTCATCGGCGGCGGCGGCGGAGCCCTGCACCTGCTCCAGGCATCCGGCATCCCCGAGGGCAAGGGCTTTGGCGGCTTCCCGGTCTCCGGCCAGTTCCTGCGCTCCACGGACGATTCGATCATTTCCCGGCACAACGCCAAGGTGTACGGCCAGGCTTCGGTCGGCGCCCCGCCCATGTCCGTGCCCCACCTGGACACCCGCTTCGTGAACGGGAAGCGTTCGCTGCTGTTCGGCCCGTACGGCGGCTTCTCCCCCAAGTTCCTGAAGACCGGCTCCTACCTGGACCTGCCCCTTTCGGTCCGGCCGTCCAACCTGGTGCCCATGCTGGGCGTGGCCAAGGACAACATGAGCCTGGTCAAGTACCTCGTCACCGAGGTGATGAAGACCCGCGAAGGCAAGACACAGGCCCTGCAGGAATTCATGCCTTCGGCGAAGACCGAGGGCTGGGACCTCATCACCGCAGGCCAGCGCGTGCAGGTGATCAAGAAGGATCCGAAGAAGGGCGGTGTGCTGCAGTTCGGCACCGAACTCATCACCGCTGCCGATGGCTCCATCGGCGCCCTGCTGGGTGCCTCCCCCGGCGCTTCCACGGCACCGCCCATCATGATCAACCTGCTGAAGCGCGCCTTCCCCCGCCAGTTCGACGGCTGGGAGCCGAAGATCAAGGAAATGATCCCGGGCTACGGCGTCAAGCTCAACGAGAACGAGCAGTTGGCGGCAGAGATTGAAGCCGACACCAACAAGGTCCTGGGACTTTCCTAGCACCTGTCGTATCCGCGGCGCAGGTCCCCTTCCGGGCGGACCTGCGCCGCACAGCGATTTACGACGCCGGCACGGCCGCGTCGCCCAACTCCAGTTCGCCCTTCCTAAGGCAGGATCATGGACCGTTTGGCCAAGCTGTCCCTCTCCAACCGGGCGCTTATTGCCCTGATAACGGTTTTCGTGGCTGTTTTCGGAGTCATCTCCATGACCTCCCTGAAACAGGAGCTGATCCCGTCACTGGAGTTCCCGCAGATCAGCGTGATCACCGCTTTGCCGGGGGCCTCACCCGACGTGGTTGATGCCCAGGTCAGCGAGCCGCTGGAAGGTGCGCTCACCGCTGTGGAGGGGCTTGAGTCGTCCACGGCCACTTCCCGCTCCGGCATCTCCACCATCAGCCTTACCTTTGCCTACGGCACCGATCTGGACCGTGCACGCGGGCAGGTGGACCGGGCCATTTCGAACTCCCGGCAGCTGCTTCCCGAAGACGTGAATCCGCAGTCGCTGGCCGGCAGCATCAGCGACTTCCCGATTGTCTACCTTGCCGTGTCCTCCGACGAGCCGCTCGCCGAGCTCAACGCCGACCTGCAGCGCCTGACCGTTCCCCGCCTGCAGAAGATCGAGGGCGTGCGTACCGCGGAGGTCACCGGCGGCGCCACCCGCCACGTAGCCATCCTGCCGGACAACGCCGCGCTGGCCGCCTCCGGGGTCACCCCGGCAGCCATCGTCGATGCACTGGAAAACAGCGGTGCCCTCCTGCCGGCCGGAACGGTCCAGGAAGACGGCCGGACACTGTCCATCCAGGTCGGCGCTCCGCTGGACAGCCTCGAGAAGATTTCCGCATTGCCGGTCGAGTCCACCGAATCGTCACCCGGCAGCACTCCGGTCACCATTGGCGACGTGGCCACGGTGGACATCACCGAGGACGAGGCCAGCTCGATCACGCGCACCAACGGCGAAGCCACCTTGGCCGTATCCATCACCAAGACGCCGGCCGGGGACACCGTAGGCATCTCCCACGAGGTCATCGACCTGCTGCCTTCCCTTCAGGACGAACTGGGCAACGGTGCTGTCTTTACGGTGATTTTCGATCAGGCACCGTTCATCGAAACATCCATCTCCGACCTCACCACCGAGGGCCTGCTGGGCCTTGGCTTTGCCGTGCTGGTGATCCTGGTCTTCCTGCTTTCGGTCCGCTCCACGCTGGTCACCGCGGTTTCCATTCCGCTGTCCCTGCTGGTGACCTTCATCGGTCTGCTGGCCTTCGGCTACTCCCTGAACATCCTCACCCTCGGCGCCCTGACCATCGCGATCGGCCGGGTGGTGGATGACTCCATCGTGGTGATCGAAAACATCAAGCGCCATCTGGGCTACGGCGAGGATAAACGTTCCGCCATCCTCACTGCCGTCCGCGAGGTTGCCGGCGCCGTCACGGCGTCGACCCTCACCACGGTGGCGGTATTTGCGCCCATCGCCTTTGTCGGCGGCCTCGCCGGCGAACTGTTCCGCCCCTTCGCGGTCACCACTTCCCTGGCGCTGCTGGCCTCCCTGCTGGTCTCCCTGACGATTGTGCCGGTGCTGGCGTACTGGTTCCTCAAGTCCACCCCTCCGGTGGCCGATCCGGCCGCCTACCGTGCCGAAGCGGAGGAACGGGAGTCCCGGACCTTCCTGCAGCGCGGTTATCTGCCGATCCTGCGTACCACCCAGCGCCATCCGGTCTACACGGTTACCGCCGGGCTGATCATCCTGGTCGCGACGGCGGCCCTGACCCCGCTGCTGCCCACCAACCTCCTGGGCGATACGGGACAGAACACCTTCAGCGTGCGGCAGGAGCTGCCCGCGGGCACCTCATTGGAACGCACTTCCGAGGCTGCCGGGGACGTCGAACAGATCCTGGGTGACATCGAGGGCATCAAGGACGTCCAGGTCACCATGGGCACCTCCACCTCCGGGCTGGCGGCGTTTACCGGCGGAGGTTCCTCGGTTGCGAACTTCACCGTCATCACCGAGGAAGGGGTGGACCATGTGGCCCTGCGGGATACCGTGCGGTCCGCCCTTGAGGACGCCGACGACGCCGGCGAGGTCACCCTGGGCAGTACCGGCGGCGGTTTCGGCACGTCCAACACAGTGGATATTTCCCTGTCCGCCGGTGACCCGTCGGAACTGCAGCCGGCCAGCGACGCCATTGTTGAGGCGATGTCCGACCTGCCCGGCGTCGCCGAGGCCAGCAGCAACCTCTCTTCGTCCCAGCCGGTGGTGCAGGTCAGCATCGACCGGGGCAAGGCTGTTGCTGCCGGCCTGAATGAGCAGCAGATCGCCGGGCTGGTTGCCTCCACCATCAGCCCGCTGCCGGCCGGTACGGTCCGGCTGGGTACCGATGACCTGCCGGTGCTCATCGGTGAAGGCACCCCCATCACCTCGTTGGAGCAGTTGAACGGCATTTCCGTGCCGGCCGGTTCCGGCTCCGTGCCGTTGAGCGCCCTGGCCACGGTGGAAGAGGTGGAGGTGCCGACGTCGGTCTCCTCCTCCGGCGGCGAACGCACCGCCGTTGTCTCTGTCTCTCCCGACGGCGACAACCTTGGTGCCACCATCACCGAAGTCCAGTCACGGCTTGCCGAGGTCGACCTTCCGACCAGCGTCACCGCCGAGCTCAGCGGTGCTGCCACCCAGCAGAACGAATCGTTTACGCAGCTGGGCCTGGCCCTGCTTGCAGCCATTGCCATTGTCTACGTGATCATGGTGGCGACCTTCAAATCCCTGCTGCAGCCGCTGATCCTGCTGGTCTCCATTCCCTTCGCGGCCACCGGTGCCGTTCTGCTGCTGCTCTTGACCGGCGTTCCGCTGGGACTTCCGTCTCTGGTGGGCATGTTGATGCTGGTGGGCATTGTGGTCACCAACGCGATTGTGCTGATGGACCTGATTAACCAGTACCGGCAGCCTCGGGGCAATGAACCGGGTATGAACGTGGAGGATGCCATCTTCCGCGGTGCCCGCCAGCGCCTCCGCCCGATCCTTATGACCGCTCTGGCCACCGTCTTTGCACTCACTCCGATGGCTCTGGGAGTTACAGGCGAAGGCGGCTTCATTTCCCGCCCGCTGGCCATTGTGGTGATCGGTGGACTGATTTCCTCCACTGCCCTGACGCTGATCCTGGTCCCCGTGCTCTACCGCTTGGTGGAAGGATCCCGGGAGAAGCGGCAGCAGCGGAAGGAACAGAAGCCGGTGAGCGAGGCCGGGGCTCACGCCTAGCGGCGCAGGCACGTCGGCACGCCGGCGGTACTGGTGGGCACGCTCAGAACGGGCGCAGGTTCAGAACGGCGGCACCTGTTCCGGTTCCTTCTGCTCAGGGTTCGTTCGCCTGTGGTCCTTCCTCGGATCAGGTGCAGTGCCCGGTGGGCCTAGTTCCAGGAAGGGCTCGGTTCGGTAGACACGGCCGGTAGGCGAAGTCCATTCGATCACCCCGGGTGTCGGCTGGCAGGCCTTCCCATAACCGAGGGTCTTGAAGCGGTGGTGCCTGCGGCAGAGGTGTTCCAGGTTTCCGTGGTCTGTGGGTCCGCCTCGTGCCCAGTCGACGGTGTGGTCTATGTCCGCGTTGGCGGTACTGACCCGGCAGCCGGGGAATCGACAGGTTCCGTCCCTGGCGCGAAGCCAGCGGCGGAGCCCCGCCGGGACCTTTCGGCGTCTCCCGACGCCCAGGATCTCCCCTGTCTTTGGGTCCTGAGCCAGCCCTGCCCATCCAGCTGCATTCCTGGCCAACCGCCGGGCTTCTTCGGCGCTGATGGGGCCGTAGCCGTGCAGCTCGGCGGGTTCGTCGTCGGCTCCGAAGAGGGTTTCCGCGCTGATCAGGACCATGATCTCCGCCCGAGGGACGATTCCCTCATCCGGTCCGGACCCCACGTCCGGTCTGGCCTTCGCATCGGGGCTGTCTTCCAGGCCGCCGTTGTTCTCCGGGCCGCCGTCAACACCGATGCTTCCCCCGTTCTGTCTGGTTCTGTGAGTGTCGTCGCCGGTATGCCCGGCCCTGCCGTTGTTTCCGGTCGCGTCTCGGGTTCCGGTCACGTCTCGGGTTCCGGTCACGTCTCGGGTTCCGGCTCCAGTTCCAGCTCCGGGTCGGACCCCGGTTGCGTCTTGGGTTCCGGCCACATCCGGGGTTCCGGGCGCGGTGAAGATACCCCGGCTGCCGCCCATGAGCAGCTGCGCCAGAATATCCGCACGCAGCTGGTCTGTGGTCCGGGAATCCCCTCCCGACTGCTCACCCCGCGCCGCAGTGCTGAGAGCGGTATAGATCTGCTGCGCTTCCGCAGCACGCAGATAGGCCGACAGGCAGGACATGCCGTCCTCTTCCCGGTCCAGGGTGACCTTGCGCTGCCCGAACGCGGTCAGGTGCCTTTTGCTTATGGTCTCCGGGAACGTCTTTTCGCGCAGCCGCCGGGCCTTGGCGGAGAACTGGGACCGGGTCTGGCCCTCCGCAGCCTTCAGCAGGTCTGCTTCGAACCCGGGGAGTTTCTCCGCAGGAACGTTCTGGCACTGTTCCAGGACCACCTGCGCATGCTGGTACGAGAAGCGGCCCTCTTCCAGCCCGGCCAGGGTAGCGGTATGGGTGCCGCACAGCTGGCCGGCCTCGCTCAGCAGCCGCTGGCCGGTCACCTGCGGAACATTCAGGATGGCGGCGCATTCGGCCGCTGCGAGGCTGAAAGCGATCCCGGGTTTATCGCGCTCCGACGGGTCGAAGAAGTTGTGTCGGAAGATTTGCTCCATCCGGTTCAATAGGTGGGCCCGCTGCGCCTGCCCCCAGGAAATCAGATGTTCCAGCCGGACCAAGGCCTCACCGACCGTGGTTTCGTCGAAGGCTTCAAGGTTCTGCAAGGCAAGGGTTCCGGTGAAACCGTCCGGGTAGGCCTCAACAGGATCGGCACCGGAACCCGCGGAGCCGAAGGTATCCTCACCAGTGACCCCGGCAGACGCTCGGGCCGCAAGTTGCGCCCGGTATACAGACAAACTGACCGGAGAGCAGGGTGCCTCGGCGTCGCCAGCCTGCTCTTGCGGCTGCTGGCCTATGCCTGGTTCTTCAGTTGTCGGTTCGGTGTTTCCGAGCTGATCCATACCTCAGGATTTCACCCCGCACTGACATTCCGAGGTCGAAAACAGGCCTAAAACAGCCCCTATCGGAAACCCGAATACCCGTCTTTTCACCCCGACTACCTACCCGAAAACCGGGTCCGTCGAGGAGCTGGCCAAACACGATTTCCGAGTCGAAACGGCATGAATCGAACCGCCACGCAGGCATCGTTCCTACCGGCATGGCCCTCCGCGCAACGCACCCCTCGTCCACAACGCGTCCCTCCTCCTCAACGTGACGACCGGCGTCGCCGACTGCGCCCAGCGGCACCCGCCCCAACCGCACACGCCAGCGGCACCCGCCCCAACCGCACTCGCCGCCGGCACCCGCCCCAACCGCACACGCCGCCGCACACCCCCGCACCAGCCCAGCCCGCGGCACCACCTCCCGCCCGCACCCCCTCCGCCCGCACCGAAACCGGACCCGGGAATGAACCGGAGCGGGTAACGGTTGGGGAGAGATGTATGCATATGCATATACTTTAGGAACACACGAACTTCCGGAGGCAACCATGCAGATCGGCGTCTTCAGCGTCAGCGACATCACCCGGGATCCCGTCACCGGGCGTTTCCCGACCGAGGCGGAGCGGATCAAAGCCGCAGTGGCCATTGCCCGCAAGGTCGAAGAAATCGGCATGGATGTCTACGCCACCGGCGAGCACCACAATCCGCCGTTCTATGCCAGCTCCCCCACCACTCTGCTGGGCTACATTGCCGCACAGACGGAGCGGATCATCCTCTCCACCACCACCACGCTGATCACCACCAATGACCCGGTGAAGATCGCAGAAGACTTCGCGATGCTCCAGCACCTCGCGGACGGCCGGGTGGACCTGGTCCTTGGCCGCGGCAACACCGCGCCTGTCTATCCGTGGTTCGGCAAGGACCCGCAGGACTCGGTGGAACTGACCGTAGAGAACTACAACCTGCTGCGCCAGCTGTGGGACAACGAAACCGTGAACTGGCAGGGCAAGTTCCGCACCCCGCTGCACAACTTCACGGCCACGCCCCGCCCGCTCGACGGCGTCGCCCCCTTCGTCTGGCACGGCTCCATCCGCACGCCGCAGGTAGCCGAAATTGCCGCCTACTTCGGAGACGGATTCTTCGCCAACAACATCTTCTGGCCGAAGGAGCACTACATGCAGCTGATCGGCCTGTACCGCGAGCGCTACGAACACTACGGCCACGGCCGCGCCGACCAGGCCATCGTGGGACTCGGCGGACAGTTCTTCATGCGGAAGAACTCCCAGGATGCCGTCAACGAGTTCCGCCCGTACTTCGACAACGCCCCGGTATACGGCCATGGGCCGTCCATGGAGGACTTCACCGCACAGACCCCGCTTACGGTGGGCAGCCCGCAGGAGGTGCTGGAGAAGACGCTGAGCTTCCAGGAGTACTTCGGCGATTACCAGCGCCAGCTGTTCCTGATCGACCATGCCGGACTGCCGCTCAAGACCGTGCTGGAGCAGCTGGACCTCTTCGGCGAATACGTGCTGCCGGAACTGCGCAGGGAATTCGATTCCCGCCGTCCGGACGACGTCCCCGAAGGACCCACCCACGCTGCACGGGTTGCCGCCCGGAAGGCGGACTCGAAGCCTGCCTCGTCATCTGCATCGACGTCCCCTGCGGTTCAGTAGGCTGGGACAATGCATTCAACAAACGACGTCACGGCGAAACAGGCCGCCGAAGCGTGGGAATCCTTGTTCCGTGTCCAGGTCGGCGTTATGCGGCGCCTGCAGCGGGACCCGGAATTCCGGGAGCTCACCATGCGGGAGTACGACGTCCTGTTCAACCTGACGCGTTGCCCCGGCGGCTGGATACGGCTGAACGAGCTCAACGAGCACCTGCTCATCAGCCAGCCCAGCCTGAGCCGGATGGTGGACCGGCTTGAAGCCCGGGGCCTGGTGCAGCGCCGGCCGGCCGAACAGGACCAGCGCGGCGTCGAGCTCTCGCTGACTGAAGAGGGGCGGGCAGTCCAACGGCGCCTGGGCCGCATCCACGTACGTGGAATCCACGAACTCCTGACGCCGGCCTTGGACAACACCGAGCTGGCGCGGCTGAAGGAACTGACGGACAAGGTCCTGGCCAGCCTGGAGGATTAGGCGGCCGCCTCAGTCAACGGCGGATCGGCGAACGCCAGCCGGGGCACCAGCAGCAGGAGGGCCGCTGCGATAAACGCAGTCACCGAACACACTGCCCAGACCGTCAGGTAGCCCTGCAGCGGTGCCACCGTCCCGGCGTCGGCCGCTCCACTTGAAAGGGCGTCCGCAGCTGCGCCGGCCAATGCAATTCCGAAGACAGCCGAGGCGAACGACCCGCCGATGGTCTTGGTGGTGTTGGTCAGTCCTGTTGCCATGCCGGTTCGGTTCAGCGGTGCCGCCGCGGCTGCAGCCGAGGGAAGCGCGGCCACCAACGCCCCGGAACCCAGCCCGGCGATCACCATGTTCATCAGGGCCTGCGCCAGGGTGTCATGGAAAGGCAGGAAGAGCCCGTAACCGACACCGACCAGAAGCGAGGCACCCACCAAGGTGTTCCTCGGCGTGGTCCGCCGGGCGGCCAAGGGGAAGAGCAGGGCGCCGGCGAGCAGGGCGAAGACGTAGGTGCCGATGATGATGGACACCTGCGAGGCCGCCAGCCCCAGGCCGTAGCCGTACAGCGCGGGATCGGTGCGGGCGAAGGTGGACATGGGCGCCTGGGCGCCGAGCACCGAAATACCGAACAGCCCCGCGGTCAGCTGGACCGGCCACATGGACGGGCTGCGCAGCATCCGGAAGTCCACCAGCGGATCCTTCTGCCCGAGCTCGTACCGGACAAAAGGAATGAACGCGGCGGCACCGGCGGCAAGGACGGCCCACACCCACCAGGTATCCGGACCGTTGATCCGCAGGAAGGTCAGCCCGGAGGTAAGCAGCAGCAGCCCGAATGCCAGCAGTACGAAGCCGGCGCGGTCCACGGTGCCGCCGTCCAGGGAGCTGGATTCCGGCACCCCGAAGTGCACGGCAAAGATACAGAGCGTCACCGCGGCGGCGGGTACGCACAGCGTGAGCCAGAGCGGGAGGTGCTCCACGAGGACCCCGCCCAGCAGGGCTCCGCCGATCACTCCCAGCTCGAGTGCGCCGACCAGCAGGCCTGCCGCCTTGCGGGTAAGCACGGCACGGTTGGGGGTGTGGCGCACCCGGCTGAAGATCAGGGCGATCTCCATCGGCAGCCAGACCACGTAGAACCCCTGGAGCGACCACGCGGCCAGGAACGTCCAGAAATCCGGTGCCACGGCGACTCCCCAGGAAGCCGCCGCCGTCAGGACGGTGGAGACCAGCAGGATGCGTTTGTGCCCGTAGATGTCCCCCAGTTTGGCCAGGATCGGCACGGCCAGGGCGCTGAGCATCAGCTGGGCGGATTCAAACCAGTTGACGTCGCCGTCGTCGATCCCCAGGTGGCGGGCAATGTCGGTGAGCAGCGGCGTGTAGTAGCCCTGCAGGATGCCGCTGGTGATTTCCACCAGCACCAGGAACCCCACGAGGGGGCCGATCATGCGCAGCCCGGGCAGGGACGGCGCGGACATCAGAGCGCACCCATCAGGGCCTTGTAGAACGCGATGCCCTCGCCGAACGTTTCGATGCCCAGCCGTTCGTTGTCGGCGTGGATGCTGGCCCGGTCAGCGGCACTCATCCGGAAGGGGGCAAAGCGGTACACCGCATCGCAGATGGAGGTGAAGCGCCGCGCATCGGTTCCGCCAAGCATGATGTACGGCACCGGGACCGCATCCGGGAAGCAGGTCCGGATGGTTTCCTCCAGCAGGGCGAACTGGGCGTTGTCCGTCGCGGAGACCGGCGAGGGCTCATTGCCCTCCACCACGCGCAGGCTCACCTTGGGGTCCCGGATGATCGACCGCAGCCGCGACACCGTGGACGCCACCGTCTCGCCCACGGCCACCCGGATATTGGCATTGGCCGTGGCGCGCGTGGCCAGGATATTGGATCCCTTGCTTCCCCGCAGCTGGGTCACGGCCACGGTGGTGCGGGTCATGGCGTTGGGCTCCCCGCCGAGCAGGCCGAACACCCGGGTCAGCGCCCCGCGCAGGTGCTTGGCATTGCCCAGCACCGGACGCAGCGGCAGCGGCGCCGAGCCGGAGATCCGCTGGATCATTTCCACGCTTACATCCGGAAGCGACGCCGGGAAAGGACGGCGGTCCAGGCGGACGACGGCGCGGGCCAGGCGCGCCGTTGCACCCATCCGGTTCGGCGTGGACGCATGCCCGCCGGCGTCGTCCACCGCCAGCTCGACGTCGAGGATCCCCTTTTCGGAGACGCCGACGACGGCGAGCGGCACAGACACGAACGGGAACGCGCCCGAGGCCACCGCTCCCCCTTCATCCAGCACCAGCCAGGGGCGGATACCGCGTTCCTCGAGCAGCGCCGCCGCGGCAGCAGCCGTGTCACCGGCGGTTTCCTCGTTGTTGCCGAAGGAAAAGTAGATGTCCCCTACAGGCGCGAACCCCTCGGCGAGCAGCTGTTCAGCAGCTTCCAGCACGGCAGCCAGCGCCCCCTTGTCATCGAGGGCGCCGCGGCCTTCGATGGAGGTTTCCGTGATGGTGCCGGCAAACGGCGGGTAGTCCCACCGCGACGGGTCCTCCACAGGCACCACGTCATAGTGGGCCATCAGCACCGCGGGACCCTTGCCGTCCGGCGTATCGCCGGCCGCGCCGGCCGCGGCGTCCGCCGAGGCCGCCGAGGCCGTCCCGGGCCAGCGGTAGAGGAGCCCGAACCCGTTGACCCGTTCCAGCTTCAGGGCGGCGGAAACCAGGGGAAAGAGTTCCGGCAGCGCTGCGATAAAGGCCTCGAACTGGTCCGGCTCCACTTCCTCGGGCACCCGTGAGGAAACGGTGCGGTACGTGAGGAGCCGGGCGAGCTTCGGGGCGGCCGCGCGGCCGAGTGCAGCGGCGGATAGCGCCGAGGGAGAGCTGGGCATGGAGCGAGTGTAGCGGCTGTGCGGTGCGTCACTGTCCGCCGCGGCTCAAGATTAAGTTACCGAGTGGTAACCATATGTGGGCGGGTTAGGCCTCCGGGGTTGCTGCGGCATTCAGCAGTGGCAGCATCCGCCCTTCGAAGTGCGTGTTCAGCACAATCACCGAGGAAGTCCGCAGCACGGTGTTGGTGGCGACTATCGCGTCGATCACCCGCTGCAGATCAGAATTGGACCGCGCGGCCACCCGTGCCAGCAGGTCGCTCTCCCCCGAGACGGTATGCACCTCCTGGATTTCCGGAATCCGGGACAGCGCCGCAACCACAGCGTCGTGGCCGGTGTCCTGGCGGATGGTGAGCGAGCAGTAGGCCACGACGTCGTACCCGAGGGCCTCGGCGTCGATCCGCGGACCCCACCCGGCAATCACACCCGTCTCCTGCATCCGGTCCAGGCGGGCCTGGACCGTGGCCCGGGCAACGGCGAGCCGGCGCGAGGCCTCAAGCACCGACATCCGCGGGTTGTCGGTAAACAGGGTGACGATACGGGCGTCCAGCGCGTCGGTGGGCATGGGGTCCTTTCCGGGACTAAGCACAGACAGTGTACAAATTGTAGAGGCAGCACGGCCCACCGCCGGAACCGAGGACACACAAACCGGCCTTAAGATGGAATCCGGTGTACAGTCCTGCGGCGGCATTCGCGCCCGCGGTCGGTACGCACCGGCAGCCAATCCGTTCGTTCTAAGGCCTCTCCCGTTATGCCCAGTTCTGCCCGCCCGTCCAGCACTGATACTGCACTTCCGGCCGGGGAACCGTCCGGACCGCGGAAGATGCAGCCGAGGCACCTTGTCCTGATGAGCCTCGGCAGTGCCATCGGCACCGGCCTCTTCGTAGGGTCCGGCGAAGGCATCGCAGCGGCCGGTCCGGCAGTGCTGATCTCCTTCCTGATCGCCGGAACCATGGTGATTCTGATCATGCGCATGATGGGCGAGATGGCCGCGGCCGACCCCAGCAGCGGTGCGTTCTCCGTGTACGCCGAGAAAGCCCTGGGCCGCACGGCGGGCACCACGGTCGGGTGGATGTGGTGGTTCCAGATCGTGATCGTCATAGCCGCGGAGGCCACGGCCGCTGCGGCCATCGTCGCCTCCCTGGTCCCCGGCGTCGAGCAGTGGATGCTGGCCCTGGCCTTCATCATCGTGTTTACCGCAGTCAACCTGGCCGGGGCTGCCAGCCTGGGCGAATTCGAGTACTGGTTTGCCATCCTGAAGGTTGCGGCCATCATCATCTTCCTCGCGGTCGGCGTCGCCTTCGTGGCCGGACTGCTTCCCGGCGTCCCGTCGCCGGGCACCTCCAACCTCTTCGACAACGGCGGGTTCATGCCCAACGGCCTGACCGGGGTGGCCTCGGGACTGCTGCTGGTGGTCTTCGCGTTCGGCGGCACCGAGATCATCACCATCGCCGCGGCGGACACGGAGGAACCGTCCAAGAACATTGCCGGAGCGATCAACTCGGTGATCTGGCGGATCCTGGTCTTCTACATCGGCTCGGTGCTGGTGATGGTCACCGTACTGCCCTGGGACAGTGAAGCGCTGAGCACCGGCCCGTTCGTGGCCGTCCTGCATGCAGCGAAGGTACCCGGCGCGGACACGGTCATGGCGGTCGTAATCGTCATCGCGCTGCTGTCCGCCATGAATGCGAACCTGTACGGCGCGTCCCGGATGATCTACTCCCTGGGCGAGCGCGGCCGGGCTCCGGCAGCACTGGGCCGCCTCGGCTCCGGCGGAGTGCCCCGCCGGGCCGTGCTGGCGTCCGTGGTCTTCGGCTTCATTGCCGTGGCGCTGAACTACCTCTACCCCGACACGGTGCTGATGATCCTACTCAACACCGTCGGTTCCACCTGCCTGGTGGTCTGGGGCATCTCCATTGTTTCCCAGATCATCCTGCGGCGTCGGGCGGAAGCGGCCGGCGTCGAACTCAGCTTCAAGATGTGGGCCTTCCCCTGGCTCTCCTACTTCGCGCTGGCCCTGCTCGCGGGAATCGTGGTCCTGGGCTTCTTCGACCCCGATGTACGGATCCAGCTGCTGGCGACGGCAGCCCTCAGCACCGTGCTGGTACTGCTCGCCTGGTCCTTCGAGCGGCGCAGCGCCGCCAAGGCCCGCACCGCAGCCGAGGACCGAGCCGCCAAGGCCTGATAGGCAAACTGCCAAGCACATCCGGCGACTGAACGCCACATTTGTACAGACTGCGTCATGTTCCGCACGCTGTTTGCTCACTGTGGCGTGAACCACTAAATTGCGGACTATGGACAATAATCTGCAACCAGCGGCCCTGCCGGCGGAGGAACTCCGGGAGCTGTACCGCCTGGTCACCGCCGTCCGGCAGCTGGACCTCGCCGCGATCGCCTGGCAGCGCCAAGGCATCATCCCCGGCTATGCCCCGGAACTGGGCCAGGAAGCCGCCCAGGTGGGCAGCGCCTTCGCCATGGATCCCAAGCATGACTTCGTTTTCCCCACGTACCGGGAAATGGGCGTGGCGCTCACCATGGGCGTGGACATGACCGCCTACATGTCCACCCACAAGGCCAGCTGGCACGGCGGACTCTACAACCCGGTGCAGACCCGGCTCGCCCCGATCCAGGCAGTGGTGGGCGGATCCGTGCTGCACGCCGTGGGCTGGGCGCACGGCCAGACCCTCGCCGGCGACCCCGGCGTGGCACTGACCTACTTCGGCGACGGCGCCAGCTCCCAGGGCGACGTCCATGAAGCAATGAACTTCGCAGGGGTCCTTAAGGCTCCGGTCATTTTCTTCGTCCAGAACAACGGCTGGGCCATTTCGCTGCCCACCGAGGCCCAGGTGGCCGGCGGAACCGTCGCCGCCCGTGCCGCCGGGTACGGAATGAAGGCCATCACCGTGGACGGCAACGACGCCGCCGCCGTCGTCCTCGCCACGCGCGAGGCCGCCGCTCACGCCAGGGCCGGACACGGACCGGTACTGATCGAGGCCATGACCTACCGCCGCGGCCCGCACTCCACCAGCGACGATCCCGGCAGGTACCGCAGCCTGGCGGAGGAACGGCGCGACGAAGGCGTGGATCCGGTCCAGCTGCTGGCGGACCGGCTCCTGTCGGAAGGACTGGCGGACGCCGACTTCCTGGACGCCGCGCTGCAGGACGCCAAGACCAATGCTGACGCCGTCCGCGAGGGAGTCATGGCGCTCGGCCCGCGTCCCGGGCGGGAAATGTTCGACTTCGTTTTTGCCGAGCCCACCGAAGCACTCAAAGCCCAGGCCCGCGCCTGGCGGGAGGAATCCGAACATGTCTGAGCAGCTCAGCGACGCCGTGGCGTCCTCCGACCTGGAAGCCGCTGCCCGGAACACGGAGCAGACCGCCGCGCAGGAGCAGTCTCCCCTCGCCCCGTCCCCCGCGGACGGCGACGGCCGGGTGGAAAACCTCTCGATGCAGGCGGCGCTGAACCGGGCACTGGCCGAAACCCTGGCGGAGGATCCCAAAGCCGTGGTCCTGGGCGAGGACGTGGGACGGCTGGGCGGAGTCTTCCGCATCACCGACGGCCTGCAGAAGCGCTTCGGGGAGGACCGCGTTTTCGATACCCCGCTGGCGGAATCGGGCATCCTGGGCATGTCGGTGGGGCTGGCCATGGCCGGGTTCCACCCGATTCCCGAGGTGCAGTTCGACGGCTTCGCGTATCCGGCGGTGAACCAGATCGTCACCCAGCTGGCCCGGATGAACTACCGCAGCCGGGGCACGATGCCCATGCCGGTGACCCTGCGGGTCCCCAGTTTCGGCGGCATCCGCGCCCCCGAGCACCACGGCGAGTCGCTGGAGGCGCTCTTCGCCCATGTGCCGGGATTGAAGGTGGTTTCCCCTTCCAGCCCGCACGAGGCCTACCACCTGCTGAAGCATGCCGTAGCCGTTCCGGACCCGGTGATCTTCATGGAACCGAAGTCCCGCTACTGGCAGAAGGGCGACGTGTTCCTGGACGACGCCGGACCCCTCGAGGGTGCCAAGGTGGTCCGTCCGGGCAAGCACGTCACGCTGGTGGCGTGGGGCGCCATGGTGGCCCGCTGCCTCTCCGTGGCCGAGCTGGCAGCCGAGGACGGCATCGAGGTGGAGGTCCTGGACCTGCGGTGGCTGAAGCCGATCGACGCCGAGGGCTTGGCCGCCTCCGTCGCCCGGACCCGGCGCGCCGTCGTCGTTCACGAAGCGCCTCTGACCTCCGGCCTCGGCGCCGAAGTGGCCGCCCTGATCACCGAGCGCTGCTTCGATACCCTGCGCGCTCCGGTTGGGCGGGTCACGGGATTCGACGTACCGTATCCCTCAGGCGACCTTGAAGATGAATACATCCCGAACATCGACCGCATCCTGTTCGGGATCCAGCGAGTATTGGAGTACCGGCGTGGCTGAAATCCCCTTCCCCCTTCCCGACCTCGGCGAAGGCCTGATCGAGGCCACCGTGCTGGAGTGGCTGGTGTCCGTGGGCGACCAGGTGGAACGCAACCAGCCGCTGGTCGAGGTGGAAACCACCAAATCCGCGGTGGAGCTGCCCTCCCCGCAGGCCGGACGCGTTGCCCGCACCTACGGCGAGCCGGGTGAAACGATCAACGTCGGTGAGCCGCTTATTGTCTTCGAGGTTCCGGACAACACCGCCGGCATCGTGGGCACGGTGCCGCAGGAAGCTCCGGCACGCCGCCGGGTCCGACTGACCGCCGCGCTGGACGAGGATTAGGCAGTGGCGGATTACGGCTCCCTGGTGGAGGGCACCGACCCCCGCCTTTCGGTGGAGAGTATCAACCCTGCAGGCGGTGCTGCGGGCACGACGGCGCTGCGTCCCGTACTCCTGCTGCACGGCTTTGCCTCCAATGCGCAGCTGAACTGGCATGACTCTGGATGGATCACCGCGCTGACCGCCGCCGGACGCCGGGTCATCACCGTGGACCTGCCCGGCCACGGCGGCAGCGCAGCACCGGAGGACCTGGATTCCTACCGCCCCAGCCGCATCCGCGCGGACCTGTTGCAGGTACTCCAGGACGCCGGCGTTTCTCCGCTGGCCGACGGCGACCCTGCCAGCGGCCTGGACGTGGTGGGGTACTCCCTCGGTTCCCGCCTCGCCTGGGAATTCGGCGCGACCCAGCCCGAACTCGTGCACCGCATGGTGCTCGGAGGGCCGGGAAGCGGTGACCCGCTGGCGGACTTCGACCTCGATGCCGCCCGTGAAGCAGCAGCGGGCGGGGCACCGGTGGCGGATCCCCGCACCGCCGAACTGCTGCGCATGGCCCAGCTGGTTCCGCAGAACCGCCTGGCCGCCCTGTTCCGGATGATCGAGGCCATCAAGGAGGAGCCCTTCTCCCCCGCAGCGGCGGTTCCGTCCATGCCGCTGCTCCTTGTCGCCGGGGAACGGGATGACCTTGCGGCGACGGCGCCCGAGCTGGCCGCCCTGAGCGGGCAGGCCGAGATGCTATCGCTTCCCGCCCGCACCCACACCAACGCCGTGACCTCGCGGGCATTCAAAAACGCTGCGGTGGAATTCCTGGCGGGCTAATAACAGCTTGGTCACGACGGCCGGTTATCCCGTCAACATTTCCGGGTGCACGCTAAGATGAGAAGGCTAGTGGACTCCCCTGACATTAATCAGCCTACTGATTAATGTTCCGGGAGATACCCTGCTTTCATCTTTGACCCTCAAGGGAGGACACCCGTGGATGTACTCCTGGGGCATCGTTACCGCACCACCGAACTCATTGGGTCCGGCGGTGCTGCCGCCGTCTACCGCGGGGTCGACGAGAACCTTGGGCGGGAAGTGGCCGTCAAGCTTTTCAACGCCGGGTTCCGCGAGGATGACGAAACCCGCCGCCAGCAGATCGAGATGCAGCTGCTGGCGACCCTGAACCACCCTGGCTTGGTCACCCTGCTGGACGCCGGCGTCAACGTTGACGACGAGGGCCGCAGCTCCAGCTTCCTCGTGATGGAGCTGGTGGACGGACCGGACCTGCGCGGGCTGCTCAAGGAAGGTCCCCTCTCCTCCTCCGCAACGGCGGCGCTGGGTGCTGATCTGGCCGATGCACTGAACTACGTGCATAGCAACGGAGTGATCCACCGCGACGTAAAGCCTGCGAACATCCTGCTTTTCCCCCAGGAAGACATGGACACCCGCCTCTACCCGAGGCTCACTGACTTCGGGATTGCCCGGATGGTCGAAGCCACCGTTGCCACCGCCAACGGCGCAACCATCGGAACAGCGAACTACCTGAGCCCGGAACAGGCGCAGGGGGCTGCCGTGGATCCGCGGACCGACGTCTACTCGCTGGGCCTGGTGCTCCTGGAATGCCTTACCGGAGAAAAGGCCTTCCCCGGTCCGATTGTGGAAGCAGCCGTGGCACGTCTGCTCCGTGACCCCGAGATCCCCGAGTGGGTGGGACCGGAGTGGACGGGCATCCTGCGGGCCATGACGTCCCGCCTGGTGGACGCACGCCCCGAGGCACATGAAGTGGCAGTGGCGCTTCGTTCCCTGGCTTCTGAAGCCATGGTGCTGGACGGACCTTCGGCTGTTCCTTCGCCGGACTCCGCGTTCAGCGATCCGGACACCGGGGAATCCGCAACGGGCGGCGTCACCACGGGGAACATCTATATTCCGGCGCCGCCGCAGCACGCCCCCAGTCTGGGCTAGGCCGGACGGGCCGGAGAAGACATAAAAAACGGATCGGTCCTGCTGGACCGATCCGTTTTTCGTCGAGGGGCGGAAGAGGCTATTTGCCGTCGCCGGCCGCTTCATCCTCTTCGGGCTCGAAATTCGAGGCTTCCTCGGTGCTCGCAGCCGAAATACCGTCCTCGCTCTGGGGGATGGTGCCTTCGGGACCGCCCTGCGAACCCGTCTTCGACTGATCCCCCTGGCCGGCTTCCTTTTCGGTATTTCCCATGGTGTTTCTCCTTTGTGGTGCTCGCTGGCCTACTTATTCGATACTAGGCCAACCGTGGCCCGGCCAACACCTGCGGACGGATCAGGCAGCTGTCCTGTTCAGGCTGCAGGGCGTTTGCGGGCTGCGCGGACAGCGACCAGGCTCAGCAGCAGGAGCGCTGCCGCCGAAGCGGTCGGAACAATAAAGGCGTGGCTGTATCCGAAGGAATCTGCCAGCCCTCCGGCCACAGATGAACCCAGCGCCGTGCCGGTGACGACGCCGCTGGCCAGCAGGGTCATCACGGTGCCCATCAGTTCGCGCGGGGCCACGATGGCGCCGATGCCGAAAATGCTGACCATGGTGGGTCCCACGGGAAGACCCAGGATCAGCAGCACAACCACCATCATGCCGATGCTCGAGGGCAGGAACAGGAGCAGGGTAAACGCCAGCATCGCCGCGGCGCACAGGACCCAGCGGCCGGCGGTGCCGAAGCGCTCGGGCCAGAAGGCCACGGACAGGGCGGCGACGGCGGAACTCAACGCCATGGCCGCGTAGATGAGGCCGGCGGACGTGGCCATGTCGAAGCTGCCGGCAAACGCCGTGAGGCTGGTCTGGGTGGAACCGAAGAACGAGCCCATGGCGACCATGCCGAGCACCGGAACCATGATGAGCAGCCACTGCGGACGTTCCCGCGGGGCCGGGGTTTCCGGATCCAGTCCGTCACCTGCCTGTGTCGCTCCCTTGCGGGAAATCTTCGGGCGGCGCGAGGTGGGGACAACGTGTTCCACCGTGTGGTGCACGGCAAAGGCGGTCACCATGGTGGCCGTCAGCACCGCCGCCAGCACAAGCGGCAGCCAAGGAGCGACGGCGGCGGCCAGCAGGCCCACGAGGGCCGGGCCGAGCACGAAGGTCAGTTCGTCCGCGGTTCCTTCGTAGGCGAGGGCGGTGTCCATCTCGCGGCCCTGCGGACGGCGGGCGGTCATGGCCATCCAGCGGACGCGTGCCATGGGCCCGACCTGGGGGCAGGAAGCACCCATAAACAACGCGGCCGCAAGCATCCAGAACGGCGCGTCGGCCGGGTCCAGGAGTGCAGCGGACAGCAGGAACAAGCCGATGGCCACGGGGTTCAGGACCGCGGTGCCCAGGAGGACGGGACGCTGTCCGATCCGGTCCGCCAGGTACCCCAGCAGCGGTGCACCCACCGCGGATCCGACGCCGACGCCGCCCGCGGCGAGGCCGCCGAGCGCGTAGGAGCCGGAGACCTCGGTGATCAGGGTCAGGGCACCGACAGTGAGCATGGCCAAGGGAAGCCGTGCGAGGAAGGCGATGGGGAAGAACGACTTTCCCGCCAGGGCAAAGATGGCCTGGTAGCGGCCGCCTGCGGACGGGGTTTTCGCCGGGTCGGCAGGGGTGGAGTCAGGACTTGGTGCCTGAACGGGGGTGGAGGTGTCTTGGGTCATGGTGCGGTATCCAGATACGTCGAACCGCGCACCGTCCCCCCTCCCGGTGCGCACGACCCGTGTAACGGGTCAATTTTACCCATCCCGAGCCGGTGGACCTAACCGGAGACCCCCACCGACGGGAACATCAGTGGATCAGGGCCTCACCGGCGCTGTACCGGACCGAGGAACCGTTGCGGCCCTTGAGAATCTGGAGCTGCGCCGGGATCCGTTGTTTCATTTCCGCCACGTGGCTGACAAGCCCGACCACCCGACCGCCGTCGCGCAGCCCTTCCAGCGCGTCCATGACCTGCTCCAGGGACTGCTCATCGAGGCTGCCGAACCCTTCATCCACGAACAGGGTTTCAATGTTCACGCCCCCTGCTTCCTGCTGGACCACGTCAGCCAGCCCCAGGGCAAGGGCCAGGGAGGCCATGAAGCTTTCGCCGCCGGAAAGGGTGGAAGTATCCCGGTGCTGGCCGGTCCATTCGTCGGTGACGTGCAGGCCCAGGCCGGCCTTGCGGTTGCCGGACTTGGAGTCGCTGTGCACCAGCGCGTACCGGCCGCCGGTCATGGCCGCCAGCCGTTCCGTGGCGGCCGCAGCCACCTGCTCCAGCCGGGCTGCCAGGACGTAGGTACTCAGCGTCATCTTGT
Source organism: Arthrobacter sp. zg-Y895 (assembly GCF_020731025.1). Classification (NCBI taxonomy): domain Bacteria; kingdom Bacillati; phylum Actinomycetota; class Actinomycetes; order Micrococcales; family Micrococcaceae; genus Arthrobacter; species Arthrobacter sp. zg-Y895. The sequence continues at coordinate 54,323 of NZ_JAJFZY010000001.1, forward strand.
ATTGGTTTTCGCCGCCTCCCCGGGCAGTGTCCGCCACCGACTGCAGCAGGTCCCGTCGGGCGCGAAGCGGCGCAGTGCGTTTAAGCGCCGCCTCCAGCTCGGCGGAGTATTCCGCGAGCCGCACGGCCGAGCCTTCCAGCAGGCGGACGAGCAGGGCGGCCTCTTCCTGTTCCTTCCGTGCAGCCGCGGCCGCCTCTGCCGCCTCTGCCACGTCTTCCTCGTCCGGCACAGCCAGTGGCTCCCCCGCGGCGTCGTCCGGTCCGGCCGCTGCCTGGGATTCCCGCCGCAGCAGCAGCCTGCGGCCCTGCTCTTCCCAGTTCGAAACAGCCAAGGCATAGGCGTCTGCGGTGGCGGTGTCGAGCAATGCAGCCTCAACCTCCGCGGCCGAGGCGAAGGCTGTTCCGGCCAGGGCTGCTTCCAGTTCAGCGCTGGCGCGGTCCGACTCGTCTTCGGCAGCGGCAGCCGCGCCTGCTGCCTCGCGGGCGGCGGCGGCAAGCTCCGCAAACAGCGTCAGGGACTGGACCCGTTCGCTGATGCTCGGGAAGCCCTGGAGCGCCTCCCGTATGCGCCCGGACAGTTCCGCCGCCTGTTCGCGGGCTGCGGCGGCACGCGAATCCGCCTGCGCAGCAGCGATGAGGGCCTCGGAACGGGCGGCCTCGGCGGTCGCCAGTTCCGCAGCGATTGCCGTAAGGCGGCGGTCCGCTTCGGCCAGTGACCGGACGGCACCGCGGGCATTCTCCAACTCTGTACGGGCCGCATCGAGCTGCTCCTGTGCGGCGGCGGCATCCCCTGCACCGCCGCGGGCGCGGAGGGCTGCGGTTTCCTCGGCAGCGGTACCGGCCAAACGCCGGGCTCCTTCGTAGGCCGCTTCGGCCTTGCCCGCGCGTGCCTTGGCTGCCTGCTCGGCTTCGCGGGTGACCGGAGCCTCGCCGTCCGGCAGTGCCGCCGGACGCGGGTGCTCGAGTCCCCCGCAAACCGGGCACGGCGCGCCGTCTGCGAGTTCCTGTGCCAGCTCCGCAGCTGCCTGGTCCAGGCGTGCCTGCAGCAGATCCTGCCAGTGCTGCCGCAGATCCTGATACTCCTGCCGGGCATCGGCAGCCGCCGTCGCGGTCACTGCCGCGCGCTCGTTGGCAGCGGCATAGCCACTGATGGTCGCGACCAGTTCTTCGGCGGCAGCCAGGGCGGTTTCTGCCCGCGGTTCCCCTTCCGCCAGCCGTCCCAGCGCCGCGGCTTCAGCGGCCAGTTCCGCCTCTTCCGCCCGCAGGGAGTCCAGCGATGCGTCGGCGTCGGCGGCCTGCACCCGGTACGCTTCCGCAGCGTCCTGCTCCGCTCCGGCGCGGGCGAGCAGGGCGACGTTGCGTTCTTCGTCTTCCAACGCCGCGCGTACGGCTGCGAGGTCCGCACCGACGCGTGCCTCCAAACCGTCCGGCAGCGGTGTCCCGGCGGCCGACGACACAGTGTAAGACGCCACAGCGTAGACAGGGGCCAGCACATGCTCGGCCAGCGTCGCCAGGGTGCCGGAAGCCTGGGTGCGGCGGTTTTCCGCGCGCCGGGCGGCGGCTTCCGCGGCCCGTACGCTGCCTGCCAGCAGGGAAGCGGCAGCGTGGGTCGCCAGCGCGGCCCGCTGCGGCTCAATCTGCGCTTCGGACCGGGCATGTTCTGCTTCGTCCCGGATCAGCTGCTGCAGGGCCACGCCGCGGGCACGCCTGTGCTCGAATTCCTGCAGGTGCTTCTCAGCGCTTTCCCGCGCCGTCATCAGCTCCGCGAGTTCCTTGCGGGCCGCGGCAGTCCGGGAGTCGAGCTCCGCCTGGAACTGTTCGAGCTCCGTTTCCCCGCCCTCGGCCTCGACGCCGCCGTTATCCGGCCCGCTGCCGTCTGCCAGTTCGCTGCCGTCTGCCAGTTCGCCGCGGTAGCGCCGGATTTCGTCACGTGCACGACGCAGCACGTGCTCGGACTGCTCCTGCGCCGTGTCGAAGCGGTCGGTGGCCTCGACAAGCTCGGCCTTGAGGCGGCGTTCAATGTCTTCAAACCGGGAGGTGCCGAAGAGCTGCTGCAGCAGCTGCTCCCGCGAGGCAGCATCGGCGCGCAGGAACGCAGCGAAATCCCCCTGGGGCAGCATCACGACGCGGGTGAACTGGTCCCTGTTCATCCCGAGCAGCTCGGTGATTTCCGCTGAAGCTTCGTCGTTGCGGGACGACTTCTGGACCCACGCGCCGTCAACGAATTCACTCAGCAGCGTTTTGGCCTGCTCGGTAACGGTGCTTTTCCCGCCCGCACGCTTGGCCGGACGCTCCCACTGCGGGCTCCGGACAACTTCGAAGCGACGGACCCCGGAACTGAACTCGCAGACCACTTCGGGTGCCGTGTCCTGGGCAGCGTGGTCGCTGCGCAGCCGGCGTCCCTGCTGGCGGGCCCCGGGGACGGTGCCGTAGAGGGCGAAGCAGATGGCGTCGAGCACGCTGGTCTTCCCCGCACCCGTGGGTCCGTTCAACAGGAAAAGCCCGTGGGCGCCCAGCTCGTCGAAGTCGATAACCTGCCGGTCCGCGAACGGGCCGAAGGCCTGCATTTCCAAGCGGTGGATTCTCACTGGGCTGCCTCTGCTTCGCGGACCTTGCCCAGGATTTCGATGAAGAGGTCCTTTTCCTCATCCGCTGCGCTGCGCGAGCGGACGTGCTCAAGGAAGCCGCAGCAGATGTCGAGATCGTCAGTCGCCTTCGCCAGCCGCTGGCTGTAAGTCTGGTCCGGTCCCCGGGCACCGCCCTCCGGGTCGAAAGCCAGTACGAGGGTGTCCGGGAAGCGGCTGCGGAGCAGTTCCATGGCTCTGGCAGGCCGCTGGCTGTCTGTCAGGGTGACCTGGCAGTAGGCATCCTGGGCCTCGGCAAGATCCGGGTCCGCCAGGAGATCGTCGAGCTTGCCGCGCAGCACCGCCAGCCGGCGCCGGGCCGGCCAGGTGACCGCCTCTACGGAAGCGAGGCCGCCGCCGTCGAACTCCAACAGCCATCCGCCCTTGGCCTGCCGCGCCTCGGAGAAGGAATACGGGAGCGGGGAGCCGCTGTAACGGACCGCGGGGCTCAACTGCTGGCGGCCGTGCAGGTGTCCCAGGGCTGTGTAGGAGAACTCTTCGAAGAGGTCCAGGGGGACGGCACCAAGACCGCCCACCGCGAGGTCGCGTTCGCTGTCGCTGCTGATGCCGCCGCTGGCGAACGTATGGGCCATCACTACGGATGCGACGGGAGCCCCGGCCTCTTCGCGGGCAAGAACGTCTTCGCGGATCCGCCGTACTGCTGCCGCGGTGACGGAGAAATGGTTCGGGACCTCAACCCCCAGCTCCCCGGCGGCGAGGCGGGGCTCCAGGTACGGGATGCCGTAGACGGCCACCGGACGGCCCTCGGCGGGCAGGATCACGGGCCGGGCAATGTCCTCATACCGGGTGCGCAGGTGCACGCCGGCCCGCTCGAAGAGTGCGCTGCCAAAACCCAGCCGGGCGGCGGAATCGTGGTTGCCGCTGGACAGCACCACCACCGCGCCGGCACCCGTGATGCGTTCCAGTGCCGAATCCAGCAGGCGCACGGTGTCCACCGCCGGAAGCGCCCGGTCATATACGTCTCCCGCGATCAGCACGGCATCCACCCGCTGTTCCCGGACAGTGTCCACCAGGCGGTCGATGAAGTCCGCCTGGGCATCGAGCATGCCCACGCCGTGGAAGGATCGGCCCAGGTGCCAGTCTGAAGTGTGCAGTAAACGCATGTCTTAAAAACTACAGCCCGGCTCCGACAGTTAACGGATCGGGGGCAGCGGCGTGTGCCGCTGCCCCCGGGGGTGTCCTGCTGTTAAGTGCCTTAGGTCCTAGGCGCGGTTGCCCGGCGTACCGTCCTCCGGACGGGCGGTGCCGTCGGCAGGCTTGTCGAAGAAGCCGCGTGCTTCCTCGTCAACAACCGGCTTCGTGCTGCCGGTTGCCGGCTTGGTGACAACGGGCTTCACGGTATCGGCGTCGTCCGTATCCTCGCCCAGCTCGGCGGCGGCGGCGTTGTTGCTGTGTGCGTCGATGGTCATGTCCACGCTCCGGAAAATCAGGCCGGCAATCACTGCGCCGAGCAAGGGTGCAACCCAGAAGAGCCATACCTGTTCCAGCGCCCAGCCTTCGGAGAAGATGGCGACGGCGGTGGAACGGGCGGGGTTGATACCGCCGTTGGTGACGGGAACAAGGACGGTCAGCAGGACGGCATAGGTCACGCCGACGGCGAAGGCGCCTGACACGGCGAGGGACTTGCGGGAGCCCGTGCCTGCCTTGCGGGACGCTGCGCCGAGGAAGACGGCGGTCAGCAGGGCACCGGCAACAACCTCCATCAGCAGCGCGCTGGGAAGCGGGAAGAGGTTCGTCGAGTGCTCGCCGTAACCGTTGGCCGTACCGCTCAGGAACTGACGGGCCTGCTCACCGATCTGGTCATGGCCGGTGATAACCACCCACAGGATCGCAACACCGAGGATGGCGCCGACCAGCTGGGCCAGGATGTACGGCAGGACGAACTTCCAGGCCGTGCGTCCGGCCACTGCGCTGCCGAGCGTGATTGCGGGGTTGAAGTGGCCGCCGGAAATGTAACCGAAAGCCACCATCGCACCGGCAAGGGCCAGGCCGAAGGCCAGCGGCGAGCCGATGCCGCCACCGGCGGTGTTGCCGAAGATGGCAATCCCGATGCCGACGAAGAGAAGCAGGAACGAACCGATGGCCTCGGCTACCGTCCGTCCGACAAACCCGTAGTTGTAGCCACCGTTCGCAGGCGCTGCATCGCGGGCGGGCACTGCGGCCCGGGCTCCGCTGAGTGGTAAGGACTCAGATGACATGGAAGAAGGATTCCTAACGTGTGGGTGGCGGCACCGGATTCACGGCTGCCGGTATAAAACAGAAGCGGTACTCGGCATGGCCTGCACCAAACGGTACGGAAGCGGGACATGCGCGGACTCACTACAAACTACCCCACCGTGTCAGCGCAGCCTGTTAACTTCCTGAATTTGCCCTGTACGCCACTGGGACGCTGTGCTTCCTGGACCCCGGCCCTGCGCTCCTATCGGACACAGGATCCCACCCGGTGGTGCTGCTGTTGCCAGTGGGACCACACCAGCGCACACCCGCCCCACACGCTGGGACGCTGTGCTGCCAGGACCCGGCAGAGCCCGGGCCCGGCCCCGAACCCGGCCCCGAACACAGGATCCCACCCGGTGGTGCTGCTGTATGTACGGATTCCCGCCGATTGTCCCCGCAAGGTGTCCGAATCCCCGCAGTATGTCCGGATCCCCGCACCGCGCGGCGCAGGAATTGTCACAAACCGCGGGGATCGCGACAAACCGAAGGGCTTTTCCCGACCGATGCGCCCTGCTGATCCGCGCACTGCCGGTGGGACTACAGGAGGGCGCTCCAGCCCCACACGCTGGACGCTGTGCTGCCAGGGCCAGGTCGGCCCGGCTCCTTAGCGACACAGACCCCCTGCCCCCGCAACCCGGCGCCGACATCCCCCTCCGGAGCCGGCATTATGCTGGAAGAGTGATCCCCGAACCCGCTTCCGCTCCTGTTTTCCTTTCCTCCGCTGCCCTGTCGCCGAAGATCCGAGGCTGCCTGCTCGGCGGCGCATTGGGCGATGCCGCCGGCCATGCCTCCGGGGAGCCCGCCGTCTCCGGCACCTCGATCACCGCGGATACTGAGCTGGCCCTGTATTCCCTCGACGGGCTGCTTGAGGCGATCGAATGGGCAAATCAGGGAGTGGGAGCGGACGAGACGGCGTGCATCTGGCTGGCCTATCTCCGCTGGATGCGGGGCCGAGGCCTGCCGCTTCCCGAGAACGGCCCGTCGCCGCTGCCCCGCCCCATCGATGCGGAGCCGCTGCTGCCGCCGGCCGGAACCGAGCAGTCCGCAGACCTGGATCCCGACGTCCTGCAGGCGCTCTCCACCGGGGAAATGGGTACCCGGCAGCGCCCGCTCAACACCGGTGTCGACACTCCTGCCGCGCTGGTGCGCTCGGCTCCGTTCGGACTGCTCCCCTATGTCGGGACCGAAACGGTCTACAAGCTGGCCCTTGACGCTGCCTCGCTGACGCACGGACATCCTTCGGCCCGGCACAGCGCAGCAGTCTTCGCGTCGATGGTGCACGGCCTGCTGGCGCCGCGGGCAACGCTCCGCAGCGCGGCAAAGGAGGCGTTGGCGCAGGCCCGCGCCAACGGAGTTCCGGAGCTCGCGGACCGGCTGCAGGCGGTACTGGCCGACGACGGCGGTGCGGGCGCAGCAGGCGCCGGCACCTCGGGCGGGACGCCCACATCGGAAGAAGCACTGGCGATCGGACTGCATGCCGCCCAGGCCGTGGAAGACGCAGCGGACGCCGCCGTGGGGGACGGGGACCCCGGTGCCGCAACAGCAGCTGCCATCCAGGACGCGGCGACGGCAGGCGGCGCGCCGGCCGCCGTCGTAACGGGAAGCCTGCTGGGGACCCGGTACGGCACCCTTCCGGAAACCGGCCTCGACGCGCTGCGGGAGCGCGGCGTTATTGAGAACCTGGCCGCGGGGTTCATTGCGGCCACGGTCGCACCCTAGGAAATTCTCCCGGCGCCTGGTCCCGCTACTGCGATGCCCGCGGCCAAATGCCGCCTAGGGTCTGCAGGAATTCGGCTTCCGACAGGACTTCGATGCGCTGGCCGCGCTCGTGCAGGTCCAGCACCCGCCGTGCCTTGCCGGTCAGCCGCCCGCTGCGCAGGTCCCCGGGCTCAAAGCCGTCCCCGACCACCAGCACACTGGTGGCGCGGGTGACGTTGCTGGCCGTACGGGCACCCACCTCCGCCGCCCGGTCCTTGGCGGCCTGCCGGGCCATGCCCAGGTTGCCGGTGAACACAACAGTCTGGCCGAACAGCGGATGCGCCGGGTCCGCCAGCGGATTAGGCGGCGGATTCTCGCCCTCCGACGGCCAGCCCTGCCACCCGCCGCCGGCCGCGGCCGCAGCCGGAGTACCGGTCCCCCGGGCCAGGGCATCCCTCGTGGCCTTGGAGAGCGGGTGCTGCCCCGGCACGTAGGCCGGCAGGTGGGACGCAGGCCGGCCGTCGCGCAGGAAAAACTCCGGCATGGACCGGGCGCCGCTGCGGCGGGCAATATCCACCATGATCCCGGCGCAGGCGCGTGCGTCCTCGGTGGCGTCGTGGTGGTTCAGCAGGGGCACTCCGGCCGCTTCGGCGGCAAAGGGCAGTGAATGCGAAGGCAACTGGTAGGTGCGCCGCGAATGGACGACTGTGCAGGTGTAGTCATACGCCGGTCCGGCCAGCTCGGAGACCTCCAGCGCGGAACGGATAACGCCCAGGTCAAAGGCGGCATTGTGCGCCACCAGCAGGTCATCACCGATGAAGGCGCCGATCTCCGGAAAGAGTTCACCGAACCGGGGAGCTCCTGCCACCATCCCGGGTTCAATGCCGTGGATCCGCACGTTACGCGGGTCAAAGTAGTCGTGCCCCTCCGGAGGCCGCATCAGCCAGGACGCTTCCTCGACTACCTCTCCCCCGCGGACCCGGACGAGGCCCACCGAACACGGCGAGCCGCGGAAGCCGTTGGCTGTTTCAAAATCTATTGCGGTAAAACTGAGCCCTGCCTCAGGCATTGCCGCGGGCCGCCTGCTTCCGCCGGGAGCTACGCACCTTGGAAACCACGAACCATACCGCCGCGGCAATTACCGCCACGATGACGATCTTCTGGAAAACGCCGGCGTACTCTTCGACGATGTGCCAGCTTTCACCCAAGTAGTAACCGGCCGCGATGAAGATTGCGTTCCAGATCAGGCTGCCTGCAGTGGTCAGGGCCGTGAAGGTCAGCAGGTGCATCCGTTCGATGCCGGCAGGTATCGAAATGAGGCTGCGGAACAGCGGGATCATCCGGCCGAAGAACACGGCCTTGTTCCCGTGCCGCCCAAACCAGGCCTCGACTTTGTCCACGTCCTCCAGGTCCACCAGCGGCACCTTCGCCACCAGCCTGCGCATCCGGTTCCGGCCCAGCCACGCGCCGAGGCCGTAGAGCGCCAGGGCCCCGACGACGGACCCCAGCGTGGTCCAGAACAGCGCGGCGGCAATGGAGAAGTTGCCCTGGCTGGCGGTGAAGCCGGCCAGCGGCAGGATGATCTCGCTCGGCAGCGGGGGGAAGAGGTTTTCCAGGGCGATGGCCAGCCCGGCGCCGGGAGCGCCGATGGTTTCCATCATGCCGACCGCCCAGTCCGCCACACCCCCGAGGGCTGAGGGGTCGCCTGAGGCTTCGGCGAGGACGGAGGTGGCTGGGGTAACGGCTTGTGTAATAGTCATCTCGCGCTCAATTCTGCCCTAGGCTCCCTGACAGGGAAGAATCCGGGTCGCATTCCCGGGCGTGTTTGGGACACATCACACACCCGGGAAGCAGGTCAGGAAATCGCCGGTGCCCCGTCGTCCAGGGCGGCGACGAGGGCGGGCAGCAGGGCGCGGAAGGCCTGGCCGCGGTGGCTGATGGCGTTCTTTTCCGCACTGCTCAGTTCGGCGCAGGTGCGGTCCATTCCGGCCGGCTGCAGGATCGGATCGTAGCCGAACCCGCCCGCTCCCCGCGGTGAGTCCTGCAGTGTTCCGCGCAGCTCGCCGCGTTCCACGGTCTCGCCGCCGTCGGGCAGTGCCAGGGCAGCAGCGCAGACGAACGCCGCCCCGCGGTGCTCGGCGGAAATGTCACCCAGCTGGGCCAGGAGCAGTTCGAGGTTCGCCGCGTCATCGCCGTGCCGGCCGGACCAGCGCGCCGAAAAGATCCCGGGCGCTCCCCCGAGGACGTCTACGGCGAGCCCGGAATCGTCGGCGACAGCGGGCAGGCCGGTGGCTGCGGCTACTGCATGGGCCTTGAGCAGCGCGTTCTGTTCAAAGGTCACGCCGGTTTCGGCGACATCGGGGACGCCGGCCGCGGCGGCATCGATCACCTGCGTGTCGACGTCGAGGCCGGGCACCTGCCCGCGGAGCAGTTCCCGCAGCTCGCGCAGCTTGCCCGGGTTGCGGGTGGCCAGGACCAGACGCGCTGTTGGCTGCGGCATTTAGGCCAGGCCCAGGGTCTGGCGCTGGATGACGGCCAGTTCTGCGGTACCTGCCAGGGCCAGGTCGAGGAGGGCGTCAAGCTCTGCACGGTCGAACGGGGCGCCCTCCGCGGTGCCCTGCACCTCGACAAACTTGCCCGAACCGGTGACCACCACGTTCATGTCGGTTTCGGCGCGGACATCTTCGACGTACGGCAGGTCCAGCATCGGGACCCCGTCGATGATACCCACGCTGATGGCTGCCACGGTGTCCAGCAGCGGTGAAGCGTTGCGGGCAATGAGCTTGTTTTCCTTGGCCCAGGCCACGGCGTCGGCGAGGGCCACATAGGCGCCCGTGATGGCGGCCGTGCGGGTGCCGCCGTCTGCCTGCAGGACGTCGCAGTCCAGGACAAGCGTGTTCTCGCCCAGGGCCTTGGTGTCGATGATGGAGCGCAGCGAGCGGCCGATCAGCCGGGAGATCTCGTGCGTGCGCCCGCCCAGTTTCCCCTTGACCGATTCGCGGTCGTTGCGGGTGTTGGTGGCCCGCGGGAGCATGGCGTATTCGGCGGTGACCCAGCCCTTGCCTTCACCCTTGAGCCAGCGCGGAACGCCGGGGGTCAGCGACGCGGTGCACAGCACCCGGGTATTGCCGAACTCGATCAGCGCCGAACCTTCGGCCTGCTTCGACCAGCCACGCGTAATGGTGATGCTCCGCAGCTGGTCGGGAGTACGGCCATCGGAGCGGACGACGGTGGAAGAAGAGGTGGAAACAGGGCTGTTTGCGGCGGTTGTCATAGGCCCAGTCTATCGGCCGGGCGGCGGCGTGCCCGGCGGTCGGGCCGGACCATAATGCGCCCCTACCCTTTCTCTCCCGCTGCCCCGCTCCTAGGGTGGCGCCGTACCGTCGGACCCGGAACTCCTGCAATGACGCAGAAAGGATCGGCACGCACATGCGCAGACTTTCATCTTTGGGAATTGCCGTTTCGCTGGCCCTGGCAACCGCCCCGGCAACGGCAACAGCGGCAGAACCCGCCGTCACGGAGCTCGGGGGGACGCTTCCCGGCGGAGCAACGTGGGCAGCTCAACTGCCGCAGGCCTGGAACGGCAAGCTGGTGCTCTACAGTCACGGCTTCCGGCCCGGACCCGACAATCCGGCCAGGGACCCGGGTTTCGAATCCACCGCCCAGGCACTGACCTCCCGGGGATTCGCGGTGGCATCCTCGTCCTATGCAGCCACCGGCTGGGCCCTTGGAACAGCGCTCGAGGACCAGTTGGGCACCTTGGCCGCCTTCTCGGCTGCGGCGGGCGAGCCTGTCCGGACCATCGCCTTCGGCACCTCGATGGGCGGCCTGGTCAGCAGCCTCATCGCCGAAACCCCGGACAGCGGCGTGGACGGAGCGGTGAGCACCTGCGGGCTGCTCGGCGGCGGAATCAACCTGAACAATTACCAGCTCGACGGCATCCACACTCTCGCAGAGCTGCTCCTGCCCGGAGCGGACCTGCAGTTGACGGGATTCCGCACCGCCGAGGAAGCCGGCGTCACCATCAATGCCCTGATGGGTGCGGTACAACAGGCTCAGGCGACGCCGGAGGGCCGGGCCCGGCTGGCCTTGGCGGCGGCCCTGATGAACACACCGACCTGGTTCAGCGGGGACATGGAACCGGACCGGAAGGATTACGCCGCGCAGCAGGAGGCGCAGTACAACTGGCTGCTGCAGACGATCCCGTTTGTGGTCGGTTCCCGTGCCTCGATAGTCAACGCCGCGGACGGTGACAGCGGCTGGAACCAAGGGGTGGATTACCGCTCCCTGCTGCGGGACTCGGCGCAGCGGCAGCAGGTTAAGGCGCTGTACCGCAGTGCCGGCCTGGATCTGCGCCGGGACCTGCATACCCTCACCTCCACCGCGGACACCGCACCGGATCCGGAAGCCCTGGAGTGGATGGACCGCACCTCGACCCCGCACGGGGAGCTCCTCATGCCGGTGCTGACCATGCATACCCTGGCCGACATCCTGGCGCCGGTGGAGTACATGGAGGAGTACGCGGAGACGGTTCGGGAAGCCGGCGCCGGTGCGCTGCTGCGCCAGTCCTACGTCGAACGGACCGGGCACTGCACCTTCACCGACGCGGAGCGGGTCGGCGCGGTGCTGGCAATGGACGAGCGCCTTGACACCGGCCGCTGGGGGAACCTGGCCGAGCCCCGGCAGCTTGACCGGGCAGCCGAATCACTGGGACTGGGGGAAGCGGACTTCATCAGGTACCGCCCCGAGGAGTTCGTCAACGACCGGGACTACCCGCAGGATCCGGGCTCCGGTCACGGCCACGGGCACGGACACGGGAACGGGAAGGGCCGCTGACGGCGGGCCTATCCCGCCGGATGCGCCCCGCCCTGCACGGCGAGCGGTGCGCTGAAGGGGCTGCCGACGTCGTAGGAGACACCGGCGACGGCGACGGCGAGGTCCCCGCTGTAGGTTTCGCGTGCTTCCGAGACGCTGACGCTGGCGTCGTTCCAAACCGGCAGGTGCGTGAGCAGCAGGCGCCGGGCCTGCGCTGCGGTGGCCGCCGCTCCCGCGCGGCGCCCGGTCAGATGCACCCCTTCGATGGCGTCATCCCGGCCCTCATGGAACGCAGCTTCGCAGAGGAAGACATCGGTGTCCCGGGCAGCATCTTCCAGCCCGGGGCAGGAATCGGTATCCCCGGAATACGCCAGGGTCCGGAGCACGGGTTCGCCGGCGGCGTCCAGGGTGCGGGCCTCCACGCGCAGCGCGTAGGCCTCATCGGCCGGGTGCCGCACCGGGTAGGGGGTCACGGTGAACGGCCCGATCTGCACTGCGCTGCCGGCGGTCCAGTTGGAGAACTCGAAATCCTCGTGCATGCCCGGGTCCAGCTCCAGCCCGTAGGCCGTTGCCATCCGGTCCGCCGTTGCCGCCGGCCCCCAGACCTTGATCCGGTCCCGGTTCCAGCCGGAGGGATCCCAGTGCACGGCTACGTGGAGGCCGCACAGATCCATGCAGTGGTCCGGATGCAGATGGGTCAGCAGGACTGCGTCTATGTCCCGCAGGTCCATGTAGCGCTGCAGCGCACCCAGCGAACCGTTGCCGAGGTCCAGCAGGATCCGCCAGTCGCGGACGCCGTCGTTGGCGGTCACGAGGTAGCACGACGCCGGCGAGGCCGGGCCGGGGAAGGATCCGCTGCAGCCCACAATGGTCAGTTTCATACCTTGCCGTTCCAAGAGGCGCCGATGTGCGCCTCCGTGCGTTCAGGGGCGTCAGCCCGGGCTGCGGCAATCATCTGCGGGGTCACCCGCGCCATGCTGCCCGTGGGGTAATGCGCGGCCACATGTTCCACCTGCTGGACGCTGAGCACCTCGGGGCCAAGGAAACGCCGGGCAAGCAGCTCGAAGGAGGCCGAGTCTCCGGTGGCAACGAAGGTGTGCTGCGGCGGGGTCTGCGAGCGCCGTTCGATCCCGTGCGAGATCAGGGCGCGGTAGACATCCTTCGCGGTCTCCTCGGCACTGGAAACGAGCGTGACGCCGTCGCCCATCACATAGGAGATGACGCCGGTGAGCAGCGGGTAGTGGGTGCAGCCAAGGACCAGCGTGTCCACGTCCCGGGCCTTCAGCGGAGCCAGGTATTCCTCGGCCGTGGCCAGCACATCGGGGCCGGACGTGATGCCGGCTTCGACGAACTCCACGAACGCCGGGCAGGCCACCGAAGACACCTGCAGGTGCGGGGCCGCGGCAAAGGTGTCGTCGTAGGCCCGCGAACCAACAGTGGCAGCCGTTCCGATGACACCGATCCGTCCGGTCCGGGTAGCAGCCACTGCGCGGCGGACCGCCGGCTGGATGACCTCGATGACGGGGATGCCGTACCGGTGCGTGTAACGCTCGCGGGCGTCACGCAGGACGGCGGCGGAGGCGGAGTTGCACGCAATCACCAGGAGCTTGACGCCGGAATCCACCAGTTCGTCCATCACGCCCAGGGCTTTGGCCCGGACTTCGGCGATCGGCAGGGGCCCGTAGGGTCCGTTGGCGGTATCCCCCACGTACATAACGGCTTCGTTGGGCAGCTGGTCCAGGACCGCGCGTGCCACTGTCAGGCCGCCGACACCGGAGTCAAAGATGCCGATCGGGGCGTCCGGGTCCTTGACCCGGACTGCTTCGTGCACGGACGTGCCCAGTGGATGGGTGGAGGAGCTGGCCGGGTTCGAACTCATAATGTAACGACCATAGTCCTCCCCCGCGCACGGGCACATTCACCGGGCCGTGCCGTTGCTCACAAAGTCGCCTGCGGACGCAGTCGATTCCCTATCAGGGCAGGGAGTCGAGCAGCGCCTGCATCAGTGTCTCCTGCAGCCATGTGACGAAGTTGTACACCAGCGCAAGGTAGCCGTCCAAGTCCTCGGCCTTGGACGGGTCAGTGATGTCATGCAGCCGCTCGGCGTCTTCGTCATCTTCCAGTCCCAGGCGGTCGGCCAGCACCAGCCGGACATCGTTCAAGGCGCGGGCAAAGAGCTGCGCCTGCTCGGTGTCCAGGCGCAGCGGTGCCGCTTCCAGCTGCAGCGCGGCGGCGCGCAGGGCGCCTTGTTTTGATTCGCGCAGCGTCCGTTCGGTAAACCGCCGGAACTCCAGCGCGTCGTCGTCGTTCCCCGTGGTGCCGGCGGGGAGTAGCCGCAGCAGGGCGGAGTCGTCCGGAACGGCCGCCGACGGGTCGATGCCGACCATGGCCGCGAGGGGATCGGTGTCCGCTGCAGTGTCAGGTTCCAGCAAAGCCTGCACATCGGAAAAGAGCTTGCGCAGCAGGTCCCGCTCCCCCGGTTCCAGGTTTGCGGTAATGCCCTTACGGGTGAGCTTGAAGCCGGTGGCCACGAATATCCGTTTCTGTTCTGCGTACTGGTTCTGCGGAGTACTGGGTTCTGCGGCTGAGGCGGCCTAGGCCGCGTCCGCCTTCTGGAAGGTGGCCCACAGCCCGTAGGAATGCATGGCGAGGGTATCGCGTTCTGCGGATTCCCGGGATCCGGTGGCCACTACGGACTTCCCGGCCTGGTGGACCTCCAGCATGAGGCGGTGGGACTTGGCCTCCGAATAGCCGAAATAGCTCTGGAAGACGTAACTGACATAGCTCATCAGGTTCACCGGGTCGTTCCAGACAATCACGACCCAGGGAACGTCCGAAGACGTGAGGGTATCCGTCTCCTCACGTGTCAAAGTGTCCGTTCCGGTCGCGGTGCTGGTAGCCATAGGTCCAATTGTAGTGAGGAATCGGTTGCGAACCTCCGCAGTGCGGCCTTCTACTCAATGGGTATCCGCGGGTTAGAGTTTTGCCTGTGAACAGTCCCGCCGTCCGGCACACCCCGAATTCAGCCCTCTATACGGACCACTACGAGCTCACCATGCTCCAGGCCGCCCTCCACTCGGGTACGGCTTCCCGCCGGTCCGTGTTCGAAGTCTTTGCCCGGCGGCTGCCTGAAGGCCGCCGCTACGGCATCGCGGCGGGAACGGGCCGCATTCTCGAAGCCCTGGAAAACTTCCGCTTCGAACAAACGCAGCTGGACTTCCTGGCCAGGACCAACGTGGTGGACGAACGCACGCTGGCGTGGCTCGCGGACTTCCGTTTCTCCGGCAACATCTACGGCTACGCCGAGGGCGAGGCATACTTCCCGCAGTCCCCCCTGCTGATCGTTGAATCCACCTTCGGCGAAGCCTGCATCCTCGAAACCATGATCCTGTCCATGCTCAACCATGACAGTGCCATTGCCTCCGCGGCTTCCCGCATGACCTCCGCAGCCGACGGACGTCCGTGCATCGAAATGGGTTCACGGCGCACGCATGAGGAAGCAGCCGTTGCCGCTGCCCGCGCGGCAGTGATCGCCGGTTTCGACAGCACTTCCAACCTCGAGGCGGGCCTGCGCTACGGCCTGAAAACCGTGGGCACCGCCGCGCATTCCTTCACCCTGCTGCACGATTCCGAAAAGGAAGCCTTCACCGCGCAGACAGCATCGCTGGGTTTGGGCACCTCCCTCCTGGTGGACACGTACGACGTCGAGCGGGGGGTCCGCACCGCGGTGGAAGTTGCCGGACCGTCACTGGGCGGCGTGCGGCTGGATTCCGGCGACCTCGTAGCGCAGGCGCGCTGGGTCCGGGACCTGCTCAACGAACTGGGCAACACCAAGACGCGCATCATGGTCACGTCCGACCTGGACGAGTTTGCGATTGCAGCGCTAGCTTCGGCTCCCGTGGATGCCTACGGCGTCGGCACCTCCCTGGTCACCGGCTCCGGGGCTCCGACCGCCGGCATGGTCTACAAACTGGTCAGCCGTGAGGGAGACGACCACGAGTTCGTCTCCGTTGCCAAGGCCGCGAAGAACAAGGTCTCGCTCGGCGGGCGCAAGTACGCACTGCGCCGGCTGGACGAACACGGCACGGCAACCGCCGAGGTCATCGGCATCGGCCACGCGCCGGCGGACGACGGCAACGACCGTAGCCTGCTGCACCAGTTCGTGGCCGACGGCGTTGTCCTGCCCGGCTGGACGGGACCGGAGGCCGTGACGCGTGCTGCCAAGCAGCACGAGGCGTCCCTTGCCGAACTGCCAACCTCGGTGAACCGCCTGCAGCGCGGCGAGCCGGTCATCCCCACCGAATACGAGGAGTAAGCAATGGCCCGCGCCCTGATAATCGTTGACGTGCAGAACGACTTCTGTGAAGGCGGCTCGCTGGCTGTGGCCGGCGGGGCCGACCTCGCGGGGGAAATCACCGACTACGTGGAAACTTCCGCCGGCCGGTACGATCTGGTCGCCGCCACCCAGGACTGGCACATCGATCCCGGTGCGCATTTCTCGGATACCCCGGACTTCGTGGACTCCTGGCCTCCGCACTGCGTCGCCGGCACCCCGGGCGCCCAGCCGCATCCGGATCTGGACACCGAACTGGTGGATGCCTTCTTCCGCAAGGGCCAGTACGAAGCAGCGTATTCCGGTTTTGAGGGCGTCCTGGCCCCGGACGTTGAGGTTCCCCTCGGGGAGCCGGAAGCCGAGCCGGAGACCGAGGCCGAGACGTTGAGCCTTGACGACTGGCTGCGGGACAACGACGTGGACGAGGTCGTGGTGCTGGGCCTGGCCGCTGACTACTGCGTACGCGCCACTGCCCTGGACGCCATCGCTGCCGGCTACACCACCGCGGTGATCCCGGAACTGTGCCGCGGCATCAAGCGCGAGACCACGCTCGCGGCCTGGGCCGAACTCGAAGACGCCGGCGTGGAGATCATCGACCTTTAGCAGAGGCGCAAAACAGAGGGGCGGGCCCGGGGGGGGGCGGCCCCCGGCTGTTGCCTTGGGCGGCTCCGTTGGGCTGGTCCCGGGGGGCGCCGCTACTTGCGGCCGATGAACCAGTCCTGCAGCTTCTTCAGCCGCTTGTTGAGCTGTTCCTCGTTGGCCTGGGCCACGGGCGGTCCGCCGCAGATCCGGCGCAGCTCGCTGTGCACCACGCCGTGGGGCATGCCGGAGCGGGCGGACCAGGCGGAAACGTTCTTTGCCAGCTCGCCCCGCAGTTCGGTCAGCCGGCGGTGGTCCACCACTTCGGGGGCTTCCACCGGGGCTTCCTCAGCTGCGGCACCGAAACGGCGGCCCCTGCGGGAAAGCTGCTCGTGCTGGCGCTGGCGCAGCAACGTGCTCATCTGGTCCGCGTCCAGGAGGCCGGGGATGCCGATGAAATCCTGTTCCTCCTCGCTGCCCAACGCACCGCCGGTGCCGAACTCGCCGCCGTCGAACAGTACGCGGTCGAAGGACGCCTGGGATTCCAGGGCTTCGAACTTCTGCTTGGTCAGCTCGCCGGAGGCCTTTTCCTCACGGTTGGCCGCCTCCATCAGGCTGTCCTCGAGGCCGAAGCCTTCCTCCTCCAGATGGTTGTCCGGGCGGTCCAGTGCGTGGTCGCGTTCGACTTCCATCTGGTTGGCCAGCGCCATCAGGTTCGGCACGGAGGGCAGGAACACCGACGCCGTCTCGCCGCGCTTGCGGGCACGCACGAAACGTCCCACGGCCTGTGCGAAGAACAGCGGGGTGGCGGTGGAGGTGGCATACACGCCGACGGCGAGGCGCGGCACGTCCACGCCTTCGGACACCATCCGCACGGCCACCATCCAGCGCTGGGTGCCGGCGGAGAATTCCTCGATCTTTTCCGAGGCCTTGGCATCGTCGGAGAGGATGACCGTAGGTGATTCGCCCATGATCTTCTTCAGCCAGCCGGCGTAGGCACGGGCGTCGTCGTGGTCCGTGGCGATCACCAGCCCGCCGGCGTCGGGCACGGACCGGCGGACCTCCGTGAGGCGGCGGTCCGCTGCGGCCAGCACGGCGGGAATCCACTCGCCGGTGGGATTCAGGGCGGTGCGCCAGGCCTGCGCCGTGATGTCCTTGGTCACCGCGGCTTCGCCAAGCGACGCCGCCATCTCGTCGCCGGCACTGGTCCGCCAGCGCATCTGCCCCGAATAGGC
This sequence comes from Arthrobacter sp. zg-Y895, assembly GCF_020731025.1. Lineage (NCBI taxonomy): Bacteria > Bacillati > Actinomycetota > Actinomycetes > Micrococcales > Micrococcaceae > Arthrobacter > Arthrobacter sp. zg-Y895. Next base: position 71,844 of record NZ_JAJFZY010000001.1, read on the forward strand.
CATGAACATCACCGGGCGGACCACATGGTCCTTCAGCGCCTGTCCGTAGCCGTAGGTGTAGTCCGCCTTGGAACGGCGGATGCCGTCCCGGTCCTCGACGTACTCCACGAACGGGATGGCGGCGGTGTCCGAGCGGAACGGCGTACCCGTGAGGGAAAGCCGCTTGACGGCCGGCTCAAACGCTTCGCGGATGCCGTCACCCCATGACAGGGCGTCACCGCCGTGGTGGATCTCGTCCAGGATCACCAGGGTGCGGGCGGCCTCGGTCTTGGCACGGTGCAGCATCGGCTTGGACGCCACCTGCGCGTAGGTGACGGCCACGCCGATGAACCCGTGCCCGTGCCGTCCGTCGGCGTTCTTGAAGTTCGGGTCGATGGCCAGGCCCACCTTCGCGGCGGCGTCGGCCCACTGCCGTTTCAGGTGGTCCGTGGGAGCGACAACGGTGATGCGGTTGACGATTCCACGCTCCACCAGCTCGTTGGCTACGCGCAGGGCGAAAGTGGTTTTACCAGCGCCCGGGGTTGCGACGGCCAGGAAATCACTGGCATTGGATGCGAAGTACTTCTCCAGGGCCTCTGCCTGCCACTGACGCAGCTTCGGGGCGGTGCCCCAGGCGGCGCGTTCGGGGTAGGCGGGCGGCAGGGACGCACCGGCGCCGAACAGGGTTTCGGAACTCACGCGGGAAACGCAACCTTTCTCATTGCTCGATTGGTTGTTGCCGTGCGGGCACCGGACGGGCGCAGCGCTGAGCGACTGCGCACGGGCGCAGGCGTAAACACATAGGTCATGCAGGCATCAGGACTAACTGCCTTCGCGGAGGAAGGCTGGGAAACGGAGCGAGCAGAAAATCGGCCGGAGAGGACGAACTACTTCTTGCCCTTGGGGTTGTCGCCTTCGGGACGCAGGCCCTCGTAGATTTCCTTGCAGGTGGGGCAGACGGGGAACTTCTGGGGATCCCGGCCGGGCGTCCAGACCTTGCCGCAGAGAGCAATCACCGGTTCGCCCGAAAGCGCCGATTCCATGATCTTTTCCTTGCGCACATAGTGGGCAAAGCGCTCGCTGTCGCCGGGTTCCAGCTCTTCGCGCAGTTCTTCGCGCTCGATGGTGGCCGTGGACGTACCGTTGTCATCCAGGCGGCGGGGATCGTTTTCGAAAGGATCGGGAGGCAGGCTCATGCGTTCCATCTTAGTACCCGCCGACTATTTGTTGATGGAGACCTGCTGCAGCAGTTCCGGCCCGCGCGCGTCCAGCCACCGCCCGCCCAGCCGGATCCCGAGGATCAGCACCGCCGCACCCAGCAGCAGTCCCGCGAGCAGGGTCACAACACCCCAGAGAGTGCTTTCCAGAACGACGGCGGCCACTCCCGGAACGAGCACAGGCACCAGCAGCGCGAAGGTCACCAGGCTGAAGGCGCCCTGTACCAGCAGGGCCCGGCCGGTGGAACCGGGCGGGGTCTTGAAGGCGTTTTCCCCGGGCAGCGGCACGTTGTAGGTGTAGCGCGCGGACACCGCGCTGGAGACTCCCAGCCCGATCATCAGCGCCGCCAGGGAAACCCCCAGTACGGGGGCTATGAGATCCGCGTGCCCGGTCAGGGCCGCCGGCAGGACGGCTGCGGCAAGCACGGCCGGCACGCTTACCACCGCGCAGGCCAGTGCCCGGCCGGCGCGGTCCGCCCGCCCGGACACACCGGTGGCCAGATGCAGGGCGAACGCCGTGTTGTCATAGGAGACGTCCGCGCTGATGGAGAAGCCCAGCATAAAAGCCACCAGCGGCCCCAGCGCCAGCGGTACCATCAGCCCCGCCTCTGCGCCGGCGTTGTTTCCCGCGAACAGCAGGACCACAACGAGCAGCGGGACAATAAGCAGTGAAGCGCTGTAGCGGGGGTCGCGCAGCCAGTAGATCAATGCCCGCGCGGCCACCGCTCCGGTGGGAGTGGCCGGGAAACGCGAGAAGAGCCCGAGCCCGGCGCTCTTCCGCCCGGCGGCGGCCTGCGGCGGGCTGACCAGCGCCCGCAGCAGCAGGGCCTTCCAGGCCAGTACCAATACCGACAGAAAAGCTCCAGCGATAAGTGCCTTGGCACCCGCCGCGCCGTAATGGCCGAGTGCAATGTCGCCGGGTACTGCCCAGACGGCGCCCAACGGCGTCCATGCGAGCACGTCGGCCAGGCCCGGAAGGAACTCTGCGCCGGCCCGGATTCCGTCGGCTACACCGGCAATGATGGGCCCCAGGAGCACCAACGGGATGACCAGCAGCAGCCCGGTAAAGTCGCGGAACCTGCGGGAGCCGGTGAGGGAGACGGCTGCGGCCACGGTAACGCGCGCGGCGATCAGGCAGGTGAAGACCGCCACGACGGAAAGCACCAGTGCTGCGGCCAGCGCCCCCGGAAAGCGGTACCAACTCGCCGCCTGCGCGAGTACGGCCAGCAGCATGGCGGCCCCGGGAATACCGATCAGCCCGCCCGCGGCCAGACCGGTCAGCAGCTGCGGGGTGGGGACGGCATAGGTGGTGAACCGGGCCGGATCCAGGGTGAGGTCCAGGCCGGAGAACACCACCGGGATCAGGGCCCAGCCCGCAACCGCTGCGGCTCCGGCCAGGATGACCGCTGTTCGGGCCGCCGCCGGATCATCCCCCACGATAAACAGAGCCGCGATCAGCACGGCCAGGATACCCAGCGCATAGAGCGCACCGAGGACAACCCCGACCAGCTGCCAGGGACTGCGCTTCAAAGAGTTGCGCAGCAGCAGCAGCTTCAGCCTCAGAAGGTGCGCAACCATTCCAGCCCCTCCGAGTGGGTCCGGCCGCCGACCAGCGACACAAAGCGGTCCTCCAGGGTAGCGCCGCCGCGGACCTCGTCCACCGTTCCTGCGGCCAGCAGGTTACCGCCCGCAACCACTGCGACGTGGTCACACATCCGCTGGACGAGGTCCATCACATGACTGGAGACAATGACTGTTCCTCCGGAGGAAACGTACCCGGCGAGAATGTCGCGGATATTGGCCGCAGAGACCGGGTCCACAGCCTCGAACGGTTCGTCCAGGACCAGCAGGCGCGGGGCGTGGATCAAGGCGGACGCCAGGGCTACTTTCTTCGTCATGCCCGCGGAGTAATCCACCACGAGCTTGCCTGCGTCAGCACTGAGGTCCATGGCGGCCAGCAGGTCCTTGGTGCGCGTCCGGACCGTCTCCCGGTCCATGCCGCGCAGCAGTCCCGCGTACGTCACCAGCTGCTCACCGGTCAGCCGGTCGAAAAGGCGGACGCCGTCCGGCAGGATCCCCATCAGCCGCTTGGCCTCGAGGGGGCTGGCCCACACATCGGTGCCGTGCACCCAGGCGGAGCCCGCGTCCGGACGCAGCAGCCCGGTAGCCAGGGACAGCAGGGTGGTCTTGCCGGCTCCGTTGGGGCCCACCAGCCCGTAGAACGAGCCCTGCGGCACATCCAAGGTGATGCCGTTGACGGCCGTCTTGGAACCGAAGCGCTTGGTGAGTCCGCGCACGGACAGCGCCGGGACGGAGTCCGGTTGTGATGTCATGGGCCCAGCCTATCCACCCGGCGCCGGGACGTCCTCGGCCCAAAGGACCAATTCAGCGCCCCTCCGGACCGCGGTATCCGTCGCGGGGACTAGCCTGTCCGGTTAGAAGGTACCGGGGCGTGCGGCGCGCTCGTACTGCGGCACCCAGGGCAGCTTGGCGTCCAGTTCGGCCGCTGCACGCATCCACCAGTGCGGATCCCGCAGGGCGGCACGGGCGATGAGGACCGCGTCCGCGGAGCCGGCCTGCAGGATCTCCTCCGCCTGCGTGCCGAAATCGATGAGCCCGACGGCGGCGGTAGGCACGCCTGCGCCGTGCCGGACCGCTTCGGCGTACTCCACCTGGTAATTCGGTGCCACGGGAATCACGGCTCCGGGAACGGCGCCGCCGGTGGAAACGTCCACCAGGTCCACTCCGCGTTCCCGCGCGGCGCGTGCCAGGACCACCGAGGACTGGGCATCCACTCCCCCGGGTATCCAGTCCGTCGCGGAGATCCGCAGCAGGAGCGGCATGGAATCGGGGATGACAGCACGTACCGCATCGATGACCTCGAGGGTCAGCCGGTTCCTCCCTGCCTCGTCCCCGCCCCACGCATCGGTGCGGGTATTGACCAGCGGGCTGAGGAACTGGTGCAGCAGGTAGCCGTGTGCGCCGTGGATTTCGATGGTGTCGAAGCCCGCGTCAACCGAGCGGACAGCCGCGTCGGCGAAGTCGCGGATTACCTGGCGGATGCCCGCTTCATCCAGCGCCGCGGGAGCCGCGTAGCTGCCGAACGGGTCCGCCGTGGGGCCGACGGTCTGCCAGCCGCCGTCGGACAGTGGAACGCTGCCGGTCCCGGGTGCGAACGGAGCATAGGTGGAGGCCTTGCGTCCGGCATGGGCCAGCTGGATGCCGATACGCGCCTGGACGGCGCCGTGCCGGTGGACAAAGTCCGTGATGCGCTGCCAGCCGGCGGCCTGCTCCTCGTTCCAGATCCCGGCGTCCTGCGGGCTGATCCGTCCTTCCGGGGAAACTGCTGCGGCCTCGGTGATGATCAGGGCCGCCCCGCCTGCGGCGAAGGAGCCCAGATGCATCAGGTGCCAGTCATTGGGTACGCCGGGCGCATTGGCGGGGTCCGCGGGATCTACGGAGTCCGCGGAATACTGGCACATGGCGGCTACCCATCCGCGGTGGGCCAGCTCCATTCCGCGCAGGGTGATGGGGTCAAAAAGCGATGCCGTCTCCATGGAAAAGCCGGGCCGCCTAGAACAGCGCCCGGGCGAGGGCGGAGCGGGCCTTGGTGACCCGGGGATCGGCGATGCCCACCACTTCGAAGAGGTCCAGCAGCCGCAGCCTGGCGGTTTCGCGGTCTTCGCCGTGCACCCGGCCGATCAGGCCGGTAATCCGGCGGAAGGCGTCCTCGACGTGCCCGCCGGCAATGTCCAGGTCCGCGACGGCCAGCTGCGCCTGCACGTTGTCGGGCTCTTCGGCGCCTGCCCGGCGGACGGCCTCCGCATCGGCATCACGCAGCCGGGCCATGAGTTCCACCTGCGCAAGGCCGGCTTTCGCTTCCGCGTCGGCCGGCTGCTCGGCAAGGGCACGGCGGTAGGCGGCAGCCGCGGCGTCGTAGTCCTCGGCGTTGATGGCGTCAAAGGCCTCCTGGTGGAGCGGAGACAGCGGCACTTCCGGTGCCTCTTCCGGGGTGCCGCCTTCGAGGGTTCCGTTGACGCCGTTGGCGGCGGCCACCTGCATCAGCTCGCCGACCAGGGCGCGGATCTGTTCCTCCGGCATCAGCCGGTCCAGGAGCGGCACCGGCTGGCCCTTGATCACCGCTGCCACGGTGGGCACGGCGACGGCGGAGAAGGCCTGTGCAATCTGCGGGTACGCTTGCGCGTCCACGCGTGCCAGCAGCATCCGCCCGTTCTGTTCCACGGCGATGGACGCGAGGATTGCGGACACCTGCTGCGAGTCGGGGCTCGCATCCGAATACAGGTCAATGACCACCGGTACTTCGGCGGAAAGCTGGACAACCTGGGGGAAGGTCTGTTCCGAGACCTGCACCACGAACGGTGACGGCGCGGGAGCGGTTCCGGGGGCAGCGCCACCCGGAGCGGCTCCGCTCGGGGCCGCCGGGGCCGCGGGCGCTGCCGGGGCCGCGGAACGTGCCTTGAGTGCGGAGAGGTCAACTGCACCCCGCAGGTTCATGGATGAGGGGGCTGCCGGTGACGGGCGATGGTTCGGTGTGCTCATTTCTTCACCTTATTACGCCGTGCCCGTCCACCGGCAAGCCTCACGCTTTCCGCTACTTGAGGTTGGCGGACAGCAGTTCCTGCGCTGCACCCACTACCAGGGCCTGGCCGGTGCCGCCGGAAGCCGGAACGTAGAGCATTACGGCTTCGCCGTGGGTGACGTCGATGCCCTTGTCGGTGTTCGTCTCGCCGGTCAGTGCCTGGTAGACGGTACCTTCAAGGTTGACCGAGTCGCCGGCTTCCTTGGGTGTGCTGGAGAACGTGTTGGACAGGTAGCCGAACACGATCGCCCCGCCGTCGTCGGTCCGCAGTGCGTACGTTTCCTTCGGATCCGCGGCGTGCTGGAACGTGTTGGTGGCGAACTCATTCTTCGGGTCGCTCTGCACCTGCTGCTGGAACTTGACCACGTCCTCGCTGAACCGGTTGGCGCCGAAGGTGTCCTTCTTTTCACCCTCCGGATTGGTCAGGGAGTCCGCCAGCGCAGCGACGGCGTCCTGCGGCGACATGGCCAGCCCGTTGTCCGAGTCTGCGGGAATCTGGGCCGAGCCGTCGGTGGCAGCGGGCGGCTGCGGGAACGTGCTCGCGGGCAGCATCTGGACAGCGGAAACGAGCTTGTAATTGTCCCTGGCCGACTCCTGGACCAGCAGCAGCGCCTGGGGCACCGGGTTCCCCTCGCCCTGGGTCACGGCGACGACGGTGCGCGGCCAATCGGCAGCGGTGCCGATCGACTGGGTCCGCAGCGTTTCGGCAGCCACCGGCACCGGGGCTTCATGATCGGCGGACTTCGCGGCCACGGCGTAGTTCGCTGCACGCATGGCGTAGGCGGCCCCGCCGACGCGCGGCGTCAGCATCGATGCGTCCTTGGCTGCGTCGCCCGCCTCGACCGTGCCGGCCACGGAATCCAGGATGCGGGTCAGCTGGGAGTCCACGATGACCGGCTGGCTTCCGGCGGACTCGTCGGCCATGGCCGCTGCGGGGGCAGAGCCCGCTGCCAGTACGGCGGCGGCAGCAGCGGCCAGGAAGGCCGGACGACGGCGGCGGGAGACAGCGGCGGCAGTGAAGGCCGACGTCGTTCCCGAGACGCTGGGCTGCCTGTCAGCCGTTCCGGCATCCGGACCGGCGCTGCGGCGGCTGCTGCGCCGCGGACCGTCGGAGCCGCTGCGCAGGAAGGCAAGGGCCAGGCCCAGGACGGCCAGCAGGGCACCGATGACAATCAGCGGCACGGCGAACGGGCGGGTGGCGTCGTTCTCCCAGGTCAGGGTCACGTCGGTGGGTGCGGGAGCGGTGCCGTCCGTGGCGAGCAGGATCCGCCAGTCGCCTTCGCCCGGCGCTTTCCAGTCGTAGGACAGTTCGCCTTCACCGGACTCTTCAACGACCCAGAGATCGGAACCGGCTGGATTCGGAGCGGTCTTCCCGGTCTTATCGGTGCCGACTGCCAGGGACGAGCTGTCCTCTCCCGGAGTGAGCCGGGCGGCGGCGGCGTCTGCCACCCAGGCCTGGACATCGTTGGCCCGGCCGACCGCCAGCGTGAAGGGAGCGTCGGAACGGACGGTAATCTCCGTACCGTCGGAGTATTCGGCCAGCAGTTCCGGTTCCAGTACGGTGACCACGGCGTCCTCCGCGCCCTCGGCTTCCATGGAAACCGACTGGGTCTCGGGGGGCGCCCAGAATGTGCGCTGGCCAATGCCTATCAGCATCAGCAGCACCCCAAGGACGATCAGCGGAACTGCAAATTTGTTTCGCACAACTTACCTATCTTCAGTCTGGGCAAATGACATGGCAGGGCGGCGGATTTTCCGGGCCGGCAGGCCCGAACGCGGGCTCCGGAATGCGGCGGCTAATTCGCAGCTGGTCATTGATGTCCTGGCACTTGATAACCCAATGGTAACGAAATCCCATCAGAGCACCCATTCGGGCGATGCCCCCGAGCGGTAACCGCCGCATGTGCCTAAGGGGAAAGCGGTTTCTGCGGCGCGTCGGCTGGTAAGGTTTCGGTTCGTATCAGCAGCCCAATCAGGCAGAGGAGAAACGCGCGAAATGAGCGACAACGAGGACGTGCCCGTCCACGCGCCGCTCCCCGGCCCTGCGGACAAAAAACCGGAGGGCGGGAATGCCGCCGGGGGAAATACGCCCCGTACCCCTCTGCCCGGATTCCTTTCCACGGCTGCGGACCGCGTGCGCTACAGCCTGCGCCACGGTGTTCCCGGGGCCCGGCCGCGGCCGCGCTTCGAATTCCCGCCCGAGGACGCCGCGGGACCGGAGATTACGGTCGACGACGACGTGCGGCTTCCCGATGAACGGCTCAGCATCAGCGGCGGCGGACAGGGGCATGACGCGGAAGGGGGGAGCCTGCGCGCCCACCCCATCTACTTCGGTTTTATGCTCACGGTCGGCGTTGGCCTGGCCCTGCTGCTGTTCTTCGTCATCACCAATGTCGGCGAGCTGCTGGTCTGGATCGGCGCTGCCCTGTTCATTGCCCTGGGGCTGGATCCGGTGGTCCGCTGGCTGGCCGCGCGGCGGATCCCCCGCCCCGCCGGCATCGCCATCACCGTACTGGTGCTCGCCGGCGTCGTCACGGCCTTCTTTGCGACACTGATCCCCACCATCGTCAGCCAGTCGACCGAAATCATCGCCAACGCTCCGGGCTACATCAACAACTTCCTTGCCTCGGATTTCTTCGTCAACATCGACAAGCAGTTCCAGATCCGTGACCGCATCGAGCAGGAAGTCGGCAGCTTCTTCTCCAACAGCTCCGCCGTGGGCGGCATTTTCGGCGGGGTCCTCAGCGTGGGCACGGTGATTGCCAACGGTTTGTTCGGCGCACTGATCATCCTCGTCCTGACCCTCTACTTCCTGGCTTCGCTGCCGTCGATGAAGAAGTGGGCCTACCGGCTCGCCCCGCGCAGCCGCCGCCGCCGGGTGGAGGCACTCTCAGAGGAAATCACCGGCAGCGTCGGCAACTACGTGATCGGCCAGGGCCTGGTCGCGATCCTGGACGCCACCTATGCCTTCATCGTGATGACCATCACCGGCGTGCCGTTCTCGGTACTGCTGGCCTTCCTGGTGGCGCTGCTGGCCTTCATCCCGCTGGTGGGCCCGCCCATAGCGCTGGTGCTGGTCTCGCTGGTGGCCCTGACCGAGGGCTGGCAGACGGCGGTGGTTTTCGCCATCCTCTACATGGCCTACCTGCAGTTCGAGGCGTATTTTGTCTCCCCGCGCGTGATGCAGCGGGCCGTGGCGGTGCCCGGCGCCGTCGCCGTCATCGCCGTGATTGCCGGCGGCAGCCTGCTCGGCGTACTGGGGGCGCTGATAGCCATCCCGACGGCGGCCGCCACCCTGCTGCTGCTCAAGGAAGTCTTCATCGCCCGGCAGGACCGGCAGTAGCCCCTCAGTACCTGCGGCGGATCCGCCAGCAGTGGTTGTGCCAGTGCCGCCGGCCCTCGACGGCAGTCTGGCGGCCCAGCAGCGAGTCCTCCTGCCACACCACCAGGTGCGCGGTTCCGGGCGGGATGACCTGCCCGCAGCCGGGGCACCGGTAGTCCTTTGCGGCGTTGCCGGCCGTGATCTGCCGCACCGACCATTCGCCGTCGGGACCGCTTTCACGGCGCGGAATACCGGCACGCGTGCGTTCCAAATCCCCCTCCGGCGGGGCGGACGCCCACTTGCGGCGGGCGTTCCGGCCGGCGGCGCTGCCGGCGGCAGGCGTGCGGCGGGGATGGTTCGAACGGGGCATAGAAGTCATTTTGCCGCAGTTCAGCCGGTAAAGTGCAACTGTGCGTTTAGTAATAGCCCGCTGCTCCGTTGACTACGTCGGCCGCCTCCGTGCCCATCTGCCCCTGGCCGTAAGGCTGCTTATGGTGAAGGCCGACGGTTCCGTCCTGATCCATTCCGACGGCGGATCCTACAAACCGCTGAACTGGATGAGCCCGCCGGCCACCATGCGCAGCGTGGAACCGGACGAGACGGACGCCGAAGCCGGCGTGACCGAAGTCTGGAATGTCCAAAGCGCGAAGACCGACGACCGCCTGATCATCAGCATCCACGAGCGGTTCTCCGATGTCTCCCATGACCTCGGAACCGACCCGGGCCTCATCAAGGACGGCGTGGAAGCGGACCTGCAGCGACTGCTGGCCGAACAGATCAACCGGTTGGGCGAAGGCCACACGCTGATCCGCCGCGAATACATGACGGCCATTGGCCCCGTGGACATCCTGGCGCGCGACGCCACGGGCGCCACCGTGGCCGTGGAGCTGAAGCGACGCGGAGACATCGACGGCGTGGAGCAGCTGACCCGCTACCTGGAACTTCTCAACCGGGACCCGCTGCTGGCTCCGGTCCGCGGTATTTTCGCCGCCCAGCAGATCAAGCCGCAGGCACGCGTGCTGGCCGAGGACCGCGGGATCACCTGCCTGACGCTCGACTACGACGCGATGCGCGGCGTGGATGACCGGGATTCCCGCCTCTTCTGACTCCCCGCCCCGCTCCCGGCCGCCGGGCAACATGCCTAGAATCGGTGCATGAACCCCACAGCACGCAGCCGGGACCGCGGCTACCTCCGCGGCAGCCTGCTGACCCCGGACGAGCTGGTTCCCGACGGCGCACTCGCGTTTGTCGGCGACCGGATCACCTACGCCGGCCCGGCCAGCGGTTTTGACGGCGCCGGCTGGCCGGAGCCCGCGCACCTGCCGGCCGGGTCGCTCATCCTTCCCGGACTCGTTGACCTGCACTGCCACGGCGCAGCGGGAAGCGATTTCACCACCTCCGACGCAGCGGGAATCCGGCGGGCAGCTTCCTTCCTGCATTCGGCGGGAACCACCACGTTGCTCGCCAGCATGGTGACCGCGTCCCGTCAGGACATGCTCGCTGCCGCCGCCCGTCTCGGCGCCCTGGCGAGGGAAGGACTCATTGCCGGAATCCATGCCGAAGGGCCGTTCCTGTCCCCGGAGCGCTGCGGTGCGCAGGACCCGAAGTTCCTGATCCCGCCGGACCCCGGCTTCGTGGATGAGCTGCTTGCGGCCGCGGACAGCGAACTGGTCACCATGACCTATGCGCCTGAACTGCCCGGAGCAGATGACCTCGTGGACCGCTTGGTCCTCCACGGCGTGACGCCTTCGCTGGGGCATACCGCCGCTGCGGACCCCGTTGCTGCCGAGTCGCTGGAGTCCGCCCGGGACGAAATGGAAGAGGCCGGTTTCGGAGGCTACGCTCCCCGGCCCACGGTGACGCACCTGTTCAACGGCATGGACCCGCTGCACCACCGCTCCCCCGGCGCCGTCGCAGCGAGCCTGCGGGCCGCACGGAGCGGAGCGGCCGTAGTGGAGCTGATCGCCGACGGTGCGCACCTTGACCCCGCACTCGTACGCACCGTCTTCGAGCTCGCAGGAGGCGCCAACGTGGCCCTCGTGAGTGACTCCATGGCGGCCACCGGGCTTGGCGACGGCACCTACCGGCTTGGGCCTGCCGGCGTTGTGGTGGGGAACGGGACGGCCCGCCTGCCCGACGGCACGCTGGCCGGTGGCACGGCCACCCTGCTCCAGTGCGTACGCACGGCTGTCGCTGCCGGTGTGCCGCTCGCGGAAGCAGTGGGCGCAGCCACTGCGGTACCCGCGGATGTGCTTCGGCTCGCCGATGAAGTAGGTGCCCTGCGCCGCGGCCTGCGGGCCGATGCCCTGGTGGTCTCACCGGACCTGGAGCTGCACGCAGTCCTGCGCTGCGGAACGTGGCTGCCGCGCTGAAAAAACACGGTAAAAAAAGTTCCAAATATTTCGTTTCGAGCATTGACCAGGCATTTCGGTTATGCAACGCTGTTACCAAGTCTTTGTGTAGGTGTTTTTTCATGCTCGCAAGACCGTTGCGAGTGAGAAGCTCCTCAAGGAACTGCTGAACGGCAAGAACTTGGGCTTTCTTGCTTCAGTAACATATCCGGCACGGACTGTGCAGGTAAGTTCCACATTATGAGGAGAAACAAATGGCTCAGGGTACCGTCAAATGGTTTAACGCCGAAAAGGGCTTCGGCTTCATCACCCCGGACGACTCAGACGGCGATGTCTTCGTTCACTACTCCGAAATCCAGACCAACGGATTCAAGACCCTCGACGAAAACCAGCGCGTTTCCTTCGAGATCGGCCAGGGCGCCAAGGGCCCCCAGGCCACCGGCGTTACCGCCCTCTAGGGTATAACCCTAAAAAGGTTCCGCTCTTTCTTCCGCAAGGAAACAAGGAAAGCCCCCGGCAAATGCCGGGGGCTTTCCTTGTTTTCCATTCGCTTTCTTACCCGCGGCTTACATACCCACGGCCTACTTACCCGCCGCCTACTTACCCACGGCGGCGGACTACGTTCGCACCGAGACCCCGGAGATTCTCCATGAATCTTTCATATCCGCGGTCAATATGGTCCACGCCCCGCACTTCAGTGGTTCCGTCAGCAGCCAGGCCTGCTATGACAAGGGCCGCGCCGGCCCGGATGTCGTTGGCAACCACCGGTGCACCGGAAAGCAGCTCGACACCCTGGATCAGGGCGTGGTGCCCGTCCAGCCGCACCACTGCTCCGAGCCGCGCCAGTTCGGAGGTGAAGCCCCAGCGGGCCTCGAAAACATTCTCGGTGACCATGCCCGAACCGTTCGCGACGGCGTTGAGGGCCACCACGAAGGGCTGCAGATCGGTCGGGAATCCGGGGTACGGCAGTGTGGACACGTTGATGGGCTCGGGACGGGCCGGTCCCTTCACCGTGAAGCCGTTCTCCCCCGTGCTGACTTCGCACCCCGCCTGGGTGAGCTTGTCCAGAACCACTGCCAGAGCTGAGGCATCCGCGGAGCGCACCTCGATCTCGCCGCCGGTGATCGCTGCGGCGAAGGCCCAGGTGCCGGCAACAATCCGGTCCGGCACCACGCGGTGTTCCACGGGGTGCAGCTCCTGGACGCCGTCGATGATGAGCGTGTTGGTGCCCACGCCGCTGATCCGGGCCCCCATGCTGTTGAGCATGCGGGCAATGTCAGTGATTTCCGGTTCCCGGGCAGCGTTATCGATCACCGTGCGTCCGCGGGCCAGAGTGGCGGCCATCATGAGGTTTTCGGTGGCGCCGACGGACGGAAAGTCCAGGATATGGTCCGCTCCGTGCAGGCCTTCCGGGACCGAGGCCACCAGGTAGCCGTGATCGATGCCGATCTCGGCACCCATGAGTTCCAGTCCGGCGCGGTGCATGTCCAGTCCACGGGAACCGATGGCGTCTCCACCCGGCAGCGCCACCTCTGCCCGCCGGCAACGGGCCACCAGCGGGCCCAGCACGGAGATGGAGGCCCGCATGGCCCGGACGAGGTCATAGTCCGCCTGGTGGCCCAGCTCCTGCGGTACGTCCACGGCAACGGAGGCGGCGTCGACGTCGTAATCCACCGAGCATCCCAGCCGGCGCAGCAGCTCCGCCATGATCCAGACATCCTGGATGTTGGGGACATTCGTGATGACGGACCGGCCCTGCGCAAGCAGCGTCGCCGCCATCAGCTTCAGGACGCTGTTCTTGGCACCCGGGACAGTGACGGCTCCGCGAAGGGTGGACGGGCCGGTAACAACAATGACGTCTTCCATTACTCCATAGTAGGGGGCCGGAGCAGGCACCCGCGGGGCGGCAAAAAGGGGCAGCAAAAAAGGCACAGGGAGAATTCCCTGTGCCTTCTAAGCAAGACTCTATTGCCCGGCCCGGCGCTAGCGCCAGGTACCGATGCCGACCACGGGGCCGGCTTCCACCCATGAAGACAGGCCCGTATAGGCCTCGTATTTCATGGCCACCAGGATGATGCTGCCCTGGTAGTTCAAGCTGACGACGACGGCTCCTGGCTGGATTCGGGCACGCTCAGCCTCGGTGGGCTCCCGCCAGCCGGCCATTTCCAGCGAACTGCGCAGGAAACGGTACGGGGGACGCGGACTCAGCGAGACCAGGCGCAGCCATTCCAGATGGGTGTCCGTATAACGGCAAACCCCCATCCGCCACCCCGCAGGGGGGAGGCAGATGGAGGCATCGAAGGTCCCCAGGGCGCGCCGCAGCTGGCTGCGGCGCACCCCGAAGAGCACTACTGCAAGGACAAGCAGCCCAAAGAGGGCGGCCAACGCAATGAACACATAGGAGCTGTCCATCGGAAGGAGTCAGCGGGTCCCGGCGGTTGCTTCGTTGGTCACCTTGGCATTGTCGGCCACGATGACCACCCGGTTGTTGTCCACGGAGAAGAATCCTCCGTCAACGCTTACCTCAATGCGGGAACCGGACACCGGTTCGATGGCCAGTCCGCCCTCTGCCAGGATGGCCAGCACCGGTGAGTGCCCGGGAAGGATCCCGATCTCGCCGTCGCTGGTGCGGGCCTTGACCATCTTTGCCGCTCCCGACCACACGAAGTGGTCGGCAGCAACAATCTCAACTTCGAGTTCAGCAGCGTCCGCCATGGGGCTCACTTCCCGGTCTGCTCTTGGATCTTCGCCCACTGACGCTCAACGTCATCCATGCCGCCGACGTTGAAGAACGCCTGCTCGGCAATGTGGTCAACGTCGCCGTCGCAGATGGCCCGGAAGCCTTCGATGGTGTCCTTGATGGAAACCGTCGAACCCTCAACGCCGGTGAACTGCTTGGCGGTGTAGGTGTTCTGGGAGAGGAACTGCTGGATGCGGCGTGCACGCGACACGACGATCTTGTCCTCTTCGCCGAGCTCGTCGATGCCGAGGATGGCGATGATGTCCTGCAGTTCCTTGTTCTTCTGGAGGATCTGCTTGACGCGGATGGCCGTGTCGTAGTGCGCCTGGCCGACGTACTGCGGGTCGAGGATACGCGACGTCGAGGTCAGCGGATCCACGGCCGGGTACAGGCCACGGGAAGCGATTTCACGGGAAAGTTCCGTGGTCGCGTCCAGGTGGGCGAACGTGGTGGCCGGGGCCGGGTCGGTGTAGTCATCTGCAGGCACGTAAATGGCCTGCATGGACGTGATCGAGTGGCCCTTGGTGGACGTGATGCGCTCCTGCAGCAGACCCATCTCGTCAGCCAGGTTCGGCTGGTAGCCCACAGCGGAAGGCATGCGGCCGAGAAGGGTGGAAACCTCGGAGCCTGCCTGCGTGAAGCGGAAGATGTTGTCGATGAAGAGAAGCACGTCCTGGTTCTGCACATCGCGGAAGTATTCCGCCATGGTCAGAGCCGACAGTGCCACACGGAGGCGCGTTCCCGGCGGCTCATCCATCTGGCCGAATACAAGGGCGGTGTCCTTCAGGACGTTCGCCTCTTCCATTTCAACCCAGAGGTCGTTGCCTTCACGGGTACGCTCGCCGACACCGGCGAATACCGAGGTACCGCCGAAGTTACGGGCAACACGGGTGATCATTTCCTGGATCAGCACGGTCTTGCCGACACCGGCACCGCCGAACAGGCCGATCTTGCCGCCCTTGATGTACGGGGTGAGAAGGTCAATCACCTTGATGCCGGTTTCCAGCATCTCGGTGGAGCCTTCAAGGTCCGCGAAGTTCGGAGCCGAACGGTGGATCGGCCAGCGCTCGGTGATCTCCAGCTGGTCTTCGGTAACGTCAAGGGGCTCGCCCAGGACGTTGAAGATGTGCCCCTTGACGCCGTCGCCTACGGGGACGGAGATGGGAGCACCCGTGTCGTACACGGCAGCGCCGCGGACCAGGCCGTCGGTGGCCTGCAGGGAGATGGCACGAACGAGGTTGTCACCCAGGTGCTGGGAGGTCTCGAACGTGATGGTGCGGGTCTGGCCGTCGAGCGTCAGCTCGGTGGTCAGGGCGTTGTAGATGGTGGGGATTGCGTCAGCCGGGAATTCGACGTCGACAACCGGGCCGATGACACGGGCGATACGGCCGGTGGCACCCGAGGCTACGGAATCAGATCCGTGCTCGACAGTTTGGGCAGTCATCTCTCTCACTTCACTCAGTTAGATGGCGTGTGGACTAAGTTTTTTATGCGTTGGAACTTATCTTCGAGCGGGGCAGGCTAGGAGGCGCTGAGCGCGTCCGCACCGGCTACGATCTCGGAAAGTTCCTGGGTGATTTCGGCCTGACGGGCGTTGTTGCGAAGTCGCGTGTACTTCTTGATCAGGTCCGTGGCGTTGTCCCCTGCGGACTTCATGGCGCGCTGGCGGGCAGCAAGCTCGGAAGCGGCGGCCTGGAGCATGGCTGCAAAGATGCGCGACTCGATGTAGCGCGGCAGCAGTGCGTCCAGGACCTTTTCCGGCTCGGGCTCGTATTCGTAGAGAGGCAGGAACTCAGCGTCTGACTGGGCTTCTTCCTCCACTACCTCCAGCGGCAGCAGTCGGATGACCGCAGGTTCCTGAATAACCATGGACTTGAAGCGCGTGTAGACGATGTGGATTTCGTCCACGCCGCCGTCTTCGTAGGCCGTGTTGAAGTCATCGAGGAGTGCCTTGCCGATTTCACGGGCTGTTTCGAACTCGGGTGCGTCGGTACCGCCGGTCCAGACCCGTTCCACTGAACGGTTCCGGAATTCGTAGTACGCCTGCGCCTTGCGTCCAACAAGGTAGGTCTTTACTTCCTTGCCCTCGTCACGGAGCAATTCATTCAGTGCTTCGCCCTGCTTGAGGACACCGGCGGAGTACGATCCGGCAAGACCGCGGTCGGAGGTCATGATGACCACGGCTGCGCGCCGGATCTGCTCCGGTTCGGTGGTCAGCGGATGATCGATCTCCGACTGGGATGCCACAGCAGAAACGGCACGGGTGATCGCATTGGCGTAAGGCAGTGACGCAGCCACACGGGTGCGCGCCTTTCCAATGCGAGAGGCAGCAATCAGCTCCATCGCCTTGAAGATCTTCTGCATCGACGTGGTCGACGCGATCTTCTGGCGGTAGACCCGAATTTGGGCTCCCATACTCTTCCTTTCAGTTCCTAGCGTTGAAGCTAGGGGCTAAGGCAATGGCCTAAGGTTCCGCTGCCGGGCGCACGGCCCGGCAGCGGAACTTCAAAGCCGCTAGCGCTTCTGCTTGACGATCTTTTCCTGGTCTACGGCGTCCTCGTCCAAGGCGGAGGTAGCTTCGTTGCCGGCGGCGACCATGCGGTCGTCACCTTCGCCGAAGAAACCCTGCTTGAACTTGGTGATGAGGCTCTTCATCTCATCAACCGTGGAGTCCTCGAGCTTGTTCGTCTCGGCCAGGACGGTCATGACGGACGAGGAGTGGCGTACGTGTTCCAGGAACTCGGACTCGAAGCGGCGGACGTCCTCAACGGGAACATCATCCAGGTAGCCGTTGGTGCCCATCCAGATGGAGACAACCTGGTCTTCCACCGGGTACGGGGCGTACTGGCCCTGCTTGAGCAGTTCCATGAGGCGTGCACCGCGGGTCAGCTGCTGGCGGGAAGCCGCATCCAGGTCCGAGGCAAACATGGCGAACGCCTGCATGTCGCGGTACTGGGCCAGTTCCAGCTTCAACGTACCGGAGACCTTCTTCATGGCCTTCTGCTGTGCAGCACCACCGACGCGCGAGACGGAGATACCGACGTCGACGGCGGGGCGCTGGTTGGCGTTGAAGAGGTCCGACTGGAGGAAGATCTGGCCGTCGGTGATGGAAATAACGTTGGTCGGGATGTAGGCCGAGACGTCATTTGCCTTGGTTTCGATGATCGGCAGACCGGTCATCGAGCCGGCACCGAGCTCGTCGGAGAGCTTGGCGCAACGCTCCAGCAGGCGGGAGTGCAAGTAGAAGACGTCGCCCGGGTAGGCTTCGCGTCCCGGCGGGCGCCGCAGCAGCAGCGACACGGCGCGGTAGGCTTCAGCCTGCTTCGACAGATCATCAAAGATGATCAGGACGTGCTTGCCGCCGTACATCCAGTGCTGGCCGATGGCCGAGCCGGCGTACGGTGCCAGGTACTTGAAGCCGGCGGGGTCGGATGCCGGGGAGGCCACGATCGTGGTGTACTCCATGGCGCCCTTGTCTTCCAGCGTGCGCTTGATTTCAGCGATCGTGGAAGCCTTCTGGCCGATGGCTACGTAGATGCAGCGAACCTGCTTCTGGACGTCACCGGAATCCCAGTTGGCCTTCTGGTTCAGGATGGTGTCAACGGCAATGGCGGTCTTACCCGTCTTGCGGTCACCGATGATCAGCTGGCGCTGGCCGCGGCCGATCGGGATCATGGCGTCGATTGCCTTGAGGCCGGTCTGAAGCGGCTCGTGGACCGACTTGCGCTGGGTAACGCCCGGCGCCTGGAGTTCCAGTGCACGGCGTGCCTCAGCGGTGATCGGGCCGAGGTCATCCATCGGCTCGCCCAGCGGGTCGACAACGCGTCCCAGGAAGGCATCGCCTACGGGTACGGACAGGACTTCACCGGTGCGGTGAACTTCCTGGCCTTCTTCGATACCGGCGAAATCGCCAAGTACAACGACACCGATTTCACGGGTGTCAAGGTTCTGGGCGAGGCCCAGCGTGCCGTCCTCAAACCGAAGCAGCTCATTCGCCATAACGGAGGGCAGGCCCTCCACACGGGCAATGCCGTCGCTGGCGGTTGTTACGCGGCCAACTTCAACGCGCTCTGCGTTTCCGGGTTCGTAGGACGCCGCGAATTCATTCAACGCATTACGGACGTCGTCGGCGTTGATGGTCAATTCGGCCATCTGCAGTCCCTGCTCTCCTATGTTGTGATCATCGCGTAAGTGCCGATGACCGTGATTGGTTCTCAAAAATTCTGAAGGCCGTTTAGGGCCGTCAAGGTGACTAGACAGCGAGCTTTCGGCGAAGTTCAGTCAGGCGCGTCGTAACGGTGGAATCAACTACTTCATCCCCCACTGTGACACGAATGCCGCCGAGAATCGCCGGGTCCACATTGACGTTGATCTTCAGCTCGCGGCCATACAGTCCGTTGAGAGAGGACTGCAGACGCTTTTGCTGTTCCTGCGTCAGCGGACGGCTGGACTGCACTTCTGCAATCCACCGCTGCTGGCGGCCGGCTACCAGTTCCGCGAAGCGAGCTACCAGTGCTGCCGGACGCAGTCCGCGCGGGGCGGTTACTGCCTGCGTGACCAGCACCTTGGCTTCGGCTCCCATGCCCGGCACGAGCTTCTGTGCCAGCGTGGCCTTGGCCGAGGCGGAGGCCTGCGGTTCCTGCAGCGCACGCTGCACCTCATGGTTGGCTGCAACGGCCTGGTTGAAGCGGAACAAATCGCTTTCCAGTGCTTCAAGGCCGGACAGGCCGGGACCCTTGTTCTCCGCTACAGCGGAGACAACCGTTGCACCCAGGGTTTCCAGGGCATCGCCCAGGTCACGCGAAGTGCGCCACCGGGACTCCACCAGAGAAGCAACCAGCTGCTCGGCGTCGGACGAAACCTTGCCGCCGACCAGCTTGGAGACCAAGGCTGCCTTGGCAGAGGCTTCACGAGCCGGATCCGTCAGGGCACGCATGAGTCCAGCGTCGCTGTCCAGCAGGCCCAGAATTCCAAAGAGTTCCTCGGCCAGGGACAGGGTTGCACCGGGAAGCTTTGCTTCCAGCTTCTCCTGCGCCGCGGCCAGTGACTCGCTCGATATACCTGCCATTACTTAACCGCACCTGCGTTCTGGGATTCCAGGTCGTCAAGGAAGCGGTCAACCACACGGGCGGCACGCGCATCGTCTGCGAGGGACTCGCCGACGATCTTGCCGGCCAGCTCGGTGGCGAGCGTCCCCACTTCGCTGCGGAGGGAAACGACAGCTGCCTGGCGTTCCGCTTCGATGGCGACGTGGGACTGTTCCATGATGCGGGCGGATTCGGCGCCTGCCTTGGCCTTCAGGTCAGCGAGGATCTGGGCGCCTTCGGCGCGTGCTTCCTCGCGGATCCGGTTGGCCTCGGTACGGGCGTCGATGAGCTGCTGCTTGTATTCATCCAGGGCCGCGCTGGCTTCAGCCTGTGCGGCTTCGGCCTTCTTGAGTCCGCCTTCGATGGCCTCGGTACGCTCTGCATACGTCTTCTCGAACATCGGGACGACGAACTTGACGACGATGTACATCAGCACGGCGAAGCCAAGCAGTGTTACGAGGATCTCCCAGATGTTTGGGATCAGAGGATTCGCGCCTTCTTCGGCGGCGAGGATTAGTGCCTCGTTCATTTCAATCCGTCCTATCTACTTGGTTGGAAAATACGCGCTGACGTTAGAGAACGAACGCGAAAACCAGACCAAGGATAGCCAGTGCTTCGGTCAGAGCCAGGCCCAGGAAGGCGATGGGCTGCAGGACGCGCTGGGCTTCCGGCTGGCGGGCAACGCCGTTGATGTAGGCCGCGAAGACCAGGCCCACGCCGATGGCGCCGCCGATAGCGGACAGGCCGTAGCCGACGAGGTTGATGTTGCCTTCGATATCCAAAACACCAGTCATTTGGTTTTGTTCCTTTCAAGATGCCCGTTGGGCAGGTTGCATGGTTCAGGGGGTTCCCCGGTGAGGGGAGGTTTAGTGTTCCTCGGCCAGGGAGCCTTGGATGTAGATCGCGGTCAGCAGGGTAAAGACGTAGGCCTGCAGGACCTGGATCAAAACTTCGAACAGGAACATGGCGACGCCGCCTACCAGGGTGAGCGCACCCAGCGGCTTCAACAGTCCTTCAGCCTCGAGCAGCAGGAACGCGGTTCCGCTGCCGGCAAGCATGATGATGAGGTGGCCCGACAGCATGGTCGCGAAGAGTCGCAGGCTGTGCGTGATCGGACGGACCAGGAAGGTGGAGATGATTTCGATCAGCACCACGAGGGGCAGGATCGCCATCGGCACGCCGGACGGGACGGTGGCGAACTTGAAGTAACCCAGACCGTGCTTCCGGATCCCGACGATAATCCAGGTGAAGTAGACAATCGCGGCCAGTGCATAGGCCGTACCCACGTGCGACGTGGTCGGCAGCTGGGCCAGCGGGATGGTGCCCCACAGGTTGTTGATCAGGATGAAGAAGAACAGCGCGAACAGCAGCGGAGTGAAGGACCGGAAGTCCTTTTCACCGATGATGTCCCGGCCGATCGAGTTGCGGACGAAGTTATAGCTCCATTCGCCCAGGAACTGCAGCCGGCCCGGGACCATCTGGCCCTTGCGGGCTGCGGCTATGAAGAACCACCCGATAAGGATGACGGAAAGGAGGATAAGCAGCATCTGCTTTCCGAATCCTTCACCGCTTTCGGCGCCCCAGGGAAGGATCTCAGGGAGGTGCATGTCTTCGAGGGTAGGTGCGACGAATCCCTCGTCATTGGAGGCGGGAAGCGCAAGCGCGATCAACGCGTTTCCTCTCTGCTGTGTCCATCGTTGGGCATATCATTGGTGGGCACGCATGATGTGCGCCCATTAGTTCGGTTTTGTGAAATCAATTCGATTTATCCGTATCCGGCTGTTTTCCGCCCGTGACGGGTCGGTCCGCACCCGAGGTGCGCCTGTGTGCGGAGGCCACATAGTAGCCACTGACCGCGCCCAGAACGATACCGGCCGGTAAAATCCAGCGAGTTCCCAGGAGACTATCCAGGCTCCACCCTATCAAACCCAAGGCGATGATTCCCGCCAGGACATACTGGAGCAGTGCGCGCCGCCTGGAGGACGGCGCCTGGAAGGCCGCAGGGCCGGACGAAGGCCGATTCTTAGGCATTTGCGCCTCCTTGGGGACTGGAATCGTCAGCATCGTTGTAAATCAGGTGGCGGGTCGTCGAAAAGGCGCGGATTTCCGCCGCCTGCCAAAGGACCACTGCACCGACGGCCGTCAAGGCGAACCATTCCCGGTGCAGCCAAACAGGTGTTCCGAGCCCGAAAAGAATAACGGCAAAACCCACAACCTTTATGGCATAGGTAACGGCGAACATTCCAATGGCTCCGGAGGGATTGCGCCGTCCGACGACGTGGCCGACCAGGAGGCTGATTCCGAAGAATGCGGCAATAACGAACCAGCCCAGAAGGGAGCTCGCCGCTGCAAACAGATCCGCCGTGAGAGCCGCCGCGGCTGCTGCCAGGACGGCGGCGGAGCCGGTCACGGCAAGGGCCTTCCAGAGGATCCCCAACCAGGGGGCCTTCGTTGGCCCGGAGGGGGTCAGGTATCCGCCGGGGCGGGTACCGTCTGCGGATCTCATGGTGGAGGCAATCTTCCTTGCTGGTTCTGCTGGAGCCGGAGGGCTTCGTGACGGGGCGGGCTACCGCGACCCTTGAATTCTACAGTACATAGAAGATGCCCCCGGCAGGGCGTGCGCTGCCTCTGGTCAGGCCACTGTCCGCCGGGCGAACAGGCGCGGCGACGCGAGGTAGAAGGCCAGCACCGCGACGGCGAAGAGGACCCCGCCTACCGTCGCACCTGCACCGGCACCGGCAGTGAGCAGCCCGGTAACTCCGACGGCCACGGTGCAGCCGGTGACAACCAGGGACACCTGAACGTGGCTCAGCCCGGCATCGGTCAGCCGCTGGTAGACGTGCTGGCGGTGCGCCGAGTACCACCGCTCCCCGCGACGCATGCGGCGCAGGAGCGTGGTGAAGGTGTCCGCCAGATAGATAACGATCGGGAACAGCAGGTATTCCACGTAGACACCGGCCAGGAACGCGGCGACGGCAATACCGGCGATGGATGACCCCAGCAGGTAGCTGCCGACGTCGCCCAGGAAAACCTGTCCCCTGCCGAGGTTCCAGGGCAGGAAGGCGGCAAAAGCCGCGGCCACCACTGCTCCCGTAACGGTCAGCCAGACGTGGTCCGACAGCACGCCGCTGATGGAGTACAGGGTGCCCACCACCAGTCCATGCAGCCCGGAGATTCCGTTGATGCCGTCCATGAAGTTGGCGACGTTGATGTAGGCCGCTATTGCAAGGCCGCCCACGGGAACCCACCACCAGCTTTGCTCCATGGTCCAGGCCAGTCCGGCCGTTCCAAGCAGGCCGATGGCGAGCTGGGTAGCCGCCCGGGTCCGGACGGAGACGCCGCGCCAGTCCTCGATCCAGCCCAGCAGCGATGCCGCGCCGATCACGGCAATCAGAATGGCGAGCACCGAACGGTCAACGGCCACCAGCCCCGTCAGCAGCGCCAGCAGGAGGCCGGCCAGGACACCGGCGGCAGTGGTTGCACCCACTCCGCGGATGACTGCCTTGGTGTGCGAGGACCGCTCATTGGGGACATCGAGGACACCCAGCCGGCGCAGCAGGGGGATAAAAAGGAAGGGCAGCAGCAGGCTCGCCAGGAAAGCCGCAGCGGCGCACAGCACCAGCAGCATTAGCCGGTCCGCCGTTCGCTGTAGGGTTCCCCGGGCTCATTTGCCGCGTCACCGGGGGCGCCGGGATGGCGGGCACCCGGAATGCGCACAATCTCGCCGGCATCGGTTGCGGCGCCGTCCGTCGGCACGCTGCCGGGTTCGATCCCGCAGCGCCGCAGCCAGTCGGTCAGGTCCAGCTCATCGGGATCCAGCACGGCAACCGCGGCGTGGGAGATCTTCGGATGCAGGGGACGGGAGTCCTCTTCCCCGGTGCCGACGAGGATCTCGTGCAGCTTTTCGCCCTGGCGCAGTCCGGTGAAGACAATTTCGATGTCCTTGCCGGACATCGCGATCATGCGGCGGGCGACGTCGAGGATCTTCACGGGCTCGCCCATGTCCAGGATCATCACCTCTCCCCCGCGGCCGATCGCGCCGGCCTGGATCACCAGCTGGCAGGCCTCGGGGATCGTCATGAAGAACCGGGTCACCTCCGGGTCGGTCACGGTGACCGGTCCGCCCTGCCGGATCTGTTCGCTGAAGAGCGGCAGCATGGAGCCCCGGCTGCCGATTACATTGCCGAACCGCACGGACACGTACCGCTCGCCGGTGGCGCGGGCCATCCATGCAGTCAGCTTTTCGGCGACCCGCTTGGAATGGCCGAGGACGGTGGTGGGGTTGGCTGCCTTGTCGGTGGAGATATTCACGAAGTGGCGCACGTTGGCCTTGCGGGCCGCGGCCAGCACGTTCGCGGTGCCGATGATATTGGTCTTCCAGGCTTCCTGCGGGTACTGCTCCAGCAGGGAGACATGCTTCAGGGCGGCGGCGTGGAAAACGACGTCGGGGCGGCGTTCGCGGAAGATACGGTCCAGTGCTTCGGGGTCGCGGATGTCCGCCAGGACCGTGTCCGGGCCGTCCAGCAGGCCGCGGCCGGTGATGGAGAGCTGGGTCAGCTGCAGGCCGGTCTCGTCCCGGTCCACCATGATCAGTTCGCCGGGATTGAAGGCGGTGATCTGGCGGCAGAGTTCGGAGCCGATGGAACCGCCGGCACCCGTGACGAGGACCTTCTTCCCGGACAGGTAGCCGGCAACTTCGTCCACATGGATGTCGACCGGCCGGCGCCCGATGAGGTCTTCGACCGCCACGTCGCGGAAGTCGCCCAGTCCGGCGCCGTCGCCCTTCGAGAGCATGTCCTTGAGCGGCGGAAGCACCAGGACGCGCAGGTCCAGGCCTTCGGCGAGATCGGAAATCTCACGGACCTGCTTCGCTTCCACATCGGCAATGGCCACCACCAGCACCGTGGCACGGGTCCGCTGCACCAGTTCGGGAAGGTCTACGAGTTTGCCGAGCACCGGAACAGTAGCCAGCCTCAGGTGCTTCTTGGACGGGTCGTCGTCGACCAGGCCAACCGGGTAGTACGGCGACTCCGGGTCCTTCATCATCCGTGACACCAGGGAACCGCCAAGGAATCCCGCGCCGTACACAAGGGCACGCTGGGCTTCTTCCCCCGGCCGTGCCTTGCTCTCCACGTACATCCGCTTGACGTACCTGATTGCCGCCATAAACAGGCAGGCGAAGGGGAAGGCGATCATTCCGGTGCTGCGCGGGATATCGATCACGAGTCCGAACAAGGCGCTTGCGAGGACCAGGATGGCGGAGACAATGAGCGTCACCACCGCCAGCAGGCGCATCTCATGGAAACTGCCGAAGCTGTAGCGGCCGCGGTAGAGGGCAAACGAATAGCCGACTATCAGCTGGGTCAGGACGGCTACGCCGCAGAAGACGGCCAGTCCGCCCGGGTTGATCTGCTCGACAGTGAGTTCATAGCGGAGCACCAGCGCGAGGCCGATGGACACGATCCAGGCCAGGGAGTCCAGCATGTACTGCGACCAGAGCCACAGGACGGGCTTTTCCTCCCTGGGAAGGTGACTGTTGTCCGTAGGTTTTTGCCTCATGGTCCTCAACGGGTAGGTACCCGGCTTTCTTCTCGGTGATGCGAAGAGCTGGCGGAAGAATCCGGTGTAATAGACTGGAATCTATTCAGCATACTAACTGCACACCCTCTCCGGTTTCGGTCTTGGCCGATCCCCCGGGTTGCCTGAAAGGACCATCTTGCCGGACTCAGTGGCCGTAGCAGCAGTGACCTTCGACCGTCCGGACGATGTGAAGATCCTACTGGAGGCACTGGCCGCGCAGAGCGGCAACATCACGTCCGTGGCGCTCGTGGACTCCGGCAAGAGCCCGGTTTCGGAGATCGCCGAAGCGTCGTCGGCACCGGTCAATTACATCCGGTCAAACACCAATCTGGGCGGAGCCGGCGGTTTTTCGCTCGCCATCCTTTCGGCCATGGCCTCCGGCGCCGAGTGGATCTGGATCATGGACGACGACGCCCATCCCGAAGATCCCGAATGCGTCGCCACCCTGTTGGCTGCAGCGAAGGAACGCGGCCTCGACGTCGTCCTGCCGCTCGTGGTTGCCCCGGGTGCGCCGGACACGCTGTCCTTCCACTTCCGCCTCGACGGGAAGCTGACCCATGACCGGGCCGAAGTTGCCGCCCGCAGGTTCCTGCCCAATGTGGGGCACTTCTTCAACGGCGCCCTGATCCGCGCGGATGTCTTCTACCGGGTGGGACTGCCGGACCTCCGCCTGTTCATCCGCGGCGACGAGACGGACTTCATGATCCGGCTGCGCCGGGCGGGCATCGAATTCGGCACGGTCACCACGGTGGCCCTGACGCATCCGGCAGCCTGGGCCGAAGTGCAGCCCGTCCTGGGCGACCGGATGCATGTCCTGGTCCCCGAGACCCCGTTCAAGCAGTTCTACTTCTACCGCAACCGGGGCCACCTCACCCGCCGCTACACGAGGGTGAAGTCCTTCGTGGCCGACGCCGTGGGATACCCCATCCACTTCGCTCGAACCCGGGATCCCCGCGGCTTCGCCAACTGGCTGCGCGCCTACGCGGCAGGCATGGGCGGGCGCCGGTTCGGTCCGCCGTCGGACTTCGGGTTCTAACGTGGACGTCGTCCAGGAACCGGTCCCGCTGACGATCGTCATCACGACGTTCAACCGCTCCGGCTACCTCACCGGCCTGCTGGAGAGCATCAAGCGGCTCGACCCCGCACCTGCGTCGGTTGTTGTGGTGGACAATGCCAGCACCGATGACACGCCCGAGGTTCTGGAAGCAGCCCGCGCCGGGTTCCCCGTCCCGCTGACCGTCCTGCGGCTGGAGACCAACACCGGCGGTGCCGGCGGGTTCGCAGCCGGGGTCGAGGCTGCCCTGGACTCCGGCGCACAGTGGCTGTGGCTGATGGACGACGACGTCGAGGTCCTCCCGGGTGCCGTGGCTGCGCTGCGCAAGTGGACCGGCAGTTACGACTGCATCCACGGCCGGCGGTTCGATGCCGGCGGGGAACCGTTCTTCTGGCAGCACCGCTTCGTCCCGTTCCTGGGCGTGCACCTGCCGGTGCCGGGCAACGTTTTCCGCGATTCCCCCGTTTTCGACACCAACGTGGGCTGCTTTGAGGGAATGCTGATCAGCGCCGGCCAGGTGCGCCGGATAGGCCTCCCGGATGCCCGCTACTTCATCAACGGCGACGATGTAATATACGGCTGGCTCGCCTCCCTGGACCGGCCGGTGGCCTATGTCAACGATTTCGTCATCCGCAAGGTCCGGGTGCAGAGACAGATCGATCTCGGTATCCGCCACCTCAACGATTCCAGCGACCTCGGCCGCTTCACTGCCATGCGCAACCGCGGCCATACAGCCCGGTACCTGCAGGTCCACGGCCGGTATCACCGGTTCGGATTCGGACTCGGGACCTTCCTGACCGCAGGCAAGGAACTGCTCAGGCTGGTTGCCGTGGAGCATTCACTGCGCGGTGCCGGGCGCCTCTGGGCCGGCTGGCGCGGTGCCCGGCGCATCCTCCGGGACCGGTCCTGGTCCCCGATGCCCCCGTTGTCCGCGCCGGAGCAGCCATCGACACGAAAGCAGCAGGTTTGAGCACTCCTTCTCCAGGCCCCGTCCCTTCCCCCGCCACCCCCTCGGTGTGGACGGTCCTGGGCGGCACCGGATTCATTGGTTCAGCCGTCCGCGCCGCCCTGGCTGCGCGCGGGGTCGAGGTCCGGTCCGTTTCCGCTCCCCGGCTGCGTACCGACGCTGCGGACGTAGCCGGTTTACTTTCGGATGCCGCAGCACTGGACACGGAGCGGAGCCGCCTGGCCGATGCCTTCGCGGGTGCCGACGTCGTAGTGAATGCCGCTGGACTGGCGACGCCGGGAGCAACGGACTCCCCCGAACTCCGGGGTGCGAACTCGCTGCTGCCTGCGTTGGTTGCCGATGCCGCGGATGCCGCCGGTGTCCGCCGGTTCGTCCACCTGAGCAGCGCCGCGGTGCAGGGGCACCGTCCGTTCCTGGACGAAAGCCCGCATGTGGAGCCGTTTTCGGCCTACTCCCGTTCCAAGGCGCTCGGCGAACAGGTCCTTTCCGCCCGGAACGGCGGGTCCTGCAGCGTTGCCACGGTCCGTGCCACATCGGTCCAGGGGCCGGGCCGGGCGACGACGGCTAAGCTAAGCCGGCTCGCGGCCTCGCCGCTGGCATCCGTAGCCGGTCGCGGAACCGCACCCAGCCCCGTAAGTTCAGTAGATTCACTGGTCGACTTCGTCCTGCGGGTAGGCACCCACATCGGCCCGGTTCCTGCAGTGGTGCTGCAGCCCTGGGAACAGGCGTCGGTGTCCTCCGTCCTTGAAGCCGCAGGCGGCCGGCGTCCGGCACATCTGCCGGTCTGGTTCTGCCGCATGGCACTGCGGTCCGGCTATGCGCTCTCCTCATTGGCCGGGGAGCGGCTGCACGGAGCACTGCGACGCGTGGAGATGATGTGGTTCGGGCAGCGCCAGGAGCCCGGCTGGGCCGAGGCCACGGGCAACGTCCCGGTACCCCGCGTCCGCGAGGTCCTGGAAGCTTCCCGGAACTAAACCGGCTTCTGGTCTTTGGCCAGGGAGGGCGCAGTACCGGCGGCTGCGGGTTCTTCGCCCAGATCCAGGATCCCCGGAACCACTTCGCGCAGGGCGGCAATGCTGATCGCACCGCTGCGCACCACCCGCATCGGTTCGCTGGTGGCGTCCACAATGGTGGACGGCACTCCGTCGCTGCCGGCCACCGGACGGTGTCCGGCCTCCAGATAGACCTCCACGGATTCGCCCAGCTGTTCGCGGGCCTGCGCCGCGGTCTGTCCGGCCGGTGATCCCGTACGGTTGGCCGAGGACACGGCCAGCGGCCCGGTCACAGCCAGCAGGTCCAGCGCAACGCTGTCGTCGGGCATCCGCAGGGCGACGGTTCCCATGGTGTCGCCCAGGTCCCAGCTCAGGGACGGCTGGGCGTGGAAGATCAGTGTCAACCCGCCCGGCCAGAACATACGCGCCAGGCTGCGGGCGTCGTCGGAAATGTCCATGGCCAGGCCGTCCATGGTCTGGAGGCGCGGGATCAGCACGGGCGGGGGCATGCTCCGGCCGCGTCCCTTGGCTGCCAGCAGCGTAGCCACTCCCTGCGGGGAGAAAGCGTCGGCACCGATTCCGTACACGGTGTCGGTGGGAAGCACCACGCAGGACTTGGCGGCTATGGCGCGCTGGGCTGCCGCCAGCCCCTCACTGAGTTCATCGGGATTACTGCAGTCATAACTGGTGCTCACGTCTTCATTCTTTCACTAGGGGATGCCATCGATACGGAGCGCCGGACAGCCGACGTCGCCCGCGGGCGGTTATTGAGGTCCCGGTGGGACTGGACATCGGTCCAGGCCGGATCGTCGGCCAGCAGCCGGGCGATGGCCGGCGCCTGCACCTCGGCATGTTCCATCACGAAGTAGCCGCCTCCGGCAAGCAGCCGTGCCGCGGTCCGTGCCGCGGCCATCGGCAGTTCCAGACCGTCCGCTCCCCCGCCGTACAACGCCATGGCCGGATCATGCTCGGCGGCCTCCGGCTCGTTCGGAACGGCTTCGGCAGGGATGTACGGGGGGTTGGACACCACCACGTCGAAGCTGGATTCGTGGCCGGGCAGGGCGGTCCGGAGGTCTTCCAGGACCAGGTGGACGCCCAGCGGAGCCAGGTTCCGTTCCGCCCACGCGAAGGCGAGGGGGCTCAGTTCCACGGCATGCACCTCGGCTGCGGGAACTTCCGAGGCCACCGCAGCCGCAATGGCGCCGGAGCCGGTGCCGAGGTCCACGACCTTGGCCGACCCGGCCCGCCGCGCAGCATCGATCGCCAGCTGCGCCACCGTTTCGGTTTCCGGCCGAGGCACAAATACTCCGGGGCCGACGGCCAGTTCCAGGTACCGGAAATGGGCCTTTCCGGTCAGGTGCTGCAGCGGCACCCGCGCGGCGCGTTCGGACACCAGTGCGGCGTATCCCTGAGGTGCCGGCACATCGGTGAAGGCCAGCGCCCGGATCCGGCCGGGGCTTTCTCCCAGCAGGTGCGCCGCCAGCAGCTCGGCGTCCACCCGCGGTGACGGTACCCCGGCCGCGGCGAGTTCCGCCGTCGCACGGCGCAGCGCCTCGGCCAGGGTGCCGCCGCCACCGGTCGCGGAACCGGTAAGGCTATTAGCTTTCGTCACCGATGGCGTCCAGCCGTGCCTGCTCGTCCATTTCAATGGCGGCCTGCACCACTGCTTCAAGCTCGCCGTTCAGTACGGTGTCCAGGTTGTAGGCCTTGTAGCCGGTGCGGTGGTCCACAATCCGGTTTTCCGGGTAGTTGTAGGTCCGGATCCGCTCCGAACGGTCCATGGTGCGGATCTGCGACTTCCGGATGTCCGAGTTCGCGGCGTCGATCTTCTCCTGCTCGTGCGCGAGGATGCGTGAGCGCAGCACGCGCATGGCCGCTTCGCGGTTCTGCAGCTGCGACTTTTCGTTCTGCATGGCCACAACAATGCCCGTGGGCAGGTGGGTGATGCGCACGGCCGAGTCGGTGGTGTTCACCGACTGTCCGCCGGGACCGGAGGAACGGTAGACGTCGATCTTCAGGTCATTCTGACTGATCGCGACCTCTTCCGGCTCGTCCACTTCGGGCAGCACCAGGACGCCGGCAGCCGAAGTGTGGATCCGGCCCTGGGACTCCGTGACGGGGACGCGCTGCACGCGGTGCACGCCGCCTTCATACTTCAGGCGTGCATAAACGCCTTCGGCCGGATCGTTGGAGTTGCCCTTGATGGCCATGGAAACGTCCTTGTAGCCGCCCAGGTCCGACTCGGTGGCCGAGATGATTTCCGTACGCCAGCCGCGGTGCTCGGCGTAACGGGTGTACATACGCAGCAGGTCACCGGCGAACAGGGCAGCTTCGTCGCCGCCTTCGCCGCCCTTGACCTCGATGATGACGTCGCGGCCATCATTGGGGTCGCGGGGAATCAGCAGGCGGCGCAGCTTCTCCTGCGCGTCTGCGAGCTGCTCTTTGAGCACGGGTACCTCGGCGGCGAATTCCGGGTCCTCATCCGCCATTTCGACGGCGGCGGCAAGGTCATCCTCGAGTCCGTGCCAACGGTTGTAGGCGTCCACAATCCGGCTGAGCTCGGCGTAGCGCCGTCCCAGCCGGCGGGCCAGGCCCTGGTCCGCGTGCACTGCCGGGTCGGACAGGCGCAACTGAAGTTCAGCGTGCTCATCCAACAGGCCCTGTATGGACTCAAACATGTTCTAGATTCCTCTTTCAGCTGGGTTTCCCACATGGAAGTTTATCGGTTCGCGCGCCCGTCGGTCCCCGGGCGTTAACGAACGAGCCGCCCAGGCCCCCTGCCCGCGTTAGCGGGAGGGGGCATGAGCGGCTCGTAAGGCAGCTAGTTGTCCTTGGTGCCCAGGGTGGTCTGCTGGACCTGCATCAGGAACTCGACGTTGGACTGCGTCTCCCGGATCTTGCCGGTGAGCAGTTCCAGCGCCTGCTGGGTGTCCAGTCCGGACAGGACCCGGCGCAGCTTCCACATGATCTTGACTTCATCCGGGGAGAGCAGGTTCTCTTCGCGGCGGGTACCCGACGCGTTGACATCCACGGCCGGGAAGATGCGCTTGTCCGCAAGGTTGCGGGACAGGCGCAGCTCCATGTTGCCGGTGCCCTTGAATTCCTCGAAGATGACCTCGTCCATCTTGGATCCGGTCTCCACCAGGGCCGTAGCCAGGATGGTCAGCGAGCCGCCGTTTTCGATGTTGCGGGCAGCACCGAAGAAACGCTTGGGCGGGTACAGTGCGGACGAATCCACACCGCCGGAGAGGATACGGCCCGACGCCGGAGCGGCCAGGTTGTAGGCGCGTCCCAGGCGGGTCATGGAGTCAAGCAGCACCACGACGTCGTTACCCATTTCCACCAGGCGCTTGGCGCGCTCGATGGCGAGTTCGGCAACAGTGGTGTGGTCATCGGCGGGGCGGTCGAAGGTGGAGGCAATGACCTCGCCCTTGACCGTGCGCTGCATGTCCGTGACTTCCTCGGGACGCTCGTCCACGAGGACCATCATGAGGTGGACCTCAGGGTTGTTGATCGTGATCGCGTTGGCAATTGCCTGCAGGATCAGCGTCTTTCCGGCCTTCGGCGGGGAAACGATGAGGCCGCGCTGGCCCTTGCCGATCGGTGCCACGAGGTCAATGACACGCGGGCCGATCACCTTGGCGGACGTCTCCAGGCGCAGGCGCTCGGAGGGGTACAGCGGAACCAGCTTGGAGAACTCCACGCGGTCCTTGTTGTCCTCGGCGGGCTTGCCGTTGACGGAGGTGAGGCGTACCAGTGCGTTGAACTTCTGGCGCTGGTTTCCGCCCTGGTTTTCGCCTTCACGCGGGGCGCGGATGGCGCCGACGACGGCGTCGCCCTTGCGCAGGTTGTACTTCTTCACCTGGGCGAGGGAAACGTAGACATCGTTCGGGCCCGGCAGGTAACCGGAGGTCCGTACGAAGGCGTAGTTCTCCAGGACGTCGAGGATGCCAGCCACGGGCAGCAGGACGTCGTCTTCGGTGACCTCGACGTCGTCGACCTCGGGGTTCTGGTTGCGGTTGCGGCGGCGCTCGTTGCGGTCGCGGAAACGATCGTTCCGGTCACCGCGGTCGTTGCGGTCATTGCGCTCGTTGCGGTTCCGGTTGCGGCGGTTACGCCCGCGCCCGTTCTCGTCGTTGTCGTCGCGGTTGTTGTCGCGGTCGCGGTTGTTTTCGCGGTTGCCGCCGTTGTCGCGGTTGTTGTCGCGGTCCCGGTTGTTCTCGCGGTTGCCGCCGTTGTCGCGGTTGTTGTCGCGGTCCCGGTTGTTCTCGCGGTTGCCGCCGTTGTCGCGGTTGCCGCCGTTGTCGCGGTCCGAACGGTTGCGGTCACGGCGTTCACGGCGTTCGCCGCGCTCGTCGTCGCCCTGGGTCCGGGCCTCGGCACCGTTGGCAGCGCCGTTGTTGGAGGCAGCACCGTTGCTGGCAGCGCCGTTGCTGGAGGCGTCCTCTGCAGGCGCCTCGGCGGAAGCGTTGTTGACCGTGCCGTTGGACTCGTTGGAGTCGCTGCGGCGGTTGCGGCTGCGGCGGTTGCCGCGCTCGCGCTGGCCCTCTTCACGTCCGTTGTCTTCGCGTGCCTCGCGGTTCCGGGCCGGAGCCGCGTCTGCTTCCGGCGAGGCGGCGGGTGCCGGTGCCTCGGCCGCCGCAGTTTCCGCGGGGGCGGAAGTGACGACGCCGTCACTGGCTGCACGCCGGTTGCGGTTACGGGTACGCGTCGGGCGGGTCGTCTCGGCCTCTGCGGACTGCTCCGCGGGTGCTGCTGCCGCCTTCTCGGGCGCCGAAGCACCCTTGGCTGCGTCGTCGCCGGCCTCGCCGCGGGAACCGCGGACCGGTCGGTCGGCTACTGCGCCGCCGCGCTGGTGGTTGGAGATGGCCGTAACCAGATCTCCCTTACGCATGCGGGAGCCCCCGGTGATGCCGAGCTGGCCGGCAAGCGCCTGGAGCTGCGCGAGCTTAAGGCCTGCAAGGCCTGCGCTCTTTGATGCGTTCTCGCCGGTTGAACCGGCGGATGCTGAATCCACGCCTGCAGTCAGGCTAGTGGTATCTGTCACGAAGGATCCTTCCCCCTCGTCGGGCGGTCCGGCGCAATGCCGGCCGCGGTGATTGGCCCTGGTCCCAAAATCAGACATTGGGTCAGGGTTCGCTTGACTACCGGCCCGATGGCCGGAGAAAGGCGAATCTGCTGGGTGCCTTATGTAAAGAAGAATCCACGCAGAGTCTGGTCAGCTTCGCTGCCGAACACGCGGCATTCAAGCGGGACACGCCGCTTCTTGGCGGTTCCTTTGAAGGCTGCACCGGAGACTGCGCCTCCGCGGGTGGGCATTTGAATCAACGGAAATCACCGCGGGACGAGTGCAATCACACCTGACGGCGGCAAAGTGTTTTCAACTAAAGCCCGGGGCGGCCCGAAATGGACGGCTACCTGCGGGAGCACAGGACGGAAAATTACCGCTGGTGCCCTTCCACTCTAGCACCATCTCGCTCGACGCCAAGCCGCAGAACACGCCAATTTTCGCCGAATTCCGCTGCCTGCAAATGTTTGGTCATGGCCTGCTCCGCTTCCAGGGCGGCCTCCTCGCCGTGGGCTAGGCACATCACCGTGGGACCGGCACCGGAAATCACGGCAGCGAATCCCGCAGAGCGCAGTGACTGCAGCAGCCGGGCACTCGGGAGCATCGCAGGTGCCCGGAAGTCCTGGTGAAGCGCGTCCTGCGTTCCCTCAAGCAGCAGCGACGGATCCACCGTCAAGGCGTGGATCAACAGCGCCGCACGGCCGGCATTGGCCGCTGCCGTCCGGTGGGCCACGGTGGCCGGCAGCAGGCCGCGGGCACTCTCGGTGGAAAGTTCCACGGCCGGTATGGCGACGACGGGAACCACATCGGGATGGACTGAGGCCCGCACGGAGCGGAAGACGCCGTCGTCCTCCCAGGAAATGGCGAGGTCACCGACGAGTGCGGGAGCCACATTGTCCGGGTGGCCCTCCAGCGCCGAGCAACTGTGCAGCACACCTGCGGCATCGAGCCGGGCTTCGACCGGCAGCAGGGAATTCGCAGCCAGGACGCCGGACACAATAGCCGACGCCGAAGAGCCCAGACCGCGGCCGTGCGGAATAGCGTTCTCTGCGCTCAGGTGCAGCCCCTGGGCGCTGTACCCGGCGGCGGCCAGAGTGGACAGCAGGGTGCGGACCACCAGGTGGGAGGAATCCAAGGGAACGTTTCCGGCGCCTTCACCCGCGACCTCGACGAAAATGCCTTCATCCTCGGAGGTGCGCACCCGGACCGTGTCATACAACGTGAGCGCCAGCCCAAGGGAGTCGAACCCCGGGCCGAGGTTGGCGCTCGTTGCGGGCACGGACACGGTCACGTCCTGCCCCGGCGCAATGATGCGGGAACCGGAGCGGGAACCGGAGCGCTGCCCGCCGGGCAGATCCACCTGCATGCTTCAGCCCTACTTGCCGGATCCGGCGGGCTGCGCCGCTTCCAGGCCCAGCGCTGCCGCCACGCTCACAACATCGAAGTCCACCTTGGTGGGCTCGACGTCGGAACCGTCGGCGGTGCGCAGTGCCCACTGCGGGTCCTTCAAGCCGTGGCCGGTGACCGTAATGACGATGGTCTTGCCGGCCGGGACTTCCCCGGCAGCGTGCTTCTTGAGCAGCCCGGCCACGCCGGCGGCGGAGGCCGGTTCCACGAAGACGCCCTCGCGGGAGGACAGCCAGCGGTGCGCGTCGAGGATTTCGGTGTCCGTGACGGCTTCGATCAGGCCGCCGGATTCGTCGCGGGCGGCAATGGCCTGATCCCAGGAGGCCGGGTTGCCGATCCGGATGGCGGTGGCAATGGTGTCCGGATCGGTGATCGGGTGCCCCTTCACCAGGGGCGAGGCGCCTTCGGCCTGGAAGCCCCACATGTGCGGGGTCTTCGTGGCCACCGGAGCCAGTTCCTCGCCGGCCACGTTGGTCCAGGGCTTCGCGTATTCGGAGTAGCCCTTCCAGTAGGCGGTGATGTTTCCGGCGTTGCCGACGGGCAGCAGGTGGTAGTCGGGGGCATCTCCGAGGTAGTCCACCACTTCGAAGGAGGCCGTCTTCTGGCCCTCGATGCGTGCCGGATTGACGGAGTTCACCAGGAACACCGGGTAGGCCTCGGCAAGCTTGCGGGCCACCTCCAGGCAGTTGTCGAAATTTCCGCGGACCTGGAGCAGCTGGGCGCCGTGTGCAATGGCCTGGCTGAGCTTGCCCATGGAGATCTTGCCGTCCGGCACCAGCACGGCGCAGGTGATGCCCGCCTGCGTGGCGTAGGCGGCGGCCGAGGCGCTGGTGTTGCCGGTGGACGCGCACACCACAGCCTTGGCACCGGATTCCACGGCAGCGGTCATGGCCATGGTCATTCCGCGGTCCTTGAAGGAGCCGGTCGGGTTCATGCCTTCGACCTTGAGGTACACCTCCGAGCCGGTCAGCGCGGACAGCGCCTTCGCACGGACCAGCGGCGTACCGCCCTCACCGAGGGTAATGACCTCGGTGCTCTCGGTGACCGGAAGACGGTCGGCGTATTCGCGGATAACGCCGCGCCATTGGTGAGCCACGGCTCAGACTCCTTCTACCCGCAGGACGGATTTGACGTTCTTGATGACGTCCAGGCCCTTGATGGCCTCGACGGTGGCCGCAAGGGCGGCCTCGGAAGCACGATGCGTGACGAAACGCAGTTCAGCGCTGGCCCCTTCACCGTGGATGGTCTGGCGCATGGTTTCGATGGAGACGCCGTGCTCGGAGAACA
This sequence comes from Arthrobacter sp. zg-Y895, assembly GCF_020731025.1. Classification (NCBI taxonomy): domain Bacteria; kingdom Bacillati; phylum Actinomycetota; class Actinomycetes; order Micrococcales; family Micrococcaceae; genus Arthrobacter; species Arthrobacter sp. zg-Y895. Next base: position 107,495 of record NZ_JAJFZY010000001.1, read on the forward strand.
CCCGGGCGACGGCGGCCAGGACGCCGGGCTGATCGGCCACTTCCAGGCCGATCGAGTAGCTGGTGGTGACCTTTTCCAGCGGCAGGGCCGGCAGCGAACCGCTCGGACAGCCGGCGGGAACGGGACCGCCCAGGACGAGCCTGCGGGCGGCGGTGACGACGTCGCCCATGACGGCGGACGCGGTGGGCGCACCGCCGGCACCCTGGCCGTAGAACATCAGTTCACCGGCGTTTTCCGCTTCGACGAACACGGCGTTGAACGCGCCGTGCACTGCGGCCAGCGGATGCAGGCGGGGCAGCAGGGTGGGATGCACGCGTACGCTGACGCCTTCGGTGCCGTCCGTGTCCGTAAACTTCTCGGCGATGGCGAGCAGCTTGATGACGAATCCGGCTTCCTTGGCGGCGCTGATGTCCTCCGCAGTAACCGAGCTGATGCCCTCGCAGGAAACGGCGGAGAGGTCGAACCCGGTGTGGAACGCCAGGGACGCGAGGATGGCACCCTTCGCGGCGGCGTCGTGCCCCTCGACATCCGCGGTGGGATCCGCCTCGGCGTAGCCAAGCCGCTGGGCCTCGCCCAGGGCATCTGCGAACTGGGCTCCGGTGGAATCCATGGCGTCGAGGATGTAGTTGGTGGTGCCGTTGACGATGCCCATGACCTTGGTGATCCGGTCCCCGGAGAGGCTGTCCCGGATGGGGCGGAGGATCGGGATGGCCCCGGCTACGGCGGCCTCATAGGAGAGCTGGACACCGGCGGCGTCGGCCTTCTCGTAGAGGGCGGCGCCGTCTGCGGCGAGCAGGGCCTTGTTGCCGGTCACGACCGCGGCGCCGGAGTCCAGTGCGTGCAGGATCAGGGTGCGGGCCGGCTCGATGCCGCCCATCAGCTCAATCACGATGTCCGCGTTGCGGACCAGGGTCTCGGCATCGGTGGTGAACAGTTCCTTAGGCAGGTCCACGTCGCGGGGAGCATCAACATTGCGCACCGCGATGCCGGAGAGCTCCAGCCGCGCGCCGAGGCGTGACGTGAGGTCCGCGGCGTCGTCAATAAGGATCCGGGCAACCTGCGAACCCACGTTTCCGCACCCCAGCAGGGCTACTTTCAGGGTCTTCATATGTTGTGCCAACTCCTCTAAGAATTAGGAAACGTCCCGGGCCAGCAGGTCGTCTTCGGTTTCGCCGCGGACTATCAGCCGCGCAGCGCCGTCCCGCACCGCAACAACGGGCGGGCGGGCCACATAGTTGTAATTGCTGGACAGGACCCAGCAGTAGGCGCCGGTACCCGGAACAGCCAGCAGATCCGACGCCGTGACATCGGCAGGCAGGTAGGCGTCCCTCACCACTATGTCGCCGCTTTCGCAGTGTTTGCCAACTACGCGCGAAATAACCGCGTCATCTTCGGAGGTCCGCGACGCCAGCACGGCGGAGTAGTCCGCCCCGTAGAGCACGGGCCGGGCGTTGTCGCTCATCCCGCCGTCCACGGAAACGTACCGCCGCGGCGAGGTGCCGCCGTCGGGCGTGTCCACCCGGACCGTCTTGGTGGTGCCTGCCCGGTAAAGCGTGAAGGTGCTCGGGCCTACGATGGCACGGCCGGGCTCAATGGAGATCCGCGGAACCGCCAGTCCCAGCTCGGTGCAGGTACTGCCGACGACGGCGGCCATCGCGTTGGCGATCTCGGCCGGCGGACGCGGGGCGTCTGCCTCCGTGTAGGCGATACCGTAGCCGCCGCCCAGGTCCAGTTCGGCCAGCTCAACGCCGTAACCCTGCTTCACCTCGGCCAGGAAACCGAGCAGCCGGCGGGCGGCCAGTTCAAAACCGGCCGATTCGAAGATCTGCGAACCGATGTGGCAGTGCACGCCCACCAGGTTCACACCGTCGTGCTTGAGTGCGGTTTCCACGGCGGCCATGGCCGGGGACATTCCGTCCAGCTCCGGGTCGGCCACCATGGACAGGCCGAACTTCTGGTCCTCATGGGCGGTGGCAATGAACTCGTGCGTGGAGGCATGTACACCCGGGGTCAGCCGCAGCATGACGTTGGCGCGTTCACCGCGGGAGGCGGCCAGGTCCCCCAGCATTTTCAGCTCGCCCAGGCTGTCCACCACAATCCGGCCCAGCTCCATGTCCAGGGCACGGGCCAGCTCGGCCAGAGACTTGTTGTTGCCGTGCAGTCCGAGCTGGCTGCCGTGGAGCCCTGCACGCCGGGCCACTGCCAGCTCCCCGCCGGAGCAGGTGTCCAGGCGCAGCCCCTCGGAGGAGACCCAGCGGGCCACCTCGGTGCAGAGGAAGGATTTGCCGGCGTAGTAGACATCCACTCCCCCGCACAGCCCCGCGAACGCAGCGTCGAAGGAGTCCTTGAAGTCCCGGGCACGGGCCCGGAAATCCGCTTCCGACATCACGAACACGGGGGTGCCGAATTCCTCGGCGATCCGGGAGACGGGGATGCCGGAGATCTCCAGCTCGCCGCCGTCGCCGCGCATGACGTCCTGCGCCCACATCTGCGGGCGCAGGGCGTTGCTGTCTTCCGGGTGGCTCAGCCATGCGGGAGCCAGGGGTGAAGCAGTCATGAATTACATCCGTTCGGGTGCGGAGACTCCCAAGAGGCCCAGGCCGTTGGCCAGGACCTGGCGTGCGGCAAGGTTCAGCCACAGGCGGGTGCGGTTGGTGTCGGTGATTTCCTCGTCGCCCTGGGGTGCAATGCGGCAGGCGTCGTACCAGCGGTGGTAGGTGCCGGCGATGACCTCGAGGTGGCGGGCCACGCGGTGCGGTTCGCGGAAGGCGCTGGCCTGCGCGACGACGCCGGGGTACTGCCCCAGTGCGGCCAGCAGCGCGCTCTCGGTGGGGTGGCTCAGCAGCGAGGCATCAAACGCGGAATCGTCGACGCCGGCGGCCTCGGCGTTGCGGGCCAGGGCGTGGGTGCGGGCGTGGGCGTACTGGACGTAGAACACGGGGTTCTCGTTGCTGCGCTTGGTCAGCAGGTCCAGGTCAACGTCGATGTTGGAATCGGCGGAGAAGCGGGCCAGCGTGTAGCGGGCGGCGTCCACGCCCACGGCGTCGACCAGGTCCTCAAGGGTGACCACGGTGCCGGCGCGCTTGGACATGCGCACGGGCTTGCCGTCCTTGACCAGGTTCACCATCTGGCCGATGAGTACCTCGACGCACTCCGGGTCGTGGCCCAGGGCTGCGGCGGCGGCCTTCAGGCGCGCTACGTAGCCGTGGTGGTCGGCACCCAGCATGTAGACGTTCAGGTCGAAGCCGCGCTCGCGCTTGTTGTGGATGTAGGCAATGTCACCGGCAATGTAGGCGGCGTTGCCGTCCGACTTGATGACCACGCGGTCCTTGTCGTCGCCGAACGCGGTGGAGTTCAGCCACCAGGCGCCGTCCTTCTCGTACAGGTTCTCGGAGCCCTTGAGCTGCTCCAGCAGCTTGGCGACCTGGCCGTTTTCGTGCAGCGAATCCTCGTGGAAGAACACATCGAAGTCCACGCCGAAGTTGTGCAGGGATTCCTTGATGTCGCCGAACATGAAGTCCACACCGACGGCGCGGAAACGTTCCTGCGCCTCGGCGTCGGGCAGCTCGGTGATGTTCGGCTCTGCGGCCAGCACGCGGTTGGCAATATCCACGATGTACTCGCCGGCGTAACCGTCTTCCGGCGCAGGTTCGCCCTTGGCCGAGGCGAGCAGGGAGCGGGCGAAGCGGTCAATCTGCGCGCCGTGGTCATTGAAGTAGTACTCGCGGGTGACCTCCGCGCCCTGGGACTGGAAGACCCGGGCCAGGGCATCGCCGACGGCGGCCCAGCGGGTGCCGCCCAGGTGGATGGGTCCCGTGGGGTTGGCGGAGACGAACTCCAGGTTGATCCGGGTGCCCTTGAGGATTTCCGAGGTGCCGTAGGCGGGTCCGGCCTCGACGATGGCCTTGGCCAGTTCACCGGCTGCACCGGCGTCGAGGGTGATGTTCAGGAAGCCCGGGCCGGCAATATCGACCTTGGCCACTCCGGCGATCTTTTCCAGCCGGCCCTTGAGGATCTCGGCGAACTGGCGGGGATTCATGCCGGCCTGCTTGGACAGCTGCAGGGCGATGTTGGTGGCCCAGTCACCGTGGTCCCGGTTCTTCGGGCGCTCGACCCGCACCTCACCGGGCAGCTCGATGCTGAACTCACCGGCATCGATGGCGTCTTGGAGGCAGGCAGTTACGGCGGAGGAAAGTTCTTCAGGAGTCACCGGTTAAGCATAGCCGGGTGCAGCACGGGTCCTGTTTTGTATGACAGGCCTTACGCTGTGCGGATCCAGCACCGGCACCAATGATGCGATGTAATGAAAGGGAACGTTCCCAAGCGCCCCCACTCCAAGGAGAACCGTGAACCGAGCGAGCAAGTCCCTGCTGTGTGCCGCCGCCGGCCTGTCCCTGCTGTCTGCCGCCGGCTGTGCCGCGGGCGAGGAAACCGTCGACGCCGGCGAGGCTCCGGCGAAGTCCCCCGCGTCATCCCCCGCTTCCTCCCCTGAGTCTTCCGCAGCATCCTCCGACGCTGCAGCCGGTTCCGGCAGCTACGCCGACGGTGAGTACTCCGGCACCGGAAGCTACATCCCGCCGTCGGGCACTTCCGAAGACGTGGACGTAACGCTGCGGCTCGAGGGCGGCGTGGTGACGGAGCTGGAGGTGGAGACCTCGCAGAAGAACCCGACGTCCAAGCAGTACCAGCGTGAGTTCACCGCCGGTGTCAAGGAGCAGGTGGTCGGCAGGAACCTCGACGAGCTGGACGTGGACAAGGTGGCCGGATCCTCGCTGACCAGCGAGGGCTTCAACCGCGCCTTGGACGCCATCCGGTCCGAAGCTGCCTCCTAGGACAGCACCCGTGCACACCCTGGGGTTCGAGGCGATCGGCACGCAGTGGTCCCTCTCCACTGCCGCGCCTTTGGATTCCGCCACCCGGGCTGCGGTCGCGGACGTGGTCGACAGTTATGACCGCACCTATTCGCGCTTCCGCTCCGATTCCACGGTTGCGCGGATGGCCGAGGCTGCGGGCAGCTTTGCCCTGCCCGCTTCGGCCGCGCCGCTGCTGCGGCTCTTCGATTCGCTGCAGCGGATCACCCGTGGCGCGGTTAACCCGCTGGTGGGGCGCTCGCTGGAGGTGTTGGGGTACGACGCCGGATACAGCTTCCTGCCCTCCGGGCCGCCTGCTCCCGCAGCTGCTTGGACGGATACCGTGTCCTGGACCGCCGACGGCCGGGGAACCACGCTGACCACTGCCGTGCCGGTGACCTTCGATATCGGTGCCGCCGGAAAGGGCCAGCTGGTGGACCTGGTCAGCGAGGTCCTGGAAACCGCAGGTCACCGGGAGTATGTGGTGGACGCCGGTTCGGACCTGCGCCATGCCGGCGCCGCTCCCCTGCGGATTGCGTTGGAGCATCCGTATGACGCGAAGCGGGCCCTCGGGGTGCTGACCCTCTCGGACCGTGCACTGTGCGCCTCGGCCGTCAACCGCCGGCAGTGGGGAGACGGACTGCACCACGTGCTCGACGCCCGCACCGGTTCCCCTGTGGATACCGTGGCGGCCACGTGGGTGCTGGCGGCGGACGCCATGACGGCGGACGGCCTGGCCACTGCCCTGTTCTTCGCCGATCCGCAGGAACTGGCCGGTACGTTCACCTTTGACTATGTCCGGATGTTCACTGACGGCCGGGCCGACTATTCCCCTGCAATGGCTGGAGTCCTATTCCCATGAGCATTTCCGCCCCCGCCGCTCCCCGCACCCTGAACACCTTCCTGGGGCGTTGGACCATGTACCGGTTCACGGTCTGGGTGCTGCTGGCAATTGCTGCCTGGTCCTTTGTCCTCTCCTTTGCCGGCGTGCTGTTCTACACACCGGCAGAGCTGGGAGCGACGGCGGTGACGGCGGTGGCCTCCACCCTCGTCACCAGCCGTGTGGCCGGGCTGCTGCTTCGCACCCGTCCGCAGACCGACTCCTCACTGATCACCGGCCTGCTCCTGTTTTTCCTCTTCTGGCCCAGCACCGACGGTGTACAGCTGGGTTGCGTGGCCCTGGCCGGAGCAGTGGCGACGGCTTCCAAATATCTCCTGGTGTTCCGGCGGCGGCACATCCTCAACCCGGCTGCGGCGGGTGCGTTTGCGGTCGCAGTGACCGGGCTGGGCGGTGCCGTCTGGTGGGTGGCGACTCCGGGCATGCTGATCGCGATCCTTCCGGCCGCCATCCTGGTGCTGTACCGGAACCGCCTGCTGCCAATGGCCGGGGTTTTCGTCCTTACTGCCGGGGTTATTGTCCTGGCCCGCTTCCTCGCGGGCGGTGAGTCCGTCTCCTACGCCCTGGCCACCATCGTCGGAAGCTATCCCCTGGTGTTCCTGGCCGGCTTCATGCTTACCGAACCGCTGACCCTGCCTCCGTTGCGCGCCCAGCGCCTGGCGGAGGCCGTCGTCGTTGGTGTTCTCTTCGCCGTTCCGCTGTCCCTTGGCCCGGTGATGATGTCCCCGGAGCTGGCGCTGCTGGTCGGGAATGTCCTCGCGTTCGTCGTGGGCCAGCGCGGAGCTGTCCGGCTGCGGCTGCGCGAAACCCGGGAGCTGACCCCTACGGCCCGTGAACTGGTGTTCGAGCCGACTCATCCTGTCCGCTTCCGTGCCGGCCAGTACATGGAACTTGCCGTGCCGCATTTTGAGCCGGACTCGCGGGGGTCGCGGCGCATTTTCAGCATCACTACCGCGCCGTCGGAACCCGGCACGGTGGCGGTGGGGCTTCGCGTGGCCGAACCGGGCAGCACTTTCAAGACTGCCCTGTTGAAGATGCGCCCCGGAGCGGAGGTGGCCGCCACGACCATTGCCGGTGACTTCCTCTTGCCGCGGGACGCCCGGACACCGGTGCTGATGATCGCTTCGGGTATCGGCATCACTCCTTTCATCAGCCAGCTGCGGCAGGTCCGCGGGGAGGGCCGGGACATTGTGCTGGTCTACGCGGCATCCTCTGTTGACGAGCTTGCCTATGCCGGGGAACTGCAGGAACTGGGGGTTCGGGTTCTGGTCTGCACGCCGTCGGATCCGGGGATCCCGGGCTGGACCTGGTTGGGTCCGGGGCTTCCCGATGCTGCGGTCCTGCGTGCGGAAGTTCCCGACCTGGCTGCTCGGACAATCTATGTTTCGGGTTCGCCGCAGGCGGTGGCTGCTGCCCGCAAGGCCGTCCGCGGTGCCGGCGGCAAGCGGATCCGCACCGACCCGTTTCTGGGGTACTAGTCCGCTCGGCCGCTGGAAGTGTTGTCCCAGCGGCCCATACGTCTGACAATCTCCAAGTGTTTACCCGGCGGCATAGCCTGCAGAGCAACAAGCTGTTCCAGCTCTGAGACTCCATAAAGAGCACGGGAAAGGCCGCCGGCCCGCTAGACGCAGGCCGCTAGATGTCGGCTCCTCTAGGTGCGGGTCCAGGCTTGTTCCCGCGGACCTGCTGCCGGGGTTGCGACAGCGGTCCTCCTGTGCGGGCCGCTCAGAACGGCGGCACTTGTTCCGGTTGCGTCTGCTCAGGGTTCGTTCGCGCGTGGTCCTGCCGCGGATCAGGTGCCGTGTCCGGTGAGTCGAATTCCAAAAACGGTTCTGTGCGATAGACACGTCCGGTAGGCGAAGTCCACTCGATCACCCCGGGTTCGGGCTGGCACGCTTTCCAGAAACCCAGGGTCTTGAACCGGTGGTGACGCCGGCACAGGTGTTCCAGGTTTCCGTGATCGGTGGGACCTCCTTTTGCCCAATCGATGGTGTGGTCAATGTCCGCGTTCGCGGTGCTGACCCGGCAGCCGGGGAATCTGCAGGTTCCGTCCCGGGCCCGGAGCCATCGGCGGAGCCCGGCCGGGACTTTTCGCCGCCGTCCCACGCCCAGGATTTCTCCGGTCTGCGGATCCTGGGCCAGCCCGGTCCATCCGACGGCGTTGCGGGCGAGCCTGCGGGCCGCTTCGGCGCTGATGGGCCCGTAACCATGCAGCTCTGCTGGCTGGTCATCGGCGCCAAAGAGGGTTTCCGCGCTGATCAGGACCATGATTTCCGCCCGAGGGACGATCCCCTCGTCTGGTCCAGCGTCGCCTCCCCCGGTTCCGTGCGCACCTGTTGCTGCTCCGCCACCGGTTCCACTCTCACCGGCTGCCTCTCCCGCCTCGCCAGCTCGAGCCGGGCCGCGACTGGCAGCACCGCCACTCCGGCCGGTCCAGCCTGCACCGTCACCCGTATGGCCTGCCCCGTCGCTACCGCGACTGCCGGCCCCGCCGGTATCCGTGACACGGGTTGAGCCGAGGCCGCCCATCAGCAACTGAGCCAGAATGTCCGCACGCAACTGATCCGTAGTCCGGGAATCCCCGGCGGACTGTTCGCCATGGGCCGCAGTGCTCAGTGCCGTGTAGATCTGCTGCGCTTCCGCAGCTCGCAGGTGGGCGGAGAGGCAGGACATTCCGTCCTCTTCCCGGTCCAGGGTGACCTTCCGCTGTTCGAACGCGGTCAGGTGCCGTTTGCTGACGGTGTCCGGAAACTTCCTTTCGCGCAGGCGGCGGGCTTTGCAGGAGAACTGTGCCCGGGTCTGGCCCTCCGCAGCTGCCAGTAGGTCGGCTTCAAACCCAGGCAGTTTCGCCTCTGGCACGTCTTGGCATTGGTCCAGCACAACCAGGGCGTGCTGGTAGGACAGCCGTCCTTCCTCCAGCCCGGCCAAGGTGGCGGTGTGGGTCCCGCAAAGTTTGCCCGCTTCGAACATCATCCGCTGGGCGGTGACCTGCGGAATGTTCAAAATGGCTGCACATTCTGACGCTGCCAGGCTGAACGCCATCCCGGGTTCGAGCCGCCCCGAAGCGGCGTGGAAGTCCTCCCGGAAGATCTCCTGCATCCGGACCATCAAACGTGCCTCCAGCGCCTGCACCCAGGACATCAAATGCGCCATCCGGGACAGGGCTTCACCAACCGTGTGCTCGTCGAAGGCTTCAATGTTCTGCAGCGCCAACCTCCCGGTGAACCCGTCCGGGTAGGAGGCAGAACTATCAGCTCCGGAATCGGGGGTGGCGGGAGCCTCTGATTCGGGGGCGGGAGATCCGGAATCAGATGGCTCTGCGTCGGATGGATCGGGAAGGCCAGGCCCGGCATCAGGAACAGGATTGCCGGCTGGCCCGGTGCCGGACTCGGCGTCGTTCTCGGGAGTGGCAGCAGAAGCAGGGGTACCCGCGGCAGCGGCCCCGGCAGGGCCGGCAGGTTCGACGGCAGGTTCCGCCCAGTAGACCGCCAAAGTGACGGGAGAGCAGGGCGCCTCCGAGTCACCGGCCTGCCCTTCCGGCTGCCGGCCCTGACCGCCCTGCTCTTCAGTTGTCGGTTCTGTATTCCCGAGCTGATCCATACCTCAGGATTTCATCCGGCACTGACATTTCCGGCCGATAAAAGTCTCAAAAACGTCCCTTCCGGAAACCGGAAATACCTGTCTTTCGACGGTCACTACCTACCCGCACAAACGAACCAACGGGGCCGGTTTTCAGACGACGAAATTAAGCCTTCGGGAACAACACCGGAAACGAGTCCGGCGCCCGGCCCATCCGCGGTAGGAGCAGGTTTTCCCCGCCCGCCTGAAACCTGCTAAGCTTCTTGAGTCCCACAGGACCTGCCGGTTTACCGGAGTCCTTGCCCTCGTAGCTCAGGGGATAGAGCGGTTGCCTCCGGAGCAACAGGCCGTAGGTTCGAATCCTATCGAGGGCACATTGAGACATAAGAGAAGAACCCCGCAGCCCCCGGCTGCGGGGTTCTTCTTGTTTTGCGCCTGCGCCTAGGCCCCGGAGTCCCCGGCAGCGCCGGCAACACCCTCTGCCCCGGCAGCTCCGACGGCCCTGGCAACACCCTCTGCCCCGGCAGCTCCGACGGCCCTGGCAACACCCTCAGCCCCGGCAGCCCCGGCATCCTCGACGGCGGCACGCACTGCCGGCGGGCAAAGGAAGAACCGCGGCTGAAGCTCCTCCCACCCGGGATGCTTGGTCAGTTTCCCGTACTCCAGATGTGCCTGGTCCAAGGGGTTGTCGGGTACGAGCCCGGGGCTCGCATTTCCCATCAGCTGGAAGTGGTACATCCACCAGGACCCGTCCGCCTCCTGGTTCAGGAACGTGGCTTCCAGCGCCATGAGTTCCCTGCCCAGCGTGGCCAGGCATTCGTCGTAGCGCTCGTGGAGCATTGTCATCCAGTCGTCGAACGAAGACTCGCGGGAATCCAGCAGCCGTGCCCTGCTCAACTCCATCCGCATGCCCTGCGGCACGGACGGCGGCATGGTCCAGCCGGGGAAGTCCCGGGCAGCAGGCTCGAACGGAATGGGCGGGTGCACGGAAGGAGTCATGCGCACGACTTTAGGGGAACCGCCGGGGACGCATGGGACGCTTCACGCACGGGCTGAAGGGGTGTCGGGACCGCCCGCCGGAATTCTTTCGGCCAAACCCTTGCGCAGCCTGCCCCCTTCGGGGTTATGGTGTTCGCACATACCAACCGGTCGGTTCCTACCGCCGGTCCGCATCACGAGAAACCCGGACACCACCCCGCATGAAGACCCTGAACATCAAGGAAGAGCTCGCACGGACCTCCGTGGAGCTTTTCGCGCGGCACGGCTACGCAAAAACGAGCGTGCAGCAGATCGTTGACGCGGCAGGGGTGACGAAAGGCGCTCTCTATCACTACTTCAATTCCAAGGACGACCTGCTCTTTGACATCTACGACCGCATCCTGACCCTCCAGCGCGAGCACCTGACCGAGATTATCGGGCGGGGGCTGCCGGCGGTTGAAACCATGCGCCTGGTCTGCGAGGACGTGATCATGACGTCCATCGACTGGATCCGTGAAGGATCCGTGTTCTTCCGCTCCCAGCACATGCTCAGCGAGGACCGTCAAGAGGAAGTGAAGCGGAGGCGACGCGAATACAACGAGGCGTTCACCGCCCTACTGGTCCGCGGCCAGTCCGACGGCGTCTTCCGCACCGATATTCCGATACCTGTGCTGGCGGCCAACTTCTTCTCCGACCCGCATTATCTCTCGTACTGGTACTCCCCCGGCGGGTCCATCAGCCGCGAACAGGCAGCGGCGCAACTGACCGATCTTTACCTGGCCGGACTGCAGGCAAAGTAACCGATTTACCGCACCAGATCACCACAGCACCTCCTCAATACCGCACCACCGCACCTCCCGCACCACCTTCAAGACAGCACCATGCAAGGTTAGAGCAGAGACGATGGAGTACTCATGCAGGAGCAACATACCGACCGGTCGGAACCGCCGCGTCTCCGCTTGGACGGGATCACCGTTCGGTTCGGCGGACTCACCGCGCTGGACTCGGTGTCCCTGGACATCCCCGCAGGCAGGATCGTGGGGGTCATGGGTCCCAACGGAGCAGGAAAGACCACCCTGTTCAACGTGATCTGCGGGGTGTTCCCACCCACGGAAGGCAGCTTGGAGCTGGATGGACAGGGATTCATCCCTCGTCCGCACCGCCTGACCCGCTTCGGAGTAGCACGCACCCTGCAGGGGCTCGGCCTGTTCCCCGGGTTGACCGTGCTGCAGAACGTCACGGCAGGTTTGGCAGCCGGCTCACGCGGAGGGCTCGATCTCCTGGCCCTGCCGGGCTCCGTCCGACGCGAAGCCCGGCTCGCGGAGCGGTCGATGGAAGCACTGGAGGCCCTCGGCATTGCCGGGTACGCTGCCTCCCTGCCCGACACCCTCCCCTACGGAATCCGCAAGAAGGTGGCCCTGGCCCGGGCACTGGTCAGCGAACCGAGGCTGCTGCTGCTGGATGAACCTGCCGGCGGACTGAGCCATGACGACATTGAGGAACTGGCTTCCATCATCCGCACCGTACCCGGAGACGGGTGTTCGGTGGTGCTCGTGGAACATCACGTGGACCTGGTCATGGAGGTCTGCGACCGCATCGCCGTGCTGGACTTCGGCCGCCTCATCGCCGAAGGCACACCAGCCGAAATCGGCGCCGATCCGGCCGTCGCAGATGCCTATCTGGGAGTTGAGGTGGCATGACCGGCGCACTGGTATTGGAAGGCGTCAGTGCAGGCTACGGCGCCGTCCGCGTACTGCACGGGATCGACCTGTCCGTTCCGGAAGGCTCCATCACCACTGTTGTGGGGGCCAACGGCGCCGGAAAGACCACCCTCCTGCGGACCATCACCGGCCAGCTGCGGCCCTCGGCCGGCAGCATCCGCATCAAGGACGGCAAGGACCTGACCCGGGTGCCGGTCGAGGACATGGTGCGCCACGGCGTCGCGCTGGTTCCCGAAGGCCGCGGCGTCATCACCGAACTGACGGTGGATGAAAACCTGCGCCTGGGCGGACTGTGGCGGAAGGACCGTAAGGCAGCGGATGAGGTGCTCACTGGGATGTACGAACTCTTCGAGCCGCTTGCACGACGCCGGAAGGCTGCCGGACACCAGCTCTCCGGCGGCGAGCGCCAGATGCTTGCGCTGGGGCGGGCCCTGATGGCCGCACCGTCGCTCCTCCTGCTGGACGAGCCGTCCCTGGGGCTGGCACCCAAGGTGACCGCACAGATCCTGGGCATGCTGCGCCGCCTCCGCGACGACACCGGCCTGACCGTACTGCTGATCGAGCAGAACGTCCGGAGCGCGCTCGCGGTCGCGGACCACGGCGTCGTACTCAACCTGGGCCGGATTGTCGCCTCACGGCCGGCGGCCGAGCTGGCCGAAGACACCGACCTCCGCCACACCTACCTGGGGTTCTAATGGACAGATTTCTTTTCCTCACCTTTGACGGCCTCGCCCGCGGGGCAGTACTTGCTGCCTTCGCGCTCTCCCTGGTGCTGATCTGGCGTGCCGCCCGGATCGTGAACTTTGCGCAGGGCGCCATGGCGGTGGCGGCAACCTACATCGCCTTCACGGTCACCGCCCTCACCGGGAGCTACTGGGCGGGACTTGCCGCAGCGCTCCTAGCGGGTTTCCTGATCGGAGCCCTGGTGGAACGCGGCGTTATGCGCTTTGTGGGCAACGGCTCCGCCTTGAATCCGGTCATTGCCGGCCTCGGCCTGCTGATGCTGATCCAGGCCATCCTGGGCATGGTGTTCGGGAACAGCTACCGGACCATGGTGACGCCGTTCAGCTCAAACCCGGTGGAGATCTTCGGCATCACCGTCTTCTCCTCCTATGACCTCTTCGTGTTTGCCTGCATAGCCCTTTTGGTCGGCGGCCTGGTCCTGCTGTTCACGAAGACGCCGCTGGGACTGCGGCTGCGGGCCTCCGCCTTCGCCCCCGATCTGGCCCGGCTCCTCGGCGTGCGGACCTCGCGGATGCTCACCCTTGGCTGGGCCATGTCCTCCGCCCTGGGCGCACTCGCCGCCCTGCTGGTCATCCCCACCGAACTGGGGCTCAACCCGCATGCCGCGGACACGGTCTTCGTCTATGCGTTCACCGTTGCCGTCATCGGCGGACTGGACTCCCCCGCCGGTGCCGTCCTGGGCGGATTGGCGGTGGGCGTGCTGCTGAGCTGGGTCAGCGGCTACGGGGGCGCCACGCTGGCTCCCATCGCCATCCTGGTCCTGCTGCTGGCCGTGCTGCTGGTCCGCCCCGGCGGAATCTTCTCAATGACCAAGGAGCGGACGGTATGAGCGTCACCAAGCGGTACGGCTTTGCCGGGGCAGCGATGGTCCTGCTGATTGGCCTCACGTTCGTCATCCCGTCGTTCTCCTCGTATCAGCTCGCCATTGCCTGCGCCTATCTGTGCGGCATCGCCGGACTCACCCTGCTGACGGGCGCCGGCGGCCAGCTGTCCCTTGGGCAGGCAGCCCTCATGGCCGCCGGAGCGTACAGCTACGCGTTGACCGCCAACACGATGGCCGACGCCGGCACGGAGGGCCCGCTGCTGCTCCTGGTGCCGCTGGTTGCAGCCGTCATCGGTGCAGCCGTCCTCGGCCTGGTGATCGGACTCGCTGCCGGGCGGCTTCACGGCCCCTATCTGGCCGGGTTCACCATGGCGCTGGTGGTGGCCCTTCCCGCGGTCACCAGCACCTTTTCCTCAGTGCTCGGCGGCGACCAGGGTTTGTGGATCTCCGTGGAAAAACGCCCGTCCTCGCTGCGCGGCATGGTGTCGAATGAAGCGTGGCAGGCGTGGCTCGCCGTCGTCTGTTCCGTCCTGGTCCTGACCCTGCTGGCGAACCTGCTGCACGGACGCTTCGGCCGGCACTTGAGGGCCGTGCGGGACAACCCGGTGGCGGCGGCACTCGCCGGCATCAACCCGGCCCGCACCAAAGTCACCGCCTTCGTCCTCAGCTCGGCCGCAGCCGGCATGGGCGGCGGCCTGCTGGCGTACACCACGCAGAGTGCCAGTCCAGGGGCCTATTCACTGGTGTTCTCCCTCTTCCTGCTCATGGCCGCCGTGGTCGGCGGCATCGGTTCCCTGACCGGAGCAGTCTGGGGCGCCGTGCTCCTGGTTGCCCTGCCGCATCTGATCAGCACGGCCACTTCCCGGCTCGAACTCTCCACGGACCTGGCCCAGCGGCTGGACGGCAACCTTGCGGTTGCCATCTTCGGACTGGTCCTGGTCCTCGTGGTGCTGCTGGCCCCGCAGGGCATCCAGGGCCTGCTGGTCCGGGCCGGCCGCCGGCTGGGTCCGTCCCGTTCCGTTTCCGTTCCGCCGCAGTCCCCCAAAACCGCACCATCACCAGCATCCAGTACACCAACCCGGTTATCCGCCCGGCACGAGCCCGAGCAGCTACCGGCAACCCCGAAAGGTCAATGATGATCCGTTCCAAGCTCCGACTGGGTACCGCCGTCCTTGCAGCCGCTGCCCTCGGCCTGGCTTCATGTGCTTCACCGGACGAAGGGGGCGAGCCAGCTGCCGAAGACGTTCCCGGAATCACCGACACCACCGTCACCGTCGGCACCCACCAGCCGCTCACCGGACCGGCAGCGGCCGGCTACTCCACGATTTCACCGGCCACGAAGGCGTACTTCGACTACGTGAACGATAACGGCGGAGTCAACGGCCGCACCATTGAGTACATCGTGAAGGATGACGGCTACAACCCCGCCAACACCCAGACAGCGGTACGCGAGATGGTGCTCCAGGACGAGGTCTTCGCCCTGGTGGGCGGTCTCGGCACGCCGCCGCACAGCGCCGTCCTGGACTTCGTGAACGACAACGAGGTGCCGGATCTCTTCGTGGCTTCCGGCAGTCCCACCTGGAACCAGCCCGAGGACTACCCGTACACCTACGGTTTCATGGTGGATTACCCCACCGAGTCCCGGATCCTGGCCACTTACGCGCAGGAAGAGTTCCCGGACAAGACCTACTGCTTCTTCGGCCAGGATGATGACTTCGGCGAGGAATTCCAGGCGGGGCTTGAAGCGGTGCTCGGAGAGGACGGCCTGGCCGACGCCCAGGTCTATTCCACGGCCAATACCGACATCGCGGCGCAGATCAGTGCGATGAAGGAAGCCGGCTGCGAGGTGAACTTCCTGGCCACCATCAACGGCTTCAGCGCCCAGGCAGTGGGGACGGCCGCAAAGCTCGGCTACTTCCCGCAGTGGATGGCGTCCTCGGCCGGCGGAGACTACAACACCCTGTCCGGATACCTGGGCGAGAACACGAACAAGCTGCTCCAGGGCTTCGTCAGCGCCAACTACCTCCCTGCCTACTCGGACACCGAGGACGAATGGACGGCAAAATTCGCCGAGATCAACGAGGAATACAACGCCGGGGCTCCGTTTGACGGCAACACCATTTTCGGAATGTCCATCGGCTACCTCTTCGTTGAGGCACTCAAGGAAGCCGGGGAGAACCCGACCCGGGAGTCCCTGCTCGAAGCACTCGAATCCGGCAACGTCACCGGCAACGGCCACGCACCGCTGGGCTTCGGCGAAGACAGCCACCAGGGATACACCGGCGCAATGCTGACCCGGGTGGACAACGGCGTGCAGTCCTACTTCGGCACCCCGTTCGTCGTAACAGGTGACGAGGTGGAGGAGTACACCGAAGAACGGCCTGCCATGCCGGCAGACGGCCTGCCCGAGTAGGGGCGGCGCCGGCCAACCGGCAAGCAAAGCCGGCAACCGGCACGCAGGCAGCCCAACAGAAACGAGGGCCCGTCCAAATCGGACGGGCCCTCGTTTCTGTTGCAGCGGTGCCGGGTCAGCTACCCCAGCACGTAAAGCGAAATCGACTCCGCGACGCAGGCAGGCTTGTCCACGCCCTCAATCTCGATGGTGACCAGGAGTTTGACCCGCACGCCCTGTGCCACGGTCTCCACCGAGATGACCTCCGACCGGGCACGCACCCGGCTGCCCACCGGCACCGGGTGGGGGAAACGCACCCGGTCCAGGCCGTAGTTCACCCCCATCACCATCCCGTCCACCCGGAACCGGCCGGAGGCGAGCGCCGGCAGCAGGGCCAGGCTCAGATAGCCGTGCGCAATGGTGCCGCCGAAGGGACCCTTGGCCGCCCGTTCGGAATCCACATGGATCCACTGGTGGTCATCAGTGGCCTCGGCGAACAGGTTCACGCGTTCCTGGTCAATGAGGACCCACTCGCTGGTCTCCT
This sequence comes from Arthrobacter sp. zg-Y895, assembly GCF_020731025.1. Lineage (NCBI taxonomy): Bacteria > Bacillati > Actinomycetota > Actinomycetes > Micrococcales > Micrococcaceae > Arthrobacter > Arthrobacter sp. zg-Y895. The sequence goes on from NZ_JAJFZY010000001.1 coordinate 124,024, forward strand.
GGTGCCCCACTGCCTCCTCGAGTTCCTGCACGGAACCGAAATGCGCCACCGCTAGGCCTTCGGTCCGCCGGCGACGTAGAGCACCTGTCCCGAAACGAACGAGGCCTCTTCGCGGGCAAAGAAGGACGCCGCCGCAGCGATGTCCGCCGGGTTCCCGGCCCGTCCCACGGGAATCTCCTTCGCCGCATGCGCCACGAAGTCTTCGAACGGCACTCCCACGCGTTCCGCCGTCGCCCGCGTCATGTCCGTCTGGATGAAGCCGGGGGCAATCGCGTTGACCGTGACGTTGTAGCGGCCCAGTTCGATGGCCAGCGTCTTGGTGAAACCCTGGATGCCGGCCTTCGCGGCGGCGTAGTTCGCCTGGCCCCGGTTGCCGAGGGCGGAAGTGCTGGAGAGGTTGATGATGCGCCCCCATTTCTGCTGCACCTGGTGCGCCTGCACCGCCCGGCTCATGAGGAACGCTCCGCGCAGGTGCACGCCCATCACGGCATCCCAGTCCGTGTCCGTCATCTTGAACAGCAGGTTGTCCCGGAGGATGCCGGCGTTGTTGACCAGAATGGTGGGCGCCCCCAGTTCCTCGGCGATGCGGCCCACTGCCTGCTCGACGGCGGCGGCATCGGCGACGTCGGCGCCTACGCCCACGGCCTTGCCCCCGGAGTTGTTGATGGCCTCCACGGTGGCGGCCGTGTCCTCCTCCCGCAGGTCAAGGACGGCGACGCGGTGTCCGTCCGCTGCGAGCCGCATGGCAACCGCTGCGCCGATCCCGCGTCCTGCTCCGGTGACGACGGCGGTGCGCTGGTCCAATTGTGCTGGTGCCTCTGTCATGTTTCTCCTGCCGGTGGCGGCAGCCCACGGAGTGTGTGCTGCGTCTCTTTTGCCGAGGGTACCGACCGGACGGTACGGGCGCAACGGGAGGCCGGCAAGCCCGGGTCTCAGCGGGGCTGGCGTACGGTGCCGCCCCGGAAGGTCCGACGGTAGGCGGCAGGGCTGGCCCCGACATCCCGGTGGAAGTGGTGGCGCAGCAGTTCGGGCTGGCCGAATCCTGCAGCCCGCGCCACCTCCTCGATGCCGAGGTCCGTGTCTTCCAGCAGTTCCTGCGCGTAAAGCACCCGCTGCGCGTTGATCCAGGCAGCCGGAGTTGCCCCGGTTTCGGCCCGGAAGCGGCGGGCGAAGGTCCGCGGCGACATGGCCGCCCGTGCTGCCAGCGCCTTGACGGAATGTTCCTGCGCCAGATGTTCACCGATCCATTCCAGTACCGGCTCAAGGGTGTCGCCGACACCGCCCGGCACGGCGCGGTCAATGTACTGTGCCTGTCCCCCGTCCCGATGGGGCGGCACCACCATGTCGCGGGCAATGGCGGCAGCGGTCTTTGCCCCGCATTCAACGCGGACCAGATGCAGCGCCGCGTCAATCCCGGCCGCGGTGCCGGCGCTGGTGATGACGGTGCCGTCCTGGACGTACAGCACATCCTCGTCCACGTGGACGGCCGGATAGCGGGCGGCCAGATCCGCCGAGTACATCCAGTGCGTGGTGGCCCGCCGGCCGTCCAGCAGCCCGGCCTCGGCGAGGCGGAAGGCGCCCGTACAGATACTCATTACCCAGGCACCGCGCTGATGGGCGTCGCGCAGTACATCCAGGACCCGTGTATCCGTTCCCATCGCGTCGTAGTCCCCGCCGGGGGCCATCACTACGAGGTCTGCCTCCGCCGCTGCCTCCAGCCCGGCGTCTACGGTGATGCTGAAGCCGGTCTTGGTGGACACCAGGCCGGGGTCCGGAGTGCAGAGCCGGAAATCAAAGGCGGGCACTCCCCCGCCGCGGCGGGATCGGTCGATGCCGAACACCTCTGCCATCACGCTGAACTCGAACGGTGACACGCCGTCCAGGACTATGACCGCTACCGATTGGAGCATGCCGCCAGTGTGCTCCTCCGATGGCAGGATTTCTACGGTAATGGGCATTTCAGCCACTTATTCTCCTGCGGATCCGGCGCCAGCATGGAGGCATGGTTATCGTGCTCTTGATCCTCGCCGCAGCTGTTGCGTTCGCACTTGTTCTCCGCGCGACCGTCCGTGCGTTGTCCAGTGACGGTCACGGCCGGCTCCCCAACGTCCCGTCCCACCGTTCGTGGGACGGGACCGTCTACTGACCCGCCTACTGACCCGCCGACTCCCCGCCGACAAAGGCAGCCACCCGGCCGGAATAGTTCCGGAACAGGTCAGCTTTCGACCGCATTGGCGCGTAGTTTTGATTCCATGTTGGAGACTTCCGCTCGGCTCCTGCAGCTGCTTTCGCTGCTGCAGCTGCGGCGCGAGTGGACCGGGGCAGCGCTCGCGGAACGGTTGTCCATTACCGAACGCACGGTACGCCGGGACATCGGCAAGCTGCGCACCCTCGGGTATCCCATCTCAGCATCCCCGGGCATTGCCGGCGGTTACCAGCTCGGGGCCGGCGCGCAGCTGCCGCCGCTGCTGCTCGACGACGACGAAGCCCTCGCCGTCGCACTCGGGCTTGCCGCCGTGGCAACCGGGCCGGTGACCGGGATCGGGGAAGCCTCGGTCCGGGCACTGGCAAAGCTGGAACAGGTCCTGCCCGGGCGGCTCCGGCCCAAGTTCTCCGCCCTGCGCGAATCCGTCTCCACGTTGGCCGGGCCGCCGGGCGGCGTCGACCCGGTGATCCTCACCGCCTTTTCCGCCGGCATCACCGAGCACCGGGTCCTGAGCTTCCGTTACACCGCGGCCGACGGCGGCTCCGGACGCCGGATCGTGGAACCCTACCGGCTGGTCGGCACAGGCCGGCGCTGGTACGCCGTCGCGTGGGACCTGGACCGCTCCGACTGGCGGACCTTCCGGGTGGACCGCTGCACCAGTACGCCCGCCCCGCGCGAGCGGTTCGCGCCCCGGCCCCTCCCGGCCCGGGACCTCGCCGCGTACGTCCAGGAATCGATTACCCGCAACCCCTACCGCTACACCGTGGTGGTGCGGCTGGCTGCACCGCTGGCGGCGGTTGCCGAGCGGGTGCCCCCGGATGTGGCCAGCATCGAAGCGGACGGCCCCGGGCACACCATCGTGCGCGGCGGCTGGGATTCCCTGGACCTGCCCCTGATCAACCTGACCGCCTGGGGTGTGCCCTTCGAAATCCTCGACCCGCCGGAGATGCGCGAGCGGGCCCGCCGCGCAGTCGCCCTGCTGCAGCGCGCCATCGAAATCCCGCCCACGGCGGAATCCGGAAAGACCGTCCGGCCAAGCCACTAGACTGGTGGCAATCATGGCACTGACAATTTCCTATCCCGAACAGCTGCCCGTTTCCGAGCGCCGCGAAGACATCATGGCAGCGATTGCCGCCAACCAGGTCACCGTCATCGCGGGCGAAACCGGGTCCGGAAAAACCACGCAGATTCCGAAGATGTGCCTGGAACTGGGCCTGGCCGAGAACGGCCTGATCGGGCACACCCAGCCCCGGCGCCTTGCCGCGCGCACCGTCGCGGAGCGGATCGCTTCCGAGCTCGACGTCGAGCTCGGCGAGGAAGTGGGCTTCCAGGTCCGCTTCACCGGTGAGACCGGCCGGAAAACCAAGGTCAAGCTGATGACCGACGGCATCCTGCTGGCCGAGATCCGCCATGATCCGAAGCTGAAGAAGTACAGCACCATCATCATCGATGAGGCCCACGAGCGCAGCCTGAACATCGACTTCATTCTCGGGTACCTGCGCCGGCTGCTGCCGGCACGCCCTGACCTGAAGGTCATCATCACCTCGGCCACCATCGATCCGCAGCGGTTCGCCGAACACTTCGCCCTCAACGGCACCCCGGCACCCATCATCGAGGTGTCCGGCCGTACCTTCCCCGTGGAGATCCGCTACCGCCCGCTGAACCAGCCGGCGGACGGGGGCAGCGACGAAGACGGCATCGAAGACGAGCTGGAAGAGGACCGGGACCCGGTGGACGCCGTCTGCGACGCCGTCGACGAGCTTTCCCGCGAGGCACCCGGCGACGTCCTGGTGTTCTTCTCGGGCGAGCGGGAAATCCGTGATGCCGCAGAAGCCCTGCGTTCCTCCGTTTCCCGCAATCCCCGGCTGGCCAACACCGAAATCCTGCCGCTCTTCGCCCGGCTTTCCCTTGCCGAGCAGCACAAGGTCTTTTCCCCGGGCCGGAACCGCCGGATTGTCCTGGCCACCAACGTTGCCGAGACCTCCCTGACGGTTCCGGGCATCAAATACGTGATCGACACCGGCACGGCGCGCATCTCGCGCTATTCCCACCGCACCAAGGTCCAGCGGCTTCCGATCGAGCGGATTTCCCAGGCCTCCGCCAACCAGCGGTCAGGCCGCTGCGGCCGCGTTTCCGACGGCATCGCCATCCGGCTGTATTCGCAGGAGGACTTTGAGGCCCGGCCCGAATTCACCGATCCCGAAATCCTGCGCACCAACCTCGCCGCCGTGATCCTGCAGATGGCCGCCATGGGCGTGGCCAAGGGACCCAAGGACGTTGCCGACTTCCCGTTCGTCCAGCCTCCGGACTCCAAGGCAATCAACGACGGCGCCGTGCTGCTGCGCGAACTCGGGGCGCTGCACCCCCAGGGCGGCATCACCGAGGTGGGCCGCAAGCTCTCCCAGCTTCCGGTGGACCCCCGCCTGGGCCGGATGATTGTCGAAGCGGGCAACCGCGGCTGCACCAAGGAAGTCATGGTGCTCACTGCCGCCCTGACCATCCAGGATCCCCGCGAGCGCCCCTCCAAGGATGATCCCGCCCGGGCCCAGAAGGCCGCCGAAATGCACAAGCGGTTCGTGGACGAGAACTCCGACTTCACCGGCTTCCTGAACCTGTGGCGCTATGTGGAGGAAAAGCAGAAGGAGCTCTCCTCCTCGGCCTTCCGCCGCCTGTGCAAAAACGAGTTCCTGAACTTCCTGCGCATCCGCGAATGGCAGGACCTCTTTGCCCAGCTGCGGCAGCTGGCCAAGCCGCTGGGAATCACGCTCGCCCCGGAGCCGGTGGACCCGGTCGGCAAGTACCGGGAGATCCACATGTCCCTGCTGGCCGGCCTGCTCAGCCACATCGGCCTCTACGACCAGCGCAAGCGCGAATACGCCGGTGCACGCGGTACCCGGTTCGCGGTCTTCCCGGGCTCTGCGTTGTTCAAGAAGTCCCCGGACTGGGTGATGGCCGCCGAACTCGTGGAAACCTCGCGCCTGTGGGCACGGGTGGCGGCGAAGTTCGATCCGCTGTGGGCCGAGGAAGTGGCCCCGCACCTGGTCAAGCGCAGCTACAGCGAACCGCACTGGTCCAAGAGCCGCGGAGCCGTGATGGCCTATGAGAAGGTCACCCTCTACGGCGTACCGGTGGTTCCGCAGCGGAGCATCAACTACGGCCGCATCGACCCGGTGCTCTCCCGCGAAATGTTCATCCGTCATGCCCTGGTCGAGGGCGACTGGCGCACGCACCACAAGTTCTTCCACCGCAACCAGGCGCTGCTGGCCGAGGTGGAGGAGCTGGAGAACCGGGTCCGGCGCCGCGGGCTGCGCGTGGACGATGAAACCCTCTTCGAGTTCTACGACGAGCGGGTGGGCGCCGACGTCGTCTCCGAGCGGCACTTCGACAAGTGGTGGAAGCACGCCCGGCACGAAAACCCGTCCCTGCTGGACTTCGACCCGGACGCGCTGCGGACCGACGATGCCGAGGGCCTCGACGAGAACGACTTCCCGAAGTCCTTCTTCTACGGGTCCTTCGAACTCCCGCTCACCTACGAATTCACCCCCGGCGTCCCCTCGGCCAACGACGGCGTGACCGTCGAGGTGCCCGTATTGTTCCTGAACCAGCTCACCCCGGGGCCGTTTGCCTGGCAGATCCCGGGCCTCCGCGCGGAGCTGATTACGGCCCTGATCAAGTCCCTGCCCAAGGCGGTGCGGAAGAACTTCGTCCCGGCGCCCGACGTCGCCCGCTCGGCTGCCGCTGCGCTGGCTGCGGATTTCGACCCGGCATCGGACGAGCTGGAACCGTCCCTGGAGCTGGTGCTGCGCCGGTTGAAGGGTTCCATCATTCCCCCGGGGTCCTGGAACTGGGATGCCGTGCCGGACCACCTGCGGATGACGTTCACCGTGGTGGATTCCGCCGGACGGGTGCTGGACGAAGGCAAGGACCTGGCGGCGCTGCAGGAGTCCCTGGCCCCGGCCACGCGCCGCGCCATTGCCGAATCCCTCGGCGCCACCCCGTCCACCGTGCAGCCGCGCGGGCCCAAGGGCAAGGCCTCAGCTGCCGCAACCGGCAACGGTTCCATCGGCGCCGGCGGCGCTGGTTCCGGTTCCTCCGTAGCGGAGCAGACCGGCCTCACCGAGTGGAGCATCGGCACCTTGGAGAAGCAGGTCCAGCGGCTCGTGGCCGGCCACACCGTGACCGGCTACCCTGCGCTGGTGGACGAGGGCAGCACCGCCGGGGTGCGGATCTTCCAGAGTGCCGGCGAGCAGCAGGCCGCCATGCGTGCCGGCGTCATCCGGCTGCTGGTGCTGCGCGTTCCCAGCCCGGCCAAGTACGTGCTCGAGCACCTGAGCAACACCGAAAAGCTGACCTTCAGCCAGAACCCGCACGGCAGTGTGGCTGCGCTCATCGAGGACTGCACGCTGGCCGCGGTGGACAAGCTCACGCCGGAGAAACTCCCGTGGACGCGGGCCGAGTTCGACGCCCTGTATGAAACAGTGCGGGCCGAACTGATCGACACCGTCTTCACCGTCACGGCGATCGTGGAGAAGATCCTGGCCAGCACCCGGCGGATCACCAAGGCGCTCAAGGGCACCACCTCGCTGGCGCTGATCAGTGCCCTGAATGACATCAGGGCGCAGCTGGATGCCCTGGTGTACCCCGGTTTCGTGGCCCGCACCGGCTATGCGCAGCTGATGCACCTGCCCCGGTACCTGGCCGGTATTGAACGGCGGCTGGAGAAGCTTCCGGGCAACGTACAGCGGGACGGCCTGTCCATGGCCGTGATCCACCGCCTCGAGGACGAGTACGACGACGCCGTGGCGGCGCTTGCGCCCGGCCGCGGCACTCCCCCGGAACTCGCGGAGGTCCGCTGGTTGATCGAGGAGCTGCGGATCAGCTTCTTTGCACAGGAACTGGGAACGGCCCGGACCGTTTCGGAGAAACGGATCCGGACCGCCCTGAACTCAGCGCTGGCTCCGGCCTAGGCCGGGGCCCTCCCGGGCGCCTGGGCCGGGGCCTTCCCGGCTGCCTAGGCTGCGGGAACGAATTCCCCGTGCCCGGCGTCGCGCAGGCCCCGGCGCAGCTTTTCCGCGTTGGCCGCCATCCGCTCGGGATCCGGGTTGGATTCCGCCCGGCTGAAGTCGAAGTCCTGCAGCGAGTTGGCCGGCCAGACGTGCAGGTGCAGGTGGTCCACCTCGAAGCCGGCAATGCTGAGCCCGGCCCGCTCCGAGCCGAAGACGGCCACCTGCGACTGGCCGATGGCCTGCGCCACCGTGGTGAGCTTGCGCATCAGCTCCGCCGGTGCGTCCGTCCACTTGTTGATCTCCGCGCGCGGCACTACCAGGGTGTGTCCGTCGCTGAGCGGACCGATGCTGAGGAACGCGACGACGTCGTCGTCCTTCCAGACGAAATGTCCGGGAATCTCGCCGTTGATGATCCGGGTAAAGAGTGTAGGCATGGGTGCTCCTTCAGGTTGTCCCTTTGCGGCGGCAGCGGGCAGGGGTGCCCGCAGCGGCGGAGGAACGGGTCGGCCGGTAAACATGATTCGACGCTACCCCTTTTCCGGCGGGTTTTCGGGCCGGCCCGGATCCGCGCCAACGGCCGCAGGGGTGCCGGGGGTGTTGGACCACTGTGACCAGGAGCCCGGGTAGAGCGCCGCCGTGATGCCGGCCTGCGCCAGTGCGGCAACCTCGTGGGAGGCGAAGATCCCCGAACCGCAGTACGCCGCAACGGGCCGGTCCGGCCGCACGCCGAGGTCTTCGAAGGCGCGGGACAGTTCCCCAGGTGCACGGAAGCTGCCGTCCGGAGTGAGGTTGTCGGTGGAGGGCCGGTTGACCGCTCCCGGAATATGTCCGGCCCGGGGATCCACCGGTTCGGTTTCTCCGCGGTAACGTTCCGGTGCCCGGGCGTCGATGAGTACTCCCTCGGCGGCCACCCGGCTGACGTCCCGGCGGGAAGCCACCGGCATGTGCCCCCAGGACAGGTGCGCCGTCCCGGGCTTCGGCTGCACCGGACCGCTGTCCAGCGGCAGTCCTGACCTGCGCCAGGCCGCGAGGCCGCCGTCGAGCAGGAACACGTCCTTACAGCCGGCGTGCCGCAGCAGCCACCAGGCGCGTGCGGCGGCCGTGCCCCCGGCGTCGTCGTACACCACCACTGTGTCCCCGTCATTCAGGCCCCAGCTGCGGGCAGCCTCGGCGAAGGCAGCGGGATCCGGCAGGGGATGCCGCCCTTCCTCGGGAACGGCGGGGGCCGAAAGTGCGGTGTCCATATCCACGTACACCGCACCGGGCAGATGTTCGTGCAGGTACTTTTCCTCGCCGTCGGCAGCGCCCAGGACCCAGCGCACATCCAGCAGCACGGGCGGACGCGCCGTGCCGAGGCGTTCGTGCAGCTGCTGCGGGGAGATCAGGACATCCATTACAGGTCCACGATTTCCCCGGCGTCCAGATGCCGGAACTCGGTGCCGTAAACCTTGCCGAACCGGGTGACATGGCCCTCGACCATCCCCAGCCCCCGCTCATTCAAAAGCGCGTCGTGGATGGGATAGGCCCGCTCCGCACCGGTGGCGATGACGAAGTCGATGACCTCCCCCGCCTTGGACCAGGGTGCATGCATCGGCACCAGCACGGTCCGCGGCCGCAGCCCGTTGGGGACTACGAACGAATCCCCCGGGTGGTAGACCCGGCCTTCCACGAGGTAGCCGATGTTGGCCACGACCGGAATCAGCGGATGGATCAGGGCGTGCTGGCCGCCGAAGGACTGGATGCCGAAGCCGGCAACGGTGAAGCTGGTGTTGGGTTCAACATCGTGGATGCGGCCGCCCACCTCCTGCGGGGCTTCACTGCGAAGGAGTGCAGCGAGACCCGCCGGGGCATGGAGCTCCAGCGACGGCTGTTCCTGCATCGCGGCAAGCACCCGCGGGCGGTCCAGATGGTCCGCATGCTCGTGGGTCACCAGGATGGCATCGGCATCCTGCAGCGCTGTTTCAACTTCGGAAAAGGTGCCGGGATCCAGCACCAGGACGTGCCCGCCCTGCTCGAACCGGACACAGGAGTGCGTGAACTTCGTCATTTTCATAGCGCCACCCTACTCCGGAGGCGTTCGGCCGTGCAGGACGGGCGTTGCGGTACTGCTGATAATCTTGGGGTCTATCCATCCCTGCGGCCACGGTGCCGCCCGCCTGCCGTCCCACCCGCTGGAGGAACCTCCGTGTCACCCGAGACATCCCGGACATCCAAGCGCGCACCGGAGCAGCGTGTGACCCGCCAGCGCCTGGCAGTGGGCCGCACCCTGGATGAACTCGACGACTTTGTCAGCACCCAGGAACTCTTCCGGCTGTTGCAGGAGCGCGGCGAACGGGTTTCCCTGGCTACTACCTACCGGGTCCTGCAGTCCATGGCGGACGAAAACCTCGTGGACGTGCTGCGGGGCGGCGACGGCGAGGCGCTGTACCGCCGGTGCGCCGTCGAGCACCACCACCACCATCTGGTCTGCCGGAACTGCGGCAAGGCCGTGGAGGTGGAAGCACCTGAGGTGGAGAGCTGGGCCGCGGGCCTGGGCGCCAAGTACGGCTTCACCGAAGTGGCGCACACCGTTGAGGTCTTCGGCCTGTGCCCGGAGTGCAGCGCCCGTAAGGGCTAGGCTGCGGCCGTAGCCGTGTTGGCGCTGAGCTCCCTGCGCCGGTGCCCGCCGCGCGTGCGCCGGATGATCCGGCAGACCAGGTAGATCGCGAAGGACACCGTGGTGACGTACGGGCTGATTGGAATCCGGCCGCCCAGCGCCAGCAGGATGCCGCCGACCGAGGAGGCCAGCGCGAAGAGCACGCTCAGGAACACCACCAGGCGCGGCGAGGACGTCACGAGCAGGGCTGCCGCCGCGGGAGTAATCAGCAGGGAGAGCACCAGCAGGGCCCCCACCACCTGGATGGACAGTGCCACGGCCAGGCCTAACAGGAACATAAAGACAATCGACAGCATCCGCACGGGCACGCCGCGGGCCTCTGCGAGGTCCGGGTCCGCGCTGGCGAAGGTCAGGGGGCGCCAGATGAAGAGCAGGGCAGCCACCACGACGGCGGCAACCCCTGCCAGCAGGTTCAGCTGCACGGTATCCACCGCGACTATCTGGCCCGTCAGCAGCCCGAACTTGTTGGCGGAGCGGCCCTCGTAGAGGCCAAGGAACAGGATGCCCAGGCCCAGCCCGAAGGGCATGATGACGCCTATGATCGAGTTCCGGTCCCGGGCCCGCAGGCCCATGACCGCCAGCAGGACGGCTGCCGCCACCGATCCGACCAGCGAACCGACCACCACGTTCACTCCGATCAGCAGGGCAAAGGACGCCCCGGCGAAAGAGAGCTCGGCAATGCCGTGCACGGCGAAGGCCAGGTCACGCATCAGGACGAAGGTGCCGATCAGCCCGCCGACCAGGCCGAGGATCGCGGCGGCCCAGATGGAATTGCTCACCAGCGGAAGCAGCTCGCCGTAATCGCTGAAATCAAAAACCGCATCGAAGAAACTACGCAGGTCCAAGGTCGCCCTCGCTTTCTCCGTGGTGGTGGGTGGTGGCGTCCGGGATGCCCAGGACCACAATCCTGCCGTGGCTGCGCAGGACTTCGACGCGGCTGCCGTACATTTCCGAAAGCACGTCGCTGCGCAGGACTTCGGCGGGAGTGCCGGTGCGGAACTGTCCGCCGGCCAGGTACAGCACGCGGTCCACGTACTCGATGACGGGATTGATTTCGTGGGTCACGAAAACGACGGCGGCGCCGTCGTCATGGCAGCGCCGTTCGATCAGGGAGCTGATGGCCTGCTGGTGGTGCAGGTCCAGGGAGAGCAGCGGCTCGTCGCAGAGCAGCAGATCCGGGTTGGTGGCCAGTGCCTGGGCCGCGCGCAGGCGCTGCAGCTCGCCGCCGGAGAGCCGTCCCACGGGTTCATCCGCGTAGGACGTGGCCCCCACCTGCTCGAGCAGCCGGTCCACGCGGCGGCGCACCGGCTTTCCGCGCAGCCGCAGGCCCCAGCGGTCGCCGTCGACGCCGAGTCCCACCAGGTCCCGTCCACGCAGCGGGGTGCCGGGACTGAAGGACTTCTGCTGCGGGATGTAGCCGATGTCCTTGCTGCCCCGCTGCACGTTGCGGCCGTTGACGGTGACGGTGCCGCCGGTGAGCGGCTGCAGGCCCAGCAGGACCTTCAGGAAACTCGTTTTGCCTGATCCGTTTGGGCCGAGGACGGCGAGGAATTCACCGGCATTGATGTCCAGGTCCAGGTTCTTCCACAGGGTACGGTCCCCGTAGGACAGGCCTGCGTCCCGCAGGCGCACCACCGGGGCGGGCTGCCCGGAAGCATTCACTGCAGCACGCTTTCCATGTTGGCTGTGTTATCGGCCATCCACTGCAGGTAGTCCTGGCCCTCGGGAAGGGTTTCGGAGAAGTCCACCACGGGAACGCCAGCGTCCAGCGCGGCCTGGCGTACCGCCTCCGTCTGCGAGGTAGAGGTCTGTTGGTTGTAGCCAAGGAAGGCAATGGAGCCGCCCGTCACCAGGTCCTGCATGTCCTTCAGTACGTGCGGCGGAACATCCGAGCCTTCCTCGACGGCCTCCGTGAAGTCCGCCGGGGTGGCGTTGTGCAGCCCCGCCGCTTCCACGAGGTAGTCCGGCACAGGTTCGGTCAGGGCGACGTCGCGTCCGCCGGCGGTTTCCCGAACCGCGGCAAGGGAAGCGTCGATGTCCGCAATGCCCGCATTGAAGTCCGCGGCGTTGCTGCGGAACGTGCCTGCGGCATCGGCGTCCAGTTCGCCGAGGCGTTCGGCGGCGGCGTCGGCAAGCCGCCCCATGGCCTCGGGGCTGTACCAGACGTGTTCGTTGAAGGAGCCGTGGTGATGGCCGTGGTGGTCATCGCCCTCGTCGTGGCTCTCTTCCTCTTCTGCTGAGTCGGAGTCGGAGTCCTCGAGGCCGGAGATCTCCACGGCATTGAGGATGTTCTCGGCGGGGATGCCTTCGTCCGCCGCGAGCTTCTCCAGGAAGGTGTCGTAACCGCCGCCGTTGAGCACCACCAGGTCCGCCTTGGATACCGCGAGCCGGTCCCGCGCCGAGGCCTCGTAGGAGTGCGGATCCTGGCTGGGCCGGTCAATCAGGGCGGTCACTTCGACGTTGTCCCCGCCGATCCCGGTGAGGATGCTGCCGTAGACGTCGGTGGACGCCACCACGTTGATGACTCCTTCACTGCCCTCGGCTTCACCGCCGTCGCCCCCATTGCCGCCGCTGCAGCCGGTCAGGGCGAGTGCGGTTGCTGCAAGGAAGGTTCCGGCCAGGCGGACGGGAAAGCGGCGCATAAGGTTTGGTATCCCTGGGTAGGCGGTTCATGGCGGCGAAAACGGGCCCCGGCACCGCCGAAGCTTTTTCAGCATAACCTAAACGCGAATCATTCGCATCTAGGCGTTAGAGGCTTTCGCCGGTCCTGCGGATGCCCTGTGCCTGGGTGGCATCCCTGATCTCGCCGACCAGCTGTTCAATGATGTCTTCCAGGAACAGGACGCCGCGGGTGGTTCCGTCCGGGCCCAGCACGCGGGCCAGATGGGAGCCGGTCCGCTGCATCACGGCCAGGGCGTCCTCGATTTCGTCGTCCAGGCGGAGGTTGGCAAGGGTACGGACCTTGTTCTCCGTGATCGGCCGTTCATAGGCCTCCAGCGGGATGGACATAACGTCCTTCAGGTGCATGTACCCGGTGAGGTTCCCGGCGTCGTCCACGAGGACGAAGCGGGAGAAGCCGGTCCGGCCCACCGCGCGCTCGAATTCCGCCGGAGTGGAGTCCGTGCCCAGGCTCACGAGTTCATCCAACGGCACCATCACCGTCCCCGCGGTCTGTCCGGAGAACTCAAGTGCTCCCGAGATCAGGCCGGAATTGTCGGCGACGGTCCCGTGCTTCGTGGATTCCTCCACGATGGACTGCATCTCCTCCAGCGTGAAGGCCGAGGCGACTTCGTCCTTCGGGGTGATCCCCATGAGGCGCAGCGCGTGGTTGGCCATCCAGTTGAGCGTGCCGATGATCGGGCGTACCAGGCGGGAAATGAAGACCAGCGGCGGGGCGAGCAGCAGCACGGCGCGGTCCGCAACGGACACCGAGATGTTCTTCGGAACCATCTCGCCGATGGTGACGTGCAGGAAGGTCACGAGCAGCAGCGCCACCAGGAAACCGGCTCCGTCGGCTATTTCGATCGGCAGGCCCACGGCCTTCAGCGGCACCGAAAGCAGGTGGTGGATAGCGGGTTCGGCCACCGAGAGGATAAGCAGGGAGCAGACGGTGATACCCAGCTGCGCACACGCGAGCATCAGGGACACGTGCTCCATGGCCCACAGGGTGGTCTTGGCCCGCTTCGATCCGGCTTCGGCATGCGGCTCGATCTGGCTGCGCCGCGCGGACATCACCGCGAATTCGCTGCCGACGAAGAACGCGTTGCCCAGGAGCAGGACAACCAGCCAGAAGATTCCCGCCAGGTCGCCGCTCATCGGATGCCTTCCCTGCGTGCCGGGCGCTCCGTGCTTCGGCCGGCTTTGTCTTCGTCTTCAATGTGTTCGGGCTGGCCGGAACCGGCCCCCTCGTCGGCGGGGATGAAGCTGACGCGGTCAATGCGCCGACCGTCCATCCGTTCCACCTCGAGCACGCCGCCGGGCACCTCTACGCGGTCCCCTGCCTCGGCGATGCGGCCGAGCTCGGCCATGATGTAGCCGCCCACGGTTTCGTATCCGGCTTCGTCCGGCATCCGCAGCAGCGGAACCAGAGCGGTGACTTCGTCGGGGCGCATGATGCCCGGGAAGTACCAGGCGCCGGATGCGCTTTGCAGCACGCCGGGCTTGGCTTTGTCGTGCTCGTCGGAAACTTCGCCGACGATCTCTTCCACCAGGTCCTCCAGGGTGGCGACGCCGGCGGTTCCGCCGTATTCGTCCAGGACGACGGCGAGCTGCAGGTTGGCGTTGCGGAGTTCGGAAAGCAGTGAGTCCAGATGGACCGTTTCCGGCACCCGGAGGATCTCGCTCATGATCGCGGCCGCAGGCAGGGTGGCCCGCCGGCTGCGCGGCACGGCCACGGCCTTCTTGACGTGGACAACGCCGCGGATATCGTCCGGTGAATCTCCGAGGACCGGGAAGCGGGAGTACCCGGTGCGCCGCGCCGCCTCGATGACATCAGCCACGGGCTGCTCGGCGTCGATCGTTTCGAGCCGGATGCGCGGCGTCATGACATCGGCAGCGGTTCGTCCGGCGAAGGAGAAGGTCCGGGAGAGGAAGTCGGCAGTGCCCTTGTCCAGGGTGCCCATCTCCGCGGAGCGCCGCGCCATGGAGGACAGCTCGGCCGGCGTGCGCGCTCCGCTGACCTCTTCCTTGGCCTCAAGGCCGAAGAGGTGGAGGATCTTGTTCGCGAAACCGTTCAGCAGGAGCACCGCGGGCTTGAAGACCACGGTGAAAGCCAGCTGCGGCCGTGCCAGTGCCTTACCGACACGGAACGGCATGGCGATGGACATGTTCTTGGGGATCAGTTCGCCCAGCAGCATCGAAAGGAAGGTCGCCAGGATCATCGCAACGGTCACGGACACCGAGTCCACGGCCACGGGCGGCAGGCCAAGGGAGGCCAAGGGCCCCTCCAGCAGGCGCCCAACGGAGGGTTCCATAACGAACCCGGTCAGCAGGGTGGTCATGGTGATGCCCAGCTGGCAGCTGGAGAGCTGGGTGGAGAGGGTGGTCAGGCAGCGCAGCAGTGGTTCAGCTGCTTTGTCGCCCTCGTCCACTGCCCGGCGGACGGCAGGCTGGTCCAGCGCCACGAGGGCAAATTCGACGGCGACGAAGAATCCGGTGCCGAGAATAAGAAGGAGGCCAAAGAGAAGGTAAAGCCACTCCATGTCAGCACTCCCCTGCCGTCGGGGCAGACGGCCTTAAAAGAGAGGGATGAATCGCTGCACGGAAACGTTCAGACGGAGGGTGGTCGGCTGCGGCCGGACTGGAAGGCTCCGATGACGAGGCAGGTGAATGCTGGGCCGTGGGTGTGCGGGCGTTGCCGGCTCGTGGCGCACCGACTGCGGCAACCGCAGTCCGTGACGCAGGCCGGCGCCTAGAGAAACTGTCCATAGAAAGCCCAGTTTACAGGTTTGCTCCGGGGCCGCCACAGCGGCTTCCCTGGGCAGTTCCCGCCGGTCTGCAGCCACCGCCGCCTTCATCAAGCGGTGCGGGATTGGCCACATGTTCGACTATGTCACTAGACTGGCATGAAGTCTCGGTCACTGCGCACCGGGCCGCACCAGTACTTGAGGCGGAAGCGTCAGAACATGGTGCCATCAGGGCAAACGGCAACTCATGGAAGAGGCGTATATCTAGTGCCAGACCAATCCAACCACCGCCTGCCGGAGGAATTCGGCGGCAACGAGTGGCTTGTCGATGAACTGTACGAGCAGTATCTGTCGAACAAGGACTCCGTTGACAAAAAGTGGTGGAGCATCTTCGAATCCTTCAAGGCTGAAGACTCCCAGTCCGGCAACGGCTCCAACGGAAACGGCGCCGGCTCCCCGGACGGTTCCCGGCCCGCCACCCGCCAACTTCCGGTAGTGAAAGCCGAGAGCACGGCACCCAACGCGCCGAAGGCATCAGGCGAATCGCCCGCTGCAACGCAGCAGTCGGGCAAGCCGCCGGTAGCCAAGGAACCGGCGAAGGCCGAGCCCGCTGCGAAGAGCGAGCCGAAGGCCGAGGCCAAGGCCGCCCCGATTCCCGCGCAGCTGCCCAAGACCCAGCCCAGCGACGCCGCTGCGGAAGAGGACAAGGTCACCGTGCTGCGTGGTCCGGCCAAGGCCATCGCCACGAACATGGACCTCAGCCTCAGCGTCCCCACGGCAACCACCGTGCGTGCCATTCCGGCCAAGCTGCTGATTGACAACCGCATTGTCATCAACAGCCATCTGGAACGTGCCCGCGGCGGCAAGATCTCCTTCACCCACCTGCTGGGCTACGCCATCATCCGCGCTGCCGCCCAGTTCCCGTCGATGAACGTGCACTACGACGAAGTGGACGGCAAGCCCGTTGCCGTCCAGCCCGCACACGTCAACTTCGGCCTGGCTATCGACATGCCCAAGCCGGACGGAACCCGTCTGCTGGTAGTGCCGAACATCAAGAAGGCCGAAACCCTGAACTTCTCGGAGTTCTGGCACGCCTATGAAGAGCTGGTCAAGCGGGCCCGCAACGGCAAGCTCGGCGCGGACGACTACCGCGGCACCACCATCTCCCTGACCAACCCGGGCGGCATCGGCACCGTACACTCGGTGCCCCGCCTCTCCAAGGGACAGGCCGCCATCATCGGCGCCGGCGCCCTTGAGTACCCGGCTGAATTCCAGGGTGCCAACGAGAAGATCCTGGCCCGCAACGCCATCAGCAAGATCATCACCCTGACCTCCACCTATGACCACCGCGTCATCCAGGGTGCCGGCAGCGGCGAGTTCCTGCGCATCATCCACCAGTTGCTGCTGGGTGAGCAGAACTTCTACGACGAGATCTTCGAGTCCCTGCGGATCCCGTACGAGCCGGTCCGTTGGAGCCCGGACATCCAGGTCAACCCGGACGAGCAGATCAACAAGGTTGCCCGCATCCAGCAGCTGATCCACGCCTACCGGGTCCGCGGCCATCTGATGGCGGACACGAACCCGCTGGAATACGTCCAGCGCCGGCATGCCGACCTGGACATCCTGAACCACGGCCTGACGCTCTGGGACCTGGACCGGGAGTGGCCCACGGGCGGCTTCGGCGGCAAGCCGATGCTTAAGCTCCGCAAGATCCTCGGAGTGCTGCGGGACGCGTACTGCCGCACGGCCGGCATCGAATACATGCACATCCAGGATCCCGAGGAACGCCTCTGGTTCCAGGACCGCCTGGAGACCAAGTACACGAAGCCGACCCGCGAAGAGCAGCTGCGCATCCTCAGCAAGCTCAACGCTGCCGAGGCCTTCGAGACCTTCCTCCAGACGAAGTTCGTTGGACAGAAGCGCTTCTCGCTTGAGGGCGGCGAATCCCTGATTCCGCTGCTGGACGCCGTGATTTCCGGTGCCGCCGACGACGGCCTCGAGGAAGTCGGCATCGGCATGGCCCACCGCGGCCGCCTCAACGTCCTGACAAACATCGCAGGCAAGACCTACGCACAGGTCTTCCGCGAATTCGAAGGCACCCAGGACCCCCGCAGCGTGCAGGGTTCGGGCGACGTGAAGTACCACCTCGGCACCGAGGGAACCTTCACTTCGGACAACGGGAAGCAGACCAAGGTCTACCTGGCGGCCAACCCGTCCCACCTCGAAGCCGGCGATTCCGTGCTGGAGGGCATTGTCCGCGCCAAGCAGGACCGGCTGGACAAGGGCGACGAGTTCCCCGTGCTGCCGATCCTCGTGCACGGCGATGCAGCCTTCGCGGGCCAGGGCGTGGTGGCGGAAACGCTCAACCTCTCCCAGCTGCGCGGCTACCGCACCGGCGGCACCATCCACATAGTGGTCAACAACCAGGTGGGCTTCACGACGTCGCCCACGTCCTCGCGTTCGTCGGTCTACTCCACCGACGTCGCGAAGATGGTCCAGGCACCGATCTTCCACGTCAACGGCGATGATCCCGAAGCAGTCGTACGGGTTGGCCAGCTGGCCTACGAGTACCGTCAGCGCTTCCACAAGGACGTCGTCATCGACATGGTCTGCTACCGCCGCCGCGGCCACAACGAAGGCGATGACCCTTCGATGACCCAGCCGATGATGTACAGCCTGATCGAGGCCAAGCGTTCCGTGCGCAAGCTGTACACCGAGTCCCTGATCGGACGAGGCGACATCAGCCAGGACGAGGCCGAGCAGGCGCTGCGTGACTACCAGGGCCGCCTCGAGCGCGTCTTCGCGGAAACGCATGCCGCCCAGACCTCGCCCATCCCGGTGATCACCAAGGATTCCGAAGCGGTTTCCGATCTGGAACGTCCTGCTGCCCAGCAGGAAGGTACGACGATCATCAAGCCGGCAAGCACTGCGGTCTCCGCCGAGGTCCTGGCGCACATCGGCAAGGCCCACGTGGCCGTTCCCGAGGGCTTTACGGTCCACCCGAAGCTGAAGTCCCTGCTGGAAAAGCGTGACCAGATGTCCCGTGAGGGCAACATTGACTGGGGCTTTGCCGAAATCGCCGCCTTCGGTTCGCTGCTGATGGAAGGCGTCCCCGTACGCCTCGCCGGGCAGGATTCACGCCGCGGAACCTTCACGCAGCGCCACGCCGTCTTCCACGACCGCGCCACCGGCGCAGAGTGGATGCCGCTGGCTGAGCTGGACCCGAACCAGGCCAAGCTGTGGATCTACGACTCCCTGCTTTCCGAATTCGCCGCCATGGGCTTCGAATACGGCTACTCGGTGGAGCGTCCGGACGCCCTCGTGCTCTGGGAAGCCCAGTTCGGCGACTTCGTCAACGGCGCCCAGACCATCATTGACGAGTTCATCTCGTCGGCCGAGCAGAAGTGGGGCCAGCGGTCCTCGCTGGTGCTGATGCTTCCGCACGGCTACGAGGGACAGGGACCGGACCACTCGTCCGCACGGATCGAGCGTTTCCTGCAGATGTGTGCCGAGGACAACATGATTGTTGCCAACCCGACCACGGGCGCCTCGCACTTCCACCTGCTTCGCCGCCAGGCGTACAGCCGTCCGCGCAAGCCGCTGGTGGTCTTTACTCCCAAGCAGCTGCTGCGCCTGAAGGCGGCCGCGACGTCGGTGGAGGAGTTCACGCACGGCGAGTTCCAGCCGGTCATCGCCGAGCATGCCGAACTGGATGCCAACGCCGTCGACCGTGTGCTGCTGGTGTCCGGCCGCCTGTACTACGATCTGCTGGCAAACCGCCAGAAGACCGGCGACGACAAGACGGCGATCGTCCGCGTGGAGCAGCTCTACCCGCTCCCCGTCGATGAGATCCGGGCCGCTGTGGGCAAGTACCCCAACGCCGACATCGTCTGGGCGCAGGACGAGCCGGCGAACCAGGGTCCGTGGCCCTTCATCGGCCTCAACCTGCCCCAGCACCTGGACAGCCGCCTGCGCCTGGTCTCACGCCCGGCGTCGGCCTCCACCGCTACGGGCTCTGCCAAGCGCCACGCAGTGGAGCAGGACATCCTGGTGAAAAAAGCCTTCGAACGTCAGTAGGCTAGATTTAGGGTGGGGCGCTTCGGCGTCCCACCCTGTTTTTTTGATTCGAGAAGGTGACTAGTGGAACAACGCAGAATTCGGCTTGCTGCTGTGGGTGATGAGCTGCTGGCCGGACACGGGGATCCGCGCGCACTCGGCTGGCTGGGACGTGTCCTGGCACGAACATCGCCCGAGAACGTCAACCTCCAGGCATACAGCCTGGCTGCACCCAACGAGGGCACCGAGGCGCTGGCCAACAGATGGCTCGCCGAAGCCGGGAGACGATTCGAGGACGGGTGCGAAAACCGCCTCGTGATCGGGCTGTCGGACCGGGACCTGGACCTTCAACTGACGACGGCGCGAAGCCGCCTGAACCTGGCGAACATCCTCGACGGCGCCGCACAGATGAGCATCAAGGTCTTCGTGGTGGGCCCTCCCCCGGGCCTGGACCCGGAACGGAACCGGAAGCTCGCGGATCTCTCCGCAGCGTTCGGCGACGTGACCACGCGGCGGAAGCACGTCTATGTGGACACCCTCAACCCGCTGCTGAACCATGAGCAGTGGCGTACGGACCTGGCCGCCAACGGCGGAACGCCGGGCCAGGCCGGCTACGGCCTCATGGCGTGGCTGGTGCTTCACCGAGGCTGGTACCAGTGGCTCGACCTGCCCGACATGAACTGAAAATTCCGTCATAAACAGACGCCCAAAAACCCTCCCGGCTATTGCCGGGAGGGTTTTTGCGCATGCCGGGGCGGTCTCGGGTAGAAAAACCCCCGTGTCCGTCATAACGATCGGTTAACAACGTGTAACTTGTCTCACAGTGGAAACAATATGTGGCTAGTGTTGCTCCACATGCGGCGGTCATCACGGCCGCTTTGGGGGGCCATCATTGGTGGTTCCTGACTCCTCATCACCAGTTAGGACTACTTATGCGTACTAAGCGCACGGCAGCTCTTGCCGCACTCTCCGTGGGGGCCCTGTTCCTGGGCGCCTGCGGCTCCGCCGGGGGCGGAACCGAAAGTGAAGGCGGCTCGGAGGAAACAACCGAGAACATCGCTTCCACCATCAATATCGCCATCAGCCAGGCACCTGATGCCTACAACTCGAGCACCGCCAACACCAACAGCACTTACAACAGCTACGTCGACAACCTGGTGCACAGCAACTTCGTCGAGTACAGCCCCAACGGCGTCATCCACGATGAAGAGTTCGGCACCTTCGAAAAGACCAGCGACGACCCGCTGACGGTGCACTACAAGATCAACGAGGACGCCAAGTGGTCCGACGGCACCCCCATCGACTTCGATGACATGCTGCTGAACTGGGCCGCTTTCTCAGGCCAGGTCGGTCCCGCCGAAGGCGAAAACATCTTCCAGCCGTCCTCCACCAACGGTTTCTCCCAGACCAAGATGCTCGAGGGCGAGGCCGGCGACAAAGAGTTCGACATGGTCTTCGAAACCCCGTACGCGGACTGGGAAGCTTTGATGATCGGCCCCATCATGCCCGCACATGTCGCAGCGGAAAAGGGCGGCCTCGCCACCGATAACGACGGCGAAGCCCTGATCAAGGCCATCCAGGACAAGGACGTCGCGGCGCTGACCCCGCTGGCCGAATTCTGGAACACCGGCTGGAACTACGAAGCCGATCTCACCAAGCTTCCGGACGCCGAAATGATCCCGTCCTCCGGCCCCTACATGCTGGACAACGCCACCGACGGCACCCTGACCCTCAAGCGCAACGAGAACTACTGGGGCGAAGAGCGCAAGGGCAAGACGGACACCATCGTCTTCAAGACCATTGCAGACACCGAAGCAGTCCAGGCCCTGGAGAACGGCGAGGTCGATATCATCGAGCCGTCCGGCCCCACGGTTGACACCAAGACCGCCATCCAGAACATCGGCGAGACCGTCGAGATGCTCACCGGCCCCGAGCTGACCTTCAGCCACATCGACCTGGACCAGTCCGAGAACGGCGTATTCAAGGACCTGGCCGTACGCCAGGCCTTCGCCAAGTGCGTACCGCGCGAAGACATCGTCGAGAAGTTCGCCAAGCCCATCGATGAAAACGCCACGGTGGACAACCTGCGCGAATACCAGCCGGGCCAGGAGGAGTACGAGGAAGTCCTCGAAGGTGCTCCGTCCGCCAGCGAGTACGACGAAGTGGACATCGACGGCGCCAAGAAGCTGCTTGCCGATGCAGGTAAGACCGAACCCGTATCGGTCCGCCTGATGTTCTCCTCCACGAGCCAGCTGCGCGCTGACATCGTCACCCTGATCAAGACCTCCTGCGACCAGGCCGGCTTCAACATTGTTCCCACCCCGGACCCCAAGTGGAGCGCCAAGCTCGCCGAGCCCGGAGCCTGGGACGCCATCCTGTTCGCCTGGGCCGGTTCCGGCCTGGCCGCCAGCGCACAGTCGATCTACGTCTCCGACGGCGAGCAGAACTACGGCAAGTTCGCCAACGCTGAACTCGACAAGCTCTGGGACCAGATTGCCACCTCCACTGACGAAGAAGAGGTCAAGGAACTGAAGACCAAGGCAGAGGAAATCCTCGCCGCCGAGGTCTACAACGTGGTCCTGTACGCGAACTCCGGTGTGGTTGCACACTCCTCCAAGCTGGAGAACGTGGAACTGAACCCGAGCCAGAACGGCATCACCTGGAACGCCTACAAGTGGACAAAGCAGGTCTAGCCGCAGCACCACGCTAGCCGCATCCTAAGCGGGGATGGGCAGACACAAAGTCTGCCCATCCCCCTGCTTATGTCCGCGGCGTTCTTTAGTCCCACCCCAAGGAGCCCCACGGTGTTCTACTTCATTCTTAAAAGAGCGGTCACTTCGTTCTTTATCCTCCTGGCCGCCACGGCACTGATGTTTGTCCTGGCCGTCAACTCCGGCGATCCCCTCCATGACCTCGCCGAGCTGCGCAACGATGACCGGGAATCCCGCATAGCCGCCCGTACCGAAGCCATGCACCTGGATCAGCCGATCCACATCCGTTACCTCCTCTGGCTGCAGGAAATCGGCCGCTGCATCATGCCCGGCGGCGCACAGTGCACGCTGGGCCTGGACCGCGTGGGCAACCCCGTCATCGAGCAGCTGCAATCCGCCGTCGGTTCAACCTTCCGCCTGGTGGTCGTAGCAACGGTGCTCGCGATCATCCTGGGCGTGCTCATCGGTGTTGTGACCGCCCTGCGGCAGTACAGCGTGTTCGACTACTCGATCACGTTCGTTGCCTTCCTCCTGTTCTCCATGCCGCTCTTCTGGCTTTCCACACTCCTCAAGCAGTACCTCGCCATCGGTCTCAACACGTGGCTGGAGAATCCAACCATGTCCTATCTGGGCATAGTGCTGCTGGGGTTGGTGGCCGGGGTGATCTGGATGGTTGTCGTCGGCGGCGACCGCCGACGCCGGATCCAGGTATTCGCGGTAGCAGCCGTGGCAACTTCGGCGACCATGCTCCTGTTGCTGATGTCCGGTTGGTTCAAGACCCCCGGCTTCGGTCCCGTCGGCATCCTGGTGAGCGCCTTCGCCATCGCCCTCGGAGTCACTGCATTGTTCGCCGGGTTCCGGCGTCACCGGATTGTCTACGCAGCCCTTGCTACGGCCGCAGCAGGTTTTGTCGGCTATCTGGTCACGATGAACATCATGAAAGACCCCGACTGGCTGACCATTGCCGGCCTGGCACTGGTGACCGTTGCCGTTTCCGCTGCCATCGGGCACTTCGTGGGCGGACCGTACGCCAAGCAGACCCGGCAGATTACCGCCGTCGTCGGCCTGCTGATCGGTTTCATCGTGTTCCTGGATTCGCTCCTGCACGCCTACCCGACGCTGTCCCGCAAGACCGGCGGCCGGCCCATTCCCACTACCGGTTCCTCCACACCCAACCTCGAGGGAACCTTCTGGGAAGTAAATCTCGATTACGCGCTGTACCTGGTTCTGCCGACCATCGCGATCATGCTGATTTCGTTTGCCATGTACACCCGCTACACCCGCGCCAGCCAGCTGGACGTCATGACCCAGGACTACATCCGCACCGCTCGGGCCAAGGGCCTCAGCGAGCGGACCGTCGTGGTCAAGCACGCCTTCCGCAACGCGATGATCCCGATCACCACCCTGATGGCCTTCGACTTCGCCGGTGTGCTCGGCGGCGCCGTGGTCACGGAATCCGTGTTCGGCTGGAACGGCATGGGCAAGATGTTCACCGACGGACTCTCCAACGTGGACCCCAATGTCATCATGGCGTTCTTCCTCGTCACGGGCGTGGCTGCGGTGACCTTCAACATGCTGGCTGACATCGCGTACGCGTTCCTCGATCCGCGCATCAGCCTGAACTGATTGGTAGAGCAATGACTGATAACAAGATTCCCGCGGACGGGCCGAAGGAAAGCAGCCCGGAGCTGACGGCCATGACGCTGGAGAGCCAGCGGACCGTCACGGCGGACTCCCCCGCAACCAGGGGCGTCGTAGCTGAACCTAGAATCACCGAGGCCAAAAGCCAGTCCAAGCTGGTCCGCGAACGCTTCCTGCGGCATAAGGGCGCCATGGGCGGAATGATCGGCCTGCTCTTTATCGTGCTGCTGGCATTCTCCTCAATCGGCTTCAACGTCGGCCCGCTGCATATTCCGGGCTGGTGGCAGCACACCTTCTACGAAGTGCAGGAAACCGCCGACGGCGGGAAGCCGACCCTGTCCTGGACCGGACTGGGCGACCATCCGTTCGGCCAGGACGCCCTGGGCCGGGACTACTTCGCGATGACCATGCGCGGGGCGCAGATCTCCCTGATCATTGCCTTCATCGTGGGCATTGTCGGCACCGCCATCGGCACCGTCGTCGGTGCCCTGGCCGGCTATTACCGCGGCCGGGTCGAAGCCGTCCTGATGCGCTTCACCGACGTCATCATCACCATCCCGCTCCTGGTGGTCGCCGCAGTGCTGGCCACCATCGTGGCCGACTTCGGAATCGTGGTCTTCGCGGTCTTCCTAGGCATGCTCACCTGGACCAACCTCGCCCGGATTGTCCGCGGCGAGTTCCTTTCCCTTCGGGAAAAGGAGTTCGTGGAGGCGGCGAAGTCCGTGGGCGCCAGCTCGGCGCGGATCATCTTCAAGCACATCCTGCCCAACACCGTGGGCGTCATCATCGTCTCGGCCACGCTCGCCATCTCGGGCGCCATCCTGCTGGAAACGGCGCTCGGCTTCCTGGGCCTGGGCGTGCAGGAGCCGGACACCTCGCTGGGCAAGCTGATCAATGACAACCGGTCAGCCATGACCGTGCGCCCCTGGGTTTTCCTCTGGCCCGGCGTGTTTATCGTGGCCATTGCCCTCGCCGTCAACTTCATCGGCGACGGGCTCCGGGATGCGTTTGATCCCCGACAGACAAGGAACAAGCAATGACCTCCACACCGGTATACAGCGACACCCCGGCAACGGGAACCGGTTCCCCCATCCTTGAGGTCACCGGACTCGGCGTCGATTTCAACGTTGACAACGAATGGGTCATGGCCGCCGAAGACGTGAACTACAAGGTTTATCCCGGGGAGATCCTGGCGATCGTCGGCGAATCCGGCTCGGGAAAGAGCATGTCCTCCATGGCACTGCTCGGCCTGCTGCCCGGCAACGGGCGGTCCACCGGCAGTGCGAAACTGCACGGCAAGGAACTCATCGGGGCCCCGCAGTCGGCGCTGCGGAAGATCCGCGGCAATGACATTGCCATGATTTTCCAGGAACCCATGACGGCCCTGAACCCGGTCCTCACGGTGGGTGAACAGGTGAAGGAGATCATCGAGCAGCACACCGATGCGTCCCCCGCCGATGCCAAGGCACGCGCCATTGAGCTGCTGCGCATGGTGGAGATTCCGGATCCGGAGACCCGTTACGACAGCTACCCGCACCAGTTCTCCGGCGGGCAGCGCCAGCGGGCCATGATTGCCATTGCCATTGCCAATGATCCGATCCTGCTGATCGCCGATGAACCCACGACCGCCCTGGACGTTACGGTCCAGGCGGAAGTACTCGAGCTGCTTCGCAAGCTCAACAAACGCCTGAACAGCGCCATCCTGCTCATCACCCATGACATGGGCGTAGTGGCCGACCTTGCGGACAACGTGGTGGTGATGCAGAACGGGCGGATCGTGGAAGCCTCCGCCGTGGTGGATCTCTTCGCTGCACCGCAGCAGGACTACACCAAGGCCCTGCTCGACGCCGTGCCGCACCTCGGTTCCAAGGTGGGCGGCGTGCTGGCAGCCGTCGAGGTGGAGGATGACGGATCGCTGCAGATCACCGACGCGCCCCTGTCGGTCATGAAGGCCTCCGAGGAAGTGGCCGAACCGACGTCGTCGCAGACGCCCGCCCTGCAGCTGGAGAATGTGGCCATCGAGTATCCGGGACGGTTCCGCACCGCGGCCTTCCGTGCGGTGTCAGATGTTTCCTTCACGATCATGCCCGGCGAAGTCATGGGTTTGGTGGGCGAATCCGGTTCCGGCAAGTCCACAATCGGACGCGCCGTCACCGGTCTGCTGCCGGTGGCCGAGGGAAGTGTGCGGATCAACGGAACAGACATCGCAGGGCTGTCGCCGAAGAAAATGCGGCCCCTGCGGCGGAAGTTCGCCATCGTCTTCCAGGACCCGGCGGCATCGCTGAATCCTCGGATGTCCATCGGCGAGAGCATCGGCGAGCCGCTGTTCCTGCATGAGAAGCTGTCCAAGGCCGAGCTGGATAAGCGGGTGGAGAACCTGCTCGATGACGTCCAGCTGCCCAAGAGCTTCCGCAACCGGTACCCGCACGAACTCTCCGGCGGCCAGCGCCAGCGTGTGGGCATTGCCCGGGCGCTCTCGCTGCGGCCGTCCCTGCTCGTGGCGGATGAGCCGACGTCGGCGCTGGATGTGTCAGTGCAGGCACGGGTGCTGGCGCTGCTGCAGGACCTGCAGAAGGAGTACGGCTTTGCCTGCCTGTTCGTCAGCCACGACCTGGCGGTGGTCGAGATCCTGGCCAGCCATATCGCCGTGCTGAACAAGGGCAGGATGGTGGAGCAGGGTTCCACCGAGCAGGTCCTGAAGTACCCGCAGGATCCCTACACCCGCCGCCTGCTGGCCGCGGCACCGGTGCCGGACCCGGCCGAGCAGGCCTACCGCCGCGAGCAGCGCTACGCGCTCCTCGCGGCCGGCAACACCGAATAGGGCACGTTGCCCAGCAGGTAAACACAGCAGAACGAAACCGCGGCGGCGTCAGTGGCGGAAGACCATCTTCCCCACGGCGCCGCCGTCGTCGTTGCCCCGGCAGTACGGGCAGTATGGAATTTACTTGGATGTCCGACTATGTTGGGGTGGGAAGATAATGTCACGGCTCACACCCGGCCGGGATGCAGCTTCGAAATTCCACGGTGCAAAGGAGCATTCCATGATGGTTCGCGAGCTATCGCATTACGTTGACGGACAGCATGTTGGAGGCAGCTCCGGGCGCTTCAGCGATGTCTACGATCCCTGCACGGGCAAGATCTCCGCCAGGGTGCCCCTGGCCAGCACCGAGGAAGTCCGCAACGTGGTTTCCAACGCGGAGAAGGGCCAGCTGGAATGGGCGGCCATGAACCCGCAGCGGCGCGGACGGATACTGCTTCGGTTCGTTGACCTGGTGAACCAGAACCTGGATGAACTGGCCACCCTGTTGTCCTCGGAACACGGCAAGACCCTCCTCGACGCGAAGGGCGACATCCAGCGGGGCATCGAGGTGGTGGAATTCGCTGCCGGCGCCCCGCACCTGCTCAAGGGCGAGTTCTCGGACAACGCGGGGGCCGGCATCGATGTCCACTCGCTGCGCCAGCCGCTCGGCGTCGTAGCCGGAATCACGCCGTTCAACTTTCCGGCCATGATTCCGCTGTGGAAATCCGGTCCGGCACTGGCTGCAGGCAATTCCTTCATCCTCAAGCCCTCCGAGCGGGACCCTTCCGTGCCGCTGCGCCTCGCCGAGCTCTTTACGGAGGCAGGCCTTCCGGCCGGCGTCTTCAATGTGGTCAACGGCGACAAGGAAGCGGTTGATGCACTGCTGGAGGATCCGCGGGTATCGGCCATCGGGTTTGTCGGCTCCACCCCGATTGCGCAGTACATCTATGCCACTGCCGCTGCCCACGGAAAGCGCGCCCAGTGCTTCGGCGGCGCAAAAAACCACATGGTGATCATGCCGGATGCCGACTTGGACATGGCAGCAGATGCCCTGATCGGTGCCGGCTTCGGCTCGGCCGGTGAACGCTGCATGGCCATCTCCGTGGCCGTGCCGGTCGGCAAGGACACCGGCGACGCGCTCGTCGCGAAGCTTGAGGAACGGATCGCGGCTCTGAAGGTAGGCCACAGCCTCGCAGATGATTCGGATTTCGGCCCGGTGGTCGCGGCTTCCGCGAAGGAACGGATCGAGGGGTACATCCAGGCCGGCGTGGAGGAGGGCGCCACCCTCCTGGCCGACGGGCGCGGCCTCGCGGTAGAGGGCTACGAGGGCGGCTTCTGGGTGGGGCCCACTCTCTTCGACAACGTCACCAAGGACATGACGATCTACAAGGAAGAGATCTTCGGGCCCGTGCTCAGCGTGCTCCGCGCGGAGGACTACGACGAAGCCCTGCGCCTGTGCAGCGAGCACGAGTTCGGCAACGGAGTGGCCATCTTCACCCGGGACGGTGACGCCGCCCGTGATTTCGCAAGCCGCGTCCAGGTCGGCATGGTGGGCATCAACGTCCCCATCCCGGTCCCTATTGCCTACTACACCTTCGGCGGCTGGAAGGCTTCCGGATTCGGCGACCTCAACCAGCACGGCGCGGATGCCTTCCGCTTCTATACCAAGACCAAAACGGTCACCACGCGCTGGCCGTCGGGGATCCGCACCGGTGCCAGCTTCGTGATGCCGGAAGGCAGCTGATGGCAGGCATGGGCCCCGGGACGCCTGTCACGGACGAGGTGCTGTTCGAATGCCGCGGCCGGCTGGGCGTAATCACGCTTAACCGCCCACGAGCCGTCAATGCGCTTACGGCCGGCATGGCATCGGCCATGCTGGAGCAGCTCCGGCTCTGGGCCCACGACGACGCCGTCGCAGCCGTGCTGGTACGCGGCGCCGGCGAACGGGGATTGTGCGCGGGCGGCGACATAGTGGCCATCTACCGCGACATGCTCGACGGCGGCAGCGCCACGGCCGCGTTCTGGGCGGAGGAATACACGCTCAACTCGCTCATTTCGAACTACTCCAAGCCTTACGTGGCCTTTATGGACGGACTGGTGCTCGGGGGCGGAGTAGGGATCTCCGCCCACGGCTCAGTCCGGATCGTCACCGAGCGCACCCGGCTGGGCATGCCGGAAACCACCATCGGCTTCGTGCCCGACGTCGGCGGAACCCTGCTGCTCTCCCGCGCGCCCGGGGAGGCCGGCACCCATGCAGCACTCACCGGCGCCCATCTGAACGCCGGCGATGCGGTATTCCTGGGGTTCGCGGACCGCTACGTTCCGTCGGCGAAACTGGCGGACCTCGCCAAGGCGCTCGAAAGCGAACCCGTGGACTCCGCCGTCGCACGCTTCGCGGAGGAGGCCCCGCCGTCCGGACTCGCAGGGCAGGAATGGATAGAGGCCTGTTACGCGGGGAACGATGCCGAGGAGATTCTGCGGCGGCTGCAGGCCTTCGAGGGGCAGGCACAAGCAGCCAAGGCTGCCGAGGCAATGGCAGCCAAGTCACCGACAGCGGTGAAAGTGGCGCTGGAATCGCTGCGCCGGGTGAAGGGGCTAAGCCTGGAGGAAGCCCTGGAACAGGAGTACCGGGTGGGCCTGCGGTTCCTCGCCGGAACCGATTTCCGGGAGGGCATCCGTGCCCAGGTGGTGGATAAGGACTATTCCCCGCGCTGGCAGCCCGCCACGCTGGCAGAGGTCAGCGACGACGACGTCGAATCCTATTTCGCGCCGCTGGGGAACCGTGAACTCATACTTTCCAAGGAGCACAACAATGTCTGAACCATTCGCTTCGGCGCTGGGTGCTGCGGAGCAGACCGCTCCGGTCGCCTTCCTCGGGCTGGGCCACATGGGCGGGCCGATGGCCGTTCGTCTCGTAAACGCCGGATACTCCGTGACCGGCTTCGACGTAATGCCCGCCGCCCTCGAGACGGCGAAGGCAAACGGCATCGCCACAGCCGGCAGTGCCGCCGCCGCGGTGGCCGGCGCCGGCGTGGTCCTCACCATGCTGCCCAGCGGCAAACATCTGCTGGACGCGTATCGGGGCACCGGAGACCAGCCGGGCCTGCTCGCCGCTGCCGCGCCCAACACCCTTTTCCTGGATTGCTCCACCATCAACGTGAAGGAAGCCCGGGAAGCTGCAGAACTCGCGGTTACTGCCGGCCACCGTGCCGTAGACGCGCCGGTCTCAGGCGGCGTCGTGGGCGCCGAGGCAGGCACTCTGACCTTTATGGTGGGCGCGCTGCCGGAGGACTTCAAAGCAGTCAGCCCGATGCTTGAAGTGATGGGCCGGCGCGTAGTGCACTGCGGAGATCACGGTGCAGGCCAGGCCGCCAAGATCTGCAACAACATGATCCTCGGAATCTCGATGATCGCGGTCAGCGAAGCCTTCGTGCTGGGCGAAAAGCTGGGCCTGACGCACCAGGCCCTCTTCGACGTTGCCTCCGCGGCCTCCGGCCAGTGCTGGGCGCTGACCACCAACTGTCCCGTGCCGGGTCCGGTGCCCGCCAGCCCCGCCAACCGCGACTACCAGCCGGGTTTCGCCGGAGCCCTGATGGCCAAGGACCTGAAGCTCGCCCTCAACGCACTCGAAAGCACAGGCGTCGCCGCGCAGTTAGGACCGCTCGCTTCCGCAATTTACGATGACTTTGCTGCGGAAGGCGGCGCGGGCCGGGATTTCTCCGGCATCATCACCGATATCCGGGACAAGTCCGCGCACTAGGTTTTTGCACACCGGACAGACCTGAACAACACGATTTGAAACAGCAGCTGAGGGGCCAGAAATGACGGAGCAGTACACCAGTATTCTCGTAGAGCAGCGCGGGCGGGTGGGGCTCGTAACGCTCAACCGGCCCGAGGCGCTGAACGCGCTGAACAAGGCAACCATGGACGAACTCGTGGGCGCCGTGACCGCCATGGATGCCGACCCCGCCATCGGGGCGGTCGTGGTGACCGGCTCCGGCAAGGCCTTCGCCGCCGGGGCGGATATCAAGGAAATGCAGTCCAAGGGCTACATGGACATGTATGCCGCGGACTGGTTCCGCGGCTGGGAAGACTTCACCCGCCTGCGCATCCCGGTGATAGCTGCGGTGTCCGGATTCGCCCTCGGCGGCGGCTGCGAACTCGCGATGATGTGCGATTTCGTCATTGCCGGTGACAATGCCAAATTCGGCCAGCCGGAAATCAATCTCGGGGTGCTCCCCGGCATGGGCGGCTCCCAGCGGCTCACCCGCGCCGTGGGAAAGTCCAAGGCGATGGACATGATCCTGACCGGGCGCTTCATGGGTGCCGAGGAAGCCGAACGCGCCGGCCTCGTTTCCCGGGTGGTTCCGGCCGCGGACGTGGTCGAGGAGGCGATGGAGGCCGCCGCGGTCATTGCCTCCAAATCCAAGCCGGTGGCGATGGTTGCCAAGGAAGCCGTCAACGCAGCGTTCGAGACAGGGCTGGCCCAGGGAGTGCTCTTCGAACGGCGCGTCTTCCACTCGCTGTTTGCCACCGAGGACCAGAAGGAAGGCATGGCGGCCTTCGTCGAGAAGCGCAAGCCGGACTTCTCCCACCGCTGAGGCGGCGCGTCCGGCCGTGCCGTTCAGTCGCTGAAGTCGCCGGCGTTCCTGCGGAAGCTGCCGAGGATCTGGATCAGCTGGTCCACATCCTGCTCTCCGAATCCGGATTGTGCGAACACCGCCGAGTTCAGGGCCAGGGTTGCCTGCTTGGCCAGCGTCCGGCCGGCCGGAGTCAGCTCAATCAAGGTGGTACGCCCGTCCGTGGGATGCGGTGAACGGATCACCAGTTCCGCGTCCTGCAGGCGGTCGACGGCGTTCGTCACCGATGTGGGGTGCACCTGGAGAAGCGCGCTGGCCTTGTTCATGGGCAGCGCGCCGCTGCGGGCAAAGCTGAGCAGGGCGAGGAGTTCGTACCGGGCAAACGTCAGCCCGAACGGCTTCAGGACCCCCTCGATCCGGGCCAGCAGGATCTGCTGGGTCCGCATGATGGCAGTGATGGCAGCCATCGGTGCGGCGACGTCGGACCAACCGTGCCGTTCCCAATTTCCCCTGGCATCCGCAATGGGATCACGCGGCAGCGGCGTTGCCACGGCACCCCCGGCTTCCCGTTCTGGATTTCATAGGCCCAGCCTAGCTTTTCAGCGTCGGAAAGTCGGCGTCGGCGGCTTGCGGCCTGCGGCCTGCCGCCGTGGTCCGGGCTCCGGACCCTGGCCGGCTTCCGACGGGATGGTGATCTGCGTCACCCTGCAATATAGTAGGACGTCCAAGGGTTAGGCGGATCCGGTTCCTTTATGCCGGGTCACTACGAAGGGATGCTCGCCCGTGCAGCCACAGAGACGTGCCACCGGACAGAACCGCACAGTTGCGGACGACGCGTTTGTCCCGCCTTTCCCGGACGTTGACCTGATGTACATCGTTGACCTGCTTTCGCCGGAGGAACAGTCCCGTTACCTGGAGGTCCGCAGCTTCCTCCAGTCCCGGATCCGGGCTGCTTCGATCGACTACTGGAACAGGGAGGAATTCCCCTTCGAGCTGGTCGCGGAGCTGGGCAAGTACGGCCTCGGCGGCCTGCAGACAGACGGAACCTCAAAGCTGTTCAAGGGACTGATGTACGCGGAAGTGGCGCGGGCCGATGTGTCCCTCTCCGCGCTGGTGGGGATCCACAACGAGCTGATCGTCGGCATGGTTCACCAGCTCGGCTCCGAGGAGCAGAAGGCACGCTGGCTGCCGGGCCTCACCGCCCTCACGCAGATCGGTGCCTTCGCACTGACCGAACCGGACCACGGCTCGGACATAGCCGGCGGACTGGCCACTACGGCGCGCCTCGAGGGGGACGAGTGGGTGATCAACGGCGCCAAACGGTGGATCGGCGCCGGTACCATCGCCGACTTCGCCCTGGTCTGGGCGAGGGACGTCGCCGACCAGCAGATAAAGTGCTTCCTCGTCGAAACCGACCGCCCCGGCTACACCGCCGCAAAGATCGCAAACAAAATCGGCCTGCGCATCATGCAGAACGCGGACATCGTCCTTGACGAAGTCCGCATCCCGGCGGCGAACCTCCTGCCGGGTGCCACCGACTTTTCCAAAGCCAATGAGCTGCTGCGCGATTCGCGTGCCTGGGTGGGCTGGCAGGCCGCCGGCATCCAGCTGGCCGCATTCGACGTCGCACGTTCCTACGCCTTGAACCGGAAGCAGTTCGGCAAGGAGCTCGCCCGGTTCCAGCTGATCCAGCAGCAGCTGGCCGAAATCCTGGGCAACGCCTCCGTCTCGCTCGCACTGATGGCACAGCTTGCCCGGATCCAGCAGGACGGCAAGCTCGAAATGGTGCAGGCGGCGATGGCCAAGTCAACCACTACCCGGCTGGCCCGGGCATCGGTGGCCA
This sequence comes from Arthrobacter sp. zg-Y895, assembly GCF_020731025.1. Classification (NCBI taxonomy): domain Bacteria; kingdom Bacillati; phylum Actinomycetota; class Actinomycetes; order Micrococcales; family Micrococcaceae; genus Arthrobacter; species Arthrobacter sp. zg-Y895. The sequence goes on from NZ_JAJFZY010000001.1 coordinate 156,928, forward strand.
TGGGGCGGTCCCTGCTGGGCGGCAACGGGATCAGCACGGACTATGAGATGGGCAAGCTTTTCGGCGATGCCGAAATCCTCTACACCTACGAGGGCAGCTACGAGATCAATTCCCTGATCGTGGCGCGGGCCGTGACCGGGAAATCGGCATTCGTCTAGGCCGCCGGATCCGCGTTAGGCGTGCGCGTGAGGCATGTGGGACACTGGAGGGCAGAACTTTACGAATCAAAGGAGGCAGCTATGAGCAAGCGTGCACGCAAGCGTCGTGACCGTAAGCGCGGCGGCGCTAACCACGGTAAGCGTCCCAACGCCTAAGCAGAGCTTAGGTAGCCGCGTGACCATTCTGGTCAGGCAAAAAGAACCCCCGGAACCAATTGGCACCGGGGGTTCTTTGTGTCTGCGATGGTGACCTGCGGAATTAGTGGTCCGCCGTCTGGATCTGGCTGATGCGGGTAAGGATGCTGGCCTTCAGCGTCTCGGGAGCTGCCTCAGTGCAGGACCGTTTCACGACCGAACGGATGACGCACTCAAGGTCATGTTCCTGGGCGCATTCGGGACATCCGTCGAGGTGTTCCTTGATTTCCACCAGGTCCTCGTGGGACAGGGCGCCGTCCAGGTACTCGTACAGCCGTTCGATGCGGGCGTCGTCGCAATCGCCCAGGCTCTGGCAATCGCTCATAGCTCATTCCCCTGTTTCTTGGTTGATGCGCCGGCGGCTTCGGCTGCGGGCACTTTGCCCTTGATACCGCGCTCGTGTGCATACTCCGCCAAGAGCTCGCGGAGCATCTTGCGTCCACGGTGCAGCCGGGACATCACGGTGCCGATCGGCGTATTCATGATTTCTGAAATTTCCTTGTACGCGAAGCCCTCCACATCGGAGAAATACACGGCAAGCCGGAACTCCTCCGGAATGGACTGCAGGGCATCCTTGACATCGGAATCCGGCAGGTGGTCCAAAGCAACTGCTTCAGCGGACCGGAGTCCGGTTGAGCTGTGCTCGGCCGCACGGGCCAGCTGCCAGTCCTCCACGCCGTCGGAGTTGGCCTGCAGGGGTTCCCGCTGCCGCTTCCGATAGAGGTTGATGTACGTGTTGGTCAGGATGCGGTACAGCCAGGCCTTGAGGTTGGTCCCCGGCCGGTACTGGTGGAAAGCGGAGAACGCCTTCGTGTAGGCCTCCTGTACGAGGTCCTCCGCGTCCGAGGGATTGCGAGCCATGCGCATGGCGGCTGAATAGAGCTGGTCCACATACTGCATGGCGTCCTGCTCAAAACGAAGCTTGCGTGCCTCATCCGATTCGGTGGCAACGTCGAGTTCGAAGTTTTCCACGTGGGGGCTGCCTTCCGGCGCATCAGTTCTCATCACCTCCCAGTCTACGGTGCGGGCGGGAACCCGCACGTGTAGCTTCGGCCCGCGGGCAGTCGGCGCTGAGGTCAGCGTGGCGGCTGGCACGATGCTTTTCTCCTGACTGTCGACGAAGCACATCCTGATACTGGTGCCAACGACGACGCCGGGCCCGCTATTCCCGCACTCCCCTCCCCCTTCCCCCCCGGCGGGCGGCGGGAAAGGCCAGCCGAGAGGCCGCGGGACGAAACGTGTGCCGCAGGCCGCAGAATGCCAGACTAAGGTGGAAGCAGCACCACATGTTGTTTTTTCGCGTAACTGAGGGATTTCCCAGGAGGCACTATGTCGATAGTCCGTTTGATCGCCCGTCCTTTGCTCGCAACCGGCTTCGTGGCGGTAGGCGTGGAGCGCCTTCGCAACGCTGACCAGACCGCCGAACAGCTCGCCCCCACGCTGAAGAAGATCGGCAGCACGGTTCCTGCCGCCGCAGCATTCACGTCCAATCCGGCACTCGTAGCCAAGGTTGTCGGCTTCACGCAGGTTGGCGCTGCCTCGATGCTCGGCACGGGCAAGTTCGCCCGCCTGGCGTCCCTCCTGCTCGCCGGAACCGCCGCACTGAACTCCGTGGTGGAATACCGCAATGCCGAGGCTTCCACCGCGGCCGCGCGCAAGGAACGCCGCAACCAGCTGCTCAAGAACCTCTCCCTGATCGGCGGCGTCCTGCTCGCTGCCGTTGACACCAACGGCCGTCCGGGCCTTGCCTGGCGCGCCGGGCACCTTGCCTCGGGCACCAGCCGCAAGACCCGCGCCGTCTCCAAGTCGGTTTCGAAGAGCACGCGCAAGCAGCTCAAGGCAGTGTCCAACGCCGCTTCGGACATCGTCGGTTCCTAGCAGCAATGAGTGCTCCGAATGCCGGGGTGCCGGCTACCTGGCCGGCACCCTTCGTCACCTCGCCCGTGGACGCAACAATCGCGGTGCCGGGTTCGAAATCGCTGACCAACCGATATCTGGTCCTCGCCGCCCTTGCAGACGGCAGGTCCCGGCTGCGGGCACCCCTGCATTCGCGGGACTCGGAGCTTATGGTCTCCGCCCTGCGCTCCCTCGGAGCAACAGTTACCGAAATTCCCGGCGACGGCAGCTTCGGCCCTGACCTGCTCATAGATCCGGTCCCGGCAGCAGCCCCGGGCACCCGGCAGATTGACTGCGGCCTGGCCGGGACGGTCATGCGCTTCGTCCCTCCCCTGGCAGGACTCGTCACCGGAACCACCGGGTTCGACGGCGATCCGCACGCCCGCACCCGGCCCATGTCCGCCATCATCGACGCCCTGCGCTCGCTCGGGGTGCAGGTGGACGACGGCGGCGCCGGTTCCCTGCCCTTCACCGTCACCGGCTCCGGCCGCATTGCAGGCGGCCGCCTGGAAATAGATGCCGGTGCCTCCTCCCAGTTCGTCTCGGCCCTGCTGCTGGCAGCGCCCCGTTTCGACAACGGCCTGCACCTGGTCCACCGCGGCAGCACGCTGCCCAGCCCGGACCACATTGCCATGACGGTCTCCGTCCTGCGCGGCGTCGGCGTGGACGTTGATGATTCCGTTCCCCACGAATGGCGGGTGGCCCCCGGCCCCATTGCCGCCTTCGACACCGTGATTGAACCGGATCTGTCCAATGCCGGGCCCTTCCTCGCCGCGGCGCTGGTGGCCGGCGGAACCGTACGCGTGACCGGCTGGCCCGCCTCAACCACGCAGGTGGGCGATAAGTGGCGGAGTATCCTCCCGGCCCTGGGCGCGTCCGTGGACCTGGCCGACGGCACCCTCACCGTCACCGGCACCGGCCGCATCCGCGGCGCCGACCTGGCCGACACCAGCGAGCTGGCCCCCACGGTGGCCGCGCTCTGCGCCCTCGGAAGCACGCCGTCCCGCCTCACCGGGATAGCCCACCTCCGCGGCCACGAGACGGACCGGCTGGCCGCACTCGTCACGGAAATTAACCGGCTCGGCGGCGATGCGGAAGAAACAACAGACGGCCTGGTCATCCGGCCGTCGGCACTGCACGGAGGCACCTGGGAAACCTACGCGGACCACCGGATGGCCACCGCCGGCGCCCTGATCGGCCTGGCCGTGCCCGGCGTCGTCGTACGCGATATCTCCACAACAGCCAAGACCCTGCCGCAGTTCCCCGAACTCTGGCAGCAGCTGACCCGATCGGCGGAAGCATGACACGCAGTACAAGCGGCTGGGACGAGTCCGATGTCCGGGTCCGCCCGAACAAAAAAGGCTCCCGGCCCCGCACCAAGGACCGCCCCGCCCACGACGACGCCGTCATCGGGCGGATCATCACCGTGGACCGCGGCCGGTACACCGCCGTGGTTGATGAAGACACCGCCAACGAGCGCACCGTCATTGCCGCCCGTGCCAGGGAGCTGCGGCGCACGCCGGTAGTGGCCGGAGACCTGGTGGCGCTGGTCGGTGACGTAAGCGGCGCTCCGGACACCCTCGCCCGGCTTGTCCGGGTCGAGGAACGCCGAACCCTGCTGCGGCGCAGCGCCGACGACACAGACCCCGTGGAACGCGTGGTGGTGGCCAACGCCGACCAGCTGGTGATCGTGGTGGCCGCCGCCAACCCCGAACCCCGCACCGGCTTCATCGACCGCGCCCTCGTTGCTGCGTACGACGCCGGGATCTCCCCCGTCCTCTGCATCACCAAGGCGGACATCAAGGACCCCGCCGACCTGCTGGCCAACTACGAACACCTGGACATGGACGTCATTATCAGCCGCACCGCGGCAGCTGACGCCTCGGGCATCGATGCCCGCTCCGACGACGGCCTTTCCGCACGCCTTCAGGGAACCGCCGTCGAGGCCCTCCACGAGGTGCTGAAGGGCAACGTCAGCGTCCTGGTGGGTCCCTCCGGCGTAGGCAAATCCACCCTGGTCAATGCCCTGACCGGCTCGGCCCGCGCCACCGGCGGCGTCAACGCCGTCACCGGGCGCGGCAGGCACACGTCCTCCTCGGCCCTGGCCCTGCGGTTGAGCGATTCCCCCGCGGGCAGCTGGATCATCGACACCCCGGGCATCCGCTCCTTCGGCCTGGCCCATGTGGACCCGGACCGGATCCTGCAGGCCTTCCCCGACCTTGAGCCGGGAACGGCCGACTGTGAGCGCGGCTGCCGGCACGATTCCGTCGCCGTCGGCTGCGGTCTGGACCCGTGGGTGGAAGGCGGCCATGCCGGGCCGGCGGGCCCCGCGCGGCTCGCGTCGCTGCGGCGGCTGCTGGGCACCGGAACCCGCACGGAGAACAAGTCGTCCGCGAAGGAGCTCGGCGAGCAATAGCCCCATCCGGACGGCGGAGTTCCCGCCGCCGAAGAATCCACCTTGGAATCATGAGGACACCGCCCGCTAACGGGCCTAATGCGGGGCTGTGCCCGCCGAATAAGGATAAGTTGAAGAGTATGCCCTTCGTTCAGAACTACAACGATGACCTGCGCTTGGCCCATGTGATGGCTGATTCCGTGGATGACCAGACCATGTCGCGCTTCCGGGCCCTGGATTTGAAGATCGAGACCAAGCCGGACTTCACACCGGTAACCGACGCCGACAAGGCCGCCGAAGACGCCATCCGCGGGCAGCTATCCCGTGCCCGGCCCCGCGATGCCGTACTGGGTGAGGAATTCGGGTCCAGCGGCTCGGGCCCGCGGCGCTGGATCATCGATCCGATCGACGGCACCAAGAACTTCATCCGCGGCGTCCCCGTGTGGGCCACCCTGATTGCACTGGTGGACGACGGCGTCCCGGTGGTCGGCCTGGTCAGCGCACCTGCGCTGGGCAAGCGCTGGTGGGCAGCCACCGGCACGGGGGCCTATATGGGCCGGTCCCTGGCTGCGGCCACCCGCCTGCACGTCTCCAACGTTTCCCGGCTGTCCGATGCCTCGATGTCCTACTCCAGCCTCGGCGGCTGGAAGGACCGGGGCAACCTCGAAGAGTTCCTGGACCTGACCGAGTCCGTTTGGCGTACCCGCGCCTACGGCGATTTCTGGTCCTACTGCATGGTGGCCGAGGGTGCCGTGGACATTGCCTGCGAACCTGAACTGAACCTTTATGACATGGCGGCCCTCGTTCCGATCGTGACCGAGGCCGGCGGCCGCTTTTCCTCACTCGACGGCGAGGACGGCCCCTTCGGTGGAAACGCGCTGGCGACCAACGGGACGCTGCACAGCGAAGTGCTGCAGCGCCTGAATCCCGACCTGGACGACCTCCTGTAACTGTGGGTACCTCCGGACCGCGGCTCGAGGCACTGCGCCGCCGGCAGCTGGCGGACAGCTACCAGGCGGGCGGGGAACACTACGACCGCATCCGCCCCGGCTATCCCGCCGAGGCCGTGCACTGGTTGTTCGCCCGTCCCGGCGTCCCTGACGGCCCCGCGGTCCGGGACGTGGCCGACGTCGGCGCCGGCACCGGCAAGTACACCCGGGAGCTGCATGCCGCCGGACTGGATGTCTGCGCCGTCGACCCGTCCCGCGACATGCTCGACCAGCTTTCCCGGCTGCTGCCTGACGTTCCGGTGCGGGTCGGCACGGCGGAGGAGACGGGTCTGCCCGCCGCTTCGCTGGACGCCGTGACCGTGGCCCAGGCCTGGCACTGGTGCGATCCTGCCGCGGCGAGCCGGGAGTTCGCCCGCATCCTGCGGCCGCACGGGATCCTCGGCCTGGTCTGGAACCAGCTCGATGTAAGCATCCCGTGGGTCCACCGCTATTCGCGCATCATCCACGCCGGAGATGTCCTGCGCCCGGGCTTCCGGCCTGAGCTGGGACCGGAGTTCACGCTGGAAGAGTCCTCCACCGTGGCCTGGACGCAGCCGATGACCCCGGAAGACCTGTTTGAGCTGGCCCGGTCACGTGCGTTCTATCTGTCGGCCGGCGCCGCCGCGCGGGAGAAACTGTACTCGAACCTGTCCTGGTACCTCTACGAACACCTCGGACACGCACCGGGGGATGTCCTGGACCTGCCTTACCTCACGCTGACGTGGCGGGCAGTACGGACGGGGCTGCCCGTCTGACCCCTGGTGCGCCGGCTCCCCCGCCTACCTACAATTGTCCAAGTCCGGCATGGCTGGTGCTTAGGAGAAATGCGTATGGTCTCCACCTTCGGCATCGAAGAAGAGTTCCTCCTCATGGATGCCTCCACCGGGTTCCCCACCGGAGCCCAGGTGACACGCGCCCTGATCTCCCCGGAGCACGGCGCCTTCACCAGTTCCGCCGAGCTATTGGACGCACAGGTTGAGAGCTCCACCCGGGTCTGCACCACCCGCGAGGAGGCCCTGGATGCCCTGTTGGGGTTCCGCGCCCGGTTGGCCGAAGCAGCAGCGTCAGCGGGCGTACGGGTTGCCGCCACCGGAGCAGCGCCGCGGATCGCGGAGGGACCGCCGGTGCTCAATTCCTCCGACCGGTACCAGCGGATGGGAATCCTGACCGGAGCCGTCGCGCACGAACAATACGTCAACGGCACCCACATCCACGTCGGCATCCCCTCCCGCGACACAGGGGTACGCGTGCTGAACGGGATCCGCCCGTGGCTCGCGCTGCTCGGTGCCGTTGCCGCGAATTCCCCCTATTGGCGGGGTCAGGACAGCAGCTTCGCCAGCTGGCGCATGGTCCATTACCGGCGCTGGTCCGTACAGGGCTGCCCTCCGCTCTTCGCCGATGCGCAGGACTACGCCCGACGGCTGGAAAGCCTGCTCGCCACCGATGTGGTGCTCGACGCCGGCCACGTGGGCTGGGCGGCACGGCTCTCCGATACCTTTCCCACGGTGGAGGTCCGCATTGCGGATGCCCAGCTCCAAGCCCGGGACTCCCTGCTGCTGGCAACCCTGGTGCGGGCGCTGGTGGACACGCTGGCGTCCGCCGGCCCCGCGGTCCCGGCAGCCGTCCCGGATCCGGAACTGCTCGACGTCGGCCTCTGGCAGGCTGCCCGCTTCGGTATGAGCGGGAACCTGGTTTCGCATCCCGGCGGCAGCGTGCCCGCGGCCGATCACCTCTCTGCGCTGCTGGACTATGTTGCCCCGGCGCTGGAGGACGCCGGAGACCGGGAATACGCGGCTGCCGGCGTCGCCCGGGTCCTTGCCGGCGGTACCGGCGCGGAACGGCAACGCGCCGCCTTCCGGTCCGGCGGTTACGCAGGGCTCGCGGACCTGTACACCCGCAGCCTCAGCGCCGAATAGCCGGCCTAGCCCCCCGCATAGGTGGAGATATCCAGGATCCGGGCTTCCCAGGGGCGCAGCAGGTGACGGTCGCCGGCGTCGGGGTAGTTGCCCAGGACGAGGCTTCCGGCCGCCAGGTTGGACGGCACTCCCAGCTCTGTGCCGGACACGTTGCCCAGGACCAGCAACGCCCGGTCCCCGCGGGTGCGCTTATAGGCAAACAGCGTCGGATGCCCCGGGTCCAGCAGGTGGAAGTCCCCGAGCGACACCAGGTCCGATTCGTGCCGGAGCCGAACCAGCTCACGGTAGTAGCCGAAGACGGACTGCTCGGCGGCCCGGTCCGTCTCCACGTTGACGGCGGGGTAGTTCGCAGCCACCGGAATCCACGGTTCCACTTCGGAAAAACCCGCATTCTCGCCCGCGGTCCACTGCATGGGCGTGCGTGCGTTGTCCCTGCTCATCCGGCGCAGCGCTTCCAGGACCAGTTCCCGGTCCATCCCCTGTTCGAGCGCCTCCGCATAGTAGTTCAGTGATTCCACGTCCCGGTATTGGTCTATCGAGGTGAACCCGGCGTTCGTCATGCCGATCTCCTCGCCTTGGTAGATGTAGGGGGTCCCCCGCTGCAGGTGCAGCAGGGTGGCCCACAGCGTGGCCGATTCGTACCGGTACTGCTGGTCATCACCGAAGCGGGACACGACGCGCGGCTGGTCATGGTTGTTCAGGTACAGGCTGTTCCAGCCCTTTTCGGCGAGTCCGCGCTGCCAGCGGTTCCAGCTCGTTTTCAGGTCCGGCAGGGACAGCGGCCGGTGATCGAATTTGCCGGCGCCCTGGTCGAGGCTGACGTGTTCAAACTGGAACACCATGTCCAGTTCCCGCCGCTGCGCATCGGTGAACAGCAGCGCCTGTTCGACCGTGGCTCCGGGTGTCTCCCCCACCGTCAGGTACTGGCCGCTGCGACCGCCGAAGACCTCCCGGTGCATTTCCTGCAGGAATTCATGGATACGCGGCCCCGATACGAAGTACGGCGATCCGTCACCCCAGATCCCTGACGAGTCCACCACTCCGTCCGGCAATGCCGGATCCTTCGAAATGAAGTTGATGACGTCCATCCGGAAACCGTCCACGCCCCGGTCCAGCCACCAGTTCATCATTGCGTACACCTTGGCCCGGACCCGCGGGTTTTCCCAGTTCAGGTCCGGCTGCTGCGGGGTGAAAAGGTGCAGGTAGTACTGGCTGGTACGCGGTTCGAAGGTCCATGCCGAGCCGCCGAAAAAGGAGCGCCAGTTGTTCGGCTCCGCCCCCGGTTCCCCTGGTTCGAAGCCGGGGCGGGCATCCCGCCACCAATAGCCGTCCCGCTCCGGTGACGTCCTGGAGGACTTGGAGGACTGGAATCCCGGGTATTCGCTGGAGGTGTGGTTGACCACCAGGTCCATGATCAGGCGGATGCCGCGTTTATGCAGGCCCTGAAGCAGGAGGTCAAACTGTTCCTCCGTGCCGAACATTTCATCGATCCGGCGGTAATCACTGATGTCATAGCCGTTATCGAACTGCGGCGACTGCTGGATCGGCGACAACCACACCACGTCCACGCCCAGCTCGGCCAGATGGTCCAGGTGCTCGATGATGCCGCCGATGTCACCGATGCCGTCACCGGTCGAGTCGGCAAAGCTGCGGGGATAGATCTGGTAAACGACGGCGCTCGTCCACCAGGCGGGATCGTTGCGAGGCAGCATGGACGGCCGTCCTTTCACCGTGTCCTGTGCATAATACGTCCGAGCCGTCAGCCCGCACAGGGCTGCCGGGCGTTACAGTGCAGGCTCTGCCCGGGACGGCCGTTTTCCTTGTACGTGCCCGGACACGGCACTAACGTTGGCGCTGCCGATGGGTCCCGTATGCGGACCTGTCGAAGAACCCTAACGTTTGGAGTAACTGCCATGGCAACACTGACCGTTTGGAAATTCTCGGATGCGGACGCTGCGGAACGCGCCACGCAGACCCTCGCCAGCCTCCAGTCCCAGGGCCTCATCACTGTCCAGGACGAAGCCATCGTGACCTGGCCCGAAGGGCGCAAGAAGCCCAAGACCATCCAGGAACACAACATGGTGGGGGCCGGCGCCTTGGGCGGCGGCTTCTGGGGACTTCTTTTTGGGCTCATCTTCTTTGTTCCGCTCATCGGTGCAGCGGTGGGCGCTGCCATCGGCGCGATGTCGGGCTCCATGGTGGACGTGGGGATCAACGACGATTTCATCTCGCGGGTACGCCAGGAGGTCACTCCCGGCACCTCGGCGTTGTTCGTCCTGTCCTCCAATGCGGTGGAGGACCGGGTGGCCGAAGCCTTCAAGGACTTCTCGGGGGTGAAGCTGATCTACACGAACCTCTCGAAGGATGAGGAAGCCAACCTGCGGGATGCCTTCTTCGAGTCCACGCCGGCCTAAGGCGGTTATTTCCCCTGCACGACGGCGGGGCGGCGGCCGGGCGGCCGCCGCCCCGCGGTGCGTGCGGCGATGCTTCAACGCGTATCGTTTAACTGATGACTACTCGACGCCAGGCAGCCCAGATCCTTGATATTCCGCTTGAAATGGCCATCCGCCACGGTATTCCCGCGCACGTGGATGACGCGGAGCTGGCACGGATGCAGGCCGACCCGCCCGGGTGGCTGGTCCAGTCCAGGGCCAACCGCACCGGAAAACGCCCCGTTTGGGTGCAGCTTTCCTGCACTGTCTGCGGATACACGGAAGCTGCCCGGCCCAAGAAGTGGTGGCCGGAGTTCACGTTCATAGCGTGCGAAGACCACCGGGTACGGGAACTTCCCGAGCTGGCCGTCGGAGCCGTCCGCACAGAGTATCCGGGAGTGGGCTCCCGCTTCATCGGGGTTGTGGACTCCCCGGCTGAGCCGGCCGAGGCCTGAGCCGTTGCCCCGCCGGACGGTTCCGGCGGGGTCTGTTTGGGCCGGCGCGGGCCGGCGCGAAAGCGCCGGCCGGTCAGGTTTCTAGCGTGCAGCCGTCAGCCCGGTGCGGGCCATGGCGTCGGTATAGGCAGCGCGCATATCGTCCAGCGCCTCCTGCTGACGTTCCGCGGTGGCGCCGAAGGAACGCCCGGAAAGCGAGCGGGCCTTGTAGACCTTGATACTGCGGCGGTAGATCATCCGGTTCTCGGTCTTGAGGAACAGCGCGGCGAGCCGCTGAGCCTCGGTACCGTGGGCCACGATGACGGAAGCGCGGGGCACCAGGGCAAGGAAGCGCAGCAGCGGCCGCAGCCCCTCCTGGACCTGTTCCTTGCTCAGCTTGCCGTTGGGCTCGCCCGGCACATGCCAGGGGTAGGCGTTCCACGGCATAACGAACTCCGGCCGCAGTCCGGCCTGCCAGTGCACGCCAAGCAGCCGTGCCACGGCCTCATTGTCACCGGCCGTGATGAACCCCGACTCGTGGGCGGTGCCGATGTTGGAGAACAGGCTGACGATCCGGCATTCCCCGATATCGTGCATGGGATCGATGTAGGGCACCTGGCTGCCCGGCTTCATTTCAGCCAAGGAGTCGCAAAGCTGGTTCACCTCAGCGACATTGGGCTCATAGCGTCGGTTCCAAAGGTCGTCATGCTGGGATTCGAGTGCCGGGCTTTGCATAAAGTGGTGCGTCTCCTACAAGGTCTTCCGACCGGTTATATCGCCCGCTCCGGGTCCTGCCGGCGCGGGTACTGCCTACGACAAAGTTTACCAACGCACCTTGCCCTGCCGGACGGGAAGAGGCCCCGCAACGGGGTAAACCGCACGGGTGTGAGAAACAACTCTCCCGTGCAACCCGGCTTAAACCAGCAAAGCGGCGAACGCCCTAAGGCGCTCCCCGCTTTGGCTGGAGATTTCTCAGTGGAGATGGGGGGAATCGAACCCCCGTCCGATGTCGCTTTGTCAGGGCTTCTCCGGGCGCAGTCTGCTGCGGATTTTCTCGGTCCCAGCCATCACGCAGACAAGTGGCTGATCCGGACCCAGCCGTCTAAAAGTCCCGAACACCCCAACGGCGAAAGTGTTCAGCAGTGGCCCTCTAAATGACGCCAGGCACCGGGGCGAGAGCATCCCCGGGCTGACGGACTATGCCTTACTGCTTAGGCAGCAAGAGCGAAGTCAGTGCGCTTTGATTCGGCACTTATTGGTTTACAGAGATCGTTAACGAGATAACCCTGTATCCTCGGCCCGCTTCCCCTGTCTCAACAAAACATCGTCGAAACCGGTCATCCCCTTATTGAGTTACCAATCCGACCGAAGCCGGAACACTCATTGTACCGCAGAATTCACGGGGCGGTTCAGAGCCGGATGCCGAAGACCACTACGGGTGAACCCCAAACGACCAGCAGTATCCAGGAGACGAGCACGAAGAGGACCGAGAGGATGCTCAGCGCGGTCATGCCGGGTGCCTTGCTGCGGAAGGCCCAGGCGAACAAGGCGATGTTCGCCAGGACCAGCACCGGCGCGAGCCATACCAGCACGTGTGCAAGGAACAGGTAGTACGCGGCAAAGAACGGAACCACTACAAGGATGACCACCGGCAGCACCGCCAGGACTATCAGGAGGTCGACGGCCGTAACGATCCACGTCCAGGCGGGCTTCCGGGCCGCGGCTTCCTCGTCCGCTTCTACCTGCGGCTCCCAGAACGTTCCACTCATGCGCCGCGGTTCTTCTCGCGCATCGCGCGAAGTGCCTCGCGGTTGTCCTGCTTCTCCCGCAGGGTTTGGCGCTTGTCGTACTCCCGCTTACCGCGGGCGACGGCGATCTCCACCTTGGCCCGTCCGTCCAGGAAATACAGCTGCAGCGGCACGATGGTAAAACCCGATTCGCTGGTCTTGCGCATGATCTTTTCCAGCTGCTCGCGGTGCAGCAGCAGCTTGCGGCGGCGGCGGGCGGAGTGGTTGGTCCAGCTACCGTTGAGGTACTCGGGAATGTAGGCGGCTTCGAGCCAGAGCTCGTTGTTATAGAACGTGGCAAACCCGTCCACCAATGAGGCCCTGCCCTCTCGCAGCGACTTCACCTCGGTCCCCATCAAAACCATTCCGGCCTCGTAGGTATCGAGGATTTCGTAGTCGTGCCGGGCCTTGCGATTGGTGGCCACTACCTTACGGCCACTTTCCTTAGGCACGGGGCAACTCCTTAGTAGGTTCTAGCGAAAGCTCCATTGTAGGCCTAGAGCAACGTCCTCGGGTCCACCAGGGCACCATTGAGCACCGTCTCGAAATGCAGGTGGCAACCGGTGGAGTTTCCGGTGTTCCCCACATATCCGATCAGCTGGCCCTGCTCCACCCACTGATTGACTGACACCGCGAAGCCGTTGAGGTGGTAGTAGTTGGTGGCTAAGGCGTTGCCCTGCACCACACCGTGGTTGAGGACAATCCGGTTGCCGGTTCCGATCATTTCCCCGCCGCCCTGGTCGGCCCGCCAGACGTGGCCTGAGGCAGGCGCATAGACCGGTGTGTTGCAGGTCGGTGCATAGTCGATGCCGGAGTGCAGGTAGCCGCCGTTGCCGAAGAAGTCGATGGATCCGGGCGGGGTTGCACGCCAGCCGAAGCCGGAGGAAATAGGAGCTCCGACTACCGGAGGGCGCAGCCCGAAGGAGGACGGGTTGCCCGGCTGCGGAATGTTCTGGGCCGGCGGGGCGGGGCGGTTGTTCCGGGCCGCTTCTTCAGCTGCCGCACGGTTGATTTCGTCGATCCGGGCCTGTTCGCGTTTGCGGTGTTCCTCGAGCAGGACCCGCTGCCGCTCCGCGATGTCCGCGGTGACCTGGGCGCTTTCCTTTTCCAGGCTGGCCATCTGGGACTGGAGCTTCGGCTTCTGTGCCTCAAGCTCCTGGTTCATCGCCGTGGTCTGGGCAACCAGGTCGTCCACCTTCTGCTTCTCCGCGGCTGCCGCGTCACGCGCGGACTGCTCGGCCTTGAGGGCTTCTTCCGCCTGGGCCTTGAGCTTGCTGATCTCTTCGGCCACGGCTGACAGCCGCGCCTCGGAGTTCACGTTATTGGCGTTCTGCTGGGACAGCTTTTCGACGGCGGCGTTCTGGCCCTTTAGCGCTTGTTCCGCCATGCCGAGCGAATCGCTGAGGCTGTCCGCACCCTTGGCGCCGAACATCAGCGAGAGCGTGGAGGGAACACCACCGTTTTTGTAGGCCTGGGACGCAATCTGTCCGATCGCCTTTTCAGTGGCCGCAATGTTCTCACGGTCCTTCTCGATCTGCGCCGTGATGGTTTCGTGGGTGTTCTGGGCGAGGGCAACCCGTTCGTTCAGGGCGGCCACCTTGCCGGCGGCACTGTCGACACGTCCCTCGGCATCCGCGAGCTGCTGCTGCGCGGCCGGGAGCTGGCCCTTGTAGATGTTGAGCTTGGCTACCGTCTCGGCAATATCTTCTCCGAGGTACTCGTAGTCCTCCTGGACCTTCTGCTTCTCGGCTTCGATGGCCGCCTTGCGGTCCTCGAGGTCGTCAGCACTTGCCGTGCTGCTGAACGCAACGGAGAGCGTCAGCGCCAGGAGGGCGACAACCGCCGCCAGGGCCCGGGACGCCGGCGCACGTCCGATCCGTTTAGGCACAGCATTATCCATTGATGAGACTCTCCATGATCTTGCAGATTCCATTCCCAGTGCTCATGACTCTAGACCTTCAGGTACCGGCGGAGTGTCAACAGCGAGGATACTCCCGCCAACAGCGCTCCGAGAACAAGTAGAACGGGTGTCAGGTACAGGACCTGTTCCGAGGAGATAAAGGCCGTGGTGGGGTATTGCCGGGCCAGGTTTCCGATAAAGAAGTGGGCGGTGCTCCATAGTGCCACTGAGGCCAGCACTGCACCGATGACGGCCGCGATCACGCCTTCCAGCACGAACGGCAGCTGGATGACGGCCTTGGAGGCGCCGACCAGGCGCATGATGCCCGTTTCCCGCCGTCGGCTGAACGCCGAAAGCCGGATGGTGGTGGCAATCAGCAGGATGGCGCAGACCAGCATTACGCCGGCGATGGACAGCGCAGCAACCGAGGCAAGGTTCAGGTACGTAAACATTTTTTCGAAAAGTTCACGCTGGTCGCTGACGGACTCGACTCCAGGCTTGGAGGAGAACGCCTCGTTGATGACCTCATACTTTTCGGGGTCCACCAGGGACACCCGGAAGGACTCCGGCAGCATGTCGGCGGTGATGCTGTCCACGATCGGGGAGTTCGCGAACTGCTCGCGGAAGTGGGTCAGCGCGGTTTCCTGGTCTTCATACTCAACGGTTTCCACGTAACGGTCCGCCTGCAGGTCCGCTTCGATGGCAGAGCGCTGCTCGTCGGTGACGGCACCGGAAGCGCAGGACGCGGAGGTGTCGTTCTCCGTGCACAGGTAGACCGCAACCTGCACGCGGTCATACCAATAGCCCTTCATCTGGCCGATCTGCAGCTGCAGCAGCCCTGCCGCCCCCACAAAGGTCAGCGATACGAAGGTCACGAGGATTACGGAGACAACCATGGACAGGTTCCGGCGGAGCCCTGAACCGATCTCGCCCAGGACGAATGCGAGCCTCATTCGGCTACCCCGCTCTCCGTGCGGCGGGATCCATCCGACACGTCCGATCCGTCCCGCGGTTCCCGTTCCGGCTCCGGTTCGCCCAGGTAGATGCCCTCATGCTCGTCACGGATGATCTTGCCGTTGCGCAGTTCCACCACGCGCTTGCGCATGGCGTTGACGATATCGTCGTCGTGCGTAGCCATCACCACAGTGGTGCCGTTCTGGTTCACCCGGTCCAGCACCTTCATGATGCCCAAGGACGTGGTGGGGTCCAGGTTTCCGGTCGGCTCATCGGCGAGCAGGATGCCGGGCTTATTCACAATCGCCCGCGCGATTGCCACGCGCTGCTGCTCACCGCCGGAAAGTTCGTGCGGCATGCGGTTACCCTTCCCCTCCAGCCCGACCGTCTTGAGGACTTCGGGCACCGAGTCACGGATAACGGCACGGCTGCGGCCGATCACCTGCATGGCAAAGGCAACGTTCGCAAAAACCGTCTTGTTGGGAAGCAGGCGGAAATCCTGGAATACGACGCCGATCCCCCGGCGGAGCCGCGGCACCCGCCAGCTCGGAATCTTCGCCACGTTGGCGCCGGCTACGTAGACGGTGCCCTTGGTGGCGTGCTCCTCTTTCATGATCAGCCGGATAAACGTCGATTTACCGGAGCCGGAAGCGCCCACGAGAAACACGAACTCGCCGCGGTCCACGTCAAGGCTGACCGAGTTGAGCGCAGGCCGGGAGTTCCGGTCATAGAGCTTGGTGACATTGTCGAAAGTGATCATCACTACTTAGTGCCCATGAAGCGGCCGGAGACACGGGCCTTGGTTCGGGGTATGGGCACCGGCCTCTCGACTATAGCCAGCTTCCGACGCAGTGAGCCACAACCCGGCAGCGCGTGTCGGACTGCACACCGGTGCCAGGGGACCGGGAACCTGCACCCAGCTGAGGAAACGGGCGGGGTCCGGGCGGCACCGGGTCCAGGCGCCGCCGCAGGCCCAGCGTCCTATTTGCGGGCGGAAACGCTGCCGTGCGCACGCCAGCGGATGCCGGCATCGATGAAGTCGTCAATCTCGCCGTCGAACACTGCGGAGGTGTTGCCTACCTCGTGTTCGGTGCGGAGGTCCTTGACCATCTGGTACGGGTTGAGCACGTAGGAACGCATCTGGTCACCCCAGGACGCCTTGACATCGCCGGCAAAGGCCTTCTTCTCGGCGTCCTCCTGCTCCTTCTTCAACAGCAGCAGGCGGGACTGCAGCACGCGCATGGCGGCGGCACGGTTCTGCAGCTGAGACTTTTCGTTCTGCATGGAGACCACTGTGCCGGTGGGAAGGTGGGTGAGCCGGACGGCGGAGTCGGTGGTGTTCACGGACTGGCCGCCTGGACCGGAGGAGCGGAAGACGTCCACGCGGATTTCGTTGTCCGGAATGTCGATGTGGTCCGTGGGTGCGATCAGCGGAATGACCTCGACGGCGGCAAAGGACGTCTGCCGGCGGCCTTGGTTGTCGAACGGGCTGATGCGGACCAGGCGGTGCGTACCGGCCTCCACCACCAGGGTGCCGTAGGCGTAGGGCGCCTTGACCTCGAAGGTGGCGGACTTCAGGCCGGCCTCTTCGGCGTAGGAGGTATCCAGGACGGTGGTGGGGTATCCGTGGCGTTCGGCCCAGCGCAGGTACATGCGCAGCAGCATCTCGGCGAAGTCGGCGGCGTCCACTCCCCCGGCACCGGAGCGGATGGTCACCACGGCTTCGCGTTCGTCGTATTCACCGGAAAGCAGGGTGACGACTTCCAGCTGGGACAGGGACCTGCGCAGGGACTCCAGCTCCGTCACGGCCTCGGCCTTGGAATCCGCGTCGGCCTCGTTCTGGGCCAGTTCCACCAGGACCTCAAGGTCGTCGATGCGGGATTCGATGGTCTGCAGGCGTTCCAGCTCCGACTGGCGGTGCGAGAGCTTGGAGGTGATCTTCTGCGCCTCGGAGGGGTCGTCCCAAAGATCGGGGACGCCGGCCATCTCGCTCAGCTCTTCGATGTCCTCTTTGATCTTTGCCACGTCCGAGACCTCTTCAATGGAGGCGAAAGTGGAGCGGAGGGCGCGGATTTCTGCGGGAAAATCTATTTCTGCCATGGTGCTTACAGACTACGCCATGTCCCTGCGCCGCTGCCCGCCGTCGTCGTGCCGGGCGATGCCGGCTCCGGGACGCGCCGGGGCCGATGCGCGCGGCGGTGTCCGCGGGCGGCGTTAGATTAAGGAGACGGATATGGAATGTACGCCCTTTCGAAGGAGCCTCCCTTGACCCATCCCGAGCGCGGACGCATGTACACCCTGGACGAACTCAACGACCTTGCCGAGCAGGGCGATCCCTGGGCCATGGGGAAAGTGGACGAGTGGGAGCAGCACTTCTCCAACGAGTACGTGGGCAATATGAAGGACAAGTGTCCCGACAGCGACTGCGAACAGTTCGGCGAGCCCGTGACCATTTGCTACGGCGAGGACGGCAGGATCCTGGACGTGGACCACGGCGGATGGGGCCACGGCCCGATGCGCGAGGCGCAGGAGCAGCGGAAGGCCTCCTAGGTTTTCACTGCAGCAGCCGGGCCCGGGCCTCACTGACTGCAGTGATGGAGATTCCCTCCGGCACCAGGAAATTGACGATGGGCGGATGGACCCGCGCCGCCAGGACCACGCGCGCGGTCCGGCCGTCCGCCGTGCCGGTCTCTTCGGTTACCGCAAGCTCCGTGAACCGTTCCTCCGCACCCGTTTCGGCAAGATAGCTGCGGGCCGCGCTGCGGACGGCGTCTGCCTCCAGCACGGCCGCCGGCCCCGTTCCTGCGGCGGCCTCCCCCAGCGAGAACGTGTCCGCCGCAGCCACGGCCGCACCGTCGGCAGCCGAGAGCAGCTTTTTCTGCCCGAGATAGACGGACGATGCCGCCATCACCACCGTGACGGTCAGCAGCGCCAGCACGGAGTACCCGATGATCAGCACCCCGACCTGCCCCCGCTCTCCGTCCTCCCGCTGCCCGGCCGGCGGTCGTTTCCGAAACCCCCGGCTCATCCGAAGCGCTCCACAACCTGTGTGGACTCGGAGTCCACTACTACCGGGGACCCGTCGGTCCACGGAAGCCCGGGAAGCGGCACGGCAAACCGGATGCTGACAGAGACGGTCGAGCCGGGTGCAAGGCAGGTTTCGGAGCAGCTGATATCCATCAGCATGCCGTCCGTTTGCAGCCCGAAGTCGCTCAGCGCGAGTTCGGCCGCATCTGCCGCCTGCTGTTCGCCGACCACAGCGTCGGGTGCTGCAGCATAGACCTTGGCCGCGGCGTCGGCCGCACCGACCACCGCGAAGGACGCCGCCTGAATCCGGCCGACGGTGATCACGAGATACACCACGGGCACCAGCAGGAGCAGTCCCAGGAAAATGAACTCGACGACGGCGCTGCCGGCGTCGTCCGGCGCCTGTCTCGTCCCTCCCTCACCGCCGGGCCGCATGCCCCTTGACCTCGATTCCGTCACCGAGACCGATGAAACCGATAACCGGCAGCGGTGCCCGCACCGTGATCTCCAGCAGGCGGGCGCCGTCCACGGTCTGCTCTGAGTAGCTGACGTCCTCGGCATATTCCTCGCCGAGTGAACCGCCGATCACGGCGGCCGTACGCGCCACGCCGTCCGCCGGAGTGCGGTCAGCGAGCGTGCCGTAGCGCGCACCCGTGGCTGCGGCGTCAATCAAGGTGTTGCGAACGTGCAGTACCAGCGCCAACTGCACCACAGCCATAAACACCAAACTCACCAGCGCTCCCACCATCACGAAGTCGACGACGGCGGATCCCCGTTCCCGCTCCGGACCGCAGCCGGTTGCATCGGACCGGCGCGACCGGCCGCCGCCCCGGTGACCCTGCCAGCGGTTTATGGCTGTACCTGTTCTATTGCGGATTCGAACAGCCGCTCAAGGGCCGGCTGCACCAGGAGCAGCAGTCCAGCCACGAGGATGGCGGACATAAGTGTGATCATCACCCACCCGGGTACATCGCCGCGCTCCGGGTCCTTCGGGTGCACCGCTGCCTGGCACTGCCGCATCAGCCGGTACCACCATCCCGCTGCCAGCGCGACGGCCCTTTTCCATCCCTCACCCGGCGCATGTGCGCTGTTCCGTTGCCTGCCCGCATTACTGCTGGTCATCTTGTCTCCATCCCTCGACATGCTTTGCCTTGCCTTGTTCTTGCGCAGTGTTTTTTGCGCGGTGATCTTCCCCGGTGATGCCGTTTCATCTGCCGCCTCACAGCCCCAACCTCAGCAGCGCCAGGCCCGGGAATACCGCAAACAGCACGGTCAACGGCAGGATCCCGAAAACCACGGGCACCATCATGGCTATTTCCTTCTTGCCTGCGGTCTCCATCAGTTCACGCTTGGCGCTGTCCCTCACGTCCTGGGCCTGTGCACGCATAACATCTGCCAATGGCGTTCCGCGGTCGACGGCGACGGTGACCCCGTCCACGAAACGGGTCAACGGTGCCAGGCGGATCCGGTCGGAGAAATCCTGCAGGGCTGTGGTGAGCGGATGTCCTGAGCGGGTCTGGGCAAGGACACGGTTGAACTCGTCCGCCAGTTCACCCTGCGCAGCGACGGAAACGCGTTCCAGTGCACCGACGGCGCTTTCCCCGGCGCTGACGGCGAGCGCCATCATTTCGGCAAGGCTGGGGAATTCGGCCAGGATGCGGCTGTTGCGCCGCTCGATCTGGCGGGTCAGGAGGTAGTCCCGCAGCAGGAACCCTGCAACGGCGCAGGCACACGTACCGAAGGCCACCGATACAAGACCCATCCGACCGCTCCCGGCGAGAAGCGCGCCTGCGGCACCCCCGGCCAGGAACCCCGAACCGGCACACAGGACCTGCTCTGCACGGTAGTCCGAAACAGACTTGTTCCCGCCGGCCTGCTGCAGCCGCAGCCCGAGGGTCCGGTTGGCCGGAGACCACCGGGCCAGCCGGCGTACGGCATCGTGGAGCAACGGACGCAGGATCCGCTCCAGCGGGCCGAAGGGCGTGATGTCCGGGGCGGATAACAGGAGCCCCGACGCGGGGCGAACCGAACGCAGCTGCGGTTCCACGCGGGCAGCGAATGTCCTCTGCCGCAGCAGCGGCAGCCGGTGCAGGACCAGCAACAGTCCGGTGCCCATCAGGGCTCCAGCCAGTACCGCTGCCGCCGCCCCGGGCGTCATCGCAGCACCCGCACATCTTCGGGCAAGGCACCTATCCGCAGCATCAGGCGGTAGCAAAGAACGGAGATGCCGATTCCGGCGACCAGGACCGTCGCGCCGGCAGCGGAGTTGTAGGCTGCGGCTGTTTCCGGGCGCGCCGCCAGCAGCAGCAACACCGCCCAGGGAGCCGCCACGGCCAGCCTCGCCGCGTTGACGGTCCAGGACTGCCGGGCCAGCAGCTCGCTCCGGGTCCGGGCATTTTCACGGAGAAAACCGGCCAAGGTGCCGAGGAGCCGGCCCAGATCGGTGCCGCCTACCTGGCGGGTTATCCGCAGTGCTTCGATGATGCGGTCCGCCACCGGATCCGCCAGGTTGTCCTTAAGCCGGGTCAGCGAATCCTCGAAGTTGCCTCCGGACCGGTAGTCGGCGGCAAATGCCCGGAAATATCCCCGCAGCTCCTCCGGCCCGTTCCCGGCCAATTGGATGAGCGCCTCCGGCAGCGACAGGCCTGCCCGGATCGCAGAGCGCAGGTGGTCGACGACGTCGGGCCACAGTTCCGCCAACGAGGCTCTCCTGCGGCGGGCCTGCATACGCACTAACGCGTAAGGCAGTCCCGCCCCGAAAAGCGCGAAGCAGGCCGCGATGGGTAACGACAGGGTCAGGACGAAGAACAGGAGAAGGACAAAAGCTCCCGTGACGGCGCATGCGGCGAGGAGTCCGGCGGCCCTGACCCGTTCGATGCCTGCCTGCCGCAGCAGATCGTCCAGGTATCCGGTTCGACGCCGCCGGGATGGTATGCGGGCTGTCGGGCTCCAGCAGGACTGCCACAGCAGCAACAATCCCATGCCCAGGGTCAATCCCGCTGCGGCGCTCATGCTGCCGCCCCGAGCAGGGCGGCGACGTTCACGCCGGCGGAGGCGAATTTGTCAGCAGACGGCATGGAGGAAGCCGTTACGGCCAGCTTGCCGTCGACCGGGCCGAATACCGGGGACGACTCGATGATTCCGCCTTCCACCCGCCGTCCCAAGGCCAGGATTTCGGTGACCTCGCGTCGTCCTGTGCCGGTCCTGGAGCAGTGGACCACCAGGTCGATGCACGACGCGACGGTTGGAACCACGAAGGCACTGGTAATATTGTTTCCCGCTAGCAGGGGCAGCGTGCACAGCTTGGTTACCGCGTCCCGGGCGCTGTTCGCGTGGATGGTGCACATGCCGGGCAAGCCCGCGTTCAGCGCGATCAGCATGTCCAGGCTCTCGGCTTCGCGGACCTCCCCCACAATCAGCCGATCCGGGCGCATGCGCAACGCTTCCTTCACGAGCCGGCGAAGCGGGATCTCGCCCTGTCCCTCCAGATTCGGCTGACGGCACTGCAGCCCCACCACGTCCCGCAGCGGGAGCTGCAGTTCAAAGATCTCCTCGACCGTAACCACTCGTTCCCTCGGTCCGATGGCGGCAGCGAGACAGTTGAGCATGGTGGTTTTCCCCGCCTGTGTGGCGCCGGAGACGAGGATGTTCAAGCCTGCAGCCACTGCGGCTCCGAGAAAGCGCGCGGCCGCCGGGGTCAGCGTGCCCAGTTCCACCAGGTGGTCGAGGCGGCGGGCCCGGGCTACGAACTTGCGGATATTCACCGCCCAGTGCCGCCTGGTTACGTCCGGAATGGCCACGTGCAGGCGGGACCCGTCCGGCAACGCAGCGTCTACGAACGGGGAGGAAAGATCAAGCCGCCGGCCGGAGGACTTCAGCATCCGCTCCACCAGCAGCCGGACCTGCTCGGACGTCAGCGTCAGGGAAGTCAGCTCGGACCGGCCGTCCCGTGCAACATAAACCTCGGAGGGTGAATTGATCCACACTTCTTCGACCGTGGGATCATCCAGCAGCGGCTGGAGCGCACCGAAGCCCGCCACGGCGTCGAACACCTGCCGGCGAACGGATTCCGGCCGGCCCAGCGGCGGCAGGGTCCCCAGCAGGGAGCGCTCGTCGTAATCGGAAACGGCAGCATCCACGAGCCGCCGAACCTCAGCGGACTGTTCCTGCGGATCCAGCCCGCGCACACGGATGAGCTCGCGCACCTCGTCTTCGACTATCCGCGCTGCTTCCATCGCTACCCCCGGCATGGCCGCTGCCCGATGGCACCGGCACGAGACTGGCGCTGGCCGGCTCCGGCCAACGGGCCACACAGTAAAGGCTGGGCTGGACGAAGGCGAGGGTAGTGCCCGGCAGCTGTGGATAAAATCCGCCCCGGTGGATGCGGCCCGCAAAACTACGCAGCAGAATCACCGAAAGCAGGTACCACTTAGGTAGTTTTCTATTGTTGGCTAGGTACCCGCATCCTAAACTAGCCGTATTCGAGGCAGCCGGGATTCTCTGTTTTCCCGGCGCCAAAGGCGCGATTCAAGGGCGGCGCCATGGCTGCGGTCGACATTCTGCTCCCCTATTACGGCGACGAAGATTTGATGCGGCAATCCGTCCGCAGCATCCAGGACCAGGAAAGTCCGGACTGGCGGCTGCTGGTGCTGGATGATGCGTATCCCGGCGCTGATCCGCGCCGATGGTTCACCGCGCTGCAGGATCCGCGGATCCATTACGAACGCAACGAAGAGAACCTCGGTGCCAACCGGAATTTCCAGAAGGCACTTGGCCTTGCCGAGGCTCCGGTAGTGGTCATGATGGGCGCCGACGACGTGATGCTCCCCGGCTACCTGGGCGCCGTCCTGGGATTGCTGGACGCCCACCCCGGAGCCGCCGTCGTACAGCCGGGGGTCAGCGTCATCGACGGTGACGGGCTGGCCGTCTCGACCCTGGTGGACCGGATCAAATCCGTGCTGACGCCGGGCTCCGGGGAAACGGTCTCCCTCGAGGGAGAAGAAATGGCAGTCAGCCTCCTGCACGCCGGCTGGCATTACTTTCCCTCGCTGGCCTGGCGCCGGGAGGTGATCCAGGGATTCGGCTTCCGGCCGGAGTACGACGTCGTGCAGGACCTTGCGCTGCTGATGGACATTGCCGCTTCGGGCGGCTCCATTGTGGTGTCCACCGGCGACGTTGTTTTCAACTACCGCCGCCATGAAGCCTCGGACTCCTCGGTCCGGGCGATGGACGGCCGCCGCTTTGATGAGGAACGCCGGTTCTTCCAGGACCAGGCGCTGCGCTTCGCCGGGCTCGGCTGGAACCGGGCGGCCCGCGCCGCCCGGCTGCACTGGACGTCCCGGCTGCACGCCGTCTCACTGCTGGTGCGTTCCCTGCCGCGGCCCACGTCCGCCGGTATCCAGGTCCTGGGCCGCCACGCACTGACCTAGCCCGGGGGATCTTCCCCGTTCCCGCCGGCCCTGCCTCCGGATTCCTGCCCGCCGTCGCCCGGCAGTCCCCTGCCCGGTTCGCCGTGCTGCTGTGCCTGTTCGAACTGTGCGCGCAAAATCGAAAGTTCCTCGGCCAATATGCGGCTTTCGTCTTCCACTGCTGTCACCTCGAGTGAAAGGTGGAGGCACACCCCGGCCAGAAAAACAATTGCCACGGCAAAAAGCAGATTGGAGGGCACCTGAACGCCCAGAAGTTCACTCGCCCACCGCAGGATCCCGGGGAACAGCGCGAGTACCAGGGTCACCGTCCCGACGATCAGCCAAAGAAACGTGTATTTCTCCCGCAGCTTCCGCCGGCGAAGCAGGACAGTAATGGCCGCCAGCACTACGACCGCACCGGCGATTACCGGAAAACCGGTCATTGTTCGGGGTGGATCGAGGTGAGCCGCACGGGGTATTGGTCCTTACTTCCTGTGATGACCTGATGCCCGACACTAGAAGATCACTCCACTAAAAACGAGTGTTACGGGCACAATTCGTACTTCGACAGGCGCTTCTCCGGCTTATTGCCGATATCCCGAAACGTCCCGGTTCTTCCGGTATTCTCTTCTCACCCGCCCCTTCTTTAACTTTTGCCCCACCGGAGTTCCCATGACACGCACCCTTTCCCTTAAATGGCTTTCCGGGGTCGCCCTCGCCGTTGCCTTGACCTCCGGCACACTTCCCGCCGTAGCCGCGGAACAACCTGATGCCGTCCAGCAGCCGGCACCAGTCGAAACACCGGCAACCAGCCCGGCACCCACCGCTAACCCCGCCGAGAGCACTGCGCCGGCACCCCAGCCGACGGAAGCTCCGGCGCCCGCCGCACCGTCCGCGCCCGCTGAGAGCGTGCCCGAGGCGACCCCGCCGGCGGAGCCCGAAAGCGGCGCCGTCGAGGAAGACTGGCTGGCCGAACTCATCGGACCGCTCGGAGCGAAAATGGGGCAGGGCCTGGAGCGGCTGGAAGAAACGGGAAATGCCCAGGTGCCCACCGCTGAAGAAACAGCGCTGGAAGCAAAAGTCGAGCGGCTCGCAGAGGACGGCGTGCTGCCGGACGCTGCGGCAACGGAAACCCCTCAGGCTGCCCCGGCAGCCTCCATTTCACTGGCAGCCAACATCCAGCTCGCAGCGGACTGGCGGCCGCCGGGCATCCAGGGCATGGATGTCAGCAGCCACCAGCTTGACGTCGACTGGCGCCATGCCTGGAACCAGGGATCCCGGTTCGCGTACGTGAAGGCAACCGAAGCGACGTCGTACAAAAACCCTTACTACAACCAGCAGTACAACGGCTCGGTGGACGTAGGCATGTACCGAGGGGCCTACCACTTTGCCATTCCCGGTGTCTCTTCGGGCGCCGAGCAGGCAAACTACTTCGTCAACAACGGCGGCGGGTGGTCCGCCGACGGCCGCACCCTGCCCCCGCTGCTGGATATCGAGTACAACCCCTACGCCGAGCTGGGCAACACCTGCTACAACCTGTCCGCGGCGCAGATGGTGTCCTGGATCCGGGACTTCTCCAATACGGTGAAGGCACGGACCGGCCGGCTGCCCATGATCTATTCCACGACGGACTGGTGGAACCGGTGCACGGGCAGCAGCACGGCGTTTGCCGACCACCCGCTGCACATCGCCAACTACAACCAGGTCGGTGCAGGCACCCTGCCCGCAGGCTGGTCAAGCTACAACGTCTGGCAGTACAGCAGCAGCGGACCGTTCGCCGGCGACTCCAACGTCTTCAACGGCAGCTCCACCCAGCTCCACGAATTCAGCCGCCGCGCCGACAGCTACAACGTGGATACCCGCAGGCCGATCGGTGCGGCCTGGCAGGCAGCCAGCGGCGTTGACGGCTCCTGGGGGCTGCCGACAGCCAATGAAAGCTGCTATCCGACCTACTGCGTTCAGACGTTCGACCGGACGACGGCCTATTTGCTTACCTCCACAGGAGAAGTCAGGACCGTTTACACCGCCGGAGCCATCGGCAATGCCTGGAAGGCCGCCGGAACCATTTACGGCGCCTCGTCCTGGGGCCTGCCCACCGGCGCCGAAGTCTGTTACGGCAGCGTCTACTGCACGCAGAGCTACGAGCGGGCGGTGGCCTACTTCAGGCCGTCCTCAGGGGTCAGCGCGGTCCTCCTCAACACGGAGATCGGCCGGGCATGGACCGCAGCAGGCACCATCTACGGTTCTGCGTCCTGGGGCATCCCGAGCAGCAACCACCTGTGCGAGCCCACCTACTGCACGCAGTCGTTTGAACGTACTGCCGCCTACCGCGGCAACGACGGCGCCGTACGCACCATTTATCTGCCCGGCGCCATCGGCAGCGCCTGGAAGGCTGCCGGGACCATCTACGGCGCTGCTTCCTGGGGTATGCCCACCAGCGGGGAAACCTGCACCGGCGGCGTCTGCACCCAGACCTTCGAACGGGACACCGCATTCTGGACCCAGGCTTCGGGAGTCCACACCGTCAGGACGTCCTCCCTCATCGGCGGCGCCTGGACCGGCGCAGGCAAAACCTCCGGCTGGGGCAGGCCCACCGGCAACC
This sequence comes from Arthrobacter sp. zg-Y895, assembly GCF_020731025.1. Classification (NCBI taxonomy): domain Bacteria; kingdom Bacillati; phylum Actinomycetota; class Actinomycetes; order Micrococcales; family Micrococcaceae; genus Arthrobacter; species Arthrobacter sp. zg-Y895. The sequence goes on from NZ_JAJFZY010000001.1 coordinate 183,021, forward strand.
AGGCCTGCTACCCGAGCTACTGCACGCAGGAGTTCGAGAGCCGTTCCGTCTATTCGATGCCGGCCACCGGCGTCACCTCCGTGGCACTGAATGAGAGTGTCGGCAAGGCCTGGAAGGCCTCCGGCGGGCTCGGCGGCGCCGCGTCCTGGGGTATCCCGCTCACCAATCAGGCGTGCTACCCGACCTACTGCACGCAGGTATTCGAACGCCACACGGCCTACTGGCCGAAAAACGGAGCCGTAACCACGGTCCAGACCACCGGCCACATCGGCAAGGCCTGGACGGCCTCGGGAACCATCTTCGGTTCCTCCTCCTGGGGCCTGCCCCAGTCTCCTGAGACCTGCGAGCCCACCTACTGCACACAGGTCTTTGAACGGACCGTCGCGTACTGGACTGCGGCCAAGGGCGTCAAGACCGTTGTCCTTGCGGATCCCATCGGCAAGGCCTGGACCGCGTCGGGCAGGATCCACGGAACGTGGGGCATGCCGACGGAAAACCAGGTGTGCTACCCGACCTACTGCACGCAGAACTTTGAACGGACCACCGCGTACTGGACCCAGGCCAACGGAGTGAGCAGCATCTACCTGCCCGGCCAGATCGGCACCGCGTGGACCGCCTCCGGCGGAATCCACGGCGCCTGGGGCATGTCGACAGGAAACCAGACCTGCTCCGGCAGCACCTCCTGCACCCAGAACTTCGAGCGGACAACCGTTACGTGGACCTCTTCAGGCGGTGTCCGGGTAACCCCGCGCCGGGCCTAGGGTACCGCGGGTAAAGTAGACTGGCTGGGGCACCGACAGGACAAGAGGCAGTGATTTTGACGCGACGTGAAACCAACCCCACCACGGCAGTCCCAGGACCGGGCGGCGGTGGCTTCACCGGAAAAAGCGCCTCCAGGGTAGGGATTTCGTCCATCATCTCCGCCCTCGCCGGCGTCCTCATCCTCCTCGTGACCAGCAGGACGCTTTCCATTGAGGAGAACGCAGACTTCCTGGCGTTCTGGGCGGCCCTGTTTTTCGTCCAGGGAACGCTGGGCGGCATTCAGGCAGAGTCCACACGGTCCACTCATGCGGTGGTTCTGGGTGCTCCTGCGCACGGCGGATGGTTCTCCCGTCCGATCCTTTCGGGGGCGCTCATCGGAGTGGGTGCGGCCGCCGTGATACTGGCCCTCTGGCCGCTCGGCCAGCATCTGTTCCCCGGCAACACCGGACTGGTGATGACGGCGCTTGCCGTCTTCGCCGTCCTGTATTCCGGGCACGCAGCCCTCGCCGGCAGCCTGCAGGGAACCGACCGCTGGGGAACCTTCGCGAACCTGGTGACCCTGGAATCGCTGATCCGGTTTGCCGCCATCGCCGCGGCGGCACTCCTGGCTGCTCCGCTGATCGGCGTCGAGCTGGCCTGCATCGCTTCCCTGGCGGCATGGCTTTCGCTGATCATTTTCTCCCCCGCAGCGCGTTCAGCGGCGGGGGCACGTTCGGACGTTGGCCTGGGCGGCACGCTGCGCCAAACCGGTTACGCCTTGCTGTCAGCGGCGTCCTCGGCCACCCTGGTGGTTGGTTTTCCCATTCTGGTCAAGATAACCGCAACGCCGGAGGAGTACGCACTTTCGGCGCCGCTGCTGCTTGCCGTCTCCATGACCCGCGCGCCGATCATGATTCCGCTGCAGGCCTTCCAGGGCGTGGCGATGAACCTGATCATGCAGGCACGCGGGAGCCTCTCCGGCTTCGTAAAGCCGGTCGGGGCCATCCTGCTTGTCGGACTGGTAGGTGCCGGACTGGCCGCCCTGGTCGGACCGTCCCTGATGGGCATTTTCGGGCCTGACTACCGTATTTCCGGCTGGGTCCTGGCCGGGCTGACGTTCGCCGCGAGCCTGATCGCCCTGATCACCCTGACCGGTACGGCGGCCATCGCCCTGGGCCATCACCGGGTCTACTCGATCGGTTGGATTCTCGGTACCGTCGTGTCCGTCCTGCTGCTGCTGCTTCCGGTCCCGCTGGACCTGCGGTGTGTCCTGAGCCTGACGGTCGGGCCGCTGGCCGGGATAGCCGTCCACGTAATTGCCCTGCTCCGGCGGCCCTCCGGCAATAACGCCTCAAAGTAGCGGCAACGCACGTAACGGGCAGCGCCGACACCGAAAAGGCGGCGCCGCCCAATAGGCAGCGCCGCCGAAGCAGGCAGTGAAGGGGCGGCTTTAGGCCTTGAGGATGAAGTCCTTCAGCTTACCCAGCACGATGTTCCGTTCCAGGTTCTCGAAGTGGTAGGCCCGGCCTGACTCCCCCAGGGCAACACGTTCAGCATCGCTCATCCGGTAGAGCTTGACCACGTTGTCCGCCAGCGCACGGGCGTCTTCCGTGGGTCCCACGAGACCGCAGCCGGCTTCGTCCATCACGAGGCGGCGGACCTCGCCGTCCATCGCCAGGACCAGCGGCTTGCCGGAGGCAATATAGGAAAGCACCTTCGCTGGGATGGTCGCTTCGAGAAGGTCGCTGGTCACCAGGCATCCCACCAGCGCGTCAGCGATGCCCGTGTAGCGGGGAATGTCCCCGACCGGCCGCTGGCCTTCGAAGTGGAAGCTGTCGGAGAGGCCCTTCTCCTGCACCTTGGCTTCCACCTCGGCCCTGCTCATTCCATCACCCACAATCACCCACTGGACGTCGTTGATGCCTTCGTCGCGGATCAGGCGGGCAGCCTCGATCATGGTGTCGAAGGACTGGGCAGGGCTGATGTTGCCTGCGAAAACCACCTTGAAGCCGTCCTCGAACCGGCGGGCAAGATCCTCGTCGACAATCTGCTCTTCGTAGAGTTTCTCGCAGGCCTGCGGAATGACAGTGATCTTCTCGGCAGGAAGCCCGGACACTCCCGACAGCCGTTCCTTCATCAGGTCCGAAAGAACCACGATTTTATCCACGTTGCGGTAGTGCCAGTGGGAAACCTTCTCGAGCATCCGGCGAAGGAATTTGTTCTTCACGTTGATGACCGAGTAGAGGTTCTCCGGCCAAAGGTCCAGGACGTACATCGTGGTTTCGATCCTGCGGATCTTGCCCACGATGATGCCTGCCAGCGACATCATGACCGGGGAAAGCTGGTACAGGAAGATCCGGTCATACTTCCCGAACAGCATCCTGGGGATGTGGAACAGGCTGAAGAAGGGGAACGAAACGTAGTTCAGGAAGATCCTGGCGCTGGTGTTGCCGCGCCGGGGAATCTCAAGCGTCCGGTGGACATCGATCCCGTTGTGGTTCTCCCGGTAAGGACCCTTGAACGTGTACCCCGGGAACAGTTCGCCCTTGGGGTAGTTGGGCAGCCCGCACAGCACCTCGACCTCGAGGCCGTTCTCCACGAAATACGCCGCAATATCATTGAGCCTGAATCCTTCAGGCCAAAAGTGCTGGCAGACAACCAGGATTCTCTCGTTGGGCACGTTCAAGGCTCCTCACCTGATGTTTACTGCTGGACTCCGCTGCCGGCGGGCAGCCGGACTTAGCTGACCGCAGGTTCCTCGGCAAGCAGGTCACGCATGTACTGAGTGGTCATCACCTTGGTGACGACCTCGTCAATCGTGAGGCGCTCAGTGTTTTCCGACGTGTATTCCTCGGGAACCTGTGCCATGTCCTGGCCGTCGTCGAAGAACTTTCCGTAGTTCAGGTCACGCGTGTCGGCCGGAACGCGGAAGTAACCGCCGAGGTCCTCCGACTTGGCCCGCTCTTCGCGGGTCAGCAGGGTCTCGTGCGCCTTCTCGCCGTGCCGGGTGCCGATGGTGCGGATTTCGACGTCGGCGCGCATGATCTGCTTCATGGCTGCGGCGAGGTCCCCCACCGTTGACGCCGGAGCCTTCTGCACGAACAGGTCGCCTTGGTTCGCGTGTTCGAAAGCGAAGAGGACCAGGTCCACTGCCTCGTCGAGGTTCATGAGGAAACGGGTCATATCCGGATCGGTAACCGTCAGGTCCTTGCCGGCCTTGATCTGCTCGACAAAGAGCGGAATGACCGAACCGCGCGAAGCCATGACGTTTCCGTAGCGGGTGCAGGAAATCAGGGTGTCCTTGGGATCCACGTTCCGCGACTTGGCGATGACCACCTTTTCCATCATCGCCTTGGAGGTGCCCATGGCGTTGATCGGGTAGGCAGCCTTGTCCGTGGACAGGCAGACGACCTTCTTCACGCCGGCGTCAATGGCTGCCGTCAGGACATTGTCGGTCCCGATGACGTTGGTGCGCACTGCTTCCATGGGGAAGAACTCGCACGAGGGTACCTGCTTCAGTGCAGCTGCGTGGAAGATGTAGTCCACGCCGCGTACGGCTTCGCGCACGCTGTTGATGTCCCGCACGTCCCCGATGTAGAACTTGAGCTTGGGGCTGTTGAATTCCCGGCGCATGTCGTCCTGCTTCTTCTCATCACGGGAGAAGATCCGGATTTCAGCGATATCTGTGTGGAGGAAGTGCTTCAGCACAGCATTGCCGAACGAGCCGGTACCTCCGGTGATTAGCAGAGTCTTGTTCCTGAACAACTGGTCTCCTCAGGGATAGAAAATGTCGCGGGTTGATCCAATGCCGGACCCCGGAACCCCCTAGATGATATCAGCGGTTATGCCTTGGATCTGCCTGACGGGACGCGCGCCACATCACTTGAATGCCCCGCCGGGCGCCCGTCGATTAATGGCTGGCCGCATTCGCCGAGTAAACTCTAGGCATGTCATCTGAAATTTCCCCTCGTGTGCTGGTCATCATGCCTGCCTGGAATGAGTCCGAAACGGTAGGCCGGACCGTTCAGGAGATCCAGGACACGGACCGCGGCTACGACGTCTTGGTTGTGGATGACGGTTCCACCGACGGTACCGGCGTCGTAGCCGAAGCCGCCGGGGCCACCGTCCTGAAACTCCCCTTCAATATGGGCGTCGGCGGCGCGATGCGCGCCGGTTTCAAATACGCCCAGCGCCTTGGCTACGAAACGGTAATCCAGGTCGACGCCGACGGGCAGCATGATCCCGCCGAAATTGAAACCGTCCTGGCCGGACTGCAGCATGCGGATATTTCCATTGGCGCACGTTTCGCGGAGAAGGGAAACTATTCGGTTTCCGGCCCCCGGAAATGGGCAATGGTATTTCTTGCAGCCGTTATTTCCCGTCTCGCCAAGACCAAGCTGACAGATGTCACTTCCGGTTTCAGGGCGGGAAATGTCAAGGCGATAAACCAGTACATTGCGCATTATCCGGCCGAGTACCTCGGGGATACCATCGACTCCCTGGTGGTGGCTATCAAGTCCGGCTGCACAGTGACTCAGGTCCCGGTCGCCATGCGTGCCCGGCAGGGCGGACAGCCCAGCCACAACCCGGCCAAGGCAGCGATCTACCTGCTGCGTTCCGTATTCGCCCTCCTCTTTGCGTTGAGCCGCAGCGGGAGCAAGCCGCACCAGGCGGAGGTTGCCTCAAAATGATCAATATTGCCGCGTTTATATTCGCATTCGTTGTCGTCGCCCTCGTGCTCGAGTTGGTCCGGCGCAAGCACTTCAAGGAGAAATACGCTGCCCTCTGGCTGGTGGTCGGCATAGCGTCGCTGGTCCTGGCCGGCTGGCCCAACCTGCTGAACATCGTCAGTTCCGCAATCGGGGTACAGGTGGGTTCAAACTTCCTGTTCGGCATGTCTTTCCTGCTCCTGATCGGCGTCTGCCTGCACCTGTCCTGGGAACAGTCCGTCAGCGAAGAGGAAATCCGGGTTCTGGCGGAGGAAGTCGCTATCCTGCGGTCCTCGGTCCTGGCCCTGGAGGAGAAGGCCTCAGGCACCCCTTCCGACGCCGGACAGCTGCTGCGCAGCGATACCTCCCCGCAGGCCGGGGTGCAGCAAGCGCCCGGCCACTAGGCCCGCCGCGTCCAACGCAAAAAAGCTCCCCCCGCTGCCTGGCAGCGGGGGGAGCTTTTTAGTTGGGAGCTTAGGCCTTGTTCATGTTCAGCCCGGCCCGGCGGTGATGGCTGTGCGCCGTGGACCGGATGAAGTTGACCGTACGGCGCGAGGTATCCGCGATCTGGTACTCCGCAGGTGCATCGGCCAGCCCGTCGGTACCGGCCTGGTCCAGAACGATTTCGATCGCGTCAACGATCGAGTCCGTCTCGACGCCCGTGGTGATGATGACGCCGGAGTCCAGCGACTCGGGGCGCTCGATCCAGTCACGCAGGGTCACGGCCGGGAAGCCGAGGATGGAGGACTCTTCGCTGATCGTCCCGCTGTCGGAGAGAACCAGCTTTGCGGACATCTGCAGCTGGACGTAGTCGTTAAAGCCGAAGGGTGCGTGGAACCGCAGGCCCTGCTTCAGCTCCTCCGGCTGGTCCTCAAGCCGCTTGCGGGTGCGCGGGTGGGTGGAAACCAGCACCGGCAGACCGTAGTGCTCCGCAAGATGCTGCAGGGCACCCAGCACCTCCTTGAGGCGCTTGGGGTTGTCCACGTTTTCTTCGCGGTGCAGGCTGACCAGGAAGTACTCCCCGGCAGTCAGCCCCTGGTCTTCGAGGATATTGCTCTCGGCGATCTGCTTGGCGTTGGCTTCCAGCACCTCGCGCATCGGCGAACCGGTGAGCAGGATGCGGGACGGATGGATACCCTCGGCCAGCAGGTTACGGCGGGCATGTTCGGTGTAGACAAGGTTGTAGTCCGCAACGTGGTCCACCAGCCGGCGGTTGACTTCCTCCGGGACGTTCTCATCGAAGCAGCGGTTGCCTGCTTCCATGTGGTACACGGGAACCTTCAGGCGGCGCGCGATGAGCGCCGAGATGCAGCTGTTGGTATCACCCAGCACCACCATGGCGTCCGGCTTTTCCTGCAGCAGCACAGTCTCGAGCTTGGCGAGGATGCTGCCGAGGACCGCTCCGAGCGAACTCGTGTCCGCAGCAAGGAAGTGGTCCGGGCGGCGAAGGCCCAGGTCCTCGAAGAAGACCTCGTTGAGTTCGTAGTCGTAGTTCTGCCCGGTGTGCACAAGCACGTGTTCCGTAGACCGGTCAAGACGCCGGATGGTTGCGGCGAGACGGATGATCTCAGGCCGTGTTCCAACTACGGTGAGGACCTTGAGCTTGCGTGACGGGGTATTCATACTTCCTCCGGGAAGGTATCGGGTGATGCGGGATCAAAGATTTCGTTGACCCAGAATGCTGTGTAGAGCTCGTTGGGTCCGACGTTCGTAATGTTGTGCGACCACATTGTCGGCATGTCTATGGCAACAGGCTGTTCTCCGTTTACAGAATATCGAACGACCTCATCCGAGAACATTCGGCGCATGGCGATCTCGCCGGTGCCCGACATGACGACAAACCGCTCAATCTTGTGCCGGTGGTAGTGCTGCCCCCGGGTAATCCCCGGTTTGGTGGTGGAGAAGGAACTCTGTCCTTCGCCGCCTTCCGAGCGGATCAGTTCGACAAAGGACCCGCGCGGGTCCGTCTTGAGTTCCAGCACGCGCGGCAGGCCGTCGCCGGTCAGGAACGAACGGTAGGTATTGAAGAGGTTGCGCTCGAAATCGGAATCCAGCCGGGGGATGGTCCCGGTTGCGTAAGCCGCAGCCATGTCCTGGATACGCTCCAGCAGACCGCTCACGGAGCACTGCACCTCCACGAGCTCCTGCTCTTCGTGCCGGCGGACACCGAGCAGGACCTCGGCCGCGTCCTGCGCATGGAGCAGGGTGAGGACCTTGTCATCCTGGACGGTCGGCGTTTCACCGGCAGCGACAAGGTGGCAGAAGGTTGCCACCACGGAATTGTAGAAGGGCACACCGTGCTCGCCGAAGAGGTTCGGAAGGACTACGTCCTTGAACTCTGCCCCGGCACGGCCGGCGGCCTCGGCCAGGACGGCACCTGCTTCGCGCTTGGCCAGGCCGTAGACACTGTCGTTGTCCTGCTGGACCGAGTTGGCGTAGACGACGGTTTTGAGGTTCGCGGTATCAGCCGCTTCCAGCGCCTGTTCCATCTGGCGCGCGAAGCGGCGGTTCCCTTCGGCTACCTCTTCGTCGCTGCCGCGGTTCACGCCGGCAATATGGACCAGGATTTCCGCTCCGGACAGCGCGGCCGCTGCTTCGTCCAGGTTGAACCGATCCCCCACCCCGAGGCTCGTGCAGGATCGGCCGAGGCTGTGGGCAAGCACCCGCGTGTGCCATCCCAGGAAGCCGTTGCCGCCTGTGATTACGATACTCATGCTGTATTCCTTCTGTCTGTTATGTCTGAACGGACTGACGCAGCAGGTCCTACCTGCACGCCGTAATCTCGTAGAGTTTGGCTTCGCCCACCTGGTCCACCACGCGGCCCGCCCCGGTCTCTTCCAGGTCGCGGAGTCCTACGAATCCGTGATCGATGCCGTGGACTTCCTTCGTTCCGAAGTCCAGCACGTAATCCACGCCCGTGGATTCCACGGCCTGGCATACCTCGGGGTCCGCCGGAGCGTCCCGCAGCCGGTTGTAGATCGTATCGACGTCGTCGCCGTAGGTGGCGAGGATGTGCAGCTGGAGGGTTTGGCGGTCGGCAAGGGCGTAAGCCAGTGAGCTGCCGGTCCAGGGGTTCCCTGCGATCAGCGCGTCCTCGGGCACTTCATCGTCCAGCCGCTCCAGGAGTTCCAGTTCATCGTTGGAAATCAGGCTGGCGTCGGGAGTGACCTCGTAGCTTCGCTTGGCCGACTCGGCCGCCTGCCGGATGTTCGCCTTCTGCGTCAGATAGGCGGAGACCCCGACAAGCGCCACGGCCCCGACAAGGACGACTGCTACGTAGGCCGGACCTGCCGCTTTATTACGGATCCGTGCCAGGCCGGCGGCAACAGCCGGGAGGCGGGACGCCCAATCCAGCAGCTTCCATCCGCCGTACGCGGCAACCGGGACGGCCATTACCGGAATGAGGGCGGCGAGGCGCGGCGAGTCGTTGTACCAGACACCGGTCAGGTACATGCGGAGGTCGTCCTGCGGGAAGGACGAGACCACAACGTAGAAGCCCGTGAGGACCAGATACATGGAGGCGATCCATCGTGTCCCGCGCTGGGACAGGAGGAACGCCAAGCCGAAGGCGGTCAGGATAAACACTGCCCACGTCACCGGCCGCCCCAGGGCAGTGCCGGTGACGGCTTCGCCGATGGCCTGTCCGGTGGACTGGATAGGAACCCAGGTGGACGCAGCTTCAACAGGCCTGGCGACGGTCCACAGGTAGGCCACGACGCCGATATAGGCAGCGACCCCCAGCCACGGCCAGACCTTGTGCACCGGGCTGCGGCCGTCTGCGGGTTTCAGCGACTTCCTGAAGGCCAGCGCAAAGGCGGCAGGAATGAGCACGGCCAGCAGGGCCATCGTGGTGCTGGGATGCGCCAGGGTCATGCCCGGACTCACGGCGACGAGCAGCAGCCAGCGCACCAGCGGCGGGTAGGACACTTCAGCGGCCAGTCCCAGCGCATTCACCGCGGCGCCCAGCGCGACGGGGAGCAGCGCAATGGCCAGCACATTCGGGTTGAGGACGCCGTGGTCCAGCATCAGCAGCGGGAAGGAACCAAACGCCGCCGAGAGGACGCCGGCCAGCAGCACGAGTGCGCTCTTGCGGCCGAAGAGCTGCTGCACGAGATAGATGCATCCGAGCGGCCAGATAACGGCACCCGCGAACAGGTTTACGGCATTGACGGCAACCGGAATCCCTGCCGATCCGAGCTCGGCGACGAGGGCCACCATGTCATGCCACGCAGCAGGGTAGTAGTCGTTGCCGGCCATGCGGCCGACCTCGAACGTAGAAGCTGCGCCGGTCTCGAGGATGTACCGGATGGCGTTGAGGTGGAAGACATTGTCGAAGGTCTGGGAGAACGAATCCGGCTCACCAAACACCCAAAGCAGCCGTCGCCCGATAAGGACCACGGCTACTGCGACGGCAGCCGCGAGGGCCGCCGTGTACTTCCAGTCCCGCGGCTGGTCCCTCCGGGTTACGCTGCGCCGGGTCCACCACGACGCCGCGAACGCCGCCGCACACGCCAGCACGGTTACCAGCACGCTGCCGGCGATCCAGCCCAGGCCGACCATGGGCGCAACGATCGACCCCACGGACACCAGGGAGACGGTCAGCGCCGGGGCCAATGCCAGCAGCGGATAGCCTCGAACTCCGCCCAGCAGGGCAACCAGCAGCCCTGGAAGCAGGAAGATTCCGGTGGTCGCAAGCAACAATGGAACTTCGGACCACCAGGACACTCTTACCTACCTCAGATTGCTAAAAGAATACGATCAGCGTAATACATGGGCCGCACCCGGCCGGGAGCGGCGCAGCGGATTCGACAGAATCAGTTGGCGTTATTGCCGCGCAGGCGGTCGACGACGTCGCGCACTGGCCCGTCCATCACCACTTCGCCATGTTCAAGCAGCACGCCGCGCTCACAGATCCGTGACACCAGATCGAGGTCATGGCTGACCACTACGAGGGTCTTGCCCTCCCCCGCCAGCTGCTTGATCTTGTCGATGCACTTCCGCTGGAACGGCTCGTCACCCACGGCGAGGATCTCGTCCACGAGGAAGACCTCGGGATCCGTGTGGACCGCGACGGAAAACGCGAGCCTGAGATACATGCCCGAGGAATAGAACTTCACCTCGGTATCTATGAAGTGGCCGATCTCCGAGAACTCCACGATGGAATCGAACTTCGCGTTGATCTCGTCCTCGGTCATCCCGAGGATCGCGCCGTTCAGGTAGACGTTGTCCCTGCCGCTCAGATCGTGGTGGAAACCTGCACCCACCTCGATCAGGCCGGCCACGCGGCCGCGGGTTCCCACGGTTCCGGTGTCCGGGCGCATAACGCCCGATATGTGCTTCAGCAGGGTGGATTTGCCGGAGCCGTTCAGGCCCAGCAGTGCCACTGTCTCACCCTGCTCGATGTCGAGGGATACACCCTTGAGCGCATGGAACTTTTCGGATAGGTCGCCCTTCCGGCCCTTGACCAGCCAGACGAAGGCTTCCTTCATGGAGCGGGTGTGCCGCAAAACAAACTGCTTGCTTACGTTATGTACTTCGATGGCGTTTGCCACGGTCACAGCTCCTGCGCGAAACGGCCTTCAAGGCGACGGAAGACGAGCTGGCCGATCAGCAGTACAGCTGCCGATACAACCAGTGCGATAGGTATCCACATGGACAACAGGTTCGGCGGAATCGCCTCCGCACCGTCGGTGGTGGGAAGCCAGAACGCGAAGTGGAACGTTTCCACGGCCACGGTGATCGGGTTCAGCTGGTAGAGGTTGAAGAACGTATCCCCCAGCTTCGTCTGGACCATGTTCCAGGAGTACAGCACCGGAGATGCCCAGGTTGCGATCATGAGCAGCATGTCCACCAGGTTCTCCGCGTCGCGGAAGTAGACGTTCACCGCTCCGAAGAGCAGCCCCAGTCCGGTGGCGAGCATTCCCACGATGATGAAGCCGGCAGCGCCGGCCGCCAACTGCAGCAGGGAGGGCCTCCAGCCGTTGAATAGGCACGCAACGAGGAGGATCAGGATCTGCGGCACGAAGTGGACGCCCGAGACCCACACCGACGCTACGGGGAACAGCTGCCGCGGCAGATAGATCTTCTTGATCAATCCGCCGTTCCCCACAATGGACCGCGACGCGTTCCCCAAGGCTTCGGTGAAGAAGTTGATCAGCACGATGCCCGAGAAGAGGTAGATGGCGTAGTTCGGCAGGCCGCGGGGGTTACCGGGGCTCTGTTCCAAATTCAGGAAGACACCCAGGGCGATGTAGAAGACAACAAACTGGACGCCCGGCTTGACGTAGGACCAGAGAAGGCCCAGCACCGATCCCCGGTACCTGACCTTGAGTTCCTTGGATACCAGGAGCTTAAGCAGGAAACGGTGCTTCAGGATATCCCCGAGGCTTCCGCTCCGCCCCGGTACCGTGAGCTCGTCATTCATAGGGGCTGCCCCTGACTTCGTGGCGCGGATACTAGTCACCGGGGTTCTCATCGAAGGTCTTCTGCCACGCTTCCATGGACGTAATGTCCGGCAGGGCGTCGCGGTACCGTGCACTGAGCTCTTCCCAGTCGGCGAAGAGCTTCGCCTTCAGCATCGCCGCTTCGGAAAGCATGCTGCGGACCTTCTTCGGGTCACGCTGGTACCAGGAGGCACCCGTACCGTCGGCATTGGACACGATCGCGCTGTCCAGCTTGGAAAGAACCCACCACTTGCTGTCCTGATTGGCGACGACGAGCTGCGGCTTTTCCCGCGATTCGGCGGCGGGCGGAATGACCGCCTGCTTCAGGACCGTTTTGGCAGCCCACGGAATCAGGCCGGCCAGGGAAGGCGACTTGGTGCTGATGGGCTTCTTCGGCGGCTTGCGCATGTGCGGCTCGGGGAAGGCCGAGGGCTCCTGCTTGACAACGCTGTCCGTGTACTCGGACCGCATGGCACGAAGCTGGGGCATCATGGCCGGCAGGGATTCGTGCAGCTTTTCAGGCCCCTGGAGAACGTCCCGCAGGGCCATGAGACGGGCCTTCTGCGGGTAGTACTGCATCGAGAACAGGTGCTTGACGTCGGTGTTCATGCTTTCGCGCAGGATCCGGCCGCCCTTGGCATACGGAGAATGCAGCAGCGTTGCAATCAGTCGGTTGCGCTCGTGGAAATACGCCTGCCAGTCGACGGAGTCGTCCTTGTCGGCCCAGGAAACGTGCCAGACCGCAGCACCGGGAAGCGAAACCGTGGCGTAGCCCATTGACCGTGCACGCAGGGAGTACTCGGCGTCGTCCCACTTGATGAAGACCGGCAGGGACAACCCAATTTCCCTGATGATCTGGGTCGGAATGAGGCACATCCACCAGCCGTTGTAGTCGGCATCCCAGCGGCGGTGCAGGATGGAGGAGGACCGCAGGCCTTCGAGAGCGAAGTCGTGGTTGGCCAGGCCGTCCACCGGTCCCCACCGGAAGCGGTACTGGTTAACGACCTCGGCGTAGGCGTTGAGGACCGACTTGTTGTACATGTCGAACATGTGCCCGCCCACGATGGTGGGCTTCCGGCACATGTCCGCGAATGCGGCCGCCCGCAGGATGCCTTCGGTCTCGAGGACAATGTCGTCGTCGAGCAGCATCACATAGTCGGAGCGCCCGGCTTTCACGGTCTCGCTCATGTTCCGGGCGAAGCCGCCGGACCCGCCCAGGTTGCCCTGGTTGATGATGCGCAGCTGACTGCCCATCGCAGCCGCAACGTCGCTGAACCCGGCCTCGTCTGCAACCTTCTGGTTGCCCTGGTCCACAATGATCAGTTCGTCCAGGATCGCCAGGACGCCGTCGTCGCCCTGGATCGCCTTGATGGTGTTCAGGCAGTAGTCCGGGCGGTTGAACGTGGTAACACCAAGGGTGATGCTGCCGGCGGGCTTGTCGGAAACGGCGCTCCAGTCCGCAGACTCCAGCTCCATCCCCTCGGAATCGGCAATGAGGTCGAACCAGTACCAGCCGCCGTCGCCGAACGGTGCAAGCGTGAGCTCGAAATCGCACGTACCGGAACCGGTTACCTGGCGGGATTCCACCCGCTGGGCCGCGCCGCGGGCGTTGGACTTGTAGACAACTACAGTGCCTTCACCGGCAGTGGATACGCGCAGGATGACGCTCTCCACGGTCGTCCAGCGGCGCCAGTAGCTGGCCGGGAACGCGTTGAAGTAGGAGCCGAAGGAAAGGCGCTCACCAGGACGGACGCGGACCGATGAACGGCCGAGAATGTCCTCGGGGTGCAGTTGACGGCCGGAAGGAGCGACGACGCTGCGCTTCCGGGTGGAGTTTTCGTCCAGGCCGCCCTTGCCCGTGTCGCTGTCGATGTAGAGCGGCAAGGTGTCGAGGTCCTTGTCATTGGGCAATACGACCCGCTGGAGGATCCGCAGCCCGGAGTCGTCACGCCCGGGACGCGCCGTCGTAATACCGGGAAGGTAGCCCGTCTCGTCTATTGTCTCGCTGCTCACGCGTCCACTCCTCCGCTTTCCAGCTTTGCGCCACCGGTGAAGTGGGGCTTGATCTTATTGTCATACATCGACAAGGCAGAGCCGATCGCCATGTGCATGTCCAGGTACTTGTAGGTACCCAGGCGTCCGCCGAAGAGAACGGACTTTTCCCCCTTGGCCAGGTCGCGGTAAGCCAGGAGCTTCGCCCGGTCCTCGGCCGTGTTCACGGGGTAGTACGGCTCGTCGCCCTTCTCCGCGAAGCGTGAGTACTCACGCATGATGACGGTTGCGTCCTTGGTGTATTCACGCTCGGGGTGGAAGTGCCGGAACTCGTGGATCCGGGTGTAGGGAACATCCTCGTCCGGGTAGTTCATGACCGACGTGCCCTGGAAGTCCTCCATCGGCAGCACCTCTTCTTCGAGGTCGATCGTGCGCCAGGACAGGTCCCCTTCGGCGTAGTCGAAGTAGCGGTCCACGGCGCCGGTGTAGATGACCGGAACCTGGCCCAGGGTGCTGTTGCGGGAGAACTCGTGGCCCTCATCGAAGAAGTCGGTCTTCAGGTGCACCTGGATGTTCGGGTGATCGGCCATCCGCTCGATCCACGCCGTGTAACCGTCGACAGGCAGGCCCTCGTACTTGTCATTGAAGTACCGGTTGTCGTAGTTGTACCGGACGGGAAGGCGGCTGATGATTTCAGCCGGCAGGTCCTTGGGATCCGTCTGCCACTGCTTGCCCGTGTAGTACTTGATGAAAGCCTCGTACAGCGGGCGTCCAATGAGCTGGATCCCCTTGTCGTTAAGGTTTGCCGGGTCGGTGCCGGCGAGCTCTCCGGCCTGTTCCAGGATCAGGGCCTTTGCCTCGGCCGGACCCATGGAAGCGCGGAAGAACTGGTTGATCGTGCCCAGGTTGATGGGCATGGAGTACACCTCGCCCTTGTGGCTGGTGTAGACCTTGTGCACGTAGTTGGTGAATTCGGTGAACCGGTTGACGTATTCCCAGACGCGCTCGTTGGAGGTGTGGAACAGGTGGGCACCGTACCGGTGCACCTCGATTCCCGTCTGGGCTTCGTTCTCGCTATAGGCGTTGCCGCCAATGTGATGGCGGCGGTCCAGGACGGCGACCTTCAGGCCCAGTTCCTTTGCAGCACGCTCGGCTACGGTCAGGCCGAAAAAGCCCGACCCAACGACGACGAGGTCAACGTTCACTTGTTTCTCCTGTTTGGTACGGTATGGCCGAACCGGCGTATACCCGGGTCAAGGGTATCCGACTATTGCCGCGCAGGCACTTTCAGCGCACCCTGCGGACCGGCGTCGGCGGCCCTGGCGGCCACTTGCAGGGTGCCGCTACCAGCTGACCGCCTGGTGGAATCTTTGCTCGAATTCCGTGGCCATGGACGCCGTAAAGCCGGCGGTCAGGTGGTTGTCGTCGAGGTAGACGTAGGTGTTCCCGATCACCGGCGTGCAGAGCCCCCCGGGACAGATCAGATCCGAGAAGTCGATGAATGAAGTGCCTCCGGCGTATTCGGCGGGCGGAAACACCGGGGACAGCTGGAGCGGAACGGCGCAGTCTTCGGGACCATTCACCTCGGCACAGACCTGCATGTCGAAGGCGAAGCGGGGATTGTCGCGGATACCGACGACTTCGATTCCAGCGTCACTGAGCTGTTCGGCCGCATCCGGGAAACCGTCCATCATGGGGTCGGCGCCTTGGTCGGCCCTCGCCGCAGTGGCAACGGTAACCACGGCATCGGGCTTCATCTCCAGGGCGTAGTCAGTTGCCGCCTCGTTGAACCGGCTGCAGCCCTGCGGATCATTATCCGAAACGTCACCGTAGGGACAGCCGCCCCGCAGTAACGCTACGATCCGATAGTTGTGCGTTTCGGCCATCGGTTCGATCGCTTCGATCCACTGCTGCGCATGCGAGCTGCCGATGATAAGGATCGTCCGCTCCGCCGAACCGGTGTTCGAGGTGCTGAAGCAGCCGTCTTCGAGAATCGGGTCCGACGGGCCGTCCGGGATCTGCGAGCATTTCAGCGGGAGGTCTCCCCAGCTCTGCGGATCGGCGGCCGATGCCGGACGGACCGGCACTCCCGTCGGCGCGCCGTCGTATCCCGGAAGGAGGACCCGCGCCCCGGGGTAGTTGATCTCGGCTTCCGCCTGCAGCTTGTCATCCTGCACCTTGAGCGCATATTGCAAGCCCGCCAACGGCACCGCCACCACGGCTAAGCAGGCCACTATCACGGTGACGGCGCGCTTCCCGGCAGCCGGTCCCTGCACCGCACGGAGGGGATTGTCTACAAAGCGGGTTGTCAGATACGCCAGTGCCAGTGAAAGCGCAATGATGAACGAACCCCCGACAAGCCCCACTTCCTGCCGGTCCCGCCAGGCAAGGTAAATGACCAGCACGGGCCAGTGCCACAGATAAAGCGCATAGGACATATCCCCCATCCGCACCAGGGGGCCCCAGGACAGGAACCGGTCCACACCGAAACGGCTGCCGGTCTGTCCGGCCAGGATTACCAGCGCCGCCGCCACCAGGGGCCAAAGCGCCACAAACCCGGGGAACTGCCCCTGCACGTCGAGGATGAACCCGCCGCTAAGGATCGCGGCCAGGCCGATCCATCCGGCGGCTACCCTCAGGCCCCTGCCCGGATGCAGGTAGGGAAGGGCAAGGGCGAGCAAGGTGCCGAAGGCAAATTCCCACAACCGCGTACGGGTATCGAAGTAGGCGTGGGCCTGGTTTGTGTAGGTCTCAATGACAGAGAAGGCCAGAGACGCTGCAAAGACCACCCCGAAAACCCCTAGGACAACACTGCGGAACCGCTTCCGCCATGCCCTGGCAATCAGGGCACAGAGCGCAAACAGCAACGGCCAGAGGATGAAGACCTGGCCCTGTACCGACAGCGACCAGAAATGCTGGAACGGGCTCGCGACGCTGTGGTCTGCCGCGTAGTAGTCCACGGAGTTCGCGGCCAGGGCCCAGTTCTGTACGTACAGCAGCGACGTCCAGGCCTGGGAGAAGATCTCCGTCCACCGGCTTCGGGGCACGAACAGCACCGTAGCGACGAGCGTACCCAGGATCACGACCGCCGCGGCGGGCAGCAGGCGTTTGAAAACACGCGTCCAGTACTGCCGCAGGTACAGTCCCTGGCCGGTCTCGCCTTTCCGGATGAAGGAGAGCGAGAGCAGGAAAGCAGAGACCAGGAGGAAGACGTCCACACCCCCGGACACCCGGCCGAACCAGATGTGGTAGCTGGCCACCATGAGGACTGCCAGCGCCCGGAGGCCCTGTACCTCTGGTCGGTATCCGGGTTTGGCTGCCGTCGGCGAAAGCCGGTCCGCTGACTGCGGGAAAAACGAAATCTGGCGGGTCACACTGGCCTTTCTGAAGTGAGAATCCCCCACATGGAGTTTACTGCTGCCAGCTCACCTTCCCTGCACAGGCGGTGCCCTCCGAGCCGTTATCCCCAGGTCCGGACTGCGGCGACTGATGCCGCCGGGCGGTCCGTACGCTGAATTTCCTCAACAGCAGGCTCGGCGAAACTGCCGCACGGTTTGGAGGGAATTTGCTGCTTCATGTGACCATTGCCTCGGCGCCGGGCACGGTTCCGCCGGCGGGCATGACCCGGCGTGAGTTGGTGATCAAGATGACTGCAGCACTTTCCGGAAGCGCTGTAGCGGCCCTCCTTGAGCAGCGCTACGGCCAGGGACGGTATACGATCCACGGTTCCGCGCTGGAGGAGCTGACGCCAGGCGAAGCCCCGTTCATCACCGGAGCCGTGATCCTCCATTCCACGGGATCACCCGACGGCGTCCCCGGCGCCGATACGGCTCACCCAGGCGCCCCTCCCCTGCGCCTGGCTGTCTGCGCCGGACCGGATGCCGGGAGCATCATTGCCCTGCAACGGGGTATCCACACCATCGGCAGGGCGGGACCGGCGGACGGCGGGGCCCCGCCGCAGATCGGCATTGCCGACCCGGCCTTGTCCCGGCAGCACGCGGAGCTGGTTGTGGGAGCCGAAACAGTGCTGCTTAGGGATCTGGGTTCCGCCAACGGCACCTGGGTCGACGGCCGCCGCGTCCGCAGGGCCGCTGTGGATACCGGCTCTACCCTGAGGTTTGGCTACAGCAGTTGCCGGCTGTTCCTTCCCTCCGCGTGGCAGGAGACACCGGGTCCTCCGGAAGACCCCTTCCAGCCACTGACCGTCCGGTTTCCGGAGCACGGAGCCAAAACCGGGCTTCTCCTGGTGGGGGCGCTGCTTCCGTTGGTCCTGGGCATCGTGCTCGCATTGGCGACCGGCATGTGGATGTTCCTCGCCTTCAGCGCCGTCTCCGCAGTCACCGCCCTGATTACCGCTGCTGGTGCCCGCCGCCGGCGCCGCGAACAGGCCGCTGAAATTGCCCGGGCTGCGGAAGAGGACGGTCGACGGCGGAGACTGGCTGCACCGGATCCCGGAGCGACCGCATTGGCCGTGGAATCAGTGCTGCAGCGGAACGGCCGGGTGCCCAGCACCCCGGAGTGTCCGGTGCGGATCGGAGCGGGCACGCAGCCGGCGAACCTGGAGGCGGTTCCGCCGCAGCCGCATTTCGCACCGCCGCAGCTGACTGAGGTACCGGTGGTCCTGTTCCTGGGGAAGGACCGGGAGATCTGCCTGCAGGGGTCCGCGCGTGATACTGCTGCCCTGGGGAGAACACTGCTCCTGCAGGCGTCCGCCGCGGCCGGCCCGCTCATTGTCTGTGTCGGGACCGCCGCAGAACTGGAAACATCCGCCAGGTTCCTGCCCCGCGTCGCCCTTGCGGCGCTGCCGGCGGCTTCGCCTGCGGCCGTCGGTTCCGCTTCCGCCCGCTTACGCACCCTTATAAGCGATCTCCCCGTTCCCGCCGGAGACGACCCGTTCGTCCTGTTCGTCCACCGTTCCTGGGCGGAGCACGCCGGGCAGCTGCTCCAGGCCCTGCCCGAACCCCACTTTGCACACGCGGGCATCATCAGGATCGGGGGGCCGCCCGCGCCGGTGACCGTGACGCTGCTGGGAGGCCGTGGAACCTTTGCGTCGGGGGGATCCACTTTCGACTTTGTTCCCGACTTGATCCAGCCTGGCACCTTCGAGCGGCTCAGTCGGCGGCTGGCGGCCCGCCGGCTCCCGATCCCGCTGCCCGCCGAGGCACCGGGCAGGCTCCCATCCTCAGCCGCTTTCGACGAATTCCATCCGCTGTCACCGGATCAGCTCCTGGGCGGTTGGCAGGCAAATGCCCGGGTTGACGGCGGCGCGGCCGTCGTCGGTGTCTCACCATCCGGGCCGGTAACCCTGGACCTGGATAAGGACGGCCCGCATTTCCTGGTGGCGGGAACCACCGGGTCCGGAAAATCCGAGTTCCTGCGCACCTTCGTGGGTTCCCTGGCTGCTTCGCATCCCCCAACACTGTTCACCGTCCTGCTGATCGATTTCAAGGGAGGGTCCGGCCTTGGCCCCCTCGCCCCGTTGCCGCACTCCGTGGGGCTCCTGACCGATTTCTCCGCAGAGACCGTAGCGCGGGCGCTTGTCTCCCTGCGTGCCGAGGTCCGCCGCCGGGAAGTTCTTCTCGCCGGCGCGGGGGCGGACAACCTTTCCGCCTACAACGCGGGACGCAGCCCGGCGGAGGGGCTCCCCCGGTTGCTGGTGGTGGTTGACGAATTCCGGATGCTCGCGGACGAGGTGCCTGCTGCCCTTCCCGAGCTGCTGCGGATTGCCGCCATCGGACGTTCGCTCGGGCTGCATCTCCTGCTGGCAACGCAGCGCCCCCAGGGAGCCATCACCACCGACATCCGGGCGAACATTGCCACGAGCATCGCACTGCGCGTTCAGTCCGGCGTCGAGTCCCGCGACGTCATCAACACGGACACGGCGGCCGCCATCCCTCCGGATATCCCGGGACGGGCCTACGTCAGCAAAGGAGGCCTGCCCCCGCACCTGTTTCAAAGCCTGTCCACGTCCCTGCGCGGCGGGACGGGCGAGAGCCCCCTCAAGGAACTGGCGGAGCATTACCGTTCCCCGGGTGCCGACGCCGTGGGAGACCCGAAGGCGCTGAACCGGGTGGTTTCCGCAGTTCGGGCGGCAGCTGCCATCGGGGGATTTCCTGTTCCGTTCAGCCCAGTACGGCCGCCCCTCCCCTCTTCCTTGACCGCGGACCAGCTCACCCGCTGCGCCGACGACATCCTGGAGCGGCTGCCGGGTGGCCTAGTGCTCGGCCTGCTGGACGAACCGGGAAAACAACGGCAGCGCACACTGTGCTGGCGTCCGGCTGCAGACTCGCATCTGGCGCTCCTGGGTGCCCCGAGGTCCGGGGCACCGGACGCCCTTGAGCTCATCGCCGGGATGCACCTCGCCGAATTGCCCGGCCGGCATCTGTACATTCTGGACTCGGACGGCAGCCTTGCCTGGCTCGCGGCCGCAGAGCAGACCGGCGCCTATGTGGGCGCCGATGACACGGCCCGCGCCGCCCGTGTCCTGGCCTATCTGGGTTCCCTGATCCTCCAGGCTCCGGCGCCTGCGACGTCCCGGGCACCGGGCCGCCGCAGGCAGGCCGGAAGCGTCGACCCGCAGCACTCCGGCATTGGCATGGCCGCCGACGGCAGAGCCGCTGGAGGGACCACGCTAATCATTACCGGCTGGGCCCGCTGGTGTACGGCGTTCCGGGCCGGCCGCGGGCTGTCCGGGGAAGAGGATCTGGCGGACCTTGTCCGAGACGGGGAACGGGCCGGTATCTGCGTCGTGCTGGCCGGGGACCGGGAGGTCCTCAATGCCCGCTTCTTTCCCCACATCCCCAACCGCATGTTCTTCCCCGCGGATGCCAGCGCCGAAACACTGCTGATCTGGCCACGGCTTCCGCCCATGGACCGGGTGAGGGGACGCGCCTTGGTTCAAGGACGATGCGGAACCGCAGAAGGTCTGTCTGCCCAGCTGCTCGCGCACGACCCACGGGAAGATCCGGAGCAGCTGATGCCGCTGCCGCCGGGCCGCCGGCGGCCGCACCGGATTGAAAACCTGCCTGTGTCCGTCCTACCCTCAGCACTGGGGCCGGCTCCGACGACGGACCATCTGCCCGTTGGTGTGTACGGAGACGAACTCGACACCGCTTCAGTCCGGATGCCGCCCGGATCGGTTTTCCTGGTGGCCGGGCCGCGGGCTTCGGGCCGAACTTCGTTCCTGCGTCAACTGCAGCGCGCCGCCGACTCCTCCCTGGAGTGTTGCCTGGTGTCGACCCAGGAAGAACTGGAACCGGTGTTTTCCGCCATGGAACGGCAGCAGGAGGATCTGCGCCGCTTCCTGATCCTGGTGGACGACTCGGATTCCCTGCCGGCGCCGGCCCATCAAAGACTCGCCGGGGTCCAGGCACGAGGCGCCAGGATTGTCCTCGCGGCAGTGTCCGGGCACCAGTTGACTGCGCGCGTCCCGCTGGCCTTGCACATCCGATCGGCACCGCACGGGGCACTGCTGCGGCCCGTGACGCAGGCGGACGGGGACGTGTTCGGCGTGCGGGTTGATCCGGCCGCCCGCCGTCCGCCGGGCCGGTGCTACCTCGTCGACGGGACCGAGGTCCTCGAAGCGCAGGCAGCCTATGATCCTGCCGACTAACGACGCGTGCTCCGGACGGTTGGTTTTCCGGGGACCGGCGGGACCGGGATGCCGGCTAGAAGGTTTTGCTGCTGTCCGTGAGCCGGCTGGTGTGAGCCAGGACAGGCTTTGTGAACAGGAGCAGCAGGACCGCCGCAGCGGGCAGCAGCAACCCGAGGCCGGCCAGGACCAGGCCTGCCTGCAGGGTCGGAACCGCCAGGATCACCACGAAGAGCTGCCAGACCAGGGCTGCGGAGCGGGTCCAGCGGTAACCGCGGAAAAAGAAGTGCCCCACTGCCAGCAGCCACACTGCGAGGGCCACGGCGAAGACCAGCGTGAAGACGGCGCCGCCCATGGACAGCGGCGTGGAGGTCGCCAGTTGGTAGCCGTACCACGCCGCGAAACCAAGCAGGCAAAGGGCTTCGAGTACGAGCACGGCGGCGATGGCAAGCACAGCGGGGGCACGCTGCACCGAGGGAGGTTTCTGGGGTGTTGACACACTGGCAGAATACCGGACATAGTTCCCCTTGGAGCCCCGAAGGAGCTCGGCGGCCCAGCAGACAACTCTTCACGGCCCCCGGCAAAGGGACCGGTTCGGCCCTGTCCTTACGTCACGTTGACCACCCGACCGACACCCGAGGTAAGCCGCGGGTAAGCCGCAACAATGGCTGGTTGTGTGACTTCCGGAACTGGAACTAATAGCAATTCCCGGTTCGCTGCACACAGGTAATGTGATGCATCCCTCAGCCCTGCGGCCATATTTTCCGCTTGTTACCCCTTGTTTGCTTTGGCCGGACGTGCCACGCTAGAAGAAGGGAAAACAGGGGCCGAAACCGGCCCCTTTAGTTTGTAGTTGCTCGTGAATGTTTTCACAAACACGTAGGAGTCAACTTTTCAGAGGAGATAGTGATCAACATGGATTGGCGGAGCCGCGCAGCTTGCCTGGATAAAGATCCGGAGCTTTTCTTTCCCGTGGGCAATACCGGCCCGGCTCTTCTTCAGATCGAAGAAGCCAAGAGCGTCTGTCGCCGCTGCCCGGTGATCGACACCTGCCTCCAGTGGGCAATCGAAACCGGCCAGGACGCCGGCGTATGGGGCGGCATGAGCGAAGACGAACGCCGCGCGTTGAAGCGCCGCGCAGCGCGCGCCCGCCGCGCCTCGTAAGCAGGACTTCCCCGGCGGAAATGATGCCGGTACAACAAAGGGCCGCTGCCATTGGCAGCGGCCCTTTGTTGTACCGGGAGCATCCCTGCTTAGATCAAGTACGCCGGTATTCGGTATCCAGGCCCATGTCGATCCGGACTTCCGTGCCGCCGCTTTCGCCTGCGGACCACTCGATGGTGCCGTCCAGTTCGCTCTGGACCAGGGTCCGGACAATCTGCAGGCCCAGGCCCTCCCGCCGCGGTCCGGGCGGCAGGCCCACGCCGTCGTCGCTCACCGTCACGGTGAGCCGTTCCTCACGGCCGGCTTCGCCGTGCCGCTGCGCAGCCAGTCCGACTGTGCCGCGACGGCCCGCCAGCCCGTGTTCAACCGCGTTGGTCACCAGTTCGTTGATGACCAGGGCCAGTGGAGTGGCAAGGTCGCTCGGAAGTTCGCCGAAGGATCCTTCGCGGCGGGTCCGGACTTCCTGCGTCGGCGAGGCAACTTCGGCGGACAGCCGGAACTGGCGGTCGATCAGCTCGTCGAAGTCCACGTTCTGCGTCAGGCCCTGGGACAGGGTCTCGTGCACCAGCGCGATGGTGGACACGCGGCGCATGGCCTGGGCAAGGCCCAGCTTGCCTTCATCGCTCTCCATCCGCCGTGACTGCATCCGCAGCAACGCCGCAACGGTCTGGAGGTTGTTCTTCACCCGGTGGTGGATTTCGCGGATGGTGGCGTCTTTTGACACCAGTTCCATCTCGCGGCGGCGCAGTTCGGAGACATCGCGGCACAGAACCAGGGCACCGAAACGTTCCTTTTCGTCCCGCAGCGGGATGGCACGCAGGGAGAGGCTTACGCCGCGGGACTCGATCTCCGTCCGCCACGGCATCCGCCCGGTGACCACCAGCGGCAGCGTTTCATCAACCATGCGGCGGTCCTTGAGCAGCGCCGTGGTGATCTCCGCAAGGGAACGCCCCTCGAGGGTCTCCATGTCGCCCAGCCGGCGGAAAGCAGAGACGCCGTTAGGACTGGCGTACTGCACTATCCCTTCGGCATCAAGCCGGATCAGCCCGTCTCCCACGCGGGGAGCACCCCGGCGCGACCCGGTAGGCGTGGCGAAGTCGGGCCAGAGGCCCAGCGTTCCCATCCGCAGCAGGTCGTAGGCACATTGCCGGTACGTCAGTTCCAGGCGCGAGGGCATCCGGGAGCTGGACAGGTCCATGTGTGAGGTCACCACAGCCAGGGTCCGGCCGTTGCGGACGAACGGAATCGCTTCCACCCGCATGGCTGTTTCCGCGGTCCAGCTGGTTTCGCTGGACCGCTCTATGTGCTGGCTTCGCCAGGCAGCGTCGACCAGCGGGTGCAGGTCCGCGCGGATGCGTTCGCCGACAAAGTCGCTGTGGAACACCGTGTGCGACGTCGACGGGCGGGCATGCGCCAGCGCCACGTAGCCGCCGTCGGGCACGGGGAACCACAAGGCCAGGTCGGCGAACGCGAGATCGGCAACAAGCTGCCAGTCCCCCACCAGCAGGTGCAGCCATTCGGCGTCGCCGGGGCCGAAATCCGCATGGTCCTTGATCGGATCGGTAAAGATTGCCACTGGTACCCCGAACTAGCGGCGGACGATGGAACGAAGCAGGCGAAGGGCGACTGAAAGCGATGCCATGTCGTCCTCCTCCAGGCGGTTTACTTCGCTGAACATCTTGGAGGCGCGCTGCAGGTGGTCGGCATTCTCCTGCTCCCATGCCTGCAGGCGCTCCGACGGATCCGCGCCGGACCGGTCAGGAGTAGCCTCCAGCACAGCCACCGTCATATCGGCCACCGTCGAGTACAGGTCATCACGCAGGGCTGCGCGGGCCAGCGACTGCCACCTGTCTTCCCGGGGCAGCTTCGTGATCCGGTTCAGCAGGTCGTCAATCCCGTACTGGTCGTAGACGGCGTAGTACACGCCGGCGACTTCGTCAGCCGGAACTCCGGTTGCCTTGCTGGACAGGGCAACATCGAGCAGGCCGAACGACTCGAACTGCTCAGCCCAGTACGTCCCCAGGTCCTTCGGGATGTCCAGCTCGCGGGCCTTCTGCAGCATGCCTTCCACCCGCTCGGCATCGGAGCCGCGCAGGAAACGCGTCAGGTCCGAGATCAACGGCTGGACGACGGGCCGGAACGCCTCGATGTCCTCGGCGATGGTTGTTCCCCGGCCAACGTGGTTGACGAACCAGCGCACCGCGCGGTCCAGCAGGCGCCGCAGGTCCAAATGCACCATGGACCAGGTGTCCGTCGGGAAGCCGGCGGGAAGGCCGCCTAGTTCCGCCAGGACCTTGTCAATGCCGTAGATCTCCCGCAGCGCGGTGAAGGCGCGGGCCGTCTCCGCTTCGGTCGCTGAGGTTTCCTCGATCACCCGGAAGGCGAAAGTAATGCCGCCGATGTTGATCATGTCGTTGGCCACCACAGTGGAGATGATTTCGCGGCGCAGCGGATGGGTGTCCAGCTGGTCCCCGAAACGCTCGACAATCTGCTTCGGGAAATACCGGCGCAGGGTGCCGGCAAAGTAGGGGTCGTCGGCCAGGTTCGAGCGCGTCAGGGCCTTCGTGAGCTCGATCTTTGCGTACGCCGCAAGCACGGCCAGTTCCGGCGACGTCAGGCCGCCCTCGCCCGCCGCAATGCGTGCGTGCAGTTCCTGGTTGCCGGGCAGCGCCTCGAGCTCGCGGTCAAGGTCCGCATGTTCCTCGAGCCAGTCCATCAGGCGCTCGAAACTCGGGCTGGATTCCACGACCCGCTGCCGGTCGTTGAGCAGCAGCATGTTCTGGTCGATGTTGTCCTGCAGGACGAGCTGCCCGACTTCGTCCGTCATCGAGTGAAGGAACTCCGCACGCTCCTGCGGATCCAACCGGCCGGCCGCGACCATCCGGTCCACGAAGATCTTGATGTTCACTTCGTGGTCCGAGCAGTCCACGCCTGCGGAGTTGTCGATCGCGTCGGTATTGAGGATGACCCCGGCGCGGGCTGCCTCGATGCGTCCGCGCTGCGTCATTCCCAGGTTTCCGCCTTCGCCGACAACCTTGACCCGGAGGTCACGGCCGTCCACGCGGATGGCGTCATTTGCCTTGTCTCCGACATCGGCGGAGGTCTCGGCCGAGGACTTCACGTAGGTGCCGATACCGCCGTTGTAGAGCAGGTCCACCGGTGCCGTAAGGATGGCTTTCAACAACTCGGGCGGGCTCATCTTGGTTGCCGTGTCGGGCAGGCCCAGAACCTTGCGAACCTCCGACGACAGCGGAATGCTCTTGGACTGGCGCGGGAAAATGCCGCCGCCGGCGCTGATCAAGGACTCGTCATAGTCCGCCCACGACGAGCGGGGAAGCTCGAAGAGGCGCTGCCGTTCGGCATGGGACCGGGCGGCGTCGGGGTTCGGATCCAGGAAGATGTGCCGGTGGTCGAAGGCGGCCACCAGCTTGATGTGTTCGGACAAAAGCATGCCGTTGCCGAACACGTCGCCGCTCATGTCGCCGACACCCACCACGGTGAAGTCCTGGCTCTGGGTGTCGATACCGAGTTCGCTGAAGTGCCGCTTGACCGACTCCCACGCGCCGCGGGCGGTGATGCCCATGGCCTTGTGGTCGTAACCCACGGATCCGCCCGAGGCGAAGGCGTCACCAAGCCAGAAGCCGTAGTCGGCGGAGATGGAGTTGGCAATGTCGGAGAACGACGCCGTGCCCTTGTCCGCAGCCACCACCAGGTAGCTGTCGTCACCGTCGTGGCGGACCACGCGCTCCGGCGGCACTACTTCCTCACCGGACTCCTTGACCACGAGGTTGTCAGTCAGGTCCAGCATGCCCCGGATGAAGGTGCGGTAGCTGTTCTTCCCCTCTTCCATCCAGGCACCGCGGTCCACTGCGGGATCGGGAAGCTTCTTGGCGTAAAAACCGCCCTTGGCGCCGGTCGGAACGATCACTGCGTTCTTGACCGTCTGGGCCTTGACCAGCCCCAGGACTTCGGTGCGGAAGTCTTCGCGCCGGTCGGACCAGCGCAGCCCGCCGCGGGCTACCTCGCCGAAGCGCAGGTGCACGCCTTCCACCCGTGGCGAGTAGACCCAGATTTCGTACTTCGGGCGGGGGAACGGAGCGCCGTCGATGGCTCCGGTGTTCAGCTTGAAACTGACGTACGCCTTGTCCTGGTAGAAATTGGTGCGCAGCGTGGCGTTGATCAGGGTGGCAAAGGTACGCAGCACGCGGTCGGCGTCGAGCGTCGGCACCTGCTCGAGGCCAGCCTCCAGGGCGGCGCCGGCCTGCTCGACGGCGGCCCGCCGCTCGTCCTCCGTCAGGTCCGGATCAAAGCGTCCTTCGAAGAGCGCGATCAGCGCACGGGCGACGTCGGGGTTCGCCAGCAGTGTGCCTGCCACGAAACCGTAGGAGTTCGCCGTGCCGACCTGGCGCATGTACTTTGCGTACGCCCGAAGGATGACCACCTGGCGCCAGCGCAGTCCCTGCCGCAGGATCAACCGGTCAAAAGCGTCGGACTCGGCAGTCCCGGACAAACCGGCACGGAAGGCTTCGGCCAGCAGGGAACCGGTCTCCATCGGATCGATGCCGGCCGGGTAAACGAGGCCCAGGTCGTAAAGGTAGAAGGTCGTACCGTCGCCCCGCCGGATCTCGAAGGGCCGTTCGTCGAGCACTTCCAACCCGAGGTTGTGCAGGAACGGCAGGATCTGGGTCAGCGATTTCGGCTCGGTCAGGTAAAGCTTCAGCCGGGCGTCCTCGGGCCCTTCACCTTCGGTGCCGGCGTCGTCGGTGCCGGACGGAATGTAGACGAACAGTTCCGGCGCGGTTTCGGGGCGGGCGAGCCGTGCTTCGAAGCGGGCAATGTCCTCCAGTGCGTCTTCGACTTCGTAGGCCACGCGGTAGGCGGCCGGGAAGGCGTCAGCCCAGAGAGCGGAGAGCTTTTCTGCCTCCTGGCGGGAGAACTGGGTGCGGACTACCTCTTCGATGCCCTCGCTCCATGACCGTGTCGCCTGCACGAGCCGTGCCTGAAGTTCAGCGGCGTCAACGTCGGTGATTTCCTGGCCGCGGGGAAGCCGGATCCGGAAGAAGAGGCGGGCGAGGGCGGATTCCGTCATCCGTGCTTCGAAATCGATGGACTCTGCGTTGAAGGTGGAGCGCAGTTCATCCTGGATACGCAGCCGGACCGGCGTGGTGTAGCGGTCGCGGGGCAGGAAGACGATGGCGGACATGAACCGGCCGTAGATGTCCGGCCGGAGGAACAACCGCGTGCGCCGCCGCTCCTGCAGGCGAAGGATGGCCAGGGACGTATCCAGCAGCGTCGAGGGGTCGATCTGGAAGAGTTCGTCGCGCGGGTAGGTTTCCAGGATGGAGAGCAGGTCCTTGCCCGAATGCGAATCGGCCGGGAAACCGCAGGTACGCATCACATCGCGGACCTTGTCCCGAACGATCGGGATGCTGCGCACGGAGCCGGTATAGGCACCGGTGGCGAAGAGCCCGATAAAACGGCGTTCACCGTTGACGTTGCCCTGCTCGTCGAATCGCTTGACCCCGAGGTAATCGAGGTAGGCAGGCCGGTGCACGGTGGAACGTGAGTTGGCTTTCGTAATCACCAGGGCGCGCTTTTCACGTGCCTTTGCGCGGCCTGCACCTGTCAGTCGCTGGACCCGCCGGGTGGAGTGCAGGCGCAGCAGCCCCAGACCGCTGCCTTCAGTGGGGCGGAGGGCATCTTCGCCGTCTTCGGTGATGAGGTCGTATTCCCGGTAGCCCAGGAAGGTGAAGTTACCGTTGTCCAGCCACGTCAGCAGTTCGCGTGCCTGCTGCAGGTCGGGGATGTCCCGGGCCCCGGGCACCGCTTCGAGGGAACGCGCAATCTCGTGCACCTTCGAGCGCATGGCCGGCCAGTCCGAGACCGCGATCCGCACGTCGCCCAGCACCTTCTGCAGGCCTTCGACGAGTTCGGAGCGCTTCTCCTCGTCGGTAATGCGGGCAACATCGATGGCTATCCAGGATTCCACCTTGGTGGTGCCGCCGTCGCCGCCCAAGAGGTCGGCCAGGTTCGGCAGGGCGGCGGTGTCGCCGCTGGAGACGCCGGCTGCAGCGGGAACCCGCTGCACCTGCTGCAGCTCCCCGGTCCGGGGATCCCGGGTGGCCAGGAAAATGGGGTGCACTACCAGCCGGATAGCGGCGTTGCGGCGCACCACCTCTGCCGTAACGGAGTCGACAAGGAAGGGCATGTCATCCGTGACAATAAGGATGACGCTGGTGTCGCCTTGATCCACCATGTCGACGGCGGCGGTGCCTTCGGCGCGGGTCAGCGCCAGTTCCATGTGCTTCTGCGCCCGCTCCCTTAGGACCGACGGCGCGTAGGCCTGCGCATCTTCACGCGCCAGATGCTCGTAGTAGTTCCCGATGAATTCATCCAGGGAAGTGTCCGAACTGAAAAGATCCGCGATGCGGGATCCTGACGACATGTAATACGCCTCCGATAGTACTTACATCCGGCTGCCCCGTTGCAGCCTCTTCTTATCGAGCCTAGCCTCGAATGCGCCAAAGGTCACTTTGCCCCGTCCGGCGTGCGCCGCGGCGGCGTCGGGGAACCTGCACGCCTGCCAGCTCCGCTATGGCCAACCGGAGGACCGACGCCGGCGCGGTTTCCAGCAGCGCGGTCCCGGAGAGCAGGGAAGCATCGGCGGCGTCGTAGTCGGCCGGAAGGAAAGCGGCGATTTCCCCTCCCGGCCCAAACCTTTCCCACGCTCCGCGCAGCTGGCTTTCGGGCTGCCGTCCAACGGATGAGGCTCGGACCTTGTTCAACACGACCCGCGGCTCCACGGTCGGAACCGCCGCGGTGAGATCCGACAGGGCCCGGACCAGGCGGGGAACTCCCACGGAGTCGGCGGCACCCACCGCGTAAACGGTGTCCGCGGCGTCGAGTAGCAGCAGGGTGGAGGCGTTGCGGCGCGGGGCCATGGTGTCGAAGCTCAGTTCCTCGTCTGTCTCCAGGGAGAATCCGCAGTCCACGATGGTCAGGTCGGCAACCCGGCGTGCCGCATCGAGGACGCCCGCGAGCGCCGCCGGGCGCAGTTCCACCCAACGGTCAGAGCGGGTGATACCGGTAAGCACTGCCAGCCGCTGCCCCCGCAGGGAAACACTGGCCGAAATCCTGCGCAGCGCGGCGTCGTCGAGCAGCCCCTGGTCGGCAAGGCGGCAGGCCTGTGCCACTCCGGCGGATTCGTCTAGGAGGCCGAGGCTCACCGCCACGCTGGAGCCGTAGGTGTCTGCGTCAATAAGGAGCACCTCCGCGCCGGCAGCAGCCGCTTCGGCCGCCAGATTGACGGCCAGCGTGGTCCTGCCCGGTGCCCCTGCCGGACCCCAGACAGCGGTGACGGTGCCCCTGCCACCCTCCGGTTCCGCGGCGTCTGCCGGTCCCGGTCCCGTGCTGCCGGCACCAAATGCCGAGGCAGGGTCGGCGAGCGCGTTGCTGCCTGCCGCAGCCCTGCCTTCCACATCCTGGTCCAACGCCCGTACGGCAGCGGCAATCAATTCGGCGAGCGCGCCCGGGTCAACTCCGCCGGGGGCATTGACTATCCGCAGGGCGTCCAGCCGGGGCCGAAGCACCGGATCGTCGGTGAGCGCCACGAGGGCCACCCCGGCCGCGGCCAGCCGTTCCGCCAGTGCCGCGGTAAGGTCCCCGGCCTCGTCGACGACGACGGCGGCACGCACGATCCCGCTTTGCGACACAGCCACGAGCTCCGTCAGTTCCGTGCACCGCCGGACCACTGTGACAGGTCCCTGCAGGCGTTCCAACCCGTCAAGGACACCGGCGGTGGCGGCCCCCACCGTAGCGACAGGGATATTCACGAGCCTGAGGAGGGGTTGTGGACCACGGTGATCTTGGCCTGGTTGGACAACGCGCTCAGGAGCAGCGGGAGGTCCGAATCGTCAACGAGGACCAGGAGCTCCGTACTGCGGTTGGCGCCCAGGGCGGACTCCGTGACGGTTAGCTCCGATATTTCGGCCGCTTCGATCAGCTGCTTCGGCTCGTCGAACCCGTTGCGGGCATTGGGCATGGCCGCCCAGATGTCCACGCGTGATCCTGCCTCGGTGCTGGCAGGCAGCGGGTCCTCGACCCGCAGGCCGACGGGCTTGCGGTCCAGCGAGTCCCGTTCCACCAGTGCGGACCGGGCCACCAGTTCCCCCTGCCGAAGCGCTGCACCCGCTACGGCGTCCACCGGCAGGCCCGCGGCAATGGGGAGGTAAAGCTCTTCGGCGTTACCCAGCCGGACCGGCACCGCAACCAGGTCTTCGGCACCGATAGGCGCCCCCGGAGGAATATCGTGCTTCACGGCATAGACGTCCGTGGTCCGGTCGGCGCTGTCCACCAGCGTCACGACGCCGGCGATGGACCCGAGCACCAACAGGATCCCGAGCAGGAGCCGCGGGTCCCTCCATGACGGCTTGCGCAGCCGTGCCGCCGCCGGCTCCGCCCCCGGTGTGCGGTGGTCAGTCAGACTCATGCTCCCCCGTTTCCACTGCAATCCCCCTCGCCCCGCGCCGGGGGCCTCATTCGGGTCATTGTGGAGGAAGCGCAGCGGGAAGGAAACGGTGGTTTTCAGGAAAGTCGAATCTGTGGATAACCCATCAGCAGCATCCTGCTGGTGCCACACTGGTGCTGCTGGTATACAACGGGTGCAAGCCGCAGTGGTGCGGTGCGAAAGGTGAGTGCCGTGGGCGATAAGAGATTCCTGACGCTGGCAGATGTCGCCGAGGTGCTGAACATATCCTCCTCGCAGACGTATGCCCTGGTCCGCAGCGGAGAACTTCCCGCCATTCAGATCGGCGGCAGGGGCCAGTGGCGGGTCGAGTCGCAGCAGCTCGAAGACTATATTTCCCGGGCCTACCGGAAGTCCGCTGCGGCAGTCCGGCAGGGTATCCCGGTGGAGGAGAACGCGGGGAGCTGAACAGGAGCAGGCTGCGTCGCCGTCTCCGGGACCCGGTCACTCCCATCCGTTGTGCTGTTGTGACAGCACCGCTGCCACCGTGGCAGTCGGCAGGACATAGACACCCGTGACATTTGCGCTGCGCCGAGGCTGGTCAGACGGCATAACCGCCAGTTCCAGGAAGTCGCCCCCCACCCTGTCGATCGTCCCGTACAGGGCACGGTCAGCCGGCGCCCCGGCGGAACGGACGACGACGGCGCTGCGGTCCCGGGCGATGCTGCGCAGTGCGGAGGTCACCCCTAGCCGCACGTTCCCCGCCGTCGGACTCGCGAACCGGTCCATGCCCCTGACGGCAACCACCTGGGACAACACCGCCAACGCTGCACCGCGTTCCTGCTCAAGCGACACCCATCCTTCCCCAACATGCCTCAGGATCCCGCGCAGCATCCCTGCTGTTCCGAGATCGAAGACCAGTTGCTTCCCGCTTTGGCTGCGCAGCCTGTCCTGCAAACTGATTCCGCGCAGTTCCATCCGCACACGGTCTGAAATCTCGCTCTCGGCTGCCAGCCCGGAAGCTGCGGCAAGCTGTGCCTCCATGTCCCTGAACAGGGCGTCCCATCGCATCGCCCAAGGCTAGCGTCCACGAAGCCTGTTCAACCACTCTGGACACCGGTCGAACCGAAGTGTAGACACGGGCATCACACAGGCCAGACGGCACCAAAAAACCTCTAGAGCTATCAAACGTCAGCTAATCGAATCGAAACGAACCAAATAAGCCTAAACGGCTAGAACGATCCCCCGAGTACCTCGGCTCTCCTCTCCAGATCGGAGAATGCAATGACCGGATCCACCTCCCGCCCCGGGCTGGCTGCGGACGCACTTGCAACCGCAGCCGCAGCAGCGTTTGGCCTGCTGCTCTTGTGGTGCGGAACCCGAATGCTGCCGGACGCTGCCGTAGCAGGTTCGGTCTTGTTCTCCCCCGGTCCGCTCTCCGAAGCTCCGCTTTCCCGGGCCTCGCTGACCCAGCTTGCCGGGTTCTGCGCCGCCGCGGCAGGCCTGCTGCTCACGTTCTGGTGGGTGCTGGGATTTACCTGCGCCCTGGCCGGGTGCCTCCTGCACCGCTTCGGGTTCCGGACAGCCGGCACGTGGACCCTCTCCCTGGCCCCGGGGCCGCTGCGCCGGCTGGCAACAGCTGCGCTGGGAATCTCGCTGGCGGCCGGCGGCGCGTTGGGCGCGGTGCCGGGGGCAGGCGCAACCACGGCAGCGGTGCCCGGGGCACCGGCGTTCGCCCGCACGGGCATCCCGGTTGGACAGGATGCCGCGCAAACCACTCCTCCGGAGCCGGGATCCGCTGATCCTGCCGAAGCCATTTCTCCGCTTTGGCGTCCTTCGCCCCCGCAGCCTGCGGCCGGCGGCCTGCTCACGGGTGTTCCTCGGCCGGACGAGCGCGAAGTCGTGGTTGCAGCGGGAGACACCCTGTGGTCCCTGGCCGCTTCGCAACTGGGGCCCCAGGCCACGGACGCGGAGACGGCCGCCCTCTGGCCCCGCTGGTACGAACTGAACCGCGAGGTCATTGGTCCGGATCCCGGCCTGATCCGTCCCGGCCAGGTTCTGGCCGTCCCGCCTCCTTGAACCTCTCCCCCGCTGTCCACCGGCCGGCGGTGCTCCAGCGCACCGGCCCGCCATCGGAATCCACCAACCGGAATCCACCAACCGCACCGCTCCCGCGCAAGGAAAGGACGCACCATGACCAGCGTGATATTCCTTCCCGCTCCCGATGCCCCGGCCGGACCGGCGCAACCGGGCCAGCCGGGTGCTGAAGGCGATGCGGGGCCCATCGCTGTCTATCTGGCCCCTTCACAGGAGCTGCTTCCAGCTCCCGTCCCCGCAAGACCGCGCGAACGTTACGCTGTCCCCGGCGAAGCGGATCCGCTGCACCGTCCTGCCGCCGGAGCCGCCAACTGGGCATCGAACCCCGCAGACGATGCCCGGGTGAAAGCCATCAGCCAATCCGTGGCACTCGCCGCGCTGGAGGTCCTGGGCGGTGCCCGCCCGCTGCAGCAGATGGCCCGTTGGCTCGATCCCGAAAACTACGAACGGCTGCAGCTGCGCGCCAACCTCGTCCGCGGGCTGCAGCACAATCCCCAGGGGCGGTCCAGGACAGCGCCCGATCCGCAGCTGCTGCACCGCAGCGTACGCATCCGATCCTGCCGCCTCTGCCCGGTGTCGGAAGGAATCTACGAGGCCACGGTAGTGGCACTGGAACACGAAAGAGCCCGCGCCGTCGCGCTGAGGGTTCAGCTGCGGCGCGGGCTCTGGAAGGTTACTGCCTTGGAGATCGGCTAACTGGCCAGGTAAAGCGGGTTTACTTGCGGCGTTTGGCCTTCTTCGCGGCGGACTTGCTGCCGGCCGCCGGAGCGGTCTTGGTGTCCTGCTTGTCGCGGGACGTCCGTTCCACCCTGGTCTCCACCCCGCCCTGGCTGTTCGGAGCGGTGAACTGCAGGCTGGCAGGCTGCTGCGGAGCTTCGAGTCCCGCCGCCTTGATGACCGGGGTGCCGACGACGCCGCGGGCGTCCTTGACTCCCGGCAACCCGTTCGCTGCCGGGGCGGCAGGTTCGCTGACCTGCACGTCGGCGTTGAAGAGGTAGCCCACGCTTTCCTCGCGGATGGCCTCCATCATGGTCTGGAACATAACGAACCCTTCACGCTGGTATTCCACCAGCGGATCGCGCTGCGCCATGGCCCGCAGCCCGATGCCCTCCTTGAGGTAGTCCATCTCGTAGAGGTGCTCCTGCCACTTACGGCCGATGACGGAGAGCACCACGCGGCGCTCCAGCTCGCGCATGGTGGCCGAGCCCAGGGCTTCCTCGCGTGCCTGGTAGGCAAGTTTCGCGTCGGAGAGGATCTCGCTGTGCAGGAAGTCGCGGGACAGCCGGGACCGGCCGCCGGCTTCTTCAACCACTTCGTCGATGGTCAGGCTGATCGGGTAAAGCGTCTTGAGGTTGGTCCACAGCTGCTCGAGGTCCCAGTCATCTCCGTGGCCCTCCGCGGTTGCCTCGTTGACCATCGCCGTGACTACGTCCTCCAGGAAGAAACTGATCTTCTCCTGCAGGTCGTCACCTTCAAGGATCCGACGGCGGTCACCGTAGATCGCCTCGCGCTGGCGGTTCAGGACGTCGTCGTACTTCAGGACGTTCTTGCGCTGTTCGGCGTTGCGGCCCTCAACCTGTCCCTGCGCGTTCTGGATCGCCTTGGAGACCAACTTGGACTCCAGCGCCACGTCGTCGGGCATGGACGAGCTGTTCATGATCCGTTCGGCAGCACCGGAGTTGAACAGCCGCATCAAATCGTCGGTGAGCGAGAGGTAGAACCGGGATTCGCCCGGGTCGCCCTGGCGCCCGGACCGTCCACGGAGCTGGTTATCGATACGGCGGGACTCGTGGCGCTCGGTGCCGAGGACGTAAAGCCCGCCGAGTTCGACTACTTCCTGCTGCTCGGCGGCGACGGCGGTCCGTGCCTTCTCCAGCGCATCCGGCCAGGCGGCCTCGTAGTCCTCGGGGTTTTCGTTCGGGTCCAGTCCGCGGCGTTCCAGTTCGGCAATCGCGTTGAACTCGGCGTTGCCGCCCAGCATGATGTCGGTGCCGCGGCCGGCCATGTTCGTGGCTACGGTGACCGCTCCCTTGCGGCCCGCCTGCGCGACGATGGCGGCTTCACGTGCATGGTTCTTAGCGTTCAGCACTTCGTGCCGGATGCCTGCCTTGGCCAGCTGCTTGGAAAGGTACTCGCTCTTCTCCACGCTGGTGGTGCCGACCAGCACGGGCTGGCCTGAGGCGTGGCGCTCGGCAATGTCCTTCACGACGGCGTCGAACTTTGCCACTTCGTTCTTGTAGATCAGGTCCGCCTGGTCAATGCGGGCCATGGGCTTGTTGGTGGGAATGGGCACCACGCCAAGCTTGTACGTGCTCATGAACTCGGCGGCTTCGGTTTCGGCCGTGCCGGTCATGCCGGCGAGCTTTTCGTAGAGGCGGAAGTAGTTCTGCAGGGTGACCGTAGCGAGCGTCTGGTTCTCGGCCTTGATGACCACCCCTTCCTTCGCCTCGATTGCCTGGTGCATGCCCTCGTTGTACCGGCGTCCGGCCAGGATGCGGCCGGTGTGCTCGTCGACGATCATGACCTCACCGTTGAGGACCACGTAGTCCTTATCCCGCTTGAAGAGTTCCTTGGCCTTGATGGCGTTGTTCAGGAAGCCGATCAGGGGCGTGTTGGCCGCTTCATACAGGTTGGAGATACCGAGGTAGTCCTCGACCTTCTCGATGCCCGGCTCGAGGATGCCGACGGTGCGCTTCTTCTCGTCCACTTCATAGTCGGTGTCCTGCTTCAGCCGCTGGACGACCTTGGAGAACTCGGTGTACCACCGGTTCACGTCGCCGCTGGCCGCACCGGAGATGATCAGCGGAGTACGGGCTTCGTCAATCAGGATGGAGTCGACTTCGTCGACGATGGCATAGTGGTGGCCGCGCTGGACCAGCTCGGCAGCGCTCCAGGCCATGTTGTCGCGCAGGTAATCGAACCCGAACTCGTTGTTGGTTCCGTACGTGATGTCGGCGGCATACTGTTCGCGCCGGGTCGCGGGGTCCTGATTGGAGAGGATGCAGCCGCTGGTCATGCCGAGGAAGCGGAAAACGCGCCCCATCAGGTCCGACTGGTACTCCGCCAGGTAGTCATTCACCGTGACGATATGGACGCCGCGTCCGGTCAGCGCATTCAGGTAGGCCGGGGCCGTTGCCACCAGGGTCTTGCCTTCACCGGTTTTCATTTCGGCAATGTTGCCCAGGTGCAGGGCGGCGCCGCCCATCAGCTGGACGTCGAAGTGCCGCATGCCGAGCGTACGCCCGGCAGCCTCACGGACAGCGGCAAACGCTTCGGGAAGGAGGTCGTCGAGGGACTCACCGCCGTTGTAGCGCTCCTTGAGGCGATCCGTTTCACCCCTGAGCTCGGCATCGGTCATGCCCTTGAACTCATCCTCGAGCACGTTGATCGCGTCGGCGTAGTTACGCAGTGTCTTCAGCGTCTTCTTGTCGCCGGTACGAAGAACTCGTTCGAGTAGTGATGCCACTGATTTGCTCCCAATCTAGTTGCCGAAATCTGGCGTCCTCAGTCTACGTGAGAGACGTACCGTGAAGGTCCGTGATTCCCTAAAGACCTTTATTCCCTGCATACTGCCAGCTTCAGGGCGGGAGCCAGGTCTCCCACGGGTTTCACCATTATCTGCCCGAGCCCCAGCCACTGTGCCATGAGCTGCAGCTCTGCAGCGAGTTGACGCGCCGTCTGCGGCGGTGCACCCGGTTCCGAAAAGGCTGCCTGAACAAGCAGCATACCCGCGGCACGGTCCGCTTTGAGGTCCACTCTGGCCACCATCTCCTCTCCCAGCAGGAACGGCAGCACATAGTAGCCGAACCGGCGGGCCTGGGGCGGAGTATAGATCTCGATCCGGTAGTGGAAGCCGAACAGTTCCTCGAGCCGACGACGCTCGAAGATGAGGGAATCGAACGGACTCAGCAGCGCCTGGCCGGATACGGACCTCGGAACCACCGCCTCAGCGTGCAGGTAGGCCGGCTGCTGCCAGCCCGCCACCTCCACCCGCTCGAGCATGCCCTTCCTTGCAAGGACCTCCGCAGCGATGGCCGTCTCACGCTGCTGCAGACGGAAATAATCGGCAAGCCCCCGAACCGTCGCGACGCCGTGTGCCCGGGCTGCAACCTCGGTCAGGCGCAGCACTGCCTGCTCTGGATCGGATTGTTCCAGCGCCGCGGCGCCTGCGGGATGGACCAGCGCAGTCGGGGCATACAACCGTTCGAACTGCGGGGTCCGCCCGGCGGATCCGATCTGTCCGGAAGCGAACAGATCCTCCAGCACGCGCTTGGCGGTATTCCAGTTCCATCCCCAGCCGGAGGTATCCCGCACGGCGCTGTGGCCGAGGAGGTCCATTACCTGGCGGGAGGTCAAAGGCCTGCCCGCGTTCTGCAGAAGCCCGAGGATACGTTGACGAAGATCCTCGGCGACCGCGGAAGGCAGGGAATGGGCGGTCATCCAGGTTCGCCGTTGGACAGCGCGAAGATCAGCAAAAAGCCCGGGCCGGACAAAGCTTGCCTCGTGGGCCCAGTATTCGACCATGCGCCGCGGCCGCCGGGTCCCCAGCCGGTCCAGGATTGCCTGGTCGTAGGGGCCGAGCCTGGAAAACAACGGAAGGTAATGGCTGCGGGCAAGCACATTCACCGAGTCGATCTGCAATAAGGCAAGCCGCTCAAAGGTACGGCCCACCTGCCTTGCGGTGACAAGGCCGGCGGGCCGTTCCCGAGCCAGTCCCTGCGCCGCCAGCGCCGTACGGCGGGCCTGTCGGAGCGAGAGCTGGGTTTTCATCCCCTCATCCTAGGGGAGCCGTCCGGCTGGACGGTCAGGCGGTGGACGGTCAGGCAGTGGCGCGGTCGTCCACGGGAGTTTCCGCTACACGGTAGCCGCGGGTCTCTTCCCGTGGCTCTTCCGCGCCTTCCGCGCACTTGGAGTCCAGGGTGATGACCCCGTAGGTCCAGCCGCGGCGGCGGTACACCACGGAAGGAGCGCCGGTTGCGGAATCCACAAACAGGTAGAAGTCGTGGCCGACCATCTCCATATTGTCCACGGCGTCATCAAGGCTCATGGGGGCACCCGGGAAAACCTTGCGCCGGATCAATACGGGGCAGTCGCCGGTGGCGTCTTCCTCTGCCGCGTTCTGGGCGTTCTCTTCGTTGGCCCGTTCCTCTGCAGCGGCCGCGACCTGCGCGTAGAGCGGCTCCGAGGTGCTCACGGGGCCAAGATCAGCGGTGGCAACCCGGACGGGTACCGGTGCGTGGCGCCCGTGGTGCACCTTGCGCCTGTCGCTTGCCCGACGCAGCCGTTCCAGCAGCTTTCCGTACGCGAGGTCGAACGCCGCGAACTTGTCCCCGGATGTTGCCTCGGCACGAACAACGGGGCCGCGGCCGGTGACCGTGATTTCCACGGTGAGGGCGCTGTCTGCGTCCCGGACGTTGCCCTGCTTCGTGACCCTGGCCTCCACCCGCTGGACCTTGTCGCCGAGCGCCTCCACTTTGCCGATTTTCTCTTCGGCGTACTCGCGGAACCGGTCTGATACTGCAACGTTACGTCCGCTGATCATGAATTCCATGGTGCCCTCCAATAGATTTCGGTGACACAACAACGGCCGCTGTCAGTTGCCTTCGCGACCGTTGCCGCAGGATAACCCCGCTACTTGAAGCTATCCATACTCAACACGTTAGATCACCGTCGAGCTTTATTCACGTCCCGCGTTTCCGTTTCCGGCGCCCATGGAACGTGCCCCCGGAACAGCAGGGTCTGTGGGAGTTGTGTTACGTGCCGGGGCCGGTGTGGCTGCCAGGACCGCTGCACCCACTACCCGGGCGCCCGCCCCGCGCAGCGCCCGCACCGTCTCCGCGATAGTGGCTCCCGTGGTCAACACGTCATCAACCACCAGGCAGTTGACTCCGGCCAGTCCTCCGGGCGGACCGGCGGTCATGGTGTTCCGGACGTTGCGCCGCCGCGCGCTGCGGCCGAGCCCCTTTTGCGGGCCGGACACGCCGGCAGGTCCTCCCCCGTGGCTCCGCAGCCAGCCGGCAGTGCCGTACCCGGCCGGTATGGACACAAGGGAAACCACGGCACAGCCGGCCGGCAACAACCGCCGGCGCCGGAGCCGCGCCAGCAGCAGTGCCAGCGGAAAGTAGCCGCGCCTGCGAAGCGAGCCGCCCGTGCCGGGAACCGGAACCAGCACCAGTGGAACATCCCCCGCCCTTCTGCGTGCATCCGTTACCGCCGCCTGCAGGACGCCCGCCAGGACCGGGGCCAGGAACCCGGCCAGGTCGGTGTGCCCCCGGTTCTTGAAAGCCAGGAGGGTCCGCGCGAGCCCGCCCGAATACACTCCTGCTGCCAGGACCGGCAGCGGGACAAAGAGGCCAGGACCGACGCCGGCGGGAATCTGTCTGTTCGGGTCCGCGCCATCGGCCAGGTCAGCGCCATCGGCCTCTTCCGTGTCACCGACCGGTTCCATGCCAGCGACCGGCGCTCCCGGTTCTGCGGCCGGAAGCGCATCGGCACCTTCCTGCGCGGAATACGGATGCAGCGTGCCCCGCCGGATGCTCACCGCACAGCCCATGCACAAAGAATGATCCGGCGTTCCGCAGGCCACGCATGACACAGGTGCCAGCCCGGCGGCCAAGCCGGACACCGCCGCGGCGATCCCCTGTCCCGCCGGGGAGTAAAGCAGACGATCCAGCTGCCGGTTCCGCATCTTCATCCGTCCACAATGGGACCAGCCGGAACCGGTGAGCAGCAAAGCCGCCCGCCAGGGGACATCCACCCGGGCGTATGAGGCCATCAGGCCGCTGTGGAGGAAAACAAAGAGCGCTGCATCAGCCCGGGAAAGCCGGGTCCCGGATTCCTTCCGTCCGGAGCGTCCAGCTACTGCCGACCTTGTTGAAGATGCCCTCGGAGGTCTGGATGAAAATGTCCTCAGCGCCGTTTCCTGCGCTCAGTCCCGTAATTCCTTCCTTCGCAGACAGCAGATCAGGAACCCGTGCGGTGCTGAGGATTACCGGCGCGGCTTCCTCCGCACCGGACTGCACGGCAACCACCGT
The DNA here is from genome assembly GCF_020731025.1 of Arthrobacter sp. zg-Y895. Lineage (NCBI taxonomy): Bacteria > Bacillati > Actinomycetota > Actinomycetes > Micrococcales > Micrococcaceae > Arthrobacter > Arthrobacter sp. zg-Y895. The sequence continues at coordinate 223,256 of NZ_JAJFZY010000001.1, forward strand.
GTCCTCCGAGGCCCATTTGACCCGGTTCACGGCCCCCGCTTCCGGAGGCACCTGAAGGATCGTCGGAACCGTGAGGGAGACGGGGACTCCTTCGGATGACCGGACGACGCCGGTAATCATGACTTCACTGCGACCGTCCCGGTTCGCCGCCACCAATGCCCGGGTACCGTCGCGGGAAATCCGCAGCTCGGTCACGGTTTGCCCCTCCAGCCACGGCGCAGAAAGGACAGCCGCGGAACTCCGGTCTCCCCCGGGCGGTACCGCAAGAACCTGGGATCCGGTGCCCGTGGGTTGGGAAGTCCACACCCACCGGCGTGGATCCACGCTGGGCGCCGTAAACCTTTCGGCCTCGGCCACCACTGCAACTTCCTGTCCGGTTCCCGTGACCAGCAGCGCGTTCTCCTGGCTGTTCAGGAAGGCGATGACCGATCCGTCCACCGACATGGCCGGATGCCGAGGGCCGTATTCCGCCACTGAGGGAATATCCCCGATCGGCTCGGGGCCGTCGGCGTAGTAGGCCAGTTCGTCCTGATAGACCACGATCTGGGTGGCTCCGGCGGATGGATCGGCCACGGCGGACTGCAGCTCACCGCTGCCCTTGCCGAGGTCTACGTCCCGCTGGTCCACTGTCATCCTCACAGCGGTGACGTTGTTGAGGCTGCGCAGGTTCTGCTCAAGCTGCAACACCATCTGTTGGCGGTTCCGGTCGCTGGAGTCCCGCAGCGATTCGTCCGCGAAATCCACGACAGCCTTTCCCGAGGCCACCGGGACCGCATCGCGTGCCAAGGCGGTTCCGGCAGGGAAGGCGCTGAGGACTGCACCCTGGAGGTACGGAGCGGGCCCGACGAGAAGTTCCTTGACAATGTTGGCGGCAATGCCGGCACGCTGAATGAACCACCGCGTATCCGGGACCCAGTACTGGTAATCACTCGAATAGAAGTAGAGGTTGTGGGCGATGAAAATCGCAGGGAAACTCGCCAGGGACACGATGATCCCGTCGGGGACGGCGCTGAGCCTCCACTGTCCCTTCACCTTTTCGAGCTGGACGGGGAATGCTTCGGTGCTGCCCTCCGGGGCGTCCGTCCGGATGCCCCGGGCATCCACGCGACCCTGCACTTCCAGCTGAATCTGGAACAGGTCCGGTTCCGGCATGGCCACGATGCGTGAGGACCGGTAAATGGTCACCCGTTCCGAGGGCGACCAGGTAGTCGCCAGCTCCGGGGCCAGGAATTGCCGGGCCACGCTGTAATCGTCTGCGGCGCCCCTGCCTGCCTCCATAAAGCCGCGGACGATGTCCTGCGGCGAGGCATCGTCAGCCGGACCTTCGGGTGAGAAAACCGCGTCCTCGCCCGTTTCCCCGTTGTTCTCCGCCGACGCCGTGCCTACCGGTCCAACGGTGGGTATCGAGGAGCAGCCGACCAGGACAAGGACGATACTGATCCACAGGACAAGCATCCTTCCGGCCCGTCCCCGCTGTGCCTTGGGCGGCACCTTCCGCTTAGTACGCATCAATATCCTCTTCCCGGGCCGGAGCCGCAGCAGTGAGCGCCCGGGGTTCGGCCACGACCTCGCGGGGAGACAGCGGCACCGGGGATGATTCAAAGCCCGCACCGTGACGGCGGGGAAGTGTCAGGCGGAAGCAGGATCCGTTTCCCGGTTCGCCCCAGGCCTCGAGCCAGCCGTTGTGAAGCCGTGTGTCTTCGGTGGCGATGGACAAGCCCAGCCCGCTGCCGCCCGTGGTGCGTGCACGTGCCGGATCCGCCCTCCAAAAGCGGTCGAAGACATGCTCGGCGTCTTCTTCGGTCATCCCGATGCCATGGTCGCGGACCGCTATGCCCACGGCATCCTCGGAAGCTGCTATCGCAATTTCGATGGGTTCCCCTTCACCATGCTCCAACGCGTTGACCAGCAGGTTGCGCAGGATGCGTTCGATCCGGCGCGGGTCGGCATCCACAACGCAGCTCGCCTCCTTGGAGACCACAACCACCTCGGAGCCGCAGTTGTTCGCGAGCGGCTCGGTGGCGTCAATCACGTCACGGACAATATGGAAGACATCGGTGGGTTCCAAATCGAGCGCGGCGGCCCCGGCGTCGAACCGGGAAATCTCCAGCAGGTCCGCCAGCAGCGCCTGGAACCGTTCCACTTGGTGATAGAGCAGTTCCGTGGAGCGCCGGTACATCGGATCAAAGCTATCGCGTGCTTCGTAGAGCACCTCCGCGGCCATGCGCACAGTGGTGAGCGGAGTCCGCAGCTCGTGTGAGACGTCGGAAACGAACACCTGCTGCATACGCGAAAGTGTAGCCAGCTGGGTGATCTGGTCCTGGAGCGTGCCGGCCATGCGGTTGAACGACGCCGCCAGGCGTGCGACTTCATCCTCGCCCTTGACCTCCATGCGCTCCTGCAGCTCCCCTGCTGCCAGCTTCTCCGACACCGCTGCCGCATCGCTGACCGCACCCAGGCCGGCCTTGGCTACGATCCACGCGATCGTGCCGCTGATGGCAAGCAGCAGGAATCCGGCAATCCAGAGAATCCGGTGGATGTCGTCGAGCGTTTCCTGCATCGAATGCAGGTCATAGATCAGGTAGAGGGCATATTCGGAGCTGTCCGGGGGCAGTGTGACCTTGGTGCCGAACGCAATGCCTGGCTCTCCGTTGGCGAGCTCAAGCGGAGACCAGAAAACGTAATCCGTCTCGGACGCTGTGGCATCGCTGGCAATAACGGCGTCGCTGAGGGCCACCGGAATACCGCTGGCGGTGATGGTTCCGCTGTTCACCGAGGACGTGACATAGAGGGGGTCGGAGGTCGGCAACGGGGTGAGCAGATAGGTCCGCTGAGCGTCTGCACCCTGGCCTTCCAGCAACGGAAGGGTGTCCATGACCAGCCGGTCGGTGCCCTCCCGATCGCTCGCGGCGGTGTCCCGGAAGTTGTCCTTCACTTTGGACAGACCGCCCGTCGCTTCGGTCCGGAACTGGGTCAGCCGCTCTTCATAGAGGGAATCGGCAATCTGGTGGGAGAGGAAAGCACCGATCCCCGCGCCGGCGAGCGCCACCAGGAGGAGCGTGGAAACGACCGTCTTGAACTGAAGGGACCTCCGCCACTGGCGGGCGATCCGATGGAAAGTGGCGCGCCGGAAGGAATCGCGCAGATGCGCCAGGCCCTGCAGGGCCCTGTCCAATTTAGGGGATTTCCCGGCCATCCCGGCCAGGAACCCCGGCACCTTAGCTCTGACCCGCTTTGTATCCGACACCGCGCACCGTCAATACAATCTCGGGTGCTTCGGGGTCGCGTTCGATCTTTGAGCGGAGCCTCTGCACATGCACGTTCACCAGCCGCGTGTCGGCGGCGTGGCGGTATCCCCAGACCTGTTCGAGCAGCATCTCACGGGTGAAAACCTGCCAGGGCTTGCGTGCGAGTGCCACGAGCAGGTCGAATTCCAGCGGCGTGAGGGAAACGCTGTCGCTGCCCCGGGTCACGGAGTGGCCCGCAACATCAATGGAGACTTCGCCGATCCGCAGGGTCTCCGGCGATTTCTGGTCGCCCGGGCGCAGCCGGGCGCGCACACGCGCCACCAGTTCTGCGGGCTTGAAGGGCTTGGGCACATAATCGTCGGCGCCGGATTCGAGGCCGCGCACGACGTCGGACGTGTCGGACTTGGCGGTGAGCATCACGATGGGGGTGTCGGACTCGCTGCGGATCTGCCGGCACACTTCGATGCCGTCGATGCCGGGAAGCATCAGGTCCAGCAGCACCAGATCCGGCTTGCTGTTGCGGAACACTTCAAGTGCGGAGGAACCGTCGGCACAGAACACCGGTTCAAACCCGTCGTTGCGCAGCACGATACCGATCATTTCGGCAAGTGCTTCGTCGTCGTCTACGACCAGTATGCGTGCCTTCATAACTCCCTGTTTCCGCTGCTTGACTGCCGCGCCGCTGCGCGCCCGGAGCAGCATCGGCTGCCGCTCCCCCGGCGTTAAAGCCGACTAGGTTAATCCCTATCATCCTAAGGGACACATATCCCGCCACGGCTCGCCGGGTGCTGTTTGGGCGGAGCGTCACTATAGTCGAGGTAAACAAACGCTAGTGCCTGCGGGGGAACGGCTGAGGATGAGCGAGCAAGAACACAACAACCGGAACAACAGTGGCCCGGACAGCGGACCGGAGAACAGCGCGCTGAACGACGGCGTCCCGGGGCCTGTGCCCGGATTAGCGCAACCGCCGGTAAATCCGTGGGCGCAGCAGGCACCGCCGCCGCCCGGAATACCGCAGCCGCCGGTGAACCCCTGGGCGCAGCAGCAGGGTAATCCGTGGACACAGCAACCCCCTGCACCGGGCTACGCGCCGCCGGCATCCGCCTGGGACCAGCCCAATCCCTACCGGGGAGGCCCCCTCCCCCAGCCCGGCTACACGCCGCCGCCGAAACCGGGCATCATTCCCCTGCGTCCCCTGGGACTGGGTGAAATCCTGGACGGAGCGTTCCAGGCGTGCCGCCGCAACGCGTTGGCCGCCTTCGGCAACGCGTTTGTGGTCCAGGCCGTCATAACGGTGCTGGTTATCGTATTGGGCGCGGGCTTCTTCGTCTCCGTAGACGGGTGGCTGCAGAGCGGATCGGCGGGCGGAGAAGTCACGGGCCCGGTCCTGGGGACGGCTGTGGGGGCGGTTTCGACCCTCGGCGGCCTGTCACTGGCCGGGGTCCTGATTGTCCAGGGCCTCCTGGTCCTTCCGGTGGTGCGGTCCACCCTGAACCTGCGGACCGGCTTCGGCCAGGTCTGGCGGCTGGCCCGCGGCACCCTCGGTCCGCTTGCCGGCCTCGGATTACTGATGCTGGCCGGTGCCGCCGTGGGCGTCACGGTCCTCGCCATGCTGGCTTACCTGATCATCGACACTCTCGGTCCAGCCGGGCTGCTCGTGGTGATCCCGGCCCTGTTCGCGGTGGTTGCCGCGGCTGTGTGGGTCTCGGTTAAACTCTCCCTCGCACCGGCAGCACTGGTATTGGAAGGTATCGGTGTCTTTCCTGCGATCCGGCGGTCCTGGCGCCTGACCGGGCGCAACTGGTGGCGCACCTTCGGGATCATGGCCCTGACGAGCCTGATCGTCAACATCCTGTCCCAGGTCCTTACGGTGCCGCTCTCCTTCGCCGCGAGCATGCTCACCCTGACGGAGAGCACCGTCCTCATCGGCGTCAGCGTTGTCCTGATCTTCGCCTTCACCCTGCTCCTGACCGCGGTGGCCTGTGCCTTCCAAAGTGCCGTCACGGCCCTGCTGTATATCGACCTCCGAATCCGCCGGGAAGGCTTCGACCTTGCCTTGATGAAGGATCAGGAGAATCCGCAGGCACAGGATTCCGACTTCCTGCCCGGCCGGAATGCCGTGCCCATGGCCCGGAACACGCCGTTCGGTCCCCCTGCGGGCATGAAGTAGACATGCCGTCCACAGCACGCCCATGGTCCGACGCCGCCGGGGAAGCCCCGATCGAGCCCGATGCAGACCAGGCACGGGACTGGGCGCGCGACGAGTTGTCCAAGCGCGTGTACGAGGATGCCCAACCCGGCCTGCTCGACCGGTTCTGGGCTCGGGTCGGCAAGTGGCTGAACGAGTTGTTCGAGGATGCGGACGGGCTCGGCGCGGGTCCCGGAGTCCTGATACTGGTCCTGGCCGCCGTCGTGCTGGTGGCCGTCGCAATTCTCGTGATTCGCCCCCGGTTGAATGCGTCCGTGAAGAAGCGGACCGAGGTCTTCGCCCACGACGTCGTGGAACGGGCAACCGACCACCGTATCCGCGCAGAGCAGGCCGCCGCGGAGCACCGCTGGAATGACGCCCTTGCCGAGTCTTTCCGTGCGATGGTCCGCTCGGCGGAGGAACGGGTCATCTTCGATGCCCGGCCGGCCCGAACGGCAGCCGAAGCCGGCACCCGGCTGGCCGCCGCCTTCCCGGACCACCGCCCGGAGATCACGTGGATCCAGCAGCGGTTCGATGAGGTGCTCTACGGTAAGGGGGTTGCCGCGGAACCGGATTACGAACGCGCAGCCGCCCTTGATACGGCTTTGGAAGCAGCCCGTCCGGCAACTCCGGCATCGGCGGAGCCTTCGTCCCTGGCGGTGCCGAAGTGAGCCGGGTTGCCAGTGAAGCGGCGCCCGCCGGCAGCATCGATGCTTCGGGAAGCGGCAATGAGGAGTCAGGGCCGCCCGGGGCCCGCAGCCGCTTCGCGGCCTGGCTGCGCCGGCACCGGGTCCCGCTTCTGCTTCTGCTGCTGCTCGGCGCAGTTGCGATTGCTTCGGTCTGGGGACGTGCTGACCACGACACCACTGCGCTCTCCCCCGCCAACCCTGCACCGGACGGAGCCATGGCCGCCGCCGAAATCCTGGCGGACCAGGGAGTGGACGTACAGCACCACCAGACGATGGCGGAAGCGCAGGCCGCCCTGGAGGACAATCCCGGGGCGACTTTGCTGTTCCTTGATCCCGCAGGCTTCCTCACCGGTGAACAACGCCAGGACCTCGCCGACGCTGCCGGACGGGTAGTGCTCGTGGAACCGTCCTTTGAGCAGCTGGCGGATTTCGCCCCCCAGATCCGTTCCGCCGGGCTCCTTCCCGAGGAGCCCGACAGTCACCGGCTCGACGCCGGCTGCAGCAACGAGGATGCCGAGGCGGCCGGTGCCATTGAAGCCGGCGGGAAAACCTACCGGGGGCCGGTCACCTGTTTCCCGGCTCCGGGCAGCGAGGGCAGCGACGCTGCAGGTTCCTATGCGGCGACCACGGGCGGATCCGCCGTGGTGCTGGGCAGCGCGGACCTGATCGCCAACGAAAGCGTTGCCCGCGAGGGCAACGCCGCCCTGGCGTTTCGAACGCTCGGCTCGGACGACACACTGGTCTGGTACCAGGCCGGCCCCTTCGACGTTCCCCCTTCGGAAGGGCCTGCCGATCCCTTCTCCTTACTGCCCGCATGGGTGAATCCGCTCCTGTTCTGGCTCCTGCTGGTCGCCGGCGCGGCTGCTTTCTGGCGGGGCCGCAGGCTCGGCCCCCTGATGGAGGAACCCATGCCCGTTATCGTCCATGCGGCTGAGACCGCTGAGGGCCGGGCCCGCCTGTACCAGGACAGCCAGGCTGTAGCCCATGCTGCCGCCACCCTGCGTGCGGCGGCCTTGACCCGGCTGGCGGCACACCTGCGGGTGGGCCCGGGAGCCGGCGTTGACGCGGTCACGCGTGCGACGGCGAACGCATCCGGCCGCAGCTATACCGAGACTGACCACCTGCTCAACCAGCGACTGCCCGGAACCGGCGCGGAACTCGTGCGCTGGGCCCAGGACCTGAAAGACCTAGAGGAAGAGGCCACTTCATCATGAGCCAGCAGTACGAGCCCTACGCACCCGCAGCCTCCGGAGCCGCCAACGGCACCGCGCCGGCGCCTCCCCCGTCCCCGGGAGCGGACCCTGTGCGGGAAGCCCTGGCGCAGGTCCGGCGTGAGGTTGCCAAGGCGGTGGTGGGGCAGGACGCGGCCGTGACGGGCTTGATCATTGCCCTGCTGGCCAAGGGGCATGTGCTCCTGGAGGGTGTGCCCGGCGTAGCCAAGACGCTGCTGGTGCGAAGCCTTTCCGCGGCACTGGACCTGGATACGAAGCGCGTCCAGTTCACCCCCGACCTCATGCCCGGCGACGTCACCGGCTCGCTGATCTACGACAACCGTTCCTCCGAGTTCTCCTTCCGGGAGGGACCGGTGTTCACCAACATCTTGCTCGCGGATGAAATCAACCGCACGCCGCCCAAGACGCAGGCGTCCCTGCTGGAAGCAATGGAAGAACGCCAGGTAACCGTGGACGGCGTCACCCGTCCCCTGCCCGAACCGTTCATTGTTGCGGCAACCCAGAACCCGGTGGAGTACGAGGGAACGTACCCGCTCCCCGAAGCCCAGCTCGACCGGTTCCTGCTCAAGATGACACTTGACCTGCCCGGCCGGGAGGACGAGATCGAAGTGATCCGCCGGCACAGCGGCGGCTTCGATCCGCGGAACCTCGCCGCCGCCGGTGTCCGGCCTGTCGCGTCGGCCCGGGACCTGGAACTGGCACGCGAGGCAGTGGCCAGGGTAACCGTTGCGCCCGAGGTCCTCGCCTACATAGTGGACCTCGTCCGGGCGACGCGGTCGGCGCCGTCGTTCCAGCTCGGGGTGTCCCCCCGCGGGGCCACTGCCCTCCTGAATACTGCGCGGGCCTGGGCCTGGCTCTCGGGGCGGGCCTTCGTGACTCCCGACGACGTCAAGGCACTCACCCTTCCCGCCCTGCGGCACCGTGTGGCGCTTCGGCCCGAGGCCCAGATGGACGGGGTCAACGTGGACGATGTGCTGGGAAGCATCCTCGCCACAGTGCCGGTTCCCCGGTAACGCCGATGGCTGTTTCGGGCCGCTTTGTCCTGCTGGCGCTCCTGGGCTCCGTAGCCGTGGTGCTTTATCCCGGCGCCGTCTCGATCCTGCTCTGGCTGGCCTTCCTGGCCGCCGCTGCCGGACTGGACCTGCTGCTGGCTGCCCCCGTGCGGCGGCTCCGCGTGGAGCGGCGCCTGCCGGACAGCGTGCGGCTGAGCGAAACGACGGCGGGAACCCTGGTGGTCCGCAATGACGCCAAAGCCCGGCTGCGGGCCGTGGTCCGGGACGGCTGGCAGCCTTCCGCCGGTGCCCGCAACCCGCAGCAGCGCCTGGCCGTTCCGGCCGGTGAAGCCCGGACCATGGACGTGGTGCTGGAACCTGCCCGCCGCGGGATCCTGAAAAGCGGACATGTGGCGGTCCGCAGTTTCGGGCCTTTCGGGCTCGCGGCCCGCCAGCGGACGCTGCCTGTGCCCGGAGAAATCCGGGTGCTTCCTCCCTTCCATGCCAAGCGGCACCTGCCCTCGAAACTGCGCAGGCTAAGGGAGCTGGACGGGAACGCCTCGGTGCAGCTGCGCGGAGCCGGGACCGAATTCGACTCGCTGCGCGAATATGTGCGGGGCGACGACGTCCGCTCCATTGACTGGCGGGCCACCGCCCGGCGGCAGGACACCGTGGTGCGGACCTGGCGGCCCGAACGCGACCGCCGGGTGGTCATTGCCCTGGACACCTCCCGGACGTCCGCCGCCCGGATCGAGGACGAACCCCGCCTGGACACCGGCATTGAAGCTACCCTGCTCCTGGCCGTGCTTGCCCGCAGCGGCGGCGACCGGGTGGACTTCCTAGCCTTCGACCGGCGGATCCGGGCGCGCGTGGACTCCGGCGGCAAGGAAAACCTGCTGAGCCGGCTCGTCACTGCCGCGGCACCGCTGGAACCGGAACTCATCGAAGCGGACTTCTCCCTGCTGCCCGGGGCCGTGCACGCCGTGTCCGCACGCCGCTCCCTGGTCGTCCTGATCACCGCGCTGGATTCCGGAGCTGTTGAGGAGGGGCTGGTGCAGGTCCTGCCCCGGCTGCTGGAAAAGCACGTGGTCGTGGTTGCCTCCGTGCGGGATCCCGGCCTGGACGAGCTGCGTTCCGGCGGAGGTACGACGCCGGCAGTCTTCCGTGCCGCGGCAGCCGAGCGGGCCCTCCTGGACCGGGCTGCGGTCAGCGCGCAGCTGCGGTCGATGGGAGCGGAAGTTGTGGATGAGCCGCCGCACGAGCTGGCTCCGAAACTTGCGGATATGTATCTCCGCCTCAAGGCCGCCGGAAGGCTGTAGCCGTGGACTCGGTGTACCAGCAGGTCCTCGGAGCAGGGTTCCTCCGCCTGCAGCCCCAGCTGCAGGCGTATTTCAGCCTTGGCCCGGGCAGCGGCCGGTTCGGCGAAGGAACCGGCGTCTTTCTCCGTGCCGGTTGTCCGCGGCCCTGGCTGCGTCCGCTGCTGCCGCTGGTTCCGGTGTCCAACGCCTTTTTCCCGGAGTACGGGACCTCCGTCCCCTTCTCCGTCCGCAACTATCCGCACCTCGACCCGTGGGGCCGGCCGGCCCTGACTGCGGTCCGCCGCTTTGATTTCCCGGGCCGCCAGCGGACCTTCGAGGACACCACGGTGCTGACCGGGCCCGGAGTCCTGACGGACTATCTGGGCCGACGCCGCAACCTGGCCACGAACCTGCTGCTGCGGGTTTCGGACGACGGCCATCTGCACATGAATTCCCCGGGAAGCCGGCTGTTCCTCGGTCCGCTGCGGCTGCCCCTGCCGGACTTCGCCGGTGCCGACGCCCAGGTGGAACAGTGGTGGGATACACAGCAGGATCAGTTCCGGATCCGCACCCGGGTCATCCAGCGGCAGGTCGGCACGGTTTTCGAGTACGACGGCGCGTTCAGCTACGCCTGCCGCGATTTCGACGGCGGCCTGCCTGCCGACGTCGAACCGGCACGCTGGGAGCGCCGGACCTAGGCCGGCGCGGACTTAGGCCCCGGGCAGGTTTACCCCTCGGCTGCCACCTGGTCCAGTGCAGACGCCGTCTGTGTGAGGCGGGCCAGGACTTTCCGCGCCGCTGCCGGTGAAATATCGGCCAGTCCGGCGGCAGGTGTCAGGCGAAGCGCCGGCAGGTCTTGTTGCGAGAGCCCCAGTTTCCGCCAGGGCCTCAGCACCCGTTCCACGAGGTCCGTGACCTGGGGCAGTGCGGCTCCGTCGGCGGGAACCGGAAGGATGCCGAGCCAGATCCGGCGTCCGCCTTCAACGGCTTCGGCGATGCCTTCCCAGTCACGGGCGTCCAGCCCGTCGGCGGCGAGGGCCGCGCCCTGCGCTCCGGCACCGACGGCAAGCTCGAACGGTGACTGCGTGCCGGTCCGCAGCGGTCCGAATCCCTCCGCACGGGGCAGGGTGAAGACAGTGTCCGCGCCGACGGCTTCGATTGCCTCGCGGACCTGCTGCCAGGCGCTGGATACCTCCGAAGACGGCACGGAACGCAGTGTGCGGTAGCCGCTGGCGGTGGGGATCCCGCCGGCCAGGACGGCGGCGACGTCGGGCTCGTCGACCTGCACAGTGATCCGTGCGCCCGGTGCCGACGACGACGCGCGCGCCACATAGTCGCCCACGCCGGCGGTGAAGGACTGGAGAATGTCCCGGCGGGCACCGGCGTCGGACAACGCCCGTTCGCCGTTGTGCAGATAAAGGTTCGCGGCGAGCGAGAGCGGTCCGCGGACGGAGATCTTCAACGCTTCGCCCGTGCGTTCTTCGGTTCCGACGACGTCGGCAAGTGCGTTCAGGTCCTGGGTCAGCAGGGACGCCGCGCGGCGGTGGTCCTTGCCCGGGCGCTCCACCAGGCGCCAGCCGTGCGGTTGGACATCCACGAAAAGGTCCACGAGCAGGGCAGCGCTCCGTCCGAGTGCGTCCGCCCCCGGTCCGCGCTGCGGCAGTTCGACCAGGAAGGGCAGGTGCGGGTCCCCCAGCTCGCCTCTGACTACCCGGCTCGATTCGACCGGATCAGTCCCCGGCCAGCTGCCGAGCGCCGTGGCCGTGACCATGCCGTTTCGTGCTTCGGGTCGGGCGGGCTGTTCCGGAGGAACTGCTTCCCCGCGCCGGTCCTCAGGCCTCCGGGACATCTGTTCCGCCGTTGCGGGTCTGCGAGATCGCCTGATGGTGGCGGATCACTTCGCTGATGATGAAGTTCAGGAATTTCTCCGCGAAGGCGGGGTCCAGGTGCGCGTCCGCGGCCAGGCGGCGCAGGCGTGCAATCTGCGCCACTTCCCGTCCCGGGTCCGCCGGCGGCAAGTGGTGCTCCGCCTTCAGATGGCCCACCCGCTGGGTCGCTTTGAAGCGTTCGGCAAGAAGGTACACGAGAGTGGCGTCGATGTTGTCGATGCTGCTGCGCATGGCAAGCAGCTCTTCCATGACGTCCTCGGCAACCTTCCCGGAGAGGGAACTTGCCCGCGGATCGAACTCATGGTCCGGTGATTCGCTCATTGGTCCTGTCTGGCTCATTGGTCCAGTTTAGGTGGAGCGGCTCCCGGCCCGGAGCAGATTACGCCCGGCTTCGCCGAGGCGCCGCGCCGGTACCGGGAAACGGTCGTGAAACCAGGGCTTTACGAAACCGCTGCGGGGTCCCATTCAAGGGAACGTGCCGAGTCGATGGTGGCCTGTCCCAGCACGCGGGTTCCCTGGTAAAGCACCATGGACTGGCCGGGGGCAACCCCGCGCATGGGTTCGGCCAGCCGGACCACAAGCTCTTCACGTCTTGCTCCGGTGGCCTCGTCGGCTACGTCTTCCATCCAGCCGGTGGCTGCCACGGGGTCTCCGTGGGCGCGGACCTGGACCTTGCAGTCGAAGGTGGTCCGGGCGGCGATCTCGGGGATCGGCAGTCCGGCCCAGGAAATCTTGATGCCGCGCATCTGGTCGATGTTCAGCAGCTGCTCGGGTCCGACCACGACCTTGTTTTCCTTCGGCCGGATTTCCAGGACGAAGCGGGGCTTGCCGTCCGCGGCCGGCGTGCCGAGCTTCAGTCCACGCCGCTGGCCCACGGTGAACGCGTTGGCTCCGGGGTGGGTGCCGAGCTTCTCCCCCGTCTCATCCACGATGTCGCCCTCGGTCATGTCGATGCGCTCTTCGAGCCAGCCGCGGGTATCACCGTCGGGAATGAAGCAGATGTCGTGGCTGTCGGGCTTGTTCGCCACGGACAGGCCGCGGCGTTCGGCTTCGGCCCGCACTTCGGCCTTGGACGGGGTTTCGGCCAGCGGGAACATGCAGTGTCGCAGCTGCTCCTCCGTGAGCACGCCCAGAACGTAGGACTGGTCCTTGGCCCAGTCCGCGGCTCGGTGCAGCTCCGGGTTGCCCTCGGCGTTCGTGATCACCTTGGCGTAGTGGCCGGTGCACACGGCGTCGAAGCCCAGCGCCAGCGCCTTTTCCAGCAGGGCGGCGAACTTGATCCGTTCGTTGCAGCGCATGCAGGGATTGGGGGTGCGGCCGGCGGCGTATTCGGCCACGAAGTCGTCCACCACGTCTTCCTTGAACCGTTCGGAGAAGTCCCAGACGTAGTACGGAATACCGAGGATGTCGCAGGCGCGCCAGGCGTCGCGGGAGTCTTCGATGGTGCAGCAGCCGCGGCTGCCGGTGCGCAGGGTGCCCGGCATCCGGGACAGCGCAAGGTGGACGCCGACGACGTCGTGTCCAGCCTCGACTGCCCGTGCCGCGGCCACGGCGGAATCGACTCCGCCACTCATTGCTGCCAAAACCTTCATGAAGTAAAACCTGTTCCTGCTGTTTGGATGCTGCTTACGTGTCCGGCCATGCCGGCCTTCTTGGCCCGCTCATACGCTTCGGGAAGTGCCTGCAACAAAGTGTCAACGTCTTCGGCGGTGGTTGTATGCCCGAGGCTGAACCGTTGGGCACCGCGTGCCTCGGTTTCGGTGAGTCCCATCGCCAGGAGGACGTGCGAGGGCCTCGGGACGCCGGCTGTGCAGGCAGACCCCGTTGAGGACTCCACTCCGGCCAGGTCCAGCAGGAAAAGCAGTGAATCGCCCTCGCAGCCGGGGAACGTGAAGTGGGCGTTGCCCGGCAGCCGGCGCGCGCCGCCGTCGTCGTCCCGGGCTCCCCGCAGGACTGCCTCGGGAATGGCCCGTTCGACGCCGGTGATGAGGTAGTCCCGGAGCGTGCGCAGGCGTTCGGACTCGTCCGTCAGGTGCTCGGCTGCGTCCTGCGCTGCCGCGGCGAACGCTGCGATTCCCGCGGTGTCCAGGGTGCCGGAGCGGATGTCCCGTTCCTGTCCGCCGCCGTGCTGGACCGGCGTGAGCTTGACGGCGCGGCCCACGACCAGTGCACCCACTCCCACCGGGCCACCGATCTTGTGGGCGCTGAGCGCCATCGTGTCCAAACCTGCGGATCGGAAGCCGATCGGCAGCGCGCCGAAAGCCTGGACCGCGTCCGAATGGACAGGGACACCGTATTCGTGGGCCAGGGAGGCGATGGCCCGGATGTCCTGGACGGTACCGACCTCGTTGTTGGCCCACATGGCGGTGAGCAGGGCCGTGCTGTCTGCGTTGGCAACGAGTTCCCGGCGGATGGCTTCGAGGGAAATGACGCCGTCGTGATCCACCGGGATCCACACCGGCACCGCGCCTTCATGTTTCTCCAGCCATTCGACGGCGTCCAGCACGGCATGGTGTTCAATGCCGGAGACCAGGATGCGGTTGCGTGCCGGGTCGGCATCGCGCCGGGCCCAGAAAAGACCCTTGATGGCCAGGTTGTCCGCTTCGGTACCGCCGGAGGTGAAAATGATCTCCGAGGGATGGCAGCCTGCGGCGGCGGCCAGGACTTCCCTGGAGTCCTCCACAACCATCCGGGCGCGTCGGCCCGAACCGTGCAGGGACGAAGGGTTGCCGCTGCGGCTGAGTTCTGAGGTGAGTGCGGCGAGGGCCGAAGCCGAAATCGGCGTGGTCGCCGCGTGATCTAGATACACGGGCACCAGCTAATTCTAGCGGTCATGACGGCTCCTGCCGATTCGGGCGGCTGGGACTTTCCTGACGTTTCCCGCGGCGTGCCCGGCCTCACTCCGCAACAGTTTCCTGACCGGCGCCGGTCCGTCGAGTTGGCGCGGAAAATTCGTCGGCCCGAATAGCCCTTCCCCTCCCAGCCGCGGTGCAGGGACGACCGGTAGACTTGCCTGACGCAGCCGGACCAGCCGCCCGAGAGGAACCGCTTTGAGCCCGTCAGACCCGACCCTCTATGAGGTCTTAGGCCTGACCCGCGCGGCATCGGCGGTCGAAATCAAGACCGCCTACCGGAAGGCAGCCCGGAACGCCCATCCGGACCAGGGCGGCACGAGCGAGAGCTTCCATCGGGTCACGGAAGCTTACCGGGTGCTTTCCGATCCGCGGCTAAAGGCCGCTTACGATCGCCGGTTCGGCCAGGGCACGGACGCGGGCAGCACCGGCGCCGCTGCCGGCACCAGCTCCGGCAGCCCGGCCAGCCGGGCCGCGGGAACCCGGTCCGCGGGAACCCGGTCCGCGCCGGAACGGACCATGGCAGACCTGGACCGGCCACCGGTGTTTGTCCCGGATTTCTCCCCGAAGGATCCTCCCCTCATCCCCCTGGCCCTGGCCGGACAGCAGGTCCACGGCGCGCCGCGCCGTCCCGGTTTCTTCGCGCGGATCGGCTCCAACGCCGCGGGACGCTTCGACGCCGAAAACCGGACCATCCACCTGCTGGAACGCGATTTGCTCCAGGACTACCCGGCCGCGCGCCTGGTCAACGGCCTCCATATTCCGGACACAGGACCGCGCGGCGGCAACCTAGATGTCAGCCACGTGCTGCTGGGCGGCTACCGCATGGCAGTCCTGGGTTCGCTGATGGCCTCGCCCGGCAACTACCGGTGGGACGGACAGCATCTGCTGCACCGCGGCCGGGAGGTGTCCACCCTGCGGCTGGCCGATGCGGTGCGCACCCTCCAGTCCCGCTTTCCGGAGTGCAATGCCACGGGCTGGCTTGTCCTCCACAGCCCCAACGGCAATCCTTTCGAGCCCATCGTCGATTACCCGCCGAGGCTGAGCCGCTCAGCACCTGCGACCCTGCATGTCGCCAACCCCGGCGGCCTGCTGCGGGAACTGCGTAGGTTCTTTGCCGAAGGCCCCTCGCCTAACACCGTCCAGCTGCCGGTACTGGCGCCGTTGATCGACGCGTCCACCCGTTGACCGATGCGTTGGGGCCCCGGCGCCGGGCATAGGATGTATTCGTGTTCCGTATCCTCTTCCATTCCCCTGAAATCCCCGGCAACACCGGAAATGCCATTCGCCTTGCCGCCATCACGGGGGCCGAGCTCCACCTGGTTGAGCCCCTCGGCTTCAGCCTGGAGGATTCCAAACTTCGGCGCGCAGGCCTGGATTACCACGACCTCGCCGTCCTGCATGTCCATGCAAGCCTGCAGGACGCCTGGGAAGCCCTGAAACCCGAACGCGTATACGCCTTCACCTCGGACGGTGACACTTCCTACACGGATATCGAGTATCGTGCCGGAGACGTCCTGATGTTCGGCCGCGAGTCGGTCGGACTTTCGGACGAGGTGAAGAAGGACCCGCATGTCACCGCCCGGGTACGGCTGCCCATGCTGCCCACCCTGCGCTCCCTGAACCTTGCAAATTCAGCCTCCATAGCCGTTTACGAAGCCTGGCGCCAGCACGGCTTCGCCGGTGCCCAGCTCTAGCGAAGGATTCTTCCCATGCCTGAACTCCACATCGGCAACGCGTTCGACGACGGCGCCGCCGACTTCGAGCGGCTCGCGCCGTCGCTCTGGAATCCCATGGGAAATGCGCTCGTGGCCGCGGCGGACATCACGCTCGGCGACCGGGTCCTGGACGCAGGCTGCGGCACCGGTGCCACCACCATCCCGGCCGCGCAGTTCGCCGGTCCCGACGGCGTCGTCGACGGGGTGGACCTCAGCGCAGAGATGCTTGCCCTGACCCAGGCCAAGGCAGACACCCTCTCGCTCAACAATGTCCACCTTGCACAGGCCGACCTCACCTCGTGGCAGGCCGAGGCACCCTATGACGCGGTGGTCTGCGCCTACTCCCTGTTCTTCCTTCCGGAAATGGATGCCGGCGCCGCCCACCTCGTGTCGCTGCTTCGCAGCGGCGGGCGCTTCGCCCTCAGCACATGGGCCGAAGGATCCTGGGAGCCGTTCAGGGAACTGCTGTGGAAAGCCTGCCTGCAGGAACGGCCCGACCTTGAGGCCCTCCCCCAGTCGGGAGCCGAAAACGCCCAGCGGCTTCAGACGCCGGAGCAGCTCACCTCTTGGCTCGAATCCCTCGGCCTGGCCGAAATCACCGTGGTCCCCACGCCCGGACAGGTCCAGCTCAGCCCGTCCCTCGCCTGGTCGCTGGTGCTCGGCGGCGGCTACCGGATGCTGCTGCCCGAAGACCCGGCAGCCGTGGACCGGGTCCGGACCGCGTTCCTGGCCGAACTCGGCGACGACTTTGCACTGAATACCGACACCCTGATCGCCACGGCCGTCCGCCCGTAAACCAGGCAACGGCAGGCCCGCCGTCCACTGGAGGGACGGCGGGCAGGGCAGGGACAAGCGGCAGTAGCTGCGGCGGCTAGAATCCGGCGATGGTCTCCGGGGTGTTCACGCCTACGGCATGGAATGTTTCCGCGCTGACTCCCTCAGCCAGGCCGTGCCGGCGGGCGTTGTCCTGCAGGAACCGCCGGACCGAGGCGTCCATGCCCTCGATGTCCGGATGCTGGCTCGCATGGACCCGGATGGCGGCAAGCTTGACGTCTACCGTGGAACTGACGTCCACGGCAGTGTTCTCCCGCTCCCGCGGCGCACCGTAAAACCACAGCCACGGCACCTTGTACGCTTCCAGCCCCTGTTCCGCGAGCTCCGGATAGGCGAAGGGATTCTCAGCGGCCGGGTACACGGCCCGAGTCACTATTTCGCCGCAGGCCAGATGGTCGGGGTGGCTCGCCTGGAGGCGGTCCCAGTTCCGCTCGGGGTGCATGGACAGCACGACGTCGGGACGCACGCGCCGGATCTGCTCCACCACGCGGGCGATCACCGAGTGGTTGGCTTCCAAGTAGCCGTCCCGCTCCCCCAGAAACACTATGTCTTGCACTCCCACCTGCCGGGCGGCTTCCCGCTGTTCCCCGCTCCGCAGGGCAGTAACGCCGGAGCGGTCCGTAGGATCGAAGCCCCCGGCATCACCGGAGGTCATGATGCAGTAGGTGATTTCCGTGCCCTCGCGTGCCCAGCGGGCCAGGGTGCCGGCGGCACCGAAATCGATGTCGTCCGGATGAGCTGCGAAGGCCAGGACCCGGGCAGGGGCCGACGTCGGGAACATGTCAGGCCCTGCGCTTCCGGATCTCTTCGGCGGCCTGGGGCAGCACGGAGAACACATCGCCGACAATGCCGAAGTCCGCGATCTCGAACACCGGTGCATCGGCGTCCTTGTTGACCGCGACGATCACCTTGGCGGTCTGCATACCGGCCTTCTGCTGGATGGCGCCGGAAATGCCGGCGGAAATGTACAACTGCGGGGAGACGGTCTTGCCGGTCTGTCCCACCTGGGCGGAATGTTCAATCCAGCCCGCGTCCGTGGCCGCACGGGAAGCGCCCACCGCTCCGCCGAGGAGGTCCGCGAGTTCCTCCACGGGACCGAAGTTCCCGTCCATGCCGCGTCCGCCCGCAACGATCACCCGCGCCTCGGCCAGTTCGGGACGTCCGCTCACGCGCTTGCCGGAGCGGCCGGTGACCCGTGCGGCAGGACCGGTTTCCGAGAGCGGAACCTCGACCCGCTGCGGAGCCGCGGCTGACGGATCGGCCGGTGCGGGCTCGATACTGTTGGCTTTCACGGTGATGATGGGTGTGCCGGTGCGTACCCGGCAGGTCGAGGTGTAGGACCCGGCCAGCACCGACTTGGTGACGGCAAGGTCCGGCGCCACCGCAACGGCGTCAGTGATGACGCCGGAGCCGAGCTTGATTCCGGCGCGGGCTGCAATCTCGCGGTCCTCGAAGGAGTTGCCCAGCAGGATCGCGGCGGGCTGCTCGCTCTTGGCGGCATCCGCCAGGAAGGCGGCCTTCGCGGCCACCAGGACGGTGTCCAGTTCCCCGGCCGGCTCGTAAACCTTCACGGCGCCGTGGGAGGCAAGTGCTTCGAGCATGGCCGGATCCACGCGGTGGGCGGCAGCCACCGCGGGTTCCCCCACCGTGGCGGCAAGGGTCAGCAGTTCGCGGGCAGCCCGCGGCAGGGGAAGGGCTGGGACATCGAGAAAAACCAGGACGGACGCCATGGTGCGCTCCTTAGGACGTAGGCGGCGGCGCCTGCGAAGCGCCGGTTCAAGCAGGAGAAGTCTTAGATCAGTTTCTGCGCGGCAAGGTAGTCCACCAGCTGCACGCCGGCGGTGCCGTCGTCGGTGATGATGGTTCCCTGCGAGCGCGGCGGCCGCGGAGCGGAGGCGGCTACTGCCGTCCAGGCGCCGTCGTGCCCCACCTGCGCCGGGTCCACTCCGATCTCGGCGAGTGTCAGCACCGTAACGGGTTTCTTCTTCGCTGCCATGATGCCCTTGAAGTTCGGATAGCGGGGACTGTTGGCCTGGTCCGTCACCGATACCAGGGCCGGCAGCGGCGCCTCAACGGTTTCGGTGAAGGAGTCACCGTCGCGGCGCGCCTTCACAACCGGGGCGCCGTCGACGTCCACTACGTCGAGTTCGGAAGCAAAGGTCACCTGTGCCAGCTGCAGCCTTTCGGCGAGCTGCGCGGGAACCAGCGAGGTCTCACCGTCCGTGGAGGCCATGCCCGTGATGACCAGGTCCACCGGCCCCTGGGATTCAGCGATGGTGCGTACCGCAGCGGCAAGAGCCAGCGAGGTGCCGGCTGCATCGGAACCGGCCAGGGCGTCGTCGGCCAGGTGCACGCCTGCATAGGCGCCGATCTGCAGGGACTTCTTCACCGCGTTCACTGCTGCCGCCGGGCCCATGGCCAGGGCAGTCACCCGGTTCCCGGCACTCTCCCCGCCGCGGGCCTCGGCCAGCTGCAGTGCCGCCTCAAGGGCGTACTCGTCCAGTTCGGAGAGGATGCTCTCGGCGCGGTTCAAGGTATGCCCGGGGCCGGTGAGGTGCCGGTCAAACTGCGCGTCGGGGACATGCTTTACCAAGACAACAATGTTCAGCGGATGGGTGGCTGACTCCTGCATTCCGGCCTTTCCGATAGGAAAATCGTTTCCCGGCGGCCTGGAGATCCTCCCGCCGACGCGCGCCGCCAAGGAGCGGCGCGTTTAAAGCTAATCACACACTGGCCGGGCTTTCGCGTCCGCGCAAATGCAGGGCGGGTGCAAACGGAAGGGCCGCGCCCGGATACTCCCGGCGCGGCCCTTCGTTGCCTGCTCGAACTATGGAGTCCGGCTATGGCGGTGTTACTGCTTTGCCGAATCCCCGAGGGTGGCGTCAACGCTGTCCGTTTTACCGTCCCGGGTGAAGTCGATCGTCGCCTTGCCGCCGGCGGGCTGCATCCGGATGGCTGCAGTCAGCGACTGGGCATCCGTAACCGGGATGCCGTTGACGGACGTGACCACATCGCCCTTGCGCAGGCCGGCTTTTTCGCCCGGCGACCCGGATACCACTTCGGCGACCTCGGCACCCACGGTGAACGTCGACGACGAATCGGATGCGGTTGCCGGCGTCACCGAGACCCCAAGGTAACCGTGGGTCGCGGACCCGTTGTCGATGATTTCTTCCGCTACCCGCTCGGCGTAGGTGATGGGAACGGCGAACCCGACACCGATGTTGCCGCTGTCCTCGCCTGCGGCACCGGAGGCGGCGGAGGCAATCGCGACGTTTACGCCGATGACTTCACCGTCGGTGTTGACCAGCGCGCCGCCGGAGTTGCCGTGGTTGATGGCGGCGTCGGTCTGCACCACGTTGAGGAAGATCGAGCTCTCCGCGGTGCTCTGGTCCTGCGAGGATCCGTCCGGCGGAGCGAACCGGAAACCGAAACCGTTGTCTTCGGGTTCGTCTGAGCTTTCCGACTCTTCCGGCGCGGCCGAGGACTGGACGCTGATGGTGCGGTTGAGGGTGGAGACGATGCCGTCAGTCACTGTCCCGGACAGGCCGAGCGGGGCGCCGATGGCAATCACGGTGTCCCCGACATTCAGGTTCCCGGAATCGCCCAGGGCAGCGGGTGTCAGGTCCGGGGCGTCCACCTTGATGACCGCGAGGTCGGACAGGGGGTCCGTCCCGACGATGGTCGCGGTCAGGACCCGTCCGTCCGCCGTCTGGACTTCGACGACGGGATCGGCGGCGGTGCCTCCGAGGGTGACTACGTGGGTGTTGGTCAGGATGTGGCCGTCCTCGTCCAGGATGATCCCGGAACCGGTGCCCGTGCTGCCGGAGGCGGCAACTTCAATGGTGACCACACTCGGTGAGGCCTTCACTGCCGCCGCCGTGACCGAGTTGACGCTGTCTTCGTCATTCACCACGACTGTCTGCGGCTGGCTGGCCTGGCCGGCAGTATTGCCGTCATCCATGAGCGTGTTGGCCCCGACGGCCACGCCGCCGCCGAACAGACCTGCAAGCAGCATGCCCGCAACCAGTGTTCCCGTCCCGAACTTCTTTGCCCGGGATTCAGGGGCCGGCGTAGTTCCCGCCGGTGCATGGAAGGCGCTGCCCGAGTCCGTGGACCCGTACGCGGAAGACCCGTAAGCGGCCGGGCCGTTTCCGTGGCCCGGCTGTCCCTGCGCAGGGACAGCATTCGCCAGGGGTTCGGTCTGCGGGTTGCCCGGCGTATCCCCCTGTGTTCCGCTGTAAGTTTCCCCCGCAGCGGTCCCCGAATATGACGGCGGCGCCGGCGGCCGGGGCGGCAACGGGCGTTCGGGGCCCTCGGGACCGCCGTGTTGCTCAGTCATGTGGGTTGTCCTTTCAAAGTTCGTTTACCCATGGTGTAGCCACATCGTTCTTTTTATCCACTATGGCAGTGCTAGCTGGGATGTACGGGGACGATTGCTGGACATCCGCTGTGAACAAACCGAACGCCGTCGTACTGGCAGGCTACTCGAGAAATAGGGTAAAGGTGCAGGTCAGGCGGGCGTTCCCCGGCCACGCTGCCGACTCTCCCGCTCCGGTCGCGGTGGACGCGGCATAGGGCGGCCCCTAGAATCGGTACCAAGGTCCGGGGCCGCATAAGCTGCCCCTTACGGCAGCTGGAACCGAGCGAGATTAAAACCAAAGGACGTTGTATGCGGTCACGGAACAGGTTGGCGGCCGTACTAGGCCTGAGCGCAGTTACGGTCCTGGTCCCCGCCGCTGCTTTTGCCGGGCCCGCGGATCCCGTCCAGGCCGCCGCCGGTTCGGTGGTCCAGGTGCCGGCGGAATCCCCCGTACGCATACCGCCGGGCGAATTCGTCGTGGACCCCGCGAATGTGCTGGGCAGTGATGCTTCCGAGGTGGAGGAAGCAATTTCGGAGGTACAGCGGAACAGCGGCTACACCCTCTACGTGGTTTACGTGGATTCCTTCACCAGTCCCGCAGACCCGGCCGCCTGGTCGGAGCAGGTGGTGGAGGGCAAGGGCATGGGCGCTAAGGAAGCACTCCTGAGCATCGCCACCGAGGACCGCAAGATACAGGTCTCCACCGGGGACCAGAGCGTCCTGAACCAGGAGCGGCGCAATGCCATTCTCGCTGCTGCAACCGACCCCCTGCTGGGCTCGCAGGACATTTCCTCCGCCCAGTGGGCCAACAGCGCAGTGAACGCTGCGGAGTCCTTGGAAGACATTGCCCGCGGCGGAGACGGAGAGGTTGCCGCCGCGGAGGAATCCGGCGGAGCCGACGTGGCTCCCCTGCTGGTTGGCGGCGTAGTCGTCGCCGGTGGACTGGGGACCGCCCTGCTGATCCGCAGCCGCCGCCGCAAGTCCGCCGCCACTGCGCCCGTACAGCAGCAGGGCCCCGCCGCCCCGGTGGATCCGCTGGACACCATGAGCGTGCCGGACCTGCGCAAGCGCGCCGGCAGCCTGCTCGTGGCGGCCGACGACGCGATCAAGTCCAGCGAGCAGGAACTTGGATTTGCCATGGCCGCCTACGGCGAGGATGCCGTCACAACCTTCTCCGAGGACCTGGCCGCAGCACGCGCGCACATGGGCGAGTCCTTCAAGCTGCAGCAGCAGCTTGACGACCACATACCCGACACCGAGCAGCAGCAACGGACCTGGCTGAAGGAAATCATCCGCCGGTGCGAGGCAGTGAACGAGTCGCTGCAGGCACACAAGGAAGAGTTCGATTCCCTCCGGGAACTGGAGAAGAACGCCCCCGCCGCCCTGGCCGCGGCACAGGCAGCCGCTGACCAGGCCGCCTCGCGCCTGAGCACCTCGGCGGCGACACTCGATTCGCTGCGGTCCCGCTACGCCGCATCCGCCGTCAGCCAGATCAGCGACAACATCGACCAGGCCCATGAACGCCTGGCGTTCGTGTCCAATGCCGCCGCGACGGCGAATGAAAAGCTGGCCGAAGGGGATACTTCTTCGGCAGTGGTTTCCGTCCGGGCGGCCGAAGAGTCCGTCCACCAGGCCGATGTGCTGCTGGATGCGATCGACAAGCGGAGCCAGGAACTCGACGCCGCACGCCAGGAGCTCCAGCGCGCGGTGGCCGATGCCAACCAGGACCTGGCACAGGCCGGCGCTATTGCCGCCGGCGGAAGCACTCCCGGTCTTGCCGGTCCGGCAGCCGGGGTCCGTGCCGCCCTCGATGCCGTGAACCAGGCCACGCAGGCCGGCCCCATTGACCCGGTGGACCTGCTGCGCCGGCTGGAAACGGCCAACAACCAACTCGATGCCGCATTGGAAGGCATCCGGGACCGCCAGGAGCAGGAACGCCGGGCACGGGATTCCCTGCAGCACGCCATGATGGCCGCGCAGGCGCAGATTTCCGGCACCTCGGACTACATCCGGGCACGCCGCGGCGGCGTCGGCAGCGAAGCCCGGACCCGGCTGGCCGAGGCTGAGCGCAATCTGCAGCAGGCCGTGGCAATGCAGTCCTCAGATCCGGTGAGCGCCCTCGCCTACGCCCAGCAGGCCAATGCCCTGGCTGCCCAGGCAGCGGAAATGGCGCAGCAGGACGTCGACGGTTTCGGCGGAGGTTTCGGCGGAGGCGGCTTCGGCGGCGGAATCGGCGGAGGCGGCGGCAATGGTCTGGGCGGCGCCATCCTCGGAGGTATCCTCATTGATTCCATCCTGCGCGGCGGCTCGCACGGCGGCGGATGGGGCGGCGGCGGGTTCGGCGGCTTCGGCGGAGGCGGCGGCGGGTTCGGCGGAGGCGGCGGGTTCGGCTCATCCGGCGGAAACTTCTAGCCAACACGGGCCAAAGACGCAAAAGTGCACCAAGATGTACCCGTAACGCTCCATGGCGGAGGCGGGCTTTTTCCGAACACAGCAGATTGAAAGGCAGACACCGTGGTTAAGCAGTCGATTTTCGGACGTATCACTCAATTGGCCAAGGCCAACATCAATGCCATCCTCGACCAGGCCGAGGATCCGCAGAAGATGCTCGACCAGATGGTGCGGGATTACAGCAACAACATCGCTGAGGCCGAGAGCGCCGTCGCGCAGACCATCGGGAACCTTCGGATGCTCCAGGACGACTACAACGAGGACATCCAGAACGCCCAGAACTGGGGCAACAAGGCGCTGGCGGCTTCCCGCAAGGCCGATGAGTTCCGCGCGGCCGGGAACACCGCCGACGCCGAGAAGTTCGACAACCTTGCCAAGGTGGCCCTTCAGCGCCAGATCGCCTCCGAAAACGAAGCCAAGGGCGCACAGCCGACCATTGCTTCCCAGGAAGAGATCGTTGAACGCCTCAAGACCGGCCTGAACCAGATGAAGGGCAAGCTGGACCAGCTCACCAGCAAGCGCGACGAACTGATTGCCCGCGCCCGCAACGCCTCCGCGCAGACGCAGATGCATGAGGCCATGAAGAGCATCGACGTCATGGACTCGACCTCTGAGGTGGGCCGTTTCGAGGAAAAGATCCGCCGCGAAGAAGCCCGCGTCCGCGGCGCCAACGAGCTGGCTTCCTCCAGCCTTGATTCGCAGTTCGAGTCACTTGAGGATCTCGGCGAGCAGACCGAGGTCGAAGCCCGTCTGGCGGCCCTGAAGTCTTCCGGCACAACGCAGTCCGCCATCGAGGACTAGCCGCAGCTGCTTCCAGTACTGCCGAAGGGCGGGTGCCGCTACCGGCGCCCGCCCTTCGTCCGTCTGGTGCGTTCCCGCCGGGGCCGGCGCTGCCGGGCCGTGCGTCGGCGCAGGGCCTGCCGCCTCAGGAGAAGAGGCAGGAGCAGCCACAGCAGGGCCACGACAACCGCCACCGATACTGCGGCTATGGCGCCGGCTGCACCGGAGAGTACGAGGTCGAACACCAGGCCGATGGTCCCGACCAGGATCAGGCCCACCAGTACCAAGGTAAGGCGCAGCAGCAGGTCCGCGCTGTCCACGAGGTTCCCCTTGATCCGCCGCTGGAAGAAGGCGCGGTGCATCACCACCGTTGACAGCAGCAGCGCGGTGACAAGCACCGAAAGCACCACCAGGCACAGGTAGATGCCCACCTGGACCGGGTTCAGTTCGGTGAAGCGCTGCTGGAACGGCAGCGTCAGCAGGAATCCGGTCAGGATCTGGATGCCGGCCTGGAGCACCCGCAGCTCCTGCAGCAGGTCCGTCCAGTTCCGGTCCTGCTTCTGCAGCGGGGTCTCACCGCGGTCCGGGTCCCGTTCCGCCGGAGTATCGCCCATGTGGGAAGTGTAGTGGGTCCATTGGCGGGCAAAACAAAAGTCCCCCGAGGTTCCTTGCGGAACCTCGAGGGACTTTCCTTTGTTGCGGGGGCAAGATTTGAACTTGCGACCTCTGGGTTATGAGCCCAGCGAGCTACCGAACTGCTCCACCCCGCGGCGTGATATCTAACTCTACCCGCCGCAGGACCCCGGCGCAAACCGGAACCCTCCGGTCCAAAGCTGCGGGGCCCGAGGCCCGGCCGGCAAGCCGGCGGCGGAGCACCCTGGGTGCGCCGCCGCCGGTCCGCTAGTTGCCGCCGTCGCTGTCTTCCGCCGGAGCAGTGGCGCCGTCGGCAGGCGCCTCGGTGGCGTCGCCGCCGGCAGCACCTTCCATCCGTTCCTGGGCTGCAGTAGCCCGGGCAATGGCGTCCTGGAGGCGGGCCTGGGACTCGCCGTAGGCGGCAAAGTCACCGCGGCCAAGGGCAGCCTGGCCGTCCTGGATGGCCTGCCCGGCATCGGAAAGCGCCGTAGCCAGTTCGGACTGGGCGGTCACGTCGCCGCCGCCTTCCGCTGTCGGAGGCGTAGCCCCGACGTTGCCGGCATCTCCCGTGGACGCGCCGGAGTCTCCGCCGAAGATCTGGTCCAGGGCTTCTTCCAGGGTGGGTGCGAAGCCCACCTTCTCGCCGAAGTTCACCAGCACCCGCTGCAGCGTCGGATATGAGGCCTCACCCGAGGACTGGACGTACACGGGCTGCACGTACAGGATGCCGTCACCGACCGGCAAGGTCAGCAGGTTGCCGTTGATGACTTCCGAAGCACCCTGGCGCAGGAGGTTCAACGCGTTAGAGACGGTGGGGTCGGAGTTGAAGGTGTTCTGCGCCTGGCCCGGCCCGGGAACAGCCGTATCCGTGGGCAGGGCCAGCAGCCGAAGCTTGCCGTAGTCCTCGCTCCTGACACCCGCTTCCCCGGTGCCGGCGTCTGCCTCAGCGGAGAGGAAACCGTAGAGCACGTTGCGGGGGTCGCCGCCTTCGCTCACGAACGGAATGAAAGGCGTCGTCAGCGAGAAGGTCGCTTCATCCTGGCCCGGCATCTGCAGCGACAGGTAGTACGGAGGCTGCTTGACGCTGCCGTTGCCGCCCGTGGGATCGGCCGGAACGCTCCAGGCGTCGTCGTTCTTGTAGAAGGAATCCGGATCGGTGACGTGGTACTTGCCGAGCAGTTCACGCTGGACCTTGAACTGGTCTTCCGGGTAACGCACGTGCGCCATCAGGTCAGCGGACATGTCGCTGTACTTTTTCAGGGTGGAGGGGAAGACGCTCTGCCAGGACTTCAGCAGCGGATCCTCATCGTCCCAGGCGTACAACTCGACGGAACCGTCGTAGGCATCAACAGTGGCCTTCACCGCGTTGCGGATGTAGTTCACCTGTTCCTGCGGCAGCGCCGCAGCGCCCGGAGTCAGCGAGTCCGTGGTGGCATCCTGCAGCTCCTGCTGCGTGGAGTAGGGGAAGTACTTGCTCGTGGTGTAGCCGTCCACGATCCACTTCACCCGGCCGTCAATGACAGCGGGGTACGCGTTGGAATCCACGGTCAGGTACGGCGCAACCTTTTCCACCCGCTCGCGGGGGTCGCGGTCATAGAGGATCTGGGATTCCTCGTTGATCGCGTCCGCGAGCAGCAGTTCGGTGGACTGGAACTTGATCGCGTAGACCAGCTGGTTGAAGAAGTTCCCGACGCTCGGGCCGCCCTCGCCGCTGAAGGTGGTCTGCGATTCCTCTTCCGAGTTGCCCGTCTGCGGGCGGTCGATTTCCACCGGCGGGGTGCCCTCCGGTGCGCCGACCACCGAGTACTGCGGAGAGTTTTCGCCGAAGTAGATCCGCGGCTCGTACTCGCCGCCGTCGGTGAGCACACCGGTGGAGGGAATGCCGGACTCCATGAAGCTGGGCTTGCCGTCCGCCCCGACCGTTGAACCGCGCGCCGCCACCACGCCGTAGCCGTGGGTGTAGAGGATGTGTTCGTTGACCCAGCCTGCGGGCACGCCGCCGACGTTCAGCTCGCGGACAGCGATGACCGTGTCCTGGACTTCGCCGTCGATCTCGTAGCGGTCCACGTTCAGGGTTTGCGGGAACTGGTAGTACTGGCGGAACTGCTGCAGCTGGCCGAACGCGTCGGAGACGACATTCGGGTCCAGGAGGCGGATGTTGGCCGTGGTGCCGGCGTCCTGTTCAAGGGCTCCGGCGTTGGCGTTCACCGTGGCGTCGTACGGGATGACCTCGGTGTCGGTCAGGCCGTAGGCCTCCCGCGTGAGGTCGATGTTGCGCTGGATGTATTCGCGCTCGAGGCTCAGTTCCGAAGGCTGCACCTGGTAGCGCTGGACAATCCAGGGGTAGACGCCGCCGGCCACGATGGCCGTGATGATCAGCATTGCGGTGCCGATAATCGGCAGGCGCCAGCGGCCGATGACGGCGGAGAGGATAAACAGGACGGCAACGATGACCGAGGCAACAGCCAGGATCGCCTTGGTCGGGATGACGGCCTCGACGTCGGTGTAGAGGGCGCCGGTCCAGGTTCCCGAGGTGCTCAGCAGGGTGTCGTAGCGGTCGAGCCAGAAGTTGATGCCCTGCAGGATGAGGAACGCTGCGGCGATGATGGCCAGGTGCAGGCGGGCCGGGCGGCTGACGAACACGCCCTTCTCCTCCAGCCGGATGCCGCCGTAAAGGTAGTGGGTCATCAGGCCGGCAATACCGGCAATGACGACGACGCTGATCAGGAAGCCCACCAGGAACCCGATGAAGGGCAGCGTGTTCAGGTAGAAGCTGTAGTCCATGTTGAACTGCGGATCTGTCTGTCCGAAATCGCGCCGGTTGAAGAAGAGCAGGGCCTGCTGCCACATGGACATGGCGGCCGTGCCGGCGAAGCCGCCGACCACGATCGGAATACCGATCATCAGCAGCTTGCGGATGGGCTCAAGCTGGGCCTGGTACCGGTTGAGGTTGTCCTGGAGTGCACTGTCCGGCGCATAGATCGGCCGCGACGTGTAGGCCACCCGGATACTGGTGAACACTCCGGCTGCCATCACGAGGAAGGCTGCAAGGAACATGGAGATACGGGTCAGGTTCTCCTTGACGAAGACTTCCAGATACCCCAGCTGGTTGTACCACAGGACATTCGCGTAAACCTGGGAAAAGTACACAAAGCCAATGACCAGGACGGCAACTACGATCAGCGTTGCGATCAGCGGGCTGCGCCGCCGTCGCCTGCCGACGGCCGTGGCCGTACCGGGTCGGGAAAATGGGCCGTTTGGTCCGGAAGTCACAGTTACCTCATCGTTCGGTGCGTCGGCTCGCGGCCTGACCGGGATGCGCCGGCGGGAATGCTTTCGGGTCGTGTTTCCAGCCCTGTTTCCCCACCGGTTACCCCGGAAGCCGTCCGTAAATCATTCTGCCTTGGATTGCTCTGCGGCTGCCACTTAGATCCGGTGCCGCAAACAACCTTGTCCCGATCGTAACTAGGCCGGGCCGTCTACTACTAGGGGGTGCACTGTGGCAGGTCCGCCGCACTCCCGCCGGCGGCGAGCTTTTCTACCGCCTGGATGGCCTCGTCCAGGGTGGAAACCCGCACCACGTCCAGGCCTGCCGGAATATGGCCGACGACCTCGCCGCAGTTGTCGGCGGGGGCCAGGAAATACTCGGCACCGGCGTCGGACGCCCCGATCAGTTTCTGCCGGATCCCGCCGATGGGGCCAACGTTCCCGGCCGCGTCGATGGTCCCGGTTCCGGCGAAGTGCCTGCCGCCGGTCAACGGTTCCGGGGTGAGCCGGTCCACGATCCCCAGGGCGAACATCATGCCCGCGGACGGACCGCCTACACGTTCCATTCCTGCACCGATGTTGACCTCGAAAGGGAATTCGAAGGAGGTCGCCAGTTCGATGCCGAGCTGATAGGTACCGGAATCGGATTCCCGCGGCGTCACGGATTCGGTTACTTCGTCCCCGTCCCGCCGTACCGTGATTGCCGCAGGCGAGCCGCCGCCGTCGTTCAGGACCGCGCGCAGGCTCTCGATGCCGTCGATCCGGGTGTCATTCACTGCAACCACGGTGTCTCCGGCCTCCAGCACGCCTTCGGCCGGCGCCCCCTCAACCACGGCTGCCACGGTAAGTTCCTGCGTATAGCCGATATCCAGCTGGGTCAGGGCTGCGGCGACGGCGGATTCCTGGGACGACGTCATGGCGGCGGCGTTTTCCTCGTCCACCTCGTCGCTGGTGGTTCCCGGCGCGTAGAGGAATTCGGTGGGATAGACGACGTCGTCATTGTTCGCCCAGCCGCCCACGGCCTGGAAGATGCTGATGTTGGTGCTCGGGCCGCCGGAAACGTAGACCGTGGTCAGGTCCAGCTCGCCCTCCGTGGGATAGCTCGGGCGCCCCTCGATCTCGATGATTTCTGCATCGCCGGCGCTTCCCAGCGTATTGAACGTAGGTCCCGGAGACTCCACCACGTACTGGGCGGGCAGCAGCAGGCCGGCGGCGCCGAGGACGGCGGCAAGCGCACCGGAAGCAATCATCGCCCGGGAACGGGCGGAGCGTTTCGCCGGTGCGGGGCGGCCCGCACCCAGGCCCTGGTACGGATAAACGGAGTAGCTGCCGTCCGGCTGCGGGGCCGGGACGGGAGACTCCCCGGGCACGGGATCACCTGGCCGGCCCTGCGCCGCGGTCCTGCTGTCGTCATGAGAGTGGCGCAACTGACCAACCTTTTCCTGCGCTCGTATGCTGTGCTCGTTTAGTTGTGCTCGTTATATGGTGCTCGTTTACAGAGCCGGCGCCCTCGGGCTGCCAACCCTGCAAGCCTACGCCCGGCCCCCGCCCGTGGCGTGCAGGGCAGGCTTTGCCTACAGCGAACGAAAACGGCCTGTGCAGGACAGGGGTTGGACGCTGCGGGTAGCGTAAGGGGAATATGGTCGGCAGGTGCCGGGCATCGCACACATTATCTTCCGCAGTATCTTTCCGCTTTATCTTCTTTCACAGGACCGGTGGTATCCCATGAGTTCCAATCCATCCGACCGCGGGGACAACCCGCAGGATCCGCTGTCCGAAATGCTCGCGCGCCTGTTCGGCGCCGGCGGGGCGGGCGGCATGGATCCCACCGAGCTGGCAAAGGCGGCCGGGCTGCCCTCGGACCCCAACGCCATGGCCATGATTTTCCAGCAGGTCCAGGCCATGTTCAGCGCTTCTTCGGACGGTCCGGTGAACTGGCAGCTGGCCAAGGACAACGCCCGGCGGGTGGCAGCAACCGGCAGCGACCCTTCCACTGGCCCGACGGCGGCCCGCGAGGTTGACGAGGCACTGCACCTGGCCGAACTCTGGCTGGACCCGGCCACCGATTTCGCGTCCACCGCCAGCCTTGGCCGCGCCTGGTCGCGGGCGGAGTGGGTTGAAGCCACGATGGATTCCTGGCGCCGCCTGACCGAACCGGTGGCGGTGAGCATTTCTGAAGCCCTGTCCAATGCCATCACCACGCAGATGCCCGAAGAAATGAAGTCCATGATGGGCGGAGCGTCCTCCATGCTCGCCAACATGGGCGGCGCAATGTTCGGCATCCAGCTCGGCCAGGCCGTAGGGGCGCTGTCCAAGGAAGTGGTGAGCTCCACCGACGTCGGCCTGCCCCTCGCGGCCGGAACCATGGCACTGCTGCCCGCCAACGTTGCAGCCTTCGGCGAAGGCCTGGATATCCCGGAAGCGGAAATCCGCCTGTACCTTGCCGTCCGGGAAGCAGCGCATGCCCGCCTCTTCGCACAGGCACCCTGGTTGGCGTCCCACCTCTTCGGCACCATCGAAAGCTATGCCCGCGGCATCCACATCGACATGTCAAAGATCGAGGAAGCCGCCCGGGAGATCGACCCGGCCAATCCCGAGTCCATCCAGGCTGCCCTGTCCGGCGGAGTCTTCCAGCCTCAGCGCACGCCGGCCCAGGATGCCGCCCTTGAACGGCTGGAGACCGCCCTGGCCCTGGTGGAAGGCTGGGTGGACGAGGTCACGGCCGCTGCCACCGCGAACCTGCCCTCGGCGGGGGCCCTTCGGGAAATGATCCGCCGGCGTCGTGCCAGCGGTGGTCCCGCTGAGCACACATTCGCCTCCCTGGTGGGCCTGGAGCTGCGGCCGCGGCGCCTGCGCGATGCCGCTGCACTCTGGGCGCATCTCACGGAGGAACGCGGCATTGAGGGCCGCGATGCCATCTGGCAGCACCCGGATCTCCTGCCGACCTCCGAGGACCTCGATGATCCCAAGGGCTTCAGCCGGCGGCGTGAACTTCTCGAGGCGGCCGACTCCGACGTTGATGCCGCCCTGAAGCGCCTCCTCGACGGCGGATTCGACACGCCTGCCGACGAATCCGGCCCTGAAGAAGAGGGTTCCGGGGAAACTGCAACGGATGCGCCAGCAGCCGGAAACACCGACGGCGGCTCGGACAGCGGCTCGGATAGCGGCTCGGACAAGACCGACGGCGGTTCGGACAAAGCCGACGGCGACGACGGGAAGCCCGGCGCCAGCTAGCTGACCGGCAGCACCCGCAGCTGCTCCAGGGGCAACAGCCTCTGGAGCAGCTGTGTTTAAGGACTGGTCAGTCCTCCCCCATCTCGCCCTTCAGGCCGCGGGCGCTGGCGAACGCTGCTCCGGAGAGGAAGGCCTTGGCTGTCTCCGTCTGCGGATAGCTTTCCAGCAGGCGCCAGAACGCCGGACCGTGCGAGGGCACCAGCAAGTGTGCGAGTTCGTGAAGCAGCACGTAGTCGATAACCCATTCGGGCATGCCCTGCAGCTTGTCGGAAAGCCGGATGGTTCCCCTGCCGGGCGTGGCCGATCCCCAGCGCGAGTTCTGGTTGCTCACCCAGCGGACGGACTGCGGGCGCGCACGGCCGGAGAGGTAGGACCGGGATAGTTCCGCGGCACGCAGCATCAGCTCGCTCTCGCTGGTCTCCGGATCCGGCACACCGGCCGAGCGCTCTTCCAGCCGCGCGACCATCCGGCGCACCCATTCCGCCTCCTGTGCAGTGGAGAAATGCGCGGGGATCGAAATCAGCGCCACCCCGTCACGGAAGACGGCGTTGACCGTCCGCTTCCGCCGGGCGGACCGGCGGACCTGGATCGGTATTCCGGTGCTGGTGGTGGCCGGGATGGAAACGTCGGCGGTCCGGTGCGGGGAAGGCATATTCCAAGCCTAGCCGCCGCCGCCGGCGGCCCTGCAGCCTGTGGATAACCCGGAACGGCTGCGAACACCGTGCCAGCATGGGCAGCAACCCGGCCGAGCGGGCAGTGTCGACAGCCCGGAGGACAAGGGCGGGCAACAGGGCAGGAAGAACCAGACCAACGGGAGCAGGCCATGCGGATCAATCCTGGAATTCATGTGCTGGAAGTTTCACCGGGAGCCCGGCAACTGGGAATCGGCTCAGGATCCCTGCTGCTGCGCAACCTCCAGGACGCCGACCTCGCTTTCCTGGCGGCGCTGCGTCAAGGCGTTCCGGACGGTGCCGAAGCGGCCACAGCAGCAGGACTGTCCCTCCCGCCGGACCGCGCAGCGTCGCTCCTGCAGGTCCTGGGCCCGTTGCTTGTACCGCAGGAGGGAACCGCGGACCCCATTCCCTCCCTGCGCTCGGAACGGCTCCTCCCGGACGCACAGCGCCTTTCCTCCGCCTACCGCGTCAACGGTGAGGAATCGATCCGGCGGCGCGCCGCTGCGGCCGTCTCAGTGGATGGATTGGGCCGCGCAGGAGCCCTGGTGGCACGCACCCTTGCCTCCGCAGGCATTGGCACCGTGCTGCTCACCGACCCCGGGGTGGTGAGCCCGGCAGATGTCGGCACGGCCTATGCCATGACCGATATCGGAATGAACCGGGCAGCCGCCGTCAAACGGCACCTGTTCCGGATCGACCCCACCCTTCAGGTGCTGACCATGGCGCCGGGCGGAAGCCGCCAGGTTCCGCCCGCAGTGGATCTGGCGGTGACCGTCCGCGCGGTCGGGGCCGGTCCCGGACGGCCGGGACGGCAGTCGGAGCTGCCGGACGGCGACGAGGGTGTTCCCCGACTGGTACTGACCGCCCAGGAAGGCGGATGGGATATCGGCCCGTTGGTCGTTCCGGGCGTCACGCCCTGCCTGGAATGCCTGGACCGGCACCGGGCAGATACCGATCCCGGGTGGTACGCCGCAATGGAAGCCCTGACGGCGGACGAGGATAAAGCCCCCGGGCAGGGGCATGCGGGCACGCCGGACTCGTCGGGTCCCTCGGGCGAGGAACTTGCCGGGTCGGTCCTGGCCGCCGGAGCGGCGGCCATGGCGGCACTGGTCTTCCTGGATGGAATCAATCAACCGGCGGTGTTCTCCGCAGTCCTGCGGCTGCGGACTTCCGACGGTTACCCGCAGCTGCGGAAACTGGACTACCACCCCGCCTGCGGCTGCCGCCTGCAACGCAGCAGCAACCGGGTGGCGTAGCCGGCGGCCCAAGGTCCGGCGCCATTGGCCCGGCTGCAAGGGCCCGCGTCAAGGTCCGGCGGCCGGCGGGCGGCCAGGCGGCTAGGCTCCGGCGCTTTCCTCGAGCACCTTCAGTACCGCCTCGCCGTAGCGTTCCAGTTTCGACGGACCGACGCCGGGCAGGGTGGCCAGCCGGTTCAGTGACGGCGGCCGGTCTTCCGCGATGGCGACCAGGGTGGCATCCGTGAACACCACAAAGGCCGGAATACCTGCTTCGGCGGCCGCTTCACGGCGCCATTCCCGCAGCGCGTCGAAGGTCGCTTCCTCATAGGTCACCGGGCAGTCCCCGCAGCGCCCGACCTTGCGTTCGGCGCCGGTATTCAGCAGGGCACCGCAGCTGCGGCACTTCGCCGGCCCGGTGACCTTGCGCCGGGCCTGCTTGGCCGGTCCGGCCGTCCGTCCGGCGTCCCGCTCCGTCCGGGGACGCAGTCCGTCCAGGAACCTTGACGGTTTCCGGTTGGCACGCCCGCCCGGTGTCCGGGCCGTGGACCAGGACAGAGCCAGGTGTTCCCGGGCACGGGTAATGCCCACGTAGAGCAGCCGACGTTCCTCGTCGACGGCTTCGGGGGTGTCGGCAAAGGAAATGGGCATCAGGCCTTCGCTCAGTCCTACCAGGAACACCGCATCCCACTCCAGGCCCTTGGCCGAGTGCAGGGACGCCAGGGTCACCCCCTGGACGCGGGGTGCATGCTGTGCCGCGGCACGTTCCTCCAGTTCCGCCACGAAGTCCTGCATGGTGAAGATGCTGTCCGGGTCACGGGTCCGGGTGACCTGCAGCTCTTCGGCGAGCGCCACGAGCGCCGCCAGGGATTCCCAGCGTTCCCGCGTGGCGCCGCCCCCTGTCGGCGCCTCGGACGTGTAGCCCAGGGAAGCCAGGATGTCCCGCACCATCTGGGGCACGGGCTCGTTGCCCACGGACCGGGACGCTGCGCGGAGCTGCAGCACCGCGTCGCGGACCTCGCGGCGGGCGAAGAACCGCTCGCCGCCGCGCAGCTGGTAACCGATACCCGCTGACGCCAGCGCCTGCTCATAGGCCTGCGACTGTCCGTTGGTACGGAAGAGGACGGCGATCTCGCTGGCCTGGACCCCCTGTTCGATCAGTGCCTTGATGGAGGAGGCCACGTGCGCGGCTTCTGCTTCGTCGTCGGCGCATTCGGTAAACGTCGGCTCCGGACCGGCCGGCCGCTGCGCCACCAGCTCCAGCGGCGTGGGCCAGGCCGGCGCCGTCCGGTTCCGCTCCCCCTCGGCCGTGCGGGCTGCGAGGATCCGGTTCGCCAGGCCGACCACCTGCGGCGTGGAGCGGTAATCGCGGACCAGCTTGATGACGTCGGCGCCGGGGAACCGCTTGGTGAAGTCCAGCAGGTGCCGCGGGGTGGCGCCGGTGAAGGAGTAGATGGTCTGGCTGGAATCGCCCACCACGCAGAGTTCGTTACGGGCGCCCAGCCACAGGTCCAAGAGCCGCTGCTGCAGCGGTGAAACGTCCTGGTACTCGTCCACCACGAAGTGCCGGTACTGGTCCCGCACCATGGCTGCCACCCGCTCGTCTTCCTGGAGGATTCCCACCATGATCAGCAGGACGTCTTCGAAGTCGATGATGTTGCGGTCCACTTTTACGTCCTCGTAGGACTGGAAGATCCGCGAAATGGCCGTCAGGTCAAACCCTGCCGGGGGTTCCCGGTCACCGGCGGCCCGCACGTAGCTGTCCGGCGTAAGCATGGAAACCTTCGCCCATTCGATTTCCGCGGCAACGTCGCGGATGGCGGCCCGGTCGGTGGACAGCCTCAGGCGCCGCGCGGCTTCCGCGATGATCTGGGCCTTGTGGTCCAGCAGGCCGGGCATCGCTCCGCCGACGGTATGCGGCCAGAAGTACTGCAGCTGCTTCAGCGCGGCAGCGTGGAAGGTCCGCGCCTGGACGCCGCCGGCCCCGAGGTCCCGGAGCCTGGTGCGCATTTCCGCTGCGGCCCGCGCCGTGAAGGTAACCGCGAGCACCTGCTGCGGCTTGTAGACGCCGGTGGCCACGCCGTAGGCCATCCGGTGCGTGATGGCACGGGTCTTACCGGTACCGGCACCTGCCAGGACGCAGAGGGGGCCGGTGAGGGTGGTGGCTACTGCCCGCTGCTCGTCGTCGAGCCCTGCAAGGATTCGTGCTTCTGGTGATTCACTGCTCATGCGCGGGCGTTGGCCTCCGGTTCGGTTATGGTGCCGCCGTACCAGCGCTCGATCAGGTTACGGGCGATGGATATGGGGCCTGCAATGGTGATTTCGCCGCTGGCCACGGCATCGGTGAGTTCCGTCCGGCTGAACCAGCGGACATCGGACATTTCGACGCCGTCGGCCTTCGCTTCCGCGTTCTGTGCGCGGGCGGTGAAGCCCAGCATGAGTGAACACGGGAACGGCCACGGCTGCGAACCGAGGTACTGCGGGCTGTGGACAACCACGTTGGACTCTTCAGCCACCTCGCGGATGACGGCGGCCTCCAGCGATTCCCCGGGCTCAACGAATCCGGCGAGGGTGGAATACCGGTTCCCCGCCCAGGCAGCTGCCGAGCCAAGCAGGATACGGTCCTGCTCGTCAATAACGGCAACGATGATGGCGGGGTCGGTGCGCGGGAAGTGTGAGCTGCCGTCCTCGGGACAGCGGCGGACCCAGCCGCCCTGCTCCGGAACAGTCCGTGCACCGCAGCGCGGGCAGTGGGTGTGCACGGAGTGCCAGTTGGCGATGGAAGCTGCCTCGACGAACAGCCCTGCGTCCAGGGCACCCAGATGGGTTGCGGCTTCACGCAGGCTCACCCAGGCGGCGCCGTCCACGGCGAGCGCTTCATCAGGTTCGGGCAGGGTCACCAGCACGACGTCGGTTCCCAGCGGCACCTGCGCATCTTCAAGCGTCCGGCCCAGATAGACGGGATCGTCGCCAAAGCCCGCCGCAGGCGGTTCAAAGAGCACCAGGGCGCCGTCGCGGACGAGCGTGCGGCCTGAAGCCAGGTACATGACCCGGGTTCCGGCGTCGGCACGGATGGTTTCGAAGAGATCCGGTGCCACGCGGCGCTCCGAGCCCCGGTCCACGGCCGTGCGCGCCAGCGGTAATAAACCCAATGGAGTTGCTTCTGCTGCCGGTGCCGGGATACTCATACCACCTACCGTACTGACTCCCTCCCCCCAAACTGTAGTTGGCCCCCGGCGCCGTGCCCGGTCTGAGGTTTTCCTCACGGTTTGGACGACTCGCCGCCCGGCAATGGTTATTCGGACCACATCTGCCCATACGGTTGAAGATGTGAAACGGACCCCCATGGAATTGGCTGCAATGGCCAGCGCTGCCGTCCCAGGGCTGACCCCTACCGGCGTTGCCGGTTCCCCGGACGACGCTGCCGATTTTGACGCGGCGCTGCTGATTGACGACGCCGGGCGCCGGTGGCGCGTCCGGTCCCCCAAACACCTCGAGGCCAGTATGCGCCTGGAGACCGAACTGCTGGTCCTGCGCACGTTTGTCCCGGCGGTGAGGGCCGAATTGCCGTTTGCCCTGCCCTATGTTGCCGGCACCGTCCGCCAGGGCGAGCTCTGCACTTTCGTCTATTCCCACCTTCCGGGCGCCCTCCGGAGCATTGATGCCCTGGTGACGGCCGGGCGTTCCGTCGCCACGGAGATCGGCCGGGCCATGGCCGCGATCCATGCCATTCCCCGGGAGCTGGTTACCTCCGCGGATCTGCCGAGCTACAGCGCGAACGAGTTCAGGCAGCGGCGCCTGAATGAGCTGGACCAGGCGGCCACCACCGGCAAGATCCCCGCCGTACTGCTGCGCCGCTGGGAGCACGCACTGGAAGACGTCTCGCTGTGGCGTTTCAAGCCCACCGTGGTCCACGGCGACCTGCATGAAGACAACATCCTGCTCACCGGCGAACGGGTCAGCGCGGTGACCGGCTGGACCGATCTCCGGGTGGGCGACCCGGCAGATGATTTCGCGTGGTTGATCGCGGCCAACGATCCCCGGTTCACGGAGACCGTGCACGCGGCCTATTTGGAAGCCAGCAACGATCCCGAGGATCCGCACCTGATCCGCCGGGCAGCATTGTCTGCGGAATTCGCCCTCGCGCAGTGGCTGGTGCGCGGCGTCGCCGCGGAGAACTCCACCATGGTCGATGAAGCTGTGGAGATGCTCGGCACCCTCGAAGAAGACGTACTGGCGCAGGAAGCGTCTGACCGGCGGGACAGCCAGGCCCGCGCTGCGGACGCCCGGGCCGCGGAAGCCGAAGCCGCGGCCGCGGCGGCAGTCCGGCCGGCTGCCGCCAAGGTTACCGTTGTCCCCATTGCCCCGGACGCGGCACCCACGGCGTCAGGCGCTAACGACGCCGGCCCGGACACCGGCAGCGTCAGCCGCGTGGTCGGTACCGAAACAGGGTTCGACACGGAAAACGACACCGAAACCGCAGCGGCCACGGACCGCCGCGAACCTGATGAGAGCGTGCGGGGAACCCTGTCCCCCGACGAGGGAACACCCGGGGAAGCCGAAGCGGATGAAGCCGCAGCTTCCGGCGTGGCCACTGGCTCCGGGAACGATCCGGAAACCGACGCCGCGGCGGACAACGCTTCCGGTGACAGCGCTTCCCGCGACGGGCAGTCCGACAAGAGCCAGCCGGGCACCGAAACGACGGCCCTCCCGCTGGCCCCGGTTCCGGAGAAATAGCCCCGCACGCCCGCACTCCGGTGCCCCGCCGATTTTCGGCGGGGCACCTTTTTTCTTTTAGAAGCTGTTGCAATGTCCCGGCTCCTGCCCTAGGTTAGTTACATCAGTAATGAACCAAGCAAGTAGTGAACCGGGGACTTGGGTCCCCGGCACGAAAACACAGGAGCCGCTTTGATAGATGACAGCAGGCCGATCTTTCAACAGATCGCCGAACGCGTCGAAGGCGACATCCTTGACGAAACCCTCAAGGAGGAAAGCCAGGTGCCTTCCACCAATGAGTTCGCAGCCTTTTACCGGATCAACCCGGCGACGGCGGCCAAGGGCATCAATCTCCTTGTGGATGAGGGCATCCTCTATAAGCGCAGGGGCATCGGCATGTTCGTGGCGCCCGGAGCCAGGGAAGCCGTCCTCAAAAAGCGGCGGGAACAGTTCTACGAGCAGTACGTCCGTCCGCTGACAATCGAAGCGCGGAAGCTGGGTATTGACGGCACCCAGCTCGCCGGATTGATTCAGCGCAGTGCCGTCGACACCGAAGGGAGCATGGCGCCATGACTGCCGGCACCACGAACGTGATAGAAACCCGGAACCTTACGCGCCGTTACCGGGACCAGCTAGCGCTCGACAACGTTGACCTGGATATCTCCGGCGGCCGCATTTACGGGCTGCTCGGACGCAACGGAGCGGGCAAGACCACCCTGATGTCCATCCTCACGGCCCAGGGCTTTGAGTCTTCCGGCGAGGTACGGGTCTTCGGAGAACACCCCTTCGAAAATGACCGGGTCCTGCAACGGCTGTGCTTCGTCCGCGAATCACAGAAATACCCGGACGATTTCACCGCGGCCAACGCTTTTGCATCCGCCGCGCTTCTTTATCCCAACTGGGATGCCGGGTTCGCCGCCTCGCTCGCGGAAGAATTCCACCTGCCGGTCAAGCGCCGGTTGAAGAAGCTTTCCCGCGGCCAGCTTTCCGCCGTCGGAGTGGTTCTCGGACTGGCCTCACGGGCGGAAATCACCTTCTTTGATGAGCCCTACCTGGGGCTCGACGCCGTGGCCCGGCAGATTTTCTACGACCGGCTGGTTGAAGACTTCGCAGAGCATCCCCGCACCATCGTGCTTTCCTCGCATCTGATCGACGAAGTGGCCCTTCTCCTGGAGCACGTGATCGTGATCGACAACGGCAGGATTGTCCTGGATGACGACGCAGAGAACATCAGGGGCAGCGCCGTAACCATCACCGGAACTGCGGACGTCGTCGAGTCCTTCATCACCGGGTACCCGGTGCTGCACCGCGAATCCCTGGGGTCCCTTGCCTCGGTGACCGTAGAGCACCGGCTGGACGACGCCGGGCGCCGGGAGGCCGCAGAGCTTGGGTTGCAGCTGACCCCGGTATCCCTGCAGCAACTCATTGTCCGCAAGACCCTGCAGGCCGATGGCGTAGAGAAGCCGTCCGGCACTGCGGCAACAGACAGCCTGGAGGCGTTCCAATGAACCGTGCAGTAGCCGTGGCGCGAATGCAGCTGACCAATAAATGGATCTACCTGTGGATTCCGCTGATTATCCTGGCTGCCTCCACACTGATTTCGCTGGCCATCTTCGCGATGATCCCGGACGACGCCTCGAACGTCATTTCGGGCTCCGGGCAGGCCGTGATGTGGTATTTCTTTGCCCTG
This sequence comes from Arthrobacter sp. zg-Y895, assembly GCF_020731025.1. Lineage (NCBI taxonomy): Bacteria > Bacillati > Actinomycetota > Actinomycetes > Micrococcales > Micrococcaceae > Arthrobacter > Arthrobacter sp. zg-Y895. Next base: position 263,236 of record NZ_JAJFZY010000001.1, read on the forward strand.
GGCATCCAGGCCATGACCCTGCTCTTCCCCTTCTCGCAGGCCCTCAGCGTCAGCCGGCGCGCCTTCTACATCGGCACCATCGGATTGTTCTCCCTGGTCGCCCTGGCTCTCGCGGTCCTGTATTGGGTACTGGGCCTGGTGGAGCAGGCAACCGACGGCTGGGGCATGAAGGGCGCCATCTTCGCCATCCCGTGGATTGCCGAGGGCACCTGGTACAGCCTGATCCTCTTCTATTTCGCGGTCGCCATCCTGCTGTTCCTGCTGGGCTTCTGGAGTTCGACCATCTACAAGCGGTGGCGGACGATTGGACTCACGGCAGCGCTGGTGGGTGCCGGGGCCGTCCTGCTGGGAGTTATCGCCCTGATCACCTGGCGGGAGGCCTGGCCTTCGGTCGGCGCCTGGATAGTGCAGCTGACGCCCCTGTCGCTGGCCGGCTGGCTGCTGGCTGCCGGTGCACTGCTTGCCCTCACGTCCTATGCCACGCTTCGGCGTGCCGTTCCCTGATCCGCCCTTCCGGTCCAGCTCCCCGAACCCCGTCCGCCGAATCAGTATCCGGCGGACGGGGTTTTTGCTGCCTCCCGGATGATCTCCTCGAGTTCGTCTTCGCCGGCCAGGTTGTACGGCCGGACCAGCTTGTCGGCGGCCACATAGTAGAAGGCAGCCCGTACCTGCTCCAGCGGAACACCCTTGAGCCGTGCCCAGGCCAGCCGGTACACGGCGAGCTGCACGGACCGCACATCGAGCTTCTGCGACGACGGCGGAGCGCCGGTTTTCCAGTCGATGAGGTCCCACGTGCCGTCCGCGTCCTGGAACACGGCGTCAATCCGGCCGCGGACGACGACGGTGTCCACCTTGGTCTCCACCGGCACTTCGATGAAGGCCGGCGTCCGCTGCGCCCAGTCCGAGGCCTCGAACGTGGCAATCATGTCTTCCAGCTGATAGGCCTCATCCACATAGGCGTCGGCGGCCCCGGGGTATTCGTCGATGTCCAGCATGCCGCTGGCACCGAAGAACTCCTCGACCCAGGCGTGGAAGGCGGTGCCCTTGCGGGCGGCCATGCCCGGTTGCCGGGGAACCGGGCGGCGGAGCTGCCGGGTAACCTCCGCCGGGTTGTCCTTCAGATCCACCAGCATGGATGCCGAAATGTGGGCGGGGAGTTCCACCTGCACCACCTCGTTCGGCGGACGGTGCCTCGCCAGCACCAGTTCCGTTTCGCGGCTCCAGCGCCCGATCAGGGACGCAGCAGCGGTATCAGCAGGCTCGGGATCCTGCCCGGGCAGGCGTTCTTCTCCCTGGCCCGGCCCCTCTCCCACGGTCCCGTCCAAGTTCCGGGCCTTTGCCGCCCGGCTGCCGGCCGATTCCAGCACGGCTTCCGCTGCGGCCTCCATTGCCTGCCGGCGCGGTCCCAGCGGGTCGACCGGCCAGACTGCCCGTTCCGCCTCGGCGTTGGCCGGGTTTTCCGTCCCTTCGTCCTCGGGCAGGACCCAGTGCAGGAGCCGGTAACCCGACGCTCCGGACTGCTCCAGGTCGTAGAGGTCCTGCAGGTACCGCGAGGGGGCCAGTGGTTTGGACCGTCCCCCGCCCCAGGCGGAGGAGGTGCAGATCAGCACGGACTTGGCGCGGGTGAACGCCACGTAGGCCAGCCGGCGTTCCTCACGTTCTGCATGGCCCTTGGCATCTTCGCTGAAGAGCTTTTCGCTTTCCAGCCAGGACTTCTGGTCTACCTGTTCCCAGTCCCACTGCGGCAGGTCCAGGCTGTCGCCGCGCAGGGTCCACGGGATGGCGGCGTCACCGCTGCTCCAGCGCGAATCCTTGTCATTGGGGAACGAAGCCTCGTTCAGGCCCGGAACCACCACGATGTCCCATTCCAGGCCCTTGGATGCGTGGACCGTGAGGAGCTGGACCGCTTCCCGGCTCGGCTCAAGCGGCGTCACGGGCAGGCCGTTTTCCTCGGAGTTGGCCGCTTCCAGCCACGCCAGGAACGCGGCCAGATCCACCCGTTCGGCGGACGAGCTGAAGGTGGCTGCGGCGTCGATGAAGGCGTCGAGGTTCCGCCGGGACTCGTGCAGGCTCACCCCGGGCTTGGCGGCGACCTCGATGTCGAGCAGGATCCGGCGTTCCACTTCCCCGATCAGCGTGGTCAGGTCCTCGCCGACAAAACCGCGCAGGTCCCGGAGCTCGTTCCGCAGCCGGGTCAGGCGCTTCAGCCCCTCTTCGGAGAGGGACCTTCCGGCGTTGGACACCCAGCCGGGACGCGGCAGTGAGTCCACGGCTTCCACTAGGCTGCCGGCCTCCACCAAATCCGCCTCCACTACGAGGTCCGGCCCTTCGTCCGGGCCGTGGATATCCGCAGCGTCGGCAACCCGCACGGCCCGTTCACGGACGCGGACCAGGTGCCGGGACCAATCAGCCAGTGCCATGAGGTCCGCCGGCCCGATCCGCCACCGGGCTCCGGCCAGGATCCGCAGCATCGAATCGGAACGTCCCGGGTCACCCAGAACCCGCAGGACAGCGAGCAGGTCAACCACTTCCGGGGTGGACAGCAGTCCGCCCAGGCCGACAATCTGCACCGGAATCCCCCGCTGCTCAAGTTCCTTGCGGATCGGTTCGAACTGCTTCCGCCCCCGGCACAGCACCGCCACCGTGGGCGTCAGTTCCTTCCCGCGGTCATCGTGCCCGCCGAGCTCCGCTTTGCGGCTGCGGTGGAACGCCACCTGCTCAGCTACGGCCTCGGCTTCCCCCAGGATTCGTTCCGACGTGCCCTTGCCCGGCTCCACCGAGACATCACAGAGGTAGCGGCCCAGATACACCTCGCCCACGGGGGCGTTGGGCTTGGCCTGCAGCTCGGGTACGTGCGGCAGGCGCTGGTGCTTAAGCCACGGGGCAACCCCGTTGAGCGGGGTGGAGACGGTGTTGGCTGCCGCCAGCACGGAGGTGGAGTTCCGCCAGGCGACGGACAGGTTCGCCAGCGGCGCCAGTTCCCGGCCGGTGTCGGTGAACAGCGGGAACTTCTCCCGGAAGGTGCCGAGCTGGCCGGCCGAGGCCCCGCGGAACCCGTAAATGGACTGATGCGGGTCACCCACGGCGGTGACGGAACGCCCGTCGCCGAACAGGTTGGAGAAAAGCACCATCTGCGCGTGGGAGGTGTCCTGGAACTCGTCCAGCAGCACCACCTTGAACTTGGCGCGCTCCATTTCCACGGCTTCGGGGATGGTGGCGGCAATCCGGGCGGCCAGTTCCACGAGGTCGCCGAAGTCGAGCTGCCGGCGTTCCGCCTTGGCCTGCCGGTACGCTTCCACCAGTTCGGTCACGGAGATGCGCGTGCGGAGGCGGTTGATCAGCTTCCTGGCTGCCTGGGTGGGTTCCTTCGGCTTGCCGAACTGATACGGCAGGGCCGTCACCGCGGCCACGTGGGATTCGAGCTCGGCGCGTACTTGGGCGGGGGTGCGCAGGTGTTCGGAGCATTCGCCGGCCATCTGCAGCACCGCGCCGACCAGGGTGGACTTGGCTGCGGTGAAGTGTTCGTATTCCCCGGAATAGGCTTCCACCACTTCATTGGCCAGCTGCCAGGACTGCGCGCCGCCGAGCATGACGGAATCGCGTTCGACGCCGATCCGCAGGCCGTAGTCGTTCACGATGCCGTTCGCGTAGGAATGGTAGGTGGAAACGCTTGGTTCCATCCGTTCCTCGCCGCCGCCGGCAGTGTCCGGGTCCGCTGCTCCGCCGGGTCCGGCGTCGAGCTGGTGGTAGAGCAGGTTCAGGCGCGCGCGGATGCGGGTGGCCAGCTCGCCGGCCGCCTTGCGCGTGAAGGTGACCCCGAGGATCTGTTCGGGCCGGACCAGTTCGTTGGCCACGAGCCAGACAACCCGGTCCGCCATGGTCTTGGTTTTGCCCGACCCGGCACCGGCAATGACCAGCAGGGGTTCGAGGGGACCTTCGATGATTCCGGCCTGGTCCTCGGTGGGGTACTGCACCGGCGAATTCGGATCGGTGTGCAGCAGTTCCGCCAGCTCCCGGGCGGAGTACTTCGGAACGGGCGCCGCTTCCGGCAGCTCCCCCGGTACCGTTACGGGCGCACTCACTCGGTGACCTGCTTTCCTTCAGCACAGATGGGACAGATTTCGGGCAGCCGGCAGCCGTTCCCGCCAAAACCGCTGCGGCCCGGGTCGTGAACGGTCTCGAAGAACGCGGCGGACATCAGGGCCGCCGCATTGCGGACCATATCGCGCGCCGTGGTGTCATCGGGATCCAGCGGCGGCTGTTCCTGGACGGAAACACCCTTGTTCGTGGTGCCCAGCTGCACCAGGGCGGCTCCGCCAGGCGCCGGAGGGGCGTCCGGCAGCGCACCTTCCCGCACCGCCTCCTGGTAGGCGGCCAGCTGCGGGTGGCCCTGCAGGTCGTCCTTTTTCGGGGCCGATTTGCCGGTCTTCAGGTCCACGATGAACAGCCGGCCGTACTCGTCGGCTTCCAGCCGGTCGATCTGCCCGCGCAGCAGGGCGGTGCGGACGGCGCCGTCGATCTCCACCGGCAGTTCCACCTCGAAGTCTTTTTCGACCGCGATGAGGGATCGGCCGCTGCGGCGCATGGTGAGGACGTATTCGGCGAGCTTGCGGACCATGGTTTCGGCCCGCTGATAGTCCATCTGGCCCTCCCAATTGTCCTTCATGCCCAGGGACGGCCAGCGTTTCTGCAGCTCCTGCACGTACTCACTGCCGGCGGCGTCGGGCATGTCCTGCGCAATGGAATGCACCAGCGTGCCCAGGGAACGGGCGAAGTCGGTGGCCTGCTCGCCGCCCGCAGCGGAGACGAACCAGCTCAGGGGCGACTTCAGCACGGCGTCGACCTTGGAGGGCGAGACCGGGATCCGCGCATCCGGGGGCAGGATCGGAGCGGTGCTGGACAGCGGCGCGAGGCCCCACCATTGCTCCGGATGGGCTCCGGGGACCGGAACGGGATGGTTCAGCATGGTCCCCAAGTGATGGACGGCTTCGGCGGCTGCTTCCGGATCTTCCGCGGGCTGCTGGGCGTAACGGCGCAGTTCCGCCACCAGCGAGCGCAGGGTGTGCGGGCGCAGGACTTCGGTGCGCTGCCGTTTTTCCGCCCCCGGTTCCAGCGGTGCCACGAGGTCCAGGAAGGACGAGGGCTGCTCGTCTTCGGACGAGACGGCCGTGCAGATCAGTACTTCGCGGGCACGCGAAATGGCGGTGGAGAAGCTGCGCAGTTCGTCAAAGCGGATGGACTGCATGAGTGTCAGCGGGCTGCGGTGTGCCCGGAAATTGTCGCCGTGCTCGACCGCTGCCACCAGCTCGCCGCTGCCCAGCAGTTCACCGCGCAGGCGCAGGTTGGGCCACACATCCTGCTGGATGCCGGCGACTATCACCATCGGCCATTCCCGGCCGGCAGCACTGGCCGGGGTAAGCAGCTCCACCGCCTCGCGGCGCTGGGCACGGGCGGCCAACGTATCCATGGGCAGCTCGGAACTGGTGAGGTAATCCAGGAACTGGGCCGGGGTGGAGCCGGGCAGCTGGTCGACATAGCGTTCCGCGGTCTGGAACAAGGCCATGATCGCGTCCAGGTCCCGGTCCGCGCGGGAGGCGCCCGGACCTCCGGACAGCGCCGTTTCCGCCCAGCGCTTGGACCAGCCGGAAACGGACCACAAAGCCCACAGGACGGTCTCCGCCGTGGCTCCCGGCTCCTGGACTGCTGTCCGGCCAGCGGCCAGCATGGCGGAAATGCGCTGGGCGGCCGGGCGGGCATCCCAGCTCAGGCCCGCAAGGGCCCGGCCGGATTCCGATTCCGGGTCCAGCAGCGACTCCACCAGCAGTACGTCGCTGGTCCGTCCGCCGCCGGCGCCGCGCTCTTCCCGGCGCAGGGCCTGCCGCAGCCGGCGCAGTTCCAGCGTGCTGGCGCCGCCGATCCGTGAAGTCAGCAGGGACACTGCCAGCTCGGGAGTCAGCAGGTCCGGATCCAGCACGACGGCGAACGCGTCCAGCAGCGGGCGGACGGCGGCTTCATCGCGGACCGCCCGTTCGGCGACGGGGACCTTGACTTCGATCCCCTGGCCGGTGAGGTAGCGCTGGAGGGCAGCCAGCTGGGCGCCGGTCCGGACAATGACGGCGATGTCCTCGAGCGAACGGCCCTGCAGCAGCTGCGCTTCCAGGATCCGCTGCGCCACGTAACGCTGCTCATGCATGGGGGTGTCCACCACATGGGCCTCGGCAGTACCCGCCGCCGGAGCGGCATCGGGTTCCGGCGCGTCGGGGCCCGGTGCGTTGTCGGGGGTTCCGCCGCCGGCTGGAACATTCGCCGGCGCTTTCCCGATGAACCGGGCATCGGCCACGGCGGTCCGGTAGGACGGCAGGGAGCCGACCACGGAAATCCGTGAGGCCGTCCGGGTCCAGGCTCCCGCCAGCGAACCGGTCAGCCGGTGTGAGGTGGTCAGGACGCTGGTCTGGAGGCGGCCGTCAAAATGCCTGCCCAGCTGGCCCACCAGATCCGGGCGGGCGCCGCGGAAGCCCTGGACCACGGTGTCGGGGCAGGCGGCGGCGATGGAGTCCCCGGTGCCGGCGAGCAGCGCGTAGAGGCTGTGGATGGCCGGGTTGGCTTCCTGCAGGTCATCCACCAGCACCAGCTGCTGGCGTTCCCGCTCGGCGGCCAGGAATTCCGGATCCGAGTGCAGGATGTTGAGGGCTGAAGTGATAATCCCTGCCGGATCGAAGGACTCCGGCATGCGCAGGTCCAGGACGTCCCGGTACTCGGCGTAGAGTTCCGCGGCGGCCACCCAGTCCGGACGTCCGTGCCGCTGTCCCAGCTCGCGCAGCTCCTCGGCGGAGATGCCGTACTCAATGACGCGGTCGAAGAGCTGGCGGATTTCCTGCCGGAAGCCGCGGGTCCCCAGGGCAAGGTCCAGACTGTCCGGCCAGGGCAGTTCCGGCACCCCCTGCTGTCCGTGCCCGGCCAGCAGTTCCTTGATGATGACGTCCTGTTCAGCGCCGGAGAGCAGCTTCGGAGCCCGCGTGATGTAGGGCAGGCGGCCTTCGGTCTTGGCGCGCCGGATCAGGTCGAAGGCGTAGGAGGCCCAGGTGCGGGCGGGCGCGGTGCTCAGGGTTCCCTGCAGCCGTGCCGAGAGCGCATCCCGCAGGCCGGCAGCGGCGAGCCGTGAAGGGGCGAGCATCAGCAGATGGGAAGGATCAAGCCCGTCGCGTTCAATCCGTGCGACGGCGGCTTCCACCAGGACGGTGGACTTGCCGGTTCCCGGCGCTCCGAGGACGAGCACGGGGCCGCTGCCCGTGGGCAGGTCCACCACGGCCTGCTGGTCTGCGCTGAGCCGGGGCGCTGACAATGCGCTTGCAGCCGGACCGACGAGTTGGAGTTCAACGCTCATGGTTCCACTTCATCATGTCCCTCCGACATTCCTGATATCGGTGCCCCCGGTGGTTGCCGGCCGGTGGAGTCCGGCGTCTCCGGGGCAGCCCGCTGGGTGTTCTGCAGACCGGTCCGCAGGCGGTCCAAACGGTCCCATTCCGCCTCGTCGGGCTGCCAGCGGGCGGCTTCGATCCGCACCCGGTAGCCCGCGCCGTCGTCGTCCGCCGTCCCGCGCACCGGGGTGCCCTCGAGCCGGTAGTGTTCCCAGGCGCGCCCTTCATGGCAGCGCGGGGGTTGTCCCGACGATCGCAGGACCCGCCACCAGCACACCTCGGAGCCGCGTGCGGACATTACTGCGCCCACCTGCCGCGGGCCGCCGGCGTCGAGCAGTTCGGCAATGTCCCCATAGGAGAGCACCCGTCCGGGCGGTATGAGATCGGCCACAGCCAGCACCGCGTCGGCGTAGTCCCTGCGCATATCCAGTAGGGTACCGACGCCGGCGGCGCCGCCGCCAATCCCGGGAATGTCACCGCTCCCCGATAGGTTTGAGGCATGAACAGCTGGCATGAACTTCCCCGGGCGGCCTTCGACCTGGAGACCACGGGCCGGGACCCGCAGACCGCGCGGATCGTCACCGCATCCATCATCCTGGTCAACGGCCGGGGCGAAACCCTGCAGCACCACGAGTGGCTGGCCTGCCCCGAGATCCCGATCCCCGCCGAGGCGGCAGCCATCCACGGCATCACCAATGAACGCGCCCGGGCGGAGGGCGGGAACCCTGCCGCCGTCACGGCCGAGGTGGCCGAGGTGCTGGCCGGCATGTTCGCAGCAGGCATTCCCGTCCTGGCTTTCAACGCCTGCTATGACTTCACGGTCCTGGCCCGCGAATGCGAACGCTTCGGCCTCACGGCTCCCCATCCGGTTCCCGTCATCGACCCGTACATCCTGGACAAGCAGGTGGACCGGTTCCGCCGCGGCAAGCGCACCCTCACCGCCATGGCCGAGCACTACGGCGTGGGGTTCGAGAATGCGCATACCTCAGCGGCCGACGTCGCGGCCACCCTTTCCGTGGCAGCAGTCATGGCCGCGAAGTATCCGGAACTGCAGTGCGATGCGCGCACCCTCCACGAGTCCCAGGTCGGCTGGGCCGCAGCCCAGGCTGCCAGCTTCCAGGAATACCTCCGGCGCCGGGAACCGGAAGCCGTGATCGACGGCAGCTGGCCGTTCCGTGCCGCGCCGGACCACGCGCCCGGGTCCGTCCTCGACCCGGCCTGACCCTTCCGCGGCTGCCGTCCCGGCTCCTTCACGGGCCGTCACTTTGGCCGGAGCGCGGCAGCCAACATGCGATACTGGTAACTGTGTTTGGCGCTGATGGCGCCCCAGGCGTACCCGCGTTCTTACGCGCGCGTACCGTCTCGCGCCACGAGATTGGCAGGCACCCTCCGCACAGCCGGCATTTGGGCACGGCACAGAACCGTGCCCCTTTCCCCATGCTCCGGTCCGGCCATTGAACGCATATGACGAGGACGAATGATCACAGTTACCGACCTTCGCAAGGTCTACCGGCAGGGCGACCGCATGGTCACTGCACTGGACGGCGTGAGCCTGAGCGTGCCCAAGGGTTCGATCCACGGGATCATCGGCCACTCCGGTGCCGGAAAGTCCACTCTGGTCCGCTGCCTGACCCTGCTGGACCGGCCGACGTCGGGCTCGGTCACCATCGACGGCCGTGAGCTGACCGCTGTGAAGGACTCCGAGATCCGCGCGGCCCGCCGCCGGATCGGCATGGTGTTCCAGCACGCGAACCTCATGGACTCCCGCACCGCCGCCGCAAACATCGCCCACCCGCTGGAGCTGGTGGGCACGAAGAAGAGCGTCATCGACGCCCGGGTAAAGGAACTGCTGGCCCTCGTTGGCCTCGAAGGCAGCGCCGGAGCATACCCCGCCCAGCTTTCCGGCGGACAGAAGCAGCGCGTGGGCATCGCCCGGGCACTGGCCTCCGATCCGGATGTGCTCCTTTGCGATGAGCCGACCTCGGCCCTGGACCCCAGCACCACGGACGACATCCTGGACCTGATTTCCGATCTCACCCGCCGCCTGGACCTGACGGTCCTGATCATCACGCACGAGATGAACGTGGTGAAGCGGATCTGCGATTCGGTATCCCTGCTCGAGGCAGGACGGGTGGTGGAACACGGCCCGCTGCGCGAGGTTGCCTCCGACCTGCGCGGCCGGCTGGCCAAACAGCTGATCCCGCTGCCCGTAACGCCGCCGTCGCCCGGCGGCCCGGTCCTGGAACTGCTCTTCACGGGCCAGACCACGTCGGACCCGGTGCTTTCCGCGCTCACCCGCCGGTTCGACACCGATGTAAACGTCCTTGCCGGCAGCGTCGAGCTGCTGGCCGGCACCCGCTTCGGACGGCTGCGCATCCAGTTGGACACGCACACCGACATGGCCGCCGTCCATGAATACCTCGCCCTGCAGGGCGTCACCGTGGAGGTGGCAGCATGAACTTCCTGACCGGACTCTTCGACAACCCCGGAATCACCAAGGCACTGCCCGAAGCCGTGCTGGAAACCCTCCAGATGGTCGGCATCTCCGGCTTCTTCACCCTGCTGATCGGCCTGCCGCTTGGCGTGTTCCTGCACGTCAGTGCGCCCGGGGGCCTGCTCCCGATGAAGGTCGTCAACCGGATTGTCAGCGACATCATCGTCAACATCACCCGGTCGGTGCCCTTCGCCATCCTCATGGTCACCCTGATTCCGCTGGCACGCCTCATCACCGGGACCTCGATCGGCCCCGTGGCCGCCTCCGTTTCGCTGAGCATCGCGACCATCCCGTTCTTTGCACGGCTGGTGGAAAACGCGCTCCGCGACGTCAGCGGCGGCAAGATCGATGCAGCCCTGGTGATGGGATCGACGAAGATGCAGGTGGTCACCAAGGTGCTGCTGCGCGAGGCCCTGCCCGGCCTCGTCGCTGCCCTGACCACCACGCTGGTAACCCTCGTGGGTTACTCCGCCATGGCCGGCATTGTCGGCGGCGGCGGTCTCGGCCGACTGGCCTATAACTACGGCGTCCAGCGCTTTGACACGCAGGTCATGGTGGTCACGATCATCATCATCGTGGCCCTCGTGCAGATCATCCAGCTTGCCGGCGATTTCGTTTCCCGCCGGGTGGACCACCGGTCCGCCGCGGGCACCGGCCGGCGCAGCCGTCCGGCCACTGCGGTCACCGACGCCGCCGCCGATCCCCGCACCGGCACGGACCGCGAATTCGACAAGACCTCTGTCTAGTCTCCGTCTTCGGCAGTCCGGGGCCCTGCCCCGGCCCTGCCGGATCTGCAGCCAGTAGCCGCTAGCTGCACCTTCCCCGGACAGCGGAGTTCCGCTTCCCGGGTCACGTGAAAGGAACGCACTCGATGCGTAAAGCACTTACCCTCGTTGCCACTTCAGTGGCCACGGCTCTGGCGCTGACGGCTTGCGGTGGATCCGATTCCGCCTCCAGCGCCGTGGAGAGCCTTGACCCCGCAAACCCGGTAACCCTGACCGTGGGCGCCAGCCCCACCCCGCACGCCCGGATCCTCGAGTTTGTCCGTGACAACCTCGCCGAGGACACCGGCCTGGAAATCGAGATCCAGGAGTTTGACGACTACGTCACGCCGAACATCTCCCTGAACGACGGCGACAGCGACGTCAACTTCTACCAGCACCTGCCCTACCTGGAATCCCAGATGCAAAAGCAGGGCTACGACTTCGAGCACGGCGCAGGCATCCACGTGGAGCCGTACGCCGCTTTCTCCGATAAGCACGACGACGTCTCCTCCATCAAGGACGGCGCCCGGGTGATGGTCACCAATGACCCCTCGAACCAGGCCCGCGCCCTGAAGATGCTTGAGGAGGCCGACCTCGTGAAGGACATCGCCGACGACTCCTCGGTGCTGACCCTCACCGAGGAGCAGAACTTCAAGAACCTGGACTTCCAGGAAAACAATCCTGAGCTGCTGGTCAACGACCTCGGGGATCCCACCGTGGACCTCGCCATCATCAACGGCAACTACATCCTCGAAGCCGGGCTGAACACCGACGACGCCCTGCTGGTGGAATCCGCCGAGGACAACCCGTACGCCAACTTCCTGGTCTGGAAGACCGGCAACAAGGACGCACGGATCGACAAGCTCGAGGAACTGCTCCACTCCCCCGAAACCAAGGCCTTCATTGAAGAGACCTGGCCGAACGGCGATGTGACTGCCGCTTTCTAAGGCAGGACGACAAAAACCCCGCACTTCCCGTTTCAAAGGGAGGTGCGGGGTTTTTCGTTGTCCTGGGCTAGGCCAGCTACAGCCGGGCCGGCCTTACGGCTGGGCCGCAGCAGCGGCTTGGGCGGCAGCCGGCAGCGCGGCGTAGATCCGGTTCATCGCGGCGTCGTCATGGGCGCCGGACAGGAACCAGGCCTCGAACACCGACGGCGGCAGGTACACGCCGGCGTCGAGCATCGAGTGGAAGAACGGCTTATACCGGAAGGCTTCCTGCGCCTGGGCCTGCTCGTAGTTGTGCACGCCGGTGGCGGACGTGCCGAAGGCGACGCTGAAGAGGCTGCCGGCGCGCTGGATGCTGTGGTCCACGCCGGCCTTGTCCAGTTCGGCGGACACGGCGGCGGAGAGCTCCGCGGAACGGGCGTCGACGTTGGCGTAGACCTCGGCGGTGGCGGCCTTCAGCGTTGCGACGCCGGCCGCCATCGCAATCGGGTTACCCGACAGGGTGCCGGCCTGGTAGACCGGGCCCAGCGGGGCGAGGTAATCCATCACGTCGGCCCGGCCGCCCAGGGCTGCCACGGGCATGCCGCCGCCGATCACCTTGCCGAAGGTGAACAGGTCCGGCGTCCACGGTTCCGTTGCGTCGGCTGCGCCGCCGGTCAGGCCCCAGTAGCCGGCCGGTCCGGTGCGGAACCCGGTGAGTACCTCGTCGAGGATCAGCAGCGCGCCGTGCGCGGCGGTGATCCGGGAGAGGGCGGCGTTGAAGCCCTCGTCCGGAGTAACCACGCCCATGTTCGCCGGGGCGGCTTCGGTGATGACTGCGGCAATGTTGGCTCCGTGCTCGGCGAACGCCTTTTCGACGGCGGCCACGTCGTTGTACGGCAGCACCAGGGTTTCCGCGGCGGTCGCTTCGGTGACGCCGGCCGATCCGGGCAATGCCAGGGTGGCCAGGCCGGAGCCGGCGGAGGCGAGCAGCCCGTCGAGGTGGCCGTGGTAGCAGCCGGCGAACTTGATGACCAGGTTCCGGCCGGTGAACCCGCGGGCCAGCCGGATGGCGGTCATGGTGGCTTCGGTGCCGGTGGACACCATGCGCAGGCGCTTCACACCCGGCACGCGGTCCATGACCAGCTGCGCCAGCTCGGCTTCGGCCGGGGTGGACGCACCGAAGGACAGTCCGTTGTCGACGGCTGCGTGGACGGCGGCCAGGACGTCCGGGTGGGAGTGGCCCACCAGCGCCGGTCCCCAGGAGCAGACCAGGTCCACGTATTCGCGGCCCTCGGAGTCGGTGATGTACGGGCCCTTGGCGGAAACCATGAAGCGCGGTGTGCCGCCCACGGAGCCGAAGGCCCGGACCGGGGAGTTCACGCCTCCGGGCATCAGGGCCCGGGCGCGGTCAAAGAGTTCTTCGGACGAGGAGACAGGTGAGGACATTACTTGCTTTCCTTCAGCCAGGCCGCCAGCTCGGTGGCCCAGTAGGTGAGAATCATGTTGGCGCCGGCCCGCTTGATGCCCAGCACGGACTCTTCGATGGCCCGGCGGCGGTCAATCCAGCCGTTGGCGGCGGCAGCTTCAATCATCGCGTACTCGCCGGAGATCTGGTAAGCGCCCACCGGTACCGGGGACATGGCGGCCACGTCGGCCAGCACGTCGAGGTAGCTCATGGCCGGCTTGACCATCACCATGTCGGCGCCTTCTTCGAGGTCAAGCTCCACTTCGAGGAGGGCCTCACGGCGGTTCGAGGCATCCATCTGGTAGGTCCGGCGGTCACCCTTCAGCTGGGAGTCCACGGCTTCGCGGAAGGGACCGTAGAACGCGGAGGCGTACTTCGCGGCGTAGGCGAACAGGGAGACGTCGGTGAAACCGGCGGTATCCAGGGCGTGGCGGATGACGGCGATCTGTCCGTCCATCATGCCCGACGGGCCCAGCACGTGCGCGCCGGCGCGGGCCTGCTCCACCGCCATCCGGCCGTAGATTTCCAGGGTGGCGTCATTGTCCACCACACCGTTTTCGTCCAGCACGCCGCAGTGTCCGTGATCGGTGAATTCGTCCAGGCAGACATCGCTCATGATGACGAGGTCGTCGTCGACTTCCCCGCGGACGGCGGCGATGCCGCGGTTGAGGATGCCGTTGGGATCGGTGCCCGCGCTGCCGACGGCGTCACGCTCGGCGGGGATGCCGAACAGCATGATGCCGCCGATGCCCAGCCCTGCCGCTTCCGAAGCAGCCTTCTTCAGGCTGTCCATGGTGTGCTGGACGACGCCGGGCATGGAGGTGAGCGGGTTCGGCTCGGTGATGCCCTCCCGGACGAAGACCGGAAGGATCAGCTCGGCCGGGTCCAGCCGAAATTCAGCGGTCAGCCGCCGCATGGCGGGGGTGGTGCGGAGGCGGCGGGGACGGTGCTGGGGGAAGCTCATGGGGATGGTTCTGCCTTCCGGTAATGATGGGGAACTAGGGAGTAGGACCCGTAGACATAGCAACGGAGAGTGCGTGGGCTATTCCCGCCGGCGTTGGCTGCTTCGCCACGGCATCCGGCGCCGCACCCAGTTCACGCATTCGCGCAGCCGTGCTGTCGCCGATGGCCACCAGCAGCGTTCCGGCCGGTACCGGCACACAGCGCCGGACGAACCGTCGGGCGATGCTCGGGGAGGTGAGGACGACGGCGCGGCGTCCGGCCGGTGCCCACGCGGCGAAGGATTCGGGGTCCAGCAGTCCTCCCCCGGTCACCGCCGGGGTGAAGCGTACGCCGGTGGCCGGGTAGTCCACCGTGCAGTACGCGGTCACGGCGCGGACCTCCCAGCCCAGGGCGGTCAGTGCCTCGTGCAGGGACGGGTCGGCAACATCGGCCTGCGGCAGCAGCACCCGCAGGTCGCCGCCCTCCGGATCCGACCCGGAGGGATCCGGCCAGGATGCGGCCAGGCCGCGGGCCGACTGGTCGGTGTCCGGCAGGAAATCGATATCGAAGCCGACTTCTTCCAGGGCCTGCCGCGTTCCGGCACCTACTGCCGCGATCCGGGTGTCCGCGGGCACCAGGGCCTCGGGGCAGATGCCCAGCGCTGCACACCGGCGGGTCACGGCCCGCACGGTGGTGACACTGGTGAAGACCACCCAGGCGAACCGTCCGGCCTTCAATGAATTCAGTGCGCGGTCCAGCAGTGCGGTGTCCGCGGGGAACTGGAAATCGATCAGGGGCATCAGCGTCACCGACGCCCCGCAGTCCTGCAGTTCCCGGACCATGGCCGAAGCCCGGTCCGGGGTGCGTGGTAGGACAACGTTCAGTCCGGCGAGGTCCGGACCGTTGTGTCTGGCCGCCATCTCAGCAGCTCCGGAAGCGGGGCATCAGCTGGCAGGCAGGTCCGTGAGCTGCGCAGCGCCGGCCGCAAGCAGCTCCTCGGCAACCTGCACGCCCAAGGCGCGGGCGGCGTCTTCGGTGAGTTGCCCGGCAACGCCGGTGCGGCGCATCAGCCGGGTACCGTCGTCGCTGCAGACCACGGCTTCGAGCGTGATGCCTTCGGCTCCGACCCGGGCCAGCGCACCGACCGGAGCCGTGCACCCTGCTTCAAGCCTGCCGAGCATGGCCCGTTCCGCTGCCACCGTGAGGCGGCTTTCGCGGTGGTCGTATGCGGCAAGTGCCGTCGCGAGCTGCCCTTCAACGGCGTCTGCCGCACGGCATTCCACTGCCAGCGCTCCCTGCCCGGGGGCGGGAAGCATCACGGCGGGATCAATGAACTCGGTCACCATGTTCAGGCGGCCCAGCCGGGCCAGGCCGGCGGCAGCCAGCACCACGGCGTCGAGGTCACCGGGGGCGCCTTCCACCAGGCCGGCAACCCGGCCGAGGCGGGTATCCACGTTGCCGCGGATGTCCACGATCTCGATGTCCGGGCGGGCGGCGCGCAGCTGGGCTGCCCGGCGCGGGGAACCGGTGCCGATCTTCGCACCGGCGGGAAGCTGTGCCAGGGTCAGTCCGTCACGGGCACACAGCACGTCGCGGACATCCACCCGTTCCGGAATGGCGCCCAGGGCAAGGCCGTCCGCCGGGGAGGTGGGCAGGTCCTTGAGCGAGTGCACGGCAACATCGCAGTCTCCGCGCAGCAGCGACTCGCGCAGCGCGGCAACGAACACGCCGGTGCCGCCGATCTGCGACAGGGCGGCACGATTGATATCACCCTCGGTGCGCACGCGGACCAGCTCGACGTCGAAGCCGCCGAGCCCGGACAGGGCCTCGGCCACGGTGGTGGTTTGGGTGACGGCCAGGGCGCTGCCGCGGGTGCCGATCAGGACGGGCGAGTGCGCCACTACTGGACGCCCACAGTGGAATCGGCGCCTGCAATGGTCGGCTTTTCGCCGCGCAGGTTCGCGCAGCAGCCGGGGCGGCAGACGTCGTACCACGGTCCGAGTTCGGTCAGGGCGGGGCGGATGGCAATGTTGTTTTCCAGGGTGCGTTCCTGCAGCAGGTCCACCAGGCCGGACACGAAGGTCTCATGGATACCCGGGGTCGGAGTGCGGTCAGCCGCCAGGCCCAGTTCCCGGCAGGTAGCCATGGCCTCGGTATCGAGGTCCCAGAGGACTTCCATGTGGTCGCTGACGAAGCCCAGCGGAACAATCACCACGCCGTTGACGCCCTTGGCGGGCAGTTCGGCAATCGCGTCGTTGATGTCCGGTTCCAGCCAGGGGATGTGCGGGGCGCCGGAGCGGGACTGGTAGACCAGCTGCCAGTCCAGGCCTGCGGCTTCGGGGATCCGGTCCATGATGGCGCGGGCGTTGGCCAGGTGCTGGGCAACATAGGCGCTGCCTTCTTCGAACTCCCGGTCGCGCGGGCCGGAGGCTTCGGCGTCGGCGGTGGGGATGGAGTGGGTGGAGAAGAGGATCTCGATCTTCTCGTTTTCCACGCCCTTGGCCGCCAGCTGCTCGCGGACCTTCGCCACGGACCCGCGGACGCCTTCGATGAAGGGTTCCACGAAGCCCGGGTGGTCAAAGTACTGGCGGACCTTGTCCACGTGCAGCTTCTTGTCCAGGCCGGTCTTCAACAGGTTCATGCCCAGGTCTTCGCGGTACTGGCGGCAGCTCGAGTACGAGGAGTAGACACTGGTGGTGACCATGAGGATGCGGCGGTGGCCGGCGTCGTAGGCCTCCTGCAGGACGTCCTTGATGTAGGGAGCCCAGTTCCGGTTGCCCCAGAGGACAGGGAGTTCGACGCCGCGGCGTGCCAGCTCTGCTTCCAGGGCAGCCTTCAGCGCACGGTTCTGCTCGTTGATGGGGCTGATGCCGCCGTTGGCGCGGTAGTGGGTGGCCACTTCCTCCAGCCGCTCGTCAGGGATGCCGCGGCCGGCGGTGACGTTGCGCAGGAAGGGAATGACATCTTCCTGGCCTTCCGGGCCGCCGAAGGAGGCCAGCAGGATGGCGTCGTAATGCTTCGGGGCCATGCGGCCGTTTTCGTCGACGCCCTCAAAGGGGTCGAAGGCAGGCTCGTTGGAAACAGCGGATGTCATTTGAGTACCTCGGCAACTTCGGCGGCCGGGATACGCCGGCCGGTATAGAACGGGACTTCTTCACGGACGTGGTTGCGGGCCTCGGTGGCGCGCAGGTGGCGCATCATGTCGACGAGGTCCACCAGGTTGGGAGCTTCAAGGCCCAGGATCCATTCCCAGTCGCCCAGGGCGAAGGATGCCACGGTGTTGGCCAGGACCTGGGGGAATTCGCGGCCGAGCATGCCGTGGTCGCGCAGCATCTTGCCGCGTTCCTCGGCGGGCAGCTGGTACCACTCGTAGGAGCGGACAAACGGGTAAACGCAGATCCAGGTCTCGGGGTCGATGCCCCGGGCGAAGGACGGCCAGTGGTTCTTGGAGAACTCCGCGTCGCGGTGCACGCCCATGGCGGACCAGGCGATCTCGGTGCCGGCAAACAGCTCGGACCGGCGGATCTGCCGCAGGGCCGCCTGCAGCGCTTCCGGCGCGCTGCCGTGCAGCCACACCATAACGTCGGCATCCACGCGCATGGCGGAGACGTCGTACAGGCCGCGGAGCGTGACGTTGCTGGCTGCCAGGTCCTTGGTCAGGGTCTCGAACGCATCAACTGCACCGTTCGAGACAGGCGCTTTCGGCATGGAGGACCGTTTGAAAACGGTCCAGAGGGTAAAGAACTGTTCGTCGTTGCCGGCCGTTCCGGCGGCGCTGCGGTCCATCGTCTCACTCATGTTTAACAGTCTGCCCTTTGCGTATAGGTAAGTCGAAACACCGCACTTCTACAAAGTGTAGAAAGTGCGGAAGGTCACAGCAGTGCGTTGGCCAGCGCTGCCATTCGGGTGCGGGTGTCGGCGGTGACCGCGGCCAGTCCGGTTCCGGCCAGCCAGGCCCCCACCGCTTCCAGTCGGGGCGATTCGGCCACGGCTGCGCGGACGGCGTCCACCCGGTCCTTATGCCCTACGGCGGCGGAGGGCAGTGCGCCCACCCACCGGACCACGTCCCACCCCACAACGTCGTCGGCCTTGATTCCCACCTGCAGCAGACCGGACGCGTCGGCCACGGCCTGCCGGAAGAGGTCGTCGTCCGCGCGGTCCACGTGCGGGGGTTCCGCGGCGGATTCCTCGGGCGAGAGTGCCCGCCCGTAGGAAAGGCGCAGCACATGCGTTCCGGGCCCGGTGGAATCGGCGAGCCACTGCCATTTGGCGGTGGCGTGGGTCATTGCCTTCGCATCGATGCCGTCCACTTCCCGGGACACCAGGACGCCGGTGCCGCGCGGCATGGCGTCCAGCTCCGGCAGGTCCACCACCAGGGTTACCAGGGCAACCCCCGGCCCCGGCTGCGGCCGGTAGGCCGCCACCTCGGGCAGTGCGGTGGAAAGGAGGTCCACAGCTGACGGACCTTCGGCCGCCACCACCACGGCGTCGGCCGCCAGTTCCTGCCCGCCGCTGCAGCGGATCCGCCACCCTTCGGCACCCCCTGCCAGGGATTCGGCACGGACGCCGGAGCGCAGGCTTGCACCGGAGGTTTCCAGATCGGCGACCAGCGCCTCGGTCAGCCGGCCCATTCCGCCGTCGAGCCCGGCCACGGCCGAACCGGCAGGCGCCGCCGAGCGCATCGCACCGACTGCCGCCCCCAGGGAACCGTGCCGGGAGATGGCGGAACGCAGGCCCGGAGCCACGGAGTCGACGTCGAGCACGTCGGGGTCGGAGGAATAGACGCCGCCGACCACCGGAGTGACGAGCCGGCGAAGCACTGCTTCGCCCATTCGGGCCCGCACCACTTCCCCCAGGCTCATGGACGGGCGGCGGCTCAGGTTACCCACCGGCAGGACCTTGTCCATGGCTGCCCGGGCTGCTCCCGCGCGGCCCAGGGCACGGACAATGTCCGGGTGGCGAGGGTCTGCGGGAATGCCGAGCAGGCCGCTGCTCGGCATCTGCTGCGCTCCCGACGGCAGGTCCTGGGCCGCCAGCTGCAGCCATGACCCGGCAGGGTTGGGCAGGACCACCGCGTCCGCCAGTCCGAGCTCCTCAACCAGGTCCGGAACGGCCGGTGACCTGGTGGCGAAGGACTCCGCGCCGCTGTCCAGCTGCACGCCGGCCACCTCGTGCCGGCCCACGCAGCCGCCGAACCGGTCCGAGGCCTCCACCACGGTCACCTGCACGCCTGCGCGCTGCAGGTCCCTGGCTGCAATGAGGCCGGAGATGCCGCCGCCTACAACAACGGCCGTGGGACCGCTCGGGCCGCCGGTGATGCCCGAGGATTCCGCCTTTGCTGCTTTTTCCGGCTTGGTGAGGAAACGGTGGGGCATGCCTACGGCTCCACCGAATGGATCAGTTCAACCACCCGCGACAGGACGCCTGCGTCGGTTTCCGGCGGCACGCCGTGGCCCAGGTTGACCACGTGGCCCGGAGCGGCCGCGCCGGCAGCAAGGACCTCGCGGACGTGTGCCTCGAGGACGTCCCACGGTGCGCTCAGCAGTGCAGGGTCAATATTGCCCTGCAGCGGCGTCGTGCCGCCGAGGCGGCGGTTGGCTTCGTCCAGCGGCAGCCGGTAATCCACGCCGACAACGTCCACGCCGACGTCGCGCATGGCCACCAGCAGCTCGGACGTGCCGGTGCCGAAATGCACCAGCGGGGCGCCGAGGCCGCGCACATGGTCCAAGGCACGGGAGGAGGCAGGCGCTACGTGCTTGACGTAGTCGGCCAGGCCAAGGGAACCGGCCCAGGAGTCGAAGAGCTGGCCGGCGCTGGCACCCGCTTCCAGCTGCGCGCGCAGGAACATTCCGGACGCGTCGGCGGCCCAGGCGGTCAGCGCCTGCCAGGCGTCGGGGTCAGCGTGCATCATGGTGCGCGGGCCGAGGTGGTCGCGGGACGGCTTGCCCTCGACCATGTAGGCGGCCAGGGTGAACGGCGCGCCGGCGAATCCGATCAACGGCTTGGAACCAAGCTCGGCAACCGTCAGCCGGACGGCTTCCCGGATCGGCTCCAGTGCCTCTTCGGTCAGCCGCGGGAGGGCGGCGACGTCGGCGGCGGTACGCACCGGACTGCCCAGCACGGGTCCGACGCCGGGAACGATGTCAACGTCCACGCCGGCCAGTTTCAGCGGAATAACGATGTCGGAAAAGAAGATGCCCGCATCCACGTCGTGGCGGCGCACCGGCTGCAGGGTAATCTCCGCCGCCAGCTCGGGCCGGAGGCAGGATTCCAGCATCCCGATGCCCTGCCTGGCTTTCAGATACTCGGGCAGGGACCTGCCGGCCTGACGCATAAACCACACCGGGCGGCGGGCGGGGGTTCCGCCGCGGTACGCGGTGATCAGGGGGGAATCGGCCGTGCGGCCGTCCAGCAGCGGGTGCGTGGCGCTAAGAGTCATACCTTGATTCTCCCCAAAATCGGGGACAAGCCATAACCGGGCACCCACTGGCGGCCGCGGTGGCGCTTCTCACACCCTTAAAGGGCCAATTCCGGCAGGCCGATTGAAGGTATCCTCCCGGGCGTGGCTAGTATTGACCTACTGTGGTTCTACTTTCCCTCATTGCTACGCACACCGACGTAGACCTGGAGACTGTCGCCCGGCTGAGCGCCGGCGCATCCGAGGTCTCGTCTTCGCTGGTCGATTCCGGAACCGCCGTCTCCGGCTCCGTTGTCCTCGCTACCTGCAACCGGCTGGAGGTGTATTGCGAAACCGGCTCGGAAGCGGATATTGAAGCCGCCCGTTCCGCTGTCGTTGCAGAAATCAGCCGGCACTCCGGCATGAGCGAAGACCTTGTATCCCGCTCCTTTGCCACGAACACCGGCGAGTCCGTTCCCCAGCATCTGTTCGCCGTCGGCGCGGGGCTGGATTCCGCCGTCGTAGGCGAACGCGAAATCGCCGGCCAGGTGCGCCGTGCGCTGATTGAAGCCCAGGAGAGCGGAACCGCCAGCGGCGGCCTCACCCGCTTATTCCAGACCGCTTCCCGCACCGCCAAGGACGTCGGCGCCCTTACAGCCCTCGGTAAACGGGGGCTTTCCATTGTTTCGGTTGCCCTGGGCCTGGCCACGGACCTGTCCGAGGACCGCGACTGGTCCCGGAAGTCGGTGGTCGTGTTCGGCACCGGTGCCTACGCCGGCGCCACCATGGCCCTGCTCAAGGAGCGGGGCTGCACCGACATCAGTGTCTATTCCTCCTCCAACCGCGCCGAGTCCTTCGCGGCCTCCCGCGGCGGGAAGCCCCTGACCCGTTCGTCCCTGCCCGAGGCCCTGACCCGGGCCGACGTCGTCATCGGCTGCAGCGGCAGCGACAGCCAGGTCAGCGCCGAAGATGTCCGCCGCGTCCGTGCAGCAGCCGGCAAGCCGCTGATCATCATTGACCTTGCCCTGACGCACGACTTCGATCCGGCCGTCCGCGAGATCGACGGCGTCGAGCTGATCACCCTGGAATCCGTCCGGCTGGCCGCACCGGCCGAGCAGGCCGAATCGCTGAAGCAGGCAAGCACCATCGTCGCCGATGCCGCGAAGAACTTTTCCAAGCAGCAGCTCAGCCGCGAAATGGACTCAGCCATCGTCGCCCTGCGCCGGCACACCTTGGACGTGCTGGAATCGGAGTTGGAGAAGGTCCGCGCCCAGCACGGGTGCACCGGCGCCGCGCAGGAAGTGGAGTTCGCCATGCGCCGCATGGTAAAGCAGCTGCTCCACGTTCCCACCGTGCGCGCCCGGGAACTGGCCGCAAGCGGCCAGCAGGAGGACTACATCCGGGGCCTTGAAGCCCTGTACGGGATCACGGTGGAGCGCAGCGACGACGCTGCGCCCGCCAAGGGTGCCGGTTCCCCTGCGGACGCCGCCGGTTCGGACGACGACGCCGAGACGAAGTCCGCGTAGGGAACCTCAGTAGACCGGCTTCTCCGGTTCCACCCGGCGTACCCATTCCAGGATCCCGCCGGTGACGTTGTAGACCTCCGGATAGCCGACGCGGCGCAGGTAGGCCGCGACCTCGGCGGACCGCACCCCGGATTTGCAGTGCACGTATACCGGCCGTCCCGGCTCCGGCCGGAACTCCCCCGCCAGCACGGCACCCCGCGGCGCCAGCCGGGCCCCGTCGATGCGGACA
This sequence comes from Arthrobacter sp. zg-Y895, assembly GCF_020731025.1. Taxonomy (NCBI): domain Bacteria; kingdom Bacillati; phylum Actinomycetota; class Actinomycetes; order Micrococcales; family Micrococcaceae; genus Arthrobacter; species Arthrobacter sp. zg-Y895. The sequence continues at coordinate 285,397 of NZ_JAJFZY010000001.1, forward strand.
ATGTCATGTTCGCCCGGCTCCCGGACGTCCAGCAGTTCGAAGTCCCCGAACCCGGCCGAGCGTTCGGCCAGCAGGTCCCGCAGCACGGCCACGTCCACTTCCGCCCCGGCGGGTGCAGGCTCCGCCGGCGCGATGCCGCAGAACGCCTGGTAATCACTGAGCGCCGTCACGGGCAGGGCTTCCGGGTCCCGCCGGACCTTCAGCTCGCGCCAGCTCATCTCCAGGGCGTTGAAGACCAGGACCCGGCCCAGCAGGGTCCGGCCCGTTCCGGTGATCAACTTGATGGCCTCATTGACCATGACCGAGCCGATCTGCGCACAGAGCACTCCGAGCACACCCCCTTCCGCGCAGGAAGGAACGGAACCGGCCGGCGGCGCCTGCGGGAACAGGTCGCGGTAGGTGGGACCGTGTTTGCCCCAGAACACGCTGACCTGCCCGTCGTAGCGGAGGATCGACCCCCAGACGTACGGCTTGCCCAGGATTTCCGCGGCGTCGTTGATCAGGTAGCGGGTGGCAAAATTATCCGTGCCGTCCACAATCAGGTCATAACCGGAAAAGATTTCCAGGACATTGGAGTTGTTTAGCCGTTCCCGGTGCAGGACCACCTCGACCAGCGGATTCAGCTCCGCCACGGAGCGGGCCGCGGACTCCGCCTTGGGGGTACCGACGTCGGATACGCCGTGGATGACCTGGCGCTGCAGGTTGGAGACATCCACGACGTCGTCGTCGACAATGCCGAGCATGCCCACGCCCGCCGCAGCCAGATAGAGCAGCGCCGGAGAGCCCAGCCCGCCGGCCCCCACCACCAGCACCCTCGCGTTCTTCAGCCGGCGCTGTGCCGTGGACCCGAATCCGGGGATGATGAGGTGGCGGGAGTAGCGTTCGGTTTCGTCGCGGGTGAGGTCCTCGCCGGGGGCCACCAAAGCAGGTAGTTCCCCGACAGGGGCGGATGCACTTGCTAAGGTCATGAAGTCCAATCTAAGCCACAGGTATGGCGGTGGGACCTGTCGCTTCGAATACCCGCGGGTAAACTAAGGGTCATTGTCCGTGCAGCTAAGGGCTCCGGAACTGTTGAGAGGTCCACCAGTGAGTAACCAGGCAGCCGGCAAACCGGTTCGACTCCCCCGGGAGGAACGCCGCCGGCAGCTGCTAAGCGCAGCGCAGGAAGTGTTTGTCAGTAACGGCTTCCACGGTGCCGCCATGGACGAGATCGCCGAAGCGGCGCACGTCAGCAAACCCGTGCTCTACCAGCACTTCCCCGGCAAGCGCGAGCTGTACATGGCCCTGCTGGACAACCACCTGAATACGCTGACGGAGTTCCTGCGCAGCGCCCTGAACTCCACCACGGACAATAAGCTTCGGGTCCGGGAAACCATGCGGGCCTATTTCCGCTTCGTGGCGCAGGACAGCCAGGGGCACCGGATGGTTTTCGAATCCGACCTCACCAATGACGCCGAGGTCAGCGCCCGCATTGAGGAATTCAATGCCCGCTTCGCCAACAGCATTGCCGGCGTTATTGCCGAAGACACCAAACTTTCCCACCTCGAGGCCACCCTGCTCGGCCGCGCCCTGGCCGGAATGGCGCAGGTCAGCGCCCGGTACTGGCTGGAAACCGACGGCGGCCTGGACATCGATGCGGCAAGCGAGCTGGTTTACCGTTTAGCTTGGCGCGGAATCAGCCGGTTCCCCAAGGAGATCTAGAGTAGATTTCGATCAGTTCGTAAATCGTTAATCAGGAGGCACCACGGTGGAAGTAAAAATCGGCATTCAGAATGTAGCCCGCGAAATTGTCTTCGAATCCAGCCAGAGCGCTGATGAGGTTGCCGACGCAGTGGAGCAGTCCCTCGCCAACGGCGCCCTGCTCCGGCTCAAGGACATCAAGGGCCGCCTGATCGTGGTTCCCGGTGCATCCATCGGCTACGTCGAGATCGGTGCCGAGGAAGTCCGCCGCGTCGGTTTCGGCGCCCTCTAACCCGCCGCTTCCATGCTTAGCCTGATCCTGGTCACGCTGACCGCAGTTGCCGCGGGGTTCGCAGTCTGGGCTGCGGACCGCCACCGTGCCCTCTACGGCGCGCTGCTGCTCCCGGGCATCTCCGTGAGTGCTGCGCTCATCACGTGGCTGGTGCTGCGCGCGGCCGGAGTTACTGCCTTCGAAGCGGACTGGATCGGCTGGGCCATCCCGGTGGCAGTGTCCATCCTGGCGCCGCTCGTGGCGGCCGTTCCGATCGGACGCAGCCGCGCCAAGGCGGACACAGCGGAGACGGAGCGCATCCTGCGCCTGTAGGTCCCGTTGGAAACCGTCGCCCGGCAGCGGGTGCTGGACATGGAAAAGGGGCGGTGCTTCGGCACCGCCCCTTTTCTCTGCCCGCACTGCCCCGGAGAAAGCCCCGGTGTACGGCTAAGCCGTCAGGCCGAGGAGACTCATGCGTTTTGAGTGGTTTCGGGTCAGCTGCGCCGTGAGCTTCTTGATTTCGGCGTCGACGGCGTCCTGGCCGCCGTCGTCGAACAGTCCGCCCAGGAAGGCCCGTTCAATCAGGACCCGCTGGGCCTGGGTCAGGGCTTCGCCGACCAGCCGCCGGCCCCAGAGTGCCAGCCTCGAGGCCAGCCGCGGGTCATCCGCGAGGGCCTCCCGCAACCTGCCGAGCAGGATTTCCCCGGGCTGCTCCGTGGCCTTGAGGCCCTGGAACAGGCTGTTCGTTTCGGCGTCCAGGCGGGACGCCACCGCGGAGTAGAAGTCGTCGGAAATGGCGTCCGTGACGTAGAACTTCATCAGCGACTCGTACCAGTCCGCCGGCCGGGTGCGGTCGTGGAACGCGTCCACGGAGGGCTGGAAGGGCCGCATGGCTTCTTCGGGGTCCGCGCCCATGGCACTGAGCCGGGCACAGATCAACTCGAAATGCGCGTATTCATGCACCGCCAGGCGTCCGAGCGTGGCACGGTCATGCAGGGTGGGGGAAAACCGGGCATCGGAAGACATCCGTTCAAACGCCGACAGCTCGCCGTAGGCGATAGCCCCGAAAAGATCCGTGAGGAACCGCTGATAGGTCTCGCCGATGTGCTGCGGGGCCGCCCCGGGAGCGGCCGGATGATCCGAATGGTGCCCGTTAGTCATACCCGCCAGCGTACCTGCAGGCGCGGCCCGGGACCGCGCCGGGACCGCGCCGGGACCGCGCCGGGACCGCGCCGGGACCGCGCCGGGCCACCGGATGCGCGGCGATCAGCGGCTGGCAGGTAGACTGGGAACGTAGAAACTGGATGCCCGGTCGTCTGTCGTATGAATTGTCACCTGAAGTGGCATGAGAAGTGTCATTTTGCTGCTGTATTGACCAGACCCGCAAACCCTACGCGATCTTGAATTTTCGGCCGCCGCCGTGGCCAATGGAGCACAGGCGGCCCGCAGTTGTTAGCCCGCGATCGGCTTCCGCTGGACGCACCGCGTGCGTGCCATCCGCTCCGTAATGGGCTGTAACAGCCACTCGTCGAGCCTGGCGCCCCCGCGCTGCCTAAACTGAACGGTATTTAATTGAACACTGAACTTTCCCAGGTTGATGACGATCGTCACCTCACTGCCGATGACAGCACCGAAGAACTGACAGTTGCGGATACCCTGGCCGTCAAGGCCGAGGCCGCGGAAATCCCCGAACTGACGTTCGCCGATTTCGGTGTCCGGTCGGACATCGTCGAGTCCCTCGCCGACGCCGGCATCACGCACCCCTTCCCCATCCAGTCGATGACCCTGCCCGTTGCCCTCAGCGGCCACGACATCATCGGCCAGGCCAAGACCGGCACCGGCAAGACGCTCGGCTTCGGCATCCCGGCACTGCAGCGGGTGGTGGGCCCGGAAGACAAGGGCTACGCCGAACTCGCCGTCCCCGGCGCACCGCAGGCCCTGATCGTGGTGCCCACCCGTGAACTGGCCGTCCAGGTGGCGGGCGACCTCACCACCGCCGCCCGCCGACGCGGCGCCCGCATCGTCACCATCTACGGCGGCCGTGCCTACGAGCCGCAGACGGAGGCCCTGGCCGCCGGCGTCGAGATCGTGGTCGGCACCCCGGGCCGCCTGATCGACCTCTACAACAAGAAGCACCTCTCGCTGAAGAACGTGCGGCTGGTGGTCCTTGACGAGGCCGACGAGATGCTGGACCTCGGCTTCCTGCCCGACGTCGAAACGCTGATGGCTGCCACGCCCGCCGTGCGCCAGACCCTGCTGTTCTCGGCCACCATGCCCGGCGCCGTCGTGTCCATGGCCCGCCGCTACATGACCAAGCCCACCCACATCCGGGCTGCGGATCCCGACGATGAAGGCCTGACCAAGAAGGACATCCGCCAGGTGGTCTACCGGGCCCACAACCTCGATAAGAGCGAAGTGGTTTCCCGCATCCTGCAGGCACGCGGGCGCGGCCGCACCATCATCTTCACCAAGACCAAGCGCACGGCCGCCAAGCTGTCCGAAGAACTCGTGGACCGCGGCTTCGCCGTCGCCGCCATGCACGGCGACCTGGGCCAGGGCGCCCGCGAGCAGGCCATGCGTGCTTTCCGCAATGAAAAGGTGGACGTGCTGGTAGCGACCGACGTCGCCGCGCGCGGCATCGACGTCGACGACGTCACCCACGTGATCAACTACCAGTGCCCCGAAGACGAGAAGACCTACCTGCACCGCGTTGGCCGTACCGGCCGCGCCGGCAACAAGGGCACTGCGGTGACGTTCGTGGACTGGGACGATGTCCCCCGCTGGGGCCTGATCAACAAGGCCCTGGGCATGGACCAGGCGGAGCCGGTGGAAACCTATTCCTCCTCCCCGCACCTGTACACCGATCTGGATATCCCCGAAGGCACCAAGGGACGCCTGCCGCGTAACAAGCGCACCCATGCGGGCATCGATGCCGAAAAGATCGAGGACCTCGGCGAGACCGGCAAATCCGGCGGCCGCAGCAACTCCTCGAGCCGCGAAGGCAGCCGTTCCGGTTCCGGCCGGGATGCCGGATCCCGCAGCGGCAACTCCCGCGGCGGAGCACGGGACGGATCGCGGCGCAGCAGCGCCCGCTCCGGCGAGGCCCGGACCGCGGAATCCCGCCCGGCTGAAACCCGGACCGCTGAAGCCCGGACCGCGGCACCCGCAGCGGACGGAGCAGACCGTCCGCGCCGGAGCCGGACCCGCCGCCGCAACGGCGAGGTTGTTCCCAAGACCAGCCCGGCCGCCGAATAGCGCCGACGTAGGCCTGCATGAGCACCCCTTTGTGGACGTCTGACGGCGGGTCGCTGGTGGTACACGCGGATAACGCGGAGTTCCTCCCGACCCTGCCGGACGGCTCCTTCACCATGATTTACGTGGACCCGCCCTTCAACACCGGGCGGTCCCAGCGACGGCAGCAGACCACCATGGTCCGCAGCGCCGACGGCAGCGGCGACCGGATCGGCTTCAAGGGCCGCAGCTACAGCACGGTCAAGGGCCTGCTCTCCAGCTACGACGACGCCTTCGAGGATTACTGGGCGTTCCTGGAACCCCGGCTCGCGCAGGCCTGGCGCCTGCTGGCCGACGACGGCACCCTGTACGTGCACCTGGATTACCGCGAGGTGCACTACGCGAAGGTTATGCTGGACGCCCTGTTCGGCCGGGACTGCTTCCTGAACGAAATCATCTGGGCCTACGACTACGGCGGCCGGGCAAAGAACCGGTGGCCGGCCAAGCATGACAACATCCTGGTCTACGTAAAGAACCCGGATGCGTACCATTTCGACAACGCGGAAGTGGACCGGGAACCGTACATGGCTCCCGGCCTGGTGACGCCCGAAAAGGTGGCCCTGGGCAAGCTGCCCACCGACGTCTGGTGGCACACGATCGTTTCCCCCACCGGCCGGGAAAAGACCGGCTATCCCACCCAGAAACCCGAGGGCCTGCTTCGGCGTGCCGTCGCGGCCAGCAGCCGCGAGGGCGACTGGGTCCTGGATTTCTTTGCCGGGTCCGGAACGCTGGGCGCCGTTGCGGCCAAGCTGGGCCGGAAATTTGTCTGCGTGGATGCCAATCCGCAGGCGATCGAGGTTATGGCCCGGCGGCTGGGTTCCGCGGCCACCGTGGTCTCCGCCGAAACGGGTTCACCGCTTCCCGCTGCCGGCACCTAGGCCCCGCTCTCTGAGCGGGCCGTCCCCGTGCCGCCTGCGGGTCGGCGCGCGGTGCGGGTCAGCGGCCGTGCGGGTCCGCCGCCTCGCGCGGCGGACCGCCCCTACCGCGGCAGGGGCCCGACGACGGCGGCACCGGTCCCGAGCTCGGCGATGCGTTCCAGCACTGCCGGCTCCGTGGTGAACTCGCCCAGGAGGTTCGGTTTCCCGGTCCCGTGGTAGTCGCTGGAGCCGGTGACCAGCAGGTCATTGTCCTTCGCCAGCCTGCGCAGCCATTCCCTGCCCTGCTCGGGATTGTCCCGGTGGTTGACTTCCACGCCCAGCAGCCCGGCGTCGATCATTTCGGTGAAGGTCTCCTCCCCCACCACCCGGCCGCGGGAGGACGCCACCGGGTGCGCGAAGACGGGGACTCCGCCGGCCTGCCGGACCAGTTCCACTGCCCGTGCCGGGTCCGGCGCGTAATGCGCCACGAAGTACGGCGACCGCGCGGTCAGGATGCCGCTGAAGGCCGCCGACCGGTTCGGGACCACACCGGCAGCTACCAGTGCATCGGCAATGTGCGGCCGTCCGATGGTTGCTCCCGGGGCCACCTGCTCCTGCACCGAGTCCCAGTCGATGGGGAAATCCTCCGCCAACCGCTGGACCATCAGTTCTGCCCGCGTAACCCGGGCTGCGCGGGACCGGGCGATCTCCTCGAGCAGTCCCGGATGGGCCGGATCGTGCAGATAGGACAGCACGTGGACGCTGATCCCCTCGCTGCTGCGGCAGGACACCTCCATGCCCGGAACGAAGGTGATGCCGCGCTCCTGCGCGGCAGCGGCGGCGTCGGCCCAGCCCGCCGTCGTATCGTGATCGGTCAGTGCAATGGCGTCCAGCCCGGCCCTCGCAGCGGAGGCGATAACATCTGCCGGCTGCTCGGTGCCGTCGGAGACGCAGGAGTGGGTGTGCAGGTCAATTCTCACGCTTTCAATCTACGCCCCCGGGCGGCGTATGCCCGTCCGGTGGGGCCGGAGGGGAAAGGCCAAGTATCGGCGGGGTGTTTTGCCCCTTCCGGCCGCAGTGAGACGATGGAGTGGTGACTACTGAAGCGAATTCGACGACATCCCTGCCCGAGCCCTCCGAAGGCCAGCCGCTCGAAGACCGGGTCAACAACCGGTCCCAGCGGCCCTCCTCGGAAGCCTTCAAGAAGTTCATGACCTCCGGCTGGGCCGCGGAATCCAGCGAACTGCCCGAACCCGACGCCGTGGCACCGTTCGCCGCGCGCCGCCGCCGAGCCCTCTCCGAGCGCTTCCCCGGGGAACGGCTGGTTATCCCGGCCGGCCCGCTGAAGGTCCGCTCGAACGACACCGATTACCGTTTCCGTCCGCACTCCGGCTTTGCGCACCTGACCGGCCTCGGCGTGGACCGCGAACCGGATGCCGTGCTCGTGATGGAGCCCACCGAACCCGGTGCGGGAGACGACGGCGGCAACCACACCGCCGTACTGTATTTCCGCCCGCTCGCCGGCACGGACAGCGACGAGTTCTACTCCAACGCACGCTACGGCTCCTTCTGGATCGGTGACCGCCTCGGCCTGGCGGAAATCAGCGCGCTGATCGGCCTGCCCACCCGGCACCTCGACGAGGCGGAAACCGCCATCACCAACAACGTCGGAGACCCGCAGTTCGGCGGCATCTCGGTGCGGCTGCTGCGCAGTGTCGACGAAATGGTCGATGCGCTGGTGGATACCGTCCGCTACAACACCGCCCTGGACCCGGAAAACGCCGACCTCAGCGCGCTCGACGCACTCGACGGCGAACTGACCGAAGCCCTGTCCGAACTCCGCCTGGTCAAGGATGAGTGGGAGATCGAGCAGATGAAGGCAGCCGTCGCCGCCACGGTCAACGGTTTCACCGAAGTGGTTAAGGAACTGCCCCGCGCCATCTCCCACCCCCGCGGCGAACGCGTCGTCGAAGGCGCTTTCTTTGCCCGGGCACGGGAAGAGGGCAATGACCTGGGTTACGACACCATTGCCGCCTCCGGCAACAACGCCACGGTCCTGCACTGGATCCGCAACAACGGCGCCGTCCATGCCGGGGACCTGCTGCTGCTGGACGGCGGCGTGGAAGCCGAAAGCCTGTACACCGCCGATATCACCCGCACCCTGCCCGTCAACGGAACCTACACCGAGGTCCAGCGCCGGGTGTACCAGGCAGTGCTCGACGCCGCCGACGCCGGATTCGAAGCCGCCAAGCCGGGCGCCAAGTTCCGCGACGTCCACGCTGCGGCCGTAAAGGTCCTGGCCGAACGCCTGGACAGCTGGGGCCTGCTGCCCGTGCCGCTCGAGGAAGCGCTGTCCCCCGAGGGCCAGCAGCACCGCCGGTGGATGCCGCACGGCGTCAGCCACCACCTCGGAATGGACGTGCACGACTGCGCCCAGGCCCGCGCCGAGCTGTACCTGGACGGCACCATCACCGAGGGCATGGTCTTCACCATCGAACCGGGCCTCTACTTCAAGGACACCGACCTCTCGGTGCCCGAGGAATACCGCGGCATCGGCGTACGGCTTGAGGACGACGTCCTCATCACCGCCGACGGACCCGTGAACCTCAGCGACGCCCTGCCGCGTAACCCGGACGACGTCGAGGACTGGATGGCCGGTATCTACGCTGCTGAGTAACCTCCGGTTTCCGGTTTAGGTCAAAAGGTCCGCATCCTCGAAAAGGATGCGGACCTTTTTGCGTACCGGGAGGACGCCCCGCAGGTTCCCCGGATCCCTGCGGTTTGTCCGGATCCCTGCGGTTTGTCCGGAGATCCCTGCGGTTTGTCCGGACCCCTGCGGTTTGTCCGGACCCCTGCGGTTTGTCCGGATCCCTGCGGTTTGTCCGGAGATCCCTGCGGTTTGTCGGGATTCCTGCGCCGCGGCACCGACGGTACCCGACAAAACGAGGGGCTCTAACGCTAGCCGAGAGCATGCACGAAAAAGGCCCGCACCCCTGGGGGTGCGGGCCTCATGCGATGGGCCGGGAGACCTACTGGCGGGGCTGCTCCTGCTGGTCTGAACCCTGCCGAGAACCCGGATCCTGTTCGGGTGCGGCGGGCTGCGGTGCGGCCGGCTGCTGGGAGGCCTGTTCCGGTGCGGCCGGTGCGGCCGGCTGCGGGGAAGCCTGTTGCGGTGCGGCAGGCTCTACGGCAGGCTGCGCCGGACGGCGGACACCGTACTGCGGGCGGCCGTCCGGAAGGTCGGGGAACTGGCCGCGCGGCGTTGCGGGTTTGGCTGCGGGGTCTGCCCCTGCGGGTGCCTGCCTGCCGGCATCGGCCGGGGCCTGCCCTGCGGGATCGGAGTCCGGAGCGGGCTGGCCGTACGGGTTGGCCCAGCCGGAAGGCCGTTCCGGTGCCTGCGGTCCGCCTGCGGGCGGACGCATCGGCTCATGGCGCTGGGCAGCGGGTGCCTGCGGGTGCCCTGCCTGGCCGACCATCGGCAGCCGGTGCAGCAATTGCCGGGCGTCGTTGGCCGCCTCGGGGGCAACAATAACGTCGTAGCTGGTGGCAATCACCTGGCTGGTGGAGGTGAAGTCCCTGCGCCCGCGCTGCAGTGCATAGGCGAGAACCCCGAAGAGGACCCAGAAGACGGCGCCCAGGGCCATGGACGGAACCAGCGAAATGGCTGCTGCGCTGCCTCCGAAGAGCATCAGGGCAAGCCCGACGAAGAGGCCGAACCAGGCACCGGTGGCTGCACTGGAGAGCGCCACCCGCGGGTAGGTCAGGCGTCCGGTCACGCGTTCAACGGACTTGAGCTCGTTGCCGACAATCGAGACCAGCTGGACCGGGAACTTGCTGTCGGCAAGGTAGTCCACGGCTTTCTGGGCGTCGAGGTAGGCCGTGTACCGGCCTACCGTTTCACCCTTGGGCAGGCTGCGGCCCGCATCACGCGGAGGGGTGGCACCAAATAGGTTCGACATTGCTCCATTCTCGCGCATACCTGCCCCGGACGGTGAACGTATCGCTCGCAGTGAACGGACTCACCTCCCTCATGCCCCGTGATACCGCGTTACCGGCGGGCACAAAGTAGCCTTATAAGGTGAGTACAAATCCAACCCGAGTCTTTATTGCGCGCCTGCTCGGCCTTGACGTCTTCGACCCGCTGGGTGACCGTCTCGGCCGGCTGCGCGATGCGGTCGTGCTGGACCGCGGGCCGGGCCTCCCGCCCCAGGCCGTGGGCATCGTGGTGGAGGTTCCCGGCAAGAAGCGGGTGTTCGTCCCCCTCACCCGCATCACGTCCATGGACCCCGGGCAGATAATCTGCACCGGCCTGGTCAACCTGCGCCGCTTCGAACAGCGCGGAGCAGAGATGCTGGTGGTCGCCGAACTCTTCGATCGCCGGGTACAGATGCGCGACGGCAGCGGCGAAGCCACCATCGAAGACATCGCCATTGAGCAGAACCGCGCCGGCGACTGGTACGTCTCCAACCTCTTCGTCCGCCGCGGCGGTTCGGCCTCCCGGCTGCGGTCCCTGCGCCGGCGCGGAGAACAGATAATCCTGGACTGGAAGGACATTGCCCACTGGGACGCCACCGGCCCGCAGGCCGCCACGTCCTTCGTCGCCCAGAACGACGACCTCAAGGCAGCCGACTTTGCCGACGCCCTGCATGAGATGAGCGGCAAACGCCGGATTGAAGTGGCCAGCGAACTGCAGGACGAACGGCTCGCAGACGTCCTGCAGGAACTTCCCGACGACGACCAGGTCCAGATCCTGCAGTCCCTGGACGTGGAGCGCGCCGCAGACGTGCTGGAGGAAATGGACCCCGACGACGCCGCGGACCTCCTTAACGAACTGCCCGAAGAGCAGAAGGAAGAACTCCTCGCCCTGATGGAGCCCGAGGACGCCCGCGACGTCCGACGCCTGCTGAACTACGAGGAAGACACCGCCGGGTCGCTGATGACTCCCGTGCCGGTCATCCTTCCGCCCGAGGCCACCGTGGCGGAGGCGCTGGCACATGTGCGCCGCGAAGAGCTCACCCCCGCCCTTGCCTCTTCCATCTACGTCTGCCGGCCGCCGCTGGAAACACCCACCGGAAAGTACCTCGGTGTTGTGCACATCCAGCAGCTGCTGCGCTCGGCACCGCCCGAGGCTCTGGGCAACATCCTGGATACGGACCTGGAACCGGTCCGCGACTACGCCACCATCAGCGAAGTATCGCGGATGCTGGCCACCTATAACTTGAACTCACTGCCGGTAATCAATGACGCCGGACGCCTGGTGGGTGCGGTCACGGTGGACGATGTGTTGGACCACCTGCTGCCGGACGACTGGCGCATCTCCGACGAAACCGGCCCCATAACGCAGCAGGGAAGGACAAATGGCTGAAAAGATCAAGTCAACAACCACCGGCCTCGACACTCCCCGCTCCGCACGGACCCGATGGCTGCCGCGGCTCTCCCCGAACCCCGACGCCTTCGGCCATGCCACGGAGAATTTCGCCCGGTTCATGGGCACCCCGCAGTTCCTGGTCTATATGACGGTCTTTTGCCTCGTCTGGCTGGCCTGGAACACCTGGGGACCGGAATCGGCCCGCTTTGACAGTGCCGCCCTGGGCTTCACCGTCCTGACGCTTATGCTCTCGCTGCAGGCCTCCTACGCCGCTCCCCTGCTGCTGCTGGCACAGAACCGGCAGGATGACCGGGACCGCGTCTCCGTCCGCCAGGACCGCGAACGCGCCGAGCGCAACCTGATGGATACCGAATACCTCACCCGGGAAATCGCCGAACTGCGGATTGCCCTGCGTGAGGTTGCCACCCGTGACTATGTCCGCTCCGAAATCCGCGGACTGCTGGAGGAACTCCTCGAGGCCAACGACGACCGTGAGGACGGCGGGACGCGCCGCCGCCGCCGCAGTGCGGACGGCACCGACAGCATGCCGAAATTGAATCCCGGCGGGAGGGAACGCTAAGGCCGTGCCAGTATCCGAACCAGCTTCCGCATTGGAAGCGCAGATACTCCGCGCCCTGGACACCGTCCAGGACCCGGAACTGCGTCGGCCCATCACAGAACTCGGGATGCTCAAGGACGTGCGGCTCGGTGCCGAGGGCGCAGTGGCAGTCGACGTGCTGCTGACGATTGCCGGCTGCCCGCTGCGGGACACCATCACTGCCGACGTCGAACGCGCGCTTGCCGCGGTCCCCGGAGTGAACACTGTGGACGTGTTCCTGGACGTTATGACTCCGGAGCAGCGCAACGCACTCAAGGACCGGCTGCGCGGCGGCGACCCGGTGCGGACCATCCCCTTCAACCGCCCCGATTCACTGACCCGCGTGTATGCCGTGGCCAGCGGCAAGGGCGGCGTGGGCAAGTCCAGCGTCACCGTCAACCTCGCGGCGGCCATGGCCTCGCTCGGCTTGCGGGTAGGCATTGTCGACGCCGATGTCCATGGGTTCTCCGTACCCGGCCTCCTCGGAATCACCCGGCCGCCCACCCGGGTGGACGAGATGATCCTGCCCCCGGTGGCCTACGGCATCAAGACCATCTCGATCGGCATGTTCGTGGACGGCAACCAGCCGGTGGCCTGGCGCGGACCCATGCTGCACCGTGCCCTGGAGCAGTTCCTGACCGACGTGTACTTCGGGGACCTGGATGTCCTCTTCCTGGACCTGCCTCCCGGAACCGGGGACATCGCCATTTCCGTGGGGCAGCTCCTGCCGGGGTCGGAGATCCTGCTGGTCACCACACCGCAGAGCGCCGCGGCTGACGTCGCCGAACGCGCCGGCAGCGTTGCGCGGCAGACCGGGCAGAAGGTCACCGGCGTGATCGAGAATATGTCCTGGCTTGCACTGCCCGGCGGCGAACGCCTGGAGGTCTTCGGCTCCGGCGGAGGTGCGGCGGTTTCCGGGCGGCTGGGCGACACCCTGGGCTATCCGGTTCCGCTGCTGGGCAGCATCCCGCTCGACGTTGCCCTCCGCGAGGGCGGCGACGGCGGCCTCCCGGTGGTGCTGGCCGACGCTGCCGCCACGGTGGCGGATACAGGTGCGGCAACTGCTGACGGCGCTGTCGACGCTGAGGGAAATCCCCTGGAGGGCGGAGAGACGGCCGCGGCCGAACTGCGGCGGATTGCCCGGGAGCTGGCACACCGGCCGCGCGGTCTGGCCGGCCGCAGCCTCGGGGTCAGCCCGGTCTAGGCAGCGGGGAACGGTCCGGCGGCAGCGCTTACGTTGCTTCGATGTCGAACGGCGCGGGCTGGTCCGCGGCAAGGCGTTCCAGCGGTTTCACCGCAGGCGGCCGGCTCGCTGCTGCGGGCGCGGCAGCAGCTGCCGGGGAAGCTGAGGCGGAAGCGGCCGCAGGTTGGGCGGCGGAAACCGGAGGGGCGGGCGCTGCGGACGGCCGTCCGCTCACCGCTTTGGCGGCGTCGTCGAAATCATCCAGCAACGCTTCCTTGATGATGCGCCGCGGGTCGTACTGCCGTGGATCCAGCTTCCGCCAGTCCACTTCGTCAATCTCGGGGCCCACTTCTTCGCGCAGTTGTTCACGGGCACCGGATGCCATCCGCCGCACTTCCCGCACCAGCCGGGCCAACTGCGAGGCGTATTCGGGCAGGCGTTCAGGACCCAGTATCACCACGGCGATTATTGCCAGAAGGATGAACTCGTAACCGTTGATTCCTACCACTCTTGAAGACTACCTTTTCCCGGGAGCGCGGAGCTACTCGCCGCTCCCCTAGAGGCTCCAGCCCGTACGCGTGAACATGGCAAGGCCCCGCACAATGCGCTCCATCGGCTCGGAATCGTCGCCGGTGCGGGCGAGGCGGGCGGATTCGAGCAGGGACAGCTCCTCCACCGCCCGGGGCAGCGATTTCTCCGGCTGGCTGGACTCGAAGGTGTAGGTGACGCTGCCGGCGGCCACGACCTTCTGGCCGGGATGCTCCGCCGAACCGAAGACTGCCGGGCCGGTCTGCGAACCCGCAACCGAGAACCCGTCTTCGGACACGGTCCGGCCGGTCATGGCGTTGATTACGGGTTGGCGATCCTCCCCCGGCAGCGGATGCTGTTCCACGAGCCTGAGTTGCTCTCCGTCAGCTGCGAAGGTCATTTCAACGGCGGGACGCCCCTGGACCCGGAGGGAGCGGGCGGACTCGAGTTTCAATCCCAGATCCGCCAGTTCCGGGCAGGTCCAGCCATGTGCACGGAGCAGCTGCAGCTGCTCGGCTTCGAGGTTCCCGCTTTGGGCCACTTCCTCCCAGCCGGCGGCCATGGCGGCCCGCGCACCGGTCTGCGCCGGAACCTCGAGGATGCTGCCCGCAAAATACGCGCCGCCAAGCAGCACCGCCCCGGCAGCTGCTACCGCCCCGGCTGCGGCCACGGCGTGGCTGCGCCGGTCAAGCGCCTTGGCCGGCGCCCCGGACTGACCCGCTTCGGATTCCGGACAGCCGGACTGCAATGCCGTCACGCGTCCTGCGATCCGGGCGGAAAGTTCCGGACCGGCCTCGGGTACTCGGAAGGAGCGCAGGCGGCTGCGCAGCCGGCGCTCCTCAGCGACGGCGGCACGGCACGAGGCACAGCGGGACAGGTGTGCGTCAATGGCCTGCTCGCGCTGCGGGGTTGTTTCGCCGTCGATGTAGTTCCGTAAATGCCGTTTGGGGTGTCGCACTATTCAGCTGGCTCCCGCGACTCGGGGCAGGTTGAGCAGTGGCCGGGTAACCGGCGGTACCTGCGGGTTCCGGTGTGCAAGCTTTTCCTTCAGCATCGCCCGGCCGCGGTGGATCCTGGACCGGACGGTGCCCAGTTTGACGTCCAATACGCGGGCAACTTCGTCGTAGGAAAGCCCCTCCAGATCACACAGGACAACCGCGGCGCGGAAGTCGGGCGGCAGCTCCTCCAGGGCGCGGGCAATGTCCACGTCAAGGTTATTGAATTCGAAGCTTCGCTCCGGGCCAGGGCCGTTGCTGGGCAGCCTGCTGGAGGTTTCCTCCGTCATGCCGTCAAAACGGATCCGGCTGCGCCGCCGGGCCTGGTCAAGGAAGAGGTTGGTGGTAATGCGGTGCAGCCAGCCATCGAGGGTGCCGGGCTGGAAGTTGGCCAGCGAGCGGAAAACCCGGACGAAGACTTCCTGGGTCAGGTCCTCGGCATCATGCTTGTTTCCGGTCAGCCGATAGGCCAGCCGGTATACCTTCGCCGAGTGCGCCTGGACCACTTCCTCCCAAGTGGGACGTACCCACTCCGCAGCCATGTCCGCGGCTGCTGTGTCCGGCGTCGTTGCCATAGTCTTCCTCCTTCCTTCCAACCTGCGTGCCGCCAGTTCAGTCCAGGGGTGCCGTCCCGGCGTGCCCGGGCAGTTCCCGTCGGGTCCAAGGAATCCGGGTGGGCCCAGGGTCGGCTGGAGGGCCGTTTATCACTGGTTAACAATGTTTACGCATCAATCTGGGAGTTGGCTGTTAGCACGCCTTTAGTACCGGGACAAGGCGGGCGCGGCAGTGCGTACCCGGTTCTGCCTCCGTTGGCCTTAAGCTTGTCTGAGCAGGAATTCCTCCGGACCGAAAGTGAAAAACCCATGCGCGCCGACAAGCAGACCAGTTGGTCCTACACGGAGGCCCTGCCTACCGAGGATGAGGTCCTGATCCGTGCGCGCGAACGGTCCTACGAGCTGGGCGTGAGCGCCGTTTCCAGTGGCGTGGGTGCGGCGTTGACCGTACTGGCCGCTGCCAGCAAGGCCACCACGGTAGTGGAAGTCGGCACCGGAGCCGGCGTTTCGGGTGTCTGCCTGCTGCGTGGCCTGGGCCGCAACGCGGTGCTGACCACCATAGATTCCGACGTCGACCACCTCCGTGCGGCCCGCGAGGCCTATGCGGAGGCCGGCATCCCGGGCAACCGGACCCGCACCATCTCCGGCCGGGCCGCCGAGGTGCTCCCCCGCCTCACGGACGCCGCATACGACATGGTGTTCATCGACGCAGACAAGCCCTCCTTCCCGCTCTACGTGAACCAGGCGGTGCGGCTGCTCAAGCGCGGCGGCCTGCTGGTGGTCAATGACGCACTGGACCACGGCAAGGTCGCGGATCCGGCTGTCCGCGAAGCCACCACCAACACCATGCGCAAGGTAGGCAAGGCCATCCGCGAGAACGAAGACCTCGCCTCCGCCCTGCTGCCCACCGGTGACGGCCTCCTGCTGGCCGTGAAAACCGCTTAGCCAACCTCACCAAAGCGGCCCGCACGCAGGGCTCCCAGGAAAGGTGCCACATGATCGAGATCCTTAACCCTGACGAGTTGTCCCGGGCAAAGCAGACGGGCGCCCTGGTTGCAGACATCCTGCAGTCGATCAAGGCCCGCAGCACGGTGGGAACCAACCTGTTGGACATCGACCGGTGGGCCAGGACCATGATCATCGAGGCCGGCGCCAAGTCCTGTTACGTCGACTACGCGCCGTCCTTCGGACGCGGGCCGTTTGGCCACTACATCTGCACGTCCGTCAACGATGCCGTGCTGCACGGACTTCCGCACGACTACGTCCTGGCCGACGGCGACCTGCTGACACTCGACCTGGCGGTCTCACTCAGGGGAATCGTTGCGGACTCGGCCATCAGTTTCATCATCGGCAACGCTCCCTCCCCGGAGAGCGCCGCGATGATCGCCGTGACCGAACGGGCACTTGCCGCAGGAATAGCGGCGGCCCGTCCCGGCGCCCGTATCGGGGATATTTCCTTTGCCATTGGAACGGTCCTCACTGATGCGGGATATCCGGTCAACACCGAATTCGGCGGGCACGGCGTCGGTTCCACGATGCACCAGGACCCGCACATCGCGAACTCCGGGCGGCCGGGCCGAGGCTACAAGCTGCGCCCCGGACTGCTGCTGGCCCTGGAACCGTGGGTCATGGCGGACACCGCGCAATTGGTGACCGACCCCGACGGCTGGACCCTGCGCAGTGCAACAGGCTGCCGGACGGCGCACAGCGAGCACACGATCGCCATCACCGGCGACGGGGCCGAGATCCTCACACTGCCGAAGTAGCGCACTGCCGATGTAGCGCACTGCCGATGTAGCGCACTGCCGAAGCAGCGGCGAAACCGCTCCTGTCAGGCGGTCCGGCCCAAGCCGGCAAGATAGGACAGCAGCAGACGCACGCCGAAGCCTGTCGCTCCCTTGGTGTGTTCCCGGCTGTCCTTATTGGCACGTGCCGGTCCGGCGATATCGATATGTGCCCACGGGACGCCGCCGGTGAATTTCTCGAGGAACAGGGCGGCAACAATCGCCCCGGCACCGAATTTCGCCTGCACCGGCGCTATGTGCGAAATGTCGGCGATGGCGGAGTCCAGCACAAAACCGTATTCCGCTACCAGCGGCAGCTGCCACACGGCGTCGCCGGAGGCCGTCCCGGCCGCCTCCAGCCGGGCCAGCAGCCCCGGTGCGTTGCCGAACAGCGCAGCGTGGTGCATGCCAAGCCCCAGGGCCGCCGCGCCGGTGAGGGTGGCGACGTCCACCAGCACGTCCGGGGCCAGCTCGGCCGCGGCGTAGGCCATCGCGTCGGCCAGGACCATCCGGCCCTCGGCATCGGTGTTGCCCACTTCGACGGTGGTCCCGTTGTAGGTGGTCACGACGTCGGCCGGCCGGTAGGAGGCTGCACCGATGGCGTTCTCAGCCAAAGCCAGCACCGCGGTGACCTTTACGGGAAGCTTCAACGCGGCTGCAGCCTCGGCCACGGCCAGGACTGCCGCCGCACCGGCCATGTCCGTCTTCATGGTCATCATGGCGTCCCGCGGCTTAAGCGAGATGCCGCCGGAATCGAAGGTAATGCCCTTGCCCACGAGGACAACGTGCGGCAGGTCCCCGCCGTCGGGCTGGTAACTGGCCTCGACCAGCCGCGGCGGATGCTCGGATCCGCCGCCCACGGCCAGCAGCCCGCCGAATCCATCGGCGCGCAGCTCGTTCTCGTCGCGGACCCGCACCAACAGCCCGCTGCGGCCGGCAATCACCCGTGCCTGTGCCGCCATCCAGTCCGGCGTGGCCGTCTCGGCAGGCGTGTTGGTCAGGTCGCGGGCCGTCCATACTGCCCGTGCGGTGACCGCGGCACGTTCGGCTGCCGCAGCATCGAGCCCGGTCAGTTCCAGGTGTGCCGCAATCGGTGCCGGAGGTTCGGTGATACCCGCACGCGGCGGCCGGTAGCCTCCGAGCAGGAAGCCCTCAAGGAAAGCTTCCTGGGCGGACGGTTCCAGCCCGTCCACCACGCTTCCGCGTACCCGCTTGGCGCCCATCGTGGCACGGGCCAGCGCGGCACCGGCACGCCGAAGCGCGGGCCCGGACTCGTCGCCGGCACCCACGTAGATCAGTTTTCCGGGCAGGTCCGGAGCATCGCGGGGCGGCTCGATCACAAGGATCTCCCCCGCCTTGCCCGTCACTTTGGCGCTGCGGGCCCGGACAGCGACGTCGGCGCCGTACCGAAGCGCCGCTTCGACGGCACCGCGCCGCGGCTGGGGAACCGGGTTTGCTGCCTCGTCGGCGTCTTCCCGACCGGAGCCGGCCGGCGCCGGCGTCATGGCCACGGCCAGGACATCCACGCCTTCATCCGGGACCGGATGCAGTCCGGTTCCGGACTCCGCTTCTCCAGTCCGTGCGTTCAACGCAGCCAGGGCAGTGACTCCCGGCAGCGATGCGGTGACATAGGGCGACGCCGGAACGGATCCGGTCCGGTCTGTTGGCTTCGGAGGCAGCTGCATAAATTAAAGGCTAGCCCGTAACGCCCAGAAGACAGTCTTTCAGCTTGCCTGCTTCTTCTACATTCAGCTCAACCACCAGGCGCCCGCCGCCGTCTATCGGCACCCGCAAAATGAGGCTGCGCCCCTCCTTTGTAACCTCCATGGGCCCGTCGCCCGTCCTTGGTTTCATCGCAGCCATTTCGAGATTCCCCTTTCACAGCGCCCGGTTTACCCGGATCACCTGTAATCCGCTGCCGATGGAAGTAAAATATCCGCCCGGCAATTGCTGTCATTATTCCGCACAAGTACCGGGCAAACGAAATTTCGTGTGTCGCGTGCCACAAATCAGGGTGGATAGTCCCCGCCGCCGGGCAACTGCGTCCACCGCCACAGCCATACCACCCAGACAATCTGCAGGACCGCGAAGGCGACAGCGACGGTCCCCCGGTAGGCCCTGGACCGGCTAAGCCAGGCTGTGGCAAGCGCCAGCGGAAACAGCGGCAGCAGAAGGCGGAACGTGCTGGTCTGCGGGTTCAGGAACACCAGCAGGTAAAGCAGATAGCTTGCACACCACAGCTGCAGCTCCAGCCCCAGCCTTCGGACCGGCGGAGACATCAGGTAGAGCGCGGCGCCCGCAACCAGTACCACCAGCGCCACGGGGCCGAACAGCGGCCCCAAAAGGTGCTGGGACATGGTGAGCCAGGGTTTGAAGGGAACGAGGTCACCGAAGCGCCAGGCACTCTCCGTATCCGTGTAGGCACGGATATCCCCGGTGGACACCCAGGCGATGACCGGCCAGGCCAGCGCGGAGAAGCCTGCTCCCGCAGCCAGGGCGGTGAGCCGCCACGCATCACCGGCAGGGAACGGCACCCGCCCGCGTCGCAGGAACCGCACAACGAGCACCAACCCGACCGCGAGCGCGAAGGGAACGCCCACCGGCCGGGAGAGGCACATCAGGGCCACCACCGGGATGGCGGTGAGGTAGCGACCGGCCAGGAAGAGGTACAGGGCTCCGGAAAGAAGCAGCAGGTTCAGTGACTCGGCGTAGGGGATCTGCAGGATCGGGGACACAGGGAAGACCGCCACGAAGAGCACTCCCCACATGGCGGTGCCTTTCCCGGCCCGCAGCCGGAAGAGCCGGTAAATGACGAGTGCTGCCGCAAAGCCCGCCACCGTGGCGGCCACGGGGGCCAGGACGTTCCAGCCCAGGCCGGTCACGGCGTCGAGCCCCCGCACCAGCAGCGGGAAAAGAGCGTAGAAGGCCCACTCGTTCTCCACGGCATTGCCCGCCGCATCCCGCGGCACGCTGTCCGGATAGCCGTCGGAGAAAATCCGGAAATACCACTCGGCGTCCCAGATGTTGATGAAGTCCCAGTACGACGGCGATGCGTCCCACCACGGACCTGCCGGCTGGAACCGGGCGGTGGCGGCGAGCACGGCATAGGAAAAGAGGCGGGCCGCCAGCCACAAGGCAAGGACCTGGAGGTACCACGGCCACCGCTGGACGGCGGCAGCGGCACGGCTCGGCACCGTCTTTGCCCGTTTCACGGAGGACCTTTGAGCTGGTTCAGTTTCCATGACGCACCCAGCAGGTTCCGAGGTGGTCATTGACGTAGCCGGTGGCCTGCATCATCGCGTAGGCGGTGATCGGTCCGACAAACCGGAAACCCCGTTTTTTCAGGTCCTTGGCCAGCGCCGCGGACTCCGCCGTGGCGGACGGGACGTCGGCCAGTGTCTGCGGCGCGGGCCGGTCGACCGGAGCACGGTACCGGTCCAGCAGGGTGCCGAGGCTTTCATGCTCCGGCAGCTTCATCAGTGCACGGGCGTTGTTGATCACGGCATCGATTTTGGCGGCGTTGCGCACGATGCCCGCATCGGACAGCAGCCGTGCCCGGTCGGCGTCGTCAAAGGCCGCCACGGCCTGCGGGTCGAAACCGGCGAACGCGGCGCGGAAGGCCTCGCGCTTGCGCAGGATGGTGATCCAACTGAGGCCGGATTGGAAGGCTTCCAGGCTCAGGCGCTCGAAGAGGGCAGCCTCGCCCTCCACGGCACGCCCCCATTCCGTGTCGTGATAGTGCTGGTAGTCCTCGCTGGCCAGTGCCCAGCCGCAGCGCAGCCGCCCGTCCGCACCCGGCACGGCAGTCAATTCCCTTCTCCGTCAGGGAGGTTGCTCCGGTCCGCTGCTTCGAGCGTGCGGATCCGGGCATCGCGTTCTTCGAGTGCTTCGGCGAACCGGTCCAGGACCGTATCCACCTGGTCCATGCGGTAGCCGCGCAGGGCCACGGAGAACCGCACCCGGGAAACGTCGCCGGCAACAGGGTGCTCAGGCAGCAACACGGGCGGCAGCCGGGGATCCGGCTCCGGCAGGCCCCCTGCGGCCGCCGGCATGCTGTTGGCGGATCCCGGGCGCAGCCGGCCGATGCCGAATACGGTGGCCAGGCCCAGCACGGCGATGGCGAGGAAGACCAAGAGGAATGTCACAGGACCATGGTGCCAGATGGTGCGCGTCCCGGGCGGGGGCCCGACCGGCTAGGGGGAAACGTGTCCTGCACTGTCCGCGATCATCAGCCGTACCGCTTCCGCCGGGTCATCCACTACGTGCAGGAGCTTGAGGTCTCCCTCTGAGACCATGCCCTCCGCCAGCAGCGTTTCCCGGATCCAGCCGAGCAGCGGATTCCAGAACTCCGTGCCGATCAGCACGATCGGGAAGGAAGTCACCTTCTGCGTCTGGACCAGGGTCATGGCCTCGAAAAGCTCATCCAGGGTGCCGAACCCGCCCGGCAGGACAATGAAGCCCTGCGCGTACTTGACGAACATCGTCTTGCGCACGAAGAAGTACCGGAAGTTGACCCCCAGATCCACCCACTCGTTCAGGCCGGTCTCGAAGGGAAGTTCTATCCCGAGGCCTACGGACAGGCCATCCGCCCCCACGGCCCCCTTGTTGGCGGCTTCCATGGAGCCGGGCCCTCCCCCGGTGATCACCGCGAGGCCCGCTTCAGCCAGCAGCCTGCCAACCTCTTCACCAAGCTTGTAATAGCGCGATCCCGGAACGCTGCGGGCAGAACCGAACACGCTCACGGCAGGCCCCAGCTCGGACAGCGTGCCGAAGCCCTCCACGAATTCGCTCTGGATCCGCAGCACCCGCCAGGGGTCGGTATGCGTGAAATGGGTGGCGTCCGCCGAATCCAGCAGGAAACGGTCCGACTGCGGGGTCAGGGCAGCGCCCCGGCGCAGCTCCACCGGGCCCCGCTTGCGCGGACGCTCGGACATGGGACGTGAGGCATCGCTGATAGGCATGCCTCTAGGCTAACGGTGATGGCGCCGCTGGCAACGCGGCCGGCTCCATCGACAACGGTTAGCTCCGGGCAGGTTGCGCTTACGTCACAATTACGTGCCCGGGTGGCCCGTGACACACGCCGGCAATAATCAATGGTTAGATTTTCCTTATGACCAGTGACACATCCCCAGGTAGCTCCGTGCCTGAATCCGCTGCACCGCTCGTTTCGCTGAAGAACGTGAACAAGCATTTCGGGGACCTCCACGTCCTGCAGAACATCAATCTCGACATTGCCCGCGGCGAGGTCGTGGTGGTGATCGGCCCCTCCGGGTCCGGCAAGTCAACGCTGTGCCGTGCCATCAACCGCCTCGAAACCATTGACGACGGCGAAATCACCGTTGACGGAGCCGTCCTGCCGTCCGAAGGCAGGGCTCTTGCCAAGCTGCGCGCCGACGTCGGCATGGTCTTCCAGTCGTTCAACCTTTTCGCGCATAAGTCCATCGTGGACAACGTTTCCCTCGGACCGGTCAAGGTCCGCAAGGCCAAGCCCGCCGAGGCCAAGAAACTGGCCATGGAACTGCTGGAGCGTGTGGGCGTCGCGAACCAGGCCAACAAGCTTCCGGCGCAGCTCTCCGGCGGCCAGCAGCAGCGCGTAGCCATTGCCCGCGCACTGGCCATGAAGCCGAAGGTCATGCTCTTCGATGAGCCCACGTCCGCCCTCGATCCGGAAATGATCAATGAGGTGCTGGACACCATGGTGGGCCTGGCGAAGGACGGCATGACCATGGTGGTCGTCACGCACGAAATGGGCTTTGCCCGCAAGGCTGCGGACCGGGTGATCTTTATGGCCGACGGACAGATTGTCGAAGAAGCCACTCCCCAGGAGTTCTTCACGAACCCCAAGAGCGACCGCGCCAAAGACTTCCTGGGCAAGATCCTCTCCCACTAGAACCGTTCCAAGCACTACACGCTCCACCAGCAGTACCGGGGTTTCACCAGTAGGCAGCAACCCTTATGAGGCTAGGTCCACCGCTTTTTGCGCGGAGGACCGCAATGCAAGGAGAAAAACATGCGCAAGACCCGTTACGCCGCAGCGGCCATCGCCGCCGTGGCAGCACTGACCCTGTCCGCCTGCGGCGGCGATTCCGGTTCTGAATCCGGCAGCAGCGAAGGCGCCACCGAAGGCTCCGGCGAGCAGATCCGTATCGGCATCAAGTTCGACCAGCCGGGCCTGGGCTTCGATGAGGGCGGCAACTACGCCGGCTTCGACGTCGACGTCGCCAAGTACGTCGCCAACGAGCTGGGCTACCCCGAGGACCAGATCGAGTTCATTTCCAGCCCCTCCGCCCAGCGCGAGAACATGCTGGAAAATGACCAGCTGGACATGATCTTCGCAACCTACTCCATCACCGATGCCCGCAAGGAAAAGGTTGCTTTCGCAGGACCGTACTTCGTGGCCGGCCAGGACCTGCTGGTTCCCACCGACAGCGACATCAGCGGTCCCGAGGACCTGGACGGCAAGAACCTCTGCTCCGTCACCGGCTCCACCTCCGCCCAGAAGATCAAGGACAACTACGCCGCCGGCGTGAACCTGCTGGAGCAGCCGAGCTACGCCGAGTGCGTGACCGCCATGCAGGGCGGCTCCATTGACGCCGTCACCACTGACGACATCATCCTTGCCGGCCTGGCCTCCACAGACGCCAACAAGGGCCAGTTCAAGGTTGTCGGCAACACCTTCTCGGAGGAGAAGTACGGTGTCGGCCTGCCGAAGGAAGGCGGCATCGTCAAGTGCGAGGACATCAACGCGGCCATCACCAAGATGGTCCAGGACGGTGCGTGGGAGGAAGCCATCAAGAAGAACACCGAAGGCGCCGACTACGCCTTCAATGAAGACCTGAACCCGCCGACGCCTGACGCCTGCGCCTAGTTCCTGCACGTTCCACCCCCGCGGGGAAGCCGGCGATAATCTCCGGCTTCCCCGTTGCGGGTTTTCTTCCACCGTAAAGAGGTGAAACATGGAGGGTTTTACTGCCCTCTTCGAGCAGTACGACGTCCTCGGCGCTTTCTGGGTTAATATCCAGCTTGCCTTCTGGGCGGCACTCTGGTCGCTGATACTCGGTACCGTCCTGGCACTGATGCGGATCTCGCCGATCCCCAGCCTGCAGTGGTTCGGTGCCGCCTACGTCAACATTTTCCGCAACACCCCGCTGACCATCATCATGGTGTTCGGCTCGCTGGCGCTGTGGTCGCAGCTGAATGTCAGCCTGTCCAGCGACTTCACCACCAACTTCTTCCGCCTGGCCGTGCTGTCGCTGACTGTCTACCACGCGGCGTTCTTCTGCGAAGCCATCCGCAGCGGCGTCAACACGGTTCCGCTGGGACAGGCCGAGGCCGCCCGGGCCATCGGCCTGGGCTTCCTGGAAGCAGCCCGGCTGGTCATTATGCCGCAGGCCTTCCGCGGCGCCATCGCCCCGATGGGCAACGTGCTGATCGCCCTGGTGAAGAACACCACCGTGGCCGCCACGGCCGGCGTCGCCCTGGAGACCTCCAGCATGATGAAGACCATGATCGAGTTCAATCCGAACCTGATGACGCAGATCTTCCTGACCTTTGCCATCGGCTACGTCATCATCGTTATCCCCATCGGCCTGCTTACCACCTGGGCCTCGAAGAAACTGGCGGTCGCACGATGAGCGCACAGAATGTCCTGTTTGATGCCCCCGGGCCCAAGGCCCGCCGCAACATCATGGTCGGCAACATCCTGGGCGTGCTGCTGATCGCAGCGCTGCTCTGGGTGGCGATCTCCGGGCTGGCGGACAAGGGCCAGTTCGACGCCGCCAAATGGACGCCCTTCCTGGAGTGGCGGACCTGGGAGTTCTTCATGCTCCCGGGACTGCTCTCCACGCTGAAGGCTGCCGCCGTGGCCGTGGTGACGTCGATTGTCTTCGGCCTGCTCTTCGGCATCGGGCGCCTTTCGCCTTTCAAGCCGATCAGCTGGGCCTGCGGGCTCGTGGTGGAGTTCTTCCGAGCGGTTCCCGTGCTGCTGATGATGGTGTTCTTCTACCAGTTCCTCTCCAAGTCCACTTCGGTGGAGCCGTCGCAGGTCCCCTTCTTCGCCGTTGTCATTGCCCTCACCCTTTACAACGGTTCGGTCATTGCGGAGCTGGTCCGCTCCGGCGTCTTCGGTCTGCCGAAGGGCCAGCGCGAGGCCGGACTGGCCATCGGCCTGACGCCGGGACAGTCGCTGCGCAGCATCGAGATGCCGCAGGCCCTCGTGGCCATGCTGCCGGCACTGCTGAGCCAGTTCGTGGTCATCCTGAAGGACTCCGCGCTGGGTACCTTCATCGGCTACACCGAGCTGCTGGACTACGCGCGCCGCCTGGCTGCGGGCGAAGGCAACATCCTGCCCGCGCTGCTGGTCACCGCCGCGATCTTCATTGCCCTCAACTGGATGCTCACGTTTGCCGCCCAGCGCCTCTCCCGGCGCCTGGGTGCACGTGCCGGCAAGGTGCTGAAGATCGAAGACACGATCGAGCCCGAGGGCGTCGAAGCTCCCGTACCGGCCGCTGCACCGGCGAAGGGCGCGGGAAAGTAACCGCACTCGGAACCACACAGCCAACGAAAAGAGGAGAGGACCGGCGCCATGCCGGTCCTCTCCTCTTTTGCTGCCTAAGCCCTAAACCGACGGGGACGGAACCCCGCGGCCGGTGCTAGCTCAGCCAGGACCTCAGTGCCGCCAGGCACTCCCTCACGGCGCCGGCATGCACGTGTTCGTTATCGGTGTGCGCCAGCAGGGCGTCCCCGGGACCGAAGTTCACGGCGGGAATGCCCAGCGCGCTGAACCGGGCGACGTCGGTCCAGCCGTATTTCGGTTTCGGTTCGGCGCCCACGGCGGCCACGAAGGATGCCGCCGCCGGCAGGGTCAGCCCCGGCCGGGCGCCGGCCGCCGCGTCGGTGCGGACGACGTCGAACCCTGAAAGCAGCTCCCGGACGTAGGCTTCGGCTTCCTCAATGCCCTTGTCCGGGGCAAAGCGGTAGTTGATTTCGACGGTGGCCGCATCCGGAATCACATTGCCCGCCGTCCCGCCCCAGATCCGGACGGCGTTCAGGGACTCACGGAAGTCCAGGCCCTCGACGTTCACCGTGGCCGGGGAGTGGTCGCGCAGCCGCACCAGGATGTCCGCCGCGGCGTGGATGGCGTTCTCCCCCATCCAGGCCCGCGCCGAGTGCGCGGCACGGCCCGTGGTGGTGGCGTGGAAGCGCATGGTGCCGTTGCAGCCGCCCTCCACGGTCCCGTTGGTCGGCTCCAGGAGGACGGCGAAGTCCGCCTTCAGCCAGTCCGGATGGCTGCGCTCCAACCGGCCGAGTCCGCTGAGGGAAGCCTCGACTTCTTCGTGGTCGTAAAACACGTACGTGATGTCCCTGGCGGGCTCGGTGAGGGCGGCTGCCAGGGCCAGCTGGACCGCCACGCCGCCCTTCATGTCGGTGGCGCCGCGGCCGTAGAGGACGTCCCCGTCCCACGTCGACGGTACGGTTCCGCGCGAGCCCGGCACCGTCGGCAGCGGCACGGTGTCCAGGTGGCCGGCAAGGATGATCCGCTCCGCCCGGCCGAGCCGGGTCCGGGCCACCACGGAGTCCCCGTCCCGGGACACTTCGAGGTGGGGGCAGGTACGGAGAGCGGTCTCGACGGCATCCGCCAGGGCGGTCTCGTTACCGGAAACGCTCTCGAAGTCCATCAGGGCCGCGGTCAGGTCCGCGACGTCGCCGAAAAGATCCAAGGAGGGCACAGATGCATCAGTCACCCTCCCACAGTACCGCTCGGTAGACTGGGAACCATGACTGTAAGCGCTGCCCCCACACCCGCTGAAACCCCCGATACCCGTACTGCGTCAGGCCTCGGCCTGGCCACCGTAACGTCCGACGGCGTCGTGCTCGATGTCTGGTTCCCCCGCCCCCTGCTGGGTGATGCCGCTTTCGACGGCGCCCTGAAAGACGATCTCGATGCCGCAGCCGCTGCCATGGCCGACGGTATCCGCGGCACCCACGGCGAAGTACTGGAAACCCGGATCGATCTCGACGCCGCCCCCGCCGACACAGCCGACGCCTACCTCCGCCTGCACCTGCTTTCCGCCCGCCTGGTCCAGCCGAACACCATCAACCTTGACGGCATCTTCGCTGCCCTGCCCAACGTGGTCTGGACCAACCACGGTCCGTGCGCGGTGGCCGACTTCGAGGCGGTCCGCCTGCGGCTGCGCAGCCGCGGCACCGTGACGGTCTACGGTGTGGACAAGTTCCCCCGCATGGCCGACTACGTACTGCCCTCCGGCGTCCGCATTGCCGACGCCGGCCGGGTCCGCCTCGGCGCCCACCTCGCCGAAGGCACCACCGTGATGCACGAAGGCTTCGTCAACTTCAACGCCGGCACCCTCGGCACGTCGATGGTCGAAGGCCGCATCTCCGCCGGAGTAGTGGTGGGCGACGGGACCGACGTAGGCGGCGGCGCCTCCATCATGGGCACCCTCTCCGGCGGCGGCAAGGAAAAGATCACCCTGGGCGAACGTGTCCTCCTGGGCGCGAACTCCGGCGTCGGCATCAGCATCGGTGACGACAGCGTGGTTGAGGCCGGGCTGTACGTGACGGCCGGGACCCGGGTCAGCGTCCTCGACGGCGGCGAGCCCCGCCTGGTGAAGGCCGCTGAACTCTCGGGCGTGCCCAACCTCCTGTTCCGCCGCAATTCCGCCACCGGTGCCGTGGAAGCACTGCCCCGCAACGGACGCACCGTGGAACTCAACTCCGCGCTGCACGCGAACTAGCGGCCGGACGCCATGCAACTGCTCCAGCAGCATGAAACCCGTTCCTTCCGGGTGCTGGTCCTGCTGCTGGTGCTGTGCGTGGCGGCGTTCGCCGCCTTGTTCGCTGTCTCCGCGCTCTCGGGAAAGAAGCAGGCACCGGTGATCACTGAACGCTGCGTGGCCGTCGTGGGCGGCGCGGAATACTGGCTGACGCTGGAACAGGCGGCGAACGCCTCGATCATCTCCGGGGTGGCGGTGGCCCGCGGGCTGCCGCCGCGCGCCGTCTCCATTGCCCTGGCCACTGCCCTGCAGGAATCGGGGCTGCGCAACGTGGATTACGGCGACGACGCCGGCCCGGACTCCCGGGGGCTCTTCCAGCAGCGCCCGTCGCAGGGTTGGGGCAGCGAGGCACAGGTCATGGACCCCGCCTACGCCGCCACCGCCTTCTACAACGGCCTGGAGCAGGTCCCGGGGTACTTGGAGCTCCCGATCACGGAAGCGGCCCAGGCGGTCCAGCGCAGCGCCTTCCCGGACGCGTACGCCAAGCATGAGGGCCCTGCCCGGGCCTTCGCTTCCGCCCTCACCGGGCAGACCCCCACCGCCCTCTCCTGCACCCTGCGGGCGCCGGTCGAATCCGCCGATCCCGCGGTGAGCGCTGCCGCCGTCGAGGAAATCTACGGACCGCTCAACGGATCCGTGCTGGGCCCGCTCTATCTGGCCGACGTCGAGGGTGCCTACGGCTGGTCCGTGGCCCAGTGGTTTGTCGCCAATGCCAAGACGCTGGGGATCGAGTCCGTGGCCTACGACGGCCGGACCTGGCATCGGGGTACGGCCGTCTGGACGGAATCGGACGCCGTACCCGGCCAGGTGGCCGTCACCGCGTTCAGTCTCCCCGCCGAATAAACGGTCCCGCCGGGGCACCACCGCCGCGGATACGGACGAGGAAGCGTTTAGGCTTAGAACCATGCGCATTCTAGTCACCGGTGGCACCGGCTATATCGGATCCCACACCACTCTCGCCCTCCTCGAAGCGGGCCACGATGTGGTGGTCCTGGACAACCTCCAGAATTCAAACGAGGAATCGCTGCGGCGGGTCCAGGAATTGACCGGCCGCAAGGCGGAATTCATCAAGGCAGACCTGCTGGATGAAGCTGCGCTCGAAGCGGCATTCGACGGCCGCTCCATCGACGCGGTCATCCACTTCGCCGGGCTGAAGGCAGTGGGCGAATCGGTGGCCAAGCCGCTTTACTACTACACCAACAATGTGGTCGGCACCATCAACCTGCTGCATGCCATGGACCGGCATGACGTGCGGACCATCGTCTTCAGCTCCTCCGCCACCGTCTACGGCGCATCCGAAGAGGTTCCCCTCACCGAGGACTCCCCCATGGATGCCGTGAACCCCTACGGGCGCACCAAGGAGCAGATCGAGGACATCCTCAGCGACCTCGGTGCCGCCGATGAACGCTGGAGCGTCGCCCTGCTGCGGTACTTCAATCCTGCCGGGGCCCACGAGTCCGGCCTGATCGGCGAGGATCCCACCGGAGTCCCGAACAACCTGCTGCCGTTCGTGGCGCAGGTTGCCGTCGGCCGCCGTGAAAAGGTCATGGTCTTCGGCAACGACTACCCCACACCGGACGGCACCGGCGTCCGTGACTACATCCATGTAGTGGACCTGGCCGCAGGCCACCTCGCCGCCCTCAACTACCTGGCCGAGGCCCCCGGCGTGCACCGCTGGAACCTGGGCACGGGCAACGGCTCTTCCGTCCTGGAAGTCCTCTCCGCCTTCTCCGCCGCCGCAGGCAAGGAAATCCCGTACGAGTTCGCCGAGCGCCGCCCGGGTGATGCCGCCGTCAGCTACGCCGACCCTGCCGCAGCGCACGCCGACCTCGGCTGGCGGGCCGAACGCACGCTGGAAAGCATGTGCGAGGACCACTGGCGCTGGCAGAAGAACAACCCCGAAGGCTACACCGCCCCGTAGGGCTTCCAGCCCCGTCAGCACCGCTGCCCGGCCTGGCCGCCGGAAAACCGGGCTGCGGATATAAGCGTTCAACAGAAAAAGGGAAGGTCCCCGGAATTTTCCGGGGACCTTCCCTTTTTCGTGTGTCTTACAAAGCGATCAGCGCTGCGGGTAGTTACGCTCCGGGGCGCCCGTGTAGAGCTGGCGCGGACGGCCGATCTTCGTCTGCGGGTCCTGCATCATTTCACGCCACTGGGCAATCCAGCCCGGCAGGCGGCCAATGGCGAACAGGACCGTGAACATCTTCTCCGGGAAGCCCATGGCCTTGTAGATCAGGCCCGTGTAGAAGTCCACGTTCGGGTACAGCTTGCGCTCGATGAAGTAGTCGTCGGCCAGGGCCTTCTCTTCCAGGCGCATGGCGATGTCCAGCAGCTCGTCGTTGCCGCCGAGCTTGGCGAGGATGTCGTGGGCGGTGGCCTTGACGATCTTGGCACGCGGGTCGTAGTTCTTGTAGACGCGGTGCCCGAAGCCCATGAGCTTCACGCCGTCTTCCTTGTTCTTGACCTTTTCCATGAAGGTCTCCGGCTGCATGCCGGTGGCCTGGATGTCGCGCAGCATGTTCAGCACTGCCTCGTTGGCCCCGCCGTGCAGCGGGCCGAAGAGGGCGCTGATGCCGGCCGAAACCGAAGCGAACATGTTGGCGTTGGAGCTGCCCACCAGGCGGACCGTGGAGGTGGAGCAGTTCTGCTCGTGGTCGGCGTGCAGGATCAGCAGCAGGTCCAGGGCCTTGACCAGGTCCGGATCGATTTCGTACGGCTCTGCCGGCAGGCCGAAGGACAGCCGCATGAAGTTCTCTACGAGGTTCATGGAGTTGTCCGGGTAGAGCATCGGCTGGCCGATGGACTTCTTGTGCGCGTAGGCCGCGATCACGGGCAGCTTTGCCATCAGGCGGACTGTGGAGAGCTCCACCTGTTCTTCGTCGAACGGGTCCAGGGAGTCCTGGTAGAAGGTGGACAGCGCGCTGACCGCCGAGGACAGGACCGGCATCGGGTGCGCGTCGCGCGGGAATCCGCCGAAGAAGCCCTTGAGGTCCTCATGGAGCAGGGTATGGCGACGGATCCGCTGGTCGAAGTTCTCCAGTTCGGTGGGCGTCGGCAGTTCCCCGTAAATCAGCAGGTACGAGGTCTCGAGGAAGCTCGAGTGCTTTGCCAGCTGCTCAATGGGGTATCCGCGGTAGCGCAGGATGCCCTGGTCGCCGTCGATGTAGGTGATCGCGGAGGTGGTGGCCGCCGTGTTCATGAAGCCGGGGTCAAAAGTGACGGTGCCGGTCTGCTTCAGCAGCTTGGAAACGTCGTAGCCGTTGTTTCCTTCAGCTGCGGCAACGCGGGGCAGTACAAGCTCGTCTTCCGGGTTTGGCCCGTACTGGAGCTTGGCACTTGGTTGCTCAGTCATTAATTCTCCTTTAGGAGTTTTCGAAACCGCCGCTATGTACATCCGCTTCCGGCGGACATAGTGCATTCCACTAAACTATTTCGCTAAAACGCTACCGGTTTCAGTGCCCTTACCACTAATCGAGGCGGGCACTGTTGTACAAGCGCAACATGGCTGGGCGCAGTATTACGGTGCAGTGCCCAATACTATTCCTCCACAGCACCTCCGCTGTCAGGCGGTTGTCCGGGCGCCGGGGCTATCCGCGCCGCAGGCCGTCCGGCACGGACCCCGCGTGCAGGCGCTCTGCGGCTGCACGGATGCCCTCGTCCGTGCCGGTGAGGGCAATCCGGACGTAGCCGGCACCGGCGTCGCCGTAGAAAACGCCGGGGCCCACGACTATTCCCAGTTCCGCGAAACGGGCCACGGTGGTCCAGGTGTCCTCGCCCGCACTCGCCCACAGGTACAACCCGGCTTCCGAGTGCTCGATCTTCAGGCCGAACGCCTCGAGTGCCGGGACGAGCAGGTTGCGGCGGGAGCGGTAGAGGTCCTTCTGGGCCGCCACGTGCGCCTCATCGCGCAGCGCTGCGGCCATGGCGGCCTGCACCGGCGCGGGGACGATCATTCCGGCGTGCTTGCGGCTGTTGACCAGGTTGGCGATCAGCGCCGGATCTCCGGCCGTGAACGCAGCCCGGTAACCGGCCATGTTGGACTGCTTGCTCAGGGAGTACACGGCGAGCAGGTTCTCGGTGCTTCCGCCGCTGATCCGCGGATCCAGGATGCTGGGGACGGGTTCGCCGCCTTCAGCAGGATCCCACTGTCCCCAGCCGAGTTCGGCATAGCATTCGTCCGAGGCAACCACTGCGCCCAGGGCACGGGCTTCTTCGACGAGGGTGCGCAGCGACTGGGCGGAGCGCACAATGCCGGTGGGGTTGCCCGGGGAGTTCACCCAGACCAGCCGTACGCGGGAACGCGTCTGCTCGTCCAGATCCGAGAGGTGGTCCGCGGCTACCGCCGTCGCACCGGCAAAGACAGCACCCATATCGTAGGTGGGGTAAGCCACCACGGGGCGGACAACGACGTCGCCCTCCCCCAGACCGAGCAGCAGCGGCAGCCAGGCCACGAGTTCCTTCGAACCCACGGTGGGGAGCACGGCGGCCGGATCCAGCCCGGACACGTTCCGGCGGCGGGCAAACCAGTCGACGACGGCGGCGCGCAGGTCCGCGGTGCCGTGCGTAGTGGGATAGCCCGGGGCATCCGAAGCCGCTGCCAGCGCGTCACGGACGACGGCGGGCGTCGGGTCCACGGGGGTGCCGATGGACAGGTTCACCGCTCCGTCAGGGTGCTCAGCTGCCCGGCGCTGGTAGGGCGCCATGGCGTCCCAGGGGTATTCCGGCAGGTCCAGCCCGAAGGCCCGGGACGCCGCGGCGCTCATGCCTGGTTCTGCGGCGGCAGGGCCGCGATGATCGGGTGGTCCGTGTGCGTGTTGCCTACCTTGGCAGCACCGCCGGGCGAGCCCAGGACGTCGAAGAACTCGACATTGGCCTTGTAGTACTCGGCCCATTCCTCGGGAGTGTCGTCTTCGTAGTAGATGGCCTCCACCGGGCAGACAGGTTCGCAGGCCCCGCAGTCAACACATTCGTCCGGGTGGATGTAGAGGGAGCGTTCGCCTTCATAGATGCAGTCCACGGGGCATTCTTCGATACATGCCTTGTCTTTTACATCCACGCACGGCTGCGCAATTACGTACGTCACGTCCCTTGCCTTCCTGATCTGCGGACCGTCGCCTCAAGGGACGGCGGGTCGCTGGGTGTTGGTTCCACGTTAGTAGCCTTGTCCATTATCTCCCAGCCGGAGCGTCCCGGTGACGCCGGCCCCGCCGTAGGATGGAGGGATGACGCCCGAAGACCCTGCCGCGCTGCTGCGCGCCCTGCAGCCCGGGGTGCGCGTGGTGGTCCGCTACCGGATCGACGGCGGCTTCACGGACGCACTGGGCACCCTGAGCGACGTCGGGACGGACGCCTGTACGGTCTCCACCCGCCGCGGCGAGGTCCTTATCGCGTATTCGCTGGTCACGGCGGCCAAAACCGTCCCGCCCGCTCCCCCGCGCCGGGCTGCGCGGATGCGTCCGCTCTAGCCCCATGAAATCGCATGCAAAAAGGCCGCCGGAACTTTTGTTCCAGCGGCCTTTTTGCGTACTTGAGTTCTGCGGATACCTTAGGCGGCGGTCCCGGCGGTCCGGTCCCGGCCGAGCACGCGTGCGCAGACCAGCACGGCTGCGACGGTGGCCAAGGCCTGTCCGAAGAGCCAGACCAGCCCGGCGGTCACTACCGGCGGCTGCTCCGGAGCGGAGGAGCCGGTCACGATCAGCGGCACCTCACTGACGAGGTCCAGGGAAAAGAGCCCCAGCACCACGTAGGTGATCACGCCGGTGACGGCGCTCAGCAGCGCACTGCGCTGCCAGAGGCCTACCAGCAAGGCGACGGCACCGCTGAACACTACGGCCAGCAGCGCACCGACGGGCAGTCCGTCGTCGCCCGCATACACCACGTGGCCGTGCAGGGACGTGCCCAGCAGGGCGGCCAGGATCCCGCCGGCAACGGCCACAAGAGGCCCCCGCCAGCGCGGGGACCTCTTGCCGGTTTCAGCCGTGGTGGAAATGACTAGGCCTTGGCGCGGGCGCGGTTGGCCTTGGCACGGTCGTTCGCGTTCAGGACCAGCTTGCGGATGCGGATGGACTCCGGAGTGACCTCCACGCATTCGTCCTCACGGGCGAATTCGAGCGACTCTTCCAAGGTGAGCTTCCGCGGCGGGGTCAGGTTCTCGAAGGTATCCGAGGAAGCGGCACGCATGTTGGTGAGCTGCTTTTCCTTGGTGATGTTCACGTCCATGTCATCGGCGCGGGAGTTCTCGCCGACGATCATGCCCTCGTAAACCTCGGAGGTGGGCTCCACGAAGAAGGAGCCGCGTTCCTGCAGCTTGATCATCGCGAACGGGGTGACGACGCCGGAGCGGTCGGAGATCAGCGAACCGTTGGTGCGGTACTCGATCGGACCGGCCCAGGGCTCGTAGCCCTCGGCGATGGACGAGGAGATGCCTGCACCGTGGGTTTCCGTGAGGAACTTGGTGCGGAAGCCGATCAGGCCACGGGCGGGAACGATGAATTCCATGCGGACCCAGCCGGTGCCGTGGTTGGACATGTTGACCATCCGGCCCTTGCGGGCGGCCATCAGCTGCGTGACGGCGCCCAGGTATTCCTCGGGTACGTCGATGGTCATGTGTTCCATCGGCTCGTTGACCTTGCCGTCGACAATCTTGGTGACTACCTGCGGCTTGCCGACGGTCAGCTCGAAGCCTTCGCGGCGCATCTGCTCCACCAGGATGGCCAGGGCGAGCTCGCCGCGGCCCTGGACTTCCCAGGCATCCGGACGCTCGGTCGGAAGGACCTTCAGCGACACGTTGCCGATCAGTTCCTTGTCGAGGCGGTCCTTGACCTGGCGGGCCGTAACCTTGGCGCCCTTGACCCGGCCGGCCAGCGGCGAGGTGTTGATACCGATGGTCATGGAGATCGCGGGATCATCCACGGTGATCAGCGGCAGCGGCTTGGGGTTGTCGACGTCGGTCAGGGTCTCACCGATGGTGATGTCCTCGATACCGGCGACAGCAACGATCTCGCCCGGTCCGGCGGATTCGGTCGGAACCCGGTCCAGTGCCTTGGTGGCCAGCAGTTCGGTGATCTTGACGGTCTTCATGGTGCCGTCCTGGCGCGCCCAGGCAACGGTCTGGCCCTTGCGCAGGGTGCCGTTGAAGATGCGCAGCAGGGCCAGGCGGCCGAGGAACGGGGAGGCGTCCAGGTTGGTGACGTGCGCCTGGAGGACACCCTCGGGGTCGTACGTGGGAGCCGGGATGTGGTCGATGATCGTCTGGAAGAGCGGTTCCAGGTTGTCATTCGCAGGGGCTGAGCCGTCGGCCGGCTGCTCCAGGGAAGCTGCACCGACGCGGGCGGCGGCGTAGACAACGGGGACGTTCAGGACCAGGTCAAGGTCAAGGTCCGGAACTTCGTCGGCGAGGTCGGAGGCCAGGCCGAGCAGCAGGTCCATGGACTCGCTGACGACTTCGTCGATCCGGGCATCGGGACGGTCGGTCTTGTTGACCAGGAGGACTACCGGCAGCTTCGCGGCCAGCGCCTTGCGCAGCACGAAGCGGGTCTGGGGCAGCGGGCCTTCGGAAGCGTCAACAAGCAGCACAACGCCGTCGACCATGGACAGGCCGCGCTCGACCTCGCCGCCGAAGTCGGCGTGGCCGGGGGTGTCGATGACGTTGATGGTGATGGTTTCGCCCTTGGCGGCCGGACCGTTGTAGAACACGGTGGTGTTCTTGGCCAGGATGGTGATGCCCTTTTCGCGCTCCAGGTCACCGGAGTCCATCACGCGGTCTTCCACGTCTCCGTGGGCGGCAAACGAGTTCGTCTGCTTCAGCATGGCGTCGACGAGAGTCGTCTTACCGTGGTCAACGTGGGCCACAATCGCAACGTTGCGGAGATCGCTTCGTACTGCGGTATTTACAGCCGTGTTGGTTTCTGACATGCGTGAGGACTCAATTCATAGGAGATCAGTTCGGGGTGTATCTTTTTCGGCCGGATGGGTACCGGCGTTTCCGGCTGTTCTGTACGAATGCTGATTCAATCGCTTGCTCAATCACCAGTCAGAATCCACCGAAGGCCCCGCCGTCAGCGGGCACGCTAACATTCTAGTCGCAATACCATACGATCCCTAATGCGTGCCTTTGAGGGGCGGACCGGACAGCGCGGCTTCGGGGCGCGGGCAGGGCCTGGGGCAGGCGCAGAACCGGGGCCGTGCCGGACACACTGAAGGCGGGGAACCTGTCCGGTTCCCCGCCTTCAGTGCATGTGCTGCCAGGCCGCTAGGCGACTTCGGGCGGCAGTTCCAGGCGTGAGCCCGGGATGGCCGCCAGCAGTGCCTGCGTGTAGGCCTGCTGCGGGGCGTCAAACACGTCGTCCGTGGTGCCGGTCTCCACGAGCTTGCCCTTTTCCATCACGCAGACGAAGTCCGCGATCTGCCGGACCACCGCGAGGTCATGCGTGATGAACAGGTAGCTCAGTCCCAGCTCCGACTGCAGGTCCGCCAGCAGGTTCAGGATCTGGGCCTGGACCAGGACGTCCAGCGCCGAAACCGCTTCGTCGCAGATGACCACCTCGGGATCCAGCGCCAGGGCCCGCGCAATGGCCACGCGCTGGCGCTGGCCGCCGGAGAGCTCGTTCGGGAAGCGGCGCATCACCGACGACGGCAGGGCCACCTGGTCAAGGAGCTCGCGCACCTTGGCCTCGCGGCTCTTGGACGTGCCGATCTTGTGCACCCGAAGCGGCTCTTCGATGGTGCGGAAGATGTTGTACATCGGGTCCAGGGAACCGTACGGATCCTGGAAGATCGGCTGTACCCGGCGGCGGAACTCGAACATCCGCTTGCTGTTCAGCGTGGTCATATCCACCCCGTTGAACAGGATGGAGCCGCTGGTGGGCGTCTCCAGGTTCAGCACCATGCGGGCCACTGTGGACTTGCC
Source organism: Arthrobacter sp. zg-Y895 (assembly GCF_020731025.1). Lineage (NCBI taxonomy): Bacteria > Bacillati > Actinomycetota > Actinomycetes > Micrococcales > Micrococcaceae > Arthrobacter > Arthrobacter sp. zg-Y895. The sequence continues at coordinate 322,207 of NZ_JAJFZY010000001.1, forward strand.
CGAGCCGGACTCGCCCACGACGGCGGTGGTGGTGCCGCGCTTGATATCGAAGGAGACGTTATCCACGGCGGTGAAATCCGTCGACTTGCCGAGCCCGCTGCGGAGCTTGAAGACCTTCGTCAGGTCCTTCACCTCAATGACGTTATCCGCAGCCTTCAGCTTGGCATCGTCTTCGGAGGTGAGCAGGTCTGCGCTCTCCAGGCCGCGGCTCTTCGCAGAGTCGATGCGCTTGGAGGCCAGCGAGGGCGCCGATTCCACGAGCTTACGCGTGTAGGGGTGGCGGGGGTTGGTAAGGATTTCCAGGGCCGGCCCGGATTCCACCACGCGTCCCTTGTACATCACAACGACCTTCTGGGCGCGTTCCGCGGCCAGGCCGAGGTCGTGCGTGATCAGCAGCACCGCGGTGCCCAGTTCCTCCGTGAGGGTGCCCAGGTGGTCCAGGATCTGGCGCTGGACGGTGACATCCAGCGCCGACGTCGGCTCATCGGCGATGAGCAGTCGGGGCCGGCAGGACAGGCCAATGGCAATCAGTGCACGCTGGCGCATGCCGCCGGAGAACTCGTGCGGGTATTGCTTGGCGCGGCTTGCCGCATCCGGCAGGCCGGCCTGCTCCAGGACCTTGGCGATGTCCGCCGAGGAGTGGGGCAGCCCGTTGGCGCGCAGGGTTTCCTTGACCTGGAAACCGATCTTCCACACGGGGTTCAGGTTGGACATCGGATCCTGCGGAACCATGCCGATCGAGTTGCCGCGCAGCTCCTGGATCCGCTTGGCGCTGGCATTGGAAATGTCCTCGCCGTCAAAGAGGATCTGGCCTGCGCTGACCCTGCCGTTGCCGGGCAGCAGGCCAATGGCCGCCAGCGCCGTCGTCGACTTGCCGGAGCCGGACTCGCCCACGATGGCCACGGTTTCGCCGGGCATGATCGTCAGGTGTGCGTCACGGACTGCTTCGACGTCGCCGTTTGCGGTGGCAAAGGTGATTGCCAGGTCGCGGACTTCCAGCAGGGGCTTCACAGCCTCGTTTTGTGTATTGATGGTCATCGTTTGCGCGCCTTCGGATCAAGAGCATCACGGACCGCGTCGCCGAGCATGATGAAGCTCAGCACGGTGATGGAGAGGGCGGCCGCAGGCCAGAGCAGCGTTGAGGGGTTGGACCGCAACGAAGACTGGGCGGCCGAGATGTCATTGCCCCAGGACATGATGCCCGGCGGGAGCCCGATGCCCAGGAAGGACAGCGTGGCTTCCGCAACGATGAACGTGCCCAGCGAGATGGTGGCGATCACGATCACGGGAGCAGTGGAGTTGGGAATAACGTGCTTCACCAGTGCCGAGAACCGCGAAACGCCGAGGGAGCGGGACGCCACCACGAAGTCCGCGTTGCGGACCGAGATCACGGCGCTGCGGGTGATGCGGGCTACCTGGGGCCATCCGAAGATCAGCAGCGTGAAGACCACCGTCATGACCGTGCGGTTCTCGCGGAAGGTCGGCAGCTGCATGATGATGATGGCGCCGAGGATCAGCGGCAGGGCGAAGAAGATATCGCCGACCCGGGCGAGGATGGCATCGAGCCATCCGCCGTAGTAGCCGGCCAGTGCTCCCGCGATGCCGCCGATGATCACGACTGCCAGTGTGGTCAGCACTCCCACCATCAGGGACGCGCGTGTGCCGTAGATAACGCGGGCGTAAACGTCGCAGCCCTGGAAGGTGAAGCCCAGCGGGTGCCCCGCCGAGGGCGCACCGTTGGAGTTGGCCAGCAGGCAGTTTTCATCCGGTGACGCATTCGTGAACAGGCCCGGGAAAGCCGCGACCGTCAGGATCAGCAGGATAAGCAGTGCGGAAATGATGAACAGCGGCTGGGTGCGCAGGTTGCGCCAGGCCTCCCCCCAGAGGCTCAGCGGCTGGACGTCGTCCTTGACGCTGTCGGTCGCGGCCAGAGGGGTTTCCTCCAGCGGAGCGACGTAGTGCTCGATGTTTGTGGTGTCTTTATGCATAACGGATCCTCGGATCAAGCCAGGCGTACAGGAGGTCTACCAGGAGGTTGGCGATGACGTAGACGAAGACGAGGACACTCACGATCGACACGATCGTCGGTCCCTCTCCCCTGATGACTGACTGGTAAAGTCGCTGTCCCACTCCGGGGACGTTAAAGATGCCTTCGGTGACGATGGCGCCGCCCATCAGTGCGCCCAGGTCCGCCCCGAGGAAGGTCACCACGGGAATCAGGGAGTTGCGCAGGATGTGCACGGTGACCACGCGCGGCCGGGAAAGCCCCTTGGCGGTGGCGGTGCGGACGTAGTCGGCGTTCATGTTCTCGATGACCGAGGTGCGCGTCAGGCGCAGGACGTAGGCGAAGGATGCCAGGCCCAGCACCACTGCCGGCAGTATCAGGTCCGCCCAGCTGGCGTCGCCGCCAACTGTTGGGCTGGTCCATTGGAGCTTGACGCCCACCAGGAACTGCAGCAGGAAGCCGAGCACGAACACCGGGATCGCGATCACGATCAGGGAGACAACCAGGACGGTGCTGTCGAAGATCTTGCCCTTCTTCAGGCCGGCCATGAGGCCGAACGCAATACCGAAGACCGCTTCGAAAAGCAGGGCCAGCACGGCGAGGCGCATGGTCACCGGGAAGGCTTGAGCCAAGACGGCCGAAACCTCGCGGCCGGAGAAGTCGACCCCCAGGTTAAAAGTGACCAGGTTCTTCAGGTACAGCAGGTACTGGACGATGAAGGGCTGGTCCAGGTTGTACTGGCTGCGCAGCTGGGCGGCAACGGCCTCATTGACCGGCTTGTCGCCGAACAGCGCGGCGATGGGGTCTCCCGGCAGGGAGAACACCAGGAAGTAAACGAGGAAGGTTGCCCCGAAGAAAACGGGGATCATTTGGAGGAAGCGTCGAATGACGTAGCCGGCCATTAGGGGTGTCCTCCTGGCTGCTGTGGGGGAATGAAGTTCCGCATTTTTTCGTATGCCTGTTCTTGATAGAACCCGAATACAAACCGGGGCCCGGCCTTCTGGCCGGGCCCCGATCGGTCGGTCTAGATACTGCTACTTGGCCGTGACGTTGTAGTACACAGGGACGCCGTTCCAGCCGGTTTCAACGTTGTCCACGTTTTCACTCCAGCCGGACTGTGCAACCTGGTACCACAGCGGGATGACGGGGAGGTCCTTCAGCAGGACTTCCTGGGCCTGGTTGAAGATTTCGGCTCCGTCTTCCGGGGTGGAAGCGGCAAGGCCTTCGCCCAGGAGCTTGTCGAACTCTTCACTCGAGTATTCGCCGTCGTTGGAACCTGCCCCGGTGCCGTACAGCGGGCCGAGGAAGTTGTTCAGGGACGGGTAGTCAGCCTGCCAGCCGGTGCGGATGGCACCGGACAAGGTCTTGGCGGTAGCGTCTGCGCGCAGTTCCTTGAACGTTGCGTAGGGCTTGCCTTCGGCCTGGATACCAAGGTTGTTCTTGAGACCGTTGGCTACGGCGTCAACCCATTCCTTGTGGTTGGCGTCGGCGTTGTAGCCGATGGTGAAGGCCTGGTCGGCGGGCCAGGGTGAAACCTTCTCGGCTTCTTCCCAGAGTTCCTTGGCCTTCTTGGGGTCGAACTCGAGCACCTCGTTGCCGGGGATGCTGTCGTTGTAGCCCTCGATCACCGGAGCGGTGAATTCAGTGGCCGGTTCACGGGATCCCGAGAAGACAACCTCGGTGATTTCGTCCCGGTCGATGGCCATGGAGATGGCCTGGCGGCGCAGCTCTCCGGCTTCGCCCGAGAACTCCGGCAGGTAGCCGGGGATCGTGATGGTCTGGTTGCCTGCATACGCCTTTTCGGAGAAGCGGCCCTCGCCCAGATCGGTCTTGAACGTCTTCAACGCCATGTTGGGAATGGTGTCGAGGATGTCCAGCTCGTTCGACTGCAGGTCTGCGTAGGCTGCGTCGAAGGAGGAGTAGAACTTGAAGGTTACTCCGCCGTTCTGCGGTACGCGGGTTCCGGTGTAATCCGGGTTGGCGACCAGGTCGATCTGGATCTCATGCTGCCAGGCGTCGTCGCCGGCCAGCTTGTACGGTCCGTTGCCGACCGGATTCTCGCCGAACGCGGCGGGATCTTCCAGTGCACCGGCGGGCAGCGGGAAGAAGGCGGTGTAGCCAAGTCGCTGCGGGAAGTCGGATTCCGGCTGGCTGAGCTTGACGGTGAACGTGGTGTCATCCACCACGGCCAGTCCGCTCATGGTGTCGGCCGTGGCACCTTCTGCACTGACTTCGTCGTAGCCTTCGATGCTCTCGAAGAAGTACGAGTTCAGCTGGGCATTCTTGGCGGCTGCACCGAAGTTCCAGGCGTCAACGAAGGACTTGGCCGTGATGGCCTCGCCGTTGGTGAACTTCTGGTCCGCCTTCACCTTGATGGTGTAGGTCTGGGAATCTTCGGTCTCGATGGACTCGGCGAGTTCGTTGACCGTATTGCCGTCAGCGTCGTAGCTGACCAGGCCTTCGAAGAGCAGGTCCATGATGCGTCCGCCGCCAACTTCGTTGGTGTTGACCGGCATCAGCGGGTTCTGCGGTTCGGTGCCGTTAGCGGTGATGATCACGGCGTTGTTGCTGCCTTCGGTCTCACCCGAGCCTTCGGCCGATTCGTCGGATCCCCCACCGCAGGCGCTCAGCGTAAGTGCGGCAAGTGCCGCTACGCTCAGCATTTTGGAAGTGCGTGTGACGCGCATTCCGCCTCCTAGTTCTATTCGGTGCCGGCGATGATGACGCCGGCGTTGCGGCTCTGCCAAATGGTGAACCGACTCACAAAGCCAAAAGCATAAGCCCACTTTGTTGCCGTCAGGTAACCAAGTCCGGCATGTGGCGCCCGCGTGGACACCGTGGCGTGGATCACGCTGCAGCAAAGGCCCTGATGACAAGGGAAAAGACCGGCCCACACCGTCTGGTAACGATTTGGCATACGGAGGCTGTATTACATGCAATGACATGTCACATTGCCTGTTCGGCGGCGAAAATCCCGTGCGCCCCACTTAGGCCGGGCACGCCGGTCGCGACGCTATTGAGGCTGGCGCGCATCCCGTCCGGCCAGCATCTCCGGCAGCCCGTCCACCTGGGCCAGGGCCTGCTCCCGGTTGCCAAGCGCAACGCTGACGTGATGGCCGATGTAACCGCGGACTTCGGCGGAGAACTCGTGCCTGGCCGCGGATGCGACGGCGGCGTTTGCCTGGTTCCGCAGAGTGATGAGAACTGGTTTGTTCTGCAGTGTGCGGTCAACCCACTCCGGATGGCCGAAGACGCGGCCCATCTGGATAGTCCCGTCGTCGAGATATCCAGCTGCATAGACCGCCGCGGCACCGAAGGCTGCCTGCTTGCCCAGATCACTCCCGAGCTCGGTCGCGTAATAGGAGCGGATCTCCCTGGCGAGGTACTGGACCACCGGGCGCATGGCCTCGACGTCGGGCTCGCTGACGGCTTTGGTCTCGCTGGCACGTTGGATGGCCTCGCCGACCAGATCGAGCTGCGTGGTGAGCTCTGTGCGCAGGTCAGGGTCCAGCTCCTTGCCTTGGCTCATTGCGACTGCGTTATGGAAAACCATCAGGCGCTGGAGGTTGGCGAACATGAGGGCAAGGGCGTTGAAGCGGTGTTCTTCCGGAGTCATCGGGCCAATGTAGCGGGGCCGTTTGCTGGGGGTTCCACGGCGCGCCGAACCGTTTCCACCCTGCCGCTGATGCGGGCGAAGGGCAGCTCACCCGCGGGGTAAATTGGGCTGTATGAGAATCACCATTATCGGCGGGTCCCAAGGCACCGGCGCGCAGCTGGCTTCCCTCGCCCAGGCGGCCGGACATGAGGTCACGGTGCTCTCGCGCAGCGGTACCGCGCCCGAAGGTGTCCGGAACGTCACTGGAAACGCAACTGACCCGGATGCAGCGGCCCGCGCAGTTGCGGGGGCCGACGCCGTCGTAGTGACCGTGGGAGGGGCAAAGGGCGTCCATCATCAGCGCGACGCCGTTACCCGGACCGTTATCGGCGCGATGCGAGCAGAAGGCGTACGACGGCTTGTGGTGCAGTCTTCGCTGGGCGCAGGAGACTCGGCGTCCCAGCTTCCCGGGCCGCTGGGACTGATTACCCGGATCGTGCTTGCAAAAGCCTTGGCGGATCACGATGCCCAGGAGTTCGCCGTCTCGAGCTCCGGCCTGGATTGGACCATCCTCCGACCCACCGGCCTGACGGGCAAGGAACCGTCCGGCACCTGGCAGATACTCGAGACGACGGACAACGGCAAACTCAAGGGCTCCATTCCACGGGCCGACCTTGCCGCCTGCATGCTCGGCCTCCTCACGGACGATTCCACTGTCGGCAAGGCCCTGGGCGTCAGCAGCTAGGGCACCGGAGCCAGGCGTTTAACGCCGCCCACCTTTCTTGGGGTCCGTACACCGGGCCCATTCGCATGCCTGTACCCGCCCCCCTATAAGACAGGTAGGACCTTGTTCGATTTGGTCCGGTTGCATCGCCAGCACAGAGTCTGGAGATTCTCCGGTGCCGACAGCCCGCCTTTGGAGACTGGTATGACGTGATCCACCTCGAGAAGGAGATGGGGCTCCGCGTCGATCGAGACTGAACAATACTGACAAGTGTGCTTGTCTCGCTCCTTGATGAAGTTCCGGAGCTTCGCCGTCATAAGGGCGCGTTGTCCGGCAGCACTTTTAGCGAATCGGATCCTTTGTGAAAGCGTCTCTACGAGCGTGTCAATCGTCTTGGAATCCAATGTGACGGTTGCTCTCTGTGAGCTGTTCCCACCAGCACTGACGTACTCGAAGGCATACACAGGATACGGAACGCTGATCGGTGAGAGTTCGATTCCTACGTGCTCCATGAATTCGGCCGCGTAGTGCTGCAAGATAAACGCAGGCGGGGCGAATGATTCAGTGATGCTCACTTCGCGCTGCTGAAGGTTATTCACTGCATTTTCGAGTCGGGCAATCTCGTCACCGAGTGTCTCCACATCAACAAGATTCGTCTCGTTCGCTTTGATGTTGAAGTACTTCATCAAGTATTTGATGGGCTCAACGCTAGCGTTACGGACGACTTGCAGCGAGCAGTTGTGCACATTTGGCGCTTGGTAGGCGGCTACATTGCGGTCCCTGCGATAGTTGTGATTGCTCGTGTTCTCAAATGATGCAAGATGTGCATGGGCACCCGTAGATGAGACACCGAGCTGGAACGCGCCACGACCGCGAATCTCGGCGGTGTACGCCGCGATTTCGTTGTGCTCGGTGACCAGTGACGCAATCTCAGATTTGCGTGCCAGAAACTCCTCGCTCGAAAAGTAGCGATTTTTGCGGATATGGCGAATTACTCGCGGTGCAATCGCACAAGCCGAAACAGCTAGCACAATCGGCAGGATGACGTACCAATACTCCAGTACGAACGCCAGAACGAGAATTACGGCTACGATCGCGGCAATCTGCGGCAACGGCGTTCTCCCTTCAATGAGTCGAGTCGAGAATAACCGTTAATGCCACCGATTACACGTTGCCGTCACCTGATTCTTCCGGCTTCTAACCAATTACATGCCCGACAGCGGCTTCACCATGATCAGGCACGGCGTGGCTTCTCCCCAGAGATCCGTCTCCTCCAGGGGCAGGAATCCCCACTTCTCATAGAAGTGTCGAGTTCGCGCGTAGCCTGCATCCGGATGGGACGGACCGAGCGTCTTCACCTCAAGGAGGCGCACCCCGCGGAGAATCGCGTCGGCCTCGATCGCAGCCAGCATTGCGGTCCCTGCGCCGGAGCCGTGAGCCGCGCGGTCGACCACTGTCAGGTGAATCTCGGCCACATGCGGAAAGTGCCGGTCGACCAGGGTGACTCCGACGACGGAACCGCCGGCGTCGCGCACGGTCCAGGTTTCCTTGGTTCGGGCAGCGTCGATGTACTCGGCATTCGAGTCCGGCTGCCCGAACCATTCGGGCACGGTGGCGAGCAGGCGGGCGACGTCGTCGGGAACGGGGTGGTCCCGGGCTGCAGTCCAGGACGTGGCTCGAACTTCTCCCTGTGCTGTGGAGCCGGCACCGCCACCCTGACGATCGTGGCTAGGCAATTTCGGCCTGAATCTCGCGGATCGTCGCTCCCAGAATGCCGCGGAACAGCAGCCCCTCGCCCAGTGGACCGTGGGCGTCAGTACCTACGGGCGGCAGCAACCGCAGCACGGCTCGCTCGCCGTCGCTCAGGTTGGCCAGCTGCCACCGGATCTCCTGCCGGACCGCCTCCGGCTCATCCGGATTCGAGAGCGAGACTGCCTTCGCCGCGTAGGCGGCCGCGCCCAAAGCATGGGCGCCCATGTGGGCGACCGCGGCTGCCTGGGCGACGGCGCGGGCTGCTGCAGCGCCGGCCGGCGTCGTCGCGGCATTCGCGGTTTTTACGACGATGAGCCGCTTGCTGATTTCCTCTGCGGCGGTGCCTGATCCTGCGCTGTAGGCGCGGGTGCGGGCGAGAGCATCCCGGGCTGTTCCTTCCGCGGTTTCGTCTGCTTTGTAGAGCGGCAGGACACGCTCAGCACATGCTGCCGCCCAGCGCGCGATGACGCGCCGGTTCGGATCGCTGAGGGTCTGGGGTGAGGCCATCTGAAAGATGATGCCACACCGGCTTGCGGACCGACTCAGGCCGTCGGGAGCGCTGCCTCTTTCTGAGCCTTGGCGGCCGCGATGCGGGGGCCGCTAAACCACAGCACGATCCCCGCCAAGACCCAAACGCCCAGGGTCAGGGCCGCAGCGCCTCCGCCGGCGCCGTCGAAATAGGCCACGGCGCGGACGAGGGTGCCGGCAGCCCCGGGAGGAAGGAGCTGGCCGATCATCGCAACCCCGCCGGGAAGCCACTGGGCGCTGGTGGAGATGCCGGCAAAGGGATTGCCCACAAACATCATGGACATGGCGGCGATGGTGAAGCCCTTCGTGCCAAAACACTCATTGAGGCCGGCCAGGGGCAGGGCCAGTGCTGCAATGCCCAGCGCAACACTGGCCGCAACCGGGACCAGCGGACCCTCGATACTGCCGAACAGGTACTTCAGGACGACGGCGACGACGAACCCTCCGGCGACCGAAAAACCGGTGAGCCCGGCGAAGATCCACCAGCGTTTCCCGGACAGCATGGAGCGGAACGCCACGGCGGGCACAATACCGCCGAAGACCAGGGGGAAGGCCAGACCTCCAATGCCCACGCCCGTCGGGTCGCCGGCGGGAAGCGGAACCACGTCCACAATCTCGGCGGTCTGCCCCGTGCTGCCCGCCATCGTGGCGCCGACGTTGCTGACGGTCCCGGACACTGCGGTTGAGCCGGCGCTCGCTACGTACACCTGCATGTCTTGCGGATCGGAGAAGTCGAAGCCGCCGACGATGTCCCGGTCCCGGATTCCCTGCTCCAGGTCGTCGGCACTTTCATAGGCCTGGACAACGAAGGCGCCCGGTGACTGGGACTCCAGGGTTTCCGAGACCGTCTCGGCCTTCTCCTGCGCCCCGACTACGCCCAGGCCCAGGTCCCGCGGTCCGGAAAGGAGCGAGGGTGAGATGAAGAGCATCAGAAGGGCCAGCAGAATGACCGAGAGACCGACGGTCAGGCCCGCCCAGATGGCGGCGTGCTTTCGATGGGAGCCGGTTGCCGGCGCTTGAGCTGTCATGGATCCTTCGTTTGCGGAGGCACTTCCTCCGCTTCTACGGATGATATTCCTCCGGTTTAGACTGAAGGTCAATTTGAAGGGAGCCGGGATGAGGGCTGACGCTGCGCGGCGAAGAGAAGCAATCATCAACCATGCCAGGCACCTTTTTGCCGAGCGGGGCGGCGACGTTGCCCTGGAGGCCGTAGCTGCGGCGAGCGGAGTGGGCATCGCAACCTTGTACCGCAATTTCCCCTCCCGCGAAGATCTGGTCCGGGCCGTGGTTCAGGACACTGTCGAGGGCATCCTGGAAGCGGCAAACACGGCCCGGGCCGGGCTTGAAACGAATGCTGCAGCGTCATGGGAGCGGCTTTTATCGCAGCTGATGTCCATGGAGCTGGGTGCGCTGACCGACGGCCTTGCGCTCCAGGCTGGTGCTGCCAGCGATTTGAACGCCACTCCCCTGGCTCTGGTGCAACGCCCGGCCGTTGACGCCCTTGACGAGGTGCTCGCCGAGCTCAAGCGGCGCGGTGCGGTACGGCAGGAGCTCACCGCGCTGGACGTGATCGTTGCGGTGGCGACGATCACGCGGCCGCAGATCTCTCCCATCCGTGAGGCGGCGCCGGAGGTGCAGGCGCAGCTGGCCCATGCGTACCTGCTGTGGAGCCGGGCTTCGTAGGGTGGCCTGAAAACAAAAAGCGCTTCCCGAATCGAAATCCGGGAAGCGCTTTTTCGGAGCACGACTAGAAGTTAAACCTAAAGTCCACCACGTTCCGTAGTCGAATAACCTTACGACCAGACAACCGGTCATATCCAGTGAGGACGTACTGATCGTGCCCGCTTGGTGCAGCCGTTGCGGCTATTCTCGCGTGCGCACGTCTGGATTCAGCCCTGGGATTCGCTGCCCCAGAGAATCTCACTATCCAGCCCGTCCAACTCCGTAGGGTAACCATCCGGAAAACTCGGCGGGTCCTGTACCTTCGGCCCTCCGAGTTCCTCGGGGCCCAGTTCATCGTGCAGTGCCACGATGCCCGGAAGAGTCCATTCCCTGGCCACAAACAGCTGTCCCTCACCGAACGGGATCACGTACTCACCCGAGACAGCGGGAACCTGCTCGTGGGCCTTCGCTGAGGTCCAGGCCAGATAGGCCGCATGCGAAACGTACCCCTTACCCATACTCGCCCGGATGGCCGATACGGTCATGAAGCTTGCTGAGTCAGGCTGCCAGATCCGCACCAGGTCCAGGAACAGGCGGGCAGCGGCCGACGGCGGGCCCAGTGGAAAATCTTCCGGAAGGTCGACTGTGACCTCGTTATCCCTCGTAAATCCCGCAGCTACGCTGATACTCGCCAACGGGTTCATCCGCTGCGCTGGATCCTCGTACAGGAAGAGGTAGGTACTCGGGCGGGCGAAATCGCCCCCCGACGTACTTGTGAATGTCTCTTCAACGACACTTTCCAAGGACCCCGGATCCTCCGGGACAGGAATCGATCCCCTGCCATTCTCGTCCGTGGGCAGATACCAGTCCACAGATCCTGCGGGGTATCCGTCGGAGATGAGAGACATGGTTGGGGCCAGCCGGCGGGAAACCTCCAGCGCAGATTCCTTCCGGCCTTCCCAGACCAGAGAGATAAACGGTTTGCGGCACTCCGGTCCCAGGACCTCGCGGACAGTTCTCATACCCCCAATGTAATAGTCGGCCTCTACTAGCCAACGATTAGACCGCGTTCCGTAGCCGAATAAAGTCTGCGCAGCAGTCGGCAAGTCCAGTGCCCACACAACCGCTACTCACTGGGGAATGGTTATTGGGAAAACACCCAATGAGAACTGTCCGACGGACGGCCAGCGCTCAGCGCCGGGCAGGCTGGGATTGCTTCGTGGAGTCACTGCGGAGGCTGTCCCTGAAGCACGAGGCCTTCGTCTCCGGGGAGGACTTTGCCTTGATCCCGCTCGGCACTGTCCTCCTCATTCAAGGTCCAAGCGTCGCCCGGCGAGCAGGGGGCAATAGCGCTAATACTGTACGACTCGTCCGCTGCATAGGTATTGAATACAGCCCTAAGGACGGGACCGCCCTCGGCGAAGACAGTCGGGTGCGTTGTCGGATTTACCGTGCGTACGCTCATGCCAAGGGACTCCCAATACTCGGCGACGCGCTTGGCATCCCCAATATGGTCAGTTCCACGGGGGGCCCAGCGGTCATAGCTGTAACTGGCAGTGGCGTCCTCCCGTCCATGGCTGCTTTCAGGGGTGCATTCCTGCGCCCCCGCTGACCCGTTGCGGGGCCACCACCCGGTGACGTCCAACTGTTCGGCGGTATTGAACACGAGTTCCACCACCCGGTCCCGCCCTTCCCTGGCACTGATCTCCGGCGTCGTCTTCTCCTCAGCGCATCCGGTCATTGTCATTCCCATCAGGAGCACAGCAGCCGCGGCCATGAACATCCTCATATGTGTCCTAAAGGCGGGCACTGTTCATTCCTTCCAGTAAGGCCTTCTGCCGCTCAGCCGGCCCCAACTGGGCATACTCGGTGATCTTCTCCGGTAGTCCCATGATCGCCCAGGCTGTGTCTTTCAGGGATTCTGTTCTCTTGTCCAAGTATCCGGCCTGCCCAACGCACTTCTGGACCAAGGAGTTCTGCCCGGATAGGTCAGCGTAAACCTATCGACCCCGGTTACAAAAAATGCCGCCCTCAGCGTTTCCGGCGAGGGCGGCATTCTTATTGTTTCAGACGAAAAACCTATACATTAAACCGGAACTCCACCACGTTCCGAAGCCGAATAACCTCACAACCAGGAGTATCAGAGATATGATCGAGGCTAGCCTCACGGCCCGATCACAGCACGTTCCCAGACCTCTCCCCCGCGCAGGTCGTCGCGCTACAGGACGCCTAGCTCACTAATTCCGACAGGCTGCTGCGGGCAGCGCTGGCAATACTAGAGAACGACAACGTGCCGCTCGCGCGACCCTGACTGCCGGCGCTTGACAACGTGCGACAGAAATATCTGGGTCTGCTGCAGGAACCATCGTCGGCGTCTCAAATCGCTGACATCCGCGCCTCTGCCTAAGCGGAACCGCAGTCGTCGGACGAGGCGGGCTACAGCCCCATGATCTCCCGCTTTTTTGCTGCGAACTCCCCCTCCGAGAGAAGCCCTGCGTCCATCAGCTCTTTCATCTTCTTCACAGCCTCGATCTGCTCATCGAAGGACAGCATGGTTGTCTGACTTGCCTGTGCCCCTGTCTGAGTGTTCATGCCATGTGCGAGGTTCATGCCAAAAATCGTCCCGCCGCCATCGCCGAGTCCGTGTGCTAGCACACCCTGAGCAATCTTCTGCTGTGCAGAAATGTTCGAGGACTGCTGTGAGACCTTTTCGTAGGCCTTGAGGTTCATCACGTTCGTCGAGTACTGCTTGACCAGGGCCCGCGCTTCGGGAGTGAAGTCGATGTTCTCGATGCCCACATTGACTACTTCGATGCCGAAGCGCTCAGCCCAGCTCCGTGCACCAAGGCTGCCAGCCGAGACTTGGGCGGCGATCGTGTGAGCCTGAGAGGGTAGCTGTGAAATGCGGAACGTCGATGACAGCGAGTTCAGCGCTACCGTGAAGGACTGGATGAACTCAGAGACGAGCTGCTGACGGGCCTCCGGGGTGTTGAAGCTGTAGTGGAAAACGTTGGCAGGCACGAAGCTCCTGATGAACGTTTCCACGTTGACGATCCGCAGTGAGAAGGTGCCGAATGCCGTGATCTCCAAATCCGTGCCATAGAACAGGTCGTTATAAACGAGCGGTCCTCGAGTGCCGAACTTGATACCTCGAATCTCCCGAAGGTTAACGAAGGCAATATGCTTCTGATCTGAAGCCTGTCCTCCGAAGCCAACGCGGCCGGCTATCTGGCTAACAAACGACTCCATGACACCTTCGCCGTTAAAGACGCTGCTCTGGCCGTTCTGGTACTCGTAGCCACCGCTCTGAGTAATAATGGCCTCGATGCCGGCCTGACTGAAAATGAAGGCGGCAGTATTTTCGGGAACGAATATTTTGGAACCGTTGGAGATGACCCCCATTGACCCCTTGTAATTCGTACCTCGACCGTTGTTTGTCTGCTTAAGGACGCCCGGAACTATTGCCGTACGCTCGTCGAAGTGGCCAGCGGTGATGATGTCCTTCCACTGGTCAGCGAAGGTGCCAGTTAGTGCGCCTGTAAATGCTTGAATGATGCTCATTGCAGTGTCACCTTCGGTTCAGAGTCGGATAGCAGTGTCGCAATAGCTACAGACGATGGCTTGCCCCCGGACGCCTGAGACTGGTGCGCCGCAGGAACCGCAATCACCCGCGACAGGCACAGCTGCGGCAGCGGCGGCGATCTCACCCTTGGACTTGAATCCAAAGGCATCCTTGAAGGCGTCCACCGTGTCTTTCATGACCCCTGCAACCTTCTCCGCTCCCGAAGAGTTGAGCGAGGCAGCCGGGGCGCCAGTAATAACCTCGTTGATCTTCTTCGACCAGAAGGTGGCTTCTTTCTTGTTCGGGAAGCCGAAGTGTTCCGTGCCATTGTGGAAATACACGTCTAAGGCTGGCGAGCCGTTCCGCTTGCCGAGAAGCGCCTGAGCTTGACCTTGGAAAATCTTGATCTCGCGGAGTGGGAAGACCTTAAATCCCTTTTTGTTGCCGAAAGTGCCCTTCTTGATGAGCACAAGGTTCTGACTGGTGAGGATCAACTCGTCAGTGTAAACCGCCAAGAATCCACCGTGGAGCACCCCCTCATACCTATGCACAAACGACTCGTTGGGCTGAAGATTGTATCCCGCCACTGATCTCTCCTGTATGGGCCGTAAACAATGATGCTGTTGGCCCACCCTGGCAAGCTGGCAGTCCTCCACCCCAGCATAGAGTCACCCGAGGGGCAGTTCGTGCATTACCTCTTTCTGCTTCATCGCACTATCACCAACCGGGAGGCCGCCGGACGGCGGGCTCATCCCCCGGGACCTCTTTCGGTACGTTGCCTCCTCTGAAATGTCGTCCTCGACTCGCTCATCGCCGGACCAATTCCCTGGCTTGGGGCGCCAGCCATCCTCGATGCCCCGGCTCCCCAAGCCAGACGCGGACGCCTCAACAATAGAGTGCACTGCTCCCGTTCTGCTCCAAAGGGTCATATGGCTATATAGCTATCGATTCGGGTACAAGAAAAGCCGCCCTCGACGTTTCCGTGAGGGCGGCTTTCTCAATGCTTTAGGCGAAGAATTTATACATTAAACCTAAACTCCACCACGTCGCCGTCGACCATAACGTAGTCCTTGCCTTCGATGCGGACCTTGCCGCGGGACTTGGCCTCGGCCATGGAGCCGGCGTCGACCAGGTCGTCGAAGGACACAACTTCGGCCTTGATGAAGCCGCGCTGGAAATCGGAGTGGATGACGCCGGCAGCCTGCGGGGCGGTGTCGCCCTTGCGGATGGTCCAGGCGCGGGTTTCCTTGGGGCCGGCAGTCAGGTAGGTCTGCAGGCCGAGGGTGTGGAAGCCGACGCGTGCGAGCTGGTCCAGGCCGGATTCTTCCTGGCCGTTCATTTCCAGCATTTCGCGGGCTTCTTCTTCGTCCAGCTCCACCAGGTCGGCTTCGAGCTTGGCGTCGAGGAAGATTGCGTCTGCCGGTGCCACCAGTTCGCGCAGCTCAGCTTGGCGGTCCGGGTTGCCCAGCACGGCGTCGTCGACGTTGAACACGTAGATGAACGGCTTGGCGGTGAGCAGGCTCAGCTCGCGCAGGTGCTCCATGTCCAGCTTGTCGCTGGCCACGGAGGAGAAGATCGTGTCGCCGCGTTCCAGCACAGCCTGGGCTGCCTGCATGGCGGCCAGCTGCGCGGCGTCGCGCTTCTTGATCTTGACTTCCTTCTCCACTCGCGGAATCGCCTTTTCCAGCGTCTGCAGGTCAGCCAGGATCAGTTCGGTGTTGATGGTTTCCATGTCCGAACGCGGGTCCACCTTGCCGTCCACGTGGATGACGTCGGGGTCATCGAACACGCGGATAACCTGGGCAATGGCTTCGGCTTCGCGGATGTTGGCGAGGAACTGGTTGCCCAGCCCTTCACCCTCGGAAGCGCCCTTGACGATCCCGGCGATGTCCACGAAGGACACCGTTGCCGGAAGGATGCGCGCCGAACCGTGGATTTCGGCCAGCTTGGCCAGCCGCGGATCGGGAAGGGACACGACGCCGACGTTCGGTTCGATGGTGGCGAACGGATAGTTCGCCGCCAGCACGTTGTTGCGGGTCAGCGCATTGAACAGGGTTGATTTGCCGACGTTGGGCAGGCCGACGATGCCAATAGTAAGAGCCACGTTAGTAAATGATACCGGGCGCTAGGACTCGTCCGCACGACGGCGGCCGCCCAGGCCGTGCGAGGAGTCCCCCATGGCCTTCAGGGTGGCGCGGATTTCCTTCGGCAGGGAGAAGATGATGTCCTCTTCGGCCGTCACTACCTCTTCGACGTCGCCGTAGCCGTACTGGGACAGCAGGTGCAGCACGTCCTGGACCAGGTTTTCGGGAACGGAGGCACCGGACGTGACGCCGACCGTGGCCACGCCCTCGAACCAGCTTTCATCCACCTCGTTGGCAAAGTCCACGCGGTAGGAGGCCTTGGCGCCGTACTCCAGCGCCACCTCCACCAGCCGGACGGAGTTGGAGGAGTTCGCCGAACCCACCACCAGCACCAGGTCCGCTTCCGGCGCGATCTTCTTGATGGCTGCCTGGCGGTTGGAGGTTGCGTAGCAAATGTCGTCGCTGGGCGGGTCCTGCAGGGAGGGGAAGCGTTCGCGCAGCAGGTTGACGGTGTGCATGGCTTCATCCACGCTCAGCGTGGTCTGGGAGAGCCAGATGACCTTGTCCGGGTCCCGGACGGTGACCTTGTCCACGTCTTCGGGACCGTTGACGATCTGCATGTGTTCCGGCGCTTCGCCGTAGGTGCCCTCGACCTCTTCGTGGCCTTCGTGGCCGATCAGCAGGATGTCGAAGTCATCGCGGGCAAACCGGACGGCTTCGCGGTGCACCTTGGTGACCAGCGGGCAGGTGGCGTCGATGGTCTGCAGGTTCCGGTCCTTGGCGGACTGGACGACGGCGGGTGAGACGCCGTGCGCGGAGAAGATCAGCCGCGCGCCTTCCGGGACCTCGTCGGTCTCATCCACGAAGATCGCACCCTTTTCCTCCAAAGTGGTGACCACGTGGAGGTTGTGGACAATCTGCTTCCGGACGTACACCGGCGGCCCGTAGGCTTCCAGCGCCTTTTCGACGGCGATGACAGCCCGGTCCACTCCCGCGCAGTAGCCCCGCGGTGCAGCCAGCAGCACGCGTCGCGGACCGAAAACGGGAGCCGCAGCTGCCACTTCCTCGGGGGTGCGGCGCCGCCGGGGCACGGTGGGCATAGGCACGGAGATAACTGTGCTGGTCATGCACCCATGCTATCGGGTGGGCTATGGGTTCCCGTCCCCGCAGACCGTGGGTACGCTCACAGCGGAGCTACCGCCGGGAGCCCCTCAGTGCCCGTGCCAGCATCCCGGCCACGAACGCGGCGGCTCCGGCCAGCATCAGGCCGATGGTCCACGTGTGCAGGCTTGCCGCTGCCTCCCCGGCAAAGGCCTCGGCAAACGCGGACGCCACGGGACTGCTGAGCTGCTGGGCGGAGACCTGGCCCGGCAGCCTCCCCGCTCCCAGCCACAGCACTCCCCCGGCGAGCGCCACACCCAGGCCGATCAGAGCAAAGGTGGTGGACCGGCGTCGTGCGGCGAGCAGCGCCAGGAGACCGGCGACGGCGGCGGCGAGCGCCAGCACGGGCCAGGCCTCGCCTGCCCGCTCGGCGTTTCGCATCAGCTCCGCGTGCCCGGCGCCGCCGATTTCCACGGGTACCTGCTCCACGGCCGGGACATCCACGGACAGCTCGTTTCCCACGCTGCCCGTGACTAGCGAGACCAGGGGTGCGACGTCGAGCGTCAGCGCCGCTCCCGTCCCCTCCGCGGCGTCCCCGAAGGTGAGCGCATGCGAGCGGCGCAGCGTTTCGCTCCACGCCTCGGGGTATTCCGGCAGTGTCTGGACCTGTTCCACGGCCGAGGTGATCAGCGGCTCCACCACAGAGGCCAGCGGAGCAGGCACGTCCACCGCCCCGACGGCCTCCGCGGACAGAGCCGTAGCGAGTTCGCGCTGGAAGGCCTCGTCCCGGGCCAGCGGTTCGCCGAGGGCGGCAAAGCCGTTTTCCGAGACCACGTTCGTATTCAGCCACGCCCCGCAGAAGGCCGCCGCTGTAAGCAGGACGGCGAGCAGGCCGAAGACGGCCGAGACGAATGTGCGCATAAAGAAATTCCTTGTCCGTTGGGATCCGCGGGCGTTGAGGACGGCCGGCGGAACCGGACCGGGGGAAGCACCTGATAGACATTAAGCCTGGGCCGGTTCCTCCGCCGGCCCGAGAGCCAGTTCCAATCCACCGCGGGAGCATCTTCATGCAAGACGACAGCGGACCGTTGAGTCCCGAGAATACCCCGGAGCAGTCCACGCTGCCCGCCACTGCCGCGCAGACGACCCCGGAGAACCCCTGGCCGCTGGCACTGCTCTCGAAGAACCTCAAGAGCTACATTGACCGCGCCCCCGCCACCTGGGTGGAGGGCCAGGTGATCGAGTTGAACCGCCGGGCCAACGCCTCCTACATCACCCTGCGCGACGTCGACGCCGAGGTGTCGCTCTCCCTGACCGCGTGGAGCACGGTCATGAACCGGCTGGAGCTGCCGCTGGAGCGCGGTGCGCGGGTGGTGGCCCTGGTGAAGCCGGACTTCTGGGTCAAGACCGGACGGCTGTCCATGCAGACCCGCGACATCCGGCCGGTGGGGCTGGGCGACCTCCTGGCACGGATTGAACGGCTGCGGCATGCCCTGGCCGCGGAAGGCCTCTTCCGGGAGGACCGCAAGCTGCCCCTGCCGCTGCTGCCTGGCCGGATCGGCCTGATCACCGGACGGAACTCCGATGCCATGAAGGACGTGATGCGCAACGCCGCACTGCGCTGGCCAGCCGTCGAGTTCGAGGTTCGCGAGGTGGCGGTCCAGGGCGTGAACGCCGTGGCCGAAGTGAGCCGCGCGCTCGCCGAACTCGACGCCATGCCCGAAGTGGATGTCATCATCATTGCCCGCGGCGGCGGCTCGCTGGAAGACCTGCTGGCCTTCAGCCATGAGGACCTGGTCCGCGCGGTATCGGCAGCATCCACTCCGGTGGTCAGCGCCATCGGCCATGAAGCGGACCGTCCCCTGCTCGACGACGTGGCCGACCTGCGCGCCTCCACGCCCACCGACGCCGCGAAGCGGGTGGTACCGGATGTCGGCGAGGAGCTGGCTCGGATCCGCCAGTCCCGTCAACAGCTGCGCCGGGTCCTCAACACCCTGGTGGGCAGGGAAACGGACCGGTTGAACCACATCCGGTCCCGTCCCGCCCTGGCCGCGCCGCAGTCCATGGTGGAGCGGCGCCAGGAAGAGATCTCCCGGCTGCGCTCCCGGGCCATGTCCGCCGTCACCGCGGAGGTCCGCCGGGACGCGGACCGGATCGGGCACCTGCGCGCCCAGGTCCGCGCGCTTTCCCCGCAGAACACCCTGGACCGCGGTTACGCGGTGGTCCAGTTGCAGGACGGCTCCGTAGTGCGCGACGCCGGCACGGTGCCGGCAGCCGCACAGCTGCGGATCCGCGTTGCCGTCGGTGAACTGACCGCCACCGAAGGAACCCGGTAGCCAGCGTCCCCGCTGCCCCCATTTACCAACCCAGCAAGCCCGTAAAGGACAAGACATGAGTGAAACACCGGCAGTACCCGCAGTACCCGCAGACATCGAGGCCATGAGCTACGAGCAGGCCCGCGACGAGCTCCTGACCGTTGTGGGACGACTCGAAACCGGCGGCGCCAGCCTGGAGGAATCCCTGGCCCTGTGGGAGCGCGGCGAGCACCTGGCCAACCGCTGCGAATCCTGGCTCGAGGGCGCCCGCCAGCGCCTGGACGCGGCCCGCAGCCAGGCAACCGGCGAGTAAGGCGGGCGGGGCTGGGACATCCCGCCCTACCCCCATCGCCGAGCGAGGAACGACCGAGGAAGCAGCAGCGGGCTGTCCCAGCCCTGCCCCGGCCCCGGCCCCTACGGCTTGTAGCTGCTCAGGAACTCGCCCAGCCGCGTCATGGCGTCTTCGATGTCCTCGACGTTGGGCAGGGTCACCATCCGGAAATGGTCCGGCCGCACCCAGTTGAACGCCGTGCCCACGGACACCAGGATCTTCTGCTGCTTCAGCAGGTCCAGGGCGAACTGTTCGTCGTCCTTGATCGGATAAACCTCCGGGTCAAGGCGCGGGAACAGGTACAGGGCGCCCTGCGCCAGCTCACAGGTGACGCCGGGGATGTCGTTGAGCATCTGGTGCGCCTTGTCGCGCTGGGCGCGCAGCCGTCCGCCGGGGAGGATCAGGTCGTTGATGCTCTGGTACCCGCCGAGCGCGGTCTGGATGGCGTGCTGTGCCGGAACATTCGCGCACAGGCGCATGTTCGCCAGGAGGTTGATGCCTTCGATGTAGTCCGCCGCGTCCTGCTTCGGACCGGAGATGGCCATCCAGCCGCTGCGGTAGCCGGCTATCCGGTAGGCCTTGGACAGGCCACTGAACGTCAGGCAGAGGACGTCGTCGCCGGTGACCGTCGCCGAGTTCACGTGCACGGCGTCGTCGTACAGGATCTTTTCGTAGATTTCGTCCGAGAAGATGATCAGGCCGTGCTTGCGGGCCAGGTCCACGATCGACTTCACCACATGCTCCGGGTACACGGCGCCGGTGGGGTTGTTGGGGTTGATCAGGACAATGCCCTTGGTCCGGTCGGTGATCTTGGAGGCAAGGTCCTCCACGTCCGGCCACCAGTGCTCGGATTCGTCGCACAGGTAGTGCACCGCCGTGCCGCCGGCCAGCGAGACCGAAGCGGTCCACAGCGGATAGTCCGGGGCGGGGACAAGGATCTCGTCGCCGTTGTTCAGCAGCGCCTGCATCGAGAGCGTGATCAGTTCGCTGACCCCGTTGCCCAGGTACACGTCGTCGACGTCGATGTTGTTGATCCCGCGGCCCTGGTAGTACTGCACCACTGCGGTGCGGGCGGAGAAAATGCCGCGGGAATCGCTGTAGCCCTGGGCCTTGGGCAGGTGCCGCATCATGTCGACCAGGATCGCTTCCGGCGCTTCGAAGCCGAACGGCGCGGGATTGCCGATGTTCAGCTTGAGGATCCGGTGGCCTGCTGCTTCCATCCGCTGCGCGTGCTCGAGCAACGGTCCACGGATGTCATACAGGACGTTGTGGAGTTTATGCGACTGCTTGAATTCTGCCATTTCTTTAGGATGCCACAGGCGGGGGGGGGGGGGGGGGGTGTGTGGAGTGGCGCCCCCCGCCCCCCCGGGCCCGGGCC
>NZ_JAJFZY010000002.1:0-29054 GCF_020731025.1 Arthrobacter sp. zg-Y895
GAGTTTATGCGACTGCTTGAATTCTGCAATTTCTTTAGGATGCCACAGGCGGCGTTCCGGGCAGGGTATGTGTCACTGCCCGGAACGCCGCCCGTGTAACGCGGACGCGGCCGCAGGTCAGGCCAGGCCCTTTTCCTCCAGCCAGTCCTGGGCGGCATCGGCCGGGTCGAGTTTCTGGTCACCGCTGACCGCCTGGTTCAGGGCAATCAGGTCCTCAGTGGTCAGCTGCGCGGACACCTCATTCAGCACGTCCCGGGCCTCGTCACTCACGCGGTCGTCGGCGATCAGCGGGATAACCTGCTGGGCCGGCCAGTTCTGCTTCGGGTCTTCCAGGACCACCAGTCCGTTTTCCTCGATGGCGGGAGTGGTGGTGTAGATATCGGCCACCTGGACGTCGTCGTTCAGCAGGGCATCAACGGTCAAGGGACCGCCGCTGTCACCGATAGCGGTGAATTCCTTGAACTCGCAGCCGTACTTCTCCTTCAGCCCGGCCAGGCCCTGGGTGCGCTCCGCGAACTCGGCAGGTGCACCGAGGGTCAGTTCACCGCAGACCTTTGCCAGGTCCTCAATGGACTCCAGCTGGTACTTCTCGGCGGTGGCCGCGGTGACCACCATGGCGTCCTTGTCCTCGGCGTCCGAAGGCTCCAGGACCACCAGGTTCTCCGGCAGCTTCTCCTCGAGGGAATCCACGATCTCGCCGGCGTCCACCAGGTCCGTTTCCGGGTCGGTGTGGACCAGCAGGGCTCCGGTGTACTCGGGAATCAGGTCGATCGAGCCGTCTTCCAGGGCCGGGATGTAGACCTCGCGGGATCCGATGCCGAGGCGGGTCTCCGCCTCGATGCCGGCCGCGTTGAGGGCGCCGGCATAGATCTCGGCAATGGTGCTGCTCTCCGGGAAGTCTGCCGAGCCCACCACCAGCGCCTGCTCGGTGCTGCTGCCGGAAGCTTCCGCCGTGGTTTCGTTCTCCAGCGGATCCCCTCCTCCGCTGCAGCCGGCCAGGGCCAGGGCCATTCCGCCGGCCAGGACGGCCAGCGCCTTCCGCCGTGCATTGGGGCGCGGGTGCTGCATCATTGTTTTCCTCCTTGTGCGCCGACGGCGGGTACTCCGCTGCCGGTCGGTTTACCGGCCGCTTCGAGGCGGCCGAGTCCTGACGGGATCAGAAAGCGTGATCCCAACGCAATCACAGCGTCCACGGCGAGCGCCAGCAGGGCGATAATGACCGCTCCGCCGAAGACCCGTCCGTAGTCCCCCAGTGCCAGGCCGTCGATCAGGTAGCGGCCCAGCCCGCCCAGGTTGATCGTGGCCACCACGGCGGCCGTCGCCACCACCTGGAGGGTGGCACCGCGCAGTCCGCCCAGGATCACCCGCATCCCGTTGGGGACCTCCACCCGGAACAGCACCTGCAGCTCGTTCATGCCCAGGCTGCGGGCGGCGTCGACGACGGTTCGGTCCACCGAGGCAACTCCGGCGTAGGTGCCGGCCAGCAGGGGCGGGACGGCAAGGAGGACCAGGGACCAGATGGGCGGCATCAGGCCCAGCCCGGCCAGCAGGACGAACAGGGTGAGCATGCCCAGGGTGGGCAGTGCGCGCAGCAGCCCGGAGACTGCCACAACCGCCACCTGCCCGCGGCCGGTGTGCCCGATGAGCAGGCCCAGCGGCACCGCGATGAGCGCGGCGATCAGCAGGGCGAGCCCGGTGTACTGCAGGTGTTCCAGGGTCCGCACCGGGATACCCGCCGGGCCGGTCCAGTTGGCCGGATCCGTCAGCCATTCGAGGCCCTGCCCGAGGGGGTTGGTGCTGGTGTAGTCGGTGCGCGGAATGCCAACCATGCCTACGCCCCCTTCAATGCGACGTCGGGCGCGGCCGCCGCCGGCACCGGCCGGACGGTGGGTGCCGGGCCCCCGCCGTCCGTGCCGCTGTTGCGGTTGGCGCGGCGTCGCCCGGCCCGGCCGGGTACGCCGGCGCGGGTCCAGGGCGTGAGCAGTCGCAGCGCCAGGACCAGGAGCAGGTCCATCAGGAAGGCCAGGACGAGGGTGGCGATGATCCCCACCACGATCTCGGTGAGGAAAAAGCGGCGCAGGCCGTCGGTGAAGAAGAACCCGAGGTTTTCGACGCCGATCAGGGCACCCACGCTGACCATGGAGATGTTGCTGACCGAAACCACGCGCAGCCCGGCGATGAGTACCGGTACGGACAGCGGCAGGTCGACCGTGAGGAACCGGCGCAGCGGCCGGTAGCCCATGGCCACCGCAGCCTGGCGGACGCCGTCGTCAACGGAGTCGAACGCGTCGATGCCCACCCGCAGCATCAGGGCCACGGTATAGATGGTCAGCGCCACGATGATGTTGGCGATATCCAGGATGCGGGTGCCCAGGATAGCCGGCAGCGTGACGAACAGGGCCAGCGACGGAATGGTATACAGCAGCGAGCCCGTGGACAGGACGAAGCCCCGGATCTTCCGCCGCCCCCGCACCAGCTGTGCGAGGGGAAGGGCTATCAGGACGCCGATGACCAGGGGCAGTATCGACTGGTAGAGGTGCAGCCCGCCGAGCCGAAAGACGTCATCGGTGTGGGCCAGGAACCATTCCATGTCAGCTCCCGGTCCGTTGCAGGCGGGCGGCCTCGATCAGGGCCAGGATTTCCGTTGCCTGTACGACGCCGGTTACGCGCCCGTCCGCGTCCACGGCCACGCCCAGCCCGGACGGGGAGGACAGGGCAGCGTCCAGTGCCCGGCGCAGGCTTGTGCCCGCCGGGTAGAGGGAGCCGCCCGGCACCAGGTCCGCGGTAGTGGTGACCGCGTCGCGGCGTCCCGGCGGCACCCAGCCCAGCGGCGCGCTGTCGGCATCGACGCACAACGCCCAGCCGCCGTCGACCGTTGCGCTCCGGTCCGCCAACCGGTCAGCCGCAATCACCTGCACCGGGTGGAGGGGCACGGCGTCTCCGTCCTGGAAGGACAGGTGCCGGAAGCCGCGGTCCCTCCCCACGAACCCCGCCACGAAGTCATCGACCGGTGCCCGGAGGATCTCCTCGGGGGCTGCGTACTGGGCGAGCCGGCCGCCGGTGGCGAAGACGGCCACCTTGTCCCCCAGGATGGTGGCTTCGTCAATGTCGTGGGTGACAAACACGATGGTCTTGGACAGTTCCTGCTGCAGCCGCAGCAGCTCATCCTGCAGCTCGGCCCGGACCACCGGGTCCACGGCACTGAAGGGTTCATCCATCAACAGCACCGGCGGATCCGCAGCCAGGGCACGGGCAACCCCCACACGCTGCTGCTGGCCGCCGGAAAGCTGGGCGGGATACCGGCTGCCGAGGCTGGACGCCAGCCCGACGACGTCGAGCAGTTCCGCGGCACGGCGGCGGGCATCCCGCCGCGGAGAGCCGTTGAGCCGCGGCACCGTGGCGACGTTGTCCAGCACGGTCCGGTGCGGCAGCAGGCCGGAGGACTGCATGACGTACCCCATGGAACGCCGCAGCTGCGCGGCCTTGACGGTGGCGATGTCCTGGCCGTCGACTTCGATGGTGCCCGACGTCGGCTCCACCATCCGGTTGATCATGCGCAGGGAGGTGGTTTTCCCGCATCCGGACGGGCCGACGAAGACCGTGATGGAACCGCGCTCAATGTCCAGGTCCAGGTTCCGGACCGCCGGCGCAGCATCACCGTAGGTCTTGGTCACCGCACGGAACCGGATCATCGGCTGTCCGGCAGCGATGGATCGCGTGCCGGGTTCGGGTCCTTGGCCGGTAGCGGGTTCTCGCGGCTCAGTCATGGTGCATGCCTTCCGTGGGGATTCCGGTGTGCAGGGGCAGCTCGCGACGTGCCGTGAAGCATCACGGTATTTCACACGTGCGGGGTAGTCCAGCGTCAAAGAGGTCCGGTGTCCAGCAGGCGCAGTCCCGCGTCCACCAATTCGGTCCGGTCCAGGGCCGGGACCTCGGCCATCGGTATCCAGGCGGCCTGGTCCGTGCTGCCGCTTTGTTCGTGGCGCAGGGAGCCGCCGGTGAGCGTGGCCCGGTAAATGATCCGCAGGGCGTGCAGCATGCGCGGTTCGCCGCGCATGCGCTTTTCCGCAGGAATGAAGATGCTGTCTACGCCCAGCAGCCCTTCGAGCTGCGCGTCGTAGCCGGTTTCCTCCCGGACCTCCCGTACGGCCGCGGCCGGGGCGTCCTCGCCCAGTTCCAATCCGCCGCCCGGAAGGGTCCAGCGCTGGTTGCCGTGCTGGTTCCAGTGCGCCAGGAGCAGCTTCCCGTCTCGGACGATCACCGCGTACGCCCCGACGCGGACGTCAAAGTCAGCGGACATTGCCGGCGCCCAGCAGGTAAGCCACCCCGAAGACGGGATCGGTGGCGAGGAAGCGGATGTCCGTCAGCCCCGCTGCGGACAGTCGGCTGCGCAGCAGTTCCTGCAGCAGCCGCTGGTGCATGCCCAGCCCGCCGCCGATCACTACGGGGCCGCCGATGCGCAGCAGGCCGGCCACGTCGAGGATGAGCCCGGCCAGATGTTCCGCGGACTCGTTGACGATGTCGCTGGCCGGCTGGTTTCCTTCCAGCGCTGCTTGGAAAACCAGTCCCGCCTTCCCGGCCCAGTAGCGGCGGTCGGTGGCGCCGTGGAACAGGCCGATCAACGCGTCGGGGTCCTCGACGCCGCATGCCTTCAGCAGGGCAAGGCTGAGGGAATCCGGCGCGAGTTCCAGGTTGCTGCGGCGGAGCGTGTGGCGGGCGGCTTCGCGGCCGATCCAGTAGCCGCTGCCCTCGTCGCCGAGGAGATAGCCCCAGCCTCCCGAGCGGGCCTGCCGCCCGGAGCCGTTGATGCCCCAGGCCACGGAGCCGGTGCCGGCAATGACGGCAATGCCCTCCGATGCTTGCCCTGCCGCAAGGATCAGCCGCGTGTCATGGATGACTTCCACGACGGCGCCGGGGACGTGCTCGGCGATGAGTGCGCGCAGGGCGGCTTCATCCTGTGCCGTGTCCACTCCCCCGGACCCGGCAATGACCCGGCCGACGCCGTCGGTCCCCAGGGCGGCGAAAACTTCCGCAAGGCACTCCCGCGCCGTCTGCACCGGGACGTTCTGCACGTTGGCGCTGCCGGCAACGGTCTCGGCGTTGACGATGCCGCCGTGCAGGCGGATGCCGTGGGTCTTGGTACCGCCGATGTCGAGGCCGATGGTGTCGGGGCCGACGTCGTTGGTGGCCGGAGAAGGGAATGCTTGCATTCGTCCACCCTACTTTCCCGCGGCCGCCGGACGAACCTAGCCGGCGGCGTTCCGGCGCCGGTTCCGCCGCAGGCTCAGGACGGCCAGGGTCAGGCAGGCGGCCGTGATCAGTCCCGAGAACCAGGCCACGGAGACGTCCAGCCCCCAGATCCCGCCCGCCACCCCGAGCCCCAGCACCGGGATGGCGCTGCCGAGGTAAGTGATGACATACACCGTGCTGATGATCCGGGCGTGTTCAGCGGCCTCAACGGCTGCGGCTACCTCGTTGAACACCACGCGGAACGCCATGCCCTGCCCGAATCCGGCCATCAGGCAGGCAACGGTCAGGAGCACCAGGCTTCCGGTGGCGCCGGCCACCGGAATCAACGCGATGCCGGTGCCCATGGCCGTGAGGCCCACGGGTGCCGTGTACCGTCCGCGGATGCCGGTGAGCTGGCTGACCGCAGACGCTCCGAGAGCAAGTGCGGCCAGCAGTCCGATGGCGGGCCGCCATGTGGTGCCCGCGATGGACGAAAAGTAGGTGGGCGCAAGGGACAGGCAGAACCCGAAGGCGGCGAAGCTGAGGAACCCGGTGGTGGAGGCAATCCAGAACTGGGTACGCGCGCGGTGGGAGACTGCGGGCTTGCGGGGGCGCAGCATGGCCAGCGGCCGGCCTTCGGCCAGGGAAATGGCCGGGCGGGCCTTCAGCATGCAGAGCGGGATCAGAAGCGCCGTCAAGACCGCCGAGTGGATCAGGAAGGGCGTCATGGTGGGTGCTGGCAGCAGGGACAGGAGCCCGCCGATGACCGGACCGGCCGCCACGCCGCCCGCCGAAACCAGCAGGGTAAAACGGGTGGCCCATTCCGGTCGATGCGGCAGCAGTTCCCGCAGCGCAGCCGAGCTGGCACCGGTGGCCAGGGCAACCGAGGCGCCTTGGAGGGCCCGTCCGAGCATCAGGGTCCCGACTCCGGTGGCGGTGCCGAAAATCAATCCGCCGGCCAGGGAAACCACGCCGGCCAGCACCAGTGCGGCGCGGCGGCCGATGTAGTCGGACCAATGGCCCACCAGCAGCAGGCCTGCAACCAGGACCAGGACGTAGGACGTGAACGCCAGCGCTACGCCGAAGTAGGACAGGCCGAGGGACTGGCCCAGCAGCGGATACAGCGGGGTCGCGAGGTTGGCGCCGATCAACAGCGTGCTCATTACGGCCAGCGTCAGGAGCAGCCGGGGCCGGATGGCCGCGTCCCACTCCTTCCGCCTGGTGCGGGCGGCGGGCTGCATGCGCAGCTCACTGAGCACTGTCACGGGGCACTTCCATCCTATTTGTAGCTAATGCCTCTATAGGATGATGTGTCACGGAGCAGGGCAGACACATTAGAGTGTTCTTTTGATCGAATCGCTCAATATCGTTACGAGCAAATGACAGGAGATGCGCTAGATGGCCAATCTGGACCCGCTGGACCGCCGGCTGCTGCTGGAACTGGTGCGGGATCCCCGGGCGCAGATCAGCGAACTGAGCGAGCGGCTCGGTGTTGCCCGCAACACCGCCCAGGCCCACGTCCGGCACCTGCTGCGGGCCGGGGTCATCCGCCGGTCCGGGCGCGACGTCGATCTGACGCAGCTGGGCTATGACGTTCAGGCATTCGTCACCATCGAAGTGAACCACCGTGAACTCGACGGCGTCATCTCCGGGCTTCGCACCCTCCCCCAGGTGCTGGAAGTGCACGAGATCTCCGGCCGCGGCGACGTGTGGTGCCGCCTGACCGCCACGGATACCCAGCAGCTGCAGCAGGCCCTGCGCTCCGTCCTTCGGATCAAGGGCGTGATCCGTACGGAAACGGTCCTGGCCCTGCACGAGCACATCCCGTACCGCACCGAACCACTGCTGGAAAAACTGGTCCCGCCGGCTCCCTGAGTCCGCCGGCCGCCGATCCTATCGATCAGCGGCACGAAGCAGTCGCTGCGCCGCTGCAAGCCGGATCCCGGCATTCTGCGTCCGGCTTCTGCCGTTCGCGGCGCGGGCACCGGACACCAGGGTCAGCACGACGCCGGCCGCCCTGGCGTTCAGCGCGGCCGGGTCCGCGGCATTCTCGAAGACCCGGCGGAAATCCGCCAGTGCCTGCCCCAGCTGCGGCCGGGATGGATTGGCTGCCGCAAGGACGGCCAGGTGCCCCAGCAGGCAGGCCAGGTCGTCAACCCGGCGGCCCGGGCCGAGACCGTCAATGTCGAGCAGCCCGGTGACCCTGCCGCCGCTGAGCAGCAGGTTTCCTTCATGGAAGTCGCCGTGGACCGGCACCAGGGGGCCGGCCGGCGCCGATTCCACCACGTCCCGGATACCACCCGCCAGGTCGAAGATGCTGTCCCGTTCCCGGGGAAGGGCGGCGGCGGCAGCTGCGGCATAATCTACGGCCCGATCGGCCCAGGACCGGCGCAGCGGCAGGTCCAGCGCACCGGACGGCAATGCCTCCAGCAGGTCCAGAAGGACTTCGGGCCGCACGGCTGCGGCGTCCTCAACCAGCAGCCGGAAGAGGGACGTGCCGGGCAGTGCGCTGAGGATGACCGCCTCGGAGACGGGCGAGGAAGCACCGGGCAGGAGACGCGGGGCGGGCACGCCGCTGCCCTCGAGGAGCCGGTGGCGCCGGCGCAGGGCAGGCAGCTGCTCCCGCGGGAGGAGCTTCAGATATGCCTCGTCGTCCAGGTGCCGGGCCCGGACCACTGCCCGGCGCAGCGGCCGGTAGGCAACGAGCGATAACCTCGCCGGTCCGCCCGCGCCAAACACGTCCCTCGCCACGGCACCGGCGTCGGTGGCCCAGGGCAGAGACCGGAGAACGGGGTCATGGGGGTGGAACCACAGGCGCAGGTCCAGTCCGGCGATCCGTGCCGGGGCGACGTCGGGACCGGCGGGTGCGGCACCCGCGGCGACGTCCCCTGTCGTGGCACCGAGGTGAAGGGTCAGGGCGGCCTCGGTTGCCGGTCCAGGCCCGGTCCGGCGGCACTGGACCCGGTACAGGGCCGAAACAGCACCTCCCGGCCGGTGGTGGCTTCTCAGGTGTTCCCAGCGCTGAAGCCTCAGCCCGCGGGACCGAAGCAGGTCCTGCAGGGGTCCCCGCATCGCGGGACCGGCCAGGACGGAGACAGCCTCCGCGGCCCGGCGGGGCCTGGACTCGACCGGCACGGCAGGCGCCGCGGCCTTGCTTGTCGGTGCCTAGGCCCGCCGGCGCTGCAGGACGTCGTCGAGGTTGATTTTGCCGGTCTCCGGGCGTGCCTGCTCGGCCTGCGCGGGGGCGGGAGCTGTGGTGGGACGCAACGGAGTCTTGGTCAGGGACCGGGGGGTTTCAGGAAGGACGATCGGTTCGGGCGCCGGACGCTCCGCCTTGGGTGCATCTACATAAATGGGCTTGGGGAGCTCTACGGGCTGCCACGGCGTGGTGCTGGGCCTGGCCGGGGGCTGGACGGCGGCTGCTGCCACCTTCAGGGCTTCGGTGCGCAGCTCCTCGGCGGTAACGCGGGCAGGGGCTCCTGCCGCGGCCGCCGGGCTTTCGTCAGGCACGGCGGCAGACTCGCGGTCAAAGAGCACGGTTTCGGGCTGCGGCTCAGTCTCCGGCGCCTGGACTGCGGGTGCCGGAAGCTCGTTGGGTTCGGCGGCTGCCCGGTTCTGCGTGCGGCGGGGCTCCGGTCCCATGGCGGCACGGAAAGCATCTTCCATCCGGCGGCGGCGGTCACGCAGGGCGATCGTGCGGAGCATCGCAACCACCGCTGCCACAGCGGCCAGGCCGGCCGCGGGAACGAGCCAGGACACGGCGGTGAAGGCTGCAAGCAGTGTCCCGACCACAACGGCAAGGACGCCAAGCAGGCCGCTGGCTGCCAGGACTGTCCGGCCGGTGCGGATCCGGAAAGCCGGTGCCTGCTGCGCCGGGCGCAGGGCTGGCTGGTCATGGCTCTGGAACTGTGTTGCCCCGCCCCCGCTGGGTGTAGTGCTGATGTTGTTCATGATGATCCCCTGGGACCCCTTGTCCGGTGAGGCGGGCGGGCGGATGGTGTTGGCGGCTGGACGGTCGGCGGCAACTGCTGCCGGTGCCGTAGACGGTGCTGCTGTCTGCGCTGCCGTTTGGGTTGCGGTCTGGGCGATTGCCTCGGCCGCGGAAGTAGCTGGACGACGGAAGAAATACGGACCTACCCACACCAGCCAGAGCGCAACGGCCAATGCCAGCACCAGTGAGCTGTTCAGTGACCCGTTCAGTGACGCGATCAATGAGCTGTTAAGAGGGAAGTCCACACTTACGACCGTAGAAGCTCCGGGCGCCCGGTACGTGCATTACGTTCGGTGTGTCGGCGTGTCTGCTGTGAAAGTTGTTGCCTATCGTGCCCGGCGGGACTTCCAGCGGTTCAACAGCCCCTCCGGCACCTCCTCCGCCGTGAGCGCAAAGCTCCGGTGGTCGGCCCATTTACCGTCGATATGGAGGTAACGCTCGCGCAGTCCCTCGTCCCGGAATCCGAGCTTTTCCACCACCCGGAGACTCGGGCCGTTTTCCGGACGGATGTTGATTTCCATCCGGTGCAGGGCCAGGGCCTGGAAACAGTGGTCGGTTGCCAGCGCCACCGCCGTGGGCACGATTCCGAGCCCTGCCCTGCCCTGGTCCACCCAGTATCCAAGGGTTGCCATGCGCGCGGACCCCCACACAATGGTGGACACGGTCAGCTGCCCCACAATTGCCGGCTGCCGCGCGGGATCCTGCCGCTCCGTAATGAGGAACGGCAGCGCAGAGTCCTGCCGTGCCTGGCGGTTGAGGCTGCGCACCATGTCACCGTAGGTCGGCGGTTCGCCGCCCGGGACGGGATTGCTGGCCTCCCACGGGCCTACCCAGCGGGCGTTCCGGGAACGGACCTCTGTCCATTCCCGCCGGTCACGGTGCCGGATCGGCCGGAGAATGACGTCGTCGCTCTCCAGCGTCACCGGCCAGGAAGCCCGCATGGGGTATTAGTCTTCGAGCGTGCTGGTGAAATCCTTCAGCCAGTCCCGAAGGGCCGGGCCGAGGTCTTCACGTTCGGAGGCCAGGGACACCACTGCCTTGAGGTAGCTCAGCTTGTCACCGGTGTCATAGCGGCGGCCGCGGAAGACCACGCCGTAGACTCCGGACCCTTCGCCGTCGGCAGCGGCCAGCGTCTGCAGCGCGTCCGTAAGCTGGATTTCCCCGCCGCGGCCGGGGCCGGTTTCTTCGAGGACTCCGAAGACCGAGGGGTGGAGTACATAGCGGCCGATCACGGCCAGGTTGGAAGGTGCGTCCTCGACGTCGGGCTTCTCGACGAGTTTGTTGACCCGGACGTAGTCCTCGCCCTCGACCACGGAGATGTCCGCACAGCCGTAGGCACTGATCTGTTCCGGATCAACCTCGATCAGGGCAATGACGGATCCGCCCGTCTTTGCCTGGACCTCGACCATCTTTCCCAGCAGCTCGTCGCGGGCATCGATCAGGTCATCGCCCAGCAGGACTGCGAAGGGCTCGTCGCCGATATGCAGCTTGGCGCGCAGCACCGCGTGGCCCAGGCCCTTGGGATCGCCCTGGCGGAGGTAGTGGATTTCGCCCAGCTCGGAGGCTGCCCGCACCATCGCAAGCTTTTCGTGGTCGCCCTTGTCTTCCAGCGTCTTCTCGATGAAGGGGACACGGTCAAAGTGATCTTCGAGGGAGCGCTTGTTCCGCCCCGTGATCATCAGGATGTCCGGCATGCCCGCGTTAACGGCTTCTTCAACCACGTACTGAATCGCCGGCTTGTCCACCACCGGGAGCATTTCCTTCGGCATCGCCTTGGTGGCAGGGAGGAAGCGGGTACCGAGACCTGCTGCGGGGATTACGGCTTTGGTTATGGAGGGGCGTGACGTCGTCATAGTCGTAAGCGTACCTAAGAGGTCTTAGATTGCACCAAATAAGCACGCTTATAGAGAGAATGGGGGTATGTGTGCTCTTGCGAAGGACCAGGCCCGAAAGGACTTCCTGCGACTGCGGCGGGAGTTGACCGCGGAGGACAGGGCCGAAGCGGTCCAGGGGCTGGCCCGCATCGGACTGCGGGGGGTCCAGCAACGGGTACCCAGGGGCGGAACCGTGGCCGGCTACCTCTCCGTGGGGAGCGAGCCGGGCATGGATGCGCTGCTCTCCGGCCTGGTTAGGGCCGGGTACCGCGTGGTGGTCCCGGTGTGCGAACCCGAATGGCAGCTGTCATGGTCCGATTGGACCCCCGGGACGGAGTTGGTGCCTGGACTGCATGGTTCCCTGCTGGAACCCTCTGGGCAACGCTACGCCGCCTCCGACCTGCCGGAGCTGGGCCTTGTCCTTGTTCCCGCACTGGCCGCCGATTCCGCGGGCGGACGGATGGGCAAGGGCGGTGGCTACTATGACCGGTTCCTGGCCAAGCTGCGGGCGGACGGCAACCCTGCGGCTGCCGTCGCAGTGGTTTTCGAGCACGAATACGTTCCTGCCGGCAGCTTCGAAACCACTCCCCTGGACGCAGCCGTGGACGCCGTGCTCACCCCCGAAGCCTGGCGGCCTGTGCCATCGGAGCACATGTATACTTAGCACTCAAGGCTTGAGAGTGCCAGCTTTGAGAGTGCCCCAAGGAGGATTACCAGAGTGCCCACGTATGCCTACGCCTGCAAGGATTGCTCCCATTCGTTCGATATCCAGCAGTCCTTCAGTGAAGACTCCCTGACGGTCTGCCCCGAGTGCGGCGGCCGGCTGCGCAAGAAGTTCAACAGCGTCGGAGTTGTCTTCAAGGGTTCCGGTTTCTACCGCACCGATTCGCGCGAGGCTGCCTCCACGGTTCCTGCTGCCCCGTCCAAGACCGAGAGCTCCGCGGCACCGGCAACAACTTCCGGCAGCGGGACGTCCACGCCTGCAGCCGCCGCAGGCTCCGGCAGCGCCCAGCCGTAAGTCCTGCCGCCGGACCTGCTTCCCCGGCGGCATAGCCTCCAAGCCCTCCGGTCCTGCACCGGCCCGCGCGGCTTGCCTGCCCGTGCATCCACTGTGCACTGCGCCTCCACACCTGCCTTTCCGGCCGGGCCGCTCCCGTGTGCGTTGAGCCTTGCGCAGGCCAGCCCCCTGCTACGGGGCGACTGCCGCTAGCGTCGTGCCATGCCTTTTCGCCGCCGCTCTGCCAAGGTGTCCCCCGGTGCTGCCGCCTACCCGGGACAGCCGTTGCTTCCCGGCGGTCCCTTCTCGGGGATGCGCCGTTTCATTGTCCGTCACCGCCACCTCCTGGCCGCCCTGGCCTGCTGCGCCGCCGCGGGGTCTGCGGTCGAAGCGCTGGTACCGGCGGCTGCGGAACGGACCGTGATTGTGCGCGCGGCCCGGGATTTGCCGGCCGGTACGGTGCTGGACTCCGGGAAGCTGGAAACTGTCCGCCTACCGGCTGAAGCCGTCCCGCCGGGTGCCCATGAACAGCCGGACGCGCTGGTGGGCAGGCGACTTGCTACCCCCCTGTTGCGCGGCAGCCCCGTCACGGACATTTCCCTGGCCGGTGCCGGACTTTTGGCTGGTGCCCCGCCCGGTTCCGTGGCCGTGCCGCTGCGCCCGGCGGACCCGTCCGTGCTCGATCTGCTGGGCCCTGGGCAACTCGTCAACGTTGTTGCGGGTGCTGAAGCAGCGTGGGTGGGCGCCGAGTCGGGGCCATATGCGGGGGACGGGAGCAGCGCGGTGGTGCTGGCGTCCTCGGTGCCGGTGCTGTGGGTGTCCGGCGGCGAGCCCGCGGGCGGCGGCTGGCCGGGCAACGGCGGCGGAGACGGCCTGGTGGTGGTGGCCGCGGATCGGGAGAACGCTGCCCGCCTCACGGCGGCTTCGGGGAACGAAGGGATCTATCTTGTCCTGACGGACGGCTAGCGGCGGCAAGGCGGGAGGCGGTTACCCCCAGTGCGGAGGCCGCTGCTCCCGGAGCCAGGATTCGCTGTCTTCCGTGCTGTCGCCCCAGGCCCGGGGATCATCTTCCTTGGCGACGACGGGCAACAACCCGGCCGGCCCGCCGGGTCCGGGCGAAACCGCACGGCGGTTTCCGCGCCTGCGGGTGCCGGTGCTGCCGCTGCTGTTGGTGCTGGTGTTGGTGCTGCCGTCCGTGGACGGGCGTTCGCCCGCCGCGGCCGTGTTGCCGGTCCCCGAGGCCGCGGCGGTCTCCTTCGCCGCGGCCTTCCCTGTGGGTTCCTTAGTCATCGCTCATTCTCCTGCTGCGTTGTCCGGGACGGATCCCGACCTCCGTTCACGCATCCGGCTGCTTCCGTGCGGAGTCACCGTTATCCGGGCTTCCGGGCGGGCAGCTTCATCCGTGCCGGTCTCGGCAGTAGCCGTGCTGCGGGGCACGGGCTGCTGCCCGACAGGAGGATCCGGCAGCTCGAGGTAGCGGCTCACCAGGTCGGCGCAGGCGGACGGGTCGCTGAAGACCTCGATGGTCCACAGCGGCATATACCGCCAGCCGCGCCGCTCAAGCAGCTGCGGCCGGAGCCGGCTGCGTTCACGCACGGACATGGCCCGGTAGCGTTCGGTGCCGTCGGACTCGATGGCCAGCGGTGCCGGCGTGCCGGTCGGACCGGCCGAATGGGGAGCCGCAGCGACAATGTCGATGGCGCCGTCGTAGTGGTCCCAGACCTTGGCACCGCGTTCCCGCAGGCGGCCGACCAGATCCGCGACCAGCGGATCCTCCTCCATGATGCCTCCGGCAGCAGGGATTTCCTCCCTGGCGGTTTCCGGATCGAGCTCCCGCTTGATGAGCTCGTAGAAGTCCAGGGCGCCGTAGCCCAGCCGCGTGCGGTCCAGGTCTGCCGGCTGGAAGCAGGTCAGCACATGCTGCTTGTAACGTGCCCGGGTCATGGCCGTGACGAATTTCTTGCGTCCGTCAGGTGCCGACAACGGGCCGAAGTTGTGCAGGGCACGCCCGTGCGGGGTACGCCCGAAGCCCAGCGAGAAGATCACGCAGTCCCGGACCATGCCCACGGCGCGGTCCACCGGCACTACCCGGAACGACTCGGACTTCGCCGTGAAGAAGTCCGCGGCCCAGGGGAAGTTGGCCATCTGGACACGGATTGCCTCGGCCACCCGCACGGCGTGGCGCGGGCTGGCGGTGATGACGCCGAGGGACTGGTGCGGGCGGCGGCGGATGTGTTCGAAGACCAGGTCAACCACGCGGTTGACCTCAGCTGCGACACTTTCCACGCCCTCATGGTCAGCGCTGGGCATGCCGGTGCCGTCCGGCAGGTATTCCACGGAGAGTGCGCGGTGGCCGGTGGTGACCTCGTCTGCACTCGGAACCATGGAAAGGCGTCCGCCGTAGAAGGACTCGCTGAGCTGGCGCAGCAGTGCCTTGTCGGTGCCGCGGTAAACGGTGGACAGGCAGCGTGTGGGGAGAACGCGTTCCAGCGCCTCGAAGGCGCTGAGCAGCTCAACATGCTGCGGTGCCGCACCGGCCGGCTCAACACCGATGGTGAACGGCCGCGGCCCGCCCAGGCAGCTGTCGCCGAAGGCGATAACCTGCGAAGCGCGTGCCAGTGCCGGAACTGCAGACTGCAGGCTGGTGGACTCGGCATCGAGGAGGACCACGGTGTCGAAGCGGCGGTGTTCGGGCAGTACCATCGGCAGCACCAAGGGGCTCGCAGCCCACACCGGAAGCAGCGAGGACACGAGTTCCTCGGACTGCAGGCTCAGGCTGTCCAGGGACAACTCGCCGTCCTTGAGCAGCTCGCGCAGGTCTTCGGCAGCACCCTTCGCAGCCTGGACGCCCGAGCGCCAGCGCGACGCAAGGCTCCAACGCAGCCGGGCTGCGCCCGAGGCAATGTGGGCGTTGTCCGCCAGCCGGTACTCCGCTTCGAGGCGGCGCAGGCTGTTGCCGTCGGACATGGCAAGGTAATCGTCGCCGCTGATCATGGCTTCAAGGGCTGACTGCCACCATGCCAGTTCCAGCTCGTAACCCACGTGGCGGGGCTGGACCTCGCGTGCGCTCAGGTCATCCAGCAGTTCGCCCAGGCCCTGGGCACGCATCTCGTCGAGCAGCAGGGTCCGTTCGGGCAGCGTTTCCAGGGTTTCCCGGTCCCCCGCGAGCTGGCTGAGCTGCTTCTCGAGTTCATCGAGCGGCAGGGAGGCCAGGTCCGGGTGGAGCGGCGTCTCCGCCAGGATGCCGGTCAAGGTATCCAGCTGGCGCTTGACCAGCAGGTAGGAACGGTTGATCTCGGCCAGGCCGGTAGGCACCGAGGGGTGGCGCTGCGTGGTGGCGTAGCGGGTCCAGACGGCGCGCTGCTGCTGCACCTCGGCCAGGGAGGCGTGCAGGTCGGAAATATGCACACCGGGCCGGACGTATTCCTTGGCCACGCGCCGCAGGCGGGAGCGGGTCATGGAGCTCATATCGATGCCGCGTTCCCGCCGCCAGGACGAAGACGCGGTTGCCGAGATCAGGTCTGTCACCGGGCGGTCGAAAATGTCCGGGGTGAACTTGTCCAGGCTTTCTCGCACGGCAACCAGCAATTCCAGCTGTTCGCCCCACTGGGCAAATGTTTCGCCGAGGCGGATTTCGGAATGCTCGGCCACGTCCTGGACCTTGGCGCGCAGTGCAGGCAGGTCCGCTGCAAGGGTCTGGGTCAGCGCGTACGCTTCTTCCGTTTCCTTGCGGTTGAGCAGCTTGGCTCCGTACCACGGGCTAGTGGTTGCTGCCCGGCTGAAGCTGCCGAGTTCGGCGGCCCGGCGCAGGCGGCCGGAGAGTTCGGTGCGGTCGGTGATGCTGTCCAGGACGCTCCGCTTGAGCCGGACGGTGGTGGCCGGCGCCGGGTTCATGGAGGTCAGCTCGGCCAGGGACTGCATGGCCTGGTAGGGCGAGCATCCCCAGCGGCGGCGGACGTTGTGCAGCGACTTCACGTGGTCGCGGAGCTGGTGGCGGTTTTCGAGCAGGACCTTGTGCAGGCTGTCCAGTTCCGGGGCCTGCGCCTTTTCGTTGCGCACGATGGCCCGGACCAGCTGGTCCTTCAACTGCTGCTGGGTGAGGCCGGCGTTGGCCTGCAGGACCAGGGAGCCAAGCTGCATCGCGTCCAGCTCGGAGACGAACTGGTTCAGGGTGCTGCGCCGTTCGGCCACTACCAGGACGGATTTGCCGGCATTGGCCAGCGCCGCCACGGCGTTGAGCGCGGTCTGGGTCTGGCCTGTACCGGCCGGCGCGGAGACTACCAGCGACTGGCCTGCGTTGATCAGGTCCAGGACTTCCTGCTGCTGGCGGTCGGCGTCGAGGATGAGCAGCTCATCGGCGGGATCCCGCTCGTCCAGTGCCGGCAGGTCCAGCGGTTCGGGGATGGCCGGACCGGTGGAGCCGTCCCGGGCGGCGTCGATCAGTGCGCGGAGGATCGGATGGGCCGGGTCCAGCGCCGGATCCTCGCTGAGGTCGGACAGGTCGGCGAAGGTGGAAACCAGCAGGCGGTGTTCAATGTTGATTCCGCGGACGCTGCCGGTGACGGCACGGAGCTTTTCCAGCACGGGGTGGGGATCAAAGCGGGCGGTGCCGTAGGCGAGGCGGGTGAGCGCGTCGACGTCGATGTCCAGACCCTGCTCATGCTGCAGGTGGCGGACCAGGGCGGGGTTCAGCGCCGCCTTTTCGGTCAGCTGCAGCTCGTAGTCATCCTGTGAGGCGTGAACCGTCAGCGCAACGGGCGTGAGCAGCACGGGGGCCGTCAGGGACTCGGGACGCAGTGCTTCATCCGAGGCGTAGCGCCAGGACGCGGTTCCCGCGGCCATGTAGCCGACGTCGATGCCGCGGTCGGTGCCCAGCTCGTAGATCTTCGCGCGCAGCAGGCGGCCCGCCTTCATGGCGGCACCGTACTGGTCCGGGTCCCGCAGCAGGGTCGACAGGCGGGTCCGCCGGCCGGCGAGCAACTGGGCCAGGCCGGAGGGATGCGCGTGAGTCAGGTCGATGCTGTTGGCGGCGGACGGCGTGAAATGGAGCAGTGTGTCCGTTCCGGCGTGCTGTCCCAATTGTCCCAGCCACGGCAGCAGGAAGTCCGAGGGATTCTCCCCGGTATTCTGCTCAGACACTAGTGCCCTCTTTTCTGCACTTCCGCGCGTTCTCGACCAAATTGGCATACCTTCAAAACTATCGCGTCGGGGCGGGTTTCCCGAACATAGCAACGCGGGGGACAAAACCGAGGACGGCCGAAACGGCCGTCCTCGGTGCCCTTTACGCTATTCCCACTCGATTGTTCCCGGCGGCTTGCTGGTTACGTCCAGCACCACGCGGTTGATTCCGTCCACTTCGTTGGTGATGCGGTTGGAAATACGGGCCAGCAGATCGTACGGAAGCCGCGACCAATCAGCGGTCATCGCGTCTTCGCTGGAGACCGGACGAAGCACGATGGGGTGCCCGTAGGTCCGGCCGTCGCCCTGGACGCCGACGCTGCGGACATCAGCCAGGAGCACTACCGGCATCTGCCACACTTCGTCGTCGAGCCCTGCACTGGTCAGTTCGGCGCGGGCGATGGCGTCGGCCCGGCGCAGCAGCTCCAGCCGCTCGTGCGTGACCTCGCCGACAATGCGGATACCCAGCCCGGGGCCGGGGAAGGGCTGGCGGCCCACGATCTCGGCCGGCAGGCCGAGTTCGGCGCCGACCGCACGGACCTCGTCCTTGAAGAGCGCCCGCAGGGGCTCAACCAGTTCGAACTTCATGTCCTCCGGCAGGCCGCCCACGTTGTGGTGGCTCTTGATGTTGGCTGCGCCTTCGCCGCCGCCGGACTCGACGACGTCCGGGTACAGCGTGCCCTGCACCAGGAAGCGGATCGGCTCACCCTCTGCTTCGGCCTTGGCCATGATGGCCCGCTCGGCTTCTTCGAAGGCGCGGATGAATTCTCGGCCGATGATCTTGCGCTTGGTCTCGGGATCGGAGACCCCGGCCAGGGCGCTCAGGAAGCGTTCCTGCTCGTTGGCGACGTAGAGGTTAACGCCGGTGGCTGCCACGAAATCGCGTTCCACCTGCTCTGCTTCGCCTTCGCGGAGCAGCCCGTGGTCAACGAAGACACAGGTCAGCTGGTCCCCGACGGCGCGCTGCACCAGGGCGGCGGCTACGGCGGAGTCGACGCCGCCGGACAGGCCGCAGATGACCCGCGAGTTGCCTACCTGTGCGCGGATGCGTGCAACCTGCTCTTCGACGATGTTGCCGGTGGTCCAGCTGCGTTCGAGCTTGGCGCCCTTGAAGAGGAAGTTTTCCAGGACGGCCTGGCCGTGCGCGGAGTGCTTGACCTCGGGGTGCCACTGCACGCCGTAAAGGCCTTTTGCCTCGTTGGCGAAGGCAGCGACGGGTGCGCCTGCCGTGCTGGCCAGGACGTCGAAGCCCTCGGGGGCTTCCTGCACGCTGTCGCCGTGGCTCATCCAGGTGTTCTGCTCGTCCGGGGTGCCTTCCAGGATGGACCGGGCGCCGCCGACGGCGCGTGCGTCGGTGGAACCGTACTCCCGCAGTCCCGTCTTGGCGACCTTGCCGCCCATGGCGGCAGCCATCGCCTGGAAGCCGTAGCAGATGCCGAAGACCGGAACACCGGATTCGAACAGGTCTGCGTCAACCTTGGGGGCGCCTTCGGCGTACACGCTGGAGGGGCCGCCGGAGAGAATAATGGCAGCTGGGTTCTTGGCGAGCAGCTGCTCGGTGCTGTAGGTGTGGGGAACCACCTCGGAGTAGACATCTGCTTCGCGCACCCGGCGGGCAATCAACTGGGCGTACTGCGCTCCGTAGTCCACTACAAGGACGGGCCGCTCTTCAATGGGATCTGTCGCGGGATTAGTCACGTTTCAAGGATAGTCGGCCCGCCCCCGGCCATGCACACCGTGCCGGTTCCGCCGGCTGCGGGCAACCGGCGGAACCCTCTCCCCTAGTAGCGCTTGGCCGCTTCAGGGTGCGCTTCGAGCTCTGCCAGGACCTGTTTGTGGATTCGGCCTTCGACCACAAAGGAGAGGAACGGCACAACGCCGCCGAGCGCAATCAGGATGAACTTGGAGAACGGCCAGCGCATCAGCTGCCACAGCCGGAAGTCGGAGAGCAGGTACACCACGTACATCCAGCCGTGCAGGATGAGCACGCCGATGGAGAGGTTGACGCTGCCGACGATGATCTCCGTGTCAAAGCCGTACTTCGCGATCATCTCCACGACGAGGGCGAGCAGCAGCACGCCGGTCACGTAGGAAAAGACCTTGTAGAACTTCAGGGCCGAACGAATCTGGGCATGGGTACCGCCGAACCGGCGCTTCTTTTTCCTCGGTGCCTTG
Organism: Arthrobacter sp. zg-Y895; assembly: GCF_020731025.1. Taxonomy (NCBI): domain Bacteria; kingdom Bacillati; phylum Actinomycetota; class Actinomycetes; order Micrococcales; family Micrococcaceae; genus Arthrobacter; species Arthrobacter sp. zg-Y895. The sequence goes on from NZ_JAJFZY010000002.1 coordinate 19,445, forward strand.
GCGGTGCTTGCGGATTCGCTCACTTGGTTACCTCACTGCTGGGATGATCGTTGTCGGGTTCGGTTGCGTCGGTGGAGTCGTCGTCGTACTCGTCCTCATAGTCGTCGTCCTCGAGGCTGCGGTTGTGCTCGTCGGCGACCAGGCGCCACCACAGGAAGACGGAGAAGCCTGCGAAGACGATCCACTCAAGGGCGTAGAAAATGTTGAGCCAGTTGACCGGGGTTTCCTCCGGCTGGGCACTCACCACCACGGTTTCCATGCCGCCGGCGTCCACAGCGGCGCCGTCGACGGTGATTTCCGAAGCCGTGACGAACGCCGAGTAGGCGGGCGCGTCCCAGAGGTTGATCAGTTCGGCGGTGGAAAGCGCGGTAACCCGGCCGTCCTCGGGCGTCGCGGGCAGCGGGGCCTCGGAAGGCAGCAGGCGCCCGACGACGACGGCCTCGCCGGCCGGCGGCTCCGTGACGTCTTCCGGTTCGGAGACCCAGCCGCGGACCACCGGAATGAATTCGCCCGAGGGTGCGCCGTCGACGTTGAAGGCGGTAACCGCCCAGTAGCCCATCTCGCCGTCCTGGAGCCGCTCCTGAACGAGGACGGATTTCTCCGGGTCGAAGGACCCGGTGAAGGAAACCATCTGGTCCGCTTCGGTTTCATACATCGGCTTACCCGGGGTGAAGGCCTCGGTCAGCGGCCGGACGTCCTCGGTGGCGCGGGGCTCGCCGGACTCCTCCGATTCGGCACTGGAAAACTGCCATTGGCTCAACAGCACAAAGACCGTTGAGATGACCAGGGCAAAGAGCAGGCCGGCGATCCAACGCGGCTGCAGGGCAGTTTTGAGCACTCGTTAACGGTACTTCGTCAAGCTGTAGAAAACCCAATGCCGGTATGCGGCCGCTTCAGTGGTCAAAAAAGACCAGGGATGAATTGATCAGCTCGGCGATCACCTCTGCGTCATTGGCCCGGCGCAGGGAATCCCGGAAGGACGGCCGGAACAGGGACCGGGCCAGCGTGGCAAGGACTTCCAGGTGCTGGGAGAAGGAGGCCGCCGGCGTGGCAATGAGCAGGATCACGGTCGCCGGTCCGTCGGCTGCTCCGAAATCCACGCTGTGGCCGTAGCGGGTGATGCCCACTGCGATCGAGGTTTCGTGCACGTATTCGCTGCGGGCATGCGGGAGACCGATCCCGCCCGGCAGGCCGGTGGCCATTTGGTGCTCCCTGGCGTGAACCTGTTCGAGGAAACCCTCCAGGTTGCTGATCCGGCCGGCGCGGTACAACCGTTCGGCCAGCTGGGCGGCGGCGTCGTACCTGTCTGCCGCCTCCATGCCGAGGATCACTATCCCGGGTTCGGTCAGGACCGCCCCGGCTTCGTTCAGGGTGAGCTCTTCGGCCGGGGCCGGTTCCATGGGGTGTTCAGTGTTCGGGGACAGGTGTTCGTTCAAGGGGCTTTCTGCATTTCCGTTAGTCCGTGGTGCCGCACTAGATGCGCGGTGCTATGTCCTCGGCCGCCAGGCGGGCGGTGTCGGCGCTCTTGTCATCCGGCTGTTCCTGGCTGCGGCGTTCCGCGTCGACGCGTGCAAGGTAGTGGGCGACTTCGCTCTCCACGCGGTCAAGGTCCCAGCCCAGCAGCGGCGCCATCAGTTCGGCCACCACCGGTGCGGCCGAGACGCCCCGGTCAAAGGTTTCGATGGAGATCCGGGTCCGCCGGGCGAGGACGTCCTCGATATGCCGGGCACCTTCGTGCGTGGTGGCATACACGGCTTCCGCGCGCAGGTAGTCGTCGGCGCCGGGCAGCGGTTCCGCGAGCGTCGGGTCCGCCTTGATGAGCTCGAGCAGGTCGTCGCTCATGGAGCCGTAGCGGTTGAGCAGATGCTCTACCCGCACCACGTGCACCCCGTACTCGTCGGCGGTGCGGTGCCTGCGGTTCCATGCTGCTTTGTAGCCCACCGCGCCCAGAAGGGGGATGGTCTGCGTGCAGCTCTCGGGAACCTTTTCATCCAGTGCCCGGGCTGCCTCATCCACGGCGTCCTTGGCCATGACCCGGTAGGTGGTCCATTTACCGCCGGCAACCACCACGAGTCCCGGTACCGGGTGGGCCACCACGTGTTCACGCGAGAGTTTGGCAGTGGAGTCGTTTTCCCCGGCCAGCAGCGGCCGCAGTCCCGCATAGACCCCTTCCACGTCCTCCCGTGTCAGCGGCGTCTTCAGCACCAGGTTCACATGCTCGAGGATGTAGTCGATGTCCGCCGAGGTGGCCGCCGGGTGGGCCTTGTCCAGGTTCCAGTCCGTGTCGGTGGTGCCGATGATCCAGTGCCGCCCCCACGGGATCACGAAGAGCACGGATTTTTCCGTCCGCAGGATCATGCCGACCGTGGACTGGATCCGGTCCTTGGGAACCACCAGGTGGACGCCCTTGGACGCGCGGACCTTCAGCTGCCCGCGGTCGGTCACCATGGCCTGGGTTTCATCCGTCCAGACGCCGGTGGCATTGACCACCTGGCTTGCCGCGATGTCGAACTCGCTGCCGGTTTCCTGGTCGCGGACGCGGGCCCCGACCACGCGTTCGCCCTCGCGCAGGAAGTCGACGACGGCGAGCCGGTTGACCACTGCGGCACCGTAATGCGCGGCTGTGCGGACCATGTTGGCCACGTACCGGGCGTCGTCCACCTGGCCGTCGTAGTAGCGGATGGCACCCACCATGGCGTCATCCTTCAGGCTCGGCGCCATCCGCAGTGTCTGGCTCCGGGTCAGGTGCTTCTGCATGGGCACCCCGCGGGAGTTCCCGGAGGTCATGCCCATGGTGTCGTACAGGAAGATGCCGGCGCCCACGTACGGCCGCTCGATGAACCGCTTGGTCAGCGGGTACAGGAACGCCACGGGCTTCACCAGGTGCGGGGCGATCCGCTGCAGCAGCAGCCCCCGTTCCTTCAACGCCTCCTGGACCAACGCGAAATCGAGCATCTCCAGGTAGCGCAGGCCGCCGTGGATGAGCTTGGAGGACCGCGACGACGTTCCCGACGCCCAGTCCCGGGCCTCCACCATGCCTACCTTCAGCCCGCGCGTCACCGCGTCCAGCGCGGCGCCGGCGCCCACCACGCCGCCGCCGACGATCAGGATGTCCAGCTCATTGCCCGGCGCGGTGGTTGCCCGGAGCTTGTCCATGGCATCTGTCCGGTACTCGGGGCTCAGGGCGTCTGCAGTCATGGTCCAGGTTCCTCTCTAGGGTCCTGCCGTAGCTGCGTCCACTCTATGGGCTGGGCGCCGGTATTTACAGGCTGTACTGGTAGGGCGACACCAGCACTTCGATGCGCTGGAACGCTTTCAGGTCCGAGTAGCCGGTGGTGGCCATTGCCCGGCGCAGCGCACCCATGAGGTTGGAGGTGCCGTTGGTGTGGTGGGACGGCCCCCAAAGGACCTCTTTCAACGGTCCCACCGTGTCCAGCCGGACCCTGTCGCCGCGCGGAAGCTCGCTGTGGTGTGCTTCCTGCCCCCAGTGCCAGCCCTGGCCCGGTGCCTCTTCGGCTCGGGCCAGCGCGGAACCTAGCATCACGGCGTCGGCGCCCATTGCGAAGGCCTTGATGATGTCGCCGCTGGTGCCCATGCCGCCGTCGGCGATCACGTGCACGTACCGTCCGCCGGACTCGTCCATGTAGTCCCGGCGGGCCTCGGCGATGTCGGAGATGGCCGTGGCCATGGGCGCGTGGATGCCCAGCGCACGCCGGGTGGTAGTGGTCGCGCCGCCGCCGAACCCGACGAGGACGCCGGCCGCGCCGGTACGCATCAGGTGCAGGGCCGGGGTGTAGCCGGCGGCTCCGCCGACGATCACCGGAACATCAAGTTCGTAGATGAACTGCTTCAGGTTCAGTGGTTCCACGGTCTTGGACACGTGCTCGGCCGAAACGGTGGTGCCGCGGATAACGAAGACGTCGACGCCGGCGGCGAGGACGGTCTTGTAGAACTCCTGGGTGCGCTGCGGGGTGAGCGAGCCGGCAACGGTCACGCCGGCGTCGCGCATTTCGGCCAGGCGGGAGCTGATCAGGTCGGCCTGGATCGGTGCGTTGTAGATTTCCTGCAGGCGGCGGGTGGCGGCGGGGTTGAAGTTGTCGCTGCTGAGGGCGGCGATTTCGTCCAGCAGCGGTTCCGGATTCTCGTACCGGGTCCACAGGCCCTCGAGGTTCAGCACGCCGAGTCCGCCGAGCCTGCCGAGGGCAATGGCTGAAGCCGGAGACATCACCGAGTCCATCGGGGCGCCGATGACCGGCATCTCGAACTGGTAGGCATCGATCTGCCAGTTGATCGACACATCCTGGGGGTCGCGGGTGCGCCGCGAGGGCACAATCGCCACGTCATCCAGGGAGTAGGCTCTGCGCCCATGCTTGCCACGGCCAATTTCTATCTCGTTACTCACGTTCCCTAGGTTATCCCAGTGCGCGGCGTCGGCCCGAAAGCTCCCGGGTATCGGGCCGTTGTAAGCACGGACCGGGCCCTTAAACCCCAAGGGCAGCCCCTGCGCAGTACGCAGGGGCTGCCCTTGGCAGGTAAGACGGGTTAGCGGCGTCCGTAGTTCGGTGCCTCGGCCGTCATCATGATGTCGTGCGGGTGGGATTCCTTCAGCCCGGCCGGGGTGATCCGGACAAACTTACCCTTCGCCTTCAGCTCTTCAATGGTGCGTGCACCCGTGTAGAACATGGTCTGGCGCAGGCCGCCGACCAGCTGGTGCGCCACGGCGGAAAGCGGTCCGCGGTAGGGCACCTGGCCTTCAATGCCTTCCGGAATCAGCTTCTCGTCGCTGGGGACGTCGGCCTGGAAGTACCGGTCCTTGGAGTAGGAGGTGTTCTTGCCCCGGGACTGCATGGCCCCGAGCGATCCCATGCCGCGGTAGGACTTGAACTGCTTGCCGTTGACGAAGACCAGGTCGCCCGGGCTTTCCGCGGAGCCGGCCAGCAGGCCGCCAAGCATTACGGTGTCGGCGCCGGCCACGATGGCCTTGCCGATGTCGCCCGAGTACTGCAGGCCGCCGTCGGCGATCAGCGGGACGCCCGCCGGGATGGCTGCCTTGGAAGCTTCGTAGATGGCGGTGATCTGCGGGACGCCCACTCCGGCAACTACGCGGGTGGTGCAGATGGAACCCGGCCCCACGCCTACCTTGACGGCGTCGGCACCGGCGTCGATCAGGGCCTGGGCGCCTTCGCGGGTGGCTGCCTGTCCGCCGATGATGTCCACGTGCGCGGCAGCCGGGTCCTTCTTGAGGCGGGCAATCATTTCCAGCACGCCCGCACTGTGGCCGTTGGCGGTGTCCACCACGAGGATGTCGACGCCGGCCTCGACCATGGACATGGCCCGCTCGTAGCCGTCGCCGAAGAAGCCGATGGCAGCACCGACGCGCAGGCGGCCCTCGTCATCCTTGGTGGCCAGCGGGTACTGCTCGGCCTTGTCGAAGTCCTTGACGGTGATCAATCCCTGCAGCTTACCGGCGTCGTCCACCAGCGGCAGTTTCTCGATCCGGTTCTTGCCCAGCAGCTCCATGGTTTCTGCGGCGCTGATGCCCACCCGGCCGGTGATGAGCGGCATGCGGGTCATGACCTCTTCGACCTTGCGGCTTGGGTAGTCGGCACGCGGAATGAAGCGGGTGTCGCGGTTGGTGACAATGCCCAGCAGGGTGTTTTCGGTATCCACCACCGGCAGGCCCGAAACACGGAAATGCGCACAGAGGTCGTCGAGTTCCTGCAGGGTGGCGTCGGGGGAAATCGTCACCGGGTTGGTGATCATGCCGGATTCGCTGCGCTTGACCCGGTCAACATGCTCCGCCTGGTCGGCAATGGAGAGGTTCCGGTGGATCACGCCGAGGCCGCCCTGCCGGGCCATGGCGATGGCCATGCGGGATTCGGTGACCGTGTCCATCGCGGCGGAAAGCAGCGGGGTCTGCACGGTGATGCGCTTGGACAGCCGGGAACTGGTGTCGGCTTCAGAGGGAATGACATCCGTCGGGCCGGGCAGCAGGAGGACGTCGTCGTAGGTCAGGCCGACGAAGCCGAACGGATCGTGTTCTGGGTACTGCTGACTCAAAGCTGCGCCTCTTTCGGGGATGAGAGGAAGGAAAAGGCCCGATTTAGCCTGTACCTATCGTAAAGCGAAAGCGGGCCCGCCCCTATTCCTCCCCGAAGGTATCTGCCGCCTGTGAGGGAGGCCACGGCAGAAAGCAAAGGCCCCGCCCCGGAAACGGGTTCCGGAGGCGGGGCCGAGGCCGATTTCCGCACGTGAGGCGCGGATCAGGGCTGATTAGTGCTGGTGACCGTGGTCGTTGTCCTCTTCGGCCGGCTTCTCCACCACGAGGGCTTCGGTGGTGAGCACCAGCGAAGCGATCGAGGCGGCGTTGCGCAGGGCCGAGCGGGTGACCTTGACCGGGTCGATGATGCCGGCGGCAATGAGGTCTTCGTACTCGCCGGTGGCGGCGTTGAAGCCGTGGTTGACTTCCAGCTCACCAACCTTGGCAACGACGACCATACCTTCGGAACCGGCATTCTCGGCGATCCAGCGCAGCGGCTGTGCCAGTGCACGGCGGACCAGGCCGACGGCGGTGGCGGCGTCGCCCTGCAGCTTCGTCACCTCCGGATCGGTGTCCAGTGCGCGGGCAGCGTGGACCAGCGCGGAACCGCCGCCAGCCACAATGCCCTCTTCGAGTGCGGCACGGGTGGAGGAAACGGCATCTTCGATACGGTGCTTCTTTTCCTTCAGCTCCACCTCGGTGGCTGCACCAACGCGGATGACGCCGATGCCGCCGGACAGCTTGGCGAGGCGTTCCTGCAGCTTCTCCCGGTCCCAGTCCGAATCGGTGCGCTCGATCTCGGCACGGATCTGTGCCACGCGGTCGGCGACGTCGGCTTCGGAGCCGGTGCCGTCAACAATCGTGGTGTTGTCCTTGGTGACCGTGATGCGGCGGGCGGAGCCCAGCACCTCAAGGCCAACCTGGTCCAGCTTCAGGCCGAGGTCGGGGCTGACCACCTGGGCGCCGGTGAGGGTCGCGATGTCCTGCATCATTGCCTTGCGGCGGTCACCGAAGCCCGGAGCCTTGACGGCGACGACGTTCAGGGTGCCGCGGATCTTGTTGACCACCAGGGTGGACAGGGCTTCCCCGTCTACGTCTTCGGCGATGATGAACAGCGGCTTGGAGGTCTGCAGAGCCTTTTCCAGCAGCGGCAGGAACTCGGCGACGGAGGAGATCTTGCCGGAGTTGATCAGGATCAGCGCGTCTTCGAGGACGGCTTCCTGGCGCTCCGGGTCGGTCACGAAGTACGGCGAGAGGTAGCCCTTGTCGAACTGCATGCCCTCGGTGATGGCCAGCTCGGTCTGCGTCGAGGAGGACTCCTCGATCGTGATGACGCCGTCCTTGCCGACGGTGTCGAAGGCCTGGGCCAGCAGCTCGCCGATCTCGGTGCTCTGCGCGGAGATTGCCGCAACGTGGGCAACCTGGTTGCCTTCAACTTCCTTGGCGTTCTCCAGCAGGCGCTTGGCTACCGCGTCAACGGAAACCTCGATGCCGCGCTTGAGCTGCCCGGGGGCAGCACCGGCGGCAACGTTGCGCAGGCCTTCCTTGACCAGGGCCTGTGCCAGCACGGTGGCCGTGGTGGTGCCGTCGCCGGCAACATCGTTGGTCTTGGTGGCTACTTCCTTGGCCAGCTGTGCACCGAGGTTCTCGTACGGGTCGTCCAGCTCAATTTCGCGGGCAATCGTGACGCCGTCGTTGGTGATGGTGGGAGCGCCCCAGGTCTTGGCCAGGACGACGTTGCGGCCGCGCGGGCCGAGGGTCACCTTGACCGTGTTGGCGAGCTTATCGACGCCTGCTTCGAGCGAGCGACGGGCGGAGTCATTGAACTCCAACTGCTTTGCCATGTGTGTGTCCTTTCCGACAACTACATCTGCACCTACATCAGAAAACCCCGGCCAGAATCGTGGCCGGGGTTTTCCAGGGGAACTACTTTACGACGACGGCCAGCACGTCGCGGGCGGACAGCACCAGGTATTCCTGGCCGCCGTGCTTGACTTCGGTTCCGCCGTACTTGGAGTAAATGACTACGTCGCCTTCGGCAACGTCAACCGGGATGCGGTTGCCGTTGTCATCAACGCGGCCGGGTCCAACTGCAACTACTTCACCCTCCTGGGGCTTTTCCTTTGCAGTGTCCGGGATTACCAGGCCGGAAGCAGTGGTCTGCTCGGCTTCGAGGGGGCGGACAACAATACGATCCTCAAGGGGCTTAATAGAGACCGACACTCGGGCTCTCCTTTGCGTAGTTTCTAACGGAATGGGGCCGTTGGTCTGGCGCTGGCCGTCGTCGCGGTGCCGGTTCGCGCTTTCCCTTCGGGAGTTAGCACCCTCACGTTCGGAGTGCTAACTCAGACTTTATGCAACGGTTAGCACTCGGTCAAGGTGAGTGCCAGCGTGCGCCGCCTGCCCGCCCCTCTCCCCCGTACTGGCGGGCAGGTAAATGAAGAACGGGATTTGCTTAGGTTCTCCTAACCGGGATAGTTTTCATCTGCGCACCATTAGAAAACATTTCTGTGACCTAATCCCCGGATTGGCACATCGACTCTCACCGGAGCCCCCATGATCACTAAGTCCCGCCTGCTGGCCGGAACCGCCCTTGTGTCCCTCCTCGCGCTCAGCGCCTGCTCCACTGAAGCAGCAGAGGCGGACGTCGAGTCCGCACAGGCCTCAACCGTGACGGTCGAGCACGCCCAGGGAAGCACCGAAGTTCCGGTGAACCCGGAGACCGTGTACACGTTCGACCTCGGCGCCCTCGACACCATGGATGCCCTCGACATTGACGTCGACGGCGTGCCTGCCGCCAACTTCCCTCAGAGCCTCTCCCAGTACGGCGCCGAAGAGATCACCAAGATCGGCAGCATGAAGGAGCCCGACTTCGAAGCGATCAACGCCGGCGCTCCGGACCTGATCATCATTTCCGGCCGGGTTGCCGATTCTTACGAAGAATTAAGCAAGATTGCCCCCACCATCGACCTCAGCGTCGATAACGCCGATTCCTGGAACTCCTTCAAGGAAAACACCCAGACCCTCGGCACGATCTTCGAAAAGGAAGACCTGGTTGAAGAGAAACTGGGCGCCCTTGAAGGCAAGGTCGAAGACACCAAGGAACTGGCCGCCGACGCCGGCAACGGCCTGATCGTTATGACCAGCGGCGGGGAAATGACCGCCTACGGCGCAGGCTCGCGGTTCGGCATCATCCACGACGTCCTGGGCCTGGAACCGGCCGCCGAAGTCAAGGGCGAAGGTAAGCACGGCGAATCCGTTTCCTTCAATTACATTGCGGATACCAATCCGGACCACCTGTTCGTCATTGACCGCGACGTAGCCGTCGGCACCTCCGGCGAAGCCGCCTCCGCCGTGCTCGACAACGATCTGGTCAAGAGCACCAAGGCTGCCCAGAACGGAAACATCACCATGCTGGACTCCGCCAGCTGGTACCTGGTCGGATACGGCCTGAACAACGTGGACACCATGGTTAACACCGTCCACGACGCTCTCTAGCCGCCCCTCTGCGCTCCGTGGGGCGGCCCCCCCGGGGGCCGGGCCCCGGGGGAAAGGGTAACCCAAAATTAA
>NZ_JAJFZY010000003.1:0-1019433 GCF_020731025.1 Arthrobacter sp. zg-Y895
CGACCCCGACGCGCCCTCGCCGCCCCTCGGCGCCCCGTGGCCCGCCACCGTCGGTGCCGGGCCACGGAGGAACTGGATACCGAAATATGACTGCCCCCGCCGTGCCGGCAAAGAAACCGGCCCCCGCGTCCGCCGCCGCTCCCCCGGAACGGCGGCGCTTTGTGCGTTCAACCGCCGCACTGGTCCTAGGGGTCTGCGTTGTGGTGCTGCTGGCGGCCGTCAGCCTTTTCGTCGGCGTCGGTGACCTTTCGCTCGCCTCGCTGCTGTCCGGGGATCCCACCACGCACATGCTGTTCTGGGTCAGCCAGCTCCCCCGCACGCTGAGTATTGTCCTGGCGGGCATGGCCCTGAGCGTGGCCGGGCTGATCATGCAGCTGATGGCCCGGAACAAGTTCGTGGAACCCTCCACCGTCGGCACGGTGGAGTCGGCCCAGCTGGGGATCCTGGCGGTGACCGTGCTGCTGCCGGGCGCCTCCATGTTCCTGAAGATGTCCACGGCTTCGGTCTTCGCCGCTGCAGGAACCGCACTCTTCCTGCTCATCCTGCGCCGGATCCCGCTGCGCAACACCCTGATCGTTCCCCTGGTGGGCATCATGCTCGGCGGCGTGATTTCCGCCGTCACCACTTTCTTCGCCTACCGCACCGACCTCCTCCAGACGCTGAACAGCTGGATGATCGGCGACTTCTCCGGCGTCCTGCGCGGCCGCTACGAACTGCTCTGGATTGTCGGCGCCCTGACCCTGATCGGCTACCTGGCCGCGGACCGTTTCACGGTTGCCGGCATGGGGCAGGACTTCACCACCAACCTCGGCCTGAACTACAACCGGGTCATGGCGCTCGGACTGGTGATCGTCTCGCTCATCAGCGCCGTGGTGGTAGTCAGCGTCGGCTCCATCCCGTTCCTGGGCCTGATCGTGCCCAACCTGGTGTCCCTGCTGATCGGTGACAACGTCCGCCGCGCGGTGCCCTGGGTCGCCGTCTTCGGAGCGGGCTTCGTCCTGCTCTGCGACATCATCGGACGCACCATCCGCTACCCGTATGAAATCCCGGTGGGTGTAGTGGTTTCCGCCGTAGGCAGCGTCATCTTCCTGTACCTCCTCCTACGCAAGCGCGGTTCCCATGCCTGATCCATCCACCAGCGCACTGCCCGCAGCACTTACCGAGCACCGCCGGCGTCCCGTCCGGACCGTTCCAGCCCGCTTCTGGATCATCACCCTGGGCCTGGTCGCGGCGGCACTGGTTGCGGTGTTCATGACCATTGAGCTGCGCGGAAACCTGGGTTACGCACTGCCGCGCCGGGCGATCAAGGTGGGCTCCATGATCCTGGTGGCCTACGCCGTCGGGGTTTCCACCGTCCTGTTCCAGACCGTCACCGCCAACCGGATCCTCACGCCGTCGATCATGGGCTTCGATGCCCTCTACGTGCTGATCCAGACGGTCCTGGTGTTTGCCTTGGGCGGCGGCGCCCTGCTGTCCCTGGGCGCGCCGATCCGCTTCAGCCTCGAGGTGCTGCTGATGGTCGGGTTCTCGTTCCTGCTGTACCGGTGGCTGTTCACCGGCGGCGGGAAATCCCTGCACTTGATGCTGCTGGTCGGAATTGTCTTCGGCACGATGTTCCGCGGCTTCTCCTCGCTGCTGCAGCGGCTGATCGACCCGAGCGAATTCATCATCCTGCAGGACCTGTTCTTTGCCAGCTTCAACAATGTCGACGCCGCCCTGCTGGGCTACTCCGCGGCCGCCGTCGCGCTTGTCAGTGCCGTCGCCTGGCGGATGCGCCACTCCTTCGATGTCCTGGCCCTGGGCCGCGAGACCGCGGTGAACTTGGGAGTGGACCACAAGCGGGCGGTCACCGCCACGCTCATCATCTGCTCGGTGCTCGTCGCGGTGTCCACGGCCCTGGTCGGTCCGGTGACGTTCTTCGGGCTCCTCATTGCGTCCCTGGCCTACCAGCTCTGCGCGAAGTTCCGGCATGCTTCGGTGCTGCCGATTGCCGTTCTGCTGGGAATCATCGCCCTGGTGGGCGGCCAGCTGGTGCTGGAGCGGATCTTCGACTTCGACACCGCGCTGAGCATCGTCATCGAGTTCGTGGGCGGCATCGTGTTCCTCATCCTGCTCCTGAGGGGAAACGTGAAATGACCCTCCTCCCCCTGCACCGCCTGAAAGGCCCCCGTTCATGATCACCGTCAACGGCGTCACCAAGCGCTACTCCTCCGCCGTCGTCGTGGACGGGGTGAGCTGCGAGATCAAGGAAGGCGGCATCACCTCGATCATCGGGCCCAACGGTGCGGGCAAATCCACGCTGCTCTCCATGATCAGCCGCCTGCTGCCCATGGATTCCGGCACGGTTGCCGTGGACGGGCTCGACGTCGTTTCCACCCCCGGCCGGGACCTCGCCCGGAAAATGGCGATCCTGCGCCAGGACAACCAGCTCACCGTCCGCCTGACCGTTCGGGACCTGGTGGGGTTCGGCCGCTACCCGCACAACGGCGGCCGGCCGGGACCCGAAGACAAGGCCCACATCGAGCAGGCAATGGCGTACCTGGACCTGACGGCGTTGGCGGACCGGTTTGTGGACGAGCTCTCCGGCGGACAGCGCCAGCGGGCGTTCATTGCCATGGTGCTGGCGCAGGATACGGACTATCTGCTCCTGGACGAGCCGCTGAACAACCTGGACATGAAGCACTCCGTGGAAATGATGCGGCTGCTGCGCCGGCTCACGGACGACTTCGGGAAGACCGTGGTGCTGGTCATCCACGACATCAACTTCGCCTCCTGCTACTCCGACGACATCATTGCCATGTGCGACGGCCGGCTGATCCACCAGGGGCCGCCGTCGGCCATCATGCAGCCGGACGTGTTGAAGGATATCTACGAGATCGATATCCGGATCGAGGAGATCGACGGAAACCGGATCGGCGTCTATTTCGCCTAGCTCCCGCGTGCCCAGCGGATTGTTGCCGCCGTCGAAGAAGTCTGTGGCGAACCGGTCTTCCCCCGGCATCCGAATACCCCCGCCCGCGGCCAAGTTGACCACCCCGGGCAGGCAGTATCCGCCCGGCGCATTGCGCCAAGGGGAAAGGCACTCCTAGGTTGGAATCCGCCGCACTTTTCCGCCCCTTCCCGGAAGGTCTGCCATGGAGCCCAAGCTGCGCGTTGCCATCCGGCTCGACGTCGACCTGCGCCAGGCGCGGCTGGTGGTGCGCGGGAAGATCACGGAAGGCAACTGCAGGGTGCTGTACGTGCTCGCCCGCCGCACCAACGCTGCCCTGCCGGGCCTGAACGTGCTCCTGGACCTCAGGAAGGCCAGCATCACTGAAGACGCAATGGCGGGATTGACCCGCAGTGCGGAAACCGGCGAACTGCCGGTTCTTACCGGAAGCTTTTCCTCGGACCCCCTGGCGCCCCGGCAGCTGAGTATCCTGGCGTAGCGCCAGCAGGTCAGTGTGCCGGTGTCTGCGCCCCTGTTCCTGATTCCCGGGCGTCGGGCGCAGGAAGCCGGGCATGCAGCCAGGCGGAGGGAACATCGGTACCGAGGTCGAGCTGGGACCCGGTGGCAGCAGTGTGGACCGTCCGGACAATCGCATCCCATACGAGGGACGAGGGCTGCGCGTCCAATCTCAGGCCGCCGTCAACGGGGATCACGGAGTAGTGGCCGGCTTCGGCGGCATGCAGCCAGCGGAACCCCGCGTAGGCCTCAACATGTGTGATGGACCAGCTGGTCCAGGACGCGTTCCACAGCCGTTCCACGGCTTCGTCCGATCCATGGGGCAGCGGCACCGATTCCGAGGCCACCCGGGCATCGAACCGGGTTTCATCAATCACGAGCGGGGCGTGCCGGAGCGGCCATGCAGGGGCGACCCCGGCCCAGGCAGCCAGGGCCAGTGGAAGATGCGCGTCCCGCATCAGCCGGATCTCGCGGCCGGTTGCTTGGCCGGTACCGTAGAAGGAGGGATCGGCGAGCAGCAGGGCACGCCCGGATCCCATCCATACTTCGGCGTTCCGCACCTCGCCGCCGCGCCGAGCGGTAAGCGTCAGGCGGGCTTCCGGGTCGACATACGGCGTGAGGTATTCCTTCCCCTTCGCCGTGGCCTGGCCGGATTCCGTCAGCAGCTCCGCGCGGAGCAGTTCCCGCACGGCTTCCTGCTGCCCCGCAAGGTCAAAACGCCCCAGCTTTCCCCGGTGCCCCAGCGTCTGGAACAGTTCGACGGCGGCGTCCGGCATCACCTTCCCGGCGGGGACATACGGCTGCTCGGCCGAAATCCGGCTGAGGTCTTCGACCACCGTCCTGCGCTGTTCCGAAGCGAAAAAGTCGGGCATGGGGTCGGACCGGGTGACCAGGTCGAACCCCGACCAGTCCAGGACATGCGTTGCGCCGTGGTCCTTGAATTCCAACTGGTCCACGAGGTACTCGAAGAGCGCCTTCTGCCCAACGTGGTCCTCAAGGGCGTAGCTTGCCGTAGCTTCAAGAACCCCGGCCCCGATGACCCAAACCCAACGGTCCACACAGACGGTGTGCCCGTCTGCCTCATACACAAAGCGGTGCCGCCGCCCGGGCAGTGCCTGGCCCGACTGGCGGTCAAACACCTTGGGCCACTCGTCAACGGAGAGGACGTGGATCGGGGCAAGAGTCGCCATGGTTTCGGCCAGCCCCGCCGTGGACAGTCGCAGCAGCGACGCTCCCCCGTTGCTGCCGGCCCTGATGACCAGGTTCGGTCGGAAATGCCCGGCCGGAACGGGCGGGTGCGCAAGGATCCACATGCTGCCGGTACCGGGCTGCTGTTCCCAGCCCGGCGGAAGGACGGCACTGACACCGCGGAAACTGACTCTCGGGAAACCGGAAAACGGGTCCATCAGGAATTGCTCCGTCCGTTGGCTTTGGACGACATTCCGCCCCCGCCGGCACGCATGGCAGCTTCTTCCTGGCGACGGCGGCGGGCGGCTCTCTTTTCATCTCGTATCCACTGCGGCTGCAGGAACGGCGGCATCCAGAAACTGCCCAGCACCCCCAATATTCCAGCGATAAACATCAGAAGGATCAAGAACATGGTTACCAGCGCGTTTAGGCCGCCGTCCATGGCGAACTGCGTCAGCGGCATCAGGATAAAAGCCGCACCAAGGTAGGTTGTCGCGAGCGCCGGCTCTCCGGACAGCACGATGTTGAGGCCGGTCCGGTAGTGGCGGAACCTGCCGTTGTAAACGAGCAGACCGCAAAGCATAAGAATGATGCCCAGTGGAATCAGGATCAATGCCCCGACAGTATTGGCGTTCATTTATTCGACACACGTCCGATCTTTTAATGCGGCGGCAACGGCGGCACGCCCGTGCCGAAGTCAGCCTAATCTATCCCATGGATTCACCAGGGGCCGGTTATCCCATCCAGCCAAATACGCGGTCTTTCACGTCGTCAATTGTCTTCTCGACGTTTTCCTTTGCATCTTCCACGGCCTTGCCGACGTTTTCCTTCGCATCGTCCACGACCCTGTCAACGTTCTCCTTTGCGTCTTCCAGGGCCCTGCGCGCATTTTCCGCTGCTTCTTCCGCGGCCTTATACGCCTTTTCCGCTGCTTCTTCCGCTTGTTCGGCCAAGGCCTCAGCGGCCTGCTGGGCCTGGTCCAGCCCAGGTCCGCTCAGGTAATCCCATCCTTCGCGGATTCCATCTCCGGCCCACTCCGTAACGGTCCTGCCCCCCAGCGCATCCAAAGGCTGCTCCATTGCCCACCCGACGGCAGAGCCGACAACGAAGCCGACAACCGTGCCTGCCGGGCCGGCGAAGCTTCCAACGCCTGCCCCGATGGCGCCGGCCCCCAACCCGCCGACTACGCTGGTGCCGGTACGGAACCCCGCGATTTTGCTCGCCTCGGCGCGCCGTTCCTCCTCCGTCATCTCCGGATTGCTGGCCAGCAGGTCGTTGTACGCCTTCTGTTCCTGGTCCTGATAGGTGAAATAGGCGCCGCCGACGGTGAGCACCCAGCCGCCGCCCTTGACGACCTTTCCACCCAGGCCTTCCTCGTGGGGCGTGTGGAATCTGTTCGAGTTGTCGACGTAGTCTGCGTACCGCCGGCTGTTGTCGTAAAGAACATTGTTTCGCTCAGGCCGGATGTCGTAGTACGCACCCGGTCCTGCGGGATGCTGTGAAGTGCGGAACCGCACTCCTCCAAGCGCAGTGTCCATTACGTTGAACATCACACCCGCGAACTGCGTTGCCATAAAAGAGAAAAACGGATTGGTTTCCCCCGTGGTATCCGACAGGGCGGATACACAGTTCTCCTCCAACCAAAGGAATTCGGCAGCCAAATGGTTGACCGTGCCCTGCAGCGTGTCCCGTCCGAGGTCGGCCATGTCCTGCTGTTCCTCGCCAAAGGAATCGCTGTTTACAAAGGCATTATGGGCCGCGATGTCTGCCAGGACCTGGGTGCGCGCGGTTTCCAGGTGGGCAATTCCGTCAGCGAACTCCTGGAGTGCTTTGGCTACCTGCTCGCACGCGGAGCTGACAAATCCACCGTGGGGGGTGATATTGGCGAAAACACCGTAGGCCACCTCGGCCTCCGGCGCCTGATAGATGCCCTGCAGACCATTCCATTGAGCGGACGCATCCGCGATGGCGTTCTCGAGTTCGGGCCCTGCGCCCCGAACCGCGTCAGCGCCAGCCGTCAGCTGTGCTGGGGAAGGCCAGCCCTGCAGCCCCGTGGTGTCAAAAGCCATCTCAGTACACCGCCACGGGTGAGTAGCGGTCGGCACTGCCTGCCTCAATCGGCAGTTCGGGTGCCTGGGTCATGACACCGCAGGCGTCGTCTGCCATCTTTTGGTCGCCTTCGAGATAGGCAGTGAGGGCCTGGCCGACGCCGTCGACTGCGTTCTCCACCCGTTTACCGGCCCATTCGGCCTGAAGGGCCACAATCTCGCGTATCGCCTCCAGTGCAGCGGCAACCGGGGCACTCCCGCAGCCGTCCGTTGCCTGGGCGTATGCCGTTTCCAACGACGTGGCGGCATCCGTGATTCCCTCGTCGTCACGGACCCGGATCAGCAGACCCGAACACGCGTCAACCTGAATTGTGTAACCGCTCAAACTCATGATTCCCCCATGTTGTCCCAATCCCGTCCTCACGGGTTGTCCTACGCGCGGGCCGGCCCCTATAGTGCCTCCGCTGTGAGTACCCTAACCGGTCCGCGCAGTTTGGAGCCATGGGGAGAACTACCCATGGCCGGCCCGCTGTCCTGCCTGACCTGCCGCTTCGGCGAGCCGCCCTACAGCCTCGGTCAGCACCTCCGGGGAGCAGGCGAAGTTCAACCGGACAAATCCGGCGCCCTTCTGGCCGAACCGCGGCCCCGGTTCCAGCGCCACCCGCGCCCGTTGCAGGGCCACCGCCGCGGGATCGTCACCCCAGCCAAGGGCTCGGAAATCCAACCAGGCAAGGTAGCCGGCCGAGGGCGGACCGTACCCCGCGCCCGGAAGCCTCTCCGCCAGAAGCTCAGCCAACAGGCGCCGGTTCGCGGCCAAAGACTCCATCACCCCGGCGAGCCAGGGACCGCCGTCGTTATAGGCCGCAGCCGTGGCATGCAGGCCGAGGATGCTGGTGCGCGCGGAGACTTCCTCGGGCATGGAAGCCAGCATCAGCCGGGTCCGGTCGCTTTGGCCGATCATCACCGCACACTTGGTACCGGCGATATTCCACGCCTTGCTGGCGGCCGTCACGCAGAGGCCATATTCCCGCGCGTTCTCCGAGACGGTGAGGTAGGGAGTGAAGTCCCCCGGTTCGTACGTCAGCGGGGCGTGGATCTCGTCGCTGATCACGGCCACGCCGTACTTCACGGACAGGTCGGCGAGCGCCCGCAGGGTGTCGGCAGAGTGGACCAGCCCCAGCGGATTATGCGGGTTGCACAGCAGCAAGGCGTCAGCGCCGCGGGCAAAGGCCCGCTCAATGCCGGCCAGGTCCAATTCCCAGCCCTCACCGTCGAACAGGAGCGGCACCTCCACCACTGAGGAGTCCGCTTCCAGCGGCAGCTCGAAGAACGGCGGATAGACCGGCGGGGTGATGACCACGCTCCCGTCCACGGGTACTGCCTGCCGCAGGCATTCCACAATGGCCACGCTCACGTCCGTGGTGCTCCGCACGTCATCCGGGTCCACTGCCCAGGCCCAGGTCCGCGCGGCGAACCCCGCGAAGGCCGCTGCCACCGGCTGAGGCCCGGCGATATACCCGGTGTCCGAGGCCAGCACCCGGTCGATGATGGCCTGCTGCACCGGTTCCGCCAGCGGGTAGTCCATTTCCGCCACGAACAGCGGCAGCACATCCGCCGGATAGGTCTGCCATTTGTAGCTGGTGCGTGCCCGCAGTGCGGCCAGCGGCTCGGCGGCGATCTTCGTCATGCCGCCCAACCTACAGCTAACGTGCCCGCAGGCAGAACAACTAGGCTGGAGGGCATGCCCGATACTTCCCTTGCCCATGTTCTGACCCCCGAGGGATGGCAGCTGCTGAACTCGCTTCCCCCCTATCTCGAATCCGAGTCCCTGAAGCTGAACACGGACCTGCGCAAGGCCGGGCATTCCCCCGAGCTGGTGGCCGCCGTCCTGACGCAGGCAAAACTGCGGATGAAGGCCCGCGGAAAGTTCGGTCCGTTCGCCGAGCACATGGTCTTCACGCAGCCCGGCCTGGAGCAGGCCACCCGGCTGAACGTGGCCGCCCTGCACGCCCACCGCTACCAGGAGGCCGGGCTGGAGAAGATCGCGGACCTCGGCTGCGGAATCGGTGCCGATTCCCTCGCCCTGGCCACCCTGGACCGCCGGGTGACCGCCGTCGAACTGGATGAAATCACCGCTGCGGCAGCCACCATCAACCTCATGCCCTGGCCGGAGGCGACGGTGGTCCAGGGCCGTGCCGAGGACTTTGACCTGACCGGGTTCGACGGCGTGTGGCTGGATCCGGCGCGCAGGACCACGTCGACGTCCGGCACCACGCGCATCTTCGACCCGGAGGCCTTCTCCCCTCCCCTGTCCTTCGTGGAATCCCTGGCGGACGCCGGCCTGCCCGTCGGGGTGAAGATGGGCCCCGGCATCCCGCACGAGGCGCTGCCGGCCAACTGCGAGGCGCAGTGGGTGTCCGTGGACGGGGATGTCACCGAGGCGACCCTGTGGTTCAACGCGCTGCGCCGCGAGGGCGTCCGGCGCGCCGCCCTGGTGATCGGTTCCGGCGGCGCTGCGGAGCTGACCTCCCCGGTGGACTACGACGCCGGTGCCCAGGACGTTGCCGTGGGGCCTGCCGAGGGCTACCTGTATGAACCCGACGGCGCCGTAATCCGTGCCGGACTGGTGGCCGACGTCGCGGGCACCCTGGACGGACATCTCCTGGATCCGCACATCGCCTACATCTGCGCCCCGGAACTGCGCGAAACTCCCTTCGCCCGCGCCTACCGGATCCGCGACGTCCGCCCGTACAACATCAGGGCGCTGAAGGCCTGGGTCCGGGAAAACCGCATCGGTGTGCTGGACATCAAGAAGCGCGGCATGTCCGTGACACCCGAAGAGGTCCGCAAGGCCCTGCTCACCGGCTCCGGTAAAGGCCCGAACAAAGCGACGCTGGTCCTCACCCGGATCGGCGAGGACCGCGTGGCGCTGGTGGTGGAACCGGTTCCGGCCGCCTAGACGGTGCGGGCGGCCGCGCCGGAAAGCGGGTCAGGACCGGGAGAACTCGCTGGCTTCGCGGATCTGCTCCGGTGTCGGGCGTACCCCTGTGTAGAGCACGAACTGTTCCTCCGCCTGGATGGCAATGACCTCCGCCCCGGTGATCACCGGTTTCCCGGCGGCGCGGGCGGCAGCGATCAGCGGGGTTTCCGAGGGCAGCGCAACGACGTCGAACACCACCCGGGCGGCAGCCACCGCGTCATCGCCGAAGGACTGCACGTCCTCGTCCTGCCCGGACATGCCCAGCGGGGTGACGTTAATGAGCAGGTCCGCCGTGGACGTGCCGGGCTCCGCCTGCCAGGCAAAGTCGTAAAGATCGGCCAGCGCACGGCCGGCAGCCTCGTTGCGGGCGACCACCGTGACGTCGGAGAACCCCGCGTCCCGCAGTGCTGCGGCCACTGCCTTGGCCATGCCGCCGGATCCGCGCAGCAGCACCGAGTGCGTGGCCGGAACCCTGTGGTCCCGCAGCAGCCGGGCGATGGCCAGGTAGTCGGTGTTGTAGGCGGTGAGCACGCCGTCGTCGTTGACTATCGTGTTCACGGAATCGATGGCCTTCGCGGACGGATCCATCCGGTCCACGAGCGCAATCACGTCCTCCTTGTACGGCATGGACACAGCACAGCCGCGGATGGGCAGCCCGCGCACCCCGGCGATGGCCTGTGCCAGGTCAGCGGGGGCGAACGCCTTGTACACGTAGTTCAGGCCCAGCTGGTCATAAAGGTAGTTGTGGAAACGCGTACCGATGTTGCTGGGACGTGCGGCCAGGGAAATGCACAGGGTCATGTCTTTGTTCAGGATCGGCATTCCCCCATTATGTCTGCGCCGGCCGCGGCCTTCGATTTCCCGGCGTGTTCGGTGCCGAGGCCCGAAGCAGGCGCCTGCGGCTATAGGATTGGTACGGTTCTCAACGCAATGATGCGGGTCCGGGTACTTCAGTGGTAGCGCATAAAGCAGGAGACAGTTTGGAAATCGAGTTCGCCAAGTCGGCCCAGTCAACATTGGGAGTCGAGTGGGAACTGGCCCTTGTGGACGGCACCACCGGAGATCTGGTCTCCGTGGCGGATGAGGTGCTGCGCGGCGTGAACGTCAACGACCCCGCGCTGCATGCTGATGACGAGCACCCGCACATCAAGCAGGAACTGCTGGAAAACACCGTTGAACTGGTGACCGGTATCTGCAGCACCGTCGCGGAGGCCAAGGCGGATCTTGCCCGTTCCCTCGCAGCGGTCCGGCAGGTAACCGATCCCATGGGCGTTGAACTGTTCTGCGCAGGGTCCCACCCGTTCAGCACACCGCGTTCACAGCCGGTCACGGACAAGGAACGCTACGCCAAACTTATTGACCGGACCCAGTGGTGGGGCCAGCAGATGCTCATTTACGGGGTCCACGTCCATGTGGGACTGGACAGTCGGGACAAGGTGCTGCCCGTCCTGGACGGACTGGTGAACTACTTCCCGCATTTCCAGGCCCTGTCCGCGTCCTCTCCGTTCTGGTCCGGGGACGATACCGGCTACGCCTCCCAGCGTGCCCTGATGTTCCAGCAGCTGCCCACCGCCGGCCTGCCGTTCCAGTTCGGCTCCTGGACCGAGTACGAATCCTATGTTCAGGACATGTTCACCACCGGAGTCATCGATTCGATCAGTGAAATCCGGTGGGACATCCGGCCCGTTCCGGGACTGGGCACCATCGAAATGCGGGTCTGCGACGGGTTGGCGGATATCCAGGACGTGGGTGCCATCGCCGCACTCACCCAGTGCCTGGTGCACGAGTTCTCCTCGATCATCGACGCCGGCGGCAGCATCCCCACCATGCCGCCCTGGCACGTCCAGGAAAACAAGTGGCGTGCGGCCCGCTACGGCCTGGAAGCCATCGTGATCCTCGACGCCGAGGGCAACGAAAAGCTGGTCACCGACCACCTGCTCGAGGATGTCCTGCCCCGGCTGGCACCGATCGCCGCCGAACTGGGCTGCAGCACCGAGCTGGCCGACGTCCGGACCATCATTGAGCGCGGCGCCGGGTACCAGCAGCAGCGCCGGGTGGCGGAAGAGAACGGCGGCGACCTGCGCGCCGTCGTTATGGACGGTATCCGGCAGCTCCGCCGCGCCTGACCACCGTTTCCTGCGCACGAAAAGGGCCCCGGCGGTATTCCGCCGGGGCCCTTCTGCGTCGTGCCGGAGCCAGCAGCCGTGCGGTCCTAGGCCCGGGCCGCTGCCACGTGGATGCTGGTGACCGGCAGCGACGGGTCCGTGCCAAAGCCGATCCCCGACGGTTCGCCGCCTGCCATGACCACCTGTGCGCCCAGCGCGGCGACCATGGCCCCGTTGTCGGTGCACAGGGAGATCGGCGGGACCCGCAGTTTGATGCCCGCTGCCGCGCAACGCTCCTCGGTCAGGGCGCGCAGCCTCGAGTTGGCTGCCACTCCCCCGCCCAGGAGCAGGTTGGTAATACCGTGCTCCGTGCAGGCCAGCACTGCCTTGGCGGTAATCACGTCCACCACGGCCTCCTGGAAGGACGCAGCGATGTCCGCCACCGGAAGGTCCTGGCCGGCCGCCTCATACTGCTCCACGCAGCGGGCCACGGCCGTCTTGAGGCCGGAGAAGGACCAGTCGTAGCGGTGCGGTCCCGGCGCTTCGGCGGTGCCCATGTACTTGGGCTGGGTCAGGCCGCGCGGGAAGCGGATGGCCTTCGGGTTGCCTTCCCTCGCCAGCCGGTCGATGGCCGGTCCGCCGGGGTAGCCCAGCCCGAGGATGCGGGCCACCTTGTCGTAGGCCTCACCCGCGGCGTCGTCGATGGTGGAGCCGAGCAGCTCCACATCGCTCGTAAGGTCGGCTACGCGCAGGATCTCGGTATGCCCGCCGGAGACCAGCAGCGCTCCGAGGTTTTCCGGCAGGGCGCCGCCGTCGAGCACGCCCACGCCCACGTGCGCCACCAGGTGGTTGATGGCGTAGAGCGGCTTGCCCGTGGCCAGGGCCAGTGCCTTCGCGGCGCTGACCCCGACCATCAGGGCCCCCGAGAGGCCCGGGCCGGAGGTGACGGCAATGGCGTCGAGGTCGGCGAGCGTCACGCCCGCTTCGGCCAGGGCCGCCTGCAGCGCCGGGACCATTGCGTCCAGGTGCGCCCGGGAGGCGATCTCCGGAATGACGCCGCCGAACCGCACGTGTTCCTCCATCGAGGAGGAAACCGTGTTGGTCAGCAGGTCGGTCCCCCGAACGATTCCGATTCCGGTTTCGTCGCAGGAGGATTCGATGCCAAGCACCAGGGGGTCGGTGCGGTTCATTTACTGTCCTTCGTTTCTGTTGCAGTCCCGGCCGCCGTCGGAGCGCCGGACCACTCGGCCAGGGGCAGGCGCATGATCAGCGCGGAGGCGCCGTCGCGGTAATAGCGCGGCCGGACATGGATCTGTTCGAAACCGAACCAGCGGTACAGGCGCTGGGCACGCGGGTTGTCGTCGCGCACCTCCAGGAGCACGTCCTCGGCGCCGCGCTCCTTCGCTTCGTCCACCAGGGTGGTGAGCAGCCGGGAGCCGATGCCGGCCCCTTCGCTTTCGGGTACGACGGCGATGGTCTGGACGTCCGCGATCGGCAGCACACACATCAGGCCGGCATAACCGATGACGGTTCCGGCCGGGTCCACCGCCACGTAGTAGGACCGCGTGGACGTCTGGGCGAGTTCGTCGTGGAACATCTGCAGCGGCCACGCGTCGACGGGAAACAGCCGGCGTTCCAGTGCATCGACGGCGGGAATGTCTTCGGCGTCCATGCGTCGGATGCGCACGGTCTCCGCGGCGGTCACAGGGCGCGCTTCCGCGGGCCGGGGACCTTGGCGTCGGATTCGCGCAGGTACAGCGGGGTGCTGGGCAGCAGCGGCAGCCCGCGGACCAGCCGGACGACGGCGGTGCGTCCCAGGGCCGCGGCGGTGGGCTGCGCGTCGGCGAAACCCTCCACGGCGTGCAGGGTGTCCGGGTACAGGCCGGCTCCCGCTCCGTAAACGGGCAGCGTGGGAACCTCGCCGGGGCCGCTCACGTGCGGGCCGTCCAGCAGTTCCGGTGTTCCGCCGGTGCTGCGGTAGGCGGCCCAGTAGACCTCTTTGCGCCGGGCATCGGTGGCCACGGCGAATTCGTCAATGCCCAGGCGCCAGGCATCAAGGGCGGCATCCACGGCGATGGCGTCCAGGCTCATGACCCCGTGCAGCGGCTTGTCCCAGGCGAAGGCGAGGGTCCGGGCAGTGGCGATTCCGGCACGCAGGCCGGTGAACGGGCCTGGACCCACACCTACGACCACTGCATCCAGGTCCTGCCCGGTTATCCCAGCGTCGGCCAGCAGGCCGGCGATTCCGGGGGCAAGGACTTCGGCGTGGGAGCGGGTGTCTTCGGTGGCAAAGGATGCCAGGATCTCTCCCTCCCCGTTGAGCAGTGCCGCACTGGCGATGGCGGAGGTATCAATGGAGAGAATCAGCACGGTTCCTATTCTACGGCGCTGCCCGGATGGCCGTTTCCGGGGAGCTGCCGCGGGCGTTCAGCCCAGGTCCGGCGCCTGCTGCCAGCGTGGACCGAATCCCGCCAGCCGGATGGTGCGCTCTTCATCGGTGTCCTCGTCGGAGTAGTCCGTGGCCGGGGCGCCCGGAGCGTCGCCGCCGACGGCGCGGACCAGGGTGATCTCCAGCCGGCTGTCGGACAGGTGCTCCACCAGCCCCCGACCCCACTCGACCACGGTGACCGAGCGGTCCATGGAGGCTTCGAGGTCGATGTCGTCCACTTCTGCCTCGGAACCCAGCCGGTAGGCGTCCACATGGACCAGGTCCGGTCCGTCCCCCAGGCTCGGGTGTTCCCGGACCAGAACGAAGGTGGGCGAAATGATGCCCGGCCGCACGCCGAGCCCGGCGCCGAGCCCCTGGGTGAAGGTGGTTTTCCCCGCGCCCAGTTCACCGGTGAGCAGCAGCAGGTCCCCGCGGCGCAGGACGCGGCCGAGGCGTTCGGCGAGCGCCTGGGTCTCTTCGGCTCCGTTGGTCCGGAATTCAGCTTCCCAGACAGGTTCCTGCATCACTTGGCCTGTACCGCCTGTGCCTGTTCGCCTTCTGCAGCGGGCGCTCCGGGCGCGGCTTCCAAGGCGATGGGCGGGGCGGGTGCGTCCTCGTCCACCGCGGTGTCCACATAGACGCGCTGAACCCGGCCGCTGATCCGGGTAATGATCTCGTAATTGATGCTCCCGGCCGCTGACGCCCATTCATCGACGCTCGGCTGGCCCTCGCCGCCGAAGAGGACGGCTTCCCGGCCCTCGAAGGAATCCGGCGTGCCGGCAATGCCGGTCCGGTGCAGGTCAATGACCATCTGGTCCATGGCGATGCGCCCAACCACCGGGTACGTCTGTCCGTCTATCTGGACGGGGCCGCCGGTGGCAACCCGCGGGATGCCGTCGGCATAGCCCAACGGCACCAGGGCCAGTGTGGTCGGCTCCTTGGTGCGGTAGTGCAGCCCGTAGGAGACGCCCTGGCCTGCCGGAACTTCCTTGCACGCAGCGACAGTGGTCTTCAGGCTCATCGCCGGGCGCAGGCCCAGCTCCGCCGAGGTCTGCCCGGCGAACGGCGACAGCCCGTACATGCCCAGCCCGATGCGGACCAGGTCGAAGTGGGCATCCGGGCGGGACAGCGCACCCGGGGTATTGGCGATGTGCCGTACTTCGCGGTCCACACCGGCGTCTTCGGCTACGGCGACCGCCTCGCGGAACTTCCGCAGCTGCTCATCGGTTTCCGGACGGTGGGGTTCGTCCGCCACGGCGAAGTGGGAGAAGATCCCGACCACCCGCAGCAGGCCCTCTTCCTGATAGGCCAGGGCCCGGCCGACGAAGGCTTCCCAGAGGTCCTCCGGGCAGCCGTTGCGGCCCAGCCCCGTATCTATCTTCAAGTGCACCCGGGCCGGCATTTCCAATTCCCGGGCAGCCGCGACCACGGCGTCCAGGTCCCAGCCGGAGACTCCAAGATCCACGTTGGCCCGGATGGCTTCACCGAATTCGGCGTCCCGCGTGTGCAGCCAGGCAAGGACCGGTTCGGCAATGCCTGCGGCGCGGAGCGCCAGCGCTTCACTGATGTGGGCCACGCCCAGCCAGGCCGCGCCGGCCTGGATTGCCGCACGCGCAGTCTCGACGGCGCCGTGCCCGTAGGCGTCAGCCTTGACCACTGCCATAACGCGGGCGGGGCTGACAATGTGGGAGAGGTGGCGGACATTGTGCCGGATGGCAGCCAGGTCGATTACGGCAGCACGTTCGGCCGGAGGGCGGAATTCAGGGTAGTTCACGTACCTATTCTTTCACTCCCCTCCGTGTCCAGGGTCCGGTGCATGATGTGCAGGCCGGTCAGCCCCTTGGCGGGATGCCGGAAGGCTTCGGGCACAGTGGCGAGGATCGAGAAGCCGAGGGACTGCCACAACGCCACCGCCCGGGTGTTGGTTTCCACCACGGCGTTGAACTGCATTGAGCGATAGCCGCGGCGGGCGGCCTCGGCCAGCACATGCTCACCGAGTGCCCGTGCAACCCCCTGGCCGCTGAACTCCGAGGCGGTCATGAAGGAGGCGTTGGCTACGTGGCTGCCGTTGCCCGACTTGTTGGGGTGCAGCTGCGCGGTCCCGGCTACCTTTCCGTCCTTCAGGGCAACGAACACCACCGTAGGAGCAGGCTCCAGCCACAACAGCCGGGCCTGCTCCTCAGTGCTGCCGGTATCCCAGCAGTAGGTTTCTCCGGCACGCACGATGGGTTCCATCAGGTTCCAGAGGTCCGGCCAGTCACCGGGCCCGGCCTCCCGGATGGTCAGTGCACCCATTTACGCGTCGAGGGCTGCTGCCCACAGGTTGATCTTGGAATCGACGGCGTATTCGTCGATCCGGCGCAGCTCGTCCGCGGAGAACTCCAGGTTGTTCACGGCAGCCAGCGAGTCTTCCAGCTGCTTCACGCTTGAGGCACCGATCAGGGCCGAGGTGATGGGTGCAGTGCCGGTCCGGCTGCGCAGCACCCAGGCGATGGCCATCTGGGCCAGGCTCTGGCCGCGTGATTCGGCAATGCTGTTGAGCCCCCGTACCCGTTCCAGGTTTTCCTCCGAAAGCTGGGACTGGTCCAGGGACTTTCCGGCAGCAGCGCGGGAGTCCTCCGGCACGCCGTTGAGGTATTTGTTGGTGAGCAGGCCCTGCGCCAGCGGCGAGAAGGCAATGGAACCTGCACCTACTTCATCCAGGGCTGCGAACAGGTCCGGCTGGCCGTCTTCCACCCAGCGGTTGAGCATGGAATAGGAGGGCTGGTGGATCAGCAGCGGGGTGCCCATTTCCCGCAGGATCCGCGCCGCCTCGATGGTCTTTTCGGGCGAGTAGGACGAGATGCCTGCATAGAGTGCCCGTCCGGACCGTACTGCGGTGTCCAGGGCCCCCATGGTTTCCTCCAGCGGGGTTTCAGGGTCCGGGCGGTGGCTGTAGAAGATGTCCACGTAGTCCAGGCCCATGCGTTCCAGGGACTGGTCCAGGGAGGAGAGCAGGTACTTGCGGGATCCCCAGTTGCCGTACGGACCCGGCCACATGTCGTAGCCTGCCTTGCTGGAGATCACCAGCTGGTCGCGGTACGGACGGAAATCGTCCCGGAAATGCCGGCCGAAGTTGGTTTCGGCGGAGCCGTAGGGCGGGCCGTAGTTGTTGGCCAGGTCAAAGTGGGTGACGCCAAGGTCGAAGGCCCGGCGGAGGATGGCCCGCTGGGTTTCGAAGGGTTTGTCATCGCCGAAGTTGTGCCAGAGTCCCAGGGAGACTGCCGGGAGCTGGAGTCCGCTCTTTCCGACGCGCCGGTAGGGCATGGATTCGTATCGGTTGTCCGCAGCAACATAAGTCATGGGGACCATACTGCCACTGTTGCCGGGCTCACGCCGCGGTGCCTTGGTCCGGCGTCGGGTCCGGCGCCGGGACCGGCGTTAACCCGCTGCAGCCGGCACCCGGCAGGGAGAAGTCCCTGCGGATGCCGGCTGCAGCGGAAGGCCGGGGCTAGCCGGCCAGGATGGCCGCGCCGTACGCCGGCAGCTGCACGGCGTCGCCGTAGAGCTTCGCCGGTGCGGTTTCCAGCAGGATCTCCGCCTGCTGGCCGAACGGAAGCGGCACCTCGCGCGGGGTGTCGGCAAAGTTCAGCGCCACCGCCGTGGAACCGCGCTGCATAACCAGCCAGCGGCCCACTTCGTCATAGTCCACCCGGACATTGCGCAGGTCCGGGTCCATCAGCTCGGGGGTCTCCCCGCGCAGCGCCAGGAGCCTGCGGTACAGGTCCAGCAGCCTGCCGTGGTCCCCCTCTTCCACCTCGGACCAGTCCAGCTTCGAGTTGGTGAAGGTGGACGGATCCTGGGGATTGGGAACCGTGGCCGGGTCCCACCCCATCCGCTCGAATTCCTTCAGGCGGCCCTCTGCCGTGGCTTTCCCCAGCTCGGGTTCCGGATGGGACGTGAAGAACTGCCAGGGTGTGGAGGCCCCGAACTCTTCACCCATGAAGAGCATGGGAGTGAACGGCGAGGCCAGGCTCAGCACCGCGCCGAGGGCGAGCTGCTCGTACCCCAGCGTCGCGCTCAGCCGGTCGCCGGCCGCCCGGTTGCCGATCTGGTCGTGGTTCTGGATGGCGGTGACCAGCTGTCGTGCGGTCACTACCTCCTTGTCCAGCGGACGTCCGTGGCCGCGTTCCCGGAAGGAGGAGTACGTTCCGTTGTGGAAGAACCCTTCCTGCAGCACCTTCGCCAGTGCTTCCAGCGAATCGAAGTCCTCGTAGTACCCGCCGTTTTCACCCGTGAGGTTGGTGTGGGCGGCATGGTGGAAATCATCGGACCACTGGCCGGCAAGGCCGTAGCCGTTGACGTTCCGCGGGGTGATGAGCCGGGGGTTGTTCAAATCCGACTCCGCAATGAGGAACAGCGGCTTTCCCAGGGCTTCCGCGCACTTGTCCGTCGCGGCTGCCATCTCTTCGAGGATGTGCACGGCGCGTTCGTCATGCAGTGCGTGCACCGCATCCAGCCGCAGCCCGTCCACGTGGTAATCGCGGAACCACATCAGGACGTTGTCCACAATGTACTCGCGGACGACGTCGGAGAGCGGCCCATCCAGGTTGACCGAGTCCCCCCAGGTGTTCGCCTTCCCCTCGGTGAGGTAGGGGCCGAACATCGGCAGGTAATTGCCGCTGGGTCCAAGGTGGTTGTAGACAACGTCCTGGATAACGCCGAGTCCGGCCTGGTGGGCCGCGTCCACGAACCGCTGGTAGGCCTCGGGCCCGCCATAGGTTTCCTGTACGGCGTACCAGAGCACACCGTCATAGCCCCAGTTGTGGGTTCCGTTGAAGGCGTTCACCGGCAGCAGTTCGACAAAGCGGACACCCAGGTCCACCAGGTAGTCCAGCCGGCCGATCGCCGCATCCAGCGTGCCTTCGGGAGTGAAGGTACCGATGTGCATCTCATAGATCGCACCGCCGTCGAGCCCCGGGGAGACCCAGTCGGCGTCATGCCACTGGTACAGATCCGGATCGAAGGTGCGCGAAAGTGCATGCACACCCTCGGGCTGCCGCCGGGACCGGGGATCCGGCACCGGCGTCCCGGCGTCGTCAATGAGGTAGCCGTAGTCGATGTCCTCGGTGAGTTCGGCGTGCTGGGCGTGCCACCAGCCGTTCTCGCCGCGGGTCATCGACAGGCGCCGGCCGTCGGCCAGCAGCGTCACGGTGCCGGCCTTGGGTGCCCACACGTCGAAGTTGGTCCTCATTTGCCGTCCTCCCGAACAAGCAGCGCCACCGGATAGGTGCCGAACAGATCTGCAGCTGCCAGCCGGCCGCCGCTTTCGTGCGTCTTCCCGGTGATCACGTCACGGTAGGTTCCCGGAGCCAGGACGACGGCGGTGTCCTGCCATCCGCCTTGGCGCTCCAGCCCCAGCGGCAGACGGGTCACGAGCGTTACCGCTCCGCCGCGGTCGAACCCGAAGAGGTGTTCTGCCGCAGGTCCTTCCACCGCTACGGGGACGTAACCGGTGAACAGCTCCGGCCGGCCGCGCTTGAGCTGCAGGGCGCGGGTGGTGATGAGCAGCTTCGCTGCCGCGTCCTCGTCCACGGCGGGGACACCGGCGTCGGCGAACGACGCCGCGACCTCGCGCCGCCGGGCGAAGTCCACTTCGCGGCGGTTGTCCGGGTCCACCAGTGACCGGTCCCAGAACTCGGTGCCCTGGTAGACATCCGGCACACCGGGCATGGTCAGCTGCAGGAGCTTGGCGGAGAGCGAATTGCTGTACCCCGCCTCCCGGATGCGTTCGACCAGCGCAGTGATTACCGCGTTGACCTCCGGATTGTCGAACGCCGCATCAATGGCAGCATGCATCCGCTCTTCGAATTCCGCGTTGGGAGCCGTCCAGGTGGTGCTGCTGGAAGCTTCGCGGGCGGCCTTCTCTGCGTAGGCGTGTGCACGTTCCCGGCTCAGCGGCCAGGCCCCGACGAAGGTCTGCCAGAGCAGGTTCGCCATCGGCCCGTCATGCATCGGGACAAGGGCGTCGAGGCGCGTGAATGCTTCGCTCCACTCCTCCGGGATTTCCGCGAGCACGGAGATCCTGGCCCGGGTGTCTTCGCTGCGCTTGGTGTCGTGCGTCGTCAGGGCCGTCATGGCCGCCGGCTGTTCCAGTTGCCGGCGGAGCATCCGGGTGTGCATTTCAAACGGCGATACGGCGAAGTGTGCCGGGTCAGCGCCAACCTCGTTGAGGGAGGTCAGCCGGGAGTAACGGTAGAACGCCGTATCCTCGACACCCTTGGCCATAACCATGCCGGAGGTCTGCTGGAAACGCACTGCCAGCTCGCCCAGGCTCGAAAGCGACACCGATTCCGCGGAGTCTTCACTGAGCAGCGGGTTCAACAGCGGATGCAGGATGTCCAGCGCCGCCGCGAGATCCGGCCGGTGCACCTTGGCCGCGATGACGGCCTCGGTCAGGTGGTCGGCACCTTCGGGCAGGTAGCTGCGGTAGACCGGGAAGCAGGCCAGCAGTTCAGCGAGCGCGTCTGCAGCCGTTTCCGGGGCCAGTCCGCTGTCCGCAGGGAGCAGGCGCACGAGGCGCTGCACCTCGGAGTGAAGCAGGCCGTCCGCAATGACCCGCTTGGTGCCGTGGATCATCTGTGCGTACGGTTCCATGGGCACCAGCGCGGTCAGCGTGTCGCTGCCCGCGGGGTCCACGAACAACCGGTCGATGTCGGCCAGCGCGTCGTAGCCGGTGGTGCCTTCGGTTTCCCAGTCCGCGGAGAGCTTTTCGCCCGGTTCCAGGATTTTTTCCACCAGGATGTACGCTCCGCCGGTGATCTCGCGCAGCCGGGCCAGGTAGCCCTTGGGATCGGCGAGCCCGTCCGGATGGTCGATGCGCAGGCCGTCCACGAGGCCTTCGTCGAACCAGCGCTTGATTTCGGCGTGTGCCTCGTCAAAGACCCAGGGCTCTTCCACGCGGATGCCGGCCAGGGTGTTGACCCCGAAGAACCGGCGGTAGTTCAGCTCGCTGTCGGCGCGGCGCCAGTTCACCAGTTCGTAGGACTGGCGGGCGTGCACGTCCTGCGCACTCTCGCCTTCTGCTGCGGTGCCTTCGGCCACCGGGAAACGGTGGTCGTAGTAGTGCAGTTCATTGCCCGCCAGCTTGAGCTGCTCGAGCTCGTTGTCGCCGTCGCCCAGGACGGGCAGCCGCAGCTTCCCGTTCCCGGCGTCCCAGTCAATGTCGAATGCTTCGGCATAGCGGGAGCCGCGGCCTTCCGCCAACACGGACCACCACCATTTGTTCCGGTGCGGTGTGGCGATGCCCATGTGGTTGGGCACTATGTCCACGAGCACGCCAAGACCAGCCGCGCGGGCGGCGTCGGAGAGGGCCTTCAGCCCCTCCGCTCCGCCGCGGGTCGGGTCAACGGCTGAAGGATCGGTGACGTCATAGCCGTGGTCGGAGCCTTCCTCCGCCGTGAGGATCGGTGAGAGGTAGACCCAGTCCACGCCAAGGTCAGCCAGGTACGGCACGAGTTCCGCGGCGTCGAACAGGGTGAAGGACGGGCGGATCTGCAGGCGGTACGTGGAGAGGGGTGTCCTCATTCGGCGGCCTCGGTGTTTTGTGCGACCTTGGCGGCGAGGGACGCGGCCACGGAGTGGTCGTGCTCCTCTTCCTCTTCGTGCGCCCGCAGGACCACCATGGACTTGGCAGCCACAGTCAGCTGGCTGTCCGCGGCAACCGGCTCCGAGTCGGCGTATTCGCCGGCGGTGTCAATCACCGTGTCCCACATGGGTGCGTATTCCTTGGCCGGAAGGGTGACCTTCACGGCTTCGTCATGCGCGTTGAAGTACAGCAGGAAGTTCAGGTCGGTGATCCGCTGGCCGCGCGCGTCCTTGCCCGAGATGCCCTGTCCGTTGAGGAAGACACCCAGGGAACGGCTGACCGGGGTGTCCCAGTCGTCCGGGGACATGGTCGTGCCGTCCTCGTTCAGCCAAACGATGTCCGGCAGCGCCTCGCCCTCGCCGCGGCGCACGGGGCGGCCGTCGAAGAACCGGCGCCGGCGGAAGGTGGGGTGCTCGGCGCGCAGGGTGTTGACCGCTGCGGTGAATTCCATCAGCGGTGCGTCCATGGTCTCCCAGTTGATCCAGCTCAGCTCGGAGTCCTGCGCGTAGGTGTTGTTGTTGCCGTGCTGGGTGCGGCCCAGCTCATCGCCGTGCGCGATCATCGGCACGCCCTGGGAAAGGAGCAGGGTGGCGAGGAAGTTGCGCTGCTGGCGGGCACGAAGGGACAGGACGGAGGGGTCATCCGTGGGGCCTTCAACACCGCAGTTCCAGGAGCGGTTGTGGGACTCGCCGTCGTTGTTGTCCTCGCCGTTGGCTTCGTTGTGCTTCTCGTTGTAGGACACCAGGTCATGCAGCGTGAAACCGTCGTGGGCGGTGACGAAGTTGATGGACGCCACCGGACGGCGGGCCGAGGACTCGTACAGGTCGGCAGAGCCGGTGATGCGGGAGGCGAACTCGCCCAGCGTGGAGGGCTCTCCGCGCCAGAAGTCGCGGACCGTGTCGCGGTACTTGCCGTTCCACTCGGTCCACTGGGGCGGGAAGTTGCCCACCTGGTAGCCGCCGGGTCCAACGTCCCACGGCTCGGCGATCAGCTTGACCTGGGACACTACCGGGTCCTGCTGCACCAGTTCGAAGAAGGCGGAGAGGCGGTCCACGTCGTAGAACTCGCGGGCCAGCGTCGAGGCCAGGTCGAAGCGGAAACCGTCCACGTGCATTTCCGTGACCCAGTAGCGCAGCGAGTCCATCAGCAGCTGCAGGGAGTGCGGATTGCCGACGTTGAGCGAGTTGCCCGTGCCGGTGTAGTCCATGTAGTACTTCTTGTCGTCTTCCACCAGCCGGTAGTAGGACGCGTTGTCGATGCCGCGGAAGGACAGGGTCGGGCCCATGTGGTTGCCCTCGGCCGTGTGGTTGTAGACCACGTCCAGGATCACTTCGATGCCGGCGAGGTGCAGCGCGCGCACCATGGCCTTGAATTCCTGGACCTGCTGGCCCTGGTCGCCGGTGGCGCTGTACGTGTTGTGGGGGGCGAAGAAGCCGATGGTGTTGTAGCCCCAGTAGTTCGACAGCCCCTTTTCCTGCAGGGTCGAGTCGTTGACGAACTGGTGCACCGGCATCAGTTCGATGGCGGTGATCCCGAGCTTCTGCAGGTGCGCGATCACGGAGGGGTGGGCGACGCCGGCGTACGTGCCGCGCTGCTCCTCCGGTACGTCGGGGTGCAGCTCGGTCAGGCCCTTGACGTGGGCCTCGTAGATCACGGACTGGTGATACGGGACCTTGGGCTTCCGGTCTCCGTCCCAGTCGAAGAACGGGTTGATGACGACGCCCATCATCATGTGCGGGGCGGAATCCTCGTCGTTGCGCGAGTGTTCGTCGCCGAAGTTGTAGCCGAACAGTGCCTGGTCCCAGTCGATCTCACCGGCAACAGCCTTGGCGTAGGGGTCCAGCAGCAGCTTGTTCGGGTTGCACCGGTTGCCGTTCTCCGGATCGTTCGGCCCGTCCACGCGGTAACCGTACTTCTGCCCCGGCATGACCTGCGGCAGGTAGCAGTGCCAGACATACCCGTCGACCTCGGTCAGGCGGACCTGGTGCTCGGTGCCGTCCTCGTCGAACAGGCACAGGAATACGGAATCTGCCACCTCGCTGTAGAGAGCGAAGTTGGTGCCGTTTCCGTCGTAGGTTGCGCCCAGCGGATAGGCATCTCCCGGCCAAACTTCCATGTAGTGCTCCTGACTAGTTCCCTGACAACACGTAATTGATATGTCTACTTACTTTTTTACCCCAGACTTGGAGCTTACTTGAATTCGTCCGCTTCTCCGTTGGGTGGATTCCGCCACCAGCGTCCGGATCTGCGGTGCAAGCAGGGACGGCTGGACCGGCCCGTCAACGGCTGCAAGCGCGCCGGCACGGCCGTGGAGATGGGCGGCAGCCGCGGCCAGCCGTGCATAGTGTCCCGGTTCCCGCTCGGTGTCCGCGGTCCGGTCCGTCGCCAAGAGGGCGCCGAGGATGCCGGCGAGTGTGTCGCCGCTTCCCGCCGTCGCCAGCCACGGCGTGGCCTCGGCCTGGCTGTACAGTTCGCCGGTGGGAGCCGCCGCCAGCGTGGCCCAGCCTTTGAGCAGGACGGTGGCGCCCGTGCGTTGGGCGGCGAGGCGGGCGTAGCGGATGGGATCGGCTTCGATTTCGGCCCGCGATGCCTCCTCGCCCAGGGACCGCAGCAGTGCGGTGAGTTCGCCGGCGTGCGGGGTAAGCACGACGCCGGGGTGCAGCCCGGTGCGGACCGCGGCGATCGCGTCGGCGTCGATCACTGCGGGCAGCCCGGAGGCCATGGCCTCGCCGGCCCGGCGGCGCTGGTCCTCGTCGTTGGCTGCGCCGGGTCCGGCAACCCAGGCCTGGACATGGGTGTTTTCTACGGTCCCTGAGCCGCATACCGCTTCTGGGTGCGCCAGGTTGATCAGCCGGGCTACGGCGTCGGGTCCCAGATAGCGGACCATGCCGACGCCGGTGGCGAGAGCGGCTCCCGTGGCCATCAGCGCCGCTCCGGGGTAAGTGTCCGAACCGGCGGCAATGCCGAGCACGCCGCGGCTATATTTGTGGTCCGCAGGTGCGGGGAGGGGCAGGAGAGACGTCAGGTCGTTCCCGGTCAGGCGGTAGGCGGCCGGGGTTCCGAGGTGCGGGCCGAGCCCGATGTCGATGCAGCGGATTTCCCCCGCAGCCACAGCCCCCGGGCCGGCGAGCAGCCCGGTTTTGACGGCGCCGAAGGTCACGGTGAGGTCCGCCCGCAGGCACGTGCCGTCCACCTGGCCGGAGTCGGCATTGACGCCGCTGGGCAGGTCGCAGGCCACGACCAGCGGGGCCTGCCCCTGCAGCCGTGCCGCGTTCAGGGTCTCTGCGAGTTTGCGGACGGGGCCGCGGAGTCCGCCGCTGCCGCCGGTGCCCAGGACGCCGTCGATTACGGCATCGGCCGCCAGTGCGGCATCGGCGAGGACGGCGGCGTTGGATTCTGTGAGTGCCAGGACCTTTCCGCCCTGCGCCCTGAAGGCTGCGAGTGCCTCGGGGTGCGCTGCGTCGGAGGTGAGAACCGCCGTCGTCGCTGCTCCGCGCCGGCCCAGCCGGGCGGCGGCATAAAGCGCGTCTCCCCCGTTGTTGCCGCTGCCGGCAAGGACGGTCACACCGGCGCCGTAGAGGCGGCCGCGGCGGGCCGCCAGCCGGGCCGCTGTCGCTGCGTACAGCCCGTAGGCTGCGCGCTGCATCAGTTCCCCGCCCCGGCCTTCGGCCAGCAGCGGGGCCTCGGCCCGGCGGACCGCGGTGCCGGTGTACGCACTGATCATGCGCTTCTTCCTAGCCTTCGGCGATAACCATTGCAGTAGCCATGTTGCCGTCGTGGCTCAGGGAAAGGTGCCAGGTCTGCACGCCTTTGCCCTCTGCCACGGCAGCTACGGTTCCGTCGATCTGCAGCTGCGGCGCTCCGGCGGGATCCAGCAGGACCTGGCAGTGCTGCCAGTTCATGCCGGCCGGGGCGCCGAGTGCCTTGGCCACGGCTTCCTTCGCCGCGAACCGTGCAGCCAGCGAACGCAGGTTCAATTCCCGTTCCGCGGGTGCGAACAGCCGGGCCCTGAGCCCGGGCGTGCGCTCCAGCTGGCGGCCAAACCGCGGCACGTCCACTACGTCGACGCCGATTCCGATAATCACCGAAGGACGCTCCTTATTCCACCGTGACGGACTTGGCCAGGTTACGCGGCTGATCCACGTCGAAGCCCTTGGCCGAAGCCAACTCGCAGGCGAAGATCTGCAGCGGCACGGTGGTCAGCAGCGGAGCCAGCAGCGTCGGGGTTTCCGGCACGTAGAAGATGTGCTCGGCGTAGGCCTTGACGGCGTCGTCGCCTTCTTCGGCGATCACGATCGTCTTGGCACCGCGGGCCCGGATCTCCTGGATGTTGGAGACCACCTTGGCGTGCAGGGAATCCCGGCCGCGGGGCGAGGGGACAACCACGAACACGGGCTGGCCTTCCTCGATGAGGGCGATCGGGCCGTGCTTGAGCTCGCCGGCAGCGAACCCTTCGGCGTGGATGTAGGCCAGCTCCTTCAGCTTCAGGGCGCCTTCCATGGCCACCGGGAAGCCGACGTGGCGGCCGAGGAAGAGCACCGAGCCGGCGTCCTTCATCAGCTGCGCCAGTTCCTTGATCTGCCCGGAGTTGTCCAGCACCTGCTGGATCTTGTCCGGCACCTTGCCCAGGTCCGCAAGGATGTCCTTGATCTCGCCCTGGAACTTGTTGCCGCGGATCTGCGCCAGGTAGAGGCCCAGCAGGTAGGCGGCGGTGATCTGCGCCAGGAACGCCTTGGTGGAGGCAACGGCGATTTCCGGTCCGGCGTGCGTGTAGAGGACTGCGTCCGACTCGCGCGGGATGGTGGAACCGTTGGTGTTGCAGATGGCCAGGACCTTCGCGCCCTGTTCCTTGGCGTAACGCACCGCCATCAGCGTGTCCATTGTCTCGCCCGACTGGGAGATGGCCACGACCAGCGTGTTCGAGTCGACAATCGGATCCCGGTAACGGAATTCGTGGCTAAGCTCCACCTCGACCGGCAGCCGGCACCAGTGCTCGATGGCGTACTTGGCCACCTGTCCGGCGTAGGCGGAGGTCCCGCAGGCCAGCACCATGATCTTGTTGACGTTCTTGAGGTCCTCGGGGCTGACGCGCAGCTCGTCGAGGGTGAGGCGTCCGTCTACGTCCGACCGTCCCAGCAGGGTGTCCCCCACTGCCTGGGGCTGGTCGTTGATTTCCTTCTCCATGAAGGAGTCGTAACCGCCCTTTTCGGCGGCGGCGGCATCCCAGTTGACGTAGAACTCGGTACCCTCGGCGACTTCCCCGAAGAAGTCGGTGATCAGGACCGAGTCAGGAGTAATGGTTACCACCTGGTCCTGGCCCAGTTCGACGGCGCGGCGGGTGAAGTCGATAAAGCCCGAAACATCCGAGCCCAGGAAGTTCTCGCCTTCGCCCAGGCCGACGACGAGCGGGGAGTTGCGCCGGGCGGCAACCACGGTGCCGGGCGAATCGGTGTGGACGGCCAGCAGGGTGAACGCACCCTCGAGCTGCTGGCAGGCAAGCTGCATGGACTTTGCCAGATCCGCGTTGCCCTCGCCGCGGTAGACGGAGGCCAGCAGGGCGGCGGCCACCTCGGTGTCGGTTTCGGAAACAAACTCGGCGCCGGCGGCCAGCAGCTCGGCCTTCAGCTCGGCGAAGTTCTCGATAATGCCGTTGTGGATCACGGCCAGGCGTCCGTTGTCCGCGAGATGGGGGTGGGCGTTTTCATCGGTGGGGCCGCCGTGCGTGGCCCAGCGGGTGTGCCCGATGCCGGTGGTGGCAGGGGTCAGCGGAGCCGCCTCCAGCTCGGCCACCAGGTTGGCCAGCTTGCCCGACTTCTTGCGGTATTCGATACCCAAGGGAGTAAGTACTGCAACACCGGCGGAATCATAGCCCCGGTATTCCAGCCGCCGAAGGCCTTCCATTACTACGTCGAGAGCTCCGTGCCCGCCTGCACTAATACCTGCAATGGCGTCCGGGCGGCCTGCATATCCAATAATTCCACACATAGCACTAAGCGTACCGGCCCGCGGACCGGATGCCGAAAGCATGGTGTCCTTCCGCCTGTTGCGGCAGCTTTGCGCGCTTTGGGCCGTTTGGGTTTGCCTGCTGTTCAGGGCAGAATTCCTATGGTGACCGAACGCCATGTTAAGTCCTCCGCGGCCCAGCCGCCCGAGAGCAGTTTCACTCCCTTCGTCGAGCTGGACCGCAAGACCTGGTCGCGGCTGTCACATGAGATACGCTCCCCGCTCAACCAGGAGGACATCCTCCGGCTGCGCGGCGTCGGTGACCAGCTGAACCTGGATGAAATCAGGGAGGTCTACCTCCCGCTCTCCAGGCTGCTGAACCTGTATGTGGCTGCTGCGGGCCGCCTGCACAGTGCCACCACCACATTCCTCGGCGAGAAGACGACCCGTACCCCGTTCGTGATCGGCGTGGCTGGATCCGTGGCTGTCGGCAAATCCACCACGGCCCGGGTCCTGCGTGAAATGCTGCGCCGCTGGCCGGAAACTCCGAACGTGGAACTGATTACCACGGACGGTTTCCTGTACCCCAACGCAGAGCTGGAACGCCGCGGGCTGATGCAGCGCAAGGGCTTCCCGGAGTCCTATGACCGACGCCGGCTGCTGCGCTTTGTCAGCGAGGTCAAGAGCGGTGCCGAGGAAGTCCGGGCGCCGAAGTATTCGCACCTGACGTACGACATTGTCCCCGGCGAGGAGATAGTGGTCCGCCGGCCGGACGTGCTCATTGTCGAGGGGCTGAATGTCCTCGCCCCGGCCAGGACGCGCGCCGACGGGCGTGCCGGCCTTGCGCTGAGCGATTTCTTCGATTTCTCCATTTACGTGGACGCGCGCACCTCCTACATCGAGGAATGGTATGTCCAGCGCTTCCAGTCTCTGCGCACCGGGGCCTTCGCTGACCCGGCATCCTACTTCCACCGCTACGCGGATCTGACGGACGAAGAGGCCCGGGCCACGGCCCTGGATATCTGGAAGCGGATCAACGAGCCGAACCTCATCACCAACGTGCTGCCCACGAGGGGCCGCGCCCAGCTGGTGCTGACCAAGGACGCGGACCACTCGGTGAGGCGGATGCTCCTGCGCAAGACGTAGGCCGGCGCGGGACTTAGGTCCCGCGCCGGTGCGGTGCTGCTAGACCGATGCTCCGGCGCCTGCGTTAAGGGCCAGATGGGTTTCCACCGTTTCGGCGAGCCGCCGTGCGGTGTCGGCTGCTGTTTCCATGTCCGCGGCCTCCACCATGACCCGGACCACCGGTTCGGTGCCCGAGGGCCGGAGCAGCACGCGCCCGGTTTCGCCCAGTGCCTGCCCTGCCTGCTCGACCGCGAGCCGTACCGGTTCGTTGGTCTCGACGGCGGACTTGTCCACACCCTTGACGTTAATGAGCACCTGCGGCAGCTTCTGCATAACGCCGGCCAGCTGCTTCAGGGTCCGGCCGGACCGCGCAACCTGGGCCGCCAGCTGCAGGCCGGTGAGGACGCCGTCTCCGGTGGTCGCGTATTCGGAGAAGATGACGTGCCCGGACTGTTCCCCGCCGAGGCTGTAGCCGCCGCGGCGCATCCCTTCGAGCACGTAGCGGTCCCCCACACCGGTTTCGATGAGCTCGATGCCTGCCTCGCGGAGGGCGAGCTTCAGGCCGAGGTTGCTCATGACCGTAGCCACCAGCGCATTGTCCTTGAGCTTGCCGGCTTCCTTCATGGCAATGGCCATGATTGCCATGATCTGGTCACCGTCCACCACGGTGCCTTCATGGTCCACGGCAAGGCAGCGGTCGGCGTCGCCGTCGTGGGCGATGCCCAGGTCGGCTCCATGCGCCACCACGGCTGCCTGCAGCTGCTCCAGGTGGGTGGAACCGTAACCCTCGTTGATGTTGAGGCCGTCCGGCTCGGCGCCGATGACCACTACTTCGGCACCTGCGTCGGCGAAGACCTGGGGTGAGCAGCCGCTTGCTGCCCCGTGCGCACAGTCCAGGACCACTTTCAGGCCCTCGATGCGGTTGGGAAGGGTCTGCAGCAGGTGGACCACATACCGGTCCTCGGCATCGGCGAAGCGGTGGATCCGTCCCACCTCGCTTCCGGTGGGACGCATGCTGGGGAGTGCCATTTCGGCCTCGATGGCGTCCTCGACGGCGTCATCCAGCTTCTGCCCGCCGCGGGCCAGGAACTTGATGCCGTTGTCGGGGGCAGCGTTGTGGGAGGCGGAGATGACAACGCCGAAATCTGCGCCAAGGTCAGCTACCAGGTACGCCGCGGCCGGGGTCGGCAGAACGCCGGCGTCGTAGACATCGACACCTGAGCTGGCGAGGCCGGCCTCCATGGCGGCGGAGATGAAGTCACCGCTGATGCGCGGGTCCCGGGCAACCACAGCGACCGGACGACGGCCCTGTTCCACTCGGCGATGGCCCAGCACCACTGCTGCGGCCTGTGCAAGCCCCAGGGCAACTTCGGCGGTGATCAGCCCGTTCGCCAGCCCACGGACGCCGTCCGTTCCAAACAATCTAGTCATTACGTATCCTCAAGCAGGTTGTAGCCACAGCGGGAGCCGCTCACGGGCAACTTACTGGCCCATTCTGCCACCGGTTCACCCTTGTCTCCGAAACGGGAAACGTGAAAGCGTGCGCCAGTCAGGCAAATAACCCGCCTCGGTGTGGTCAAGCCGACGTCCGGCGGCCGCATTAACGCCAAAAGGCAGCCGCCGTAGCGACTGCCTTTTGGTGAAACCCCGCACTCTTCGGCGTCTTGTGCACCCAAGCGCCGGAAACCAGCGCTTGTGGAGCCAAGCGCCTGAATTAGCGCTTGTGGAGCCAAGCGCCAATTCAGCGCGAGGGGACCCGGTCCCGCACGCGCCAGCGGGCGGGACCGGGGAAGCGCTGAATTAGCGCTTGGAGTACTGAGGTGCCTTACGGGCCTTCTTGAGACCGGCCTTCTTACGCTCGATGACGCGGGCGTCACGAGTCAGGAAGCCTGCCTTCTTCAGGGCGGGGCGGTTGTTCTCGCGGTCGATCTCGTTCAGCGAGCGGGCAACGCCCAGACGCAGCGCGCCGGCCTGGCCGGAGGGGCCGCCGCCGTGGATGCGTGCAATGACGTCGTATGCGCCTTCGAGGTCAAGAAGCTTGAACGGCTCGTTGACTTCCTGCTGGTGCAGCTTGTTCGGGAAGTAATCCTCGAGCTCGCGGTCGTTGACGATCCACTTGCCGGTACCCGGAACGAGGCGCACGCGGGCAATAGCCTGCTTGCGGCGTCCGACGGCGGAGCCGGGGACGGTCAGGGCCGGGCGTTCCTTGACGTCGGCCTGGACCGAGTCAGAGGATTCCGAGGTGTAGCTCGAAAGCTCCTCGGTGTTTTCATTGAGCTCTTCAGTGTTCTGAGCCACGATTCTCCTTGAATTAATTTCTTAGTTGGCGGGCCAGAACTACTGGGCGACCTGGTTGATTTCGTAGGTCTTCGGCTGCTGAGCGGCGTGCGGGTGCTCGGCACCGCGGTAGACCTTCAGCTTGCTGATCTGATCAGCAGCCAGGGAGTTCTTGGGCAGCATGCCGCGGATGGCCTTCTCAACTGCACGTACCGGGTTCTGCTCCAGCAGTTCGGCGTAGTTGACGGAGGACAGACCGCCCGGGTAACCCGAGTGGCGGTAGGCACGCTTCTGTTCGAGCTTGGCGCCGGTCAGGGCAACCTTCTCGGCGTTGATGATGATGACGAAATCGCCCATGTCCATGTGGGGAGCAAAGGTCGGCTTGTGCTTTCCGCGCAGCAGTGTTGCGGTCTGGCTGGCAAGACGGCCTAGGACAACGTCGGTGGCGTCAATGACGTGCCACTGGCGGTTGATGTCGCCGGGCTTCGGGGTGTACGTACGCACGGTGTTTGCCTTCGTTTCTTCTTCTTAGGTGGCGCGCCGCCCATGGATGCCATGGACAGTGCAGCTTCTCTATGCGTTACCGGATGGTCAGGTGAGGACTGAATTAACCAGTGGTCCTGAGATCTCGGCTATTTCCCCGGGGCCAGGTGGCTCTGCAACTGAGCCGCTCCCGTGGGCATAGGCCTATCGAGGTAGGACACGCACAACGACTATAAACAATAGCCTGCTTGAGTAGTCAGGTCAAAAGCTGTCCCCGCGTTATGGCTCCAGCGCCGGATATTGGTTTTGCCCCTATTTTAGGACCGCCACCGCAGAATCGGCTATTCGCGCTGTGCCCGGGTCAGCTCGGCACGCCGGGCCAGATCGGAGTCTGCCGGATAGCGGACCTCCTCCAGCACCAGCGGGTGCGGCGGGGCCAGGAGTGACTTCGAGTCGCGGATCCGCGCGAAGAGGCGTTCGGCAAGCCACTGGGGGCGCCGCTCCCCCGAGCCCACCAGCAGTGAGCCGCCCACCAGCGAGCGGACCATGTTGTGGCAGAAGGCATCAGCCTGGATGTGGGTGGTGATAACTCCGTCACGGCCCCGGTGGAAGCTGAATTCCAGGAGTTCCCGGGTGGTGGTGGAACCGGTCCGCGGTTTGCAGAAGGAGAGGAAGTCCCGGATACCCAGCACGCCGGCGGCGGCTTCGTTCATCCGGTCAATGTCCAGGGGCGCCTTGAACCAGAGTGTGGTGTGCCGGGACAGCGGATCCCGGGTTTCGGGCAGGTCGCAGATGCGGTAGCTGTAGCGCCGCCAGAGGGCCGAAAAACGGGCATCGAAGCCTGCGGGGGCAGGGACGGCCGACAGCACTTCCACGGCTCCGCCCAGGGCATCCACGGCGCGTCGCTGGAGGCCTGCTTCCCGCGCCGGCATGGTCAGCTCCTTGTTCAGCACCCCGTGCAGCCTGCGCCGCAGGGAGACTCCCGGGTCCATGTCCCGCCCCCTGGCCAGCTCGTGCCATTCGGACGCGGTGAGGTCGAAGTGCACCACCTGGCCGCGGGCGTGGACCCCGGCGTCGGTCCGCCCCGCCACTGTTGTCCGGACCGGACGGCGCAGCAGGACTGCCAGCCCGTCCTCGACCAGGCCCTGGACGGTCCGCAGGCCGGGCTGGGCGGCCCAGCCGGAGAAGGGAGCACCGTCATAGGCGAGGTCCATCCGGACGCGGAAAGGCCCGCCATCCATTTCGGGGACGGCGGGCCTTTCAATAGTCATAGCACCCATATTAAGGGCACCGGGACTTCAGCGAAGAATTACTTCTTCTCTTCGGTCGCTTCGACAGCCTCGTCAGCGGAGTCGGCAGACTCAGCCGAATCGGCGGACTCAGCGGAATCGGCGGATTCAGCCGACTCAGCGGAATCTGCAGACTCAACGGCAGGCGCCGGAGCGGCTGCAGCGGCAGCGGTGCTGGCCTCGGCCACAACCGACTGCTTGGCAGAAAGCGGTTCCAGGACCAGCTCGATGACAGCCATGGGAGCGTTGTCGCCCTTGCGGTTGCCGATCTTGGTGATACGGGTGTAGCCGCCGTCGCGCTTCTCGACTGCCGGAGCAATGTCGGTGAAGAGCTCGTGGACGATGCCCTTGTCGGAGATCAGGGCCAGGACGCGACGGCGCGAGGACAGGTCCCCGCGCTTTGCGAACGTGATCAGGCGCTCTGCGTAGGGACGCAGACGCTTGGCCTTGGTCACCGTGGTGGTGATCTGCTTGTGCTCGAACAGCTGCGCGGCAAGGTTGGCCAGCATCAGTCGCTGGTGTGCCGGGCTGCCTCCGAGGCGCTTACCCTTGGTGGGTGTAGGCATTACTTTTTCTCCTCAAACGGTGCCGTGCGGTGCTCAATGGCCCGAACGGCAAGAATTTGCTTCAGTTAGAGCTCGTCGTCCGAGTACTCGGACTCGTCCTCTTCAATAGCTGCGGCACGGGCGGCCAGGTCAAACCCGGGAGGGGAATCCTTCAGGGACAGACCCAGTTCAACCAGCTTTGCCTTCACCTCGTCGATGGACTTCGCGCCGAAGTTGCGGATGTCCATCAGGTCAGCCTCGGAGCGGGCTACGAGTTCACCCACGGTGTGGATGCCTTCGCGCTTGAGGCAGTTGTACGAACGCACGGTCAGCTCGAGGTCTTCGATCGGCAGGGCCATGTCGGCTGCCAGTGCGGCATCCGTGGGGCTCGGACCGATTTCGATACCTTCAGCGGCGGTGTTGAGTTCACGTGCCAGGCCGAACAGCTCAACCAAGGTGGTACCGGCAGAGGCGACAGCGTCGCGCGGTGCAATGGCATCCTTGGTTTCAACGTCAACGATCAGGCGATCGAAGTCGGTGCGCTGCTCAACACGGGTGGCTTCCACGCGGAAGGTCACCTTCAGAACCGGCGAGTAAATGGAGTCAACCGGGATACGGCCGATTTCCTGGTCACCGGACTTGTTCTGGCTGGCCGACACGTAGCCGCGGCCGCGCTCGATGGTCAGTTCGAGTTCGAACTTGCCCTTCGAGTTCAGCGTGGCGATGTGCAGGTCGGGGTTGTGGAACTCCACGCCGGCCGGCGGAGCGATGTCCGCGGCCGTAACCACGCCGGGGCCCTGCTTGCGCAGGTAAGCCACAACGGGTTCGTCGTGCTCGGAGGAAACCGAGAGGTTCTTGACGTTCAGGATGATCTCAGTGACATCTTCCTTGACGCCGGGAACCGTCGTGAACTCGTGCAGCACGCCCTCGATGCGGATGCTGGTTACAGCGGCACCGGGAATGGAGGACAGCAGGGTACGACGGAGGGAGTTACCAAGGGTGTAACCGAAACCCGGCTCCAGGGGTTCAATGATGAACCGTGAGCGGTTGTCGGCTACGACTTCTTCAGTGAGGGTGGGGCGCTGTGCAATGAGCACTTGCATTTCCTTTCAGCGAGCATCCGCTATATGACGCAACACAAATGGTGGAAACGACGACGACGGGTCTTCCGCGGGCGTCTTGGACGGCTAACAGCCAGCCCGGGACCGGCGCCCTCCGGCGGGCAACCCACTTGGAAAAGTGGGCTGCCCGCCGGGGAAACCGGAACCGCAGTGCTGCTTATACGCGGCGGCGCTTCGGGGGACGGCAACCGTTGTGTGCGCTCGGGGTGACGTCCTGAATGGAGCCAACCTCCAGGCCGGTGGCCTGCAGCGAACGGATGGCGGTCTCGCGACCGGAGCCCGGACCCTTCACGAA
Organism: Arthrobacter sp. zg-Y895; assembly: GCF_020731025.1. Classification (NCBI taxonomy): domain Bacteria; kingdom Bacillati; phylum Actinomycetota; class Actinomycetes; order Micrococcales; family Micrococcaceae; genus Arthrobacter; species Arthrobacter sp. zg-Y895. The sequence goes on from NZ_JAJFZY010000003.1 coordinate 34,900, forward strand.
GACGTCGACCTTGCGGACGCCGTGCTCCTGTGCGCGCTTTGCGGCTGCTTCAGCAGCCATCTGAGCAGCGAACGGGGTGGACTTACGGGAGCCCTTGAAGCCAACCTCACCGGCGGAAGCCCATGAGATAACAGCACCGGACGGGTCCGTGATGGACACGATGGTGTTGTTGAAGGTGCTCTTGATATGCGCCTGGCCGAGCGCGATATTCTTCTTATCCTTGCGACGCGGTTTGCGGACCGCTCCACGAGTCTTGGGGGGCATTACTTCTCCTACAAAGAGTTTGGTTTAGGTGGCCCGGATTCGGGCCGTGGCCGAAAGACCGCTTATTTAGCGGCCGGCCTTCTTCTTACCGGCAACGGTGCGCTTCGGGCCCTTGCGGGTACGAGCGTTGGTCTTCGTGCGCTGACCGTGGACGGGCATGCCGCGGCGGTGCCGGATGCCCTGGTAGCTGCCGATTTCAACCTTGCGGCGGATGTCGGCGGCCACCTCACGGCGGAGGTCACCCTCAACCTTGAAGTTGCCCTCGATGTAGTCACGCAGCTGAACGAGTTCAGCGTCGGTGAGGTCCTTGACGCGAGTTTCCGGGCTGATGCCGGTCTCTACAAGGGTCTGCTCTGCACGGGTCTTGCCCACGCCGTAGATGTAGGTAAGCGCAATCACTACCCGCTTTTCGCGGGGAATGTCAACGCCAGCGAGACGTGCCATATCGGCGGTTCTCCTTTGGTTATTACCGGAGGTCTGAAGCAGTGCGTCCCTGTTGCCAGGTCCCCGGCCTCCGTACCGGGGGTATGCGTCACGCGTATAGACGCTGCACTGCCATATTCAATTAACTACGCGTGGGCTGATCCCTGAAATCAGGGGCCCTCTTACCGTTGCCCTTTCGGACTCCGGAGCTAGAGAAGCAGATTAGCCCTGGCGCTGCTTGTGGCGCGGGTTCTCGCAGATCACCATGACTCGACCGTTACGGCGAATCACCTTGCACTTATCGCAGATCTGCTTGACGCTCGGCTGGACCTTCATGGTTTTCCTTTGCGTGGTTGCAGGGTTGAGCTTGAACGGTCAGTGAACCGGCTGTGCGGTGCGCTGTCCGTCTTTGCAGCGGTTTATTTGTAGCGGTAGACGATGCGACCCCGGGTGAGGTCGTACGGGCTAAGTTCCACCACAACGCGGTCTCCAGGGAGGATGCGAATGTAGTGTTGACGCATCTTTCCCGAGATGTGTGCGAGCACAATGTGGCCGTTGGCCAGCTCAACGCGGAACATCGCGTTGGGCAGGGCTTCGTTTACCGAGCCCTCGATCTCAATGACGCCGTCTTTCTTGGCCATATCCTCCGCTAACGTCTGTGTCACCGGCTTGACGCCGGCAACGGTTTTTCGAATGTGGCCGTCATCCCGGCCCAGCCAACCGCATCGGCGCACAAAGCATCGAAAGCGGTCAATCCGGGCACGAATGTAGAGACAACCAACAGATAACTCTACGGGAAGACCCCCCATAAGTTAAATCGCTCCGGCTGTCCAGTTCCCGCCCCGGGTGTTTCCCCACGCCGCCAACGCGCCGGGACGGTTGGTGATGATCCCGTCCACCCCCGAATCGAAGGCTTCCAGCCACTGTGCCGGGCGGTCCAGGGTCCACGGATAGACGGACAGCCCGTCGGCGCGCAGCCGCTCCAGCAGGTCCGGACGCTCCGCCAGGAACCGCGCGCCGGGATTACACGCTGCAGCGTCCACCCGGAAGAGGAACCGCTGCAGTGCCGTCTCGCCATGCCTGCCCGACGGTCCTTGGCCGACGAGCAGGCCCCGCCGGAATTCCGGGGCCGCCAGGGCAAGGGCTCCTACGGTTCGCCGCGAAAAGGCCTGCACGAGCATCCGGCCTTCCAGTCCCGCCGCCCACAGGGCGTCGCCCACGGGCTCCACCTGACGGGGGCTCCACTCTCCCTTGAACTCGAGTACCAATCCCAGTTGCTGCCAGTCGGAGAGGAACGTCAGAAGGTCCCCAAGCGTCGGCACCGGCACTCCCGCGTGGTTTTTGGAAAACCAGGCACCGGCATCCGCCATTGCAAGCCGGGCAGCTGAGGTGCGGCCCACGCGCCCGCGCAGATTTGTCGTCCGGCCCAGTTTCGCGTCGTGCAGGAGAACCGCGGTTCCGTCGGCTGTGAGGCGGAGATCCGTTTCGATCATGGCGGCTCCGGCTGCTGCCGCCGCGGCAAATGCCGGAAGGGTGTTCTCCGGTGCCGCCGAACTGTATCCCCTGTGGGCAATCACTGCCGGCAGGTTGCTCAGTGATCGTGCCGCCGGGGCTGCTGCTCTGTGCGTCGAGGCCATGACTTCACGGTAGGGTGCCGGATCGCTCGAAAGCCGGGAAAACACCACTCTTCACCGACTGTCCGCCAAGGATTCCCCGTGACATCAGGTGCAGTTCATCCAGACAGCCGGCGGAACCCCGGACGCCGGCACGTGCCCGCCCCGACGTCGGGCCCTCTGTGCACCCTGCCCGTCTGCGCATCCGTCCCGAAAAAGCCGGCAGGCCCCGTTCCCTGAGGGAACGGGGCCTGCCGGTTTACTGCCTGCGGAGGATTCCCTAGGGAATCGGAACCGGGGTGACACCCAGCGGTTCCAGCCGGGAGGCACCGCCGTCGGGCGCCGTGAGCACCCAGATCCCCTTTTCATGGATCGCAACGGAGTGCTCCCACTGGCTCGAACGGCTGCCGTCTTCGGTGACAACTGTCCAGTCATCATCGAGCGTGCGGGTGAGGATCTTGCCGCGTACCAGCATCGGCTCGATGGCCAGGCACAGGCCCGGCCGCAGCTTCGGCCCGCGGTGTCCGGTGCGGTAGTTCAGGACGTCCGGCGCCTGGTGCATTTCGGTGCCGATGCCGTGGCCGACATAGTCCTCGAGGATTCCCAGCTTCTTGCCCGGGACGCTGCTGACATAGTCATCCACGGCGTCGCCGATGTCCCCCACGAACTTGCCTTTGGCAGCAGCGGCAATGCCGTGCCACATGGCGTTCTCGGTGACATCCGACAGCCGCTGGTCCTCCGGATCCGGTGTACCCACGATCACGGTACGCGCGGAGTCCGAGTGCCAGCCGTTCACCACTGCACCGCCGTCGATGGAAATGATGTCGCCGTCCTGCAGCACCCGGTCTCCCGGAATGCCGTGGACAACTTCCTCATTCACGGACGTGCAGACCGTGGCCGGGTAGTCGTAGTACCCCAGGAAGTTGGAGGTGGCTCCCGCTTCCTTGAGTACCCGGGCAAATACTGCATCGATCTCGCGTGTACTGACGCCGACGTCGGCGGCCTTGACCGCCGCGTCGAGCGCTGAGATCAATACAAGGCCGGCTTCGCGCATGATGCGCATCTGCTCGTTGGTTTTGTATTCGATTCGAGGCTGGCCGAACATGTGTCTTCTAACTTCCTAGCGGATAACTTTTTGCGCCGGACCTTCTTAGCGCAGGTCCTTCAGTGCTTCCATGACACGCTCGGTGACTTCGTCGATGCCGCCGAGGCCATCCACCCGGGTGACGATTCCGCGGTCCTCGTAGCGGGCGACGACGTCGGCCGTCTGCTGCGTGTAGAGGTTCAGGCGGTGCCGGATGACGTCTTCCGTGTCATCGCTGCGGCCCTCGAGTTCCGCACGCCGGAGCAGGCGGGCCACGAGTTCATCGTCGTCGGCGGTAAGCAGGAGCACCGCGTCAAGCTTCTGGCCGTTGCCGGCCAGGATGTCGTCGAGTTCCTCAACCTGCGCCACTGTGCGCGGGTAGCCGTCCAGCAGGAAGCCAGATTCGACGTCGCCGTCAGCCAGCCGGCTGCGGACCATGGCGTTGGTGACGGTATCCGGAACGAAGTTGCCGGCGTCGATGTACTTCTTCGCCTCCACGCCCAGGGGCGTTTCCTCTTTCACGTTCGAACGGAAAATGTCGCCGGTTGATATTGCCGTGACACCGAGCCGGTCCGAGATCCGAGCGGCCTGAGTTCCTTTACCGGCGCCGGGAGGCCCGATAATGAGCATTCTTGTCATCGCAATAACCCTTCGTAGTGACGTTGCTGGAGCTGCGCGTCAATTTGCTTAACCGTTTCCAGTCCCACACCAACCATGATGAGGATTGACGTTCCGCCGAACGGGAAGTTCTGGTTAGCTCCAACCAACACCAGAGCAATCAGCGGGATCAGGGCGACAAAGCCCAGGTAAAGGGCGCCGGGCAGCGTGATCCGGGAGAGCACGTACTGCAGGTATTCGGCGGTGGGGCGGCCGGCCCGGATGCCGGGAATGAAGCCGCCGTACTTCTTCATGTTCTCCGAGACCTCGTCCGGGTTGAACGTGATGGAGACGTAGAAGTAGGTGAAGAAGACGATCAGCAGGAAGTACACCAGCATGTACAGCGGGTGGTCGCCGCTGACGAGGTAGTTGTTGATCCAGACCACCCATCCCGGCGGCGTGCCCTGCGAGGGAGTATTGAACTGCGCCAGCAGGCTGGGCAGGTAGAGCATGGAGGACGCGAAGATCACGGGGATCACGCCGGCCATGTTGACCTTGATCGGAATGTAGGTGTTGGTTCCCCCTACGGTCCGCCGGCCAACCATGCGCTTCGCGTACTGCACCGGAATGCGGCGCTGCGACTGCTCCACGAAGATGACCAGGGCCACCGTCAGGACGCCGACGGCGATGACGGCCAGGAAGATGGTCCAGCCCTGCGCGCTGAGGATGGCGCCAAGGGCGCTGGGGAAGGACGCCGCGATGGAGGTGAAGATCAGCAGCGACATACCGTTGCCCACACCCTTTTCCGTGACGAGCTCGCCCATCCACATGATGACGCCGGTACCGGCGGTCAGCGTGACGATGAGCAGCAGGACGGTGACCATGTTGTCGTCCGGGATGATCGGCAGGGCGCACTGGTTGTTGAAGAGTGCGCCCGAGCGGGCCAGGGAGACAACCGTCGTCGCGTTGAGCAGGCCCAGCGCGATGGTGAGGTAGCGGGTGTACTGGGTGAGCTTCGACTGGCCCTGCTGGCCCTCCTCGTAGAGGGCCTGGAAGTGCGGGATCACGACGCGCAGCAGCTGAACAATGATGCTGGCGGTGATGTAGGGCATGATGCCGAGGGCAAAGATGGAGACCTGCAGCAGCGCACCGCCGCTGAAGAGATTGACGAACTGGTAAATGCCACCCGAGGTGGCACCCAGATTCAAACACTGCTGCACATTGCCGTAGTCAACACCCGGGGCCGGGATAAAAGCACCCATGCGGAAGATAGTGATGATTCCCAGCGTAAACAACAGCTTGCGTCGCAGGTCTGGTGTCCGGAAAGCCCGGCCAATAGCGCTAAGCAAGCGTCCTCCTGAAGTTTGGAAAGTCCGATCCGGACTTGTGACAGAAACAGAGTCTAGCCGCTCGCGGCCCGTACTGCGTTAACGCCGTACTGGACGCGGTAGTTGCCTTAAACGGAACTGAACTCCCGGCGGACCGGATAGGGTCCGCCAGGAGTTCAGTGGTGAAACGTTGGATCGTGCGCCCCTCCCCTGCCGGTGCACGCAAGGTGTCCGGACGGGGAGGGAAACAGACCCGCCACGAGGTCTTAGACCGTGGTGGTGGATCCGCCGGCTGCGGCGATCTTTTCTGCAGCGCTGGCGGAGAAGGCGTTGGCGGAGACATCAACCTTGACGGTGATGTCGCCGGAGCCGAGCACCTTCACGGGCTGGTTCTTGCGAACCGCGCCCTTGGCAACCAATGCTTCGATATCCACGGCGCCGCCTTCGGGGAACAGTTCCGAGATCTTGTCCAGGTTTACAACCTGGAACTCGACCCGGAACGGGTTCTTGAAGCCGCGCAGCTTCGGCAGACGCATGTGCAGCGGAAGCTGACCGCCGGCGAAGCCTGCCTTGACCTGGTAGCGGGCAGCCGTACCCTTGGTACCGCGGCCTGCCGTCTTACCCTTGGAACCTTCACCGCGGCCTACGCGGGTCTTGGCCGTCTTGGCACCGGGTGCCGGACGCAGGTGATGGACCTTCAGAGTTCTGTTTTCTTCGGGCATGTTACTTCGCCTCCTCAACCTTCACGAGGTGCGGAACCGTGTTGATCATGCCAACGGTCACTGCATCAGCAGTACGGACGACAGAGTCGCCGATGTGCTTCAGGCCCAGTGAACGCAGCGTGTCGCGCTGATTCTGCTTACCACCGATGGTGGACTTGATCTGAGTGATTTCCAGTCGAGCCGTGCTAACGACGACGTTCTTCGGAGTCGACATCAGGCACCTGCCTTCTGCATGTTGCGGAGCATCGCGTAGGGAACGACCTGGTCGAGCGGAAGGCCGCGGCGTGCTGCCACTGCCTGGGGCTCTTCGAGGCGCTTCAGCGCATCAACCGTGGCGTGCACGATGTTGATGGCGTTGGAGGACCCGAGCGACTTGGACAGGACGTCGTGGATACCGGCGCATTCGAGAATGGCGCGGACCGGACCACCGGCGATAACACCGGTACCGGGGGAAGCCGGACGCAGCAGGACAACGCCTGCAGCAGCTTCACCCTGGACGAGGTGCGGGATGGTTCCACCGATGCGCGGGACGCGGAAGAAGGTCTTCTTGGCTTCTTCAACGGCCTTTGCAATAGCGGAGGGAACTTCCTTTGCCTTGCCGTAGCCAACGCCGACCATGCCGTTGCCGTCACCGACAACAACGAGGGCGGTGAAGCTGAAGCGACGGCCACCCTTGACCACCTTGGCAACGCGGTTGATGGTCACGACGCGTTCAATGAACTTGTCCTTCTCATCGTTGCGTCCGCCGTCGCGGCCACCGCGGCCACCGCGTTCGCCGCGGCCTCCACGGTCGGAACCGCGCTGCTCGCCGCGACGTCCGCCGCGGCGGTCGTCGGTACCGGTGGCTGCGGCTTCCTTGGTCTCAGTTGCCTCAGCAGCTGTAGCTTCAGTCACCTGATTTTCCTTTTCCTTGTTTACCTCGGTCACAGTGCCAGCCCACCTTCACGTGCGCCGTCTGCAACTGCAGCAATACGGCCGTGGTAGCGGTTACCACCGCGGTCAAAGACAACGGCTTCGATGCCGGCGGCCTTGGACCGCTCAGCAACGAGTTCGCCAACGCGCTTGGCCTTGGCGGTCTTGTCGCCGTCCAGTGCTCGCAGATCCGCTTCCATGGTGGAGGCGGAAGCCACGGTTACGCCGCGGCTGTCATCGACAACCTGGACGAAGATGTGGCGGGCAGAGCGGTTGACCACGAGGCGCGGACGAACCGCGGTTCCGGAAATCCGCTTGCGGATACGCAGCTGGCGACGGCTGCGCAGGGCAGACTTGCTCTTGCTGTTTCGCTTCTTATTAATGCTGATGGCCATGGTTACTTACCAGCCTTTCCGACCTTGCGGCGGACAATCTCGCCGGCGTAACGAATACCCTTGCCCTTGTACGGGTCGGGCTTACGCAGCTTGCGGATGTTGGCGGAAACCTCGCCCACCTGCTGCTTGTCGATACCGGACACGGTGACCTTCGTCGGGGCGACCACGGTAAGCGTGATGCCTTCGGGGGCCGCGACGGGGACCGGGTGGCTGTAGCCCAGGGCGAACTCGAGGTCCGCACCCTTCGCGACTACGCGGTAACCGGTACCAACGATTTCCAGATCCTTCTTGTAGCCCTCGGTCACGCCGGTGATCATGTTGGCGATCAGCGTGCGGGTCAGGCCGTGGAGGGAACGGGATTCACGCTCGTCGTTCGGGCGGGTAACGGTGATGGTGCCGTCTTCAAGCGTTGCCGTGATCGGGCTGGGCACAGTGTGGCTCAGCTCGCCCTTGGCGCCCTTGACGGATACAACGTTGCCGTTGATGGCGATATCTACTCCGGCAGGAACCGGGATGGGCAGACGTCCAATACGTGACATTTTTCTTTCCCTTCCCTGCTACCAGACGTAGGCGAGGACTTCCCCACCTACGCCCTTCTTGGCGGCCTGGCGGTCGGTCAGGAGACCTGACGACGTCGACAGGATTGCGATACCCAGACCACCCAGCACGTGCGGCAGGTTGGTGGACTTCGCGTAAACGCGCAGACCGGGCTTGGAGATGCGGCGAACGCCGGCGATGGAACGCTCGCGGTTCGGACCGAACTTGAGATCCAGGGTCAGCTTCTTGCCGACCTCGGCCTCTTCTTCCTTCCAGCCGGCGATGTAGCCTTCGGCCTTCAGGATGTCAGCAACGCGCGCCTTGAGCTTGCTGTAAGGCATGGACACGGAATCGTGGTATGCCGAGTTTGCATTGCGCAGACGCGTGAGCATATCTGCGACAGGATCTGTCATTGTCATTTGGGCTCTTGCCCTCCCTCGTAACGGTTTCCTGCAGGATCCCCGTGCGGCGTCGCCTCACGGATCTCCGTCGGACCTGTTACGTAGTAATTAATCTTCGGATTTGAACGGGAAGCCGAGCGCCTTCAGCAGCGCGCGTCCCTCGTCATCGGTCTTTGCGGTGGTAACCACGGTGATGTCCATGCCGCGTACGCGGTCGATCTTGTCCTGATCGATTTCGTGGAACATCGACTGCTCGGTCAGACCGAACGTGTAGTTGCCGTTGCCGTCGAACTGCTTGCCGTTCAGGCCGCGGAAGTCACGGATACGGGGCAGTGCCAGGGTGACCAAGCGGTCCACGAATTCCCACATGCGGTCGCCACGCAGCGTAACGTGCGTACCGATCGGCATGCCTTCGCGCAGCTTGAACTGAGCGATGGACTTGCGTGCCTTGGTGACCTGGGGCTTCTGGCCCGTGATCTGGGTGAGGTCGCGTACCGCACCGTCAATGAGCTTGGAGTCCTTAGCGGCATCTCCAACACCCATGTTCACAACCACCTTGACGAGGCGGGGAACCTGGTTGACGTTCGAGTAGTTGAATTCGTCCTGCAGGGTCTGCTTGATCTCCGCTGCGTAGCGGGTCTTCAGACGGGGAACGATCTTGGTGACAGTCTCAGTCATTAGAGGTCCTTCCCAGAGCCCTTGGCCACGCGGATACGCACAGTGCGCTCACGGCCATCTTTTTCGACGGTTTCAGTGCGGAAGCCAACGCGGGTCGGCTTCTTGGTCTCCGGGTCGACAATGGCGACGTTGGAAACGTGGATCGGGGCTTCAACAACCTCGATGCCGCCGGTCTTGGAACCGCGGGAGGACTGGCCAACCTTGGTGTGCTTGGTGACGCGGTTGATGCCTTCAACGAGGATGCGGTTGCTCTCGGGGAAGACCTTCAGAACCTTGCCCTGCTTGCCGCGGTCTCCGCCGCGCTCAGCCTTAGCACCGGTGATGACCTGAACGAGGTCACCCTTCTTGATTTTTGCCATGGACTACAGCACCTCCGGAGCCAGCGAAATGATCTTCATGAACTTCTTGTCGCGAAGTTCGCGGCCAACGGGCCCGAAGATACGGGTACCGCGGGGGTCGCCGTCATTCTTCAAGATCACTGCAGCGTTCTCATCGAACTTGATGTAGGAACCGTCCTGGCGGCGGCGTTCCTTCTTGGTACGGACGATGACGGCCTTGACCACGTCGCCCTTTTTGACGTTGCCGCCGGGAATTGCATCCTTGACGGTGGCAACAATGGTGTCGCCAATGCCTGCGTAGCGACGGCCGGATCCACCGAGAACGCGGATGGTCAAGATTTCCTTGGCACCCGTGTTGTCGGCGACCTTCAGTCGCGACTCCTGCTGAATCACTTATTACTCCTGTCGTCGCGCCGGTTCTCGAAATGAGCCTTGCGGAACGGATATGGGTGGACCCCGTAATACTGGTACTCAACGCCGGGCGGGCCGGCCGCACGCCAGTGCAGCCGCCTTACGCGGCGTCGAACAAGATTATCGGGCTTTTGTCTCATTCGGCGGTGAGGAAGTGCGTACCGGAGCCCCGATTCGAGACCGGATTCCGGACACACTTCCGCACCACACAGACAAGATTTCAAGTTTATCGCGAAAAGGCCCCGGAAGCGAAATCGAAGATGATAACGCGGCCGGGGCCCTCACGCTTTGGACGGTGCCGGCGTGTTCTCCGCTTGTCGCGGGGAACACACCGGCGGGCCGGCCGGTACTTCTTACTACTAGGTTACTTGGCCTTTTCGAGGATCTCGACCAGGCGCCACCGCTTGGTAGCGGACAGCGGCCGGGTCTCGGCGATCAGCACGAGGTCACCAATGCCGGCAGCGTTCTGCTCGTCATGTGCCTTGCGCTTCTCGGTCCGGCGAATAACCTTGCCGTAAAGGGCGTGCTTCACGCGGTCTTCAACCTGGACAACGATGGTCTTATCCATCTTGTCCGAGACCACGTAGCCGCGTGCGGTCTTCCGGTACCCGCGGGCATCGGCGCCGTTTGCGTCAGTTGTCACTGCTGCCTCATTCTTGTTTTCGCTCACTTGGCATCATCCTCAGCGACCTTGGCTTCAGCTTCAGACTTGTCAGCCTTCTTCTTTGACTTCTTCGGTGCCTCGGGTGCTGCTTCCTCAACGGGAGCGACAACCTCGGGACGAATGCCCAGCTCGCGCTCACGCAGCACCGTGTAGATGCGGGCGATATCGCGCTTCACTGCACGCAGACGACCGTGGTTTTCCAGCTGGCCGGTAGCCGACTGGAAGCGGAGGTTGAACAGCTCCTCCTTGGCCTTGCGCAGTTCTTCTACGAGACGGTCCTTATCGAAGCCGTCCAGCTGCTCGGTTGTCAGCTCTTTTGATCCAACTGCCATTTCTATTCACCACCCTCGCGACGCACAATGCGTGCCTTCAACGGCAGCTTATGGATCGCCAGGCGCAGGGCCTCACGAGCTACCTCTTCGGAAACACCGGAGAGTTCGAACAGAACCCGGCCCGGCTTGACGTTTGCAACCCACCACTCCGGAGAACCCTTACCGGAACCCATACGGGTTTCAGCAGGCTTCTTCGTCAGCGGACGGTCCGGGTAGATGTTGATCCAGACCTTACCGCCGCGCTTGATGTGGCGTGTCATGGCAATACGCGCAGCTTCAATCTGGCGGTTGGTGACGTATGCAGGCGTCAGAGCCTGGATACCCCACTCGCCGAAGCTGACGGCAGTGCCGCCGGTTGCAGCGCCGGAGCGACCCGGGTGGTGCTGCTTACGGTATTTGACTCGACGTGGGATGAGCATTTAAGCCTGTCCTCCTTCTGCTGCGGGGGCAGCTGCCTCAGCGGCCGGAGCCTCTGCAGCAGCAGGCGCGGCGGCTTTGTCGCCGCGCTCGGGACGACGACGGCGGTCGCCGCCACGGTCACCGCGGTCGGCCGGGCCGCGGCCCGGACGGTCGTTGGAGCGTCCGCGGGACGGTGCAGCAGCCTGCTGTGCAGCCAGTTCCTTAGCGGTAACGTCGCCCTTGTAGATCCAGACCTTTACGCCGATGCGGCCGAAGGTGGTCTTGGCTTCGAAGAAACCGTAGTCGATCTGCGCGCGGAGGGTGTGCAGGGGCACGCGGCCTTCGCGGTAGAACTCGGAACGGCTCATTTCAGCGCCGCCCAGACGGCCGGAGCACTGGATACGGATACCCTTGGCGCCTGCACGCTGTGCGGACTGGATGGCCTTCTTCATCGCACGGCGGAAAGCCACGCGGGAAGAGAGCTGCTCAGCAACACCCTGGGCAACAAGCTGTGCTTCCATCTCGGGGTTCTTGACCTCGAGGATGTTCAGCTGGACCTGCTTGCCGGTGAGCTTTTCGAGCTCGCCGCGGATGCGGTCCGCTTCGGCGCCGCGGCGGCCGATCACGATGCCCGGACGTGCAGTGTGGATATCCACACGAACACGGTCACGGGTGCGCTCGATCTCAACCTTGGCGATGCCGGCGCGGTCCATGCCGGTGGACATCAGCTGACGGATCTTGATGTCCTCGCGGACGAAGTCCTTGTAACGCTGGCCCGGCTTGTTGCTGTCAGCAAACCAGTGCGATACGTGGTCAGTGGTGATGCCGAGTCGGAACCCGTGCGGGTTTACCTTCTGTCCCACTTAGCGTTCCTCCTCGATCGTAGGGGTTGCGACTACCACGGTGACGTGGCTGGTCCGCTTGTTGATGCGGTAGGCGCGGCCCTGGGCCCGCGGCTGGAACCGCTTCATGGTGGGTCCTTCATCAACGAATGCTTCGCTGACGAAGAGGTCACCCTCGTCGAAGGCCACGCCGTCACGGTCCGCGAGGACACGTGCATTGGCCATAGCCGACTGAATTACCTTAAGTACCGGCTCCGAAGCTGCCTGGGGGGCAAACTTCAGAATTGCCAGAGCCTCATTCGCTTGCTTGCCACGAACAAGGTTGACGACGCGCCGGGCCTTCATAGGCGTTACGCGGATATGACGCGCAATTGCCTTGGCTTCCATTGCTTTCCTTCTCTCGTCTTCTGCCGAAAGAGCAGCGCCTAGCGGCGCTTGCCCTTGCGGTCGTCCTTCACATGGCCGCGGAATGTCCGCGTCAGAGCGAATTCGCCGAGCTTGTGCCCGACCATCGACTCGGTGACAAACACCGGAATGTGCTTACGTCCGTCGTGTACGGCGATCGTGTGCCCGAGCATGTCGGGGATGATCATCGAACGGCGGGACCACGTCTTGATGACGTTCTTGGTGCCCTTTTCGTTTTCGGCCGCTACCTTGAGAAACAGGTGCTGGTCGACGAAGGGGCCTTTCTTCAGGCTGCGTGGCATGTTTCCAGGCTCCTATCGCTTGTTCTTGCCGGAACGACGGCGACGCACAATGAGGTTGTCGCTCTCTTTATTGGGACGGCGGGTACGGCCTTCGCGCTTACCGTTCGGGTTGACCGGGTGGCGTCCACCGGAGGTCTTACCTTCACCACCACCGTGCGGGTGATCGACCGGGTTCATGGCGACACCACGGACGGTCGGGCGTACGCCCTTCCAGCGCATACGGCCGGCCTTGCCCCAGTTGATGTTCGACTGCTCGGCGTTGCCGACCTCGCCGATCGTGGCGCGGCAGCGCACATCAACGTTGCGGATTTCGCCGGAGGGCAGACGCAGCTGGGCGAAGCGGCCTTCCTTGGCAACGAGCTGAACGGATGCACCGGCGGAGCGGGCCATCTTGGCACCGCCGCCCGGACGAAGTTCAACGGCGTGGATGGTGGTACCCACGGGGATGTTGCGCAGGGGCAGGTTGTTGCCGGGCTTGATATCAGCGCCGGCGCCGGCCTCTACGAAGTCGCCCTGCTTGAGCTTGTTCGGAGCAATGATGTAACGCTTGGTGCCATCAACGTAGTGCAGCAGGGCAATGCGGGCGGTACGGTTCGGATCGTATTCGATCTCGGCAACGCGAGCGTTGACGCCGTCCTTGTCGTGGCGGCGGAAGTCGATCAGACGGTACTGACGCTTGTGTCCACCACCCTTGTGCCTGGTCGTGATCTTACCGGTGTTGTTACGGCCGCCCTTTTTGGGCAGCGGACGTACCAACGACTTTTCCGGCGTCGACCGCGTGATTTCGGTGAAGTCGGCTACGCTCGAGCCGCGACGGCCCGGGGTAGTCGGCTTGTATTTACGGATTCCCATTATTTATTCCTCGTTAAAGTGGTCTCCGCCCTAGCTGAGCGGACCGCCGAAGATGTCGATTGTGCCGTCCTTGAGGGTGACAATGGCGCGCTTGGTGTTCTTGCGCTGTCCCCATCCGAACTTGGTGCGCTTACGCTTACCGGCACGGTTGATGGTGTTGATCGAGTCGACCTTGACGGAGAAGATTTTCTCCACGGCCAGCTTGATCTCGGTCTTGTTGGAGCGGGGGTCGACCAGGAAGGTGTACTTACCTTCGTCGATCAGGCCGTAGCTCTTTTCCGAGACGACGGGTGCAAGCACTACGTCGCGCGGATCCTTAGCGGTGGTCGCGCTCACTTGGCGTCCTCCTTGACTGTGTTCTTGCCGACGAACTCGTCGTAGGCAGCCTTGGTGAAGACCACGTCGTCGGCAACAAGCACGTCATAGGTGTTCAGCTGATCTACGTAGATCACGTGAACAGCCGGAACGTTGCGCACGGAAAGTGCGGCAACATCGTTGGCGCGCTCGATAACAACGAGCAGGTTCTTGCGGTCGGAAACCGAACGCAGGGCGCTCAGTGCGTCCTTGGTGGAAGGCTTGGTGCCTTCAACCAGGGATTCGAGGACGTGGATACGGCCGTTGCGTGCCCGGTCCGACAGGGCGCCGCGCAGTGCAGCAGCCTTCATCTTCTTGGGGGTGCGCTGGCTGTAATCGCGGGGCGTCGGTCCGTGGACTACGCCGCCGCCGGTCATGTGAGGAGCACGGATGGAGCCCTGACGAGCCCGGCCGGTGCCCTTCTGCTTGAACGGCTTGCGGCCTGCGCCGCTTACCTCGGCACGCGTCTTCGTCTTGTGCGTACCCTGGCGGGCGGCTGCAAGCTGAGCAACTACCACCTGGTGGAGCAGCGGTACGTTCGTCTGAACGTCGAAGATCTCTGCGGGGAATTCAACAGTGGTTTCGTTAGCCATGAGACTAATCTCCCTTCACGGCAGAGCGTACGAGGACGACCTGGCCGCGGGCGCCGGGAACGGCACCCTTGATCAGCAGGAGCGACTTCTCGGCGTCCACACCGTGAACCGTGAGGTTCATGGTGGTGTGACGGACGCCGCCCATGCGGCCCGCCATCCGAACGCCCTTGAAGACGCGGCCCGGGGTGGATGCGCCACCGATGGAACCCGGCTTACGGTGGTTCTTGTGTGCACCGTGGGAGGCACCAACGCCATGGAAGCCGTGACGCTTCATGACACCGGCAAAGCCCTTACCCTTGGAGGTTCCGGTGACGTCGACCTTCTGGCCGGCTGCGAACATCTCAACGGAGAGTTCCTGGCCCAGCTCGTAAGTGTCGGCATCGGCGGTACGCAGTTCAACTACGTGGCGGCGCGGCGTAACGCCGGCCTTTTCAAAGTGGCCGGCCAGCGGCTTGGTCACCTTGCGCGGGTCGATCTGGCCGTAGCCGATCTGAACGGCGGTGTAGCCGTCCTTTTCCGCGTTGCGCAGCTGCGTGATGACGTTGGAGTCAGCCTGGACGACGGTTACGGGGATGAGCTTGTTGTTCTCGTCCCAAACCTGGGTCATGCCGAGCTTGGTGCCCAGCAGTCCCTTTACCTGGCGTGTAAGTGAAGTAGACATAAGTATCCGCTCCCCCCCTACAGCTTGATTTCGATGTTCACGTCGGCAGGCAGGTCGAGACGCATGAGCGAGTCAACGGCCTTAGGCGTGGGGTCAATGATGTCGATCAGGCGCTTGTGCGTGCGCATTTCAAAGTGCTCGCGGCTGTCCTTGTACTTGTGCGGCGAACGGATAACAACGTAAACGTTCTTTTCCGTGGGCAGCGGCACAGGGCCTACTACCGTTGCGCCTGCACGCGTGACCGTCTCAACGATCTTCCGTGCTGATACGTCAATGACCTCGTGGTCATACGACTTCAGCCGGATGCGGATTTTTTGTCCCGCCATGGCGTCGTGCCTCTTTCTTCGAGTAATGCTCTCTGTACAGTTTTTGCACCGAACTGCCTTACGGCCTGGCGCCCCTCCAACAGACTGAATCCGGATAATTCCGGGTTCCTCACCCTGCCGAGGCTCCGACCCCCGCGCTCGGGCGTGTCGCGGTGTTGAGGCCAACGACGCCGAGCAAGATTAGGGGCGGGTTATATATGGGCTCTTTCCCTGAAGGATCCGACCCTGCATCAGGCATTATCCTGACCGGGACGAAATCTCACCACTGCCTGGCCCCTGCTGTTCGCAGGAACATGGGCGCGTGTGGGCACAAAAGCGCTTGAACAACTTCTCTAGTCTGCCAGACTCGGGCACAGATGGCTAATCAGGCATCTGTCTCCGGAGGTCTCCCTCCAGGGTCCCGACGCCGGTCCGCCCAAGTCCGTGCACGCTGCTCCCGGGGTAAACCCCTAAACGGGCAGCGTGTTAACTTCCACCAGTCTAACGCACAGCCGGCGGCACTTTCGAAAGTCAGGCGCGGCCGTCCCGGTTGGACCGGCGGATGCGCTTGGCCCGTTCGATTTCCGGGCGGAACCGCTTACGGGACCACCCGACACCTGCCACCACTGCGGCCACGATCACCAGAAGGATAAGGAATTCCATGTTCCGAGCCTAGCGGAGCCATGGCCCGGCGTCAGCGGCACGGGGCTCCTCCCTGGTCTGCGCGCGGCGGTCTGCGCCTTGCACGGGATCGTTGCTGATCCATCCCCGCCGTCTCCGGCCCGGGCCGGGCCGGAGAACAGCCTCTCCCCTGCGCTGCACGCGTCCAGGATCCGCCGGGACGTCAGTGCGTGCGGTCCTCTTCCTGGCCCTGCCTGCGGCCCGGACCGTGTGCGTCCGTTCCGGGTCCGGTGTTGCCGCCCGGTGCAGGCCCGACTCCATCGGCACCGCCGGTGGTGGCGGGGCCGGAGCCCGCCGGGGCACTCCCCTGCGCCGGGTACACCGACGCCGGTGGCGCCGGCGGAGCAAACCCGGGCGCCGAACCCGGCGGAGTGAACCCCGCTGCCGAACCCGGCGCAGCGGATCCGTTTGCCCCATCCATCGGCCCGTACCAGGGCGCCGACACCGGCGGCATGTTGCCGGGTGACGTACTCGCCGGCGAAGGCACCGGCACCGGAATGGCCGGTGGGGTCCCCTGCGTAGTTTGAACAGGTGGAGTCCCCGGGTCATCGGTCCGCACGCGGGTGAGCCGCCAGACGGCCAGGGCGATCAGCCCGATACCCAGCAGGGCCAAGAGCAGGAACGTGTAACCGCGCAGGTACCAAAGCACCGCCAGCACCACACCCGCCGCGCCCCACAGGGTGAACAGCCTTCTGCTTGCCAGGAGGCCGAAGGCAAGGAGCCCGGCATGTGCCACCAGCGCCCAGAGCTGTTTTCCGCCTCCACCGAAGATGACCGTGGACAGACCGCTGGCGGAAAGAATGACAGCCGAAACCACCAGGACCGCGGTGCCCCTCTGGTCACGTTTGCGAAGGAACTCGTAAGCCGCCAATCCGGCCAGGACAGTGGCCCAGTACTGCAGGGACCAGAATCCGTTGACGTTGCCCAGGACGAGCCAGCCCATCCGCTGCACTGCGAGTGCAGTCACCAGTACGGCGGCCTGCACGGCCGGCTCCCGGAACCGGGCTGGAACCTCCAGGAGGGCCAGCGCCAACGCAGCAACCACGGTCAGTGCACCGGCTGCGGCTGACGAGTCGGGGGCCATCGCCGGTATGGCGGCCAGAGCCGGGATAAGAGCCGAGGCCGAACCCAGGATGCGCCTGCGGAGCTGCGAGGGCGAAATGCGGGCCGCCGCGCCACCGGGCAAGGACGCTTCGACCGGACGGGCGGGGGTAAGGAGGCGGATCGCTTGGAGAACGGCTGCGGTCACCCAGAGCGGCAGCAGCGAAGCGAAGCCGGTGTCCCAGCTGCCGGCCAGGACAGTGTCGAAGAGTCCCCGGAACAGGAACAGCATTCCTACGGTGAGCAGGACCGGCGTCCCCACGGCCAGCCAGGTAAGGCTGCGGGTAGAGGAAACAACCAGGAAGATCGCTGCACCCAGGACGAAGGCAGCAGCCGGCAGGAATCGGCTATCTGCGGCCGGGCTGACCGCAAGGACCGTAGCGGTATAGCCGATGGCAGCTGCCAGCAGTACCGTACGGGTGGGCTCGTCGAGGGACCGGCGCGCTTCCCCGCACAATGCCGCCGCTGCGAGGATGAGCAGAATCGATCCTGCTGCGCCGGTTGCGAGCAGCGGTTCCGGAATTGCCCCCCGGCTGCTGAACTCCAGCAGGTTGGCGAGGACCAGCCCAAGCGCACCCAAAGCGTACGCGGCGGGATAAACAACCCAGGCTGATCTCGGGTGACCCTCCGCCCGGCGCCGGGTGAACGCCGCCGCGGCCGTGATGAGCAGCAGGAACAGGTGCAGAGCGACGACGTCCCGTTGGATTGCCGTTCCGGCAAGGAATCCGTAGGGGATCGGAAGCAGGGCCAGCAAGGCGATGCTCAGCCACTGCGACGTTTCCGAGTATCCATGCGCGTCGAGCCGGCGATGCAGCAGGGTACGGATCAATTGCTGTATTGCCAGCGCCATTGCCCCGGCAATGTACAGACCATGCATGCCGACGCCGAGGTCGGCAGCTACGAGCACCGTCTGGACCACCAGGAGGCCCTGCACGCCGAGGAGATAGAGACCGCGGTTGGGTTCCGAGCGCTTCAGTGCAAGGTACGCAGAGTAGGCCAGCGCTGCCAGCACCAGCAGTTCGTAGCCGCGCAGCCCCAGCACTCCGGCACCTACGGCCGCTGCAGCGGCGAATCCTGCCAGCGCCGCTGCTTCATACCGATCGGGAAGCAAGAGCGATGTGGCTGCGTTTGCGGCCAGCGCGGTCCAGAGCAACGCCAAGGTCCAGCCGGTCCCGTGGCCCTCGACCCCGCGGGATGCGGCAGTAGCCAGCAGCGCCACCAGTGCGGCGGCGCAGAGGAACTCGGCAGCAAATTTCAGCGGCCTTCCCCTCCGTACCCGGACGACGGCGGCCAATTGGCTGAACACTGCCACGCCGGCGGCGCAGAGGACAAGGAACATCAGCATGCCGCTTTGCGCTGCCGGCCCCTGCAGTCCGATATATGCCAGCGGAACTCCTGTTGATGCCGCCAGGCCGCCCCACCGCGCCCACGATGCAAGCCCCAGGGGTTCCAGCAGCCCTGCAAAGACGGTCCGCAGCACCTGTCCGACAGCAATGCCGACGGCCACGGCAGCGAAGACCTGGTGCACGTCCCCGGTCAGGTCGGCCGCCGCCAGCCCGGCCAGGACAACCGCCAGGATGTGGGCAGCCAGGAGATAGGCACCACGGAGGGGATTGCTGCGTCCCAAAACGAGGTAACTGCAGTAGGCAAGGGCTGCCAGCACGAGGATCTCGTACCCCCTGATCCCCAGGACTCCCGCGCCGACGACGGCGGCTGCGGTGAAGCCGGCGGGTGCAGTCAGAGCCGGCCAGCTGCGGCGGAGCATCAGCGCCGTAAACACGTTGACAGCAAGCGCCGCTGCGAGGACGGCCACGGTGGCAACTGCTCCGTTGCCTTCCGCCGCCCGTACTCCGATCTCCAGCAGCAGCACCAGTCCTGCTGCAGCGGCAGCGCCGATAGAAGCCTTGGTACCGACAGAAGCCTTGGTGCCGGAGACCCTCATACGGCCGGTAACGCCGGCGGTCACGCTGGAAGCTGCGGCAGCTGGCTCCGGCAAACCGGTACCGGCCGCGCCGCGTTCACCGAAGCGCGTCCGTCCCGTCGCCGCAAGTGTGTAGGCACCCTGGGTAAGGACCGCGGACCCGACACCGATGAGCAGCAGGACGACACCGGTCTCCGAACGTGCCGCCGTGTAGGTGAGGAGGTAATAGAGCGGGGGCAGCACCGCCAGCACGGTGACGGTTGCCCACAGGAGTGTCTGGGAGAGTCCGAGCCCGCGGAGTTTCCGGTCCAGGAGAACCCGCAGGAGGTGCTGGGCAGCCAGGCAGACCGCCATGGCAATGAAGATCCCGTGCACCCCGGCTCCGAGGTCTGCGGCAATCAGGGCAGACAACGCAGTCAGCTGGGTCTGTCCTGCCGCCAGGTAGTAGGTCCGGTGCGTCCTGGGTGCCAGCTTCCAGGCCAGGACGGCACAGTAGCAAAGAGCAGCGGCTGCAAGCAGTTCGTAGCCCCTGACGCCCAGGACGCCCGCACCCATAAGTGCGGCAGCGGCGAAACCGGCCGGCGCAGCAATGAGGTACCTTCCGCCGGGCCGGAGCGTGGATGTCAAAACGTTTCCGGCCACAACGGTCCACAGGCCGAGCAAGGTCAACACCAGCCCCGGCGATTCCTGGAAGCGGAGCAGCAGGGTCAGGACCGCTGCGGCAGCAGCCGCAGCGGTGATGGCGGCACCCGGGAAGCGTTCGGGTTTTGCGCGCCGGGTACGGACAACTGACACGGCCTGGTTGGCCGTCAGTGCGAGCACCGCGGTGGCGAGGGCCCAGGCTCCGGCATTCACACCGGGTATTCCGGCAAGGGATGCAAGGACAGTCAGGGCCACCAGCAGGATGGCCGCAGCACGTGCGGCGAGGACGAATACCAGGCGTTCCGCCGCGCCGCCCCGCACCGCACGGACCACCAGATACCCAGCGAGGACTGCGGTGGACAGGACACCCGGCCACAGTGCGTCACCGGGCATCAGCGTGTTGGGCACGAAGGCGAGGGCGGCCGGCACCAGGACGGCATACTCAAGGCGCCCGCCCAGTTTCCATGCCGCGGCCAGATACGTCACAAGGACCACGACGGCGGTTCCGGCGAAGGCAGCGGAACTGCCCGAAGACTCCCACTCGCGAACCACGTGCCAGAGTCCGGCTGCCAGTGCGGTGCACGCCTGCAGAACCAGCAGGGCGGCCACATCGACGCGGAAGAACCTGCGCGCAGCCTCTTCGGGGGCGACCGCCGGTTTCTTGAGGCTGACGGTTGCCGCCGCTGCAGCCACGGAATCGGATGCCGGGGCGGGCGTGAACGCGGCGGGAGATGACGGTGCCGGCGGTGCCGGTGGTGCCGACAGTGGCACGGCCTTTTCGCCCTGTCCCGCTGCCGTTCCCAGCGGAGCGGAATCCCCTGTTGAGTCAGCGCCGGCCTCCGGGCGGGGACGCTCGTCGCTCTCCCGGTCCAAAGGCAGCCCGGTGCTCTTGGCAGCCACCTGCAGTAGGGCCGCGGCCCCGTACATGGGGCGGCGCGCCAGGACCCCTGCCGTCTGGACCGCAACCTGCACCGCGAAAGCGAGCAACGTCAGCTGGGTGCTGTCCGTAAAGGAATAGAACAGGGACGTAAGTCCCACGGTGCCGGCGGCCCGCAGCCCGTAGCTGTTGACGAGCTGGTGGCGGGCGGGGCCCTGCCAAAGCATTACTGCGTAGTAGAGGGCGAATGCGAGGAAGAGGATCCCCAACTGCGCCGCGCTCAGCTGGCCGGAGATCTGGACGGAGGCGATGGCTGTAGCCGGAACCAGATAGCGGTGGGAGCGGACAAATGCATCCACATAGAGATTGTTCAGCCAACCCGGACGCCGGATCGCCGCGAGGCTGATCAGGGTGGCGAGAATGACGGTGAAGAGGAAGTACCAGACGATTCCCCAGCGCAGTGCCGCTCCGGAAGCCAGGCCCGAGGACAGCAGGAACGTCAAGGCGAGATAGGTGACTACCCGGCTTTCAATCTTTGCAGCGGCGTAGGCAAACGCCGCGGTTCCAACCACCGAGGTAACAAGCCAGGCTGCCGGGCCGTCCGGAAGCACGAAATTGAACAGGGCGAGTCCGACCACGGGGATCAAGGCAAGGCCCGTACCCGTAAATGCTACGGCTGCCGGTCGAAGGCGGGCGCTCCGGGCATGGATGACCAGTCCTGAAACGTAGAACAGGGCCGTGACAGCGACAACTCCGAAGAAGCGGGCCTCTGCCGGGATGGCGAGCCCGATGAACAATGCCGCGGCAGCCACCAGGAGGAGGCTGGCGGAGTAGAGCGTGATGTTGATATTGCGCAGGTCCCGGCGGCGTTTTTCTTCCTTCAGCTCGGCTTCGGTCTTGACCGGCGGAGCCGGCCTGGGCGGAGCCGGCCTGGGCGGAGCCGGCCTGGGCGGGACGGGAACGTTCCGGTTCGGGGCGGCGGGCACGGGGGCGACGGTGGACGGGTGGCCGGCCGGCTCGCCGGGAGGGGGCACAGCTGCTGACCGAGAGTGGGACGGAGACGAGGGAACAGCGTAGGAAGTGACATACGAAGCAGTGGGTGCCGGGGCTGGAGCGGGGGCCGCTGCAGCGGCGGCAGGTGCGGCAGGAGCACCGGGGGCAGGTGCGGCAGGAGCACCGGGGGCAGGTGCAGCCGGAGCCGGTGCGACGGCGGCAGCACCCGAAGCTGCAGAGCCCTCTGGAACGTGGACGGTCGCGGGTGGCCGGAACCGCACTGCTGCGTCGTTGAATCCCGCCCGGTAGCCGTCCTCATAGATTTGGGCCGGCGGCGGCAGCGGCCGGCCCTGGCCGTCCACGGGTCGGGCGGCTTTTTTACCTACCGCCCGCCCGACGGCGAAACTGGCTGCGGCTGCGGCCAGGAATAAGAGAAAGACCCCCATGAAACTGCTACCTTCCGGTTCAAGTTCGACTGGAGACCATCCTAGGGTGCCGCACCTCACAACCCGTTATCTGTTCGACCCCGGTGTGTGTATCTATTCCGTGCCGGCCGCACCCGGGCGCCCTGTGCAGGAACAGTTCCCGCATGCGCGCGGCCAAGGCCGCCGGACCGCGGTCCGGACCCTGAAGGCGGCACAGCGGTCCCCGGCGGAAATGCGCCCCAGGCTGCCGATCTGAGGCAAGGGCTGTTCCGGCCCGGATAACCAACTGGTAGCGTCGGCGCACGAGGAGCCAGGGGGAAGGCGCCCAGACGAACGGAAAGGGCCTTGCGGCCATGTATCTTTCGGTCCTCGGAACGCACTCCGGCATCTCCGGTTCGGTGCAGGTTCCCAATTCCAAATACCACGCCCACCGGGCGCTGATACTGGCTTCCCTTGCTCCGGGCACGAGCCGCATTTCCGGGCTGACCGATGCCCGCCACGTGCAGTACACGGTGGCCGCGCTCCGCCAGCTCGGTACCGGAATAGAGGTGCAGGATGACACCTTTATTGTCCACGGCGGGCCGTACCGTCCACGGCGTGCCGTTGTCTCCGCCGGCAGCTCCGGAACCACGTTGTACTTCATGGCCGGACTCGCCTCGCTGGGGACACGCGACGTCGTCGTCACCGGACAGAAATACTTCCAGCGCCGTCCCATCGGTGCCTTGCTGGCTGCCCTCCGCGAGATGGGCGTCGACATCGCCTCGAGCGACGACTGCCCTCCCCTGCAGGTTGCCCACGGGCGGCCGCGCGGCGGTGAAGTCCATATCTCCGGAACCCTCTCGCAGTGGATTTCGGGACTGCTGCTGCTGGCACCGTTTGCCCGCTCCGAAACCACCGTGGTGGTGGAGGGCCTGCAGAATGAAACCAGCTATGTGGAACTGACCCTCGCCATGATGGCGCGGTTCGGATTGCAGGTGGAGGCCTCCGAGGACCTCAGGCGCTTCCGGATCCCGGCGGACCAGCAGGCAGTCCCCGCGGACCTGCGGCTCCCCCCGGATATCGGATCGGCGGCCTTCGGATTCGCGGCGGCGGCCCTGCATCCGGCAGATATTTCCCTTACCGGGCTCAGTGCCACCTCCTCAACCGGATCCGACCATCCCGAAGCTGACTTCCTGGACCTGGCCGCGCAGATGGGTGTGCCCATGGACTACGACCAGGCAACCGACGCGGTGAGGGTCCGCCATCAGGGCCTGGACCTGCAACCCGTGGACGTCGACTGCCGCCGCGTCCCGGACATGCTTCCGGTGCTGTCCGTGATGGCGTGCCTCGCCAGGGGGCGGAGCGTTTTCCGCAACATCGACCATGTGCGGATGAAGGAGTCCGATCGGGTGGCCGCCATGCTGCAGCTGAACTCCATGGGCGCGGACCTCACCGTGGAGGGTTCTACCTTGGTGGTCCGCGGAGTCGGCAGCTTGGACGGGGCCGATCTCTCCTCTTTTAATGACCACCGGGTCCTGATGTCCCTGGCCGTGGCGGCCTCCGCGGCAGAAGGACGCAGCACCCTCACCTATCCCAACGCCTACCGCATTTCCTACCCCGAATATCTGACGGCCATGACCGCTTTCGGGCTGCGCATGAAGGTCGAGGACGGCGTGATCCGGCGTCCCCGCCCCAGCCGGCCGGCCCGGACCGCACGCGGAAGCCGCTCCCGAAGCATTTCCGGACCGGCCGCAGTGGAGGCGGCAGCGTCCGTCACGGGTCCGGACTGGGTACGGCGCTGGGCGGCGGAACGCCCCAACGAAACAGCGGTGGTCGACGGCGGCCCGCGGGTATCGGGGCACCTCACCTGGTCCGAACTCGACACGCAGGCCGACCGCGTCGCCGCAGCACTGCTGGAGCTGGGGGTGCGGCCGGGCGACCGGGTGGCTTTCCAGCTCCCCAACCGAAGCGAGTTCGTTGTCCTCACCGTGGCTGTCCTCCGCCTCGGCGCGGTCGCCGCACCCGTGATGCCGATCTTCCGGGAACGGGAGGTGGCGCTGGCACTGCACCGGGCCGGTGCCCGCGTCTTCGTTGCCGTCGAGGAGTTCCGCGGACGCCGGCCGGCGGAGGAACTGGCCGGGCTGCTGCAGCGCACGGACCGAGCCGATGCGGTGCCCGCCCCCAAGGTGGCGGATGTTTTCGTGCTGCGGAATGCCGAGCCGCGGCGTCCCCTCCCCTCCGTGTCCGGCGGCCCGCGGTTCCACGACTGGGACGCGCTGCTGGGCCCCGTTAGCCCTGCGGCTGTGCTCCGTCACGGTGCTGTGCCAACCGCCGGGGATGCTGCACAGTTGCTTTTCACATCCGGCACCTCCGGGGAGCCCAAGGGTGTGGTGCACCGTCATGGAACGCTTAGCCGCGCTGCGGCCATGGAAGCGGCGCATCTGGGCCTCACCAGTGATGACGCCGTCTTCATCCCGTCACCCCTGGCCCACCAGACAGGCTTCCTGTACGGAATGTGGCTCTCGTTCGTCCTCGGCTGCCCGCAGATCCTGCAGCCGGTCTGGGACGCGGAACGGGCCGTGAAACTCATGCGCGGATGGCGCGCCACCTTCGTCCAGGCAGCCACCCCGTTCCTCACCGACCTGGTTGCCGCCGTAGACGCGGGTACCGCCGCTCCGCCCAGCCTGCGTATCTTCGTTGCGACAGGCGCCGCCGTCCCCCGGCACCTCGCCGAGCGCGCCACACGCGTCCTGGGCGCGGGTATCTGCGGTGCGTTTGGAACCACTGAAACCTGCCTGGCCACCCTGGCATCGCCCGGGGACGAACCGGTAAAAGTGTGGGGCACCGACGGGCGGGCCCTGGAGGGTGTGCGGACCCGGATAGTCGACGACGACGGCCTCCTCCTGCCGCCCGGCGTGGAAGGTAACTTCGAACTTCTCAGTCCCACCGTCTTTGACGGGTACCTTGACCGTCCGGACCTGACCAAGGAAGTCTTTACCGAAGACGGCTGGTACCGCACGGGAGACACCGCCGTCCTCGATGATGCCGGGTACCTGCGCATCACCGGACGGGTTCGCGACATCATCAACCGTGGAGGGGAGAAAATCCCGGTGGCCGAGATCGAGCAGCTGCTCTACCGGCATCCTGCCGTACGGGACGTAGCAGTGGCCGCTATGCCCGATGACCGGCTGGGCGAGCGGGCCTGCGCCTTTGTCGTTCCCGTGGCGGGGATGCGCCCGCAGCTGGCGGATCTCACCGCGTTCCTCGACGGGCACCGCGTCGTCAGGCATTACTGGCCCGAACGCCTCGAACTGGTCGACGCCCTCCCCCGCAATGCGGTGGGCAAGGTGCAGAAGTTCCTGCTGCGGGACAGGGCCCGCAGCTTTCCCGCCGGCGGCGGACCGCCGGAGCCCGGCACACCGGATCGGAGCAGCCCGTGAGCACTGCAGCCATCGCAGCCGACGGACGGGGCAGCAGTATCCCGGACCCCGAATACCGAGACCTGCTCACTTCCGTTACCGAGTGGGTCGAGGGCCCCGGCGAGGCATGGGCAGACCGCATCGAAACCAGTGGTACCGCACCCGATGCCCTGTGGAAGGAACTCCGCGAGGCCGGCTTCCTCTCCCTGGCGGCACCTGTGGAACTGGGCGGCCGGGGGCTGAGCTTTGTCCAGTGGATGGGGCTGATGGAGGTCTTCTCCCGTTCACACGCTTCGGTCCGCATGATCGTGCACGTGGTCAACGGCACCTGGCGGGCCATGAATCCGCATGCCGACGAGGCGCAGCGAAGGAAATTCGTCCTTCCCTCCGTGGCAGGGGAGCTGCTGGTTGCTTTCACGCTGACGGAACCGGGCAACGGCACGGGAGCGGATATCACCTCGAGTGTCCGGCGGGTCTGCGACACCTACTACCTGACCGGCCGCAAGCATCTGATCACTTTCGGTGTGCGCTGCGACTACTGGCTGCTTTTTGCCCGACTGGAGGGCAGTTCCGGCAGCGGCGGAACGGTGGCGCTGCTGGTGGACCGGCATGCGCCCGGCGTCGAAGTGGAAGACACGTCGCAGACCATGGGGGTCCGCGGCACCGACCATGCCTCCCTCGCTTTCAGGGATACTCCCGTCCCCGTTGCCAACCGCCTCGGAGCGGAGGGAGACGGACTCGCCGTTGCCCTCGGCGGCTTCCTCACCCCCAGCAGGATCTCCGTGGCGATGAGCTGCGTCGGGCTGGCCCAACGCGCCCAGCAACTCGCAGTCGCCCATGCCCTGGAGCGCACCACCTTCGGGAAGCCGCTCGCCGCACGGCAGGCCATCGCCTTTGCGCTGGCGGAAAACGCCGCCGATATCGAGGCTGCCCGCGCTTTGACCCTGCACGCAGCTTCGGCCTGGCAGGACGGCGCTCCCGACGCCGGGTCCCTGTCCTCCATGGCCAAGCTGACCGCCGTCGATATGCTCACCCGCGTAACCGACAAGGCCCTTCAGGTCCACGGCGGCATCGGCTACTGGAAAACCGCGCCCATCGAGCGGGTGTACCGCGACGCGCGGGCGCAGCGCTTCGAAGAGGGAACGAACGAGATCCAGAAAACCGTGATTGCCCGCGGTATCTTCCGCCGGGACCAGGCACCGAGGTCCGACGCCGCGCTGCCCATTCCCGATCCGTCTCCCGATCCGTCTCCCGATCCGTCTGCGGCACCCGCCGCCCGCCCCTGACGCCGGCATGCTGGACCGGGTCTTCTCCCCCGTTTCCATTGGGACGCTGCGTCTGGACCACCGGATCATCATGGGTTCAATGCACCTGAACCGGGAGGATCACCCCCGCGCCCTGGCCGCGTTCTATGCGGAACGTGCGGCCGCCGGAGCCGGGCTGATCGTCACGGGCGGAGCGGCAGTGAACCGCGCCGGCGCCGGCGGGCCCATCTACCTGCTGATCAATGAGCCGGAAGCCGCCGCTCGGGTTTCCCCGATGCTCAACGCGGTGCACGATGCGGGCGGCAGACTTGCCCTTCAGCTGTTCCACGCGGGACGCTACGCCCGGGAGAGCACATACGGGCTGCGTCCGGCCGCGCCGTCGGAGGTGTATTCGGACTTTTCACGGACGCTGCCCCGCGCACTCACGCCGGCGCAGATCGAAGACACACTTGCGGACTTCGCCGCGGGTGCCGCTGCCGCCCGCGCCCTGGGCTTCGACGCCGTGGAAATCATGGGCTCCGAGGGGTACCTGATCAACCAGTTCGCCTCGCCCCTGACCAACATGCGACAGGACCGCTGGGGCGGGAACCCGCAGCGCAGGCAGGCTTTTCCACTGGCGGTGCTGCAGGCGGTCCGGGACGCCGTAGGGCCCGACTACCCGGTCATCTACCGGACATCGGGCGCCGACTTCGTCGCCGGATCGAGCTCCCGGGAGGAATCGGCAGCCCTGGCGGTGGCACTGGCCCGGGAGGGGGCCGATGCCGTCAACATCGGCATCGGCTGGCACGAGTCCAAGGTACCGTCCGTGCAGGGTATGGTTCCGCACGGCCGCTGGATGGAGATTGCAGGGCAGATCCGCGCGGACCTGGCAGCTGCGGGAGTGCCCGTGCCGGTCATCGCCGGCAACCGGATCAACTCGCTGGAGCTTGCAGAGCGGGCCCTGGCCGCCGGACACGCGGACCTGGTTTCGATGGCCCGTCCCTTCCTCGCTGACCCGGCGATCGTGGCCAAGACCCGGCGCGGAGAGTCGGACCTCGTCAACACCTGCATAGCCTGCAACGAGGCCTGCATCGACCGTTCGCTGGGCGCCGAACCTGTCTCCTGCCTGGTCAACCCGCGGGCCGGCCGTGAAACAGAATTTCCGCTCCCGCTGCGGCCACCCCGGCGGCCCGTGAGCGCCTCCGCACGGGTTGCCGTGGTGGGCGCCGGCCCGGCGGGGATGCAGGCAGCGGCAACGCTGGCGCAGGCCGGACTCCCCGTGGACCTTTATGAACAGGACAGCTCCATCGGCGGGCAGTTCCGGCTGGCCGGCAAAGTGCCGGGCAAGGCAGACTTCCTGCAGACAATCCGCTACTTCACCCATGAACTGGCCCGGCTGGGCGTCCGCGTCCTGACCGGCACCGCCCCCGAAGCCGCGCAACTGGCCGGTTATGCACACCTGGTGCTGGCCACCGGTGTCCGGCCCCGGACCGTTCATCTGCCCGGCGCCGGCCTGCTCCCTGTACTGGACTACCGGCAGGCCTTCGCGGACCCGGCACCGCTGGGCCGCCGGGTAGTCATCGTCGGTGCCGGCGGCATTGCAGTGGACCTTGCACACCTGCTGGCGGATGCCGGCGTCGCGGGCGGTCCCCGGGACGTAACGATAATGCGCCGGGGAGCCCGAATCGGCCAGGGCATCGGCCTGTCCACGCGGTGGGCCGTGCTGCAGGAAATCCGAGCTGCCGGCGTCCGGGCCCTGGCGGGGACCACGCCGCTGGAAGTCACTCCCCTCGGCCTCCGGGTCCGGAACCCGGACGGCACGACGGCGCTCCTGCCGGCTGACGCCGTCGTCCTGGCTGCCGGACAGGTACCGTTCAACCCGCTCCGCTTACAGCTCGACGCCCGGGGCTTGCCCGGTACGGTGATCGGCGGCGCGCTGGACGCCTCGGACCTGAACGCGGTCCGTGCCTTCGAACAGGGGCTGGCGGCCGGCACCGCCGTGGCACGCCTACTCGACCCGCATGAACCGAAGGACGGGCCATGGCTTAAAAGCAGCAGGGCCCCGCTGCCATAAGCAACGGGGCCCTGCTAAGAACCGATGAGGTTCAGGCTAAACCATCAAATTACTTGATGATCTTGGTGACGCGGCCTGATCCAACGGTGCGGCCGCCTTCGCGGATAGCGAAGCCGAGGCCCTCTTCCATAGCGATCGGCTGGATGAGCTCAACGGTCATCTCAGTATTATCGCCGGGCATAACCATTTCAGTGCCCTCGGGGAGGGTGATGACGCCGGTTACGTCCGTGGTACGGAAGTAGAACTGCGGGCGGTAGTTCGAGTAGAACGGGTTGTGGCGTCCGCCTTCATCCTTGGACAGGATGTAGACGTTGGCTTCGAAGTCGGTGTGCGGGGTAATGGAACCCGGCTTCACGACAACCTGGCCACGCTCTACGTCTTCGCGCTTGATACCGCGGAGCAGCAGGCCACAGTTCTCGCCGGCCCATGCTTCGTCAAGCTGCTTGTGGAACATCTCGATACCGGTAACCGTGGTCTTCTGGACCGGACGGATGCCGACGATCTCGACCTCGGAGTTGATGGCGAGGGTACCGCGCTCGGCGCGGCCCGTGACAACGGTTCCACGACCGGTGATCGTGAAGACGTCCTCGATCGGCATCAGGAACGGCTTGTCCTTGTCGCGAACGGGGTCCGGCACGTTGTTGTCAACGGCTTCCATGAGCTCTTCGACGGCTGCAACCCACTTGGGGTCGCCTTCGAGAGCCTTCAGGCCGGAAACGCGGACGACGGGAGCGTTGTCGCCGTCGAAGTCCTGGGAGCTCAGCAGTTCGCGAACTTCCATTTCCACGAGGTCGAGCAGTTCTTCGTCGTCAACCATGTCGGACTTGTTCAGTGCGACCAGCAGGTAGGGAACACCAACCTGGCGGGCGAGCAGGACGTGCTCGCGGGTCTGTGCCATCGGACCGTCGGTAGCGGCAACCACGAGGATTGCGCCGTCCATCTGAGCTGCACCAGTGATCATGTTCTTGATGTAGTCAGCGTGGCCGGGGGCGTCTACGTGTGCGTAGTGGCGCTTCTCGGTCTGGTACTCGATGTGCGAGATGTTGATGGTGATGCCGCGCTGGCGCTCTTCAGGTGCAGAGTCGATAGCAGCGAAATCGCGCTTTTCGTTCAGATCAGGGTACTTGTCAGCAAGCACCTTCGAAATGGCAGCGGTCAACGTCGTCTTTCCATGGTCAACGTGACCAATGGTGCCGATGTTGACGTGCGGCTTAGTCCGCTCGAACTTTGCCTTCGCCACGGGTTCCTCCTAGAGAGTTAGAAGACTCAATCTCCAGCCGCGCTTTTCGCAACTGAAACTGATGTAAGTCTACTTGGGGCTGTTTATTTGATGAAATTGCCGATTTCCGCAGCAGCCTCGCAAGGCCGCTCAGTCTGGCTATGCGCCCGGTCCGGGCCGAAGCCCGGACCAGCCGCACACGGTGGGTGGCCCGGCGTGAACCGGTCCACCCTCCAAGTTTTACTCGCCGCGCGTCTTCTGGATGATCTCGTCGGCAACTGCCTTCGGGACCTCGGCGTAGCTGTTGAAGGACATGGAGTATACGGCGCGGCCCTGGGTCTTCGACCGCAGGTCGCCGATGTAGCCGAACATGCCGGACAGCGGGACGTGCGCCCGGATGACCTTTACGCCGGCTGCATCTTCCATGGACTGCATCTGGCCGCGACGGGAGTTGATGTCACCGATAACTTCACCCATGTATTCCTCAGGGGTGCGGACTTCAACATCCATCAGCGGTTCAAGCAGGACAGGGCTTGCCATACGTGCGGCTTCCTTGAAAGCCTGCCGTCCAGCAATCTTGAACGCCATTTCCGAGGAGTCGACGTCGTGGTACGCGCCGTCAAGCAGCGTGGCCTTGATGCCGACAACCGGGTAACCGGCGAGCACACCGTCAGTAAGCGCGCTCTGGATACCCTGGTCAACGCTGGGGATGTATTCGCGCGGAACGCGACCACCGGTGACCTTGTTCTCGAATTCGTAGAACGTGCCGTCGGACGTATCCAGCGGCTCGATGGCGATCTGGATCTTAGCGAACTGACCCGAACCACCGGTCTGCTTCTTGTGCGTGTAGTCGTGCTTGGCGACTGCACGGCGGATCGTTTCGCGGTAGGCAACCTGGGGCTTGCCCACGTTTGCCTCGACGCGGAACTCGCGGCGCATGCGGTCCACCAGGATGTCCAGGTGGAGCTCGCCCATGCCGGCGATGATGGTCTGGCCGGTGTCTTCGTCGAGGGAGACCTGGAAGGTCGGATCCTCTTCGGAGAGCTTCTGGATGGCCGTGGAGAGCTTCTCCTGGTCACCCTTGGTCTTCGGCTCGATGGCCACGGAAATCACGGGCTCCGGGAAGCTCATGGATTCCAGCACGATCGGCTCCTGAAGGTCGCACAGGGTATCGCCCGTGGTGGTGTCCTTCAGGCCGATGGCGGCGTAAATGTGGCCCGTCGTGATTTCCTCGACCGGGTTTTCCTTGTTGGCGTGCATCTGGAAGAGCTTTCCGATGCGCTCCTTCTTCTGCTTGGTCGCGTTCATGACCTGGGCGCCGGAAGCAGCGTGGCCGGAGTACACGCGGATGTAGGTCAGACGGCCGAAGAACGGGTGCGTCACAACCTTGAATGCCAGAGCCGAGAACGGAGCCTTGGCATCAGCGGCACGTTCGAGGATGACCTCTTCGTCGCGGATGTCGTGGCCCTTGATGTTCGGGACGTCAAGCGGGCTGGGCAGGTAGTCGACGACGGCGTCCAGCATCGGCTGCACACCGCGGTTCTTGAAGGCAGAGCCACACAGAACCGGGTAGACATCGGAGTTGATGGTCAGCTTACGAATGCCGGCCTTCAGCTCGGGAATGCTGATCTCTTCGCCTTCAAGGTACTTGTTCATCAGTTCGTCGCTGGCTTCAGCAACGGTCTCGACGAGCTGTGCGCGGTACTCTTCGGCCTTTTCCTGCAGTTCTGCGGGGATCGGTTCGATTTCGTACTTGGCACCCATGGTCACGTCACCCTTGGCGTCGCCGCGCCAGGTGAGTGCACGCATTTCGAGGAGGTCAACGACGCCTTCGAATTCGCTTTCGGAGCCGATCGGCAGCTGGAGGACCAGCGGCTTGGCGCCGAGGCGGTTGATGATCGTGTCTACGGTGAAGTAGAAGTCAGCGCCCAGCTTGTCCATCTTGTTGACGAAGCAGATACGCGGAACGTCGTACTTGTCGGCCTGGCGCCAGACAGTCTCGGACTGCGGCTCAACGCCTTCCTTGCCGTCGAAGACAGCAACGGCGCCGTCGAGGACGCGCAGGGACCGCTCAACCTCGACAGTGAAGTCAACGTGACCCGGGGTGTCGATGATGTTGATCTGGTTGTTGTCCCAGTAGCACGTGGTAGCTGCGGAGGTGATGGTGATGCCCCGCTCCTGCTCCTGTGCCATCCAGTCCATCGTGGACGCACCGTCGTGGGTCTCGCCGATCTTGTGGTTGACACCCGTGTAGAACAGGATGCGCTCAGTGGTAGTTGTCTTGCCGGCATCGATGTGGGCCATGATGCCGATGTTGCGGACCTTATTCAGGTCGGTAAGCACGTCAAGTGCCACGGTTTCTCCCTTTTTTGGTTGCTTCCGTCAACGGCGCTTATCCGGCTGAAGCCCTGCGGCCCGCAAATGCGGGCCACAGGGCCGTCAGCGGCTGCCGTCAGCTTGGCGTATTACCAGCGGTAGTGGGCGAAGGCCTTGTTGGACTCGGCCATCTTGTGGGTGTCCTCGCGGCGCTTCACAGCTGCACCAAGACCGTTGGAAGCGTCCAGGATTTCGTTGCGCAGACGCTCAGTCATCGTCTTTTCGCGGCGGGCCTTGGAGTAGCCGACCAGCCAGCGCAGGGCCAGTGCAGTTGCACGGCCCGGCTTGACCTCGACCGGAACCTGGTAAGTAGCGCCGCCAACGCGGCGGGACTTGACCTCAAGGCTCGGCTTGATGTTGTCCATGGCCTTCTTCAGGGCTGCAACCGGATCCTGTCCGGTCTTCTCCTGAGCGCCTGCAAGTGCACCGTAAACGATGCGCTCTGCGGTGGACTTCTTGCCGTCTACCAGAACCTTGTTGATCAGCTGCGTGACCAGCGGGGAGCCGTAGACGGGATCCAGTACGAGCGGCCGCTTGGGGGCCGGACCCTTGCGGGGCATATTACTTCTTCTCCATCTTCGCGCCGTAGCGGCTGCGAGCCTGCTTGCGGTTCTTGACACCCTGGGTATCGAGGGCACCGCGGACAATCTTGTAGCGGACACCGGGAAGGTCCTTCACACGACCGCCGCGCACCAGCACGATGGAGTGTTCCTGAAGGTTGTGACCCACACCGGGGATGTAAGCGGTTACTTCGATGCCGCCGTTGAGGCGGACACGTGCAACCTTACGCAGAGCCGAGTTCGGCTTCTTCGGGGTGGTGGTGTAAACGCGGGTGCAGACACCACGGCGCATCGGGCTGCCCTTGAGGGCAGGAGCCTTGGTCTTGGAGACCTTGGGTGAGCGGCCCTTGCGGACCAGCTGCTGAATCGTAGGCACTTTCGTGTTCTCCGTTTTTTCTCGAGATAATTCTCTGGTTGCCCCGCCCCGCTGCCGGCTGAAACCAACTAAAGGGGCGGCGCGCTTCAAGTCGTTGCCGCAATGCCCCGAGAAGTTCCGATGTTCTCGCCGAAAGCGACCGTAGGCGTGCAAAAGTGTGGCATTCGTTGCGCAAGGACCCCGCAACCCGGAAACAGGCCCGCCCATTCCTTACGGAATGCATTCCTCCGAGTATCTCTCCACGGAGGGCACGCGAGCGGCCTTCATCCACTGCCACACAAACAATTGGTTTTCAGTCTAGCAGACTTAACGACTCCCGGCGGAAAGTGCGAGCAGCGTCACTAGCTGCGGGCACTCAGGGCCGCGGTAATCGTGGCCGAAGCCTGCTGCAGGTGCGGCAGCACGCGTGCGGCTGCCTCTTCCAGAGTAAGCCCCATGGTGGCCTGCATGGACGTGTTCAGGGCGGCGACCACGTTCCCCCGCGGGTCCAGGACGGGAACGGCCACGGAGCGCAGCCCGAGTTCCAGTTCCTGGTCCACGACGGCCCAGCCCTGTTCCCGTGCCCGCGCCACGAGGGTGCGCAGGCGGTCCGGGTCCGTGACCGTGCGCTCCGTCAGGGGACTCAGGCTGGCTTTGGACAGGTAATCGTCGAACCGGTCCTCGGGGAGCCCCGCCAGCAGGACCCTGCCCATGGAGGTGGCGTAGGCCGGGAACCGGGTCCCAACGCTGATCCCGACTGTCATCAGCCGCCGGGTATGGATCCGGGCGATGTAGACGATCTCGTCGCCGTCGAGCACCGACGCCGACGTCGATTCCGAGATTTCCCTGGACAGGTCCTCCAGTACCGGCTGCGCAAGCTGGGGAAGGGACTGGCCGGACAGGTAGGAGTAACCCAGCTGCAGGACCAGGGCGGTCAGTTCGAAAGTCCGCCCGTCGGTGCGCACGTAGCCGAGTTCCACGAGGGTAAGCAGGAAGCGGCGGGCGGTGGCCCGGGTCAGTCCGGTCCGGCGGGAAACCTCGCTCAGGGTCATCTGCACGTTGTCGGCGTCGAAGGCCCGGATCACCGTGAGGCCGCGGGCCAGCGACTGTACGAACTGGTCGCTGGCCGATGCCGTCTCGCTCACGTGTCCCCTATGTTGTCGGTTACTGCTGGCTGTTGGCCGCGGCGCGGATCAGCGGGATGTCCATCTTTGCCGCCAGTTCCTCGAACGTGGTTCCGAAGGTGTCGCGGACGTGGACGCCGTCTTCCTTCAGCAGGAAGACCGCTTCATTAGTGTAGACGCGGGTAACGCATCCGACGCCGGTGAGCGGGTAGCTGCATTCCTTCACCAGCTTACTGAGGCCGTCCTTGGTGAACAGCGACATCATGACGTAGACGTCCTTGGCGCCGGTGGCCAGGTCCATGGCGCCGCCCACTGCGGGAATGGCGTCGGGAGCGCCGGTATGCCAGTTGGCCAGGTCCCCGGAGGCGGAGACCTGGAAGGCACCCAGGACACAGACGTCCAGGTGCCCGCCGCGCATGATCGCGAAGGAATCGGCATGGTGGAAGTAGGCGGCGCCCGGCAGTTCGGTCACCGGAATCTTCCCGGCATTGATCAGGTCCGGGTCCACCTCGTCCCCGGAGGCTTCGGGGCCCATGCCCAGCATCCCGTTTTCGGTATGCAGGGTGATGTGCTGTTCCGGCTGCAGGTAGTTGGAGACCAGGGTGGGCTGGCCGATGCCAAGGTTCACGAAGGACCCCGGGGCAATATCGGCCGCCACCAGCGCAGCGAGGTCGTTCTTGCCCAGTTTTTCGGTCTGGTTGCTCATGCTGCAGCCGGCGCTTTCTCCCGGTCCACGCGGACCAGGGTGTTGACGTAGATTCCCGGGGTGACCACGACTTCGGGGTCCATTTCTCCTATGTCCACGATCTCGCGGACCTGCACGATTGCGGTCTTCGCGGCGGCGGCCATGATCGGTCCGAAGTTCCGGGCGGTCTTCCGGTAGACCAGGTTCCCTGCCTTATCGGCCCGCAGTGCCTTCACCAGTGCGAAGTCGGCGTGCAGCGGAGTTTCGAAGACGTAGCCGCGGCCGTCGATCATCCGGGTTTCCTTGCCTTCGGCCAGCGGGGTGCCGTAGGCGGTGGGAGTAAAGAACCCGCCGATGCCTGCACCGGCGGCGCGGATGCGTTCCGCGAGGTTGCCCTGGGGTACCAGTTCCAGTTCAATCTCCCCGGCGCGGTACTTCGCGTCGAAGATCTGCGAGTCGGACTGGCGCGGGAAGGAGCAGATGATCTTCTTCACCCGGCCGGCACCGATCAGGGCGGCCAGGCCCTGTTCTCCGTTGCCGGCGTTGTTGTTGACCACGGTCAGATCCCTGGCACCCTGGCGCAGCAGCGCCTCGATGAGCTCCACGGGCTGTCCGGCCTGGCCGAACCCGCCGATCATGACGGTGGCGCCGTCGTGGATGGGCGCAACGGCCTCATCAACGTCCTGCACAATGTTGAGCACGGTTTTTCCTTACGTCTTCGGGAACTGGATTCTCAGTTGGCGTTTTCGAGCACGACGGCGAGGCCCTGGCCCACGCCGATGCAGATTGCGGCCACGCCCCAGCGCTCCCCCGACTCCTGCAGCCGGCGGGCCAGGGTGCCGAGGATGCGGGTGCCGGAAGCGCCGAGCGGGTGTCCGATGGCGACAGCGCCGCCCCAGGCGTTGACGATGGCCGGGTCCACATCCCAGCCGTCCAGGCAGGCCAGGGACTGGGCTGCGAAGGCCTCGTTGAGTTCAATGGCGCCGACGTCGCTCCAGCTGATGCCGGCACGCTTCAGCGCCGTGTTGGCCGCTTCCACCGGAGCGTAACCGAAGTACTGCGGCTCGTTGGCGGCAGCGCCGCGGCCGGCGATCCGGGCCAGCGGGTCCAGGCCCAGGATGCCGGCGGCGTTTTCGCTGCCCAGCCAGGCCGCGGAGGCGCCGTCGTTCAGGGGGGAAGCGTTGCCGGCGGTGACGGTGCCGCCGGAGACGTCCTCCGACGCCGGCCGGAAAACGGTGCGCAGCGTGGCGAGCTTCTCGACCGTGGAACCGGCGCGGATGCTCTCGTCCCGGTCCAGGTCCACGCCGTCGACGGCGACGGTCAGGTTCGCGTATTTGCCCTCATCCCACGCCTTTGCGGCGAGGGCGTGCGAGGCTGCGGCGAACTCATCCTGGCGTTCCCGGGTGATGCCGTACTTCTCGCGCAGCTGCTCGGTGGCCTCCCCCAGGGAGACAGTCCATTCCTTCGGCATGGCCGGGTTGACCAACCGCCAGCCCAGCGTGGTGGAGGCCAGGGTCTGATCTCCGGCGGGATAGGGCTTCTCGTTCTTGGGCAGCACCCAGGGGGCACGGCTCATGGACTCGACGCCGCCGATCAGCATCAGGTCCGCTTCACCGGTGTTGATCTGCCGCGAGGCGATCAGTGCTGCGTCGAGGGACGAGCCGCAGAGGCGGTTGACCGTGGTGCCCGGGATCGAGGTGGGCAGGCCGGCCAGCAGCGTGGCCATCCGGGCAACATTGCGGTTTTCCTCGCCGGCACCGTTGGCGTTGCCGAAGACCACTTCGTCGATCCGCTCGGGGTCAAGGCCGGGGGCCCGGGACACGGAGGCCTCCAGGACCTGGGCGGCCAGGTCGTCCGGGCGGACGCCGGCGAGGGCTCCGCCGAATTTGCCGAAGGGGGTGCGGACTGCGTCGTAGATGTAGGCCTGGTTCACGGGTGCTCCTTGAACTGGAAAGCGAAAACTGGAAGAGGGGGAAGGGCCGGGATGGGGAAGGGCTGCCGCCGGCTCAGGCCGCGGCGTCAATCTCGCGGAAGACGCCCTGGGCCACCTTGAAGGCGGAGTTGGCGGAGGGGACGCCGCAGTAGATGGCGGACTGCAGCACGATCTCCTTGATCTCGTCGCGGTCCAGGCCGTTGCGCAGCGCTGCCCGGACGTGCATGGCGAACTCCTCCAGGTGGCCGTGCGCTATCAGTGCCGTCAGGGTGATGGCGCTGCGCATGGTGCGCGGCAGGCCCGGACGGGTCCAGATGGTGCCCCAGGCGTACTGGGTGATCAGGTCCTGGAAGTCGGTGGTGAACTCGTCCTTGCCCGCGTTGGCGCGGTCCACATGCTCGGCGCCGAGGACTTCGCGGCGTACCGCCATGCCCTCGTTGTACACGTCCTGCCGGCTCTTGTTGGCATCTGCGATCACTGCGTCATTTCCCTTCGAGGTACTGGGCGCCGAAGAAGTCCTTCAGCAGTTCTGCGGTTACGGCCGGCTGCTCCACCGGGACCAGGTGCGCGGCGTCGTCAACGACGGCGGCGGTTCCGTTGGCCACCCGGTCGGCAATGAGCTGCGCGAACGACGGCGGCGTGACGACGTCGTCGGCACCGGCTACCGCGAGCACGGGGACCGTGATGTCCGGCAGCCGTCCCCGGACATCGAAGGTCGCCAGTGCCCGGCAGCAGAGGGCGTAGGAGAAGCGGTCCGCGTCCTGCAGCGAGTGGAGCAGGGCGGCAGCGGCAGCGGGCTCCCGGTCCATAAAGCCCGGGGCGAACCAGCGCTGTCCCGAGCCGACCACCTGGGTGGGCGTGCCCTGGAGGCGCACCGTTTCCGCGCGTTCCTCCCAGGCTCCGGTTTCGCCGATCTTGGCACCGGAGCAGAGGACGGCCACGCCGTCGAACAGCGACCCGTGGTCCAGGCCGAGCTGGAGTCCGACGGCGCCGCCCAGCGATACCCCGGCGTAGAAGACCGGGACATCTGCGGGAATGTCTCCGGCGTTGCGGGCTGCGGTGACCATCGCCGCGACGGCGGCGGCCAGGTCCGCGATGCTGAAGGATTCCCCTGCAGCGGGGCTGGCACCGTGGCCGGGCAGGTCCCAGGCGATGACCGTGAAGGTGTCCAGGGCGGCCGCGGCCCGGCTCCACAACGGCATGGACGCAGTGCCCAGCGACGGGCCGGCGATCAGGACGGGTGCGGCGGGGCCGGCGTTGGAAAGGCGGGAGGCCTTGATGGCGGGGATGCTCATGCTGAGGGCTTTCCGGGGTAGGCCGCGGTGATCCGCTCAATGAGGGCGGTGGCCTCCCCTAGGTATTCGGCGGGGTCGAGGATGCTCTTGAGTTCCGTATCGGAAAGGACTTCCGGGGGGACCGCTGCGCGCAGCAGCTCTTCGAAGGGCTCGCCGGAGGACAGCGAGCGGGCCACGGTGTCGGCGATGATTTCCTTGCCGCGTCCGGGCACGCCGTCGTCGAGCAGCGGGGCGGCCACGGCCATGATTTTCTCGCTGACCACAAGCGGCCCGGCGGATTCCAGGTTGCGGGCAAGCGCGTCCGTGGAGACCTGCAGGCCCTCGGCCAGTTCGGCCAGCTTGGCAGCTGCTCCCCCGGCGAGGCGCAGCAGGGAGCGCAGGGCCTGCCATTCCACGTGCCAGGAGCCGCTGGGCCGCTCATCGTCCGCGGCTGCGGCAGCGGCGTTCAGCTGCATTCCGTAGCCGGGTGCGGCCAGGGCCGCACTGCGGATCAGGACGGACAGGACGGGGTTCTGCTTCTGCGGCATGGCGGAGGATCCTCCGCGGCCGGCGGCGCGGGGTTCGGAGACCTCGCCGATTTCCGGCCGGCTGAGCAGCAGGACGTCGTTGGCAACCTTTCCAGCCGCGGCGGTGAAGTCCTGCAGTGCAGCGCCGAGGGCGGTCACCGGCAGCCGGTTGGTCTGCCAGGGTGCCAGGGGCTCGGCCAGGCCGAGGCCGCGTGCCAGGCGTGCGGTGAGGTCGAAGGCGGTGATGCGCTCCGCTCCGGGGGCAGCGGAGCCGGCGGCCAGGGAAACTGCTGCAAGGGTTCCGGAGGCGCCGCCCCACTGCAGCTGGAGGTTGCCGGCGGCGGTACGCAGTCCCTGCGCGGCGCTGCCCACCCCGTGCAGCCACTGGGCGGCGCGCAGGCCGAAGGTGGAGGGCAGCGAGTGCTGGGTCAGGGTCCGGGCCACGCACAGGGTCGCTGCGTGGCGCCGGGCGGTGGCACCCAGGGCAGCGGCGGCCCGGTCGGCATCCGCGATGATGGCGTCCAGGGCGCGGCGGGCCAGCAGCATCAGGGCGGTGTCCATGATGTCCTGGCTGGTGGCGCCGCGGTGGATGGCGGCCGCGGCCTTGGGCGAAGATTCCCGTGCCTGGGCCCGGAGGTCGGCCAGCAGCGGAATCACGGGATTGCCGCCGCCCTGCGCCCGCTCGGCCAGGGACGCGGCGTCGTACCGGGAAGCGTCGCTGACGGCGGCCACCGCGGCGGGTGCTTCCGGATCGGCCAGGCCGGCGGAGGCCAGCACGCGCACCCATTCGAGCTCCACGTCCAGGAGGGCCTGGAGCAGCTGTCGGTCCCCGGTCAGTTCCGCGACCCGGGTACCCGCCCAGGCCGGGGAGAGCAGCCCGTAGTCCGCGCTGTCCGCTGCACCCACCGGTTACGCCCCGGGGTAGGTGAGGAAGACGGTTTCGCCTTCGCCCTGCAGGCAGATGTTCCAGCGGAGTCCGCCGTCTGCTTCGCGGGTGGCGATCAGGGTGCGCCGGCGTTCCTCGGGCAGTGAGGACAGCAGGGCGTCGCGGGCCAGGGCCTCTTCGTCGTCCGGCAGGTACATCCGGGTGTGCAGCTTGTTGAGCAGGCCGCGGGCGAAGATGACGACGGAAATGAAGGGGGCCGATCCCTCTTCCGTAGGGCCCGGGTTGACCGTGGTGAAGGTGTAGTTGCCGGCATTGTCGACGGCGGTGCGGCCCCAGCCGGTGAAGGTGTAGCCGTCACGGACCAGGGATCCGGTCCGCTGGGGGATATTGCCGTCGGCGTCGGCCTGCCAGATTTCCAGCAGGGCATCCGGAATGGTGTCTCCGGCGCCGTCGGTCACGGTGCCCTGGAGGCGGACGCTGCCGGGCATGCCCGGGGACAGCAGCTGGTTGTCCTTCTCGAAGGGGAGGGCGTAGCCGTAGAACGGGCCGATGGTTTGCCCGGGCGTGGCGGTTAGCTTCTGCTCGTTCATTACTCTGCGTCCTCGTCTTCCATCCAGGTGCGGTTGCTGCCGGTGAGCACGATGTCCCAGTTGTAGCCGGTGGCCCACTCATGCGAGGTGATGTTGTGGTCGTACGTGGCCACGAGGCGGTCGCGCGCCTTGGAGTCCGTAATCGACTGGTAGATCGGATCCAGCGCGAAAAGCGGATCCCCGGGGAAGTACATCTGGGTGATCATGCGCTGGGTGAAGTCGGTGCCGAAGAGTGAGAAGTGGATGTGCGCCGGCCGCCAGGCGTTGTAGTGGTTCTTCCACGGGTACGGACCGGGCTTGATGGTGGTGAACTCGTAGGAACCGTCGTCGGTGGTGATGCAGCGGCCGACGCCGGTGAAGTTCGGGTCCAGCGGGGCCGGGTGCTGGTCGCGCTTGTGGATGTAGCGGCCGGCGGAGTTGGCCTGCCAGATTTCCACCAGCTGGTTGCGGACGGGGTGCCCGTCGCCGTCGAGGATGCGTCCGCGGACGATGATCCGCTCCCCCATCGGTTCGCCGTTGTGCTGGATGGTCAGGTCGCTCTCGAGCGCGTGGACGTCCTGGTGGCCGAATGCCGGGGACCACAGCTCGATGGTTTCGGGGTCCACGTGGTGCGGATCCTTGGTGGGGTGGCGCAGGAGCGAACTGCGGTAGGGAGTGAAATCGATGCGGGGCTGGGTTTCCTCTGCGGCGCCGTCGTCCACCCCCTTGGAGTACTCGGCGTGGACCGCGGCGATTTCAGCGGAGATCTGGTCCTGTGAGGCCTCGGCTGCGTCCAGCTTCTCGATGACATGGCTGTTCGAGAAAAGGTTCTCTTCCATTTCCATGGGTTTTCCTTTCAATGAAGCGCACCCTTGCGCTCCGGCTTTCCAAGCATCCACGTGGTCGAGACCACGTTACACCGCCTGTTCGTTGGATGTACAGATGTTCGTTATGCGAACGCTAGTCGTGCGGCCAGCCCGTGTAGGCCTCGGCCAGGTAGGCGCTGCCGTGCCGGGAGGAGACGACGCCGCTGAGCTCTCCCAGCGCACGCTTGCGTTCGAAGGGGCTGGCGTCCGCCCGGGTGTGCAGCATCGACGTCATCCAATAGGAGAAGTTCTGCGCGCGCCAGACCCGCTCGAGTGCCTTGTCACTGTACCCGTCCAGCAGGTCAGGGGACTTGGTGGCGTAGAACGAGTCAATGGCCTCGAACAGTACCTTCACGTCGGCCAGGGCAAGGTTGAGGCCCTTGGCGCCGGTGGGCGGAACCGTGTGTCCGGCGTCGCCCGCCAGGAACAGGTTGCCGTACCGCAGGGGTTCACACACATAGCTGCGGAACTTCAGGACGGTCTTTTCGAAGATGGGGCCCCGCGTCAGCTCGAAGCCGTCCGGGCCGTCCACCCGCGCCTGGAGTTCATCCCAGATGCGGTCCTCGCTCCACGCGTCCGCGTCCTCGTTCGGATCACACTGGAAGTACATCCGCTGGACGGAGTCGTTGCGCTGGCTGATCAGGGCAAAGCCGCGGTCGGAATTGGCATAGATCAGTTCCGGGGCACTGGGTGCGGCCTTGGTGAGGATACCGAACCAGGCGAAGGGGTATTCGATGAAGTTATCCGTGCGCGCTTCCTTGGGGATGGAGCGCTTGCAGATTCCGCCGGAACCGTCGGAGCCCACCAGGATTTCACAATGGATTTCAAAGTCCCTGCCGTCGCTGTCTGTGAACAGGATTTTGGGGGTTTCCGTCGCCAGGTCCGCGACGGATGTTTCGCTGACTCCGTAGCGGACATCGCCGTGGTCCCGTTCCCGGGCGGCGGCCAGGTCCGTGAAGACCTCGTTCTGCGGGTACAGCCACACGGACTCCCCCACCAGGTCTTCAAAATCGATCCGGTGGCTCTCACCGCCGAAGCGCAGGTCGATGCCCTCGTGGCGGTACCCCTCCGTAAGCACCCGGTTGCTTACCCCGGTGTCGGTCAGCATGCGGACACTTCCGTGCTCCAGGATGCCGGCCCGGTGGGTGGTGCGGATGGTCTCGCGGTCCCGCTTCTCCACCACGATATTGTCGATGCCGGACTTCGACAGCAGGTGCGAAAGCATCAGTCCGGCAGGGCCGCCGCCCACAATGCCGACCTGCGTCTTGAGGATAGTGCGCTCTGCACCCATCTATTACTCCCTTGAAAACTTTGTAGCGGACACTACCTCCCAGTGTGACTGCCGGCACACGGGGAGCAGCAAAGTGATTCTCATTGAATGGGAAATCGGTGGGTATCCGGCGCCGCGGATAGTCAGGCGCGGTTCACGGGTCCGGTTTAGGGACCGGTTTACCGTCCGGGGGCGGGCAGTGACTCCGGCTCCGCGGGAAGCTCCGAGGCCAGCAGCGCACCCCGCCGGGGCACCCCTATCAGCAGCAGGAACACGCACTGGCCCAATGCCACGGCCACGGCCAGCCAGAGGGTCGGCACAGCACCGATCCAGCCCAGCAGCACCGCTCCGAGGACACCGCCCAGCACAACGGAGCCCTGGGTGAGGGTGCGGCGGGTGGACGAAACGCGGGCCAGAAGGTCATCCGGGATCAGTGCAGTGGTCAGGGCCGAGCTGTTCACCATCATCAGGCCAAGAGCCAGGCCGAAAAGGGTGAACGATACCCCGATGCTCAGCACCGCGAGATGCGGCCACAGTGCAGTGAGCGGCACGAGCGCGAAGTTCAGCGGCATCATCAGCGCTGCCAGCAGCATGGCGCGGAGCGGGCCGATCGCCTTCCCAATACGCGGGGCCAGCACCGCACCGACGATTCCGCCGACGGCGCTGACGGACCAGATGGCACCGAAGAGTGCCGGGTCCATTGCCAGATCGTGAAGGATGAACCAGGACTCGGCAGCCTGGTAGAGACCGGCGGCGAAGTTGTTGGTAGTGGTAGTCATGATCAGTGCCAGCAGAACGCGATGGCCGGCGATGAACCTGACCCCCGTCGCGACGGCTTCCCGGATGCCCGGCCGATCCGTCTTCGGCGGGGCCGGGTTGTCCGGGGGCAGCCGGGCCAGTCCCGCGGCGGCGACCAGCTGTGTGGCTGCGCTTACGGCAAGCACGGCCGGCGCCGGAAGAAGCCGCACCAGTATCCCGCCGGCCGCCGGACCGGCCAGGGACACCACCTGCTCGGAGGCCATCAGCGAAGATGCGGCATCGGCGATCCGGTGCCGTCCCACCAGCCGCGGCAATACCGAGGTATGGGCGGCCATAAAGAACACGTCGGCAATCCCGACCACCAGGATCACGAGCAGCAGCTGCCATGCCTCCAGCCAGCCCAGGAAGAACGACGCAACGGCCCAGGCATAGGCTGCTGCACGGACCCAGGTCATGGCGAGCATGGTCCGCCGCTGCCCCCACCGGTCAACAGCCACCCCTGCCACCAGCCCGAAGAGCAGCGGCCCGGCGCTGCTTAGGGGTGCGGCCAGCCCGGCTTGGAACGGCGTAGCGCCAAGCACGGAGATCATTCCCACAGACACGGCAAACACGGCAACATCACGGCCGGCGTGCACCGCAGTGGTGGCCAGCCACAGGCCGCGGAAAGCAGGCAGCGCCCAGACGCCCGCCCCTGATTTTGCCACTCTGTCCCCCGTTGTGCCGCTCCGTTTGGTGCCGGCACGGAATTGCCGGAGAAGGTCCCGGCAGGATGTGCTGCCGGCCCGGCACTACTATTACCCGGGAGTCCGCCGCCGGCCTGCAGCGCCACGCGGCACGGCCGGTTCCGGCCATGGCCGGCCGGTGGGTCAGCGCTGGTAGTGGGGTCCTGCGGCCTCTGCCCGGACGCCCAGGCCGCGGGAGATTCCGCGGGCAGCAGTCATCAGCGCCGGGATGGTCGAAGAGATGTGTTCGCTGCCGGTGGGCACCACGACTCCGATGGCGGCCACGGCCGTGCCGCCCGGGCCGAAGACGGGCACGGCTATTCCCGTGGTGTCCGGAACGACGGCGCCGGGCAGGCTTGCGCTGCCTTCCAGGCGCATTTTTGCCCAGGAAGAACGCAGCCGCTTTTCCTCGGAGGCATCCGGGTTCTGCTGCGCCAGGTACTCCTCCTGTACGTGCCGCGGCGAGTGGGCCATCATCACCATCCCCGATGAGGAGACGTGGACAGGGAGCCGGCCCGCGACCTTCGCGTGGTTCAGCACCGATCCGTGGCTGGAGAGGCGTTCGATGAACAGCACCTCATCCTGGCGCAGCACGGACAGCTGGGTGTGCTGCCGAACCACTGCCTGGATGTCTTCCATAAACGGCATGGCAATCTGTTTGAGGCCGAGGGCGGCGGAGCTGCGGTTGGCCAGTTCCCACAGGCGAAGGCCCAGACGGACGCCGCCGTCGGCCTCCCGCTGCAGGAAGCCGTGCCCCATCAATTCGTTCACGATCCGGTGCGCGGTGGACAGCGGCAGCCCGGCGCGGCGGGCCAGCATGGCGATGGGCATGGCCTGGTGGGTTTCGTCGAAGGCACTGATGACCCGCACGATCCGGCTGGTCATGGACTCGCCGCTCGGGGAATTG
Organism: Arthrobacter sp. zg-Y895; assembly: GCF_020731025.1. NCBI lineage: Bacteria > Bacillati > Actinomycetota > Actinomycetes > Micrococcales > Micrococcaceae > Arthrobacter > Arthrobacter sp. zg-Y895. The sequence continues at coordinate 79,700 of NZ_JAJFZY010000003.1, forward strand.
GCCATTGTTTAAGTCTCGCACAGCCAATATCCGGCACGGCGACTATCCCGGCCTAGCCGTTAAACGCGGCAGGTCCCGCACCCTGGGGGTGCGGGACCTGCCGTTGACGCTGCGCACTACACGCGGCGCCGGTTGCCTTGGTTAGCGGAAGTCGCTGCCCATGTCGTAGTCATCCAGCGGGATGGCGTGGAACTCAGGGCTCAGGCCGCCGTCAACGCCGGCGTAGTCGAAGTCGCTGAAGGCGCTCGGGCCGGTGAAGAGATTGGCCTTTGCTTCTTCGGTCGGCTCGACAGTGACCTCGGTGTAACGGGGCAGGCCCGTTCCGGCCGGGATCAGCTTACCGATGATGACGTTCTCCTTGAGGCCGAGCAGCGGATCGCTCTTGCCTTCCATGGCAGCCTGCGTCAGGACGCGGGTTGTCTCCTGGAAGGAAGCTGCGGACAGCCAGGACTCGGTGGCCAGGGAGGCCTTGGTGATACCCATGAGTTCCGGACGGCCCGAAGCAGGCTTCTTGCCTTCCGAAACGACGCGGCGGTTCTCGCTTTCGAAGCGGCGGCGTTCGGTCAGCTCACCCGGGAGCAGATCGGAATCGCCGGACTCGATCACGGTTACGCGGCGCAGCATCTGGCGGACAATAACCTCGACGTGCTTGTCGTGGATGCCCACACCCTGGCTGCGGTACACGCGCTGGACTTCGTCCACCAGGAATTCCTGTGCCTTGCGCGGGCCGAGGATACGGAGGATCTGCTTGGGATCCACCGCACCGAAGACCAGCTGCTGGCCAACCTCTACGTGGTCGCCGTCGGCAACCAGCAGGCGGGCACGGCGCAGGACCGGGTAGGCGATTTCCTCGGAGCCGTCGTCGGGAGTGACAACCAGACGCATCTGGCGGTCGGTCTCTTCCAGCGTGACCCGACCCGCGGTCTCGGAGATCGGAGCAACACCCTTAGGCGTACGTGCTTCGAAGAGCTCCTGGATACGGGGCAGACCCTGGGTGATGTCCTCAGCGGAAGCAACACCACCGGTGTGGAAGGTACGCATGGTCAGCTGGGTACCCGGCTCACCAATGGACTGTGCGGCAATGATGCCCACGGCCTCGCCGATGTCCACGGTCTTACCCGTGGCCAGGGAGCGGCCGTAGCAAAGTGCACAGGTACCGACGGCGGACTCACAGGTGAGTACGGAGCGGACCTTGATGTCGGTGACGCCGGCTTCGAACAGCTTGGCGATGAGGACGTCGCCCACATCGTCGCCGCCCTTGGCCAGGACGTTGCCCTGTGCATCGGTGACGTCGGTGGCCAGCGTACGGGCGTACGCCGAGTTCTCGACCTCTTCGTGCAGCTGCAGTTCACCGTTGGAGTCCGGAACCGCGATGGTTACGTTCAGGCCGCGCTCGGTGCCGCAGTCTTCCTCGCGGACAATGACGTCCTGGGAAACGTCCACCAGACGACGGGTCAGGTAACCCGAGTTGGCGGTACGCAGAGCGGTATCGGCGAGACCCTTACGGGCACCGTGGGTGGCGATGAAGTATTCCAGCACCGACAGGCCCTCGCGGTAGGAGGACTTGATCGGGCGCGGGATGATCTCGCCCTTAGGGTTGGCCACCAGGCCACGAATACCGGCAATCTGGCGGACCTGCAGCCAGTTACCACGGGCACCGGAGGACACCATGCGGTTGATGTTGTTGAACTCGGGCATGTTCGCCCGCATTGCAGCAGCAACCTCGTTGGTGGCCTTGTTCCAGATGTCGATCAGTTCCTGGCGGCGCTCGTCTTCAGCGATCAGGCCCTTGCCGTACTGGCTTTCGACCTTGGCAGCCTGCGCTTCGTAGCCTTCCATAATGGCGGGCTTGTCGATCGGAGCCGCGATATCGGAGATGGCAACGGTAACGCCCGAGCGGGTGGCCCAGTAGAAACCGGCGTCCTTCAGGTTGTCCAGCGTTGCAGCCGTGACGACCTTCGGGTAGCGCTCAGCCAGATCGTTGACGATCGCGGAGAGCTGGCCCTTATCGGCAACTTCCTTCACCCACGGGTAGTCCGCGGGCAGCGTCTGGTTGAAGATGACCTGGCCGAGGGAGGTTTCGATGAGGGCAGGAGTGCCCTCTTCCCAACCTTCCGGTGCCGGCTGGCCTGCGCTGGGGACGAAGCCGTCCACGCGCATCTTCACCAGTGCGTTCAGGTGCAGCTCGCCCATGTCGAAGGCCATGATGGCTTCGGCCATGGAACCGAACACGCGGCCTTCACCGGCAGCACCGTTCCGCTTCGTGGTCAGGTGGTGCAGGCCGATGATCATATCCTGCGAGGGCAGGGTGACCGGGCGGCCGTCGGACGGCTTCAGGATGTTGTTCGAGGACAGCATCAGGATGCGTGCTTCAGCCTGGGCTTCGGGGCTCAGCGGCAGGTGGACTGCCATCTGGTCGCCGTCGAAGTCAGCGTTGAAGGCGCCGCAGACCAGCGGGTGCAGCTGAAGGGCCTTACCTTCAACGAGCTGCGGCTCGAAGGCCTGGATGCCGAGGCGGTGCAGGGTGGGTGCACGGTTGAGCAGCACCGGGTGTTCGGTGATGATCTCTTCCAGTACGTCCCAGACCTGCGGACGGAAACGCTCGACCATGCGCTTGGCGCTCTTGATGTTCTGGGCGTGGTTGAGGTCAACCAGGCGCTTCATCACGAACGGCTTGAAGAGCTCCAGTGCCATCTGCTTCGGCAGGCCGCACTGGTGCAGCTTCAGCTGCGGGCCAACGACGATAACGGAACGGCCGGAGTAGTCAACGCGCTTACCCAGCAGGTTCTGGCGGAAGCGGCCCTGCTTGCCCTTGAGCATGTCGGACAGCGACTTCAGCGGACGGTTGCCCGGTCCGGTGACCGGACGGCCGCGGCGGCCGTTGTCGAACAGGGAGTCAACAGCTTCCTGGAGCATCCGCTTTTCGTTGTTCACGATGATCTCGGGGGCACCGAGATCCAGCAGGCGCTTCAGGCGGTTGTTGCGGTTGATCACGCGGCGGTACAGGTCGTTAAGGTCCGACGTCGCGAAGCGGCCGCCGTCGAGCTGGACCATCGGGCGCAGTTCCGGCGGGATAACCGGAACGGCGTCCAGGACCATGCCCAGCGGGCTGTTCGTGGTGGTCAGGAACGCGTTGACAACCTTCAGGCGCTTCAGGGCACGCGTCTTGCGCTGGCCCTTGCCGTTCTGGATGATGTCGCGCAGGTTCTCGGACTCGGCCTGCATGTCGAAGTCTTCAAGACGCTTCTTGATGGCTTCGGCACCCATGGAGCCTTCGAAGTACAGACCGTAACGGTCACGCAGTTCGCGGTAGAGGCCTTCGTCGCCCTCCAGGTCGCCGACCTTGAGGTTCTTGAACCGGTCCCAGACCTGCTCGAGGCGCTCGATGTTGTTGTCGGCGTCGCGGCGGACCTTGGCCATCTGGCGGTCGGCGGAGTCGCGTGCCTTCTTCTTGTCGGCAGCCTTGGCGCCTTCGCCCTCGAGGCGGGCAAGCTCGCCTTCCAGGTCCTTGGCGATCGCGGCAATGTCGGAGTCGCGCTGGTCGACGAGGTGCTTGCGCTCCACGTCGTGCTCGGCCTGCAGGTTCGGCAGTTCCGCGTGGCGGTTCTCTTCGTCCACCGAGGTGATCATGTAGGCAGCGAAGTAGATGACCTTCTCAAGGTCCTTCGGTGCCAGGTCCAGCAGGTAGCCCAGGCGGGACGGAACACCCTTGAAGTACCAGATGTGGGTGACCGGAGCGGCGAGCTCAATGTGGCCCATGCGTTCGCGGCGCACCTTGGCACGGGTGACCTCGACGCCGCAGCGCTCACAGATGATGCCCTTGAAGCGGACGCGCTTGTACTTACCGCAGTAGCATTCCCAGTCGCGGGAAGGACCGAAGATCTTTTCGCAGAAAAGACCGTCCTTCTCCGGCTTCAAGGTTCGGTAGTTGATGGTTTCCGGCTTCTTGACTTCGCCGTATGACCAGCCGCGGATTTCATCCGCGGTGGCAAGGCCGATTCGCATGAGGCCGAACGTGGAATCGTTGGACATGGGTCCCTGTTCTCTCTTGTTCTCTAAATCTGAATGTCTCGGGGTACGGAAAGAGCTCTAGGTGACCATCCCACTGGCGCCAGGCGGTCCGGGTTAGGCGGCTTTAATATTCCGTTGCGAGCTCTGCGAGCCGCGGAATTTCGTTGCCGCCGTTCCGGACCGTCCCGGCGCCAGCCGGGACGGTGATACTGCTAAACCTCTTCGACGGAGCTGGGCTCTGCGCGGGACAGATCGATACCCAGTTCCTCCGCGGCCCGGAAGACTTCTTCATCCGAGTCACGCATTTCAATCGTGTTGCCTTCGGTGGAGAGGACTTCCACATTCAGGCAGAGCGACTGCATTTCCTTGATCAGGACCTTGAACGATTCCGGAACGCCGGGCTCCGGGATGTTCTCACCCTTGACGATGGCTTCGTAGACCTTCACGCGGCCATGGATGTCATCGGACTTGATCGTGAGCAGTTCCTGCAGCGTGTAGGCGGCGCCGTACGCTTCCAGGGCCCAGACTTCCATTTCACCGAAGCGCTGTCCGCCGAACTGTGCCTTACCACCCAGCGGCTGCTGCGTGATCATGGAGTACGGACCGGTGGAGCGTGCGTGGATCTTGTCGTCCACCAGGTGGTGCAGCTTCAGGATGTACATGTAGCCGACCGAGATCGGGTCCGGGAACGGCTGGCCGGAGCGGCCGTCGTACATCCGGGCCTTGCCCGATGCACCGATCAGGCGGTTGCCGTCACGGGTCACGTTGGTGGAGTCGAGCAGGTTGGTGATCTCGTCCTCGCTGGCGCCGTCGAACACCGGGGTGGCGACAGTGGTGGGACCGGTCTCACGGGGCAGGTTCGGCAGGTCCTTGACCCAGTCCGGCTCGCCTTCGATCTTCCAGCCCTGCTTGGCAGCCCAGCCCAGGTGGATTTCCAGGACCTGTCCGACGTTCATTCGGCCCGGAACACCCAGCGGGTTCAGGATGATGTCGACGGGGGTTCCGTCTTCCATGAACGGCATGTCTTCGATCGGGAGGATCTTGGAGATGACGCCCTTGTTGCCGTGGCGGCCGGCCAGCTTGTCACCGTCGGTGATCTTGCGCTTGTGGGCCACGTAGACGCGGACCAGCTGGTTGACGCCCGGGGGCAGCTCGTCGTCGTTGTCACGGTCGAAGATGCGGACGCCGATGACGGTGCCGGACTCGCCGTGGGGCACCTTCAGGGACGTGTCGCGGACTTCGCGGCTCTTCTCGCCGAAGATTGCGCGCAGCAGGCGCTCCTCCGGGGTCAGTTCCGTTTCGCCCTTCGGGGTGACGCGGCCGACCAGGATGTCGCCGGCTTCAACCTCGGCACCGATGTGGATGATGCCGCGCTCGTCGAGCTGTGAGAGCACCTCTTCGGAGACGTTGGGGATGTCGCGGGTGATTTCCTCGGCACCAAGCTTGGTGTCGCGGGCGTCAACCTCGTGCTCCTCAATGTGGATGGAGGTCAGGACATCGTCGGAGACCATGCGCTGGGACAGGATGATGGCATCTTCGTAGTTGTGGCCTTCCCATGACATGAATGCCACGAGCAGGTTCTTACCAAGGGCCAGTTCACCCTGGTCCGTTGCGGGACCGTCGGCGATGATGCTGTTGACCTCAACCCGGGCACCTTCGGAGACCAGCACGCGCTGGTTGTAGGCGTTGCCCTGGTTGGAGCGCTCGAACTTCATGATCGGGTAGCTGGTCTCGGTGCCGTCGTCGTTCATGACGGTGACGAGGTCAGCGGAAACCTCGGTGACAACACCGGGTTTCTTGGCGGTCACGGAGTCGCCGGCGTCAACGGCGGTGTACTTCTCCATGCCGGTGCCCACGACGGGACGCTCGGAACGGAGCAGCGGCACAGCCTGGCGCTGCATGTTCGCACCCATAAGGGCGCGGTTGGCATCGTCATGCTCGAGGAACGGAATCAGGGCCGTAGCCACCGACACCATCTGGCGCGGGGAGACGTCCATGTACTCGACCTCGTTGGGCTCAACGAGGACGGGCTCACCGGAGCCGCCGCGGGCACGGACAAGGACGAGGTCCTCGGCGAAGTGCTGGTCGGCGCGCAGCGGAGCGTTTGCCTGGGCAATGGTGCGCTCAACTTCGTCATCGGCGGTCAGGTAGTCAACCTTGTCGGTGACTACGCCTTCCTCGACCTTGCGGTACGGGGTTTCGATGAAGCCGAACGCGTTGATGCGGCCGTAGGAAGCCAGCGAACCGATCAGGCCGATGTTCGGGCCTTCAGGGGTTTCGATGGGGCACATACGTCCGTAGTGGGACGGGTGCACATCTCGGACTTCCATGCCTGCGCGGTCACGGGACAAACCGCCCGGGCCCAGCGCGGACAGGCGGCGCTTGTGCGTCAGGCCGGCAAGCGGGTTGTTCTGGTCCATGAACTGCGAGAGCTGGGAGGTTCCGAAGAACTCCTTGATTGCAGCAACAACGGGACGGATGTTGATCAGGGTCTGCGGCGTGATGGCCTCGACGTCCTGGGTGGTCATCCGTTCGCGGACTACGCGCTCCATACGGGACAGGCCCGTGCGGATCTGGTTTTCGATCAGTTCGCCGACGGCGCGGATGCGGCGGTTGCCGAAGTGGTCGATGTCGTCGACCTCAACGCGGATGTCGACGTCGTCGCCGTTGCGCTTGCCCGGAACCGTCTTCTCGCCGGCGTGCAGTGCTACGAGGAACTTGATCATGGCGACGATGTCGTCATTGTTCAGTACCGAAGCATCGGAATCCGTCAGAGGCTTGTCGATGCCCAGCTTGCGGTTGATCTTGTAACGGCCAACCTTGGCCAGATCGTAACGCTTCGGGTTGAAGTACAGGTTGTCCAGCAGGGTCTGGGCAGCCTCGACCGTGGGCGGCTCGCCCGGACGGAGCTTGCGGTAGATGTCCAGCAGGGCATCTTCGCGGGTTTCCGTCGGGTCCTTTTCCAGGGTGGCCCGAATGGAGTCGTACTCGCCGAAGGTCTCGAGGATCTGGCCTTCGGTCCAGCCCAGTGCCTTGAGCAGCACGGTGACGGACTGCTTGCGCTTGCGGTCCAGGCGGACGCCCACCTGGTCACGCTTGTCGATCTCAAGTTCAAACCATGCACCGCGGGAAGGAATGATCTTCGCGGTGTAGATGTCCTTGTCACTGGTCTTGTCCGCGGTGCGCTCGAAGTATGCGCCCGGGGAACGGACCAGCTGGGAAACAACAACACGCTCGGTGCCGTTGATGACGAACGTTCCCTTGTTGGTCATGAGGGGGAAGTCGCCCATGAACACGGTCTGCTGCTTGATTTCACCCGTGTTGTTGTTCATGAATTCGGCTTTAACGTACAACGGGGCCGAGTACGTAGCGTCCCGGTCCTTGCACTCCGCCATGGTGTACTTCGGGTCGGCAAACTCCGGCTCCGAGAAGCTCAGGGACATGGTGCCCTGGAAGTCTTCAATCGGGGAGATTTCCTCGAAGATGTCAGCCAGGCCGGAAGTGGTGGCAATACCCTGTTCGCCGGTCTCCCGCGCCTTTTCAACGCGCGCCTTCCAGCGCTCGTTGCCGACGAGCCAGTCAAAGCTGTCCGTCTGCAGGGCAAGAAGATTGGGAACGTCAAGCGGTTCGTGAATCTTTGCGAATGAAATCCGGGAAGCTGCGTTCTCCGGATTAGTAGCGGTTTCGTTATTAGAGGTGCTCGAGGCGACCAAGAGGGATCCTTCCACAGACCTTCAGGCGTGTTTCACGCCTCCTCCCCTGCACGATGCGGACCGAGTCCGTGTGCGTCCCAGTGTCCGGCATGGGGCCTATCCACAGGTTGCGGATACTGCCCGGCACGGAACGAAGCCCACCGCTATATGAAGGCTGAAGGTTAACAGGAGGAAGCAAATATCCACTATAGGGCATTATGGGCAGACAAGTCTACCCGGTATCTGAACCCTGCTTCGCTCAACCCCTCCGAAAGGATGTTCCGGGGATCGAATTTCCGGCTGACTCATCTGAGACTAATCCCGGAATCGAGGGGGAGCTACAGGCTGCACCGGCGCACCGTTCACGCATCGGATACAGATACCTTACCGCACAACGGCGCTTTTATGCGTGCCCGCATGGTGTGCAGTGCCGCGGACCCCTGTGACGGCGCTCTCCCCCGGCGCGCCGGGGTGGCGTAGCCTTATCCCTGTCTTCAATGACGAATACACCGACGAAAGCGATGCACGAGTGACTAACGCACCCACAAGCACCTCCGCAGCCCGCGAGGGCGCCGCCGTTCCCGAAGTGGTTATTGTCGGGGGCGCACGTACGCCCCAGGGCCGCCTGAACGGCCAGCTGTCCGCCTTCACGGCCGTCGAGCTCGGCGCGTTTGCCATCAAGGGCGCGCTGGACAAAGCCGGCGTTGATGCCGCGGCTGTCGACTCCGTCATCATGGGGCATGTGGTGCAGGCCGGCTGCGGGCAGAACCCCGCCCGCCAGGCCTCCATCAAGGCCGGCATCGGCTGGGACGTCCCGGCGGTCACCGTCAACAAGGTCTGCCTGTCCGGCCTGGCTGCGGTGATTGATGCCGCTCGGCTGATCCGCGGCGGCGAGGCCACCGTGGTGGTGGCCGGCGGCCAGGAATCCATGACCCGCGGACCACACCTGCTTCCCGGTTCCCGGCAGGGCTGGAACTACGGCAACATTTCCGCACTGGATTCGGTGGCACACGACGGCCTCACTGATGCCTTCGACAACGATTCCATGGGCATTTCCACCGAGCGGGGAAACACGAAGCTGGCCATCAAGCGCCTGGAGCAGGACGAAGTAGCCGCTGCCTCGCACCGGCGCGCGGCAGCCGCCATGGCCTCCGGGATCTTCGACGCGGAAATCGTTCCCGTGACGGTGCCGCAGCGCCGCGGAGAGCCCCTGGTCCTTACCTCGGACGAAGGCGTGCGGCCCAACACCACCGTGGATACGCTGGCGGGCCTTCGTCCGGCGTTCGATTCCGAAGGAACCATCACGGCAGGCAACTCCTCTCCCCTGTCCGACGGTGCGGCAGCACTGATCATCACGACCCGGGACTACGCCGAAGCCAACGGATTGAATGTCCTCGCCGCCGTCGGGCTTCCCGGCCAGGTCGCGGGCCCGGACAACACGCTGCATTCCCAGCCCTCCAATGCCCTCTTCGCCGCGCTCGGGCGGGCCGGCTGGAGCACCTCGGACCTGGACTTCATCGAGATCAACGAGGCCTTCGGTGCCGTGGCGGTCCAGTCCCTCAACGAACTGGGGATGGACCTTGAACAGTGCAACCTGCACGGCGGAGCGATCGCACTCGGGCATCCGATCGGCGCCTCGGGCGCCCGGCTGGCCCTCACGGCAGCGCATGAGCTTGCCCGGCGCGGATCCGGCCGGGCCGGCGTCGCGCTCTGCGGCGGCGGCGGGCAGGGCGAGGCGCTGCTGCTTTACCGCGAAGAGGCATAACCGCCCCGGAGCAGCTGCCCCGGAGTGACCGCCCCGAAATCAAAACAGAAGGCCCCGTTCCTTTCGGAACGGGGCCTTCTGCTAAGCGTTTTTATGCTGTGAGGCAGTAAAAACTACTTGACGGTGACGGTGGCGCCGGCAGCTTCGAGAGCTTCCTTGGCCTTGTCAGCGGCTTCCTTGTTGGCGCCTTCGAGGACGGCCTTCGGAGCGCTGTCAACCAGGTCCTTGGCTTCCTTCAGACCCAGCGAGGTCAGGGAGCGAACTTCCTTGATCACTGCGATCTTCTTGTCGCCGGCAGCTTCGAGGATGACGTCGAATTCGGTCTTCTCTTCAGCGGCTTCAGCGGCACCGGCAGCTGGGCCGGCAACTGCAACAGCAGCAGCGGTGACGTCGAACGTCTCCTCGAAGAGCTTCACGAAATCGGAGAGCTCGATGATGGACAGTTCCTTGAAAGCTTCAATGAGCTCTTCGTTGGTGAGCTTCGCCATGGTGTGGCGTCCTTCCTATAGTTGGTGCACGCAGGCACCGGAGATTGATGGAGAAGAGGAATTACTCTTCGGTGGCTGCTTCTGCTGCCGGAGCTTCTTCTGCAGCGGCCGGAGCCTCTTCTGCAGCGGAGGCAGCGGGGGCGCCGCTTTCCTCTTCAAGCTTCATGCGCAGTGCATCAGCCGTGCGGGCGAGCATGGACATCGGTGCCTTGAGGACACCGGCGACGCGTGCAAGCTGGAACTCACGGGACTCAAGGGCAGCCAGTGCGGCTACACCGGAGGCATCCAGGGCATTGCCCTCGAAGACACCGGTCTTGATGATGAGCTGCGGGTTGGTCTTGGCAAAATCCGTCAGGCTCTTTGCAGCTGCAACTGCGTCACCCTTGATGAAGGCAATTGCAGTAGGTCCGGCAAGCTGGCCTTCGAACGCGTCGATGCCGGCTTCCTTGGCTGCAATGCCAGTCAGGGTGTTCTTTACGACCGAGTACTTGGTGTCCTGGCCGAGCGAACGACGCAGCTCCTTGAGCTGTGCAACGGTGAGCCCGCGGTATTCGGTTAGGACAGCAGCGGTCGATTCCTTGAAATCGGTGGTGATTTCCTCGACTGCTGACACCTTTGTTGGCGTTGCCATAACCCTCCTTCCGGGGAAATAGTGCCGGTGGATCGGGTCCCGAACATAAAAAACGCCCCGGGCAGATGCACGGGGCTTCACTCTACGGACACGTGTTCCGGAGTGCAGTTCGTTCACCTGCGCAGGCCGCCCTATCAAGGGACTTTCGGATGTTTGTCCAACCGGGTTCCACACGTGGCGGGCTGAAGGTTCAGCCTTACGGTGGGATTGAATGCACATCGACCGACGGTCTTTGGTAGTTCCAGAGTACGGGAGATTGCGACGGGGAACAAATCCCGGGGGCCGGCGGCATCATCCGGCAGAGGCCGGACTCAGCTGCCACCCGAATGTCATTCGGCGGACAGCTCCTTTTGCCACTCCCCGGAGTAGCCGATGGGCCGGAAGCCAAGCCGCTCGTTAATGGAGAGCATGTACCGGTTCTCCTCGGCATTCCAGGTGTAGACCCGGCGTGCTTCGGGCACCATCTGCCGGAGCCGTACCAGGTTCGCGGCCTTGAGCAGCATGCCCAGGCGATTTCCCCGGTGGCTTTCCAGCACCAGGGTGTCGTCCTGATAAACCACGGCAGGGTTGTTGCGGAAGATTTCCAGGACGGTATGCCCGGCAAGTTCGCCTGTCGCGACCTGCCGTGCGGCACTGACCAGGACCTCGGCGTCCATGTCGCGGGCCTGTGCCTCGGCCTCCCGTACCCGTGCTTCGTTCCATACTTCCTCCGCCAGGTCCAGTCCTCCCATCGGCGCATCGATGCTCATCTTCTGCCGCAGAAGCGCGTAGGCATCCACCAGGTCCGGAGGGCAGGCCCCGCTCCAGAAGACGAGTTCGTAGTCCGATCCGGCTACGGCCCTCGCCTGCTCCAGCACGGCTTCATCATCTGCAGCGCTTCCCAGCTCCAGCCGGCTGACGCGGTCCACCAGTTCCAGCCGGAAGCCCAACGCGGAAGCGAACAAGGCGGCGGCGTCCTGCGGGACCAGCGACGGGGTATGGGCGATCGGGTCCGACGTCTCACCGGAGGGCAAATGGTCCGTCTCCGCCATGAGCATGCGCCGGTTGTCCGCCGCCGCCAGTTGCTCCGCCGCGGCGTAGAGCTGCGTTCCAACGCCGCGGCGCCGGGCGGAAGGTGCAACCACAACGTTGACCGTTCCACTGTGCAGGTTGTCCGTCAACGGGAGGTTTATCTGGGCCACTCCCACGATGTCAGCCCCGGCCCGGGCGACCAGGAGCTCCCGCCGCCGGGTCGGAGTACTGCGACGGCCGGCAAGCTGCGCCTGCGGCGGGCCGTAAAAGTCGTCATTGCCCCAGAACTCACGCAGCTGGGCATTCAGGAGCTCGGCAACGGCGATGAAATCCGCGGCCCCCGGTGCGTCCAGGCCGGACGGTACGGCAATCGGCTCGATGGACACGGGCAGTTGAGTCATGGCACACATCCTGCCGCACGGACGCCGAGCTTCAAAAGCCGAAGCGGGATGCACAGCGGCCGGACACAAAAGAGCGGCCGCAGCAAAGGCTGCGGCCGCTCTTCGGGGAGGTATCCCCAGGTACTACTGCTGACTATGCGTCGGCGAGAACCTTGGTGACGTTCGGGTCAACGCTGATGCTCGGTCCGAACGTGGTGGACACGGTCGCCTTGGAGATGTAGCGGCCCTTGGCTGCCGACGGCTTGAGGCGAAGGACCTCTTCCAGAGCTGCTGCGTAGTTCTCAGCCAGCTTCTGGGCGTCGAAGGACACCTTGCCGATGATGAAGTGCAGGTTGGAGTGCTTGTCGACGCGGAAGTCGATCTTGCCACCCTTGATGTCCGTAACGGCCTTGGCCACGTTCGGGGTAACCGTGCCGGTCTTCGGGTTCGGCATGAGGTTACGCGGGCCGAGCACGCGGCCCAGGCGGCCGACCTTGCCCATCATGTCCGGGGTAGCCACTGCGGCGTCGAAGTCGGTCCAGCCTGCTGCAACCTTTTCGATCATGTCATCGGAACCAACGAAGTCGGCGCCGGCAGCGATTGCTGCTTCAGCCTTCTCGCCGGTCGCGAAAACGAGGACGCGGGCCGTCTTGCCGGTGCCGTGGGGCAGGTTGACCGTGCCGCGGACCATCTGGTCAGCCTTACGGGGGTCAACGCCCAGGCGGAAAGCCACCTCAACGGTTGCGTCGAACTTGGAAGGATTGGTGTCCTTCGCCAGCTCTACAGCCTCGACCGGTGCGTACAGCTTGTCCGCATCGATCTTGGCTGCAGCTGCTTCATATGCTTTGCTGCGCTTTGCCATCTGCTTTTTCTCCTTGTGCAGTTGTGGTCTGTCGGACCGCGCCGGGCCCTGCCACGCGCCGTCGCCCGTTAGGGTCGGCGGCAGTTATGTGAATGTGAAACGAGTACGGGGACTTAGCCCTGTACCGTGATGCCCATCGAACGGGCGGTGCCGGCGATGATCTTGGCAGCTGCCTGGACATCGTTGGCGTTGAGGTCTTCCATCTTCATGGTGGCGATCTCTTCGACCTGTGCCTGGGTCAGGTTGGCAACCTTGGTGGTGTGCGGGGTTGCGGAACCCTTGGCGACACCGGCAGCCTTCTTGATCAGCTGTGCAGCCGGAGGAGTCTTCGTGATGAAGGTGAAGGAACGGTCTTCGTAGACGGTGATTTCCACCGGGATAACGTTGCCGCGCTGGGATTCCGTTGCAGCGTTGTACGCCTTGCAGAATTCCATGATGTTGACACCGTGCTGGCCAAGTGCCGGACCAATCGGAGGAGCCGGGTTGGCGGCACCTGCGTTGATCTGCAGCTTGATGAGGCCGGTGACCTTTTTCTTGGGGGCCATGAAAGGGTCCTTCTCTAAATTATGTTCCCGAAGGACAGGAGCGTCCGTCCGGGGCGGTGGCCGCCATGGCTTGGCGGCCGGACGCTGCCTGCAGGTTAAAGCGGACCTGCGGACAGCGAAATCTGATAGCTACTGGAGCTTCGTGACCTGGCCGAAGCCGAGGGTCACAGGCGTCTCGCGCTCGAAGATGGTCACGAGGACCACCAGCTGCTGGGACTCGGGCTTGATCTCCGAGATGGTGGCCTGGAGCGTCTCGAACGGGCCTTCGTTGACCGTTACGGGCTCGCCGATCTCGAAGTCAACGGCAATGTTGGAAGACTGCTGCTGTGCAGGCTTGCCGGCCTCGGTCTTCGGGGAAACGATCGTGTGCTCGAGCATCGAGTACACCTCGGACAGGCTCAGCGGAGTCGGGTTGTGTGCATTGCCCACGAAGCCGGTCACGCCGGGGGTGTGCCGGACAACGCCCCAGGACTCATCGGTGAGGTTCATGCGCACCAGGACGTAGCCGGGAATGCGGACGCGGTTGACGATCTTCCGCGTGGTGTTCTTGATCTCGACGACTTCTTCCATCGGGACCTGGATTTCGAAGATGTCCTCTTCCATGTCCAGCGTCTGGATGCGGGTCTCAAGGTTGGACTTCACGCGGTTTTCGTAGCCGGCGTAGGAGTGGATGACGTACCAGTCACCCTCCTGGCGGCGCAGCTTGGCCTTGAAGGCAACAGCCGGATCTTCCTCGGGCTCAGCGTCTTCTGCGGAATCGGCAGCCTCTTCGGCTGCGTTTTCTTCGTCTGCCGAAGCATCAACAGCAGCGGGCGCCTCGTCGACGTCGGCTGCGGTCATCTGATCCTCGGTATCCAGATCAGCGTTGTCATTGATCTGTGATTCGAGTTCTTGCTCGGACACGTAGATTCCTGCTTTCTTCTTCAGAGCACTATCGGGTTTGTCACTAGCTCATGGTCTCCGGTTCCACGCCCAGCGGGCGGAACCTTAGGTCTCTGGCTAGCTTTCGCCGCCGCCCGAGCCGAAGATCCACAGTGCGCCCCTGCCAAAGGCAAAGTCGAGAGCCGTAACGATAAGCATCATCACCATCACGAATGCGAGGACAACGAGCGTGTACCTCAGCAGTTCCTTGCGGGTGGGGGTGACCACCTTTTTCAGCTCGGCAATCACCTGGCGCAGGAAGAGAGCTATACCGGCGAAGAACCCGCGCTTCTTGGGCCCGCTGGAGGGGTGTCCCTTGGAGCTGCTGGCAGCTGTCTCGGTCACCTTCGCCTCACTCATCTGTGTCGGTTCACAATCACAGCAAGCGCTGGGACTGCTCATTCCATGAAGGACTGCTGAGCTGCCGGAAATGACAGTTCTGCGCAGGGCAGACAGGACTCGAACCTGCAACCTGCGGTTTTGGAGACCGCTGCGCTACCAATTGCGCCACTACCCTATGGAGGAAAACTCACCCTACCGCCACCATTGTAGCCGTAACGAACCGGAGACTATTTCCCCGATCGAAAGGCACAAAGCAGCGTGGTGTGCTCAACCACCGAAGAACCAGTCTACGCAAACTTTGCCGTCCCGTCGAACCGGGGCCTGTCCGCCGCGTGCCGTCCTGACCTGCAGCGGGGATTCCAAGCGCCTAAACTGGGGAACGCCGCCGTCGTCCGGCAGGACCGACGCGGCAAACGTTAGCCGCCGCCACACACCAGACGGGAATCCCATGTCTTCAACCGGCCGTATTTCAGAGCGCATCGCTTCCATTGCCGAGTCCGCAACCCTCGCAGTGGACGCCAAGGCCAAGGCATTAAAGGCCGCCGGGCGCCCGGTGATCGGTTTCGGCGCGGGCGAACCGGATTTCCCCACCCCGGACTACATTGTCGACGCCGCCGTCGACGCCGCCCGCCAGCCGCGTTTCCACCGCTACTCCCCCGCCGGCGGGCTCCCTGAGCTCAAGAAGGCGATTGCTGCCAAGACCCTGCGGGACTCCGGCTACGCCGTAGACCCCGCCCAGGTCCTGGTGACCAACGGCGGCAAGCAGGCCGTCTACGAATCCTTCGCGACGCTGCTGAACCCGGGTGACGAAGTCCTGGTTCCCACCCCGTACTGGACCACGTACCCGGAGGCCATCCGGCTCGCCGGCGGTGTCCCGGTAGAGGTTTTTGCCGGCCCGGAGCAGGGCTACCTGGTGAGCGTCGAGCAGCTTGAGGCCGCCCGCACCGGGGCCACCAAGGTCCTGCTCTTCGTTTCCCCGTCCAACCCCACCGGCGCCGTATACCCCCCGGAGCAGGTCGCCGAAATCGGCCGCTGGGCGGCAGAGCACGGGCTGTGGGTCATCACGGATGAAATCTACGAGCACCTGACGTACGACGGCGTGCC
The DNA here is from genome assembly GCF_020731025.1 of Arthrobacter sp. zg-Y895. Lineage (NCBI taxonomy): Bacteria > Bacillati > Actinomycetota > Actinomycetes > Micrococcales > Micrococcaceae > Arthrobacter > Arthrobacter sp. zg-Y895. Next base: position 95,452 of record NZ_JAJFZY010000003.1, read on the forward strand.
CTTCACCTCGATCGCCACCGCGGCCCCTGAGCTGGGCGACAAGGTTGTGGTGCTGAACGGCGTCGCCAAGACCTACGCCATGACCGGCTGGCGGGTCGGCTGGATGATTGCCGCCGCTGACGTCATCAAGGCCGCCACCAACCTGCAGTCCCACCTGTCCTCCAACGTGTCCAACGTGTCGCAGATGGCCGCCCTGGCCGCTGTGTCCGGACCGCTTACGGCCGTGGATGAAATGAAGCAGGCCTTTGACCGCCGCCGCCGCACCATGGTGTCGGCCCTCAACGCCATCGACGGCGTCGAATGCCCCATGCCCGAAGGCGCGTTCTACGCGTATGCAGACGTCCGCGGCCTGCTTGGGCGCGAGTTCCCGGGCAAGGAAGGCCCGGTCCGGCCGCAGACGTCCGCCGAGCTCGCGGCACTGATCCTGGACACCGTTGAGGTTGCCGTGGTTCCGGGTGAAGCGTTCGGCCCCTCGGGCTACCTCCGCCTCTCCTATGCCCTGGGCGACGAAGACCTCGCCACCGGGATGGAGCGCCTGCAGGACTTCCTCGGCAAGGGCCGGTAAGGACTGCTAGAGCAGCCGGCGGTCCGCGGCCCAGCGGGTGAGCTCGTGGCGTGAGGAGAGCTGGAGCTTGCGCAGCACCGAGGAGACGTGGGTTTCCACCGTCTTCACGGAAATGAACAGCTCGCGGGCCACCTCCTTGTAGCTGTAGCCGCGGGCGATCAGCCGCATGACCTCGAGCTCACGGGCCGAGAGGCGGTCCAGTTCGTCATCCACTGCGGCCACGCTCGCCGTGCCGAAGGCGTCCAGCACGAATCCCGCCAGGCGCGGCGAGAACACCGCGTCGCCGCCGGCCACCCGCAGGACGGCGTCGGAAATCTCCGGTCCCGAAATGGTCTTAGTGACGTAACCGCGGGCCCCGGCCCGGATGACCGTGACCACGTCTTCGGCGGCATCGGAGACGCTCAGCGCCAGGAAGCGGGTCACCCCGAGCAGCCCGGCGCACCCCGCCAGCACTTCCGCTCCTCCGCCGCCGTTGCCGCCGGGCAGGTGGACATCGAGGAGGACGACGGCGGGACGCCGGGCCGTGATCGCTGCGATCGCGGTTTCGACGCTGTCCGCTTCCGCCACCACGTTGATGCGGGCGTCGAGGTCTGCGCGGAGGCCGGAGCGGAAGATGGCATGGTCATCAACCACGACGACGTCGATCGGCGGCGAGGGGTGGACCGTCATTTAGGTTGTGCTCCGTTGCTTGATACGCGGTTGTCCGTCGAGGGGCTCTTCTGTGTTGCACCGGCGTCGGCCGTGCTGCCGTTGCCCGTGCTGCTGTTACCCGTGCTGTTCGCCGCGCCGGGCGCGTCGTCACGGGAACCGTTTTCCGTGCCTTTCGGCAGCGGCAGCACCAGCCGGACCTCGGTGCCGTCGGCGGTGCTGCGGATGGCCGCACTGCCACCTGCACGCTGCATCCGTCCGATGATGGATCCGCGCACGCCGATCCGGTCGGCAGGCACAGCGTCCAGGTCGAATCCGGAGCCGCGGTCCCGCACGAAGACTTCGAGCTGCTCCGGCCTGCATTCAACATAGACCGAAACCGTGCCGCCGGCATGCTGGGCGGCGTTCAGCATGGCAGCCCGCGTAGCGGAGGCCAGGGCTTCGGTCCGCTCATCCAGTGCGGCATCCGAGACTGCCACCAGTTCAATCGGGTGGCCGTAGGCGTCCTCGATTTCTGCTGCAATCCGGCGCATGCATTCCACGAGGTGGTCTTCGGCCCGGGCACGGTCGGAATACAACCATTGCCTCAGCTCCCTTTCCTGGGCGCGGGCAAGCCGGATGACGTCCTGCTCGGAGCCGGCGCGCTTCTGGATCAGGGCCAGGGTCTGCAGCACCGAATCGTGCAGGTGGGCCGCAATTTCGGCCCGCTCGGTCTGCCGAATCCGTCCCGACCGCTCGGCTTCCAGGTCCCGCCAGTGCTTTATCGCCCACGGAGTGAACACCAGTGCCACGCCGGCCAGCACGGCAGCGGACGCCAACAGCCCCGACATCAGGACATCCCAGCTCACCGCACCCGAGACCACCACCAGCACCCCGGCGACCACCAGCAGGAGGCCCGCCGCCAAGCGGATCATGCCCGAGGCCCGGTCGGCTCCGGCACTGTTCATCAGCCCGGCCCGCCGGCTCTCGTCCAGCTGCATCCATGCCAGCACCGCACCGCCGGCAATGGCCGCGACCGGAATAAACAAGCCCCAGTTCAGGTTGGCACCCAACCGCTGGGCAATAAAGGCAGCTGCCACCAGCAGCAGGGCAAGGCCTGCCGCCACCTCCCGGTGCCCGGTCTTACCCGGCTGCGGGGCGGGGACCGCACCTTCCCGAAGCTGCCTTGCATAGTTCTCGGCGATGCTGCGCGGGTTGGCGGATACCTGTTCCTTCTTCTCCTGCTCCTCCTGGGTCGGAACCATGATCCACAGCCACCCGTAGAGGATGAAGCCGCTTCCAGCGCCAAGCACCAGCACGGCCATGATGATCCGGGTCAGCTTCACGGGCCAGCCCAAGTGTGCGGCCAGCCCGGCGCAGACGCCGGCAATGATCCGTTCGCGGGGACGCACCAGGGGTTCTCTCATGGACCTATCCAAACACGGGGAAGCCGCCGGGCACCGGCCCTGACGGCAATAATCCCTTTTCTTCAGGGGCCGTTCAGGGGCGGGTCAGGGTAGTCCCTGATGCAGTATCGCTGCAGCCGGAGAAGACTGGAGGCATGAACCCTTCCCCATCCCCTGATTCCGGGGCCCACGGCCCCGCAGCGCGACCTTCCGCTGAGCACCCGCCGGCCCCTGCAGGCAGCCATGCGGCAGGCAACGGTTCCACGAGCACCGGTGCGACCGCTGCGGGAGGACCCGGCGCACCGTCATCCGGCGGATTGCACAGCGGTTTCTTTAACTGGATCCGCTCCCTCGGCCTCCCGCGCGGCGGCGACCGCTGGTTCGGCGGTGTCGCGACCGGGATCGCGGCACGCACCGGGCTGGACCCCGTGCTTGTCCGCGGCCTGTTCGTAGTCCTCGGCGCTTTTGGCATCGGGTTGCTGGTTTACGGAGTCGCCTGGGCACTGCTCCCGGAACCGGACGGCAGGATCCATCTCGAAGAGGCGATCCGCGGCGACTGGACATCCGGCATGACCGGAGCACTCATTTTCGCCATCCTCGGAATGGGCGGTCCCGGTGCTTCCTTCCTCGGCGCGGACGGCTGGTTCGGCGCCGTCGTCTGGACACTGTTCTGGATCGGCGCGGGTGTGGCCGCCGTTTACTGGTTCTCCACGGGCAAGGGCCGGTTCCACCTTTCCGGCCATGGGGCCGCTGCGGATGCGTCCGGGGACCCGGACAGCACCGTCGCCTTCGCTCCTCCCGCCGGTGCCGGAGCCAACGCGCCGGAAGCCGGTCCCGGGAAGCCCGTATCGCTTGCCAAACCCGGCATGGCCGCCACCGGCACCGACCCTGCCGGTTCTGCACCTGCCGGCGGCACAGCTCCCTTCACTGCCGTACCGCTCCGCGGGTTTGCCGTTCCGTCCGGACCGGTGCCTTCACCGGCAGCCGAAACGCAGCGGAACGCGGAATGCAAGGCAAAGCGCGTCCCGGGAGCCCCCGGGTCCTTCGCAGCGGCTCTGTTCGGTGCCGCCCTGCTCGCAGGCGGAACCGTCCTCGCCATGGATTACCTCAACGTCCTTTCCCTCGGCGCACCGGTCTCCGTTGCCTTGGCGGCCGCCGCTGCGGTCCTGGGCCTCGGCATCGTGATCCTGGGCGTAGTCGGCAGGCACTCCGGCGGGATCGGCACGGCGGCGGTGGCGGCACTCGTCGCCTCCCTCCTGACCCAGGGCAGCATGGTCAACGACAACCTGCTGGTGGCCAGCAATGCGGACTGGGTGCCCCGGGACGCTGCCCAGGCGGGCGGCGGCTACACCGTGATAGCCGCCAACGGCACAGTCGACCTGCGCGAGACCGAGACTTCGGGGAACTTCGAGGTCCCGGCCAGCGTCGCCGCAGGGAACCTCGCCATCCTCGTTCCCGAGGACGCGCCGGTAACCATCAAGTTCGGCATGGCTGCGGGAAATGTCGAGGTCAACGACGGGTCGGACCGGCAGGAATACAGCGGACTGTGGCAGCCATCCGACGAGCGCACGCTCAACGACGGCGCCGACGGAGACCGGATCACCATTGATGTCCGCGGACTCGCGGGCAACGTACTCGTCACGACTGAAGAAAGCGATCTCTAGCCATGGAACAGGACAACGAGAGGGATTATCTGGGACGCCAGTACGGACCCGGAAGCTACGAAGCCCCGGACCGCCCGTCGGCACCGGACCCGGGTCCCCGCAGTCCCGAAACAGACCCGGCGGAGTCCCGCGGCTCCGCTGCACCGGCGGTGGAGACCGATGACAACCCGGCTGCCGTCCCGCCCCGCGCACTGCAGGTAGGCACGGTGGTGTGGGGCCTGGTCCTGACCGTCCTCGCCGTCCTCCTGCTGCTGGTGAACACCGTGAACCTGTCGGTGGATCCTGTCCTGCTGGTCCTCTGCCTCACCCTTGGTGCGGGACTGGCCCTCCTGCTGGGCGGGTTCCTTTCCGGCCTTCAGCGGAGCCGATCCCGCTGACGGCGGATCCCGGTCACCGTATCGGCGGACCGGTCCGGCACCCCTATTTCCCTATTTCGACACCATCAGATAAGGCTTAGTACATGGAAAAGTTCTTCAGCATCGTGCGCTCCTCCCCCATCAAAAGGCAGAGAGGCTGGGTCGGCGGAGTCTGCGCCGGCATCGCGGCCACCTACGGGTGGGATGTTTCCCTGGTCCGGATCGGCGTCCTCCTCAGTTTCCTGCTGCCGTTTGTAGGCCTGGGCACGTACGTCGTGGCATGGCTGCTGCTGCCGAAGACGGATGGAACCATCATCCTGCAACGCCTGGTGAGCCCCCGCGCTTAGTCCTCCACCGGTCTGCTGGCTAGAATCAAAGCCAGGACATAACCACAGCCAGCAGATCCAGGGGTAATGACATGAAGATCGGTATCCTCACCAGCGGAGGGGACTGCCCCGGGCTGAACGCCGTGATCCGCGGTGCCGTCCTCAAAGGCATCAAGGAATACGAGGACATCGAGTTCGTTGGTTTCCGTGACGGCTGGCGCGGGGTGGTCGACGGCGACATCATGGACCTGCCCCGCTCCCGCGTCCGCGGCATCTCCAAGCAGGGCGGGACGATCCTCGGGACGTCCCGCACCAACCCGTTTGAAGGTCCGAACGGCGGGCCGGAGAAGATCAAGGCCACGCTGGAACGCCTCGGGATCGACGCCGTTATCGCCATCGGCGGTGAAGGCACCCTCGCAGCCGCCCAGCGGCTCACGGACGCCGGCCTGAAAATTGTCGGCGTGCCCAAGACCGTGGACAACGATCTCGACGCCACCGATTACACCTTCGGGTTCGATACCGCAGTGGAAATTGCCACCGAGGCCTGCGACCGCCTGCGGACCACCGGCGAATCCCACCACCGCTGCATGGTGGCCGAAGTCATGGGCCGGCACGTGGGCTGGATTGCCCTGCACTCCGGCATGGCAGCCGGTGCCCACGCCATCCTGATTCCCGAGCACCCGGTCAGCATCGACCAGATTGCCCAGTGGGTCAGCGATGCCCGAGACCGCGGCCGTGCCCCGTTGGTGGTTGTTGCCGAAGGTTTCGTCACCACTGATATGGAAACGCCGCACTCGGAGCGGGGCCTCGACAGTTTCGGCCGCCCGCGGCTTGGCGGCATCGGAGAACTGCTGGCGCCGGAAATCGAAGCGCGGACCGGCATTGAAACCCGTGCCACGGTTCTTGGCCACATCCAGCGCGGCGGTGTACCTACGGCCTACGACCGGGTCCTTGCCACCCGACTGGGTATGGCTGCAGTGGATTCGGTGGTGGACAGCCTGTGGGGAACCATGGTGTCGCTGCACGGTACGGACATTGTGCACGTGGGCTTCGAAAAGGCCCTCGGCAATCTCAAAACGGTCCCCGAGCACCGCTACGACGAGGCCGCCATCCTGTTCGGTTAGGCGCTGCCGGTTCGGCTAGCCGCTGCCGGTTCGGGAGGGTGGTCCGGTTCGGTTGGGCGTTTTTCGGGAGTTCCTGTGCATTTGCTGAGGATTCCGTTTGCGGCGGCAAGGCGTTTGTGTCGCCGCAACTGACCCGGTGTAGGTTGAAAACCATGAATCTGGACTCGGGAACCATCGCGATCATCCAGCTGGCCTGGTCCCGCCATCTGGGCCTGGCAGATAATGCCCTGGCGGAGACGGACACCGGCGAACGCATCTACAGCGTTCAGGACCAGGCCGACACAGCATGCTTCCTGCGCCTTTTCGGCGCCGAGGTTTTCAGCGGCCCCGAATGGGCTGCCGACCGCGCCCGGACCCAAAGCGCTGCGCAGCTGACCCGCAACTCAGGGCTGATCCAGATGTCCATGGAACACGGCGGACGGGTCCTGGGCGCCGAGCAGCTGTTTTTCGCTGACGCTTTCCCGAGCGTCATTCCGCTCGACGAGCTTGCCGTCAGCAACGAACCGGCTCTCGCCGTCGCCCTCGAACGGCTCTGCCCTCCGGACGACGTGGCGGAGGCCGGCCTGGCGGAGAAGGAAGAAGTCTTTGTCCTGGTGGATGACACCCAGGACGAACCGCGTCCCGTGGCAGGTGCGGGATACAGCATCACCGACGGAATCCTGGCGGACATGAGCGTTCTGACCGCCCCGGGCCACCGGTTGCGCGGGCTGGGCAGCTACATCAGTTCGGTGGCCCTCGAGGATGCCATGGCAGGCGGCTTGATCCCGCAGTGGCGGGCCCGGCTGGACAACGTAGGCGCCGCCAGGACCGCAGTGGGCTCCGGTTTCATCCCCGCCGGCAGCCGCACCTCCGTGGCTCTGAACGCCTAGGCGCGACGCACCCGCGCTAACCGAGCAGGTCCAGCATTTCCTGCCGCTTGAAGAACCCGGCAGTGTCCCGCCCGGTGGGCGATCCCGCGTCGGGATCCGCACCGGCTTCCGCCAGGATGCGGAAGATCTCCACGTACCCCTTGAACGCGGCACCGGCAAGCGGTGTCTGGCCGCGGTCATTCTGCGTGTTGACATCCGCACCCCGTTCCACCAGCAGGGCGGTCAGCTCCGCGTGGCCGTGGTACGAGGCCAGCATCAGCAGGTTGTCTCCCGAGCCGTTCGTCAGGTTCACGGGCACGCCGGCGTCGAGGTAGCGGCGGATCCCTTCGGTATCGCCGGCACGCGCAGCATCGAAAACCAAGCCTGCGAGCTCGATAACATCATCATCGATTTGGGGGCGGGATTCGGGGGTGCTCATGGTGCTCCTGGGGGTATTGATTTTCTGGCTGTCATTTTTGCGGAAAAGAAGCTTGCGGTCAGCGCCGCGGTGCCTTCAGGAAGCCCGAGGCGCGTCCCACCACGGCTCCCGCATCCGGCGCCACGATGGGTTCCTGCGCGGCGGCGTAGAGCTCTCCGTCGTCGTTCACTACCAGCTGCACGGACGGATCCACGGACCGCTTCACCACTGCCAGGCCCACGGGGCCCATTTCGTAGTGGGCACCAACCGAGGTCAGCGTGCCGATCTGCCGCTCCCCCAGCAGAACCGGGCTGCCGGCGGCCGGAAGGGTGTGCTGCGAACCGTCCAACTGCAGGAAGACCAGCCGGCGGGGCGGGTGGCCCAGGTTGTGTACCCGCGCCACGGTTTCCTGGCCTTTGTAGCAGCCCTTGGCCAGGTGCACGGCGGTGCGGATCAGGTCCAGCTCGTGCGGGATGGTTTTCTCGTCCGTCTCCGCTCCCAGCCGTGGGCGCCAGGCGGCGATGCGCAGTGCCTCGGAAGCCATGGAGCCGGCCAGGGTGCGCCCGGAAGCGTCCATTGCGGCCTCGAACTCCGCCCGCGGAATCAGGTACTCGTACCAGGGCCGCTCCAGCCCGGGGTGGGCCTCTTCCGGCACGGCGGTGTAGGCAAACCCGCCGGCACCAATGTGCGGCCAGGGATCGGTCCACCGCAGGTACTGCTCCCACTGCGGCACCTCAACCGTCGCACCGGCCACGGCCCACTGGTCCGTGACGTCTGCGATTTCGACCCGGAGCATGAACTTCATGCGCTGCAGCCACTCGGTCAGGCCCGGCGCTTCAGCGGATTCGACGAGCAGCCAGGACGTGGCGCCGTCGTCGATGATCCGCGCGTCATAGTCGATCCGACCCTGCACGCTGAGCAGCAGCAGCTCCGAGCTCACGCCTGGCTGAAGATCCGCCACCTGCTGGGAGGACAGCGTGTTCAGCCAGCTGAGGCGGTCGGGGCCGGACACGGTGACCACGCCGCGGAAGGAAAGGTCGACGACGGCGCTGCCGCGTGCAAGGTCGCGCTGTTCACGGAGCGGATCGCCGTAGTGCGAGGCCGTACCGGCGTCGAGTCCGCCGGCTTCAACGGCGCCGTGGCGGGAAAGCAGGGGGCTGGAATACGTCATATCAGGTGCAACGTCCTAGCGGCTCGGGCCTATTCCTCCGGCCGGCTTTGCCGGTTTTGTTTTAGGAGGTCTTGTTCAGGATGGCCGAGGCATGGGCCTTCAGGGCCTCACCCTCGGAGGCAACGTCCCAGCGCCAGTAAAGGTCGCCGTTGACCAGTCCGTAGATCCGGGTGGCTGCGGAGTATTCCTTGGAGTTCACGCCGCGCATCACCACATCGGTGCTCAACTGGATCTGCGGTCCCTTGATCTGCCCGTAATACAGCTCGGCGATGCCTCCGGGGTGCACGATAGTGGCGGTGATATCGAAACCACCGGCGTCGTTGCGCAGCTCCTCGACCTCGTCAGCGCTGCGGAGCGCCGGCACGATATCCGCCGGAACCAGGCCGGGCCCGCCGTCGGCGTCGTTGAGGGGGCGGTCGAGGGCCCAGAATCCGGTCTCGACGGCCAGCGGCCGCAGGCGGGTGCCCTGCTCATCGGTGAGCCAGCTTTCCGCGGTGTACTGCAGGTACGGCAGGCCGTTCTGGGTGAACGTGACCTTCTGTGTGAAGTGCTCCGAATCAGCCTCGCCCTCACCCAGCCGTCCGGAACCCTCCCAGGTGCCGAGGAGCCAGGACAGCGGTACCAGTTCCGGGGTCAGATCGGTGGGGATCTCCATTGGCATGGTGGAACCTGTCCTTCGATGTAACGGGTGGCTGGTGCCGGCGGGCGAAGCCGGTGTTTACTTCTGGCCGGTGTTTACTTCTGGCCCTTGTACAGGCGGGAGATAACCAGTGCAGCGAATCCGGCCATCGCGAGGCCGGTGATGCCCAGCAGGGCAATAAAGAAAATTTCGAGAGCAACCATGGCTACATCCTAACGCGCGGGAGGAACAGTTTCCTTCCCGCCATTCGATCATGACAGGGACCTGCGGGCCAAACCCCGCCGGGGTTTCAAACGCCGCCGCCCAACGCCGCTGTTCGGGAAACGCAGCTGTTTAGAAAGCCAGGAGCCGTCCGAGGAAGTAGACCACGGATCCGAGGGTAACCACCGGAGCCAGGCCCAGCGCCAGGCGTCCCGCCGCATTGGACGCATCGTTGCGGGAAAGGGCCAGCCGGCGGAACGCCATCACGACGGCGGCTATCACCACGCCGCTGAACGCTGCCGCCTGCCAGGAAACGCCGGCCACGGCCAGGGCCACCAGGGCTGCGGTCAGGCCGCCGGCGAGCAGGCCCAGCGGTGCGGCCATCCGGTCCGGGAGCGGAATGAGCGTCACGGCCACGGCTGCCAATGCGGCGCCGCCGGCCACGCTCAGGAGTGCGGGATTCCCGTCGGTGCCGGCCAAACGGTCAGCGGCCACCCAGCCGGAGCCCATGGCGGTAACCAGCACGCCTGAGATGATGCCGACGATGGATTCGAGCCGGTGCGCCTGCCCGGTGCCGCGGAGCAGCTGGATCAGGAAGACTGCTCCCACACCTACGGCGACGGCGGCCGGCAACCAGGTCAGCATGGCCGCGGCTGGCGCGAAGTACGCGGCCGCCACTGCTCCGGCGCCTACCAGGCCCAGGGTTGCGCCCTGTGTCTTGCGGGCAGGCACCCCTATCAGGTGCGGCCAGCAGACGCCGGTGAGGACGGCGGCCAGACCGCTGATCACGGCCACCGCGGGCACGGACAGGTAGGAAGCGCTCACGATACCGATAATGGCAAGCGCCGCCGGCACCGCTAAGCTCCAAAGTTTCACCCTAGTTATCCTGCCTTATTACGGCGTCCAGAAGAAAAACGACAGGCCCGTTACCTCGATGGGTATACTTTCGATCACTTCAAGCCAAGCGGATCGGCGAAGGAAACCGCCCGATGGTGTGCGCCCAACATTCGGAGGACCTATGTCGCACATTTTGCTTCTTACCAACAGCTCGGGTTCCTCGGTTCACGTCCTGCCCGCCCTGGAGCTCCTGAACCATAAGGTCCATGTGGTGCCGGCGGAACCTACGGCCCTGTTGGACACCGATCCCAGTGACGTCATCCTGGTGGATGCCCGCAGGGATCTCGTTGGCGCGCGGTCCCTGACCCAGCTGCTGAAAGCCACGGGCCTGGGCACGCCTCTTCTCCTTATCCTCACGGAGGGCGGAATGGCTGCCGTCGCCCCCAACTGGCTGGCTGACGACGTCATCCTCGATTCCGCCGGCCCGGCCGAGCTGGAAGCGCGGCTGCGCCTGGCGGCGGCCCGCGGCGTCGGGACAGTCGAGGCTCCTTCCACCGAGATCCGCGCCTCCGGCGTCGTCATCGACGAGGCCAGCTACACCGCCCGCGTGAACGGCACGGCCCTGAACCTGACCTATAAGGAGTTCGAACTCCTTAAATACCTGGCTCAGCATCCCGGCCGCGTGTTCACCCGAGACCAGCTGCTCCACGAGGTGTGGGGCTACGACTACTACGGCGGCACCCGGACCGTCGACGTCCATGTACGGCGGCTGCGGGCCAAGCTGGGGCCGGACCATGAGACGCTGATCGGCACGGTGCGGAACGTCGGTTACCGGTTCACCCGCTCGCGGGCCGAAACCACGGCAGCCGCCAGCCAGGACGCCTGAGTGCTGCTCCCGCGGCGCCGCGCCCTGCGCAGGGGCACCAGCCGCGCTAGGCTTTCGGCATGAGTGAAGAACCGCAGACAGCCTGGCCCGTAGTCGAGACCCGCGGCACGCCCGAGCCCGCCGCGCTCGCCGACATCCTGCAACTGGCGTCCGCCGCGCAGGACTCGGACGGCAACCCGCCGCTGTCCGAGCAGACGCTCGTGGACCTGCGCTCCCCCGACGCCGATCCGGACACCCTCTCCGTCTTCACCACCTATGCCAGTGACTCCGATTCCGATACCGGCAGCGGGCAATGGCTGGCCGGCGTCGCCGTCCTGGTATCCGAAACTCCGCAGGATCCGGGGGTGCTCGAACTGGTGGTACACCCGAACTACCGCAACCAGGGCGTCGGCACGGCCCTTGCAGCCGCAGTGCAGGATGCGGTGCGGGACAGCCCGTCCGACGTCGATCCCCGGCCCGCTGCCTGGTCGCATGGAAACCACGAGGCGGCCGTGGAGCTCGCCGCCCGCTTCGGCTACCGTCCCGTCCGTGACCTGTGGAAGATGCGCCTGAGCCGGTCCAACGCCTCGCTGCCGGAAACGCAGTTCCCCGCCGGGGTGTCCGTCCGTCCCTTTGAACCCGGCCAGGACGAGCGCGCCTGGCTGGACGTCAACGCCGCAGCCTTTGCCCACCACCCGGAGCAGGGGTCCATGAGCCTTGCCGATCTGCAGGCCCGCATGGACGAGGATTGGTTTGACCCGGCCGGATTCCTCCTGGCCGTGGACGAGGAAGGCACAATCCTCGGATTCCACTGGACCAAGGTCCACCCCGGCACCGGAGGGCACCCGCCCATCGGCGAAGTGTATGTGGTCGGCGTAAGCCCCGAGGCGCAGGGCCGGGGGCTCGGAAAAGCCCTGACGGTAGCCGGAATCCAGCACCTGCACGCGGCGGGACTGGACGCCGTCATGCTGTATGTCGACGCCGACAACACCGCCGCCGTCGCCCTGTACCGCCGGCTCGGCTTCGTCCGCTGGGACCAGGACGTGATGTACGCACCCGCATAGGGTGCGTACAGCTTGTAATGTTGTTTGCAGGGCCAGGCGGTCCGCCCGTTACGCCTGCCCTGATCCGCCGCCAGCACCTCAGGGAGACACTATGAGTTTCGATACCGACGCAGAGCCCCGCTCGACCTTCGGGTCCGCAGAGGCGATGTCGGCACCGCGGGCCACCCAGGACCGCATCGACATCCCGGACTTCGGTCCCGCCCTTGTTCCCAGCGGAGATATCACGCCGGAACGGTTCCTGGACCGGGAGATCAGCTGGCTGCACTTCAACGCCAGGGTCCTGGAACTCGCTGAAGACCCTGAGCTGTACCTGTTGGAACGGGTGAACTTCCTGTCCATCTTCGCCTCCAACCTCGACGAGTTCTTCATGGTCCGGGTTGCCGGCCTCAAGCGCCGCATCGCGACCGGCCTGGCGGTTCCCTCCGCCGCAGGCCAGAGCCCGATTGAACAGCTCGAGGAAATCGTGGCGGCGGGCTACCGGCTGCAGCAGCGCCATGCGGACGTCTTCGCCAGCCAGATCCGGCCGGCCCTGGCGGAAGAGCAGATCTACCTGGTCAGCTGGGACGAACTGGACGACGCCGCCAAGGCGAGCCTGCACAAGCAGTTCGCTTCGAAGGTCTTCCCCATCCTGACTCCCCTTGCCGTGGACCCGGCCCACCCCTTCCCGTACATTTCCGGCCTCTCCCTGAACCTGGCCGTGGTGGTCCGCAACCCGGTCAGCGGCAAGGAATTCTTTGCACGCGTGAAGGTTCCGGACCAGCTCCCCCGCCTCATCTCCGTGGACGGGCCCCGCGCGGGCAACGTGGCCGGACGCACGGCCCGGTTCATCGCGCTTGAAGACATCATTGCCCAGCACCTGGACCAGCTCTTCCCGGGCATGGACGTTATTGAGCACTACACGTTCCGCGTGACCCGCAACGAAGACCTCGAGGTGGAAGAGGACGACGCCGAGAACCTCCTGCAGGCCCTGGAAAAGGAACTGCTGCGGCGCCGCTTCGGGCCGCCCGTGCGCCTGGAAGTCACCCCGGAGATGAACCCGAATATCCGGGAACTGCTCGAACGCGAGCTGGGCGTGGAATCGGACGAGGTCTATGTCCTGCCCGCGCCGCTGGACCTCCGCGGCCTTTCCCCGATCAGCCGGATCGACCGGCCGGACCTGCACTATCCGAAGCAGGTGCCGCACACCAACCGCCACCTGAAGGAGTCCGAGACTTCGAAGCCGGCGAACGTGTTCGCGGCCATGCGCCGTCGGGACATCCTCCTGCACCATCCGTACGACTCCTTCTCGACGTCCGTCCAGGCTTTCCTGGAGCAGGCGGCCGCAGATCCGCGGGTGCAGGCCATCAAGCAGACGCTGTACCGCACCTCCGGCGATTCGCCCATCGTTGATGCCCTGATCGACGCCGCCGAGGCCGGCAAGCAGGTCCTGGCACTGGTGGAAATCAAGGCCCGGTTCGACGAACAGGCCAACATTTCCTGGGCGCGCAAGCTGGAGCAGGCCGGTGTGCACGTGGTGTACGGCATCGTGGGCCTGAAGACGCACTGCAAGCTGTCGCTGGTGGTCCGCCAGGAAGTGGACGGACTGCGCCGCTACTGCCATATCGGCACGGGCAACTACCATCCGCGCACCGCCCGCTACTACGAGGACCTGGGCCTGCTGACCGCCAACGAGCAGGTGGGCGAAGACCTGACGAAGCTGTTCAACCAGCTCTCCGGCTACGCGCCGAAGTCCACGTTCAAGCGGCTGCTCGTGGCTCCGCGCTCGGTCCGGTCCGGACTGATTGACCGGATTGAGCGCGAAATCGCGAACAAGAAGGCCGGCCTCAGCGCACGCGTGATTATCAAGGTCAACTCCATGGTGGACGAGGCGATCATCGACTCCCTCTACCGTGCTTCCCAGGCGGGGGTCCGGGTGGACGTCATTGTCCGCGGAATCTGCTCGGTCCGTCCGGGCGTACCCGGCCTGAGCGAGAACATCACCGTACGCTCCGTGCTGGGCCGCTTCCTGGAGCACTCCCGGGTGTTCGCCTTTGCCAACGGCGGCGACCCGGTGGTCTTCATCGGATCGGCGGACATGATGCACCGCAACCTGGACCGCCGCGTGGAGGCCCTGGTCCAGCTGGTGGCCCGCGACGACGTCGCCGATCTGATCGGCCTGATGGACCGGTACATGGATCCCGGCACGGCGAGTTGGCACCTGGATCCGGAGGGCGCCTGGATCCGCCACCACAAGGACGAGGAAGGCAACCCGCTGCAGGACGTGCAGTCCTGGCTGCTGGCGTCCCGTTCCCGCCAGCGCTCCGTGGCTCGGCGCTGATGGAAGCAATTCACTCCCCCGCCGCCGCTCCGGTCCAGGAAGACACCCCTGTCAAGGTAGTGGCTGCAGGTGCCCTGTGCTGGCGCGAACGGGAGGGCAAGCTGCAGGTCCTCATGATCCACCGTCCCCGGTATGACGACTGGTCCTGGCCCAAGGGCAAGCTCGATGAAGGCGAAACCACCCCGGAATGCGCCGTTCGGGAGGTCCGTGAGGAAGTGGGCCTGAGGATCAACCTGGGCATTCCGCTGCCCTCCACGCTCTACCCGGTGGCTTCGGGCATGAAGATGGTGCACTACTGGGCCTCCCACGTGGACTCGGACAAGGCACGGCCAGACGGCAAGGAAGTGGACGGCACACGCTGGTGCACCCCGGAGGAAGCCGCCGAGGCACTCTCCAACCCCACGGACAGGCTGCCGCTGAAGGAACTGGTGGCGGCCTGGAACGAGCAGCGGCTGAGGACCTGGCCGCTGATCATTGTCCGGCATGCCAAGGCCAAGCCCCGGTCCGCATGGACCCGGGCAGAAGGCGAACGTCCGCTGGTAGCCACCGGCCTGCGGCAGGCCATGGCGGTCTCGCGGCTGCTGGTGGCCTGGCGGCCCAAACGCGTGGTTTCCAGTCCCTGGGTGCGCTGCGTGCAGACCGTCCGCCCGTACGTGAAGGCAGAAGGCACCAAGTTCAAGACGGTTGACGCGCTTACCGAGCACAGCGCCAAGCGCAAGCCGGGCAAGGCCCGGAACGCCATTGAGGGCCTCTTCGACAAGGCCAAACCCGTAGCGGTGTGCACCCACCGGCCGGTGCTGCCCCTGGTCTTCGACGTGCTGGCGGGGCACATGCCCGCTGACATGGCCGCCGGCCTGCCCGCCAAGGACCCGTACCTGGCACCCGGCGAGTCCGTGATCTGCCAGGTGAGCAGTGCGGACGAGGGACGGATTGTGTCCCTGGAAAAATACCGGGCCTTCGACGACTAGCATCGGCTGCCCAGGCACCGTTGTGGCACGCCTCGCATTCCCCCTGTCCGCGCGCCGACCTGAACTAGACTGGCCGGGTGAGCATTCCTACCCCGTATGAAGACCTGCTGCGCGATGTCATGGCCAACGGAACGCAGAAATCGGACCGCACCGGCACCGGCACGCGCAGCGTGTTCGGCCGCCAGATGCGCTTCGACCTGAGCGAGTCCTTTCCCCTGATCACCACCAAGCGGGTGCACTTCAAGTCAGTGGCACTCGAGCTGCTCTGGTTCCTGCGCGGCGACTCAAACGTGCGCTGGCTGCAGGAACAGGGTGTCAGCATCTGGGACGAATGGGCGGACGAGGACGGCGAGCTCGGCCCGGTCTACGGCGTCCAGTGGCGCTCCTGGCCCACGCCCGACGGCGGACATATCGACCAGATTGCGAAACTGGTGGAAGGCATCCGGAAAAACCCGGATTCCCGCCGCCACATCGTCACGGCCTGGAACCCTGCCGAAGTAGAGAACATGGCCCTACCGCCCTGCCACGCCCTGTTCCAGTTCTACGTGGCGGACGGGAAGCTGTCCTGCCAGCTGTACCAGCGCTCCGCGGACACCTTCCTCGGGGTCCCGTTCAACATCGCCTCTTACGCGCTCCTCACGTTGATGGTGGCCCAGCAGACCGGACTGGAGCCCGGCGAATTTGTCTGGAGCGGCGGCGACGTCCATATTTACGACAACCATGTGGACCAGGTCCGGAAGCAGCTCAGCCGGGAGCCCTTCCCGTACCCGAAGCTTCGGATCCGCCGTACTCCCGAGAGCATCTTCGACTACACCCTTGAGGACTTCGAGGTCCTCGATTACCGGCACCACCCCGGTATCAAAGCTCCTATCGCCGTTTGAGAGGACAACCATGACCGAGTCCCTTCCCGTAACAACTGCTGCCGCCCCGGCAGGCCCCACCCGCTACTTCCCGGTAGGCGGCGGCTCCGGTGAGGGCGCGGACCTGGGCCAGGTCCTCCGGGAGCGCGGCACCGTACCCGACGGTGAACCCGTTATCGGCATGGTGTGGGCCCAGACGGTTGACGGCGTCATCGGACGCGACGGCGGCATGCCGTGGCACCTGCCCGAGGACATGGCGCACTTCAAGGCGACGACGGCGGGACACCCGGTCATCATGGGCCGCCGCACCTGGGAGTCCTTCCCTGCTGCCTACCGGCCGCTGCCCGGGCGGACAAACATCATCGTGTCCTCCAGTGCCGAACTGCGGGACGAAGCCGCGGAGGCCGGCGCCGTCGTCGTCGGCTCCCTCGAAGATGCCCTGACCGTGGCCCGAACCAGTTCCGGCAGCACGGAAATCTGGATCATCGGAGGCGCACAGCTATATGAGGCAGCCGTTTCCGTGGCCAACACCGCGGTGGTGACGGTCATCGACATGGAGACCGAAGGCGACACGTTCGCCCCGGCACTGGGCCAGGACTGGACCTTCAGCGGGGTCAGTCCTGCCGCCGATTGGTACACGTCTTCCAACGGCACCCGATACCGGATTGCCCTCTGGACACGGGACCGTGCGGAAGAGAACCGTGACGGACACAACCAAGACGCAGCGGACCCGCTGGCCTAGAGTGGAAAGCATGACTTCTTCCTCCATTCCCGCTTTTCCCAGTGCAGGTTTCGTCGGCTGGCGCGGCATGGTCGGTTCCGTCCTGATGCAGCGCATGCAGGACGAGGGCGACTTCGAGCTGGTCAACCCGGTGTTCTTCTCGACCTCCAACGCCGGCGGCAACGCGCCGTCCTTCGCGGCCGGCGCCGGACCGCTGCAGGATGCGTACGACGTCGACGCGCTGGCCAAGCTGCCGATCATCGTCACCGCCCAGGGCGGCGACTATACGGCGGAAATCTTCCCGAAGCTGCGCGCCGCCGGCTGGGACGGCATCTGGATTGACGCCGCGTCCACGCTGCGCATGGACGATGACGCGATCATCGTGCTGGATCCGGTCAACCGTGACGTCATTGACGCGGGCCTGGCCCGCGGCGTGAAGAACTTCGTGGGTGGAAACTGCACCGTGTCCTGCATGCTGATGGGCCTGGGCGGGCTGTTCCGCAACGGCCTGGTCGAGTGGGGCACCTCCATGACCTACCAGGCAGCTTCCGGCGGCGGTGCCCGGCACATGCGCGAACTGTTGAACCAGTTCGGTGCGCTGAACGCTGCGGTGGCGCCCAACCTCGCCGATCCGGCGTCGGCCATCCTGGAGATCGACCGTGCCGTCCTGGCCCAGCAGAAGAACCCGTCCATGGACTCCTCCCAGTTCGGCGTGCCGCTGGCCGGTTCGGTGATCCCCTGGATCGATGCGGACCTCGGTAACGGCATGTCCAAGGAAGAGTGGAAGGGCGGCGCGGAGACCAACAAGATCCTGGGCCGCGGGACCGACGGACGGATACCGTTTGACGGGCTGTGCGTTCGGATCGGTGCCATGCGGTCCCACTCCCAGGCCCTGACCCTGAAGCTGACGGAGGACCTTTCCGTGGCCGAGATCGAGAAGATCATCGACGCGGACAATGAATGGTCCAAGGTGGTGCCCAATACCAAGGAAGCGACCATGGCCGCGCTGACGCCGGTGGCGGTCACCGGCACGCTGGACATCCCGGTGGGCCGCATCCGCAAGCTGGAAATGGGTCCGGAGTACATCAGCGCCTTCACCATTGGCGACCAGCTGCTCTGGGGCGCCGCCGAACCGCTGCGCCGGATGCTGCGCATCGCCACCGGCAACCTCTGATTTCCGGTTCCCGTTCCGGGTCCGCTCCCCGTGGAGCGGACCCGCGCTGCGTTAACGGGCAGGTGGCTTACCAGGGGCAGAGGCCTGCCGGGCGGAGGCACCTAAGCCTGGATGGCAGCCAGAACCGGAGCGCTCAAAAATTGTCAGTGCCGGGTGGCATGTTGTCCGCATGGAGCAGCAAAGCGTGGATCTCGTCCTTAACACCTTCTTCGCCTTCAGCTGTGCCGGCAAGCAGACTCCCACACGGGCCCGTTATCTCCGCGTGGCGCTCCAGCTGCGCCGGTATCTCGAGGCCGAGGGCGCGCGTGTCCTCTGCGCCGAGGACAAAGCGCTGCTGGCGCTTGAGCGGAGCCTTGAGCCGGAAGCTGCCTTCGCCCGGCTGTTCGGCGCCCACGAGCTCGCGTATGCCCTCAGCGGCTTCCTGGAGCCGGAGTGGCTGTTGCCGGATCTGCAGGACCGGCGCACCCAGGTGGCCCTGACGCCCCGGCTGATCCAGTGGCTGTGCAACAGCTGCCTGCTGGATCCGGGCCGGGACCGTCCGGCTATCCGAAGTGCGCGGGCCGCGGCTGCCGAGGCGCGGAAAGGCCCTGCGCGGAAGGGACCTGCGCGGAAAGGATTTGCGGAGGAAGGTCCTCGACCGCCGGGACCCGCGCTCGGCGGCAGTCCCGGCGGCTGATACCTGCCGTGCCCCGGACCGCTACAGCGCGCAGTTCACCAGCAGGGGCTCGGGGTGGAGCCGGATGCCGAAGGCCTTCTCCACGCCGGCAGCAACCGCGCGGGCCACCGCCAGCAGGTCCTCGGCAGTGGCGTCGCCGCGGTTGGTGACGGCCAGGGTGTGCTTGGTGGACAGCGCGGCCCGGCCGCCGGTGCCGTCCTCGGGAGCCAGTCCGAAGCCCTTGCGGAAACCGGCGTGGCTGATCAGCCATGCGGCGCTGAGCTTCACCTTGCCGGGTTCCGCCACCGGGTAGCGGGGAGCGTCTGCCGGCAGCGCGGCTGCGGTTGCCTCGTCAACGATGGGGTTGGTGAAGAAGGAACCGGTGCTGTAGGTGTCGGGGTCCGCGGCGTCCAGGACCATGCCCTTCCCTGCCCGCAGCCGAAGGACTTCGCGGCGCACGTCCACGGCGTCGGCACGCTCGCCGATATCCACTCCCAGAGCCCGGGCGAGCTCGGCGTAGCGGACCGGAGCGCTGGTGGTCCCCTTGGAGAGGGCGAACTCCACGGTCAGCACCACGTAGCGGGGAGAGCCGTTTTTCGTGCTGCGCTTGAGCACCGAATCCCGGTAGCCGAATTCGAGATCGTCGTTGGCGAATTCCACCACGGTGCGCTCGGTGCGGTCCCAGGCGCGCACCGAAGTGATGGACTGCGAGACGTCGGCACCGTAGGCACCCACGTTCTGCACCGGCGTCGCTCCGGCAAGCCCCGGAATACCGGAAAGCGCCTCCAGCCCGGAGTAGCCCTCCGACAGGGTGTACGCCACCAGCTCGTCCCACGGGTGCCCGGCCTCTGCGCGCAGGACGGCTGTTCCGTCCCCGGTCTCCCGGATGTCCAGCCCGCGGCTGGCAATGTGGATGACGGCGCCGTCGAAACCTTCGTCGGAGATCAACAGGTTGGAACCGCCGCCGATGATGAGCAGTGACTCCCCCGCCTCATCCGCGGCGCGGACGGCAATGATGAGTTCGTCTTCGGTTTCTGCTTCCAGGTAGCGGCGTGCCGGTCCGCCTACACGCGCGGTGGTCAGGGATGCCAGCGGCATCCGGGTCAAAGCAGTCACCAGACCCGCACCACTGCCTGCGCCTTGACCAGCACCTTCTGTCCGTTGAAGGTCACGGTGAGATCCACGCGTGCCGTCGAGTTGTCCGCGTCGATGGCGCCGATGACACCGGCGACCTCCACGACCGCCCCGGGGGCGCCGTCGATGTCCTCCACCAGGACAGGCCGGGTGAACCGCGTCTGGTAGTCGATCACCGCTCCCGGGTCTCCGATCCAGTCGCTCACCAGCTGGACTGCGGTGCCCATGGTGAACATGCCGTGCGCAATGACGCCGGGCAGTTCCACCTCGCGGGCGAAGCGCTCGTTCCAATGGATGGGGTTGAAGTCGCCGGAGGCGCCGGCGTAGCGGACAAGGTCGGCGCGGGAGATTTCCAGCGCCGCGGAACCGATCTCGGTGCCCTTGGACAGTTCACTCAGTGCAATGGACATAGCGGTTACTGTCCCTCTCCGCGGACGAGGATGGATGAAAGGGTGGTGGCTACCTGCTCGCCCTCGGTTGTGGAAATTTCCGCGCGGGTGGTGATCAGGGCGCCGTCGCCCATGGCCCGCACGGAGTCCACGTGCAGCTCTGCCACCAGCTCGTCTCCGGCCACGATGGGACGGTGGTGGGTGAAGCGCTGATCGGCATGGACCACCCGGGAGAAGTCGATGCCTGCATCGGGATCGGCAACCAGCAGCGCGTCGGCACGCTGGGCAACGATGATGGCGAAGGTGGGCGGGGCAACGAGGTCTGCGTAGCCGAGTTCCTGGGCGCGTGCGACGTCGAAGTGGGCCGGATTAGTGGCCTTGACGGCCGCAGCGAATTCGCGGATCTTCTCGCGGCCCACGGAGTACGCCGCCCCGGCCGGGTAGGTGCGTCCCTGGAGCTGGGGGTTGATGCTCATTTTTTGCCCTCCATGCCCTTGATGCGGCGCCGGGTGTCCCTGGCGCGGACCACCATACCGCTCAGGTGCGTGCTCAGGCCCACCACAATCAGGGGAAGGGCGGTGTACATCAGGACCTGGTTGTCCAGGACGGCTCCCAGGAGTACCAGCAGCACCCCGAGTCCGCTGAGCGCCAGGGCGCTCACGACGAGTTTCCGGTACAGGGGCGAGCCGGTTTCCCAAGGCGTATTTAGCATGTCTTCAGAATACAGGGGCGGGCGGGAAGGGCCCGAACCACCTGGTCAGGCCCGGCGTCCGGTCCGGGCCAGGACAACCGCCCGGCGGTCGGCGCTGTCCGGAACCCCTACCGGGCGTGCGAACAGCCCGGGCGCGTAGGCCTGTTCACCGAAGCTGTCCATGGCGGCGTCGATGGCGTCCAGGTCCTCGCCGGTGAGGAGCGGATCCAGGCCCTGGGATACGGCAAGGTCCCACCGGTGGGTAAGGAGATCCACGCCATAGAACTCCACGATGGTGGCCCCGATGGTACTGGGACCGAAATATCCGTCGAATTCCCGGCCGGCGACGGCGGCATCGGAAAGCAGTGCCGCAACGAGGCTCTCGTGGTTCTTCCAGAGCAGATCGGGCCTCTCCCCGTCCGGCGCGATGCCGGCGGGCCCGGCCGGCAGCAGGCCGTGCTGTGCCAGAAAGTCCCGTTGGGTCATCACCACGTGCTCCACCACATCGCGAGCTGTCCATTCAGTGCAGGGCGTAGCAGCATCCCAGTCCGTGGTGTCCGCGACGACGGCGGAAAACGGGACGGCATATGTGCGCCAGTTGTGAAAAGTTGCCATGACGGTCTCCTTGTCCTTGAACAGGTGTTGGTCCCTCCGACGCTAGACCGCGGTGGAGTAAGCGTATTGAATAAAACCGACACCGGTTCCGGAAAGGAGCACGTGTTGGATGACGGCAGCACGAGGGAGATCGGCCGGGGCCACCTCAGGGATGCGCACGACCGGTCCTTCGCCATGTACCGGTATCCGCCGTCGCCGGGGTGCCGCCAGTGGCTGCGGGTGTTCTGGATTCCGGTATGGCATGTGCCTCCCGGCGAAGTCCGCGAGCAGCGGATCCTCACGTATCCGGTCTGCCTGCTCAGTATCACTGCCTCCTATGCCCGTTTGCTCGGTCCGCGCACCACGGCGGCACGCATGCCGCTGTCAGGGGCGGGGTGGGCTTTCGGGGTCATGCTCAGGCCCAGTGCAGGCCGCCCCTTGCTGCAGGCGGATATCGGCTCATTAACGGACAAACATGCGGATCTGGCAGGGGTTCGCCTCCTGGCGGATCTGGTTCCCGCGGTCCGCGGAATCATGGAAACCGACCCGACCAGTGCCGGTGCACATGCTGCTGGCCGGCAACTGCTGGAAGATCGGCTGCCTGCGCTCGGAAACCCCTCCGGCGAGGCAGCCCTCGCCGACGCACTTGTGGCCCGGGTGGAAGAGGACCCCCGCATCACCACCGTCGCCGCGCTCCGTGCAGCTTTTGATCTGCACGAACGGACGCTGCAGCGAATCTGCACGCGTTTCCTTGGCGTGAGTCCGCGGTGGATGATCCGGCAGCGCCGGCTGCAGGAAGCGGGAGCGCAGCTCCGCTCCGGCGGATCGCTCAGCGAGTTGGCTGCAGGGCTCGGGTATGCCGACCAGGCGCACTTTTCCCGGGATTTCCGGGCCGCGACGGGATGGACACCCGGTGCGTTCGCAGCCTTGGCACGGGACTCCCGCTAGAACAGTGCGGCCTGCAGCGCCGGAACGGATGTGCGGAAGGGACCGTACTGCAGCCGACGGCCCTTCAGCCGGGACAGGTCCGCTGCAAACAGGGTTTCTTCACCGTCCACCCGGACCAGGGCCGTTGCGCCCAGGACGGCTTGGATGACCATGCCGTGCTCTCCGGACGCCGGGTCGCAGGGATACAGTTCGCACGGCGTCTCCAGCACCGTACGGAACTGGGCCGGCGGTTCCCAGACTTCATCGGCCGTCCGGAACCCGGTAATCGCCACGTCCGGCAGCATGGAACGCACCGACTCCGCCGCCTCGGCGTTGCGGGCGTCCAGCTCCGCGGCGGCCAGGGGCCGGGCCAGCGCCGCCGTTTTGGTTCCCGCCCGGACCGCCTGCTGCAGGCCGACCACGGCCGTCACGGCGTCTTCGAGCACCCGCACCACCAGCCCGTCGCCGGCACGGGCGACGTATCGGGCGCGGACTGCCCCCTGCTCAATCAGGCGGAGCTGCTTGCGCCCGTCCGCGGCAGTGCCGACCTTGGTGGATCCGTCGGCGAAAGTGGCCACGTACAGCCAGTGCGGCTGGTCCAGGTAGCGCCGGAGCGCGGTGGGGATGCTGTCCACACGGTGGCTGTTGTGGATTCCCCGCACCTCGTCCCGGATGAAGCAGCTGCTGCACTGATAACCGCGCTCGGCAGGAGCCTGGCCTGGACAGGGTGTGTGGGACTGGACGCCGTCGTCGTTCACCTGCCAGGAGCCAAGGCAGAACTTCTCGTTCCCTTTGGTGTCCGCCAGGACACGGAACCGGAGTTCGGTGCCCGGAGTGAGCGGCTGCTTTTCGGCCTGCCCGCTGGGAAGGTGCAGTGTCAGGTTCGGCCCGGCAGTGCTCCAGGAGGTCCCCGAACACAGGAACCTGCCGGCGTCGGCGGATGCTGCGCTGCCCACGGCTGCAGGCATGGTGAACCTCCCGGATAACGCCAAAAGGGTGGGATAACGTTTTTCACGTTACCCCACCCTTCGGCGGTGTTTCGGGAGGTGTCAGGCGTGCTGGCCCGCGTGTTCCCCTTCGGCGATTTCCTCAACGAGCTTGTCGTTGAAAGCCGGCAGATCGTCCGGGTTGCGGCTGGTGACGAACCCCTGGTCCACCACCACTTCCTCGTCGGTCCAGTTCGCGCCGGCGTTCTTCAGGTCCGTTGCCAGCGTGTGGTAGGACGTCAGGTCGCGGCCCTTGACGACGCCCGCCTCGATCAGGAGCCATGGGCCGTGGCAGATGGAAGCCACGGGCTTGTGTGCCTCGAAGAAGGCCCGGGCAAACTGCTGGGCGTTCTTGTCCACTCGGAGGAAGTCTGCGTTGACGACGCCGCCTGGCAGGACCAGCGCGTCGAAGTCGCTTGCATCGGCGTCGGCCACATCCAGGTCGACGGTGAAGGTTTCACCCTTGTCCATGCCGTCGAAGCCCTGGACGGTGCCCTTCTTCGGGGACACGAGGACCGGCTCGCCGCCGGCGTTCCTGACTGCTTCCCAGGGGCTGGTCAACTCAATCTGCTCCACGCCGTCGGTGAGGAGGAACGCTACCTTCTTGCCGGAAATATCGTGCTCTGCCATGGGAACTCCGTTCGTTTCAGCTGCAGCCGGAAAACCTGCGGGCCGCAGCGATGCTTCTACGGTGGTGGTGCCTGGATCGGGGAACCTTTCGGTTTCCCGCTACGCCCACCCTATGGAGAACCGGCAATGATAAGCAACCTTAGTGGGCTGTCGGAGCGGCGTGGCGGCGCGGCGCGCGGCTCACGACCCACAGCCCAAGGCCCACGGCCCACAGCGCAGGGCAAACAAAAAGGGCAGGTACCGGAAGATTGAAATCTCCAGGACCTGCCCTGTTTGTAGCGGTGGGGAGGCTCGATCTCCCGACCTCACGATTATGAGTCGTGCGCTCTAACCAACTGAGCTACACCGCCAAAAATGAGTGAAGCCCGCCCTACACAGGCCTCTGCAGAACATACAGCCTTTGCAACGCGGGCCCTCCCATTGAGAGCCCCGACCGGGAATCGATCCCGGGACCTCCATCTTACCAAGATGGCGCTCTACCACTGAGCTATCGGGGCAACGACATAAAACTCTACCAGCACTTTTCAGGAACATGAAATCGAGATGGACCATTGAGCCCAAAGGTGACCAGCGACACTTTCCACCCGCCCGACACGCCGTTCAGTGCGGCAAAAAAGGTCAAATCCTCCCCGGTTTATCAGTATGCTTATGCTACGAGAAAGCGAGGGCACGTGAGCATAGTGCCGAACCATGTTTCAGAAGGTCTCTTCCTGGGTGGAAGATACAGACTCCTGAATCAAATCGGGGCAGGTGCCATGGGCACCGTCCACCGGGCCAAGGACGAGTTCCTGGACCGAGACGTAGCGGTGAAGATCATCCGCCCGTCGGCCACCAGTGAGATCGACCTGCGGCGCAGCGACGCCGAGGCCAAGATCCTGGCGCGCCTGAACCACCACAGCCTGGTCACTCTGCTGGATGCCGGATCCGACACGTCCGACCCGGCATCGCCGCTGATCTACCTCGTTATGGAACTTGTCCAGGGCCTCGATCTGCGCGAACGGCTGAAAGAGGGCCGATTGCCCCGCCGCCACACCGCGCTGCTTGGCTATGACCTGGCGCTGGGCCTGGAGTACATCCACGAAAACGGCGTTGTGCACCGGGACGTCAAACCGGCGAACATCATGCTGTTCGACTACAGCAGTGCCGATGCCCGCATCCGCGCCAAGCTCACCGACTTCGGTGTTGCCTTCGTGGCCAGCGATCCGCAGTCCCAGCACGGCACCTTCTCCGGCACCGCGGCATTCATGAGTCCCGAACAGGCCCGCGGCGAACAGGCGGGGGTGTCGAGCGATGTGTATTCGCTGGGCCTCGTGCTGCTGCAGTGCCTGACGGGCAAGCCGGCCTTCCCCGGCCCCGCCCTGGAGAGTGCCCTCGCACGCCTCCTGAAGGACCCGGAGATCCCCTCGGAGCTGGGAGCGGACTGGGCGTCGCTGCTGCGCGCCATGACCGCTCAGGACGCTGCAGAGCGTCCCAGTGCCCACGACGTCTCCCAGGTCCTGTATGACATGATCATCGCCGCGCGCGGCCGGCACCGGGTTGACCCGGAGATCCTGCCCGCCGACGAAGCCCGGCGGATGGACGCGGTGCGTCGCTACGACCTGCTGGATACTCCCCCGGACGGCGCCTTCGACCGGGTCACGGCCCTGGCATCCCGCCTCTTTGACGTCCCCGTGGCAATCGTCAGCGTGGTGGACACCGACCGGATCTGGTTCAAGTCCCATCACGGCACGGAAGCCGTCGAGATCGGCCGCGATCCCGGCCTCTGCGCCTCCGCCATCCTGCAGGACGGCGTCTATGTGGTCGACGACGCCCGGCACGACCCGAGGACGCTGGCCAACCCGCTGGTGGCCGGAGACTTCGGCCTGCAGTTCTACGCCGGCGTTCCGCTGCAGACCAGTGACGGGTTCAGTCTGGGCACGTTCTGCATCTTGGACACGAAGCCACGCACCTTCTCCCCCGAGGACGAGGCAACGCTCTCGGACCTGGCTGCGATTGTCATGAATGACCTGGAAATGCGCCTCGAGAGCCGCCGTGCAGGCGGGTCCGTGCAGTAAGCCGGAACAGCGCCCCGGCACCACAGGGCATAACAAGAAGGACGCCTCCCGCAGCGGGAGGCGTCCTTCTTGTTTGTACGGAACTGCGGTGCGGCGCCCGGGTTTACGGGCGCCGCTGCTTCCTAGTCGCGGAAGCGGGGCTTGCGGGCACCGGCAGCGGCGCTGTCGCGGAAGCCGCCTTCACGCTTCTTGAACGGGCGGTCGCTGCCTCGGTCGCCGAAGGAACGCTCGCCGTCGCGCTTCTTGAAATCCTTCTTGAAGCCGCCACGGTCGGCACGGTCGTTGAAGCTGCCGCCGCCTTCACGCTCACGGGCCGGCTTGCGTCCCTTGTCCAGTTCCAGGTGGATCAGTTCGCCGCCGATCCGGGTGCGGGACAGGGCGCGCAGCTGGTCCTTGGACAGGTCTGCAGGCAGTTCCACCAGGGTGTGGTCTGCACGGATGTCGATGCCGCCGATCTGCGCGGAGGACAGGCCGCCCTCGTTGGCAATGGCGCCGACAATCGAACCGGGCAGCACGCGCTGGCGGCGGCCGACGGCGATGCGGTACGTTGCATTGCCTTCGGTCAGCGGGCGCGTCGGGCCGCGGGAGCCGACGCCGTCGTTGCGGCCTTCGGAACGCTCACGCTGGCGGGCCGGAGCCTGCGGGATTTCCCGCAGCAGCAGGTCGCGGCCACCCTGGGCCATGACGGCCAGGGCTGCTGCAACGTCTTCGGCGGGAACTTCGTGCTCGGCCAGGTACTTGGTCACCAGGTCCCGGAACACCGCGATGTCCTCGGAACCGAGGGTTTCCGTGATCTTCTCGGAGAACTTGGCCAGGCGCTTCTCGTTGACGACGTCGACGCTCGGCAGCTGCATGTGCTCAACCGGCTGGCGCGTGGCCTTTTCAATGGCCCGCAGCAGGTACTTCTCGCGCGGGGTCATGAACAGGATGGCGTCGCCGGTGCGTCCTGCACGGCCGGTGCGGCCGATGCGGTGGACGTAGGACTCGGTGTCGTGCGGGATGTCGTAGTTGACGACGTGGCTGATGCGCTCGACGTCGAGGCCGCGGGCGGCAACATCCGTGGCAACCAGGATGTCGATCTTGCCGTCGCGGAGGGCCTCGACCGTGCGCTCACGCTGCTGCTGCGGGATGTCGCCGTTGATGGCGGCGGCGCTGTAGCCACGGTCCTTGAGCTTGTCAGCCAGGTCTTCGGTGGCCGCCTTGGTCCGGACGAACGCGATAACGCCGTCGAACTCTTCGGTTTCCAGGATGCGGGTCATTGCATCCAGCTTGTGCGGGCCCATGACCTGCACGTAGCGCTGGCGGGTGTTCGCGCCGGTGGTGGTCTTGGACTTGACCGTGATTTCCGCAGCGTTGTTCAGGTACTTCTTGGCAATCTTGCGGATGGCCGGCGGCATGGTGGCGGAGAACAGTGCAACCTGCTTGCTCGCCGGAGTGGAGGAAAGGATCTGCTCCACGTCTTCGGCGAAGCCCATGCGGAGCATTTCGTCAGCCTCATCGAGCACCAGGTACTCGAGGTTGGACAGGTTCAGGGAACCCTTGGCGATGTGGTCAATCACACGGCCGGGGGTGCCAACAACAACCTGGGCGCCGCGGCGAAGGCCGTTGAGCTGGGGGCCGTAGGCGGAACCGCCGTACACGGGAAGCACGGTGATGCCGTCCATGTGGACAGCGTAGGAAGTGAAGGCTTCTGCAGACTGCAGGGCCAGTTCACGGGTGGGTGCAAGCACCAGCACCTGGGTGTCCTTGGTTGCCGGGCGGCCGGCGAGGAGGGACAGGGCCGGAACGGCGAATGCCGCGGTCTTGCCGGTACCCGTCTGGGCCAGGCCGACGACGTCGCGGCCTTCGAGCAGCAGGGGGATGGTAGCTGCCTGGATGGGAGACGGCGTTACGTAGCCGACATCCTTCAGGGCTGCCAGGACGCGCTCGTCCAATCCGAAGTCACTGAACAGCACGGTGTTCTCTTCGGTTTCGGGAGCGGCATTTTCGACGTTGGTGTTTTCCAGCGTGGCTTCAGACAAGAGGTAATCCTCATTCAATCGGGACCGGGCAACCAATAGGCTGCAGGACGTAAGTCCGGCGCTGTTGCAATCCCAGGCAGGACTTTCCGTCACAGCTGTGGGCCGATTTCACTGGATTGTGCCTACGACCGGTGTGACGATTTCTTTGCCGGCGCTCCCCGAAAGATGAATCTGCCCGCATTAGATGCGAGCCCCAACACAACGAACCGTACGGATTGAACCGTAGGAAATAAGGGAATACCGGAGTGGGGGATGTTTTCCAGTGTACGGCATCCCGGCGTCGGGTGCGTGGTCGGAGCCGGTGAGCTTGCGCACAGGCGCTGCGGGCAGGCGCCGCGGGCAGGGCTAACCCGAGGCCGGCACTGCCGCCGCGGACCGCTCGGCTTTGGCCGACATGGTGCGCAGGACCTTGAGTATTTCCGGTGACAGCGTGATTTCGCCGGCGCTCCGGGACGCCTGCAGCGCCGCTGCCTGATCGGCGTCGAGGCCGCGGAAGACGTCACGGACACTCACGCCGTGGCTGGGTGCGGTCACCACTTCCACCGTGTCCCCCGCAGTGATGCTGCCGCGGCGGCGGACCCGCAGATAGGTGCCCACCCGGCCGGCCTCCGCAAAGCGGCGCTGCCAGTTCGGCACCTCCATCCGCCGTTGGAAGTTGCGGCAGGGGGTACGCGGACAGGTCACTTCCAGCTCGACTTCGGCGCCGATCCGCCACCGCTCGCCGATCAGGGCGGCAGTGGCGTCCAAACCGTCCAGCCGCAGGTTTTCGCCGAACAGGCCGGGCGGGATCTCGCGTCCCAGTTCCCGGGACCAGTACTCGGCGTCATCCTGGGAATAGGCATAGATTGCCTTGGATTCACCGCCGTGGTGTTTGCGGCTGGCCTGCAGGTCTCCGGTCAGCCCCAGGGGATGGATTTTTACCGGTCCTGCCACGGCGCGTTTGTCGATGGCAGTGACGCCGGTGGCGTCCTTCGTGGGCAGGAGGCCGTGCACCAGGCAAACGGCGAGCAGTGAACCGGTTCTCATGCCAGCAGTTTAGGGCTGCGGCTCCGTGGCCCGCTGCAACCCGGGCGGATTGTTGCGCCACCAGTGGCGCGGGCGGCTGCCCCAATAGTTGACGGTCCACCAGGCCAGCAGCCCGATACCCCAGAAGACACCGGCGCTGGAGGCCATCAGCCACGGCTCGGGCAGCTGGGAGTCCAAGTTGGGCGCATTGAACAGTTCGCCGATGGTCTTGGGCGAGTAAATGAAGATCACCAGCGAGGAGGCCAGCAGGAGGAACCCCGTGATCTTCAGTCTCCGGCGCTCCGGCTCCAAATCCATCATGTTCCGG
Source organism: Arthrobacter sp. zg-Y895 (assembly GCF_020731025.1). NCBI lineage: Bacteria > Bacillati > Actinomycetota > Actinomycetes > Micrococcales > Micrococcaceae > Arthrobacter > Arthrobacter sp. zg-Y895. The sequence goes on from NZ_JAJFZY010000003.1 coordinate 125,018, forward strand.
GCCAGGACAGGGATGAAGAGGGCCACCCAGACCCAGTGGTGCGACCAGGAGACGGGGGAAATCAGGAGCATCAGCAGCGCGGTGGCCGCCAAAGCGGTGAAAGTCTCCCCGCGGTTGCCGGCGATGCGGATGACGACGGCGGCAGCGGCGACAGCCATCAGCGACAGGAGGAGCCACGGAAGGTCGACGGGGAAATCCGGGCCGCCGAAGTGCAGGATCGCACCCTTGATCGAGAGGTTGTCCACGTAGCCGGCACCGCCGATCCTCGAGGTGTCCGGCAGCAGGTCCAGCCAGTACGTGCGGGATTCCCGCGGGAGGATCAGGAAGCCCAGGGCGAAGGTTGAGAGGAAGCCGTAGGTCATGTTGCGCAGTCCGCGCCAGTCGCCCCGTGCCAGGAAGTACAGGCCGAAAACCAACGGGGTGAGTTTCAGCCCGGCCGCCACCCCGGTCAGCAGCCCGGTGGGCCAGCCCTCCTTCTTGATCACGAAGTCGGCCATGATCAGCCCAAAGAGCAGGATGTTGATCTGCCCGAAGGCCTGCGTTTCGCGCCACGGTCCGAGCAGCACGATCAACCCGGTACCCGCGATCGCCAGCGGCCGGAGCCAGGGGTGGCGGAGTACATCCATTGCGCCCCGGCGGCGGAAGACATAGCGGACTGCCCAGACGGCGGTGGCTGCGGCAATGGCGATGGAAATGCCGGTGAAGATATTCAGCCCCACGCTTTGGCCGAACGGAGCCAGCACGGCAAAGACCAGCGCGGCAAAAGGCGGGTAGGTGAAGAGCAGGCTGCTGTCGGCGTCGTACTGGACCGACTTCGTATACAGTTCACCGGCGGCGTCGATGACGCTCTGCCCGCCGGAAAGGTAGACGCTGAAGTCGAGGCCGTGGCGCGGCGACAAGTCGAAAGCTGTCCATACGAGCAGTCCGGCTAATGCCAGCGCCCCCAGGGTCGCAACGGTCCGCACAAAAGCGGATCGGTGGATCTGGCCCATTGTTCTCCCTGTAAGACTGCCGGCCGCGCGCGTGGCGCTACATAGCGTTTTTTCGTCGATCTTGACACCCGCAAGTCTACCGGGCAGGCTGCCCCGCCTCCCCCGCCCGGAGGCAGGCGATAGGCTGGCCGGACCAGATCAGTAAGCGAAAGGTCCCCATGTCCCCCGCGCTTCAAGCCATCACCAATGCCCATGTGGTTCCGGTCACCGGCAGGCCCTTCGACGGCACCGTCATCGTCGAGGACGGACGGATCCGGGAGCTTGGCCCCGACGTCGTTGTGCCCGCAGGCGCCCGGGTGCTCGACGCCGGAGGACAGTGGCTGCTGCCCGGGCTGGTGGATGCGCACACCCACCTCGGCGTGCATGAGGAGGGTGAAGGCTGGGCCGGCAACGATTCCAACGAGATGACGGACCCGGTGATGGCGGGCGTCCGCGCCCTGGACGCCGTCAACCCCTTTGATACAGGGTTCGACGACGCGCTGGCCGGCGGAGTGACCACGGCGAACATCAACCCCGGTTCCGGCAACCCGATCGGCGGGCAGGCAGTGGCGCTGCACACGCACGGGCGCTATCTGGAGGAAATGGTGCTGCGCGCACCCAGCGGCCTGAAGTCCGCGCTCGGAGAGAACCCGAAGCGGGTCTACAGCGACAAGAAGCAGACCCCCTCCACGCGTTTGGGTACGGCGATGGTGATCCGGCAGGCCTTTATGGATGCTCAGAACTATCTGGGCAAGGCGGACCCGAACTCCCGCGACCCGCACCTCGAAGCCCTGGCCATGGTGCTGAAGCGGGAAATCCCCTGGCGGCAGCATGCCCACCGGGCGGACGATATCGGCACCGCCCTGCGGCTGGCGGACGAGTTCGGCTACGACCTGGTGCTGGACCACGGCACCGAGGCGCACCTGCTGGCCGATGTCCTGGCCGAACGCGGCATCCCGGTGCTCATCGGTCCGCTCTTCACCACCCGTTCGAAGGTGGAGCTGCGCGGCCGCAGTATGGCAAATCCCGGGAAACTGGCTGCTGCCGGGGTGGAGATCTCCATCATCACCGACCATCCGGTGGTCCCCATCAATTTCCTGATCTACCAAGCCGCGCTCGCGGTGAAGGAGGGGCTGGACCCCGACGAGGCACTGCGTGCCGTGACGATCAATCCCGCCCGGGTCCTGGGCCTCGCGGACCGGCTCGGTTCCCTGGAACCCGGCAAGGACGCGGATCTGCTCCTGTGGAGCGGCGATCCGCTGGACGTGATGCAGCGGGCGCTGAAGGTGTGGATCGGCGGCCGGGAGGTCTACCGCTATGACCTTGAGGCCCGCGAACAGATCGTGGCGCCCCGCTGATGGGACCGGGTTCCGGCACCCCTGCGCCGCGCACTCCCGCGCCGCGCGCCCGCCCGCCCCGCATCATCCGGGCGGCGGCGGCCGCCTGGCTGGCGGCAGCTGCGCTGGTGGCCACGGCGGGTGTCTCCTTCATCATTTCGGCCCGGACCCAGCACCAGGACAGCGCTGCGCTGACCTTGTTGGGAACCCTGGCCCTGGTGCTTGCTGCCCTGAGCGCCTACAGCGTGCTGCGCCTGCGCTCGGGGAAGCGCAGCGCCCGGGAAACACTGAGCAGCATCGGTGTGATTGCCGGGTTCCCGCTGCTCTTCCGCGGCCCGTCGCTGGTAGCCGTAGGCCTGGTGCTGCTGGCCTGCACGGCGCTGCTCTGGCTGCCGCAGAGCAGCAGGTATTTCCAGCTCCGCGACCCCAGGAAGCGCAAGGGGCGCAGGGATACGGCTTCCTAGAGCTGCCCCAGCGCCTGGTCGAGGTCCGCAATGAGGTCCTCGACATCCTCCAGGCCCACCGAAAGCCGCAGCAGGTTCTCCGGCACGGCCAGTTCGGTGCCCTTGACCGAAGCGTGGGTCATGTCCGAGGGGTAGTTCATCAGGGACTCCACCCCGCCCAGGGATTCGGCGAGCAGGAACAGCCGGGTGGATTCGGCCACTTTCCGGGCCGCTGTCTCGCCGCCCTTGAAGGACACCGAAACCATTCCGCCGAAGTCCTTCATCTGGGCCTTGGCCAGGTCATGCCCCGGATGCTCTTCCAGTCCCGGATACAGCACGTGCTCCACTGCTGGCTGCTCCTTCAGCCACTTCGCCACGGCCATTGCGCTGGCGGAATGGCGGTCCATCCGCACCGCCAGGGTCTTCAGGCCGCGGGTGGTCAGCCAGGCTTCCATCGGCGCGGAGACCGCACCGACAGCGAACTGGATGAATCCGATCTCCTCCGCCATGGCGTCGTCGTTCAGGATTACGGCACCGCCTACGGCGTCGGAGTGCCCGCCGATGTACTTGGTGGTCGAGTGCACGACGATGTCGGCCCCCAGGGCCAGCGGCTGCTGCAGGTACGGGGACGCAAAGGTGTTGTCGACCACCAGGAGAGCACCGGCGTCGTGTGCTGCCTGTGCCGTTGCGGCGATGTCGCTGATCTTCATCATCGGGTTCGACGGTGTTTCGAGCCAGACGATCTTCGTGTTCCCGGCCGCGATGGCAGCCGCAACCGCCGCGGCGTCGGACATGTCCACGGCAGCATTGGTGATTCCCCACTTGCCCAGCACCTTGTTGATCAGGCGGTAGGTTCCGCCGTAGGCATCGTTGCCCAGGACGATGTGGTCCCCGGGAGCCAGCAGCCCCCGGATGAGGGCGTCCTCCGCAGCCAGCCCGGAGCTGAAGGAGAAGGCATGCCTGCCGCCTTCCAGTGCTGCAAGCTGCTGCTGCAGCGAATCCCGGGTGGGGTTGGTTCCGCGGCCGTACTCATAGCCGTTGCGCAGGCCGCCGATACCGTCCTGGGCGTAGGTGGTGCTCTGGTACAGCGGCGGAATAACTGCGCCCGTGGTGGGATCCGGTTCCTGGCCCGCATGGATGGCGCGGGTACTGAAGCTGCTCATGGTGTTCTCCTAGCGCCGGCCGGGACCGGCAGATTGGTGCAGGCAGCACCCCTGCGAAGGTGCGCCGGGGTTACAGGCTCAGGTACGAAAGTAGGTCGTGCCGGGTCAGCATGCCAACGGCTGCGCCATCGGACGTAACCATGACGGCGTCGTCCTCCTGCAGCTTGGAACGCGCGGCGGCCACGTTGTCCCCCGCACCCACCAGCTCCGGACGCGGCCCCATATGCTCGCTGATCCGATCCGTCGGCTTGGCCTCGCCGCGGAAGAGCTTCTCCGTAAGCGAGCGCTCATCCACAGATCCGAGGACTTCACCCAGGACCACCGGCGGTTCCTGCGAGAGGACAGGCAGATACGAGACCCCGTACTCGTTCAGGATGGCGATGACGTCCCGCACGGTTTCGTTTGGATGGGTATGGACCAGTTCCGGCAGCGAGCCGTCCTTGGTGGCCAGCACGTCGCGGACGGTGGCCTGCTCCCCGCCGTCCTGCAGGAAACCGTAGGAGCGCATCCACTCGTCGTTGAAAATCTTGCCCATGTATCCGCGGCCGCTGTCCGGCAGCAGGACCACAACGACGTCGTCGGGCCCCAGCGAGCGGGCAACTTCAAGGGCCGCCGTGACGGCCATGCCCGAGGAACCGCCTACCAGCAGGCCTTCCTCCCGGGCGAGGCGGCGGGTCATGGTGAAGGACTCCGCGTCCTTCACGGCAATCACCTCGTCCGGCACGGACGGATCGTAGTTGTCCGGCCACATGTCCTCCCCCACGCCTTCCACGAAGTAGGGGCGGCCCGTGCCGCCGGAATACACTGACCCGTCCGGGTCAGCGGCAATCACGCGTACCGGCCCGGAGGCACGTTCCGCGGAGACTTCCTTCAGATAGCGTCCAGTGCCGGTAATGGTGCCGCCCGTGCCCGCGCCTGCCACGAAGTGCGTCACCCGGCCGTCTGTATCCGCCCAGATTTCCGGTCCCGTGGATTCGTAGTGGCTGGCCGGGGCCGACGGGTTGGAGAACTGGTCCGGCTTGTAGGCGCCGTCGATCTCGCGCACCAGCCGGTCGGAGACTCCGTAATAGGAGTCGGGGCTGTCCGGAGCGACCGCCGTCGGGGTGACCACCACTTCGGCACCGTAGGCACGCAGTACGTCCCGCTTCTCCACCCCCACCTTGTCCGGGGTAACGAAGATGCATTTATAGCCCTTCTGCTGGGCCACCAACGCCAGCCCGACGCCGGTGTTGCCGCTGGTGGGCTCAACCACCGTGCCGCCGGGCAGCAGCTTCCCCTCGCGCTCGGCCGTGTCGATCATCTTCACGGCAATGCGGTCCTTCACGGATCCGCCCGGGTTCAGGTACTCCAGCTTCACCAGGACGGTGGCACTGATGCCTTCGGTCACGTGGTGGAGCTTCACCAAGGGAGTGTTGCCGATCAGGTCCAGGACGGTATTGGCATACTTCATGTGACCCACGGTACTTCTTCCTTCCCGCTGTGGCATGGGGGACGGAACGCGGCGTAGCAAAAGCCACAATCGGGGCAGCCAGCAGTGCGGGCAGGAGCGGGGGTGGTACGTGCAACGATAGTTGCATGTCCTTCACTGCCGCTGTTCCAGCGCTGCAGCAGGCTCACTCCGGTCTGGTGCGCTGCTGGGAGTCCCCCGCCCCGTACTGCCTGCAGACTTCGCTGCGCATCCTGGTCCGCGGTAAGCAGGATCCGACCATCCGCCTCGGCCCGGGTGTTGCGTGGCTGGCCTTCCTCACCCCGGAGGGTCCGGCCACCCTGAACCTTCGCGAGGAACCCGTCCCGGCCCCCGGCGCACGGGTCCGCGCCCAGGCCTGGGGACCGGGTGCCCGGTGCGCGCTGGACTCGGTACCCGCCCTGCTGGGCGAACACGACGACTGGTCCGGCTTCGACGACGACGCGTTCCTCGCCACCCTGCCCCGAATGGTCACCGAGACCCGGCGCCGGAACCTCTCCCTGCGGCTGCCGAGCACGGGCCGGATCATGGACAGCCTGATCCCTGTGGTGCTGGAGCAGAAAGTCACCGTGCTGGAGGCCTACTACGCCTGGCGCTACCTGGTGACCCGCTACGGCGTTGACGCACCCGGCCCGGCGCCGTCGGGCATGAAAGCCGCCCCTGCCCCGGAGACCTGGCGGAAGATCCCCAGCTGGGACTGGCACCGGGCACGGGTGGACCTCTCCCGTTCCACCACCATCCTGCGGGCCTGTGCACTCGCCTCGGGGCTGGAGCGGCTGGCCGGGGATCCGCTCGGCGAGGAGCTGACCGCCAAGCTCTGCTCGGTGCCGGGAATCGGCGTGTGGAGCGCTGCGGAAATCACCCAGCGGACACACGGTGCTCCGGATTCCGTCTCCGTTGGCGACTACCATCTGGCCGCCTACGTGGGCGCGGCCCTCACCGGGAAGCGGACCGACGACGCCGGCATGCTGGAGCTGCTCGCACCCTGGCGGGGACACCGCCAGCGGGTGGTGCGGATGATCATGCTCAGCGGTTACCGCAAACCCACCTACGGGCCGAAGCTCGCCCCGATGGATCACCGCCGCCGCTGAGGTATTCGAGGGTCGGTTGCACGGCGGTTTCCGTGGAAGTCCTATGGTGGGGGAATGGAAACCAATACCCCCATCAATCTCCGCGCCACCCTGGTCCCGAACGCCGGCGAGCACATGCGCGTGAAGCTGGCCCTGGACATCGCCATTGAGCAGGTACGGACGGAACCGGGCTGCCTGCGCTACGAAATCATTGAGGACTCGGAGGCGGCAATTGTGCTGGCGGAACAGTGGGCCTCCCGCGAGGATCTGGAGCGCCATGCCCGTGGTGCAGCCCTCCAGGACCTGCAGGAATCCCTCAGCGCCCTGCTGGCCGAACCGCTCAAGGTGGAACGGGTCTAACCGGGCGTCAGTTCGGGGCGATTGCCATCCGGTAGATGGATTCGGGTTCCGCCCCGAACCGTTTCAGCACCGCGACCACCGCTTCCTCATGATCTGAGTCCACCGCTGCCTGTACCCGGAACCGCTCATCGAAATCGATCAGGCGCTTTTCGCTGCGGAAAGAATCGGTCCGGATCTTCCCGGAGTAGACAGCGGTGTCGGAGAGCTCCAGGGAGCGGGCGCCGGCCATCAGCAGCGCGTCCCGCAGCCCGTCAATGCGCTCGGTGTTGACCACCGCGCTGATGACATGGCTGGGTGCGGAGTGCCGGACGTCGCCGCCGGGGCTTCCGTCCACCGCCGCCCGGCCTGCTGCCGTGGGCCGGGCGCTGATGCCGCTGAGTGAATATGCGGACGAGTCCTGCTGGACGCGGTCCAGGTCCTCCTGCTCCGGACCCGGCTCCTTCAGCCCTATGGTCCGGGAAATGACGGCGGCAACAATCCAGCTGAGCACGAAGGAGAAGAGCACCACGGAAACGAGGGCCACGATCTGGTGCCACAGCAGCATTCCCCCGCCGCCGGAGAAGATGCCGTCATCTCCGGCCGGGTTCACTGAACTGTCCCCGAAGAAACCCAGCAGGAAGGACCCCAGCACACCGCCCACGAAATGGACGGCAATGACGTCCAGGGCGTCGTCGTAATGCAGGACGCTCTTGAGCCGCACCGCCACCACGCACACGCATCCCGCGATCAGTCCGATCAGCAGGGCCGCCCCGGTGCCGACATAGCCTGCGCAGGGCGTGATGGTGGCCAGGCCCGCAACTGCACCGGAAATGGCTCCTACCAGCGTGCAGTGTCCTCTGGTGATCCGCTCCACAAGCAACCAGGTGAGCATCGCGGCCGATCCTGCCACGTGGGTATTGATCAGCGCCTGCGCGGCAATGTCGTTGGCCTGCAGCCCGTCACCCGCATTGAATCCGAACCACCCGAACCAGAGAATGCCACCGCCCACCAGCATCAGCGGAAGGTTGTTGGGCGAGTTCCGAAGGTTGGGCCACCCGCGCCGCCGGCCCACCACCAGCAGCACCGCCACGGCGGCGGCACCCGCGGAGGCGTGCACCACCATGCCGCCGGCCCAGTCCTGGGCGCCGAGCTGGAACAGCCAACCCTTTGGATGCCAGAGCCAGCGCGCCACCTGCGGATAGACCAGGATGGAGAATGCTGCAAGGAAAACCACCCAGCCGGCGAACCGGAGCCTGCCGGCTGTCGCACCGGTGAGCAGTGCGGGAGTGATCACCGCGAACATCATCTGGTAGGCCACGAAGGCCAGCGTTGGAATGGTCACGCCCGCCGCAACGGTGTGGAACTGCGGAGTGTCGACGTCGATAAGCGCAAAGGCATCGAATTCGCCGAGCACGGAGTTGCCCCGGTTACTGAAGGCCAGGGTGTACCCGACCAGGATCCAGGTCACCGAGATGATTCCGAGCGGGATGATGTTCTGCATCAGCATGGTCAGGACGTTACGGACCGGAACCATCCCGCCGTAGAAGAGTGCCAGGCCCGGGGTCATAAACAGCACCAGCCCGGCGCAGATCAGCACCCACGCGGTGTCCGCCCCGTTCATGCCGGCCTCCCCTGGATGTCAGGTGTTCCGGTTCCGGCTTTGCCGATCGTTCCGCTGCTGCCGCACATACGATCCCCGCTTCCAACTCCGCTTTTATCAAGCCGTGGGCGTTCGAGTGGCGGAGGCCCGAAAAGCTGTGACGGGACCCCGGACCAATTGAGCGTACCGCCGGGCCGGGAGGCATCAGAAGGGTGCGGGCGCGAAGACAGCCCGGCAGGACCGATTTGGTTTCGGTCCTGCCGGGCGTGCTGCTGTTCGTCCGTCCTCCTGCTTAGCGGACGGACCGGTGGACTAGTGCGAACCCACCATCCCGTTCGGGTCGATGACGTATTTCTTCGCCACGCCCGAATCGAACTCACGGTAGGCCTCGGGTGCCTGGTCCAGGCTGATCGGCGTGGCGCTGACGGCCTTGGCGATCTGCACCTTGTCATGCAGGATCGCCGTCATCAGTTCACGGTTGTACTTCATCACCGGACACTGCCCGGTGGTGAAGGACAGCGACTTGGCCCAGCCGGTACCCAGGTTGATGCTGAGCGAACCCTTCTGCGCCGCCTCGTCCACGCCGCCCGGATCGCCGGTCACGTACAGTCCCGGGATGCCCAGTGCCCCGCCGGCAGCCGTGACGTCCATCAGCGAGTTCAGCACAGTGGCCGGTGCCTCGCTGCTTGACCCGGCACCGTGGCCGCGGGCCTCGAACCCGACGGCGTCGACGGCGCAGTCCACTTCCGGCACCCCGAGGATCATTTCGATCTGGTCCTGAGGAGCACCCAGCGATACATCCACGGTTTCGCAGCCGAAGCTGCGCGCCTGGGCCAGCCGCTCCTCATTCAGGTCGCCGACAATCACCACGGCGGCGCCCAGCAACTGTGCCGAGACTGCTGCCGCCAGACCGACTGGTCCCGCCCCGGCGATGTAGACGGTGGAGCCAACCCCCACCCCGGCGGTGACTGCGCCGTGATAGCCGGTGGGGAAGATATCCGAAAGCATGGTGAGGTCAAGGATCTTCTCCATGGCCTGGTCCTTGTCCGGGAACCGCAGCAGGTTCCAGTCCGCGTACGGTACCAGGGCATACTCGGCCTGGCCGCCCACCCAGCCGCCCATATCCACGTATCCGTAGGCGCTGCCGGGGCGGTCGGGGTTCACGTTCAGGCAGATGCCGGTCTTGCGTTCCTTGCAGTTGCGGCAGCGGCCGCAGGAAATGTTGAACGGCACCGAGACCAGGTCGCCCACCTTGATGAACTCCACGTCCGATCCGGTTTCCACCACTTCCCCGGTGATCTCATGGCCCAGGATCAGGTTGGGCGGCGCCGTCGTCCTCCCGCGGACCATGTGCTGGTCGGATCCGCAGATGTTGGTGGTGACCACCTTCAGGATGGCGGCGTGTGGAAGTTTGCGCCCGATGTTAGCCGGGTTAACACCCGGCCCGTCTTTCAGTTCGAAGGTGGGGTAGTCGATGTCCTGGACTTCCACCACGCCCGGTTCCAGATAGGCAATCCCTCGGTTGGAACTCATGTTGTCCTCGCTGTCGTCTCGTCGTCGTTGACGTCCGCACTGCTCGCTCCCCCGTGCACTCCCCCATGCGCTCCCCAGGCGGTGCGCCTTATGGAAGCGAGGGTACAACGGCCGCTGCGGCGACGGTAGACGTGGCGTTTTCGAATCCGCGTAGCCCGGACGGCGCCTTTAACGCAATCAGGGAAGCATCCTGGAGCGGATGCTTCCCTGAAGGAAAAAGCGGGTGGGGCTAGGCCTGCTTGGCCTGGCCGTTTGAGCCTGCTGCTGCCTCGCGCTCCTGCGCTGCAATCTGCTCGTGCACGGCCGCCATATCCAGGCCCTTGACTGCTTCCACCAGTTCGCTGAACTGGCTGGCATTCAGGGCTCCGGGCTGGGAGAACACCAGCACCTTCTCACGGAACGCCATGAGGGTGGGAATGGAGGTGATGCCGGCGGCAGCTGCCAGGCCCTGCTCAGCCTCTGTGTCCACCTTGGCAAAGGTGATGTCGTCGTGCTGCTGCGAAACGGATTCATATACGGGTGCAAACTGCTTGCAGGGACCGCACCAGTCCGCCCAGAAGTCCACGAAGACTATGTCATTTTCCTCGATGGTCTCGGGGAATGTTGCTTCGGTGATGTCGATAGTAGCCATGGTCCAACGCTAGCCGGGGCCGGTGGCATTGTCTGTAGCTGTTCGCTGTCCGGTGAAGCCCTCTAGGCCCTGGGCAGTTTCGTCAGCCGGCGGATGACGGGCAGCGCTGCCGACAGGGCACTCCGCTCCTCGCTGCTCAACTGCTCCAGCAGGGCCGCCATCAGCGCCGTCCTGCTGCCGTTGGCTTCCTGAAGCGCTTCGCCTCCCTGCGAAGTGAGAGTCACCCGGACACCGCGGGAATCATGGGGATCCGGGCTGCGCTTCAACAGGCCCGCACCCTCAAGGCGGATGATCTGCTCCGTGGCGCTGGGGACCTTCACTCCGAGGTTCCGGGCAATCTCGCTCACCCGCATCCCCTCGCCGGCGGCCATCTTCATGATGCTGACCTGCGTGGCGCTGATGTCCGTATCCGCGTCCATGTTGCGGGCGATATACAGTGCCAGCCGGAGGGATTCACGGAATTCCTCGGCGAGGTCGTCCAGGGCGGGATCGCTAGTCATATTTAGGGAGCCTAATATCTAGGAGTTCTGGGCGCAAGGTCCCCGGGAAAGGAAAAACCCGCCCTCACCAGTGGTGAGGACGGGTTTGTCTGTGGCAGATACTGGATTCGAACCAGTGAAGGCGTTGCCAGCTGATTTACAGTCAGCCCCCTTTGGCCGCTCGGGTAATCTGCCGAGTGTCTTCAAGTGAAGACCTTGCCCGCAGTAGCTGCGGACAAGACAACTTTACCGAAGATTCTCCGAAGTTACGAATCGAGCCCCAAACCGGGTCCTGCCGGCCCGTTTCCGGCCGGTTTCCGGCCCGTTTCCAGCCGTTGCCAGCGGGGCTGCGGGGCGTCCGCTGCCCCCTGTCGGAGGCGCTACAGTCCCCGTGAGATCCGGTCTTCGAGCTGCGCGTAGAACCGGTCGGCCTGCGCCTGGGTCACCGACCCCCAGGCGACGGCGTTCCCCAGGTCGGCGCGGATGCCTGCCAAACGTTGCTGGCTTCCGCAATCTATTCCGGCGGCCTGAGCCGCGCATTCCAGGGCGGACAATACCGGAGGCGGGACCAATGCGGCCCTCGCCGGCGCGGCACCAATGGCGCCAAGCCCCGCGGCAGACGCTGCTGCAAGGAAGGAACCGGCCGCCACGGCGCGGATCCGGACAGCTGCGGGACGGCGGAAGGATGGACGGGACGCGGCACTGGGATTGTTTTCCACCCCCTGACCCTTCCCCTCCCTGATGGGACAACGCCGGGTGTTTGCTGTGTACCGGCTGGGAGCGGGGCGCCATCACGGCTCGGACCTACTACGCTAAGTACCAGGAAAAGTCACCAACTTAGAGGAGCCCGATATGGCCAGCGAGTCCACGTTCGACGTCGTCAGCAAGATCGATAAGCAGGAAGTGGCCAATGCGCTGAACCAGGCGCAGAAGGAAATCGTCCAGCGCTACGACTTCAAGGGAGTCGGCGCCGAGGTGGACTTCAGCGGCGAGAAGATCCTGATGAAGGCCAACTCGGAAGACCGGGTGAAGGCAGTACTCGACGTGCTGCAGTCCAAGCTGGTCAAGCGCGGCATTTCCCTGAAGTCCCTGGATGCCGGCGAGCCGTACGCTTCCGGCAAGGAATACCGGATTGAAGCCTCCATGAAGGAGGGCATCGCCCAGGACCAGGCCAAGAAGATCAACAAGCTGATCCGCGACGAAGGCCCCAAGGGCGTCAAGTCCCAGATCCAGGGCGACGAGCTGCGGGTCAGCTCCAAGTCCCGCGATGACCTTCAGGCCACCATGGCCCTGCTCAAGGGCACGGACCTCGAGGTTGACCTGCAGTTCATCAACTTCCGCTAGGTCTCTCCGGAGCACTTGCGACGGCGCCTCCCCCGCAGCGGGGACGGCGCCGTCGGTGGTTTAAGACCACCGGGGTTCTGAAACAGCCGGCGTTCTAAAGCAACTCGCCGCCTTAGAGCGCGACGTCGTCGGCAGCGGGGCCGTCGTCGCCGAAGTCTTCCAGCTCTTCCCCGCCTACGGCTTCACCCATCCAGGTCAGCAGCTCCCAGGGACCGAGGCTGCCGTCGGGCAGCTCTTGGGCTTCGAGCACGGCAATGCCGGTGTTGCTCAGGGCGTTCGCGACAATAAAGTCCGGTCCCACGTTTTCGGCGCGGGCCGTGGCCCAGGCCCGGATGATCGCCCCGTGGCTGAAGATCGCCGGGGACTTCAACCCCGCGGCGGCCAGCTCCTCAACCACGGCGTCAAAGCGGCCCAGCGTCTCGGCTCCGTCCGGGCCGCCGGGCATCCGGACGGCTGTGTCACCGGAGACCCAGCGGTAAACGGTCTTCAGGTAGGTAATGATCGCGTCCCGGTCATTGCGCATCTCCAGGTCTCCGGCGAAGACCTCCCGCAGCCCGTCGCGGATCTGGACCGGCAGGCCCAGGGCAGCGGCCAGAGGCGCGGCGGTGAGCTGGGTGCGGACCAGATTGGAGGCAAAGACCCCGTCGATGGGTTCGTGCCCGAGGGCTTCGGGCAGCGCCGCGGCCTGTTCCCTGCCCAGCTCCGTCAGTCCCGGTCCGGGGACTGCGGTGTCGAGGTAATGCTCCACGTTGGAGGGGGTCTGACCGTGGCGGACAAGTATCAGTCGCATGCTCGAAGCCTACTTCGTAAGCGGGACACGGATCGGCACTGCGTCAGGCGCCCAAGGTGCGCCCGGCCATGCGCTCCAGCCGCAGGATGCGGTCGGCCATGGGCGGATGGGTGGCCAGCAGGCCGCGCACTCCGGCACGGAACGGGTTGGCGATCATCAGGTGGGACACATTAGCCAGCTTCTGGTCATTCGCCGGCAGCGGTGCACGCTGGGTTCCGCTCTCCAGCTTGCGCAGGGCCGAGGCGAGTGCCAGCGGATCGTTGGTGAGCTTCGCGCCGTCTTCGTCGGCGTCGTACTCGCGGGTCCTGCCGATAGCCATCTGGATCAGCGACGCCGCCATCGGCGCGAGGATGGCCATGGCAATCATGGCCAGCGGGTTGGCATTGCGCCGGTCCCCACCACCGAAGAACAGCAGGAACTGTCCCAGCGAGGTGATAACGCCGGCAATGGCAGCTGCCACTGAGGAGGTGAGGATATCCCGGTTGTAGACGTGCATCAGCTCGTGGCCGAGCACGCCGCGCAGTTCACGCTCGTTCAGCAGTGCCAGGATGCCCTGTGTGCAGCACACCGCAGCATGCTGCGGGTTCCGGCCGGTGGCGAAGGCGTTGGGTGCCATGGTGGGCGAAATGTAGAGCCGCGGCATGGGCTCCCCGGCCTGCTGTGAAAGCTCGCGGACGATCCGGTACATTTCCGGAGCCTGCGCCTCCGTGACGGGCACGGCGCGCATTGCCCGGATGGCGAGCTTGTCACTGTTCCAGTAGCTGTACGCGGTGGTGGCCAGGCCGATAAAGAGGAAGACCCAGATAAACGACGGGCTTCCGGTTCCACTCGAGAGCAGGGCCCCGATTCCCAGCAGCACGGCGAAAAGCACGCCGAACAGGGCTGCCGTCTTGAGGCCGTTGAAGTGTCGGTGCACGGGTACATGGTCCTTTCACGCAGGCCGTTTCGGCCAGCAATCTCGGTTTTGTCCATATACTTCAACGTTTAACCGGGCCGGACTGTTCCTGCTCCGCTGAGGGCTTCAGGGCTCCGGATGCTGCGCGTCGTACCGTGCAAACCGGGGCTGGATTCGGGCCAGCACCGCCACCAGGACCAGGCAGATCAGTCCGCCCAGCACTGCCGCCCAGCCCTCCCCGACCAGGGAGGCATCCACGCCCGCCACCAGGTCCCCCAGCCGCGGTCCGCCGGCCACTACCACCACGAACACACCCTGCAGCCGGCCGCGCATGGCGTCTGGAGTGGCGGACTGCAGGATGGTGGACCGGAAAACGCCGCTGATGGAATCGGCTATCCCGGCGCAGGCCATCGCGAGCGCCGCGGGAAGAAGCCACCGGGAGGGGACCGCGCCGTCGTTGTGTCCGGCCAGCACCACCACCACGCCGAACGCCGTCACCGACAACCCCCAGGCCGCTACGGACCAGAGCACCGCCAGGCCCTGCCGGCGCACCAGCCCGAGCGGCCCGGAAAACAGGCCGGCGAGGAAGGCACCCACGGCGGTGGCTGCCAGCAGCACCCCCACTGTGGCGGCGCCCCCGCCGAGCATCAGCGCCCCGATGGCGGGGAGCAGTGCACGGGGCTGGGCTAAGACCATGGCGCACAGGTCCACCACGAAGGTCATGCGGATATTGGGGCGGGTGCCCAGGAACCGGAACCCCTCCAGCACGGAGCCCAGCCCGGCCTTCTGCACCTTGCCCACGGGCGGCATCGGCGCCAGCCGGTACAGCGCCCACATGGCGGCAGTGAAGGTAACGACGTCGATGGTGTAGGTCCAGCCGTAGCCCACCCGTGCCACCAGCACTCCGGCCAGCAGCGGCCCCGCGGTCATGGCCAGGCCGAAGGTCATCATGCTCAGCGCATTGGCGGCAGGCAGCAGCTCGGGGCGGACCAGGCGGGGAATGATGGCGCTGCGGGCCGGGTGGTTCAGCCCGCCGGCACCTGCGTTGACGGCCACGAGGAAGTACAGCAGCCAGACGTTGCCGACTCCGGCCCAGGCCTGGGCGGCTATCCCGATGGTGCTGAGCCAGAGGAGTCCCGACGAGAACAGAGCGACCTTGCGCCGGTCATACGCGTCCACCACCGACCCGCCGTACAGCCCGGCCAGGACCAGGGGCACCAGGCCCACCAATCCGAGCAGACCGACATTGAAGCTCGATTTCGTCAGTTCGTAGACCTCCAGGCTCACCGCCACGAGGGTGAGCTGGGTGCCGACGGCGGAGAGCGCCGTTCCGGTCCAGAGCCGGCGGAATTCGGGGCTTTCACGCAGGGGCGTGAGGTCAGCGAGCAGTCTTGGCACCAGAGCAGTCTAGGGCCCCGCCGTGCCCGTTCCGGCGCACCACACGCGCACCGCAATAGAAAGCATGCTTAGGATGGGACGGAACCGCTTGCCCCGCACCCTGCCGAAGGAGTAGCCGCCGTGTTTACCCGCAACGTTGCCGATGGAATCCACCGCATTGAGCATGCCCATGTGAATGTCTACCTGGTCGAGGACGACGACGGCGTGGCAGTGATCGACGCGGGCCTGCCGGGGATGTGGCCGCACCTGACCGGCGCGCTGGACGAACTGGGCTACGGTGCCGGCGATATCCGGGCCCTGGTGCTGACGCATGCGCATTTCGACCACGTGGGCACTGCGGCACGGCTGCGGCAGGAGTACCGCACACCCATCCTGGTGCACGACGCCGACCGGTACATTGCCGCACATCCCTACCGCTACCGGCACGAGGCCAACCGGTTTCTGTATCCGCTGCGCTATCCCAAGTCGGTTCCCGTCCTGGGCGCAATGACCCTCGCCGGGGCGCTGAACGTGCGCGGCGTGACCGATGTGCACAGCCTGGCCCTGGATTCCGGCGACGCCCTGCCGGGCAAGCCGCGGATCCTGTACACGCCCGGGCATACCGCCGGACATGTGGCACTGCACTATCCGGACCGCGGAGCCCTGATCAGCGGGGACTCGCTCGTCACCCTCGATCCCTACACGGGCGCGAAGGGTCCGCAGATCGTTTCAGGGGCGGCCACCGCAGACAGCGCGCAGGCGCTCGCTTCCCTCTCACTGCTGGCGGAGACCGATGCTCCCCTGCTGCTCACCGGGCACGGAGAGCCGTGGCGGGACGGCTCGGCGGCGGCTGTCGAGCAGGCCCTGGCCCGCGGTGCGTCCTAACGTTCCTTACCGCTCGGCTGCGTCCAGGTCCTGTTCCACGACCTCCAGCAGCCGGGAATCCCCGATGGGCCGGAAATGCCCCATGGTTTCCAGCTGGACGTTCCGCGCACCGGCCAGGTGGCTCCCGGCCGGGATATGCGGATCGAAGCTGCTGTACACCGAAGTGATCCGCGCATTCACGTCCACGTTGAGCAGGAGCTTCTGCAGGAACGGGTCCCGCGGCGCGAAGGCCCGGATCGAGGCCAGCGGAAACAGGTTGGCGTACACGGAGCCCGAGAAAGGCGTGTTGACGGCGATCATCCGCTCCACCCGGGACCCGCCGTCCGGCAGGGTCATCAGGTGCTTGCCGATCAGGCCGCCCTTGCTGTGCGCCAGCACCAGCACGCCCGTCAGGTTCCGCTCCACCAGATAGCGTTCCACCAGCACGGCCATCTCCTCGATGGCTCCGCGGTTGTAGCCCAGCGGGGCCACGGTATGCACGGGATGTCCCCGCTCATACAGGTAGTCCGCCAGCGGCCGCATAAACTGCCAGTTTTCAAAGACACCGGGAATCAGCACCACCGGTGCCCGCACCTCACCCTCCGGATGCAGGTACGCCGACGGGTCCCGGCGGAAGACAAAGCCGTGCACCTGCCAATAGGCCACATATGCATAGTCCGAGGCCCAGCCCCGTGCCTGGCGCGCCCACCGGAAGATCCGCCCCTGCCGGCGCGGACGGACTCCGGGGCGGAAGGATGTCACTGTACGGCGGCCGCCGTGCGCATCAGCTCAGCGGTTTCTTTCGGACGGGTGTACATCATCACGTGCGGCTGGCCGGGGATTTCCGCCGTCACGGCACCCGGCCGGGCAAGGGCCAGCCGGGCCAGCCAGTCGGCCCGCACCACTGGATCCTTCCCGCCGCGCACCAGCAGGACCGGAGGCTTTACCTCGCGGATCCGCTCCTCGAGGCGGTGGTGGATCATCACGGGCAGCGTGGAGAGATACCAGCGCGGCCCGGCACGCAGGTAGTCGGTGACCAGAATGAAGTTGACGGCCGGGGGTTCCACCAGGCAGTCCTGCATCAGCCGCAGGGCCTGCAGCGGGGCGGAGCGCTCGGCGTCGTTAATGGTCGGCCCCAGCAGGACCACCGAGGACGCCGCATCCGGGGCGGCGAGCGCCATTTCCACCACCACCTGGCAGCCCATGGAATGGCCCACCCACTGGGCACCCCGGATGCCGGCGGTATCGAGCGCCTCGGCGGCGATGCGCCCGAAGTCTTCCATCTGCAGTTGCCTGCGCGGCTTCGGGGTGGATCCGAAGCCGGGCAGCTCGAGCGTATGGACGATGGATGTGCGCGCCAGTTCCCAGATCAGCGGGCGGTAGTACCGCTCCGAGGCGCCGATCCCGTGCACCAGGACCACCTCGCTGCGGGTCTCGTGCCAGTCGGGTGTCCCGGCGTCGTCAAAGCGGCGGTAGGTGCGGATGTCCACCTGCGTGTCCCCTACCGTCACGCGCTGGAATCCCGTTCGAGCTTCTGCTGCTGCAGGCACTGTGCCTCTGCTTCCTGTTCCGTCGAGACGCTTGTCGGGACGCTTTAGGGCCAGCGTACCGGGACCCGGGCAGGTTAGGCGATCCTTATTATGAATAACTCAGAATAAGGATAGGATGTTGGACATGAACGGAAACGCAGCTCCACAGGAAACCACCGCCAGGTGGTCCGATGAGCTGCGCGCCCACGGCCGTCGGGTGACCAAGCAGCGCCTCGCCGTGCTCCGTACCGTCGACACCGCACCGCACTCGGTAGCGGACGACGTCGCGGCCGGCGTCCGCCGGGAACTTCCGGACATTTCCCTGCAGTCCGTCTATGTGATCCTGGCCGACCTCACCGAAACAGGCCTGCTGCGGAAAATCGAAACCCCCGATTCTCCGGCCCGGTACGAGACCCGTGTGAATGACAACCATCACCACGCCATCTGCACCGAATGCGGGCGGATCGAGGACGTGGACTGCGCCGTCGGCCACGCTCCCTGCCTCACCCCCGGAAACACACACGGTATGACCATCCAGATTGCGGATGTGCTCTACCGCGGGATCTGCACCGACTGCGCCGCCGCAGCCTCGTAGCCCGCCCCCAAAGCCTTTCCTCCCTTTTGTCAGCACCAGAGAAAGAACAAGTATGTCCAACTTCACCACCACGCAGACCGGCACCCCGGTAGCGAGCGACGCACACTCGCTGAGCACCGGCGCCGACGGCGCCATCGCCCTTCACGACCGCTACCTGGTCGAGAAGCTGGCACAGTTCAACCGGGAGCGTATTCCGGAGCGCATCGTGCACGCCAAGGGCGGCGGCGCATTCGGTGAGTTCGTTGTCACCGAGGATGTCTCCATGTACACGCGTGCCGCTGTCTTCCAGCCGGGCACCGTCACCGAAACCGTCCAGCGGTTCTCCTCAGTTGCCGGCGAAATGGGTTCGCCCGACACCTGGCGCGACGTGCGCGGCTTCGCCCTGCGTTTCTACAGCACCGAGGGCAACTACGACATCGTCGGCAACAACACTCCGGTGTTCTTCATCCGCGACGGCATCAAGTTCCCGGACTTCATCCACTCGCAGAAGCGCCTTCCGGGTTCCGGCCTGCGCGACGCCGACATGCAGTGGGACTTCTGGACCAACTCCCCCGAGTCCGCCCACCAGGTCACCTACCTCATGGGCGACCGCGGGCTTCCGACGTCGTGGCGTGAAATGCCCGGCTTCGGTTCGCACACCTACCAGTGGATCAATGCCGCCGGCGAGCGCTTCTGGGTGAAGTACCACTTCACGTCCAACCAGGGCAACCATGAAATCACCGGTGCCGAGGCCGAGAAGATTGCCGGCGCCGACGCCGACTACTACCGCCGCGACCTGTACGAGGCCATTGAGGCCGGCAACTTCCCGTCCTGGGACCTGCACGTGCAGGTTATGCCGTACGAAGATGCCAAGACGTACCGGTTCAACCCGTTCGACCTGACCAAGGTCTGGCCGCACGCGGACTACCCGCTGATCAAGGTGGGTACCCACACCCTGAACCGCAACCCGGAAAACTTCTTCGCGCAGATCGAACAGGTTGCCCTGTCCCCCGCGAACCTGGTTCCCGGCATCGACGCCAGCCCGGACAAGATGCTGATGGCCCGCATCTTCTCCTACCCGGACGCCCAGCGTTACCGCATCGGCGCCAACTACAACCAGCTGCCGGTCAACGCACCCAAGGCCCCGGTTAACAACTACTCGCAGGACGGCGCCATGCGCTTCTCCTACAACTCCCCGCAGACTCCGGTCTACGCACCGAACACGTTGGGCGGCCCCGCGGCCGATGCAGCGCTGGCCGGTTCGGGCAGCTGGGAGAACGACGGCGCCCTGGTGCGTGCCGCCGCAACCCTGCATTCCGAGGACAGCGACTTCGTCCAGGCCGGTACCCTGTACCGCGAGGTTTACGACGACGCCGCCAAGCAGCGTTTCCTGGAAACCATCACCGGTGCCATCTCCGGCGTGAAGCGTCCGCATATCCGCGAAGCTGCGATCCAGTACTGGACCAACGTTGACGCGACCCTGGGCGAGAAGCTGCGCCTTTCCCTGGCACAGGGCGAAACCACGGCCAACGAAAAGGCCGAGTTCGTGGGCGTTGCTGAGTAATTTCAGCACCCGCTAAACCAGCAGCGGCCGGTCCCTTCGGGGGCCGGCCGCTGCTGTATGTCCTGCCTCCTACCGGGTAGGCCAGTACCAGATAATCAGCAGCGTCACCAGGAAACCGGTGAGGAAGTTCAGCTTCAGGAACCGTCTCCAGCCGGCATTCGCAGCACCGGACCCGGCGTCGGTGATCCGCAGGAACGGAACCAGGTTGAGGATGTAGGGCAGGGCCAGCAACCCGCCCAGCATCGCCGGCCAGGGAGTCAGCAGCATCAGCAGGCCGGCCGCCAGATAGGCAGCGGCGGCAAGCACCACCACCGGCCGCGCCCCCAGCACCGTGGCAATGGACCCGATGCCCCCTTCCCGGTCCGGCACCACGTCCTGCACGGCACCGAAGGCCTGGCTGGCCATGCCCCAGAGGAAGAACGCCCCCAGGACTGCCCAGAGCCCCGGGGTGAAGACCGCGCCGGCCAGGACCAGTCCGTACACTGCAGGGCTGACGAAGTGGGTGCTCGAGGTCATGGAATCCAGGAAGGGACGTTCCTTGAACCGCAGTCCGGGTGCGCTGTACGCAATCACTGCGAAGACGCTGACTGCCAGCACCAGCCAGGACAGCGGGCTTCCCAGCAGGATCAAGGCCACGAGGAACGGCACATTGGTGATGACTGCAGCCCACAACGTGATGCGGTGGAAACCGCGGTCCAGGACGGCGCCTTCCACTCCCCCCTTGCGCGGATTATGCAGGTCCGACTCGTAGTCGAAAACGTCATTGATGCCGTACATCGCCAGGTTGTAGGGAACCAGGAAGTACAGCGTACCGATGACCCAGGTCAGGTCGATCTGCCCGGTGGTGAGCAGATAGGCGGCGGCGAACGGATACGCGGTGTTCACCCAGGAGAGCGGCCGCGAAGACACCAGCAGCATCCGCAGGGTTCCCGCGGTCGAGGTGGCGGCGGTGCTCACGGTGTTTCCTTAGTGTTCGGCTTGGCGTCTCCCGGCGCGGGGGCACGTCCGGGCAGCAGCATCCAGAGCGCCGGCAGCAGCAGGACGGCCGCCAGCGGGTACGCGAAATCCTCCAGCGGCGCAGCACCGGCAAAGGCTCCGGAAATGCGGTCCTCGTTGTACCAAAAGAGGCCCACGCGGATCATGAGGTTGTCGAAGACGGCGGTCAGTGCCAACAGGACGACGCCGGTGACGGCAGCTGCAGCTGCGAAGTGCCGCGGGCGGTTCCGGCCCAGCAGGGCGGTTGTAAAGATCAGAGCCGCCGGCACGAGGAAGAAGGCATTGAGGGTCCAGTAGGTCACGGCCGGGTCCTCTCGCTCGGCCTGCGGGCCGGGTGCCTGCCGGTCCGGTCGGTGTTTCGTTCGGTGGCCCGTTCGCCGGCCCGATCCGCGACCAGACGCACCAGGCCGAAGAGCACCATGGTCAGGTAGCAAAGGAAGGCCAGGAAAAAGATCTCCTCGACGGGCAGGTGCGGTGCCAAGGTCAGGCCGAGCATAAACGGGGTCTCGCCGCGGTAGAAAATGTCGGAGCCGATGCCGGCCAGGTCCCAGCCGGTGAAGAACAGCACTCCGATGGCCAGCACTGCGGCTGCCCGCCGTGCGTGGGCGAAGAAGAACAGCCGGAACCGGTGGTCCAGCAGCACCATGCAGCCCAGGGACAGCAGCAGGAAAAGCAGGTACAGGACGCCCATTACGCTCCCGCCTCTGCCGACGGCTGCGGGGCCGGGTGCTGTCCGTCAGGAAGCTGGCTTGATGACACCCGTGCACCCCACGGCGCGGGCTCCGGCAGCGCCTCGGTGCCCGTTTCCCCGCGCAGCCGCTTGAGCACGAGTTCCGCGCTGATCAGGCACATGGGCAGTCCGATGCCCGGCAGGGTGGACCCGCCGGCGTAAAGCAGCCCCTCCACTTTCCGGCTGGCATTTGTTCCGCGGAAGAACGCACTTTGCTTCAGGATGTGCGCCGGTCCCAGCAGGGTTCCGCGCCACGAATTGAGGTCGGCAACGAAGTCCTGCGGACCCACGGTGCGGCGGATTATGATGCGTTCGGCCAGGTCGGGAATACCGGCCCAGGATGAGAGCTGCTCGATGACCGCGTCGGCCATCTTCTCGATCCGGGGATCCCCTGCGCCGTCGATCCCTCCGGCTCCGAGCGACGGATCCGAAGGTACCGGCACCAGCACAAACAGGTTTTCATGTCCTTCCGGCGCCGCGTCGGGGTCCGTCGCGCTCGGTCGGCAGACGTACAGGGAGGCCGGATCCGGCACCGAGGTGTCCTGACCGAAGATCTTCTCGAAGTTGGCTTCCCAGTCCCGGGTGAACAGCAGGGTGTGGTGTTCCAGCTGCGGCAGTTTCCCCTCCACACCGAGATGCAGCAGCAGCCCGCCGGGGCCGGGGACCCGGTGCTCCCAGTATGCCTCCGGATAGGTCTGCAGCTCCCGGGGCAGGAGGGTGGTCTCGGTGTGGTGCAGATCCGCTGCTGAAACCACCAGGTCCGCGTCCAGCGACACCAGTGAGCCGCCGGCATCCCGGTACTCCACGCCCACGGCACGGGGCTTGCGGCGGGGGAAGCGGGCCCGGCCGCTCTTGGGGTTGGCCGGAGCGGAAGTCCTGATCCGGGTGACCTCGGCACCGGTGATGACCCGGCTGCCCTCTGCACGCGCCAGGTCGGAAATGACCGAGACTATCCGGTGGAAGCCGCCCATGGGATAAAGCACCCCGTCAGCCAGGTCCAGCCGGCTCATCAGGTGGTACATGCTGGGTGTGGTGAACGGCGAGGAGCCCAGGAAAACGGCGGGGTAGCCCAGGATCTGCCGGATCCGCGGATCCGTGAAACGCCGGCCAACGAAGGTGCTCAGCGGTTCCAGCAGCAGCCTGGCAAGCCGGGGGCCGCTGCGCAGGACATCGGGGCGCAGCAGCGGCAGGAACGAGGCAAACGTTGTGTACAGGAACCGCTTCTTGGCCATCGCGTAGACCTCTTCGGCGGACTCGAGATATTCCTCGAGCCGGGCTCCGGCACCGGGTTCCAGCGACTCGAACAACGCAATGTTGCCGTCCCGGGTGGCAGCCACGTCCACCGGTTCCGCGGTGTCCTCGAAGAGCACCCGGTACCCCGGATCCAGCCGTACCAGCTCCAACTGCTCGGCAGCGGTGGTGCCCAGCAGCCGAAAGAAGTGGTCGAAGACCTCGGGCATGAGGTACCAGGACGGCCCCGTGTCAAAGCGGAACCCTCCGGTCTCCCAGCTCCCCGCCCGTCCCCCGGTCTCCGGCTGCTTCTCCAGCACCGTGACCTCCAGGCCTTCCCGCGACAGCAGTGCCGCGGTGGCCAGACCGGTAATCCCGCCGCCGATCACGACGGCGGTGCGCGGACGCATGCTCATAGTTGCCTTTCGTTTCCCGGGACAGCTTGGTTTGCGCCGCGGTGCCGGAGCCCGACAGGACCGGCAACCCGGCGGGTCAGAACCGCACGCGTTGCGATGCGGACTTTCACGGGGTTCGGGACCCGCACCCGGGTGGTACGCAGCTGTTCGGCGGGTGTGTTCCGGAGCCTGCGGGCCAATTCTCCGAACAGGTCCTGGGCCAGCGCGACGGCGGCCCTGCAGTTTGCCGGCAGCTCCGCCACCGCGGCGCCCGAAACCAGCAGGTCAGCCTCGATGCCGGCCAGGATCCGGTGCTTGTCCGTTTCACTGAACGCTGCCACGGTGATGCCGGGGAAATAGCTGCGTCCCAGGGTCTCGAAGTCCTGGGCAAGATCCCGCAGGAAGTTGACCTTCTGGAACGCTGCCCCCAGCCGTTGGGCGCCCTCGTGCAGCCGCTTGGCCTGGTCATCGGGCAGCGGAACTCCGTCGAGGAAACACCGCAGGCACATCAGCCCGATCACTTCGGCGGAGCCGTAAACGTACTCGTTGAAGCTGGCCTCGGTGTGTTCCACCCGGTCCAGGTCCGCGCGCATCGACGCGAAGAACGGGCGGGTGAGGTCCGTTCCGATGCCGGTTTCCCTCGCCGTCAGCGCGAACGCATGGACCACCAGATTGACGCTGTAGCCGGTGCGCAGGGCACGTTCCGTGTCCGCCTCCAGCTCATCGAGCAGCTCGCCGATCTCCGTGCGGGGCACCAGCGCGGCCGCCGCCACGCCGTCGACAATCTCGTCCGCCAGCCGGACCAGCGCGTAGATGGTTTCAATCTGCAGTCGCGTCCGGGCCGGCAACAGCCGGGAGGCCAGCCCGAAGGACGTCGAGTAGGACCGGATCAGCACGGCCGAAGTCCGGCGCGCGACGGCGTTATAGAGGGGCAGGCCCTGCTCAGCTACCACGGACTACCGCCCCCGGTTCACGGCGTCGTCAACCACTGTCGACAGTGCTGCGCGCAGCCCTGGGGTGACCGCAGGGCAGTCCAGGTGTTGGCGGGCCCGGTCTGCATATTCGCGCACCAGCTGCTGCGCATGGTCCCGGGCACCGGAGGAAACCAACAGTTCCCGGGCGCGGGCGGCATCACGGGCGGTCAGCTCTGGGTTGCCGATCAGGCCCGAGAGTTCTTCCCACTCCGGCTTCTGAGCAACATAGGAGACCAGCACCGTCCGCTTTCCCTCGCGCAGGTCCGAAAAACTGGACTTGCCCGTGGCGCTCTCCGTGCCGAAAACCCCCAGCAGGTCATCCACAACCTGGTAGGCAATCCCGATGTCCCGACCGTAGAGACCGAGGGTGGTTACGACGTCGTCCGGTGCCCCGGCAAGCACCGCCCCGGCCTGCAGCGGCGCTTCGAAGGAATAGACGGCGGTCTTGAGCCGCTCCATGTGCAGGATTTCGGCGATGGGCGGGGCATCAGGGTGGAAGGAAAGGTCGACGTCGATCAGCTCTCCGCCCGCGGATGCGAAGACGGCCTCGTCCAGGATCTCGGCCATCCGTGACCGGAGGCCTGTGTCCACCTCGGCGCTGTCCAGCATGCGGAATGCGCCGGTCAGGGCCAGGTCCCCTGCAATGACCCCGGCGGAGAGCCCGCGGTGCCGGGCTGCGGCTGTTTCAACGCCTGCGGCGGCGGCCAGCTCCCGATAGACGCCGGAAACGTTTTCGTGGCCGCGGCGGGTGAAATCCAGATCGATCACGTCGTCGTGCACAATCAGGGCCGTATGCAGCAGTTCGAATGCGGCGCCTACACTGGCAGCGGCCGCCGTGTCGGTGCCGCCGAGATTCAGGTAAGCCGTCAAGAGGATGCGCGGGCGCACCCGCTTACCTCCGGCAGTCGAGTTTTCCAGTGCCTGCCACAGCGAGAGGTAGCCGGGACCCAGTTTCGCGGCGCGGGCTTTGGCCCGCTCGAAGAACCGGTTCAGAACGGTCTCGACCAGATCCTGGCCGATAGACAAGTCGAGCGGGGGGTGCGTCTGCATAGGTAAAGTAAACACGTATGGGACTAGCGGAAGAAATGACAGACGGCTCAGAACGCGTGGTTCTGGTAGACAATGACGGCCGTCCCGTGGGCACCCGGGACAAGGCCGCCGTGCACACCACTGACACGCCGCTGCACCTGGCGTTCTCCACCCACGTCTTCAATACCCGCGGCTCGTTGCTGGTCACCCGCCGGGCGATGTCCAAGCTGACCTGGCCGGGAGTCTGGACAAATTCCTTCTGCGGCCATCCCGGACCCGGAGAAGCGACGGAGGACGCGGTGAACCGGCGCGCCCGGCGCGAGCTGGGGCTCGAAGTGCGGGACCTGACGCTGCGGCTGCCGGATTTCCGCTACCGTGCCGTGGATGCCTCCGGGATTGTCGAGCATGAGATCTGCCCCGTTTATACGGCCGTGGCCGACGCCGATCCGGTCCCGGCAGCGGACGAGGTCATGGACTGGGAGTGGGCGGATCCGGCGCAGCTTGTTCCGGCGGTTCGGCTGACGCCCTGGGCATTCAGTCCCTGGCTGGTGCTGCAGCTTCCGCTGCTCTACCCCTAGATCCGGCCCGGCCTGTCTGCGGTGGGCGACGGCGTGGGGTCGGCCTGACGGTGTGCGTGCGGACTGACGGCGCGGCAGGCGCTCAGTGTGCCGGTGCTGCGGTTTTGCTGCCCGCGAACCTCCGGGCCCAGCGGACCCAGGGGTATTCCTGGGGCCAGTGCCCGGCCAGGGTGTGGAAGGCCCTCCGGAAGCGCAGGGCCACGTTTGCCCGGCTTTGCACTGCCCGCGGCGCCATCCCTACGGTCAGGTGCGGATCCCGGCGGCAGCGACGGCCTTGGCCAAGATGGAAGCTGAGGCAGACGTCGTCGTGCATCTGCGCATCGCTCCTATGCACCTCGCCGCTGACCGCTTGCCAGGTCCCGGCGCGCAGGGCCAGATTCGAGCCGAAAAACGGCCAGTGGGCCAAAGCTGACCCCATGGCCAGGTAATAGGACCCCAGATACACCCGGGAGAGCAGTAGCGCCGGGAGGCGGGGCATCCCGTAGAAAACACCGGGACCGCTAAGCACTTCCAACTGCGGATCGGCGGCGAAGGCTTCAGCTATGCGCGCAATCCAATCCGGGGGCAGGACGCAATCTGCGTCACATCTCGCAATAATGGCGTCCGCGTCGAGGCCCTGAGCAGCGGCGTCGTACCCGGCACCGGCAGCGGCTGGGATTCCGAGAGCCGGTTCGAAAACCACTCGGGCGCCGAACCTCCGGGCAACCTCTGCGCTGGCATCGCTGCTGTTGTTGTCCACCACCACTATTTCCCGGGGCTGCAGGCTCTGCCCGGCCAGCGACTCCAGGCACGCTTCCAGGAGGGCGGCATCATTGCGGCACGGGATGACCACGGCAACAGCCGGAAGCTCAG
This sequence comes from Arthrobacter sp. zg-Y895, assembly GCF_020731025.1. Classification (NCBI taxonomy): domain Bacteria; kingdom Bacillati; phylum Actinomycetota; class Actinomycetes; order Micrococcales; family Micrococcaceae; genus Arthrobacter; species Arthrobacter sp. zg-Y895. The sequence goes on from NZ_JAJFZY010000003.1 coordinate 151,770, forward strand.
AAGGCATGGGCTGAGTTTAGCGTGGAGCCACTGGTTCTCCCGGCCCGTTTCCGATGCCCACTGCCTCCGTCAGTGGTGCCGGGCTACCGTATGAGGATGATCGACGCACTGCTCCGCCCGCCCGAGTCCCGGAAGGCGTACCTGGCTGACGCGGTACGTGCAGTGGGAGTACTCAGTGTCCTGACGGCACTCGTACTGCTCGGACCGGTGGAAACGGCCCTGTTCCTGCTGGTGCTGCTGGGGCTTCTGGTCTCCCGGGCGCTGGCGGTCTTCCCTGATTTTGACGCCGCCTACGGCGTGGTGCTGCTGGCCGCGGCCTGGAGCAGCGTGGCGGACCTCTACGCCCGCATCTCCTGGTGGGATCTCGCCGTCCACTTTGCCACCACCGGTGCGCTGGCCGTGATGGCCTATTTCCTGCTGGTGCAGTTCGGCGCAGTACCTGCAGTCCAGCGCCCGCACCGTCACTCGCCCTCGCTCCCCGTGGTGGTTCCGCTGCTGGTGCTGGCGCTTGGCCTGGGAATGAGTGTCCTCTGGGAAATCGGTGAGTGGTGGGGCCACACGTACGTGGATGCAAGCATCAACGTCGGGTATGCGGACACCATGGGAGATCTGGCTGCCGGAGGGCTGGGCGCGTTGGCGGCCGGCCTGTGCCTGGGTGTTGCCGTCCGCCGGTCCGGTGCGCGGCAGAATGCGCCGGTGCCGCACCGTTCCCGCCGCTAGCCCGGGGCTCGCGCCGCTGGCCCGGGCTCGCCCCGCTGATAGCCGGCTGTGGCCCGGGTTCACACGCTTGGTAGCCCGGCGCATCCAGGCTTAACTGCGAAGGGCATCCCGGGCAGCGATGGCTGCCCGGAATGCCCTGTACTGCCGGCGGATCCCCGCCGGCTGTTCTCGCTAGCGGGAGAGGTACCGCTCGTGCTCGCTGTGGGCGCGGGCTACGGTTTCGCGGATCTCTTCGATGTCCTTGACCTTGTTGCGGTACTTGACGTCCATCTTCAGGATGTCCTGCTCTTCATCGCACAGGGCCTTGTAGACCCGCTCCCGCTCGGCGGGATCTGCGGTGTAGGACAGGTCCAGGTAGGAATCCGCATGGCGCCGCGCGTTGTTGACGGCGGTCATGGCCTTGCCTGCCGGGCTGACCAGGGACGCAACAACGGTCACCAGGAGGACGCCCACAATGACGGAGAGCGAGAGGCCGGTGGTGATCTCGATAACCGGAACGTGCTCGCCGCCGTTGATGAAGGGCAGGGTGTTCTCGTGCAGGGCGTGCAGGACAAGCTTGACGCCGATGAAGGCCAGGATGGTTGCCAGGCCGTAGCTGAGGTAGATCAGGCGGTCGAGCAGTCCATCAATGAGGAAGTAGAGCTGGCGCAGGCCCATCAGGGAGAACGCCGTGGCCGTGAAGACAATGAAGACGTTCTGCGTCAGGCCGAAGATCGCCGGGATTGAGTCGAGCGCGAAGAGGATGTCGGTACCGCCGATGGCCACCATGACCAGCAGCATCGGGGTGAGGACGCGCTTGCCGTTCTCCATCGTGAAGAGCTTGTCGCCGTCGTACGTCTCCGACGTGTGGAAGATTTTGCGGGCGAGCCGAATGATGAAGTTGTTGGCTTCGTCGTCGCCCTCGGTGCTTTCAGGCTTGAGCAGGTTGCCCGCCGTGATCAGCAGGATCAGGCCGAAGAGGTAGAAGACCCAGGAGAACGAGTTGATCAGCGCGGCACCGAGAAGGATGAACGCGGTACGGGCGATCAGGGAGAAGACGATGCCGAAGAGGAGGACCTTCTGCTGGTCTTCACGCGGAACCCGGAAACTCGCCATGATGATCAGGAAGACGAACAGGTTGTCCACCGAAAGCGCTTTCTCGGTGATGTATCCGGCGAAGTACTCGGTGCCCATCTGGGTTCCGCCAAGGGCCCAAACAACACCGCCGAAAACCACGGCCAGGCCTACGTAAATGGAGGACCAAATGGCCGCTTCCTTCAGCGTAGGGATGTGGGCCTTGCGGATGTGGAAGAAGTAATCAAAGGCCAGAAGGGCCAGGATGACCGCAATGGTCACTCCCCAGACCAAGGGGGAAACAGTCATGGAATCTCTGCTTTCGTAGGGTATGCCGAAGGAGCATAGGTCTCTCCCGCCACCCTGGACAGGCTGGCCGCTGAACCCGGCGGAGCGTCGGTGCTCCACGTGTTGACGGATATCTGCGTTTTGGGATACTCCCCTACGAAGGAATCAGTCTAACAGGGCCAGGTCCGCATCGCAGTCCACGTCCCGCCCATCGGCCAGGTCGGAACAGTCCACGATGTCCAGGAGCTCCGGATGGGCAGCCAGGAACGCACGGGCACCGGAATCCGGATTGACTCCCTGCTTCCCTTCCCCTGCATGTTCAGCCCCTGAATAGCGTGTATCCGGTTCCAGGCTTCGCGCGGCCAGGGAAGCATCGAACAGAACGGGGTGCCCGCGCCGCAACTCCCCATCCGGCATCCGGTAGCCGGCGGCGGCTATCCTGCCGGGCCGCCCCGCGGCGAGGACGCGGGAGACGACGGCCGGGGTCAATCCGGGCTGGTCTACCAGGGCCACAAGGACCGAGGTCTCCGGCTCCCGGGCCAGTGCCGCCAGGATCCCGCAACGGTAACTGGTGCCCATTCCGAGCTCCCACTGTGGATTCACCACCGGTACAGCATCCTGCAGCCGGACCGAGGCCAGAATCTCAGTGCTCCCGGCGCCAAGCACTGCGACCACCTGGGCACACCCTCCGGCCAGCAGCACCTCGACCTGATGCTCGATCAGGGGCCGCCCGCGGAAAGGCAGCAGCGCCTTGGGCCCGCGGCCGAGACGTCTGCCGGCACCGGCAGCCAGCAGGACCGCCGTCGTCGTTCCGGTCATTGGTCCGTCCTCACTCCGCTCCGGACTTAAACAGGCAGCCGCCGCACCCTTGGATGGTGCGACGGTTGAGGTTTCGGGTAATTAGCCTTCACAGTCCTTGCAGTAGGCCAGGCCGTTCTTTTCGACGGCCAGCTGGGAGCGGTGGCGGACCAGGAAGCAGGAGTTGCAGGTGAACTCGTCTTCCTGCGGCGGCACTACGCGGACAAGCAGTTCTTCACCGGACAGGTCTGCGCCGGGCAGTTCAAATCCTTCAGCTGCCTCGGTCTCATCCACGTCAACTACGGCAGACTGCTTGTCACTGCGCCGTGCCTGAAGCTCTTCGATAGAAGCCGGGCCGGCTTCTTCCTCAGTCTTGCGCGGCGCGTCATAATCTGTAGCCATTTTCTCGGCTCACACTCCAAATCCGTAGTTATGTTGTTTCCGGGGCACTCGATACTAGCCGAACATAACGGTTGTACGGTCGCGTACTATTCCCATCGGCCGTTCAGCTGCCGTTTTTCTTTCTCCGGACCCTGGGTGCCCGGACCTTGGGCGCCCAGCCCCGCGGCGCCGAAAGTGCGCACGTGCCGGGAAGCCGTCCGGGTCCATTGTGCGGTCCCCGCGCACCCTTTCCTACCCAACGTGCATCCAGCCGTGCAGGTTCCGCTTTTTCGACGGTACTTGTTAACGGTTGAATCCGTTGCGGAGGAACCCAATCGCTTCGGCAAACAGCTGTTCCAGCAGCTTGAGGGACTCCGGCGTGATGGCGCCCTGCGTGCGCCGTTCCCACTGGGCAAAGGCGCTTCGTCCGCAGGTCAGCACTGAACCAACCAGGCAGGAGATGTAGAAGGGATCGGCGGCATCGCCTAATCGCTGCCGGATGGAAGCGACGATGCGCTGTTCTGCCCGGTCCCATGCCTCCAGCTGGAACCGCATCATTACCGGGTTGTCCTGGGCAATGGCGTAGAGCTCGGCAGTCACCGCCAGCCGCTCCGGTTCCGCCGGGGAGGTCAGGGCCTCCAGCATGGACTCCACGATGTTTTCGTCCTGCGGACGGGACTCGAAGTGGCCCAGCACGGTTTCCAGGAATCCTTCCATGGCCACCGTGAGCGATGCTTCAGTGCTGGAAAAATAGTTGAAGAAGGTCCTGCGCGAGACACCGGCCCGCTCCGCAATGTCGTCCACCGTGAAATTGCCCGGGCCCTTGCTGCGGACCAAGCTGAGGGCAGCCGCGGCGATGGCTGCGCGTGTCACCGATTTGTTCAGTTCCCGCCGTGAGGGGGCGGCCGTTTCTCCTGCTGCCACGCCAATACACTAAGTGCAACTTTGCACGGCGGGCAAGGGGAACGAAAAAGCACCGGACAAGCAGGTTTTAGCCTGCCTATCCGGTGCTTCTCTTGCTCTTTGCGCTTATGCCTCAGGCTGCGGTTCAGCCGGAGACATCTTCTGCTCGCCGCCGGAGGTGTAGGAACCATTGGTTCCCGTGCTGCCGGCCGCGGAAGAACCCGTGGTGGAACCGGTGGACCCGGATCCGGTGCTGCCGGAAGAGCCCGATCCGCTGCTGGAACCGGTGACCTTGGAGGCGGCATCCTTGGCGACGCCCGTAACCTTATCCTGCAGGCCCGGTGCCTTTTCCTTCGCCCAATCGGTGCCGTGGGAAACAGTTTCCTGCACCTTCGGGTCATTCCAAAGCTGCATCAGCTTTTCGCGGCCGCCCTTGGAGCCAACCAGGTAGCCAATACCCGCGCCCGCCAGAAATACAAACTTCTTTACCATGGTCTTCCTCTTCTCCTGCCCTCACGGGGCCTTGATAAGTTCCGTCCACTGCACCCTACCGTTCAAAACGGCAGGTTCAACAGCCAGCTTACTATTTGGATCCTAGTCAAGCAGACGGGACCGGATGAGAAAGCGTTTACCCTCGGGTGCTTCCACGGAAAACCCACTTCCCCGTCCGGAGACAACATCCACGGTCAGATGGGTGTGCTTCCAGTACTCAAACTGCTCACGCGACATCCAGAACTCCAGTTCCTCCCCCGCCAGGTCGAAGACCCCCAGAAGGACGTCGGCATCCGAAGTCAGGAACTCCCCCTTCGGAAAGCACATGGGCGAGGACCCGTCACAGCAGCCCCCGGACTGGTGGAACATCAGCGCACCGTGGACGGGCCGTAGCCGCAGCAGCAGGGCCTGTGCCTCCGGCGTCAGCGCCACCCGGGAAAAACTCTCTCCGGGCAGTGCGGCAGCCGCCTCCAGCCCGGGGGCAAGCGAAGAATCCATCAGTATCCAATCACTACACGGCCGTCGATGCGGCCTTCTCGAAGTTCCGTCATCACATCATTGATCTCTTCCAGATTGCGGACGGTGATGTTGGGGTGGATCAGTCCGCGGTCGTAGAAGTCGATTGCCTCCGCCAGGTCCTGGCGCGTCCCCACAATCGACCCCCGGATGGTGAGGCCCTTGAGCACAGTGTCAAAGATAGGAGCCGGAAAGTCTCCCGGCGGCAACCCGACAAAGACAATCGTTCCGCCGCGCCGGGCCATGCCGATGGCCTGTCCGAAGGCTGTCGGATGCACCGCGGTGACAAGTATTGCGTGTGCACCGCCGATCTTTTCCTGGATAACCTCCGCCGGGTCCTCGGTGCGCGCATTGACCACAACCTCGGCTCCGTACCTCGTTGCCAGCTCCAGCTTGTCATCTGCGATATCCACGGCGGCGACGCGCAGTCCCATGGCAATGGCGTACTGCACTGCTACGTGTCCCAGCCCGCCTATGCCGGAGATGACGACCCACTGACCGGGCCGTGCCTCGCTGACTTTCAGTCCTTTGTAGACCGTGACGCCTGCGCAGAGGACCGGAGCGATTTCCTGCGGATCGGCCCCTTCAGGGATGCGCGCCGCAAAACGCGCATCTACCAGCATGTACTGGCCGAAGGAGCCGTCCACGGAGTAACCACTGTTCTGCTGCTGCTCACACAGGGTTTCCCAGCCGGTCCGGCAGTACTCGCATACACCGCAGGCGTAGGCGAGCCAGGCGTTGCCCACCATGTCGCCCGGGTGCAGGTCGGTGACCCCTTCACCGACCTGCACCACCTCACCTACCCCCTCGTGGCCGGGGATGAACGGCGGAGTCGGCTTTACGGGCCAGTCACCGTCTGCGGCATGGAGGTCCGTATGGCATACACCTGTCGCCACCAGCTTGACGAGCGCCTGGCCCGGACCTGGTTCAAGCACCGCCATTTCCTCGATGGAGAGGCCTTCACCGAGTTGGTTCACTACTGCTGCCTGCATGCTGGCCATGGGGTTCTCTTTCCATCAGCGGTTTAGGGGAATTCCAGTGGAAAGCGAGTGACACCCAAGCCTAGGCAGGTCGGGGTACCGCTTAGAAGAACCCCTGCTTGTTTTCCGCGTAGCTGACCAGCAGGTTCTTGGTCTGCTGGTAGTGGTCCAGCATCATGGCATGGTTCTCGCGTCCGATGCCGGAGGACTTGTAGCCGCCGAAAGCGGAATGGGCAGGATAGGCGTGGTAATTGTTCACCCATACCCGGCCGGCCTGGATATCGCGTCCTGCCCGGTAGGCGGTGTTGCCGTCCCGGGACCAGACACCGGCACCAAGGCCGTACAGCGTGTCATTGGCGATGGCCATGGCCTCCCCGTAGTCGGAGAACCGGGTCACGGAAACCACCGGACCGAAGATTTCCTCCTGGAAGATGCGCATGTTGTTGGTGCCCTCGAAAACGGTGGGCTGGACGAAGAAGCCGCCGGCAAGGTCGCCGTCGAAGTGGGCTCGCTCGCCTCCGGCGAGGACCCGTGCACCCTCCTGCTTGCCGATATCCAGGTAGGAGAGGATCTTCTCCAACTGGTCGTTGGACGCCTGGGCGCCCACCATGGTGTTGGTATCGAGGGGATTGCCCTGGATCATCTGGGCCGTGCGGGCCAGTGCGTCCGCCATGAAGGAGTCATACATGGAGTCCTGGACCAGCGCACGGGACGGGCAGGTGCAGACCTCGCCCTGGTTCAGCGCGAACATGTTGAAGCCTTCGAGCGCCTTGTCGTAGAACGAGTCATCGGCGGCGGCGACGTCGGCGAAGAAGATATTCGGGCTCTTGCCGCCCAGCTCGAGGGTGACCGGAATCAGGTTCTGGCTGGCGTACTGCATGATCAGCCGGCCCGTGGTGGTCTCACCGGTGAAGGCGATCTTCCGGATCCTGTTCGAGGATGCCAGGGGTTTGCCGGCTTCCACCCCGAAGCCGTTCACCACGTTCAGCACGCCGGCCGGCAGCAGGTCCGCGATGAGCTCCATCAGGACCAGGATCGACGTCGGCGTCTGCTCAGCGGGCTTCAGCACGATGGCGTTGCCTGCCGCCAGCGCCGGAGCCAGTTTCCAGACGGCCATCAGGATGGGGAAGTTCCACGGAATGATCTGTCCCACAACTCCCAGCGGCTCGTGGAAGTGGTAGGACGTGGTGTTGTCGTCGATCTGGGAGATGCCGCCCTCCTGGGCGCGGATGGCGCCGGCGAAGTAGCGGAAGTGGTCGACGGCCAGCGGCAGGTCGGCGGCCAGGACTTCCCTGATCGGTTTGCCGTTGTCCCAGGTTTCGGCGACGGCGAGCATTTCGAGATTCGCTTCGATCCGGTCCGCGATGCGGGTCAGGACCAGGGCCCGTTCGGCCACGGCAGTCTTGCCCCAGGCCCCGGCGGCCTTGTGCGCGGCGTCCAGCGCGAGATCGATGTCAGCCGATGTACCGCGGGCCACTTCACAGAATGGGCGGCCGTTGATCGGCGAAATGTTCTCGAAGTACTGTCCCTTGACCGGGGCCACCCATTCGCCGCCGATCCAGTTCTCGTAGCGCGGTTTGAAGGTGACTTTCGATCCTTCGGTGCCTGGCTGTGCGTAAACGGTCATTTTGCGCTCCTTGTGCGTTCGACGTCGGTGTCGGTTGCGGACATCCCCGAGGCTACGGAGCGCAACGTTGCAAGCAGGTTGCAACGAGAGGTTTGTGCCTTTTTAGGCCAGGTCCCGTTCGATCCGTTCCAGGGCAGCGATGACGGCTGCCCTGCGGGGTGAGCGCGGCGGAAGGACGCGCAGGGCAAGCTGCCATGCCTCGGCGTCGTGCTCTGCCTCCGGCAGGTGCAGGTACTGGAGCAGGGTGTCGGCACCGGCGTCTGAGAGCATGGCCTGGCGCAGTACGGCAGAGACCTCGGTCCGCAGCCGGACGACGGCGGGCGCCTCAGAGCGCGGCAGCACCGGTCCGCCGTACCTCCGCAGGGCCAGCCGGTAGGCGCCGTGTTCCAGGAACCCCAGGACCTGTGCGGCGTCCACTTCGAGCGGACGCGACAGGCGGTAGGGGCGGGAGCGCGGCACCAGCGGCTCCGTTCCGGCGGCCACGCCTTCCATGAGGTTGCGCAGGCGCAGCATCTCGGCGCGCACCGTACCTGTCTGTCCGCCGTCGGGGTAGGCAAGCGAGGCCAGTTCCTCGGCCGTCAGCCCGCCCGGATGCAGCGCCAGCACGGCCAGCAGTTCGCCGTGGCGGGAACTGAGTTCCACCGGCCTGCCATTGATGTGCAGGACGGCCCGGTCCCGGCCGAGCAGCTCCAGGCTTTCCGTGGAGCCGGGGACCGGCGGCGGGGGCTTCCGGCGGGCACGACGGCGCAGCGGAGCTCCGGAGGTTGTGGGGGATCCGTTACGGGTATCCCGGCGGGCCTGCAGCCGCTGGACCTGGAGCCGGGCTTCGGCGGCAGCGACAGCTGCCCGGACAAGGGCGAGCGTATGCGGAGCGACGGCTTCGGGGCCGCCGGTAACGTCCACGACGCCCAGCACGGAACCGGTATCCGGGTCATGCACGGGCACGGCGGTGCAGCTCCAGGAGTGCACGAGCCTGCTGAAATGCTCCGGTCCGGCAATCTGCACGTCGGCCCCTGTGGCGAGGGCGGTTCCGGGGGCACTGGTGCCTACCGTTCGTTCGGACCAATCCGCGCCGGGCAGGAACAACATGCCTTCCGCGCGGCGGCGCAGGGCAGCGTCGCCGTCGACCCAGAGCAGGCGGCCCAGTTCATCGCCTACGGCCACCAACAGCCCGGAGTCCTCTCCGGGCTCCACGAGCAGGCGGCGGATTACCGGCATCACGGCAGCGAGCGGATGCGCGGCACGGTAACGGTCCAGGGCGGCGTCGTCGAACACCAACTCGGGACGCGAAACGTCCGGGTCCGAGTGGTGCTGCAGCGAACGCTGCCAGGACTCCCGGATGGAAGGCCTAAGCCGCTCCAGCCAGCCGGTTCCGACACCGAGCGACTCGTGGGCCCGGACGGCGTTGCGAAGCAGCGCCTCCGCCGGTATCCGCGGCAGGACACCGGACTGCCCGTTCTGGGCCAAACCTTCATTTCGCGCCGCAATGCGCACGGCCCCCGCCTATCCACGCTGATAAACGGACAACGTCGCCAAAATGGACGTTGTCCGGTTAGGGAACACACCTTGCTGGATATGCTCCCATGCGCGGACCGGCGGAGGCCAGAGAAACTACGGGTTGCTGATTACGACTACTCGCCGCGGGAGATACGGGTCATTTCCTCGCGGTCGACCACCTTGACACGCTCACGGACGAGTTCGCCCGTCAGCGGTTCGGGGTGGATGTAGGAGGCGCCGAGGCTGCGCTCATAAGCATCCAGTTTCAGCCAGCCCTCCCAAGTGGTGTACTTGACGCCGCGTTCTTCCAGCAGCTCAATGATCGACGACGGGTCCGGGTGCGTGGCGGCCGGCAGGTTCAGCCGGTCCTCGAGCAGGAAGCCGATGGTCTCCAGCGCGTCGCCCTTGGTGTGGCCGATCAGGCCCACGGGTCCGCGCTTGATCCAACCGGTGGTGTAGATGCCCGGCACCGGAGCGCCGTCTTCATTGATGACGCGGCCGCCCTCGTTGGGGATCACGCCGCGCTGCTCGTCGTAGCCGACTTCGGGCAGCTCGGAGCCGAAGTACCCGATGGCCCGGTAAACGGCCTGGACCGGGTAGTCGACAATCTCGCCGGTGCCGCGGACGTTCCCGGTGCCGTCCAGCTCGGTCCGCTCGAACTTCATACCGGCGACCTTGCCCGGATCCGCGGGATCGTCATAGATCTCCACGGGGCTGTGCAGGAAGTGCAGGTGCAGGCGGCGGGAAGCTCCGGTGTCCTGTTCCTCCACCAGCCAGTTGGTGAGGGTGTTGACCATGGTCTTGGTCTGGTTGTTGGTGCGGATCTGCTCGTCGGAGCCTTCGTCGAATTCGAAGTCCTCGGGGTACAGGACAATATCGACATCGCGCGAATGCGAGAGTTCGCGAAGTTCCAGCGGCGTGAACTTCACCTGTGCCGGTCCGCGGCGGCCGAAGATGTGCACATCGGTGACCGGGGACTTCTTCAGGCCCTCGTAGACGTTGGTCGGAATTTCCGTGCTGAGCAGGTCATCTGCGTGCTTGGAAAGGATGCGGGCGACGTCGAGGGCTACGTTGCCGTTGCCGATCACAGCCACTTCCTTGGCGTCCAGCGGCCATTCGCGCGGAACATCAGGATGCCCGTCATACCAGGACACGAATTCCGCACCGCCGAAGGAGCCTTCCAGGTCGACGCCGGGCACGTTCAGCGGGGCGTCTTTGATGGCGCCCGTGGCAAAGATGATGGCGTCATAGAAGTGGCGGAAGTCTGCCAGCGTCAGGTCGCGGCCGTAGTTGACGTTGCCGAGGAACCGGATGTCCCCGCGGTCCAGCACCTTGTGCAGGGCGTTGACGATGCCCTTGATCCGGGGATGGTCGGGAGCCACACCGTAGCGGATGAGCCCGTAGGGCGCGGGGTACTGGTCGAAGAGGTCAATGCTGACCTCGAAGTCCCGCTCGGCTTTGGTAAGGATGTCGGCGGCGTAAACACCGGCGGGGCCTGCGCCGATAATGGCGACCCTCAAAGGACGCTGGGCGCTGTCCGCGGCAGGGTTAGTCACTGATAGTCCTTCTTCTCTTCTGAGCTTCTGGGTGCGCAATTAACACACAGTTATTTATTCTAAATGCCGGGTTCGCCACCGTCTAAACGGCTCGAAAAAACGGGTGCGGGAGGCCTCGGGAATACGCACAGGTGCAGGCGCGTTAAGCTGTGCGTGCCTTTCTCAAAGCCTGTCCCCGCCCTCCGCGGCATCCGTACCGCTATGCCCGGCGAGGGCGTCGGCGCGACCTCGGGTCCGTCCGCCGGTTCGTCCGGGGCGCCAGGTGCGCCGGATCAGTCGGCTGCTCCGTCGTCGTCCGGGCCTGCGGGGACGGGACCGTCGTCGTCCGGGCCTGCGGGGACGGGACCGTCGTCGTCCGGGCCTGCGGGGACGGGACGCGAGAACCTTCCCGGCATCCTCTTCGGAATTGGTGCGTACGGGCTCTGGGGTCTGCTTCCGCTCTATTTCATGGTCCTCAAGCCCGCCGGTGCGGTGGAAATCGTTGCCAACCGTGTTGTCTGGTCACTGGTGTTCTGCGCGATCCTGCTCTCCGTCATGCGGGCCTGGAAGCCGATGCTTGCCGCTGGACGGAACCCCCGCACAGTAGGAACCCTGGCGGGTGCTGCCCTGCTGATCGCCGTGAACTGGCTGACGTATTCCTGGGCCGTGTTGAACGAGCACGCAGTGGAAGCAGCGTTGGGCTACTTCATTAACCCGATCGTGTCGGTGCTGCTCGGCGTGCTGGTGCTCAAGGAAAAACTGCGTCCGCTCCAGTGGGCGGCCATGGCAGTGGGTTTCATTGCCGTTCTGGTCCTGGCTTTCGCGTACGGAACCGTGCCGTGGGTGGCTCTGGCCCTGGCCTTCAGCTTCGGGTTCTACGGCTTGGTCAAGAAGGGCATCGGCTCGCGTGTTGACGCAGTTTCGAGCCTGACGATTGAAACGGCCGTGCTCACACCTATTGCAGTCGGCGTGATGATCTGGCTTTCCATGACCGGAGCGGCCACGCTGACTACCAACGGTGCCGGGCATCTCTGGCTTCTGGTCGCCTCCGGCATCATCACTGCCGTACCGCTGATCTTCTTTGGGGCGGCTGCACGCCGCCTGCCGCTGTCCACCGTGGGACTGCTGCAGTATCTGGCGCCTACCCTGCAGTTCATCCTGGCCCTGACCGTGTTCAAGGAAGCGATGCCGCCCGAGCGCTGGGCGGGCTTCGGCCTCGTCTGGCTCGCACTGGTGATGCTGACCGTCGATATGATCGGCGGCCCCCGCCGCAATCGGCGGCTGCGTGCTGCGGCGGCTGTCTAGGGGTTAGTCCGGCGACGCAGATGTTCTAACGACTAGTCCTCCCCCGTCCTAACCACACCGACGATGCTAGATCCGGTCTGCGTGGTTATAGGGCGGGCGACTAGTCCTCCCCCGCTTCACCCTGGGCAGCGCGTCTTGATTGTTGTCCCCAATCCGGGGCCCTACCGGACCATCAGTCGCTCTGCCGCGGCAGCCTTGTTGCATGACTTCGGAAACTTTGAGCGAGTTGCAGCTACCGGCGGAATTCTCCGTCGCTACAACAGGTGTGAGCCTGATGCAGCGTGCCGAATCGCTCGTCGCGGAAGCCCGTGACCTCGGTGAAGACGCGACTGAGGCCTGGGATCTTCTAGGTTTTCAGGACGCGGTGGATTTCGCTGCGGCCGTTGAAGGTATTTCACGCGTTACGGACTACCTGAAGCTGGTCGCAGCCGCGGCCATCGATCGGCAGAGACCCGCTCAGACGTTTGGCGAGGGCGATCTGCGGGAGTTCCGGAGTACTCCGGACTTCATGCGAGCCCGCCTTCGAATCTCACGCGCCGAAGCGCGCCGCCGGCTGTCGCTCGGTTCAGCTGTCCTTCCCGCAACCACTGTCACAGGCGAGAGTCGCCCACCCGCGTATCCGCGGTTGGCTGAGGCTTGTGCTGATGCCGCCCTCGCTGCAACAGATGCTGATGTGATCGCACACGCGTTGGAAGAAGCGCTTCCGCGTATGGAACCACAGGCTCTCGACGCCATGGAAAAGCAGCTCACTGATATCGGTTCCCATCAGGACCATGATTTTCTCGTTCGTACGGCGAAGCATTGGACCGCTTTGCTGGACCAGGACCGGCCACCTAGCGAGGAAGAGCTCGTCCGGTTCCAAGGGATCTTCCCTGGACGACGCCGAAATGGATTGAACCATCTCCACATTTACTGCACCGACGAACAGCACGAAGCACTCACCACCCTGATGAACAGCGCCTCCAATCCGCGGGTGAACGGCCAGGAAGGTACCAACCGCGGCGCCCCGGAATCAGACCGCAAGACGGAACCGGGCTGTGCGACTGAGCCGGGCTGCGCGATCCAGCGAGGCTGCGCAACCGAACCGGGCCGCGCGACCGAGCCGGACCGCGCGGCCGAACCCGGTAGCACTCAGCCCGAGCGCCACATTCCTGCGGAGGGAGCTTTTACACCCGCAGCAGCGGGACAGGATTCACCTCCGCACCCCCATATCCTTGACCGGCTGCCCAGGCCCACCCGCCCGCAACTGCTGTTGGAGGGGCTGCTCGCCGCTGTCCGCACTGCTCTGGCTTCCGGGGGGCTGCCCGCTTCCGGGGGTATGCGTCCTCAAGTTATGGTCACTATCAGTCATGACGCCCTCTTGCTGGGGCTGACGAACCCAACAGGCGGGCCGGGCGCGAGGAACCGCAGGATCCGCGGGGATCGCGCAGACGGACCACATTCCGCCAGCGGTCCGGATAACAGGAACACCGAAACATCGCATTCTCCGTCGCCCGGCATCGCTGCCTTCTCGGGACCAATCGACACCCGGGCTGTCCGGCGCATAGCCTGCGACGCGGATTTGATTCCGGTAGTCCTGGGATCCAAGGGACAGGTGCTGGACCTGGGCCGGGCGGCACGACTTTTCCCTCCCCACCTGCGGAAGGCCCTGCACGCCCGCGACCGAGGCTGCGCTTTCCCCGGATGTACAGTTCCGGGACCTTGGACCGAAGCGCACCATGTCACCTTCTGGGAACGGGGTGGAGACACCAGCATCGGGAACGGGGTGCTGCTGTGTTCCTTCCACCACCACTTGATCCATCAGGGCAACTGGCACGTATCAATGCAGGCGGGCATTCCCTGGTTCCGGCCGCCGGCTTACGTGGATCCGGAGCGCAGACCGCTGCGGAACACCTACTTCCACCCTGGGTTCCCGGCCTCTGGCGGGACCGCAAACGGAACCTGACGCCTCACCGCAAGGACCTTCCATGACGGCATCAGCTCCGGGCGCGGACGGCGGTCTCCAGAACCTCCAGTGCATCAAGCAGGAGCTCATCGCCAATGGTCAGCGGCGGCAGCAGCCGAATGACGTTCCCGTAGGTTCCGCAGGTCAGCACGATGACACCTTCCTGCAGGCACGCCGCTGCGACAGCTTTGGCCGCCTCGGCGTCGGGCGTTCGAGACCCGGGGCGAACGAATTCCATGGCGAGCATGGCCCCGCGTCCACGGACATCGCCAACGACGCCGCCCTCGACCACAAGTGCCTCCAGTCTTGGCCGGACGAGCTCCTCGATGTGCCGCGCCCGCCCGGCCAGGTCCTGCGAAACCATGGTGTCCATCGCCGCCAGCGCAGCTGCGCAGGCTACGGGATTGCCGCCGTAGGTGCCTCCCAGACCTCCGGGGTGGACGGCGTCGAGCAATTCCGCCCGTCCCGTGACGGCCGAGAGCGGCAGCCCGCCGGCAATCCCCTTTGCCATGGTGATCAGGTCGGGAACTACCCCCTCGTGCTGTACCGCAAACCATTCACCCGTACGGCAGAAACCGGACTGCACCTCGTCCGCGATGAAGACCACACCGTTGGCCTGCGCCCACTCCGCGAGCCGCGGCAGGAAGCCCTCCGCAGGAACAATGAATCCCCCCTCTCCCTGAATCGGTTCAATGAGGAGCGCGGCAAGCTGGTCCGCGCCGATCTGCTTCTCGATGGCCAGGATGGCCCGGTCCGCAGCCTCCGCGCCGGTAAGGTTCGGGTTCTCTTCACGGAACGGATAGCTCATGGGCATCCGGTAGATCTCCGGCGCGAACGGTCCGAACCCTGTCTTGTAGGGCATGGCCTTGGCCGTCAACCCCATGGTGAGGTTGGTGCGGCCGTGGTAGGCGTGGTCGAAAGCCACTACTGCGTCGCGCCCGGTAGCCGAGCGGGCAATCTTCACGGCGTTCTCCACCGCTTCGGCACCGGAGTTGAACAGCACGGTCCGTTTTTCGAAGTCCCCCGGAGTCACGGCAGCAAGACGTTCGGCGACGGCCACATACCCCTCGTAGGGCGTCACCATGAAGCACGTGTGCGTGAAGTGCTCCACCTGTTCCTGCACGGCGGCGACAACGGCTGGATCAGAGGCACCCACGCTGGTCACGGCGATGCCCGAGCCCAGGTCAGTGAAGGCATTGCCGTCCACGTCCACGATGATGCCGCCGTCGGCATCAGCGGCATACACGGGAATGCTCGAGGCAACACCCTTCGCAACAACTGCGGCACGCCGCGCCTCCAAGGCTGCAGACTTCGGGCCCGGGAAAGTGCCGGTAATCCGGCGTCGCTGTTCGATGCGGTAACTCGGGGTGGTGAGGGAGATGCTCATGGGATTGCCTTTCGAAAATACTGCCTGAGGAACAGGGTTCGGATGCCGGGGCTAGGCGTCCAACGCGCTCATGACGTGCTTAATGCGGGTGTAGTCTTCCACGCCGTACATGGAGAGGTCCTTGCCGTAACCGGAGCTCTTGAAGCCTCCGTGCGGCATTTCGGCGGTGAGCATGATGTGCGTGTTGATCCAGACCGCTCCGAAATCCAGGTCCCGTGACAGGCGCATGGCCCGGCCGTGGTTCGTGGTCCAGACGCTGGAGGCAAGAGCGTATTCGACGTCGTTGGCCATTTCCACGGCCTGCTCCTCGTTGTCGAACTTCTGCACGGTGATGACCGGGCCGAAGGTTTCCTTCTGCACCACGTCGTCGTCTTGGCGGGCACCGGTGATGACGGTGGGTTCGAAGAAGAAGCCCTTGGACCCTGCCCTCCGCCCGCCGGTCTCCACACGGCAATGCGCGGGCAGAGCTTCGATCACGGCATTCACAGCGTTGAAGTGGTTGATGTTGTTCAGCGGACCGAAGTAGTTTTCCTCGTCGTTGTCGCTGCCGGTCTTCAGCTCCTTGGCCGCAGCCACCAGCTTGTCCACCAGTGCGTCATGCACGGAATCCTCCACCAGAACGCGGGTGATGGCGGTGCAGTCCTGGCCGGCATTAAAGAACGCGAATTCGGCAATGGCCGTGGCGGTCCGGTCCAGGTCTGCGTCTGCAAATACGACTGCAGGGGCCTTCCCGCCGAGTTCCAGGTGGGCCCGTTTGAGGGTCTTTGCCGCACCGGAGGCCACGGCGATGCCTGCCCGCACGGACCCGGTGATGGAAACCAGGCCGGGCACGGGGTGTTCAACCATCAGCTCACCGGTGGCACCGGTCCCCAGGACCACGTTGAACACGCCGGCAGGGAAGATATCTGCCGCAAGACGGGCCAGGACCAAGGTGGATTCGGGGGTGGTGTCGGAAGGCTTGAGTACCACCGTGTTTCCGGCGGCAAGCGCCGGACCGATTTTCCAGACCGCCATCAGCAGCGGGTAGTTCCAGGGAGCTACTTGGGCGACGACGCCGATCGGCTCGCGGCGGATGAAGGAGGTAAAGCCTTCCATGTACTCTCCGGCGGATTTTCCCTCCAGAAGCCTGGCCGCGCCGGCAAAGAAGCGGAGCTGATCCGCCCCGACGGCCACTTCTTCTGCGGCAATCAGTGAGCGAACCTGACCCGTATTGCGGTGCTGGGCTTCCACCAATTCGTCGGAATGGGCTTCAAAGGCATCCGCCAGACGAAGCAGCATGCGCTGGCGTTCGCTGGGAGTGGTGCGCTTCCACGTACGGAACGCTGCCGCGGCTGCGTCCATGGCTGCGTCGACGTCCGCCTGCACGGATACGGGCGACACGGCAACCACTTCACCGTTGGTTGGATTAACGACATCCAGCACATCGGTTCCCCGGGACGGGACAAACTCGCCGTTAATGAAGTTCTGCAGTGTCTCAGCCATGCCGGACGTCCTTTCGGGGCGGGCGGGTGCGTATTCGATTACCCCAAACCTACTGTGAAGCGCAGGTCACACATACGGCCGCATGCACAGCCTTATGGGGAAGATGCAGTGCGATCGCATAAAAGTCCGCGGTCTATAGTGGTGCAATGTCGATCACACTCTCGGACCTGCTGGCGGCGGGCGGGTTGGAACTGACGCGCCACGGGTCGGCTCCCCTTTCTCCACGGCCTATTCAGTGGGTCGCTGTGACCGAGCTGGAGGATCCCTCTCCGTTCCTCGGCGGCGGAGAGGTGGTTCTGACTACGGGTTTGCGGCACGGCAGCAGTGCGGCCCAGCAACGCTTCGTGCAAAGCGTGGAGCGGGCCGGAGCGCTGGGGATCGGTTTCGGCACCGGCCTCAGCCACGCCTCGGTGCCGGCTCCCCTGCTCGCTGAGGCGGACCGACTCGGCATGCCCGTCTTCGAGGTCCCCTACGGCACACCGTTCATGGCTCTGGGAAAGCTGGTTGCGGATTCCCTCTCCGCCCAGCACGTCGCCCAGCTGCATCAATTGCTTTCAGGCCATCAAGTGCTGGCAGAGGCGCTGCTCAGCGGCAAGGGACTGCCACGGCTGCTGGCACAACTCTCCCGACTTGTAGAGGCCGACGTTGCCCTCTTCCAATACGGCGCACCGGTCTTTGCCACCTCCGACCCCGATCCTTCCTGGCGGCGGATCCCTGTCCCCACCGGAATGCGGGACCGTTGCACCTTGGCCATTGCCGAACCGTCTGTACAACCGGACATCATTGCCTACGCGCAGAGCCTTATCGGCGTGGAGCTGAGCAACCAGGCCGCCAGGCGGGCCAGCAGCAGGGCCGTCACCGGCCAGCTCCTGGGTGACGTTGTGGATGGCCGGCTCGCAGGTCAGGACGCTGCTGTGAGGCTGCAGGCAGCGGGTATTGACTCGGACCTGCGGCAAGCCGTGCTTCTCGTGGAAGTAGCGTCCGGCCAGATCCGCACCCTGCCCACTCTCCCGCTGCCGGCCGGATTCAACGGCGCACCTACGGCCCTTCATGAAAACCGGCTGGCTTTGGTGGTTCCCGCTGCCGATGCGAACGAGCTGGCCGCTGAGTTGAGCGCGTATCTCTTTGGAGCCGGGCTGACGGCAAAGGTGGGGATAGGCGGTTCATACACCGAAACAGCAGGGCTGCGCTGGAGTTATTACGAGGCACGGGAGGCCCTCCGCAACGGTGCAGCAGTGAACGAACCCGACCGTTTGAACCTCACGTCCCTGCTGATGGCCAGCCGCGATGTTCCACTATCGGATCTGGCAGCCGAAGCCCTGGACCCTCTGGTCGCCTTCGACAACAGGCACGGCGCGCAACTGATCCCTACCCTGGACACCTACCTGCTCCTGAATGGATCCGTGGCCGCCGTCGCCGCGGATCTTGGCCTGCACCGCAACACCGTCCGCTACCGCCTTGCACAAATTGCCGAGCTGACCGGATACGACCCGGCGGTGACCGCCGACCGGGTACACCTGTACCTTGCGCTAAACGTCCGACGCTTGGGCGGTTAACCTGTAGGGATGACTACCACCGCGCAGGCCAGGACCGTCCACTGGCAGGGACAGGACGATCCGGAGCGTACGGACACGGCAGTGGTCTCCTTTCGTGACCGGGAACTCGCCGCAGCCGGCACCTCTGTCACCGCCGGATACCGGGCGTCCTGGACACTGTCTACCATCCCGGGGTGGGTCACCCGGCGGCTGACGGTAGAGGTGACGGGGAAGGGCTGGTCCCGGAGCCTGGAGCTCGAACGCAGCACCGAGGGCAGATGGAGCGCGGAGACAACCACGTCCGGGCTCACGGACCTGCCCGCCCCCGGAATCGCCGACCCGCGCAGCCTCGACGAAGCCCAGGACTGTGACCTCGGGCTGTGCCCGCTGACTAACACCATGCCGATCCTGCGGCTGGACCTGCTGAACGATTCCGCTCCCCCGGATGAGACACAGCTGACAATGGCCTGGGTGGAAATGCCCAGTCTGCGGGTCCTGCCCAGCAAGCAGGTGTATTCACAGGTGCGGGCCTATTCCCCTGACCCGGGCCACGCCGTCGTCCTCTACAGCTCCGCCAACCGTGGGTTCACCGCCGAACTCACCGTCGACGCCGACGGCATGGTCATCGACTATCCCGGACTGGCGACGCGTCTGCCCTAGGCTCCAAGGGTCTAGGGCTCCAGACCCCAGACCCCGCAAAGGCTCCCCTCGTCCGGACCGGCTCCGTGTCCCGGCTAGGATTGGAATACATCCACTCAACGCACGCTTGGAGACCACATGAGTGAAATTTTCCTGGATCGGTTCCGCGCCTTGGTCCCCAAGTACCTTGAGGACAACTGGCGGGAAGAGGACGGCATCCCCGAACGGGAGCTCGATTCGATGCTGGCCGCCCACGATTTCAACATCCCGCTGGTACTGCGTGAGTTCTACCTCGCCCTCGGCGGATGCGAAGACCTGATGGAGGCCTTCCACTTCTTCTGGGATCCGGACGAGCTGGAGATCGAAGACGGCTACCTGCTCTTCCTCGAAGATGAGGACGAGAAGTTTGTCTGGGGCATTCGTGCCGACCAGCTGGACGTTCCGGACCCCATCGTGTGGCGACGCAATAACGCGCGCGGTGACTGGCAGAGCGAAGAAGGCACCCTGAGCGAGTATGTCCTGGACATGTTCGAGTGGATCTTCGAAGAGGATGAAGACGAGGACTGAGCCGTCGATGAAGGACGTTTTCCGCGAAGCAGCTTGGAAAAGCCACGCGCCGGACGGGTATGAGTGCCCGTTCTGCGACATGGCGACAGGCGAATTCCGATATCCCGGAAACCTCTGCGAGCCCGGGGACCTGATCTACTCCGATGAGCTGGTGCTTGCGTTCATTGCTTCACACGGTTTTGATCCTGAACCGGGCCACGTCCTCGTCACACCGCGTCGGCACTACGAACTGCTCTATGAGCTGCCCGACGACGTCGCGGCGCGGATCATGCTCGTGACCCGGGATATGGCAGTGGCCATCAAGAAGGCCTGGAACCCCGACGGCGTCACCACCCGGCAGCACAACGAGCCAGCAGGGAGCCAGCACGTGTGGCACTACCACCAGCATGTACTCCCTCGCTGGACGGACGACGGGCTCTACTTCACGCCCAAGCGGCCTATCGTGCCGCCCGCGGTCCGGGCCCGCAAGGCCGCCGAGCTGCGCGCGGTCCTGTAGCCGCAGTTCCAGCAGGAAACCTCAGCGGTCCGGGGAATCCCGGAAACTGCCGGCCCGGCAGCAGAACCTAGACCTCGCGGTTGACCACGGCGCGCGCAAAGGCGGCCAGGGCTTCCTTCACGACGGAGTCGGGCAGCGGTGCGAGGGCAGCTACGGCGTCTTCGGACCAGCTGCGTGCAACTTCCCAGGACTGATCCGTGACGGGGCTGCTGCGCAGGGCGGCTACGGCTTCGGCCAGCGCCTCGTCCGAGCTCAAGTCCCGTTCCACCAGTTCGAGCACGGCTGCGGCGTCGGCATCCCCGCCGGCTGCGGCACGTCGAAGCAGCAGCACGGGCAAGGTGGGAACGCCTTCGCGCAGGTCCGTGCCCGGCGTCTTCCCCGACTTCGCCTGCTTGCCGGTGACGTCAATGACGTCGTCGGCCAGTTGGAAGGCAATGCCCACCTTCTCGCCGTACTCAACCATGATGTCGATGGTTTCCTGGCCCGCACCGGAGAACAATGCACCGAACTGGCCGGAGGCGGCAATCAGAGATCCGGTCTTGTCCGCGATCACGGACAGGTAATGTTCGAGCGGATCCTGGCCTTCGGCAGGGCCGACGGTTTCGTGCAGCTGGCCCAGGCACAGCCGCTCGAACGTGTGTGCCTGGATAGCCAGCGCCGGGCCACCCAGGGCGGAGACCAGGCTGGAAGCCCGCGCGAAGATGAGGTCGCCGGTGAGCACGGCAACCGAGTTGCCCCACAGTTCATGCGCAGTCGGCGCTCCGCGCCGGTACGGTGCCTCGTCCATCACGTCGTCGTGGTAGAGCGTGGCAAGGTGCGTCAGCTCGACGACCACGGCGGACTGGATAACCTTTTCCGGCGCATCCTCGGCACCGAGATGGGAAGCCAGGAGGGTCAGGAGCGGACGGATCCGCTTGCCGCCGGCCTCCACGAGGTGCCGGGAGGTGACGTCGGCGAAGGGATCGGAGTTGGCTACAGCTTCGCGCAGCCGCAGTTCCACCTGCTCCAGGGATGCGGCCATTGACGGGCCAAGCCTCGGGTCCTCAGCCAGCAGGGCGAAGCCCGGCGGCAGTGCGGAGGTGCCCGGCACGGTTTCCGGGCTGGTGTTGGTGGATTCAGTCACTGTTCAAGACTCACTATTTGTCGGAACGGGTGGACAACAGGCATAGAGGTCACGGGTGCTGCGCGGGCTGCCGGGGAGTTATCGGCGTTCCTTGATTGCTTGCCGGCGGAACCAGCATTTCCAGTAAGGCAATCACTCTATCCTCTATGCCCTTGGAACTGCTGTCCGTCAGGTTAGCGAGCATACGCACCACGAAACGCATAAGCACGGGAATCGGCATTCCTGTGCGCAGTGCCAGTTTCATGACTGCGGGGCGGCCGATCATGGCGGCGAAAATGCGGCCGAGCGTGAAGTGGCTGCCCCATTCTTCCCGCACGTGGCCGGCATAGGCGCGCAGTTCGACGTCGAACGCGGCCCGCGAAGTGAGCAGGCCCGGTGCAAGTGCGGCCCCGGAGCCCTCGATGATGTGTTCAGCCGCAAAGCGCGCCGATTCCATGGCGTAGGAAATACCTTCACCGTTGAACGGGCTGACCATGCCGCCGGCATCGCCGAGCAGCAGCAGCCCCGGCGAATAATGCGGGGTGCGGTTGAAGCCCATGGGCAGGGCTGCTCCGCGGATCTCACCCACATGGTTTTCCGGGGTGAAGCCCCATTCTGCGGGCATGCCGGCGGTCCAGTCGCGCAGGACCTTGCGGTAGTCCAGCTTTCCGAATTCCTTGGAGGAGTTCAGGATGCCCAGGCCGACATTGGACGTTCCGTCTCCCACACCGAAGACCCACCCGTAGCCGGGCAGCGGATTGCCGGAGGCATCCGGAAGCTCCAGCCAGCCTTCCATCCAGTCGTCGTTGGTGCGCGGGCTCTCGAAGTAGGTACGCACGGCTACGCCCATGGGACGGTCGTCGCGTTTTTCGATGCCCACGCTCAGCGCGGTCCGGCTCGAGTTTCCGTCGGCAGCCAGGACGACGTCGGCGAAGAACTCCCGCCGTTCGCCGGTGCGCCTCCCGTTTTCATCCAGGATGTTGGCGACAGCACCTTCCACGCGTCCGTCGTCGCCGCGGATGGCAGAGACCACTGTGTGCCGCTCAAGGATCTTCGCTCCGGCAGCCTGCGCGTGGCGGGCAAGGGCCTCGTCGAAACCGAGACGGGTGCGGATCAGGCCGTAATCGGGGAAATCCGAGAGCGCAGGCCACGGCAGTTCCAGTGTCCGTCCGCCGGCAATCAGGCGTAGCCCCTTATTCCGGCGCCACCCTTCGGCTTCTTCGTGCGGCAGGCCCAGGAACTGGATTTCGCGCACGGCGCGGGGGGTCAGGCCGTCGCCGCAGACCTTTTCCCGCGGGAAGGCGGTCTTTTCGAGAACGGTGACATCCACCCCTGCAGAGGCGAGGTAGTACGCGGCTGTGGAGCCGGCGGGCCCGGCACCGACAATAAGGACCTTCACTTGGCCGGATGCCCTCCGGGCTTGACGGCGCGGTGCACAGCCACGATGCCGCCGGTCAGGTTGCGGTAGGCAACATCCTGCCAGCCGGTTTCCGCAATCCAGGCTGCCAGGCCGTCCTGGTTCGGCCATGCCCGGATGGACTCGGCGAGGTAGACGTAGGCATCGGGATTGGAGGCGACCTTGCGGGCGATCGAAGGAAGGGCACGCATCAGGTATTCGGTGTACATGGTGCGCCACACCGGAATGACCGGCGAGGAAAATTCCGCAATCACAAGGCGGCCGCCGGGCTTGGTTACCCGGAGCATTTCCGCCAGGGCCTTTTTCGGCTCGTTGACGTTGCGGAGACCGAAGGAGATGGTGGAGGCGTCGAAGGAGTTGTCCTCGAACGGGAGGTTGGTGGCGTCACCGGCAACGAAGTCGATGTCCGGGCGGCGGCGCTTGCCGACCTTAAGCATCCCGAGCGAGAAGTCGCAGGCGACGACGTCGATTCCGGCATCGGCGTAGGGCTCACTTGAGGTGCCGGTGCCGGCGGCCAGGTCCAGGACCCGCTGTCCGGGCACGGCTCCGACAGCGTCCACCACAATGCGGCGCCAGCGGCGCGTCTGCCCCAGGGACAGCACGTCGTTTACGACGTCGTATTTAGGTGCCACGTCATCAAACATGGCAGCAACTTCATCCGGGCGTTTTTCCAACGATGCGCGGTTCACTCTGTCATTGTCTCAAACAATGGGAGGGCCGCCGAACCGGCCGCGGCGCTGTCGTGTTGCTCTCAGCCACGGACCCCCGATATCCGGCAGGTACCTACGGCGGAGTAGTCTGGAACCACTATGACCACCCTGCGTTCTGTGACAGTGCCCGTCGGTGAGCTTTCCGCCGCCATGGGTCTCCTGGAGTATCTGGTTCTTGACGAGCAACTGTGCTGGATCCGGCGCCAAGAGGGGCTGGTCGGCTTTGGAGAAGCGGCCCGCTTCACTTCCAGCGGCCCCGAGCGCTTTGCGCGCGCACAGGATTGGTGGCGGTCCCTCCTTGCGGAAGCCGACGTCGAGGATCCTCTTGCCGCTCCCGGCACCGGCATCGTCGCCTTTGGTTCCTTCGCTTTTTCCAAACGCTCCCCCTTTGAATCCCGTCTGGTGGTTCCGGAAATCATCGTCGGGCTGCGCGACGGCGCCGGCTGGGTGACGTACACAACCGCGGATCCAGAAGCAGAACTAAATGCGGAGACCGCGAAGGCCGCCTTGGCCCGTTATCTGGACGATCTTCCGCTCTACCGGGAAAGCGATCCTGCCGACCGGGTCCTTCCGGGCATGCTGAGCGAATCGGAGTGGAAAAATGCCGTGGCGCGGTCGGTGGCCCATGTAGCAGCCGGCGATTTGAGCAAGATTGTCCTGGCCCGCGACGTTGCCGTGGAGTTGGGCAGCCCCCTCGTCGCTTCACAGGTACTCCGCGAACTGGCCGTGCGATACCGCGACTGCTGGACGTATTCGGTGGATGGGTTGATCGGGTCCACGCCCGAGATGCTGATAAAGGTCGAAAACGGCACCGCCGAGGCGCGCGTGCTGGCCGGAACACTGGACCGCGCTACTGCTCCTGCCGATGATCCCCACTACGCAAAGCGAGTGCTGGCCGGTTCCGCCAAGCAGCAGCACGAGCATCAAATTGCCATCGATTCCCTCACCCGGTCCCTTGAACCTTTCACCTCGTCGATGACTTCCCACACGGAGCCGTTTGTCCTCGAACTGCCGAACGTCTGGCACCTGGCCTCCGACGTCACTGCCGAGCTCGCACGGGATGCGGGCGGACTGATCCCCACGCCCCTGACGCTGGTCGAAGCACTGCATCCCACTGCCGCTGTCTGCGGCTTCCCCACCAGCGTGGCCGGCGAACTTATCAGTGAGCTTGAACACATGGACCGTGGCCCCTACTCCGGACCCGTCGGCTGGATGGACGCCGCCGGAAACGGTGAATGGGGTATCGCCCTGCGCGGCGCTGTGATCGAGAGCCCCACGGAAGTACGCCTTTATGCAGGCTGTGGAATTGTGGCCGGCTCCAATCCTGCGGCGGAACTAGAGGAAACCTGGAGCAAGTTCCGCCCCATGCTTGAGGCCCTGGGCCTGGACCGGCCCCGCGCCGTTCCGGTGCGTAACCCTGATTTCGCATCCTCTCCCGCCGGATCCTGAAGCCCCTTTACGCCTCCGTCGGAGACCGGCTGCATAACCGTTTGGTTCGTTGCATAAATTTACAGTGGGTAGAATAGAAACTCGGATCGTGCCTTCGTGGCCATTTCCGCCCTATGCCGCTCTGGAGACGGTTTGGTTTCCGCCTGCGGCCTCTTCTGTTCCTGCCGACCTAAGGTTCTGAATCGCAATGCCGCACAAAGCCCGCACCACTCTTGCCGCCCTCCTCGCCGTCGGAGCGTTGTCCCTGACCGCCTGCGGCGGAGGAGACGACTCCGCGGAGTCCGGTCTCACGACCGTCAACGAAGGCACCCTCACGGTGTGCTCCAACGTTCCCTTCAAGCCGTTTGAATACGTAGTGGACGGCGAGTTCACCGGCTTCGATATCGAGCTCACCCGCGAAATTGCCAAGGGCATGAGCCTCGAGCATGAAGTGCAGAACGTTGGATTCGACGGCCTGCAGAGCGGAACCGTACTGGCTGCCCGCCAGTGCGATGTGATTGCCGCAGCCATGTCCATCACCGATGAGCGGGCCGAGAAACTGGCATTTTCGGACCCGTACTATGACTCGCCGCAGACCCTCCTGGTTCCTGCCGATTCCCCAGTTGCCTCCCTGGCAGACCTCAAGGGCAAGAAGGTAGGGGTCCAGCAGGGCACCACCGGTGAGAGCTATGCGCGGGAAAATGCCGCCGACGCAGAAATCATGTCCTTCCAGACCGATGCGGAGCTGTTCCAGGGACTGCAGGCAGGAAACATTGATGCGGTTCTCCAGGACCACGCGGTAAACCAGGACCACACCGAGGACGGCAAGTTCCGGATTTCAGCGAGCTTCGAGACGGGTGAGTCCTATGGCTTCGCCATGAAGAAGGAAGGCAGCGAGGAACTGGTTTCGAAGGTGAATGAACAGCTTGCTGAGCTGCGGGAGAATGGGAAGTACCAGGAGCTCCATGACCGGTTCTTCACGAAGTAGCCGCACTGGGAACCGGGTGCCGCAGTAAGGCACGCCACGTGGGCTTCTATTTTACTGCCGACAGTGGCGGACACGTTACCGAAATATGGACTACGTACGCTCTAGACTGCATCCCAATACCCAGCTACGGGTGAGACTGCTCACACCGTCCGACGTAAGGTTGTAAACCAATGCCGCATAAAGCCCGCACCGCCGCCTTCACCTTTTTGGCCATCGGCGCCCTCTCGCTGACCGCCTGCGGCGGCGACGACGCCGGAGCCTCCGACGACGCTGCCAACGGATACAACCTGGTATCCGAAGGCACGCTGACGGTCTGCTCGGACATCCCGTACGTTCCGTTCGAGTATGAAGAGAACGGCGAATACACCGGTTTCGACATGGACCTGGTCAAGGAGATCGCGGCCGGGCTTGACCTTGAACTCGCAGTCCAGGACGCCGGGTTCGAGGGAATTGCCAGCGGCACCGTGCTCGCGGCGGGACAGTGCGACCTAGAGGCCAGCGCAATCACCATCACCGCGGAACGCGAAGAGGCCATGGGCTTCGCCGATCCGTACTATGACTCGCTGCAGTCGCTGCTGGTCCCCATCGACTCGGACATCAAGAGCATCGAGGACCTGGAGGGCAAGAAGCTCGGCGTCCAGGGAAACACCACCGGTGAGTCCTACGCCCGCGAGAATGCTCCCGGAGCCGAAATCGTGGCCTTCCCGAGCGATGCCGAACTTTTCCCGGCCATCCAGTCCGGTAACGTCGATGCTGTGCTCCAGGACCTTCCGGTGAACATTGGACACACGGAGGATGGCGAATTCACCATCGCCGAAGAGTATGAGACGGATGAGTCCTACGGCTTCGCCATGAAGAAGGACAACACCGAACTCATCTCCGCCGTCAATGAGCAGCTCGCTGAGCTGCGGGACAACGGCAAATACCAGGAGATCTACGACAAGTACTTCACCGAATAACGCCTAGACCACTGCGTCGTCCCGGGCCGGGTGCCCGGGACGACCCCTTTTCTTCCTTGGAAGGCTCCCCACTTTGAAACCCTCCACCCGCAGACGCCTGTTCCGGGGCGTCCTGTACGCCGTTTTCGTCATCGCGCTGGTAGCCGTAGTGCTGGCTGCCGATTGGGAAGCCATCGGCGAGAACTTCTTCGACGCCGAGGTGGCCCGTGAGGCCTTCCCGACCATCATCACGGTGGCGGTTAAGAACACGATTATCTATACCGTCATTGCTTTCGCGGGCGGGCTCCTCCTGGGCCTGCTGCTGGCCCTGATGAAGCTTTCCCCCGTAGCCCCGTACCGCTGGGCCGCCACGGCATACATCGAACTCTTCCGCGGACTCCCCGCACTGCTGGTGATCTTCGGGTTCGCCTTCGCCGTGCCGATCGCCTTCGACTGGCGTCCGCCGGGAGGCAGCGCAGGCGCAGGGCTCCTGGCCCTGATCATCGTTTCCGGCGCCTACATCGCCGAGACCATCCGTGCCGGAATCCAGGCAGTGCCCTCCGGCCAGGCCGAGGCTGCCCGTTCGCTGGGCATGGGTCCGACCTGGACCATGATTTCCGTGACCCTGCCCCAGGCCTTCCGGATCATCACGCCGCCGCTGACCAACGAACTGGTCATCCTGATCAAGGACACCTCGCTGCTTTTCATTGCCGGTATGGCGCTGCAGGACCGCGAGCTGACCACCTTTGCGCGTGACTCCGTGTCCCAGACCGCAAACGCCACACCCCTGGTGCTCGCTGCCCTGATGTACCTGATCATTACGCTGCCGCTGACCCAGCTGGTGGCAAAGCTTGAACGACACAACCAGAGAGGCAGGTAGCAGCCATGAGCGTCCCGAACACCAACGCCCCTGCCATCGAGGTCCGCAACCTTCACAAGTCCTTCGGAAGCAACGAGGTGCTGAAAGGCATCGACTTCCATGTAGACCAGGGCGAAGTGGTCTGCGTGATCGGTCCGTCCGGTTCCGGCAAGTCGACCCTGCTGCGCTGCGTCAACCGCCTGGAGGAGCCCACCAGCGGCACCGTCCTGGTGGAGGGCGTTGACATTACCGATCCCGACACGGACCTGGACAAGGTACGCACCCGGATCGGCATGGTCTTCCAGCAGTTCAACCTCTTCCCGCACCTGAACGTGCTGCGCAACCTGACCCTGGCGCAGCGCCGGGCGAAGAAGCGCGGCCAGGAGGAAGCCTCCAAGGTAGCCCTGAAGAACCTCGCCAAGGTGGGTCTGGAGGACCGTGCCACGGCCTTCCCCGCACAGCTGTCCGGCGGCCAGCAGCAGCGTGTGGCCATTGCCCGCGCACTGTCCATGGATCCGGACATGATGCTGTTCGACGAGCCCACCAGCGCCTTGGACCCGGAACTCGTTGGTGATGTTCTCGCCGTGATGCGTCAGCTTGCCGAGGAAGGCATGACCATGATGGTGGTGACCCATGAGATGGGCTTCGCCCGTGAAGTGGGCGACCGCGTTGTCTTCATGGACGGCGGCGTGGTGGTGGAGCAGGGACGTCCCGAAGATGTCCTGGGCAACCCGCAGCACGAGCGCACCCGGGCGTTCCTTTCCAAGGTTCTTTAACCCCGTTCCCCGTGCCGCCGGCCTATCGCAGGCCCGGGGGCCAAGACGGAAGCAACGCACCCGCCACCGCGGCCTGCACCTCCAAGGTGCAGGCCGCGCTGTGTTTCCCGGTGTTGGTTAGCCGGGCTTGGTTGCCTGATTGGTTGCCCGGATTGGTTATTCCGGCCAGCTTGGCGCAAGACTCAGCCCAGTGCGAGTCCGTATTCGTCCAGGGCCTGCGCTATGAGCCGCAGCGCCTTAGGACCCATGCCGTGCAGCGAGGCGAGTTCCGCGTGCGGGACCCCGGCCAGCTGGCGAAGTGAGTCGTAGCCCGCCTCGGCGAGGGCACGGGTAGCCGGCGCACCGATCTCCGGTAGGCCATCGAGCGGCGTAACCATGCGGCGACGCTACGCTTCGCCGACGCGGGCGTAAAGCCCTACCCGCGCAGCACTAACCCCGCAGCACTAGCTCCGCACCGCCGCCCCCACAGCCGACTGCACCTGCTGATGCAGGCCGCGCAGCGTCTCCCGTGCGGTGCGTACCTCCAGCACCGACCGTCCGTGAACCGGTTCGGCCAATGCGGCTTCGAGTTCGTCGGCCGAGCGGATCACTTGGTGCCGGACACCGTAGCCGCGGCACAGTGCGGCCAGATCGGCACGGTGCGGTGTCCCGAAGAAGCGTTCCACCAAGGCCGTGTACCGCGGGTCCTCCCCCAGTGCACCATGTTCTAGGACCGTGAAAATGCCGCCGCCGGAGTCGTTCAACACGATCATCTGCAGGTCCGGCTCGTCCTCCCCGTCTCCAAGGAGCAGGGCTCCGGCGTCGTGCAGGAACGTGAGGTCGCCCAGCAGCAGCCGGGTGGGAATGCCGTTGGCGAGCGCAATGCCCGTGGCCGTGGAAATGGTCCCGTCGATCCCGGCCAGGCCGCGGTTGGCGTACACGTCCAGCGGATGCCAGCCCGGAGAGGCAACCAGGTCCATGTCCCGGATGACGTTGGAGGAACCGAGTACCAGATTGGCGTCTGCAGCGTCCCACACCAGGTCCGCGACCTGCAGGCCCGTGAGCCCGGCCTGCTGTTCCAGCAGATTGTTCAGCGTGTTCATGGCCGCTTCCGAGGCCGTCCGCCACTGCTCAAGCCAGCCGGGCGCACCGGTTCCCGCGAACTCGAAGAGTCCGGGGATGTCGCTGATGATGGTTTCCGGTCGCCGTCCCTCGGTAAACCAGTTCACCGGCCGGGGCAGATAAAGGGCTTTTTCGACGTCGGTACGGGCCAGTAGTCCGGCGACCGGACGGGAGAGCGTGGGGCGGCCGAACACCACGATCCGTTCAATCATCGGGCCGAGTTCCGGCAGGAGCAGGCGGTACGCGCCCACGGCGTTGGGACCGAAGCGGGCGTTGGAGGACGGTTCCGCCAGCAGCGGCAACCCGGCATGCAGGGCAAAGAGCGCAGCAAGCTCTCCGGCGCCGTCGCCCGCCACCACCACGGTGCGGTGAACACCGGGGATCGGCGGATCGGCGGCAGGGACCCGGTCTTCCGCCGGAACCGGAGCGGAGGCAGGCAAAGCCTCCGGAACGGAATCGGATTCGAGGAACAAGGGGTCGGTTTCGCCGGGGGTCAGCGGCTCCCGGAACTGGAGGTTCACGTGCACCGGTCCCACCGGGATCCCGTTGCCAAGGCTGGCCAGAGCTGCGGAAATGGCTTCCGCAGGATCGGTGCCGGCCTCCACATCCGCAGCCGTCACAGGGAAGTGGGCAAAGAGGCCGGGCTGCACCGTGGTTTGGTTGGCACCGGTGCCGTGCAGCTCGGCCGGTCTATCCGCCGAGAGGACCACCAGCGGAACACCGGCATGGTGGGCTTCCATCACGGCAGGCATCAGTTCACCCACGGCAGTGCCCGACGTCGTCACGACGGCTGCGGGACGGCGCCCGCCGCGCGCCAGGCCGAGGGCAGTAAAGCCGGCAACCCGTTCATCAATCCGTACGTGCACCCGCATCCGGTCCTGCAGTTCCGCTTCCGCCAGCGCGTAGGCCAGCGGTGCGCTGCGCGATCCCGGGGCCAGGACGACGTCGCGCACTCCTGCGGATGCCAGGGCGGCGACGGCGGACCGGGCTGCCTGCAGGGAGCTCAATCCGGTCCGCGCCGCATCCGACAGGTCAGGGGTGCCTACCGCAGAGGAGCCGGAAGCAGGCGCCCCGGAGGCGGAGGACGGGTTGGGAGACTTCGAGGTTCCGTTCACTCTTCCATCCTAGGGTTCGGTGCATCCGGACCGTAGCGGCCGCATTGCAGGGTCGCTGGGCAGGGTGCTCCTGATCCAGGCTGCACGCCGAGCCGAATCCCTACTTTCAGAACTGGACATAATGCTTTGCCCGGAAGGTCTAACCGTGGCATCGCGCCGTCCCTACACTGTTGGAACCAGCACCTTGAGACTCGCGCGGCGCAGGTGCGCCGCGACCGGAAGGTCCGCTATGACGCAGACCCACAGAATCGCCACCATCGCCGGAGACGGGATCGGGCAGGAAGTGGTGCCCGAAGGGATGAGGGCGTTGGCTGCCGCAGCTGAGGCCTTTGACTTCACCCTGAAGAGCACAGACTTCGACTTTGCCAACGGCGACTACTACCTCAAGCACGGCAGGATGCTGCCCGACAACTGGGTTGAGCAGCTTGAGGGTTTCGACGCCATCTTCTTCGGTGCTGTCGGCTCCCCTGAAACGGTTCCGGACCATATCTCCCTGTGGGGAAGCCTCCTCCAGTTTCGCCGCCACTTCGACCAGTACGTCAACCTCCGACCGGTGAAGCTGCTGAACGGAGTCCGGAGTCCGCTGGCCGACCGCCGGCCCGGGGAAATCGACTTTTACGTTGTCCGTGAGAACACCGAGGGCGAGTACTCCAGCATTGGCGGGCGGATATTCGAGGGCACCGACAGGGAAACGGTGATCCAGGAAACGGTCATGACCAGGACCGGTGTGGACCGCATCCTCAAGTACGCGTTCGACCTCGCCGGCAGCCGTCCCAAGAAGCACCTGACCTCCGCCACCAAAAGCAACGGAATTTCGGTGACCATGCCGTATTGGGACGAGCGCGTAGCTCGAATGTCCGGCAATTACGCAGATGTGAGGATCGACAGCTACCACATCGACATCCTTACGGCGCACTTCGTGCTGCATCCCGAAAGATTCGACGTAGTCGTGGCCAGCAACCTCTTCGGCGACATCCTCTCGGACCTGGGTCCGGCATGCACGGGCACCATCGGCATCGCACCCAGCGGCAACATAAATCCTGAACGCCGTTTCCCGAGCCTTTTCGAACCTGTCCACGGATCCGCTCCGGACATTGCCGGTCAGGGTATCGCGAACCCCATCGGCCAGATCTGGAGCGCCTCCATGATGCTGCAGCACCTGGGCGAGCATGCAGCAGCAGCAGCCGTGGTTCAGGCTTTCGAAAACGTGCTGGCCCGGGGAGATGTTTCCCTCACGCCCGATCTCGGCGGCAGCGGGACCACCGAACAGCTGGGAAAAGCCATAGCCAATGAAATCAGTGCCGTAGCCGCCGGATGACCTGTAGGGGATTTCGGCGGTCGTATGTTGTGCCGATTTAGTTCCACAGCGGCACACCACGGGCCGCGGCCCGTCGAACCGAGAAAATGCACCCAAAATCGGGAGGACGAAGATGTCCCAGAATGTGCCGCTGTCCATGCCGGCCCCGAAGACGCCGGGGTTCACCGATGTCAAAGCCGCCCTGCTGGGCGGGAAAACGTTCCGGAGCCTAAGCGAACAATCCCTCTCTCCCCGTGAGGAGAAGTTTGAGCGGGCACGCCAGACGCTGGGGTTGTTCCTCGCACCGGCCGTTGCAATCGTCTTCGCCCTCCTGCCCACGGCCATGGACCCGACCCAGCAGCTGCTCGCTGCGGTCCTGCTCGGCGTGATCATCCTGTGGATCTGCGAACCGGTGCCCATCCCCGTGGGTGGCCTCATGGGGGTTGCCGCCGTAGTGATCCTCGGCATCGCACCGGCAGCGGAGGTCCTGCAGCCCTTTGGCTCCACCACCATCTTCACGTTTATCGGAGCCTTCATACTGGCCCAGGCCATGCTCAAGCACGGCATCGCGCAGCGGCTGGCCTTCGCCGTCCTGTCCGTTCCCGGAGTGGCAAAGTCGACGTACCGTATTATCACCGCCTTCGGAGTGATCACCTGCCTGCTCTCTGCCTTCGTGTCGAACACCGCAACGGTGGCCATGCTTCTGCCTACGGCTCTGGGCATCCTCACAGTCATCGGCGAACTTCTGCAGAACCGTGGCGTAGTCAAGTCCGACTTCGACCCGTTGCGCCTGCGTGTCGGTGCCGCGCTGATGCTGATGCTGGCCTACGGCGCCAGCGTGGGCGGACTGCTCACGCCTGTGGGTTCCCCGCCGAACCTCATCGGCCGCGGCCTGATCGAGGAAGCGACGGGCGTGCGCATCTCGTTTGCCCAGTGGGCCGCCACTGCTGCACCGCTCTGCCTCGCCATGTTCATCGTGCTCGCCCTCGTTATGTTCCTGCTCAATAAGCCCGAGATCCGCAGGATTGAAGGTGTTGACGGGTTCATCAGCGAGAAAAAAGCCGAGCAGGGCAAAATGAAGCGGGCAGAGGTCAACACCCTGATCGCCTTCGGTTTCACCGTGACCCTGTGGCTGCTCCCCGCGTTCGCGAGCCTTATCTTCGGCACGGACTCCGGCCAGTACATTTTCCTGGACGACAGGCTGGACGAAGGCATCGTGGCAGTTCTCGGGGCCTCGCTGCTGTTCATCCTGCCCACCGATTGGAAGAAGCGCGAAGCCACCCTCACCTGGTCGGATGCAGCCAAGATCGACTGGGGAACCATCGTCCTCTTCGGCACGGGCATCATCTTCGGTTCCCTGCTGTCGGCCACGGGCCTGGCGGAAACCATCGGAACCACCGCCTCCGACACTCTGGGCGTCACCAGCGTTATCACCATCACCGCCTTCTCAGTGATCCTGGCTATCCTCATCTCGGAAACCACCAGCAACACCGCCTCTGCGGCCGTCGTCGTGCCCATCGTGATTCCCCTGTGCGTAGCGATGGACGTGGATCCGTTCATCCCTGCCCTGGCGGCGACTTTCGCGGCGTCCTTCGGCTTTATGCTCCCGGTATCGACGCCGCAGAACGCCATTGTCTAC
Organism: Arthrobacter sp. zg-Y895; assembly: GCF_020731025.1. Taxonomy (NCBI): domain Bacteria; kingdom Bacillati; phylum Actinomycetota; class Actinomycetes; order Micrococcales; family Micrococcaceae; genus Arthrobacter; species Arthrobacter sp. zg-Y895. The sequence continues at coordinate 185,286 of NZ_JAJFZY010000003.1, forward strand.
GGCTCCGGGACCATACCGATCACCAGGATGATCCGCACCGGACTCGTCTTCGACATCCTCGGGGCAGCGCTCATCATCGGCATTGTCCCCATCATGGTTGGCGTCACCGGTATCGGCGGCTGACGCCGGCCTAAGACACACATGCGGATCGAAAGCCTAGCGCTGCTGGGCCGTCACCAACTGCGCATGCACCCGCTCCAGCCGGTCCAGCCACCACTGACGGCGCTCCGGCGGTGCGGCAAACCGCTCCAACAGCTCCTCGGACACGGGCACGTCCCGCACAGCCAGGGCACCGCCGTCGGGCACCAGCGATTCTTCCGTCACGTCTCCGGCCATGAGCGACAAGGTGCCCAGCCCGCAGGCATAGGGCAGCTCCGGCAGCGCAGCGGCCAGCGCGACGCCGGTACGGATCCCCACGGAAGTGTCGATGGCGGAGCTCACCACAGCGGGCAGCCCGGCCTGCGCCACAATCTCGACGGCCCGGCGCACCCCGCCCAACGGGGCCGCCTTGATGACGATCAGGTCCGCAGCGTCTTCCCGGGCGACCTTCAGCGGGTCGCTTTCCTTCCTCACGCTTTCATCGGCGGCGATCAGCACGGGAACCCCGCGCCGGCGAAGCTCGGTCCGGACGGCACGCAGGCCGTCAATGCCCGCTACGGGTTGTTCGGCATATTCCAGCCCGGCCTCGGCCAGCAGGGTCAGCGTTTCGACGGCGGTGGGCACGTCCCAGCCAGCATTGGCGTCCACCCGGATACCGGCGTCGGGCAGCAACCGGCGGACCTCGGCCACCCGGGCCAGGTCCTGAAGCGGAGTCTGGCCCGTTTCAGCCACTTTGACCTTCACGGCAGGGACATGTCCGAACCGGGCCAGCACGCCCTCCACCTGGTGCACCGGCACGGCGGGCACCGTGCCGTTCACCGGGATGGACTTCCGCACCGCTTCCGGATAGCCCTGCCAGGCCGCTTCCAAGGCGGAGGCAAGCCAGGGTGAGGCCTCTGCGTCGGAGTATTCCGGGAACGGGGCAAACTCGCCCCAGCCCTCCGGCCCCTCGATCAGCAGGGCCTCGCGGTGCAGGATGCCGCGGAACTTCACCCGCATGGGAATGGAGACCACGCGGGCTCCGGCTAGGAGGGCAGACAGGTCAGGGTTGTTCGGCACCCTGCCAGCCTACGCTTTGACGCTCACCGGCTGCCCGCTTCGGGTCGAACAGGTAAGGACCACGATGATGTGGCAATCTGGATGCAATGGATACTCGCAACTTGCTGGCACAGCGCGCCCGTGCCGAACGACCGGCTGCGCATAATCCGGCGCTCTTTCTGTTCGCGGCCCTCCTCTGCGCTGCCGGCGTTGCCGCAACGTATTGGTTCTTCGTCCGCACCACCACCGGCCAGCTCGCCGATGAGTCCGCTTTCCAGGAAGCGGAGCTGATTGCACCTGCCACCGAACGGCCGGTGATCGCCTTCCTGGACGAGCTGCCGCTGATCTCCGTCTTCATCGCCGTGATTGTGGTGGTGTTTGTATCCATCCTGCGGCACCGGATTTCACCGGCGGTGATTGCCCTCGGCACTTTCGGAGCAGCAAATGTCAGCAGCCAGCTGCTGAAACGGACCGTGCTGGACCGGCCGGACCGCGGGGTGGTGACCCTGGATTTCAACTCCCTGCCGTCCGGCCACACCACGCTGGCAGCCTCCGCAGCTGCGGCGGTCTTCCTGCTCGCCTCGCCGCGCTGGCGGCCCCTGGTTGCACTCTTCGGCGGCAGCTACGCCGTGCTCGCGGGCGCAGCCACCTTCCTCAACCTCTGGCACCGGCCGGCCGACGTCGTCGCCTCGCTGCTGGTGGTGGCCGCCTGGACCCTTGTCGGCGGCCTCGTGATGATGCGGACCAACCCGGACTGGAACCGCTGGCCGGCCAACGGTGCGGCACAGGGAACGGCGAAAGTGATTGCCGGAATCTGCGCCGTGCCCGGAGTGCTGGCTACGGCTGCCAGCCTGGGACTGTACTTCTATGCCCGCTGGGACCCGACGGCGGTGAGCACTTCCGCACCGCTGTACTTCTGGGCGGGCCTGACACTGATAGTGGGTGTCGGCTTCCTCGTCAGCGCCCTCGCCTGCTGGCTGTTCAACCAGCAGGCCGGAGACCCCGCACGGGCAGCGGGCGGTTCCCGGGGCAATCGCCGCTAGCGGGCCTCGCCGGCGGTAAGCGGATTGCCAGCGGCCTTCCGTCCGGGAACCCAGATCCAGAGCACGACGGCGCCCAGCAGTCCCAGGACAGCGGTGGCCCCGATCCCTGCCGAGAGCGACACGAGGGCAGTCACTCCGGAGAGGATGCCTGGGCCGCCCATGGTCCCGAGGTCGGCCAGCAGCCGCCAGATACCCAGGAACTGCGGACGTCCGGGCGAAGGCGAGAAGTCCGCCCCGAGGGTCATAACGATCCCGGATCCGATGCCGTTGCCGAACCCGATCAGCAGCGCAGCCAGCAGCAGTCCGGTTGCTTCGGAAGCCAGCGGCAGCAGCCCGAGGCCCAGCCCCATGATCAGCATGCAGGGCACCGCCACCGAGCGCCGCCCCCAGGTGTCCATGGCTTTGCCCGCGGGATAAAAGATCAGCATGTCGATGGCTCCGGAGAGCCCGTAGATCAGCGCCGTGGTGGTGGGGTCCAGGCCGATGTGCTGGCCCCAGAGCGGAATCACTGCCTGCCGCGTCGCACGGACGGCAGCGATCAGCAGCACCCCGATGCCGATGGTCCGGAAGATCCGTGCATGGCTTCGCAGGATGGACCGCACGGTGGGCGCGGGGACGGCGTCGGCCTTGGACACCAACCCCGATCCGTCCCTACCGGAACGGACAGCAAGATCCGGCACCTGGAGGCTGAGGATCCCGGCGCCGACGGCGGCCGCGGCACCCACCCAGTACGCCCCGGTGGTGCCGAAGAAATGGATTGCACCGGCGGCTGCGAAGGGACCGATGAAGACGCCGATCCGGTTCACCCCGCCGAGCGTGGACAGGGCCCGCGCACGGAAGTTCACCGGTACGGCTTCCGTCAAATAGCTCTGCCGGGCCAGCCCGAAGACCGACCCCGCCATGCCGATCATAAAGACGGCCAGCGCGAAAACCGCCAGCACCGGGACCGCAGCGGCAAGGACCATCGCCAGCGCGCACCAGGCCGAAGCAGCCACAAGCGCCCATTTCTCCCCGAAACGCGTGGTCACAATCGTGGCAGGCACGTTCGTCAGGAGTGAACCGACTCCGGTAAGGGTGATGACCAGCGCCGCCAGGGCAACGGTGGCGCCCAGGTCGCGGGCGCTGAGCGCGATGACCGGCAGGATGGCTCCGGTCGCCAACCCGTAAAGCAGGGTAGGCCCGTAGGCCGGGATAGCTATTTTCCGAAGGCTGAAATCGTCCGCTGGCACGGCCCTAGACTATCCGCAACCGATTCCGGTTCCGGTTCCGGGGAGGTGATTACTGCTTGAGCCACTTCCACCGGGCAAGGGTCCGCAGGCGGGTGAGCAATGCCCTGGACTGGTCCGGCCCGTACGGCAGGATGGGAATTGCCTTCGTCATGTCCACCGAGGCCTGGTCCATGGCGCTGCGGGTGACGGCGACGGCGGTGCGCATCTTGTGCATTTGCGTGGTCACGAAATCCACCGTGACGGGTTTGCCGTGTCCGGGAACGAAAATCGTGTAGAGGTCCTCGAGCGCCGAGATTTTCCCCAGCGTGCGGATCCAGTCCTTGGGAAAGGAGTCCTCGAAAGCCGGATCAGCGCCCTGTTCGACGAGATCGCCGGTGAAGAGCACGTCCCCGGCTCCCACCAGCAGGTCGTGGTCCGTGTGGCCGCGTCCGAGGTGGAAGAGGGTCACGGAGATGCCGCCCAGGTCCAGGTCCACCGGTGCGTCCTCCACCAGTTTCGTGGGTTCGGCGATTGCCGTGTTTTCGCCCATGGCCGCAGCCATCTCGGGTTCGACGTCGGCGGCCTGCGGGCGGTGGCTGTTTCCGTTTTCACGGATACTCGCGGCGCATCCGGCGGTACCCCAGATATCCTCCACACCGTTGGCGAGCATCAGGGCGTTGCCGAAGTAATGGTCAAAGTGGGCATGCGTGTTGACGGCCGTGAGCGGCAGGTCGGTCAGCATCCGGGCGGAATCGTAAATCTCCTGCGCCATGCCGGGGCCTGCTCCGGTATCGATCAGCAGTGCCCGATCGTCCCCGATCACCAGCCCGGTGTTGATGGCAAAGGCAGCATTGGCGCGCACCCAGACCCGGGGTGCAACCTCCTGCCAGCTGCGCTGGGTGGGGATGTGCTGCTGCGGTGTTTCTGTCATGTCAGCTTTCCTTTTCGCCGGCCGGTTTCCAACCTATCGCGGGTGGCTCTCTGCGGCACGTATTACAGGTCCGCCAGCACGCGGCCCGGGTTTTCGACGGCGTCGGCGACGTAGCGCAGGAAGCCGCCGGCGGTCGCGCCGTCGCAGACGCGGTGATCGAACACCAGGGTCAGCTGGGTGACCTTCCGGACCGCGAGCTGGCCGGAAACCACCCACGGTTTTTCGATGATGCGTCCCACGCCGAGGATGGCCGACTCGGGGTAATTGATGATGGCAGCGCTGCCGTCCACCCCGTAGACGCCGTAGTTGTTGAGCGTGAACGTGCCCGAGGAAAGTTCGGCGGGAGTTGCCCGGCCCGCCTGGGCGGCAGAGGTGAGACGGCGGATCTCCGCGTCCAGTTCCCGAGTGGACAGGGTGTCTGCCCGCCGGACCGAGGGGACCATCAAGCCGCGCTCAGCCTGCACGGCGATGCCCAGGTTCACGCCGTCGAAGGCCTCAATCACGGCCTGTTGTTCGTCCTGGTCCTCGCCCGCGTTATCCCGGGGGCCCTCCCCCGGGCCCGCACCGACTCTCTCCTCCGCAGGCACAAACCGGGTGTTGAGTTCCGGGAACCGGGTGAGGCCGGCCAGCGTGAAACGGGCCAGGAAAGCCAGCAGCGACGGGGCGTCCTCCCGCTGGCGGGAAAGGTCCGCGCGCAGGTCCATCAGGGCCGTGGCATCCACATCCACCCACACGGTCGCCTCGGGGATCATGCTGCGGCTGCGGCTCAGGTTTGCGGCGACGGTGCGCCGAAGGCCGCGCACCGGAGTGCGCGAGGTGACGGCGAGCCCCGTCCGCGCATCCGTTGCGGTCCCGGAATCGCCGGCTGTGGCTCCGGCATTCCGGACAGAATGGACTTCCCGGCCGGCCCCGGCCCCGGTTCCGCCGGCACTACCTCGGGCCGCCCCTTCGCCGGCAGTGTCTTCCGCCCGAGCGGGCGCCACGGCGGCTTCGACATCGCGGCGCAGGATCAGCCCGTCGGGACCGCTGCCGGCCACATCCGCCAGCTTCAATCCGGCGTCACGGGCCAGGCGGCGGACCAGAGGGGATACACAACGCGGAGCTTCCGTTCGAGCGGTGGGGCCGGCAACCTGGCCTGCAGCTTGGCCGGCAATCGGGCCGGCAACCTGGCCACCAGCCGCGCCGATCCGCAGCCGGGGTGCACGGGTGCGCCGCGGGGACTGCCCGTTGGCCGGGGTTCCGTAACCGATGAGGACGTTCCCGGACCCTGCCTTCTCTTCCTCCCGGTAGGCCTCCCCCGCCGCAGTCCCACCGGCCGATTCCGCAGCCGCTACTGCTTCGGCCGCTTCGGCCGGTCCCACGGCTGCCGCAGGTGCCATTGTCTCCCCGGTTCCCGTGGCTGTCATTCCGGCGGGCAGGCCGGCCCCCGCTGTTGCCGCAGCCGCGGTGTCCACCGAGATCAGCGGACGCCCGACGTCGACGCTCTCGCCGGCCTGGCCGTGCAGCTGCGCCACGCGGCCCGCAAAGGGGGACGGAACTTCCACCAGGGACTTTGCCGTTTCCACTTCGGCCACCGGCTGGTCCACCACAACCGTGTCCCCCACAGCCACGAGCCAGTTGACGAGTTCCGCCTCGGTCAGGCCCTCGCCCAGGTCCGGCAGCAGGAAGGTACGCACACTCATCGGGGATCCTCCGAAGCAGAGATTCGGACGCCCGTGCCGGAACCGGGAGCCTCCGGCTCTTCCCACTGCAGTTCATCCACGGCGTCCAGGATGCGGTCCACGCCGGGCAGGAACCAGTGTTCCAGCTTCGGCGCCGGATACGGCACATCGAAGCCGGTCACCCGCAGCACCGGTGCGGCGAGGGAATGGAAGCAGCGTTCGGAGATGCGGGCCGCGATTTCCGAAGCGACAGAAGCAAACCCCGGTGCTTCGGCAATGACCACTGCCCGACCGGTGCGCCGGACGGACGCGTCCACGGTGGCGTCGTCGTACGGAACAATCGAGCGCAGGTCGATGACTTCCAGGGACCGGCCCTCTGCTTCGGCGGCTGCCGCTGCAGCCAGGGCCGTCGACACTGACGGCCCGTAAGCCACCAACGTTGCATCCGTTCCGGTGCGTGCCACGGCTGCGGTGCCGATACCGCCCGAAACCGAACGGCCCGTGTGCAGCGCTTCATCGGCGGCTCGGCGCAGGACGGCCAGATCCACTGATTCCTTGCTCCAGTAGAGCTTCTTCGGTTCCAGGAAAACCACGGGATCATTCAGCCGGATCGCGTCGCGCAGCAGCGTGTAGGCGTCCGCTACGGTGGCCGGCGCGACGACGGTCAGGCCGGGCGTGTGCGCGTAGTAGGCCTCGGAGGAATCGCAGTGGTGTTCCACCCCGCCGATCCCGCCCGCATACGGAATGCGGATCACCAGCGGAAGCTTCACCTTCCCCCTGGTGCGGTTGGACATCTTCGCCACGTGGCTGACCACCTGCTCGAACGCGGGGTAGGCGAAGGCGTCGAACTGCATTTCCACCACCGGACGCAGACCATTCATCGCCATGCCCACGGCCATGCCCATGATCCCGGATTCGGCCAGCGGAGTGTCGAAGCAGCGGCCGGTTCCGAACCGCGCGGTCAGCCCGTCGGTGATCCGGAAGACCCCGCCGAGCGGACCCACGTCCTCTCCGAAAACCACCACCGTGGGATCGGCCGCCATTTCGTCGGCGAGCGCGGCGTTGAGCGCCTTGGCGAAGGTCAGGATTTCCGGTCCGGACTCTGTCCCGGCTTCGGTCATCTCCCCCGCCTGGGGCTCAGTGACCGTTGGAGTTGCTGCCATGGTGCTGCCTTTCGGATCAGGAGGTGTCACCGCGAAGCGCCGGGATCTGCGGGGTTCCCGGCGCCGCCCGGGCCTGCGTCGGCGTTGCGGACAAACGCATCGCTTTCGAACCCGTCCCGCTGCAGCTCGCCGCGCAGCAACTCGGACTGCTCCGTCAACTGCGGCGTGCGCCGGGTATAGACGTGTTCAAACAGCGCCAGCGGGTCCGGTTCGACGTCGGCATTCAGGCCCTCGCGCATGGCTGCCGCAAGCGCTTCGGCCGCCGCGGCCAGTTCATCCTCGCGTGCATCATCGAGCAGCCCGCGGCCGCGCAGGTAGGTGCGGGTCCGGGCCAGCGGGTCCCGGGGCAACCAGTCCTGCACTTCTTCCGCCGAACGGTACCGGGTGGCATCATCCGCGTTGGTGTGGGCCTGCATGCGGTAGGTATGTGCTTCCACCAGTGCCGGTCCGCCGCCTTCGCGTGCCCGCAGCACCGCCGCGCCCAGGACGGAGAGGAGGGCGGCGACGTCGTTCCCGTCAACCCGCTCCCCCGGCATGCCGTACCCGACGGCTTTGTGGGCCAGCGACGGTGCCGCGGACTGGTTTTTCAGCGGCACCGAGATGGCGTATTCGTTGTTCTGGATGAAGAACACCACGGGCACGTGGAACACCGCGGCAAAGTTCAGTGCTTCGTGGAAGTCGCCCTCGCTGGTGGCGCCGTCGCCGCAAAGGGCAAGCACCACAGTGTCCTCCCCCTTGAGTTTCGCGGCGTGTGCGACGCCGACGGCGTGCAGCAGCTGGGTGGCCAGGGGCGTGGCCTGCGGCGCCACCCGGTGTTCGTACGGGTCATATCCGCTGTGCCAGTCACCGCGCAGCAGCGTGAGCACCTGCAGCGGGTCCACACCGCGGGACATAACGGCAACACTGTCCCGGTACGTGGGGAACAGCCAGTCCTGCGTTTGGAGCACCGCAACGGCGGCTACCTGGCAGGCCTCCTGCCCGTGGGAGGAAGGGTAGACGGCCAGCCGTCCCTGCCGCACCAGGGCGTTGGCCTGGTCATTGATCCGCCGGCCCGCCACCAGACGGGCATAGGCATCCAGCAGCATTTCATCTGCGGGCATCGCGTACCGGGAATCCCGGCGGGCTGCGCCGCCGGCATCTATCAGCTGGACGGGGACGTCCGACGGCAACAGGGCATCGACGCTCCCGGAACCGCTTTCGGTGCCAAAGGCAGCCTGGCGGGTCCTGTCGGTAGAGATGGTCATCGCGAGCCTCCGTCCGCAGTGCCGCGGCATCTTTGCACACGGAACTTCTGTCTTGCCAGTATGCTTTCGGGCGCTGAATCGTTACCAGCATTCCCCGAAATCTTGGACGCCAGCGGCCTGCGAGGGTAATCTGATGGACACCTTGCAAATGTGACGCAGATTACTTGGGGAGAGCGTGGACATTATGACTACAACGCAGGTGCAGGCGCTGGATGACATTGACCGGAAGATCCTGGCCGTCCTGCGGGCCGATGGCAGGGCTTCGTTTACGGCCGTCGCACAGGCGGTCCATATCTCCCGGGCGCACGCCTACTCGCGGATTGCCCGGCTCACCGAGTCCGGAGTCCTCAGCCGGTTCACCGCGCTGGTGGATCCGGAGAAAGCTGGCCTGGGCTCGTCGGCGTATGTGACGCTGAAGGTCCGCCAGCACGCCTGGCGGGAATTGAAGGACCGGCTCAGCGAGGTGCCGGAGATCCACCACATTGCCCTGGTGGGCGGCTCGTTCGACGTTATCGTGCTGGTCCGGGCCGAGGACAACATCCACCTGCGCAGGGTTATTTTCGACCAGCTGCAGTCCATGCCGGGCGTCCTGGACACCCAGACGTTCCTGGTCTTCGAGGAACGCGATACCCGCTGAAGGCGCAGCAGTAAGAGGAAGCAAAAAAGCAGGGCCTGCAGCTGCAGGCCCTGCTTTTTATGTCAGCCCGGGCGGTTCATCCAGTCCGGATGCTTCCTTAGCCCAAGCGGTTCATCCAGTCCGGCAGGTCAGTTTTCGTCGTGGCCCTGGTCGGTGCTCATCTGGTCCTCGGCCGGAGGGGTCTCTCCCGGAGGAACGCCGCCGCCGGGCTCGAGGCCGGTAATGTTGCCGTCCATCGGGTCAGGATTGGTGCTCCCGGCCTTGGCCTCGCTATGGGCGTGGTTACCGGTGCCCTCCTGCGTATCGGAGCCCTTTTGCGCATCCTTCGGCTTATCCGGGTTCGCCGGGTCATTGTTCGGGTTGTAGCTGTCGGCCATGTTCTTACCTCCTCGGTGTCTCAAGGTTCTCTAGCGTCGGCAAGCACTTGTTATAAGCATGCTTACGAGTTACCTCCAAGGTAGTCCGGTGTCCACCGCATCACAAGCCGACCGGCGGCCGGTGAACGCAGCCGACAGGTCAGCCCTGGAAAACGGGCTTGCGTTTGGCCAGGAAGGCTTTGAACCCCTCCGCATAGTCGGGCGTTCCGCTGAGCTTTTCCTGCACGGTGTTCTCCGCATCGAGAGCTTCCCAGAAACCCAGCCTCCGGTCGCGGATCTGGGCCACGAGTTCCCGGGACGCGGTAAAGGCCTGCGTGGGACCTGAGGCAACGCGCAAGGCCGTGGCACGGGTGCGGTCCAGCAGTTCGGCGGGGTCCATGGAGCGGCTGAACAGCCCGGCAGCCACCGCTTCCGCACCGCTCATCAAATCCGCCGTGTAGATCAGGTCCAGCGTGCGGTGCGGCCCCAGCCGCTCCGTGAACAACCAGTGCCCGCCCGAATCCAGCGCCGCACCCAGATTCGCGAACGGCGAGCCGATCTTCGCGTCGGCGGCCACGTAGACGACGTCGGTGGCCACCAACAATCCGAGCCCCACTCCCAGGCACGCACCCTGAGCAGCAGCGAACGTCGGCGCGGGAAAGGCGGACATTTTCTGCAGCAGCGGCAACAGGTCATCCACGAGGTAGCCGCGGGCATCGTCGTGGTCCGGCGAGACAGTGGAAAGGTCCCGCCCTGCACAGAAGCTCCTGCCCTCGCCCCGCAGCAAAAGCGCGCGTACGCCCGAGGCAGCGGCGTCGTCGTACGCCTGCCCCAGGTCCGCCAGCGCGGGGCCGTCCAAGGCGTTGAGTTTCTGCGGGGCATTCAGGACCACTTCGGCCACGCCGTCGTGGATGTCGAGTTCAATCAACGGGTGCTCCTAGAAGTCGTAATCAACGCTCACCTCCGGGCTGGTGGGCCGGCTCTGGCAGGTCAGCACGTAGCCGCGTTCCAGTTCCTCCGGTTCCAGCGCGTAGTTCTCCTCCATGTCCACGGTGCCGGAGACCAGCTTGGCCCGGCAGGTTCCGCAGACGCCGCCGGCGCAGGCGAAGGGCACGTCCGGGCGGACGCGGAGGGCTGCGTTGAGTATGGATTCGCGGGCGTGCACCGGACTCGCCACCTTGCCCTGCAGTCCGTCCAGCCGGAAGGTGATGTCGAAGTTCTCGCCCGAGCTGTCGGGCAGGACCGGACGGCCGGCCGAACCTTCCGGACGGTCGGGACGCCCGGTGGTGAAGAGTTCAAAACGTACCCGCGCCGGATCGACGCCGCGTTCGGCGAGCGCATCACGGCACAACTGCACCAGGTCGAACGGGCCGCAGAGGAACCATTCATCCACGGCTGCTGCCGGGAGCACCGTGTCGATCAGGGTGGTGAGTTTCCCGGCATCGAGCCGTCCGCTGAGCAGCGGCGAAATCCGCTGCTCGCGGGAGAGGACGTGGTGCAGGGCAAACCGCGACGGGTAGCGGTCCTTCAGGTCCGCCAGCTCCTCCAGGAACATCACATCCATGGCCGCCTTGTTGGCGTAGACCAGGTCAAAGCGCGAGCTGTCGGAGGACGCCAGCACGGTGCGGGCAATCGCGATCACGGGGGTGATGCCGGACCCTGCGGCTACGGCGGCAAACACCTGCCCGTGCACCGCTTCCAGTCCGGGTTGGCCCGGGGCGTGCCGGGAGATGAAGCTGCCGGCCGGGCTCATCACATCCAGCACGTCACCGGCCCTCAAATGCTCGTTTACCCAGGAGGAAAACAATCCGCCCAGGTCCCGCTTGACGGCCACCCGCAGTTCGCCTGGCTTCGGTTCGGCGCAGATGGAGTAGCTGCGCCTCAGTTCCGTGCCGTCCAGCACCGTGCGCAGGGCAACGTACTGTCCCGGCAGATAGGAGTAGGCGTCCACGAGCCCGGACGGCACCGCGAAGGTGACCTCGACGGCGTCTTCGGTCAACCGGCGAACGGCGGCAACGGTCAGTGGATGGAAGGCGCCGCGGCGGGTCGGCGCTTCGGGAAGGGCGGTCATGGCTTCAGAGCACCTTGAAGTAGTCGAACGGTTCCCGGCAATCGCCGCACACCCACAGCGCCTTGCAGGACGTGGATCCGAAGCGGGTCAGCTCGCGGGTATTCAGGGACGAGCACTGGGGGCATTTCACGCTCAGGCCCACCCGCACCGGCCCCGCAGCGGCCCGGCCCGACGGCGGCGCGATGCCGTAGGCGTCCAACTTCGCTTTGCCTGCACTGCTCATCCAATCGGTGGTCCACGCCGGAGCCAGCTCCAGGGAAACGTGGACGCTGGGATAACCGGCAGCGTCGAGGGCGGCTGTGACGTCCTGCCGGATGGCGTCCATGGCCGGGCAGCCGGAATAGGTGGGGGTAACGGCCACGTTCACCCGCGCGCCGATGACCTCCACCCGCCGAAGCACACCCAGGTCCTCGATGGTCAGTACGGGGATTTCGGGGTCGCAGACCGTGGCGGCGATATCCCAGGCCGCTGCCGCGGCAGGGTCCGCCGGACGCAGGGAGGATTCCATCAGGCTCACCACGATGCGCCGGGATGTTCGCGGGCCAGCACCTGCATCTCGGCCAGCAGATACCCCAGATGTTCGCTGTGCTGTCCGCGCCGGCCGCCGCCGGGAGCAGGCGGCACCGCGGGCAGGTCCAGTTCCGCTTCGCGCAGCACGGCGGCAATATTGCTGTCGAAGGCCTGCTTCAGAGACGAGGGCAGAACCGCCCGGTCGCCGAGCGAGGCCACCAGCTCGTCGTCGTCAAACAGCTCGGCCACGTACGGCCAGGTCAGTTCGAGCGCACGGATCATCCGGCGTCGGGATTCGTCCGTGCCCAGGCCAAGCCGGAGCACCCACTGTGCGCTGTGGTCCCGGTGGTAGTCCACTTCCTTGACTGCCTTCGCCGCGATCGCGGAAAGGGTGGGATCAGTGGAATGCTGCAGTGCGCCGTACAGCTCGAACTGGTAGAAGGACACCACCAGCTGCCGGGCAATTGTCCGGGCAAAATCGCCGTTGGGCTGTTCCACCAGATGCACGGAGCGGAATTCGGTTTCCTTCCGCCAGTACGCGAGATCGTCCTCGGTACGGCCGTCGGCGCTGCCGGCATAACTGAGGAAGGAACGGGCATGCCCGATCAGGTCCAGGGCAATGTTCCCCAGTGCCACATCCTCTTCCAGTTCAGGTGCCCGGGAGATCCACCAGCCGAGCCGCTGTGCCAGTACCAGTGCGTCGTCGCCCAGGCGCAGGGCGTAAGCCGCGGCGTCGGGATCCGCTCGCGTTCCAGCGGCGGCAATGTCCTCCGGCCGCAGGGCGTTGCCGGGTGTAATCCGGGTGGCGCTGTCTGAACTCACAGGTGCTTCACCCCTTCCGACTTGGTGTAGTAGGTGGCGTGGCGGTAATCCTTGCCCTGCGGGGATTCGAAGAACTGCCCCTTGGCATCGGGATCACTGGCGATGATGGCCGACGCCGGCACCACCCAGAGCGAAACACCCTCGTTTCGCCGGGTGTAGAGATCCCTGGCATTGCGCACCGCCATATCCGCGTCCGGTGCATGAAGCGAACCGGCATGCACATGGGACAGGCCCCGGGAGGAGCGGACAAACACTTCCCACAGCGGCCAGGCCGCAGTGGAGGTCTGTGCGGCCGTTGGCGTGCCCGCAGGCTGCAGGCCACCATCGCGTACGGCACCCGGCACCGCGCCGCCGTCGTTCGCTGCGGCCGTACTTGTGCCCGAGACAGCCGGCTTCGAACCGTCGTCGCCCGTAGTTGATCCGCCCGTCATGGCTACGCTGCCCCCGCTTCGCTGGAGAGAACCCCGGCGCCGGCGCGGCCGGCCTCGCGGGCGGCATAGGCAGCCGCGGCTTCACGCACCCAGGCTCCGTCTTCGTGGGCCTCCCGCCGTCGGGCCAGCCGCTGCGAGTTGCACTGGCCGCGCCCGGCGAGGATTTCGGAAAACTCGTCCCAGTCCAGCGGCCCGTGTTCCCAGCGCCCTGTCTCCTCGTTGTACCGGATATCCGCATCGGGAAGGGTCAGCCCAAGGACCTTCACTTGCTCGACGATCATGCCGACAAAACGGGAACGCAGCTCGTCGTTGGAGAAGCGTTTGATGTTCCACGCCATGGACTGGCGTGAGTTTGGCGAATCCTCGTCCGGCGGCCCGAACATCATCAGCGACGGGGCGTACCAACGGTTGATTGCATCCTGGGCCAGCTCCCGCTGCGCAGGGGTGCCGTTGGCCAGTTCCAGCAGGATCTCGAAGCCCTGCCGCTGGTGGAAGGACTCCTCTTTGCAGATCCGCACCATGGCCCGCCCGTAGGGACCGTAGGAGGCACGGCAGAGCGGGACCTGGTTGCAGATGGCGGCGCCGTCCACCAGCCAGCCGATGGCACCCATATCCGCCCACGTCAGCGTGGGGTAGTTGAAGATGCTCGAGTAGCGTGCCTTGCCGGCAATGAGGTCGGCAGTCATTTGATCCCGCGGGGTGCCCAGGGTTTCAGCGGCGGAGTAGAGGTAAAGTCCGTGGCCTGCTTCGTCCTGCACCTTCGCCATCAGGATCGCTTTGCGTTTCAGGGACGGCGCACGGGTGATCCAGTTTGCTTCCGGCTGCATGCCGATGATTTCCGAGTGTGCGTGCTGGGAGATCTGCCGGACCAGAGTCTTTCGATACCCCTCGGGCATCCAGTCCCGCGGCTCCACCCGGGCATCCGCTGCAATGAGTGCGTCAAAATACTCTTGCCCGCTCATGGTTTCTCCGCTTCCAATTGCGCCGAACAGCAGTCATTTCGACCAGTAGCCGCCCGCTGAATAATTACCGACCGTTCGTTCAGGATATGGAGGCGGAATGGGCGCGTCAAGAGGCTGGCTATGTAAAACTGGTGAGTAGATGTTGCGGTGCGGAAAGGACAGTTATGGGTGTTCCAGAGCCCGACGCCGGCCGTCGGGCCATCCGCGCGGGCGCAGCTTCGGGCAGCAGCGGATCCTCTGCGGAGCAGGCGGGCCTTGAGGAGGTCGGCGCAGCTCCGGCAGGCGCCGGGCAGGCAGGAACCAGACCGGCAGGTGCCGAGCAGGCGGAGACCGGACCGGCAGAGCGGACATCCGCCGCCGTCGTCATCGTCCCTACGCTTTTGGGACTGCTGGGTTTCTTCGCCGTGTCGGCAGCTGTGACTGCTGAAGAAGCGACCGTCAGCGTCACCGTTCCGGGGTTGCTGCTGGCCCTTACCGCCATGGTGGTGGCCGGAGTCAGCCCGCTCTACGCAGTGAATCCCACCTGGGGATCCCTGCGGCGGCCTGCCTTCCTACTGGCTGCCTGTCTCCTGATGGAGACCGTGTTGTTCCTGTTCGCGCCGGAGGTGATCCTGTTCTCGCTGCCGGCGCTGCCGCTGGCTCTGTGCGGAGGAGGCGTCCTGCTGTCCACGAGCCTGTGGGGCCAGTTCCGCAAGGGTCCGGCACCCGAGCCGGTGCTGCTTCCCCGGCACCAAGTCGCCGCACGCTCCTTCACCTCCACTTTGCTGGTGGTGGCAGTGAACTGGGCACTCTTCCTCGCCGCCGGTGCACTCTGCGCCTGGCTGCTGCTCGGGGACTAGCCTGCCCGGGGACTAGCCTGCCCGGGGATTAACCTGCCCGGGGACGGGCCCACGGCCAACCCGGCAGCTGCCGCGGGGCTAAGCCGCGAGCATAACGGCAGCGCGGTCCTTCGACGCCGCCGCCGGGATGGATATATTCGAAGCATGACTACTCCCCTTCCTCCGGTTGCCAAGAAAGTCCCCACCGAACGCACCCGCCACGGTGACACGTTCATTGACAACTATGAGTGGCTCCGGGAGAAGGAAAACCCGGAGGTGGTGGAACACCTCAAGGCAGAGAACGCCTACTCCGCCGCGATGACGGCAGATCAGGAAGAGCTGCGCGGGCAGATCTTCAACGAAATCAAGAACCGCACCGAGGAAACGGACCTGTCCGTTCCGGCACGCAAAAAGGGCTGGTGGTATTACACCCGCACCGAGGAAGGCAAGCAGTACGCCATCCACTGCCGCACGGCCGCGCAGGACACCGGGAACCTCGACGCCGATTGGACGCCGCCCGCCGTCGTCCCCGGTGTTCCGGTTCCGGGCGAGCAGATCCTCGTGGACGGCAACGCCGAGGCCGAAGGCAAGCCGTTCTTCTCGCTCGGCGGCCTGGCGGTCACCGAAGACGGCAACCTGCTGGCCTACTCCGAGGACAACGCCGGAGACGAGCGGTTCACCCTGCGGATCAAGGATCTGCGCACCGGCGACCTGCTGCCGGACGTCATTTCCAACGTCTTCTACTCGTTGGCCTTTTCCCCCGATGGCCGCCGCGTCTTCTACACCGTGGTGGATGATTCCTGGCGTCCGTACCAGGTCAAGGCCCACACGCTCGGCACCCCGGTGGAGGACGACGTCGTCATCTACCAGGAAGACGACATCGCCATGTGGACCGGCTTCGATCTCTCGGCGGACCGCCGGCAGCTGCTGATCGGCATCAGCAGTTCCGAGTACAGCGAATACCGGGTCCTGGACTTCGACGACCCCTCCGACACCGTCCGCACGCTGATCCCGCGCAGCGAGCGCATCCTTTACGAAGCCGAGCCGCTGACCCTGGACGGCGCACGCAAATACCTGGTGACGCACAACCGGAACGCCCTGAACTCGATGCTCTCGCTCGTTGCCGAAGAGGAATTCGCCAAGCCGCTGGCGGACCAGCACTGGGACACCGTCATTGCCCACGATGACACCGTGCGCGTCAACGGTGCCGCCCTAACCCGCACCCATGTGCTCGTGTCGGTCCGCAAGGACACCACCGAGCGGGTGCAGATCCTCCCTGTGGAAGGTCTGGGCACCCCGGCGCAGAGCGCGCCCGTGGAACCTGCCTTCGACGAAGAGCTTTACACGGCCAACCTGGCCAACGCCGAGTTTGATTCCCCGATCGCCCGCCTCAGCTACACCTCCTACCTCACGCCTCCGCGCGTCTACGACTACGTGCTGGCCACCGGAGAGCTGGAGCTGCGGAAGGAAACCCCCGTGAAGGGCGGTTACCGTTCCGAGGAGTACGTGGCCGAGCGGGAATGGGCGACGGCGGCGGACGGCACCCGCATTCCGCTCTCGGTCATCCGCCGGGCGGACCTGCAGCAGGACGGCAGCAACCCGGCACTGGTCTACGCGTACGGCAGCTACGAACTGAGCATGGATCCGGCGTTCAACATCGCCCGGCTGTCGCTGCTGGACCGCGGCGTCGTCTACGTGGTGGCGCACATCCGCGGCGGCGGCGAGATGGGCCGCGCCTGGTATGACAACGGCAAGAAGCTGAACAAGAAGAACACCTTCACCGACTTCGTGGATGCCACGGACTGGGTTGCCGCCTCGGGCTGGGCGGATCCGGACCGGATCGCCGCAATGGGCGGTTCCGCCGGCGGGCTGCTGATGGGCGCCGTCGCAAACCTGGCCCCGGAAAAGTACCGTGCCATCGTGGCACAGGTGCCTTTCGTGGATGCACTGACCACCATCCTGGATCCCGAGCTGCCGTTGTCGGCCCTGGAATGGGAGGAATGGGGAAACCCCATCACCGATCCGGAGGTCTACCGGTATATGAAGGAGTACAGCCCGTACGAGAACATCCGGGCCGTGGACTACCCGCAGATCGCGGCGGTCACCAGCTTCAACGACACCCGCGTGCTGTACGTCGAACCGGCCAAGTGGGTGGCGCAGCTGCGCGAGACCACTACCGGCAGCGAACCGATCGTCCTGAAGATCGAAATGGACGGCGGCCACGGCGGAGCATCGGGCCGGTACGAGGCGTGGAAGGACCGGGCGTGGGACTACGCGTTTATCCTGTCCGCGCTCGGCGCCCGGGAACTGCTCCCCGCCGCCCGCCGGGAAAACGCAGCCTAGGCGGACGGGGCATTCTGCGTAGCCCGCATCGCCGAGCGAGGAACGAGCGAGGTGTCCAAGGGCGGCAGGATGTCCCGGTAGCCTAGGCGGACTCCCGGACCACCAGTTCCGGCGGGTAGACGACAGGCTCCAGATGTGAACCCGGCTCTTCGATTTCGCGCAGCAGCATCTCTGCGGCCCGCCGGGCCATCTCGACCATCGGGTTGACCACCGTGGTCAGGCCCGGAGTGCTGGAGGATGCGAGCCGGTGGTTGTCGTATCCCACCAGCGCCACGTCGCCGGGCACGGACAGTCCGCGCCCGCGCAGCACCTCCAGTACGCCCAGCGCCATCGGGTCGGAGGCGGCAAAGATGGCGTCTATGCCCGGGTCGGCGTCGAGCAAGCGGGCCGCGGCAGCTGCACCGCCCTCGGTGGTGAAGTGTCCGGATTCGACGCCGGCCGGTTCCAGTCCGGCCTCGGCCAGTCCCAGCCGCCATCCTTCGGTCCGGTCCTGGGCGGCCGTCATGTCCGCCGGCCCGGTGACCGTGGCGATCCGCCGGTAGCCGCGGCCCGTAAGGTGCCGGGCAGCGAGCAGTCCGCCGGTCCGGTTATCCGTATCCACGAAAGCCAGCCCGGCGCGGTCCTGCCACGGCCGGCCGATGAACACGGCGGGCAGCGTTGCGTCCGCCAGTTCGGTTTCCAGGGCATCGGCTTTGTGGTGGGAAACGATGATGGCTCCGTCCACGTGTCCGCTGCGCAGGTATCGGATGAACTGCCCTTCCTTCTCCCCCTGCCGGGCAATCAGCAGTACCAGCTGCACCTCGGTATCCTTCAACGCCTCCGTGATTCCGTTCAACGTCATGGCGAAGAAGGGATCCACCAGGACCCGGCCATCCGGCTCCGGGATCACCAGGGCAATGGAATCGGCGCGGCTGGTGGCCAGGGAACGGGCCGCACGGTTGGGCGTGAAACCCAACTCCCCAATCGCCGCGTCGATGGCGGCCTGCGTCTGGGCGCTGACCCGGGCACCGCCGTTGATGGCTCGGGAGACGGTCGAGCGGGAAACACCGGACAGCGCCGCCACGTCTTCCAGCGTGGGGCTGCTGCGTCGGGGTTTCACCGCCCCGTTCCGGGGCCCGGGCTTAAGGCTGCTCATCGTTTCGACGATACGACATACGCAGGTGTAGCGGTGCCCGGCACCCGCAGGGCCGGGGGCAGGGCATTGGCGGCCGCCGCTTCCGCGTACCAGAGCCCGCTCGCCTTGGGCGTGCGCTGCAGTGTTTCGTAATCGACGTGCACAATGCCGAACCGCTTCGCGTACCCCCAGGCCCACTCAAAGTTGTCCATCAGCGACCAGGCAAAGTAGCCGCGGACATCGACGCCGTCCGCCGCCGCCTCCTGCACCGCCGCCAGATGCGAACGGATGAAGTCGAGTCGATCCAGGTCCTGCACGGTCCCGTCGGCCACTACGTCATCATCGAAGGCTGCACCGTTCTCGGTGATGTACAGCGGCACGCCCGCCGGACCGGTGTAGTCGCGCTGCAGCCGGTTCAGCAGCCGCCGGAGTCCCTCGGGCTGGATCTCCCACCCCATGTTCGTTCGCGGTAGTCCGCGCGGCACGGCATGGATCCCGTCCGCGGCAGGATACGGGCTGGCCGTGGGACGGGCCGACGGCGCCGCCGTCGTCAGGGGTGCCGTCGGCGGGGTCTTGGTGAGGGCATCACCGTGGTAGTAATTCACCCCCAGGAAATCGATGGGCGAACTGATGATGGCCAGGTCTCCGTCCCGGACGTGGGACTCGAAACCATAGGGAGCGAGGTCCGCCACCACATCCTCGGGGTACTTCCCGTGGAAGACGGGGTCCGCGAACATCCGGTTGAACTGCCCGTCGATCCGGCGGGCTGCGTCGACGTCGTCGAGGTTCCGCGGATCGGCGGGATCGGCGACCGTGAAGTTCAGGGTCAGGCCGGTGTCCAGGCCCGGATCACGGCCCTTGAGCGCCTGGACGGCAAGTCCGTGCGCCAACAAAAGGTGATGGTTGGCGGCAACCGCGAGTTTTCGGTCCTGCAGCCCGGGTGCGTGCTCGCCGCTGGCGTAGCCCACATAGGCGGAGCACCAGGGCTCGTTCAGGGTGGTCCAGGCCCGCACCCGGTCGCCCAGCACGTCGTGGACGCTGAGGGCGTAATCGGCAAACCGATAGGCAGTGTCCCGGTTCGCCCAGCCGCCCTGGTCCTGCAGGGCCTGCGGCAGGTCCCAGTGGTACAGGGTCAGCCACGGCTGGATCCCGGCGTCGAGCAGCGAATCCGTCAGCCGGCTGTAGAAGTCGAGCCCCGCAGCGTTGACCGGGCCGCCGTCGGGCCGGATCCGCGCCCAGGAGGTGGAGAACCGGTAGGAGCCCAGGTTCAGTGACTTCATGAGGGCCACATCATCATCCATCCGGTGATAGTGGTCGCAGGCGACGTCTCCGGTGTCACCGTTCACCACTGCCCCGGGAATGCGGCTGAAAGTGTCCCAGATGGAATCCTTCCGGCCGTCTTCCGAAGCAGCGCCCTCCACCTGGTAGGCGGCGGTCGCCGCACCCCACACGAACCCGGACGGGAATGATGCGTTGTCCGTGGTCATCCCTTCACCGCTCCCTGCATAATTCCTGCAACCAGATGCCGTCCTGCGAGGGCAAAAACGATGAGCAGCGGAATGGTGGAGAGCACCACGCCGGCCAGGACCACCGAGTAGTCCACAAAGCGCGCTGACTGCAGTTGCTGCAGTGCCACCGGCAGGGTGGGGTTCTGCGCATTGAGGACAATGAACGGCCAGAAGAAGTTGGTCCAGGTGGCAACGAAGGTGAACAGTGCCAGCATCGCGGCGGCCGGCCGCGCTGCGGGCAGGGCCACGTGCCAGAAGGCCTGCCACATGTTGGCGCCGTCCATCCGTACGGCTTCGATCAGTTCGTCCGGCAGCGCGTCCTGCAGGTACTGGGTCATCCAGAAGACACCGAAGGCGGTGACCAGCCCCGGAATGATGACGGCTCCCATGGTCCCGGTCCAGCCGAGCTTGGACATCACGATAAACAGCGGAATGACACCGAGCTGGGTGGGTACGGCCATCGTGGCCACTACGAAGACCAGCAGTGCCTTGCTGCCCCGGAAGCGCAGCTTCGCGAAGGCGAAACCGGCCAGGGAGGAGAAGATCACCACGGAAGCGGCCGTCACGGTGGAAACCAGGATGCTGTTGCCCAGGGCTTTCCAGAACGGGATGGTATCCAGCACGGTGGCCGCGTTTGCGAAGAAGTTGCCGCCGGGAATCAGCGGGACTCCCTTGACGATCGCCGTGCTGTCATGGCTGGCCACGAGGACGGACCAGAGGATGGGGAGGGCAGAGCCGAGAATCACGGCCCCCAGCAGCCCGTAGGTGACGAAGCCCGGCCGCCGGTTGTATCCGCCGGTTTTCCGCCCGCGGCCCCGTGCCGGGTGCGGCGGCTGCGCACCGCCGCGGTTCCGACGGCGCCGGGCGGTTTCGGCGGCGCGTTTGCCTGCCGTTTGTTCGACCATGGGTACGGAGGTCATTTCCGTCCTCCCTGCGAGGCAATGCGGCGGGTGATGAGGAAATTGAGGGCCGCGATGAGCACGATGATGACGAACAGCAGCCAGGCGACGGCGGACGCGCGGCCAAGGTTGCGCTGTCCCCAGCCCAGTTCCCAGATGTACATGGTGAGGGTCTGCCACTGCCGGTCGGCCCCGCCCAGGCCGTAGGCGTCAAAGACACGCGGCTCGTCGAAAATCTGCAGGCCGCCGATGGTGGCGGTAATGACGACAAAGATGATGGTGGGCCGCAGCATGGGAACGGTTACCGAGATGAACTGCCGCCAGCGGCTGGCGCCGTCGAGGATCGCCGCTTCATACATGTCCCGCGGCACGGCCTGCATGGCAGCCAGGAAGATCAGGGCGTTGTAACCTGTCCAGCGGAAATCGACCATGGTGGCGATGGCGATGTGGCTTGCCAGGGTGTTGGAGTGCCACGGAACGGGATCCAGGCCGATGGACGTCAACAGCCCGTTGATGGCGCCGGACTGGTCAGCGAAGACATTGCCGAAGATCAGGCCCACTGCCACGGGGGCAACCACGTAGGGAACCAGCACGCCCATACGCCAGAACGTCTTGGCACGCAGGTTCGCATCCAGGACGGCGGCAATGCCGATTGCCAGGATGATCTGCGGAACCGCCGAGATCAGGAAGATGCTGAAGGTGTTGCCTACCGCATTCCAGAAGTAAGGCTGCGAGAGGACGAAGGTGAAGTTCTCCGCGCCGCTGAATCCAAGGTTGCCGCCGATCAGGTTCCAGTTATGCAGCGAGACCCATCCGGTGTAGATCAGCGGGAACAGCCCGACAATCGCAAACAGGATGAAAAACGGTGAAATGTAGAGGTACGGGGAGATTTTTACGTCCCAACGGGCCAGCCGGCTGCTGAACCCTACCCGGCGTACCGGTGTCCGCGCTGCCGGCGGCTTAACGGTGACAGCCATGGCTATCTTCCTAACGTCCAAGGGGTGTCGAAGTGTGGTTCCGGTGCCTGCGGCCGCTCTTACGCGGCCGCAGGCACCGGACGCCTGTGGATGCTACTGGAGCGCTTCGACTCCGGTGACGAACTTCTTCCACGAAGACTCGGGGTCATCGGATTTGAGGACGTCTACCCGGTCCAGCGCCTGCTGCATCGAGTCATTGATGGCGAAGTAGTTCTGTCCCTTGAACGGGGTAACAGTCACGGCTTCAGCGCGGTCGGCAAGGATCTCGCCCACCGGAGCGTCATTGAAGAACGCGTTGGTTGAGCCCGTCAGCTCTTCCATCTCGTAGGCCTCGACCTGGCTGGGGAAGGTGCCCTTGGAGGCAAAAGCCTTGATCTGCTGCTCCGGAGCGGTGAGCCACTGTGCCAGCTTGATGGCCTCTTCCTGGTTCTTTCCCTGCGTGGGAACGGTCAGGTAGGAGCCGCCCCAGTTTCCGCCGCCGCCCGGGAAGACGTTGGCGATGTCCCAGCCTTCGACACCGGCAGCGTTGCCCTCGATGCTGCCCAGCATCCAGCCCGGGCAGAAGGTGGTGGCGAAGGCACCGCTCTGGAAGCCTGCCTCATAATCGTCGGACCACAGCTGCAGGTGAGCGGAGAGATCCTTGTCCACGGAGTTCTCGAGCACCTGGTTGTAGATGTCCTTCACTTCGGGGTTCTCGGTGGCGATGACCGTTCCGTCGTTTTCCTCGTAGGCGTTCTCGACCTGGTTGATCATGCCCTGGTAGGCGGACATTGCGGAGTCGTACCAGGCGGCGTCGGACTTCGCCGTGAACTGTTCGCCGATTTCGAAGTAGTGGTCCCAGTCGCCTTCGAGCAGCTCCGCAACTTCCTCGCGGTCCGTCGGCAGGCCCGCTGCTGCGAACAGGTCCGAGCGGTAGCAGATAGCCTGAGGGCCGACGTCGGTGCCGTAGCCGATCAGCTTTCCATCCTCCGTGGTCGCGCCCTCGACCTTCCAGTCCAGCCAGCGGCCTTCCACCTCGGGGCTGGCCAGGTCCGCGAACTGGTCCGGGTACTGCTTGAGTTCCGGCAGCCAGTCCACTTCGATGCCCTCGATGTCCGAGAGGCCCGAACCGGCAGCGAGCTTGGTGTTCAGGTTGTCCCGGGCATTGTTGGAGGTGGCCTTCTTGTCATGCACGATCTTGATGTCGGGGTTCGCCTCCTGGTACTCCTCGAGCAGCTCCTCGTAGCCCCACTCGTTGAAGGTGCTGATGCTGAGCGTGACCTGGCCGTCCCCTCCTTCGGAAGCTCCGTCGTCTCCCCCGCCGCATGCGGTCAGGAGAAGGGCTGCGGCTGCAACGGATGCGGCAAGCGCAGGTCCGCGGCGTGCACGGCCGGCGGAAGTGGGTTTGGTACTCATTGCTGACTCCTTTGTCATAATCCGGGTGTCGAAGCACGAGTGTCCGCGGTACCTCCGCGTTCCGTGCCGCTGCCTTACGGATGCGCCCTGCTGCCGAACCGGCTGCCAAGAAAAATGGTGGGAGCGCTCCCACAAGCGATGAGCCAATCGTGATGTGTGCTGAATCACATGTCAAGTGGGAGCGCTCCCACACTTTTCGTAAAAGTGATCTCGGCTGCGTATCCGCAGGTCAAACCGCAGATGGCGGCCCGGCGGTTACAAAATCGTTACCGAGGAATGCCTCCGCGCACGGCTCCTGCGGGCACAAAAAAGGCCCGGACCAATCGGTCCGGGCCTGCTTGCGCTGAACATTCTCCAGCCGGGGCTTCGACGGCTACTCGACCGCGCCTGCACCTTCCACGTTCGGCTTCGGTGCGGTGACACGGCGGCCCTCCGCGGGACCGGTGTGGCGGCCCTCCGCGGGACCGGTGTGGCGGCCGGAGTGTTCGACGACGTCGGAGGCACGTGCGGTCTCGGCGTTGCGCTCCGGTACGGCGCCGGCTTCGGTTGCTGAAGCAGCGGCTTCGGTGCTGCTGTCCTTGCCGTCGTCCTCCTCGTCATCATCCTTGGTTGCGGCCTTGTGGGACTGGCGCAGAACCTCAATGACAATCGGAATCACGGAGAGCACCACCACAGCCACGAAGATCAGGTCGAGGTTTTCCCGGACAAAGGGCACACGGTCACCGAGGACGTAGCCCAGGAGGGTCACGCCGACGCCCCAGACGAACGCGCCCACCGCGTTGAACGAGACGAACGCCTTGTAGTTCATCTCGGCAACACCGGCCACCACCGGGGTGAAGGTCCGAACCACAGGTACGAACCGGGCCAGGATCACGGCTTTGCCGCCGTGGCGGTCAAAGAACACCTGGGCGCGTCTTACGTTCTCCCGTTTGAAGAGCCTGCTGTCCGGCCGGTTGAAGACGGCGGGGCCGGCCTTCCTGCCAATGTAATAGCCCGTCTGGTCCCCTACAAAGGCACTGATGAAGACCAGGACAGCAAGCAGCCACACGTTAATGTCGATGGTGCCCGTAGCCACCAGGAGCCCGGCGGTAAACAGGAGGGAATCCCCCGGCAGGAAGAAGCCGATAAGCAGCCCGGTTTCTGCAAACACGATGCCGCAGACCATCAGGACCACCCACGGTGCGAGGGCCGGGTCGGCAAGGAATACCTGGGGGTCCAGCCACTCAGGCAAAAGGGAAGACGTTGGAGGGCGGACAGGACCGGAGACGGCTGTGGCCGCAGAGAGAGTCACCTCACTAGGGTACGCCACGGCCTCCGGCCGATCCCCGACTGTCTGTAAGTTCGGTCCGCAGGAAGGTCTGCCTGCCGGGACCGCCGGAATCCTTGACAGCCGAACGCATGGCGGGATTACCTAATGAACATTCGGTAAAGAAAAGAGGTCCCATGGCTGACACCGAGGTTCCCCGGGACACATCCCCGGCCCATCCTCTCCTGGTCGACGACGCCGCCTCGGCTTGGATGGGCATCGATGTGTTGGAAATCGGCTCCGGCACGGCACGTATTTCGATGCTTCTCCGCCCGCAGATGGTCAACGGTTTCGGCATCGGGCACGGCGGGATGGTCTTCGCGTTTGCCGACACGGCCTTCGCCCTGGCCTGCAATCCGGAAGACGGCGGGCCGGCACGGGAACGGGAGCACATCACGGTGGCTGCCGGTGCCGACGTCACCTTCCTGGCTCCGGCCAGGGCGGGTGACCGGCTGACTGCTTCCGCCGAGCACCGTGCCGGCAACGGCCGCAGCGGCGTCTACGACGTTGAGGTGCGGTCCGAACGTCCCGACGGGACCGCCGCCGTGGTCGCCCTCTTCCGCGGACGCTCGCGCACCATCCCCAACCCCGCCCGGACACCGTCCGGCGCCTCGACCGAAGGCCGCCCATGAGAGCCCCCTCCGCTCCGATCAAGTCCGCCGCAGCCGATCCTTCGACGCTGGACCCGGAGGAACGCATGAGCCGGGACGAACTGGAGGCCCTCCAGTTGAAGCGTTTGAAGCAGACCGTCGCCTACGCGTACGAACGGGTTCCGCTGTACCGGCGCAAGTTCGACGACGCCGGTGTGCACCCCTCCGACCTGGGCGAACTAAGCGACCTCGCTCGGTTCCCGTACACCACGAAGGAGGACCTGCGCTCTACCTATCCGTTTGGCATGTTCGCCGTCCCGCAGCAGCAGGTGGCCCGCATCCACGCCTCCTCCGGAACCACGGGGCGGCCCACCGTCGTCGGCTACACGGCCGGGGACCTGGACCGCTGGAGCTCCCTGGTGGCCCGTTCGCTGCGTGCCTCCGGAGTGCGTCAGGGATACAAGGTGCACAATGCCTACGGTTACGGTCTCTTCACCGGCGGGTTGGGGGCCCACTTCGGCGCGGAGAGACTCGGCTGCACGGTGATCCCCGTTTCCGGCGGGCAGACGGAGCGGCAGGTCCAGCTCATCGTGGACTTCGAACCGGACACCATCCTCTGCACGCCCACCTACCTGCTGGCCATTGCCGATGCGATGGCAGCGGCCGGCATCGATCCGCGCTCGACTTCGCTGAAGAACGCGGTTCTCGGGGCGGAGCCGTGGACCGAGGAAATGCGGCACGAACTCGAAACGCTGATGGACTTGGACGCGTGCGACATTTACGGGCTCTCGGAAGTCATGGGGCCGGGCGTGGCCGGCGAGTGCGTGGAGAGCAAGGACGGGGCCCATATCTGGGAGGATCACTTCCGGCCGGAGATCATCGACCCGTTTGACGAGACCCGGGTCCTGGGCGACGGCGAACCGGGCGAGCTGGTTTTTACCTCCCTGACCAAAGAGGCGCTGCCGATCATCCGCTACCGGACCCATGACCTCACCCGCCTGCTGCCCGGCACTGCCCGGCCATCCATGCGCAGGATGGGACGCATCACCGGCCGCAGCGACGACATGATCATCCTGCGCGGCGTCAACCTCTTCCCCACCCAGATCGAGGAAATCGCCCTGCGCATCCCGGCCCTGAGCCCGCACTTCCAGCTGGAAATCACCCGCCCGGGACGCATGGATGAGCTCACGGTCCGGATCGAGCGCCGTGAGGATTCCACGACGCCGGACTCCGCGGCGGCGGCATCGGAGCTCGCCGCGCAGGTCAAGATCCACGTCGGTTCCTCCTGCCTCGTTGAGGTGGTCGACCCCGGGACGCTGGCACGCTCCAGCGGCAAGCTCCGCCGGATCTACGACCTGCGCCGCGGCACCGATACCGCCTCAGCGCGGTGAACCGCCCGTTGACGTGGGAAAATAGCGCCATGCCTGCCGCCGCCGGAGCTTCCTCCGAACCTGCTCCCGTTCCCGCTGCCGATGCTGGATCCGCCGCGTCCGCCGCCGCCGTCGGCCCTGCCTCCGACCCGGCGTCCGGCACCGCGTCCGGGCCGCGCCGGGGCCGGCCGGGATACGACCAGCAGACAGTACTGAACGTGGCCGTGGACGTCTTCAACCGGCACGGCTATGAAGCCACGTCCATGGGAATCCTGGCCGAGAACCTGGGCATCACGAAGTCGGCGATCTACCACCATGTGCCGTCCAAGGGTGATCTGCTGCGCCTGGCGCTGGACTATGCGCTGGACGGGCTCGAGGCGGTGCTGGATGATCCGCGGGCTTCGGCCGGTGCCGCGGATGCCCGGCTGGAATTCGTGCTGCGCGGCACCATCGAGGTGCTGACGGAGCGACTGCCGTTCGTCACGCTGCTACTGCGGCTCCGGGGCAACACCGACGTTGAACGCAGTGCGTTGGCCCGGCGCCGGGAGTTCGACCACCGGGTGGCGGGACTCGTGGACGCGGCCCGGCGCGAGGGGTCGGTGCGGAGCGACATTGATCCGCGCACCACCACGCGCCTGCTGTTCGGCACCATCAACTCGATCGTGGAATGGTACAAACCCGGCGGTCCGCTGCCCGCGCAGAAGCTTGCGGACAACATCATCACCATGGTCTTTGACGGGTTGCACACCCGCCGCTCTTGAGGGCAGTGCTTTCCGCTAAAAGACAGGTAGCCTCCCTGTCCCTGCCTTGAATCCGAAGCGCTTAGCCTGCTCTTACCGAAGCATCGTGCCGCGGCACGCGTATGTGAGGAGTATTCATGAAACTGCCTGCCCGGATCGCTGTTGCCTTTTTATGTTTTCTCGCCGTTGCGGCCTTTCTGGCCTTCGCTTCGGACAACAAGGCATTGATCGGACTTCCTGGTGCCCTTTTCGTGGGCTACGTGTCCGCACAGACCTACCAGCACCGGCAGAGCCCCAACAAGTGAGCTGGAAGAGGAAGGTGGCGTTGTGGGCGACCCGGCGCGGCAGCTGCTGAGCCGGTCCGGCGTGCAAGGATGGGCGCATGATGTCGCCGGCAGAACAGCTCGTTGAGGGACCGCGCGGACGGCGCCTGTGCCTTGAACTTGCGGCCGAGCTGGATCCGGATATCCGCTCGGCGGTGTTCTGGCTGGGCTACGAACTCGACCCTGGGAAAGGAACTTCGACGGTATTGTTCGGCTCCGCCGGCCCCGGTGACCTGCCCTCGCCCGATCACCTCGCAGCCGGGATTCTGTCTCTGGATCTCCGCCGCCTGGACGGCGAACAGATCCAGGCGGCCCTCCAACGGTCCGTCGACACGGCACGGTACTGGCAGGAACCCGACGGTGAGGATGTGCTGGCCGCACTCCCGGTCATCCGCAACGCCCTTCACCACGTGGCTGAAGGGGCGCTGGGCGCACCGGCAGCACAGTGGTGGGGCCGACCCGGCCCGCCGGAACAGTGGGCCATCGACTGGCGGCCGGCGGAGGACCCGGCACCCCTGCCCCGGGATCCCCAAGGCACCCTGCAGAAGTGGGGCACAGCTGTCCGCACCGAGGAAGCGCTGGCCGCCAAGGACCGGCCGCAGGATCCGCGGGCACCTTTCAGCGGAAGCTGGTGGTCCATCCCGCTCGGGCTGGTCCGCACCGTCGGGCAGATTCCCGCAGGATTGAGCCTCGTCGAGGACTCGAGTGATGTGGAAGAAGCGACCGCAATTCCGGTCAGCGGCATCGGCAGGATCCTCCACATCCGCTCCCCCGAGGACTGGACTACCCTGTGCCGTGCCTATCCGCTGGAGGTCACGGCCTCCCGCCGACATGACTGGTTTCGCACCACGGGACGCGCCGGCCGCTGGGTGATCCCGGACTGGGAACGCGCAGCCGGACAATGGGACGCCGTGCACCTGACTGTCCTGGGCTACCTCGGCAGTGCAGGGCATGCCCTCCCCGTCGACGCCGGCACCTCCTCAGTGATCGCAGGCTGGGACCCGGACAGCACCTTGTGGCTGACTGACCGCGTCCGAGAGAACGGCGGGCCTCGGCAGGTTTGGCGGCGGGAACAAATGGGTGACGTCTGGTTCCGTGTCAGCTGACCCTGTCCCCGGCCCCTGCAGGCCGGGACGTTAAGCGGCGGCCGGGACTAGGGATGGTACGGAGCCGCAGGAACACGGGGGTGAGCATCGGAACCGCGGAGAGCACCAGCCCGACGGCGCCGATCAGGACGCCGGCGCGGACCCCCAGCGTTTCGCCGACGACGCCGGCCAGCAGGGCGCCCAGCGGAATCGAGCCGTACATCACCTGGGTATAGGCACCGGCTGAGCGGGTGAGTTCATCCTTCGGAATGAGCTGCTGGCGCATCGTCAGCGAGTAGACATTGGCGTTGCCCTCGCCGATACCACGCAGCAACATGACTGCAGCAATGACCCCCGCCATTGTCCATCCGGTTAACGGCCAGACCGGCAGCAACAGCGGAACCGCGCAGGAGAGCACCAGCGAAACGGCGAATGCCGGGCCAAGGCCTGCTTTGTCGGCCAGGCGGAGCGCAACCAGGGTGCCGAGCAGACCGCCGACTCCGGCTCCGGCCAGCGCCAGGCCGTACGCACCAACACCGACGTCCTGCTGCTGCACCGCCCAGAGAATCAGGTTCAGCATCAGGATCTGTTCCGCCGCGTTATAGGTGGCCGCATGGACGGTCAAGGCGCGCAGATGGCGGTCACCGAACAGGATCCGCAGTCCGGTGAGGAGCGTGGGCCGCTTCTCCGGAACCGGGCTCCGGTTCTCCTCCCCCGCAGGTATCGAGGCCCTCGACGCCGGAGCCGCCGCAACGGCACGTTGTTCCCGGGGGCGGCTCGAGGCCACTCCCGCAGCGGAAGCCAGATGTCCAAGCATGGTGGCGATCAAGGCGCCGGGAGCACCCACCGCCGAGACCAGCAGACCGGCCAGCCCCGGGCCGCCGATTTCCGTAACGGTCCGAGTGGCTTGGACGGCACGGTTGGCCGGCGCGAGGTCCTGATCCGTAACGAGGGCGGGGACAAAGGCGAAGGCCGATAACCCGAAGATCAGGGCGCAGCAGCCGCTGAGGAAGGTGACTGCTGCCAGCAGGGGGACGCTGAGCCATCCCCCGGCCCAGGCCAGGGGAATCTGTGCCAGTAGCACGCATTGGGCAAGATCGGCCGCCACCATGGAGCGCCGCTGGTCCCGCCCCTGCAGGAGATGGCCGGCCACCAGCGAGAACAACAGGTACGGCAGCGTGCCGGCCGCAGCGACAAGGCTGACCGCCGCCGGCCCGGCATCGAGGGCGATGGCTGTAACCAGCGGAACGGCGATGCCCGTGACCTGGGCGCCGGCACTGGCAGCGCCCTGCCCCAGCCAGTAGCGGCGGAAACTGCGGTCGGTGCGCAGCAGCACCCAGCTTGGGTCCTTCATACCGAGACCCTCCGCTGCACCGCGTTGGCGGAGGTGACGGGCAATAATGAAGGCATGTGCCGGATATGGAGACCCACTGCGACGAAGAATCGAGTCATGCGGTCGGGACGACGAGCCATCCTTGATCGCGCTGATGCGTGCATACCTGGGTCCCCTGCCGGCTTGTCCTTGTCCGTTGCTCCGGCACACGTTACCGGCAATCGCCTATGAGCGGTAACACTTCGGAACAAAATGTTCCTGCGGACAGCGGATACCCGGAGCCGGGCGGGCGCGCACCGGCCCCTGCTCCCCTGCGGCTCCTCCAGGTGTTCGCCAATACTGCGGACCGGGAAGCCGAGAAGGACGCACTGGACAACCCCGGCGGACTGGCGGACTGGCTGGCCGGCTACGGGCTGGTCGGGGCAGGCACGCAGGCTACTGAGGAGGATCTTGCCCTGGCGCTCGACCTACGGGAGGGGCTGCGCTCCCTCTTCCTCACGCACCACGACGGCGGGGACCGCGCGGCTGCGCACGACGACGGCGGGCACCTGCACGGCACGCCGGCACCCGACGTCGTCACCGGCCTGGAGCGCCTGGACCGTGCCCTGGAGCAGCTTCCGGTTCGGGTCGTGGCCTCCGGAGGGGAGCCGCGCGTCGAACCGGTCCCCCAGCCCCCGGTGCGCGAGGCACTCGCCCGCATCGGTGCCGTCCTGGTCCATGCCGATCCGGCCCAGCTTCAGCGCCTGAAAGCGTGCCGGCGGGACGTCTGCCGCTGGGTCTTCTTCGACACTTCACGCAACCGGGGCGGAACCTGGTGCGCCATGGAGATCTGCGGCGCCCGCACGAAGATGCAGGCCTACCGCAAACGGAATGCCTAGCCCGAAATCCTGGCCCGCCCCCTTCCGGGAACTTACTTCTCCACCAGGGTCAGCACGTCATAGGTAGCCACCAGTTCGTCGTTCTGGTTGGTCAGCACCGCGTCCCAGGCCACCTCGCCGTACCCGTCCGTTTCACGCGGCGTGATCTTCTTGGCGGTCAGCGTCACACGGATGGAGTCCCCCGCGGCCACCGGCGTCAGGAACCGCAGGTTTTCCAGTCCGTAGTTGGCCAGCACCGGCCCCGGCGCAGGATCCACGAACAGGCCCGCACCCCAGGACAGCAGCAGGTAGCCGTGCGCCACGATGCCCGGGAAAAACGGATTCGCCTCCGCGGCTGCGGCGTCCGTGTGGGCGTAGAACGTGTCCCCGGTGGTCTCCGCAAAAGCGGCGATGTCCTCAAGGGTCACTTCCCGCAGATCCGACCGCACGGCGTCGCCCACCCGCAGCTCACTGAGGTGCTTGCGGAACGGATGTCCGGCGTCGAACCGGCGGTCCGCCCCCGGATGCCAGATACCGGTGAGGGCGGTGAGCATATTGGGTGAGCCCTGCACCGCGGTGCGCTGCATGTAATGCCGCACCGCACGGATGCCACCCAGCTCCTCGCCGCCGCCGGCACGGCCCGGACCGCCGTGCACCAGGTGGGGCACGGGCGAACCGTGCCCGGTGGAGGAACGGGCGTCTTCGCGGTTCAGGAACAATACCCGACCGTGGTGTCCGGCGATGCCGGTAAGCACTTCCCGGGCCACGTCCGGGTCATTGGTGCATACCGTAGCGACCAGCGATCCTCCGCCCCGCGCGGCCAGCCGGACGGCGTCGGCGACCTCGGTGTAGCCCACCACCGAGGCCACGGGGCCGAACGCTTCGATATTGTGCAGGGCATCCGCGTCGTTGTCCGGCCAGGTCAGCAGCAGCGGCTCCATGAAGGCGCCGTCCGGCGAGGTTCCCTCGCTTCCGTCGGCACGGACGACGTCGGGGGCGTCCAACGACCCCAGCGCCAGCTGCGCGCCGGCCGCCAGCATCCGCTGCACCGCTTCCCGGACGCCGTCGAGCTGCTCCCGGGAGGCCAGGGCACCCATGGTCACGTTTTCCGCACGCGGATCGCCCAGGACCACGCGCCCGCGGATGCGCTCCCCGGCCGCGGCAACCACATCATCGACCAGCCCGGCAGGGACGATGGCCCGGCGGATTGCGGTGCATTTCTGGCCGGCCTTGGCCGTGATCTCGGTGACCAGGGAGCGGATGAAGGCGTCAAACTCGGGGGTACCGGGAACGGCGTCCGGACCCAGGATCGCCGCGTTCAACGAATCCGTTTCCGCCGTGAAACGGACACCTCCTACGGCGATCTGCGGATGGGCACGCAGGCGTTCGGCGGTGGAGGCCGAGCCGGTGAAGGAGACCATGTCCCGGTAATCGAGGTGGTCCGGGAGGTCCCGCGCGGAACCGGAAATCAGCTGCAGGGATCCGGCGGGAAGGATGCCCGAGTCCACGATCATCCGCACGGCCGCTGCCGTGATGTACCCGGTGGGGCTGGCGGGCTTGACGATGCTCGGCACCCCGGCGAGGAACGCCGGGGCCAGTTTTTCCAGCATGCCCCAGACCGGAAAGTTGAAGGCGTTGATCTGCACGGCGACGCCCGGGATCCGGGTGTAGATGTGCTCACCCAGGAACGAGCCGTCCTTGGCGAGCTGTTCCACGCCGCCGTCAATGATCACGCTGGAGTTCGGCAGTTCGCGGCGGCCCTTGGAACCGTAGGCAAACAGGACACCGATCCCGCCGTCAATGTCCACCAGGGAATCGGTCCGGGTGGCGCCGCTGCGGGCGGACACGGCGTACAGCTCATCGCGCTGCGCATTGAGGTGCACTGCGAGTTCCTTGAGCAGCAGGGCCCGCTGGTGGAAGGTGGACTTCCCCAGTTCGGCCTGCCCTACGGTTCGGGCATAGTCGACGACGGCGGCGGTGTCCAGACCCTCGCTGCTGACCAGCGCCAGCAGCTCGCCGGTGCTGGCATCGTGCACTTCGGTTCCGCGGACTCCTGCGGGATCCGGTGTCCACCAGGACCCCCGAACGTAGCTGGGAACGGTTTCGACGTCGATGGCGGTGGCCGTCATTTCGCTGCCTTTCGAAACGGGAAGAAACCGCAGCCGTCCTCCTGCAGGCGTCACTGCCGCGGGATTACTGACCATGCGGTCGGTATATCGACACCCTAGCCGAAAGCGGCCCTTCCCACACCCGTTGGACTTTAAATACTGCTGCCGTGCCGACATGGTGTACCTCTGGTTGCCGCGGGTCCCTCCCCTGCGCCAGACTCGTGCCCTCGAACGTTTGCAGCACCCCCGCTAAGGAGCACGAGATGAGCCCCAAACCGCTGCTGTCCCGACGTCTGGCTGTCCTGGCAGTGACTACCACTGCCCTCCTGGCCGGAGGTGCTGCCCCGGCCAGCGCCGGCGGTGCCCACGGGCCCGATTCCCGCGGCGGGCATACGGTTGAGCACCGCGGCGGGCACGGGTACGGCGGCGGACACGGGCATGGGGGTGGGCACGGCGGCGGGCACGGGTACGGCGGCGGACACGGGCATGGGGGTGGGCACGGCGGCGGGCACGGTCGGGGGCACGGCAGTGTCGACTACGTGGCGTTCGGTGACTCCTATGCCTCCGGCTTCGGCGGCGGCCCCGTACTGGACACCTGCGGCCGGACGGCACAGGGCTACCCCGTGCTTCTGGACGCCCTGGACCGGGTAGAGCTGGACGGTAATGTCACCTGTTCGGGCGCCACTGCTCTCACAACCCCGCCCGACGCTCCGGTGGACCTTCCCGAGCAGATCGACGACGCCGCTGCCCGGGGCCTGCTGAATCGAAAGACGGACACCGTCACCGTGACCATCGGCGGCGATGACGTCCGGTTCGCTTCGGTGGTAGCCGCCTGCGCCGGGGCACAGCTGCCGGCCACCTGCGCCCCTGCCATCGATCAAGCTGCCGCTTACGCACAGACCGTCCTGGCACCACAGCTGGCAGCGGAGTTTGCCCGGATCGCTGAACTGGCTCCAAGGGCAACCCTGGTGGTGACGGGGTATCCGTACCTGTTTGAGCCCGGAACCCCCGGACCGCTCAGTACCGAGGCGCAGGCCCTCTTTACACGGGGTACCGATGCCTTGAACACGGTCATCGCGGAACAGGTTCCGGACAACGGGGTGTTCGTGGACGTGGTGGATGAGTTCGCCGGGCACGGCGTAGGGTCCACGGATTCCTGGATCATCTTCGATCTCCTAAGCCCGTACAACCTGCATCCCACGGAGACGGGATACCGGGAGGGCTACACCGCGGCCATCCTCGAGGACGCGGGCAGCGAGTTCGGGGTCGGCTGCCGCGGACGGCGCTAGACGCGGATGCCGCCGGGCGGCACCTCCCGGCCCAGAACCTCCCGTCCGGGCCGCCGTCAGGAGACCGGCAGCGGAACCGCGTGGCCGAACCGGAAGAGGTTCTGCGGATCGTAGGCGGCCTTGGCCGCCTGCAGCCGCCCGAAAACCTCCGGATCCCACGCAGGCCGGGCGCCTGCCTCCGTGCGTGCCGGTCCGCTGAGGTTGACCAGCGCGCCGGCAGCGT
This sequence comes from Arthrobacter sp. zg-Y895, assembly GCF_020731025.1. NCBI lineage: Bacteria > Bacillati > Actinomycetota > Actinomycetes > Micrococcales > Micrococcaceae > Arthrobacter > Arthrobacter sp. zg-Y895. Next base: position 219,740 of record NZ_JAJFZY010000003.1, read on the forward strand.
AGGGGCCGACGACGACGTCGAGCCGATCGAGGGCGGCTGCTGTGGCGTCCGCAGCCGGCGGGACGTTGAGTCCCACGGAGTAGAGGTTGAAGGCTGCCTCCCGGCCTGACACCGCATCCTCGAACGGAGGATCCAGAGCCAGTGATCCGCCCATCAACCGGATTTCCGTCATCATCAGCGGAGTATACGAACCCGGCCCCACCTGGCCCAGCACTCCGGCCGCCAGTTCATCGGGCAGCTCGGCCAGCAGGGTCCCGCGGTCCAGGGCGGGCACCGGTTCGTCCGGATCCATGTGGATGCTGCCCACTGCCCCGTAGTCCATCGGTCCGGCCGTATCCATGAAGGGCGCGGAGACATGCCGCATGGGTTCCAGCAGCGTGTCGCCCTCTTCCCGGCTGCCGAACACCGCGAACCGCAGGTGCACCGGCGCGGTACCGCGCAGTTCCTCGGGCAGGAAAGGGGCATCCGGCAGGTGCAGGAAGGCCAGGGACGCTGAAACATTTGTCGGCAGCTGGGGTGTCCAGGCACGGAAGGCGGCCAGGGCCTCCGGGCCGGCATCTTCCGGGTACATGATGCCGCCGCCGTAAAATTCCCGGAACGGGGTCAACCCGAGCGTCATGGCCGTGATGACGCCGAAGTTGCCCTTGCCGCCGCGCAGTGCCGCGAACAACCCGGCGTCCTCGGCGCTGCCTGCTTCGAGGTGCCTCAGGCTGCCGTCGGGGGTCACAACATCTATGGCCTGCACGTGGTCGCTGGCGAATCCCAGCGCCCGGCCCATCAGCGGCAGCCCCCCGCCGGACGCGTAGCCCACCACTCCCACCGTTCCGGAGGAGCCGTGCGGGCCCGTAAGCCCGAGCAGCACGGTCTTCTCCAGCACCGAGCGCCAGCTGACGCCGGCACCCACGGTGACCGTGCCTGCGTCGGAGTCCACCGCCAGGTCCTGCAGCCGGGACGTGTTGATCAGCAGGCCCTCGTCCATGGCGGCGGCAGCACCGTGGCCGGTTGCCTGCATCCCGACGGGGATGCCCCGCTCAGCGGCCCAGCGGACGGCGTTCTGTACATCCTCGACGTCGGCTGCACCGAGCACGGCATCGGGATGCTGGATCAACGAGGGGTTGAAGCCGGCGGTGTCTACGGCGTACCCGGGCTCCCCTGGACTGTTCAGCGGACCATGGACAACGCTGCGCAGGGTTTCGAGGTCGGCTGCCTGGATCATCTTCGGCTCCTTGTGGGCGGGTGTCCGCGGCCGCCGGTCCAGCGGACCGGAGATGCTGACAAAAAATGCTAGGCATCGATGTGCTTCCCTGCCTAGCCCCGCCGGACAGTTTCCGCTAGCTCCCGAGCACCTCCGCCAGATCGAACTTCACCGGCTCCTCCAGCTGCTCATAGGTGCAGGATTCGGGCGTCCGGTCCTGCCGCCAGCGGGAAAACTGGGCCACATGGCGGAACCGCTCCCCCTCCATGTGGTCGTAGCGCACCTCCACTACCCGTTCCGGGCGCAGCGGTACGAAAGAGAAGTCCTTTTTCCCGCTCCAGCGGCTGCCCTCGGAGTTGCGCGGGGTGCGCGTGCCCTTCTCCTGCTCCCCCTCGGCCCAGGGGTGTCCGTCCTCGACGGCGACCAGCGGCTGGAGTTCCTCGAACAGTTCCCGGCGGCGGTCCATCGGGAAGGAACTTGCTGCGCCCACGTTCACCAACACGCCGTCGTCGTTGTAGAGCCCCAGCAGCAGGGAGCCGATCAGATCGGGGCCGGATTTGTGCACCCGGTAGCCGGCGAGCACACAGTCCGCAGTGCGTTCGTGCTTGAGCTTGGCCATCGTGCGCTTGTTCGGCGCGTACGGGCCGTCCAGCGGTTTGGCCACCACGCCGTCCAGGCCGGCACCTTCAAAACGGCCGAACCAGTCCTGCGCCTGGTCGGCGTCGTCGGTGGCGGCGGTGACGGACACCGGTGCCTGTGCCGTTTTCAGCGCCTGGACCAGGGCCTCCCGGCGTTCGGAGAACGGCCGGTCCCGGTAGTCGACGTCGCCCAGGGCCAGCAGGTCGAAGGCCACAAATCGGGCGGGGGTTTCCTCCGCGAGCAGTTTCACCCGGCTGGCGGCGGGATGAATCCGCTGCTGCAGCAGTTCGAAGTCCAGCCGTTTGCCGTCCGGAGCCACCATGACGATCTCGCCGTCCAGCACGCACCTCTCGGGCAGGTTCGCTTTGAGGGCTTCGACGATTTCAGGGAAGTACCGCGTCATTGGCTTCTCGTTCCGGGAGCCGATCTCGACGTCGTCGCCGTCCCGGAAAATGATGGACCGGAATCCGTCCCATTTGGGTTCGTACAAGTAGTCCCCGCGGGGCAGGGCGCTGACGGATTTGGCCAGCATCGGGGCAACCGGGGGCATCACTGGAAGGTCCATGTGCCCATTCTTATCCGATTGCGGCCGGTTCCCCCAGCCCTGCTGTGAAGGCCGTGAGCAGGTCGCGGCCCTGCTCCCAGTAGCCCACCCCGCTCTTTTCGTTGATGTGGGCCAGCTCGCCGGCATCAATAACGGGCACCTTCCAGGCCGCGGCGATGCTTTGCGCGGCCGGCAGCGCACAGTACGGATCGCTCTCGCTGGCAATCAGCAGGCCGGGCACGGGCAGTTCCTGCATCCGCGGAGACCGGAACGTTCCTGCGGCCTGCGGAAACGAAGCGGCAACGGGATCGGGCGGGCTGACCAGGAACACCCCGTGGGCGCCGTCGGGGTTGCGCAGCAGCCATTCCACCGCCGCCAGGCAGCCCAGGCTGTGTGCCACCAGGACCGTCTGACCGTTCTGCGCGCCGGCGGCCCGGTCCAGCGCCGCCATCCAGTCCTCCAGCTCGGGTTCATCCCACGACGACGGCGCGATGCGGGTGACGTCCGGCAGCTCCGCCTCCCAGCGGCTCTGCCACTGCTCCGGTGGTGAGCCCTGATAGCCCGGGACCATGGTGATGTGCACTGGGGCTGTTTCCTTTCACTGGTTCGGCGCAGGTGACCGGGAATACTGCCGGCGTTTCCGGCGCTGGAGCTTGTATGAAGAAAATAGGATTCCTGTCCTTCGGACATTACCGGAATGCCGTGGGATCGATGACTCCCAGTGCGCAGGACGCAATACTGCAGCAGATTGAACTGACGGTCGCCGCCGAGGAAATCGGCGTCGACGGCGCGTACATGCGGGTGCACCACTTCGCCCCGCAGTTCTCCGCCCCCTTCCCCATGCTCTCCGCCATGGCGGCACGGACCAGCCGGATCGAGCTGGGCACGGGCGTGATCGACATGCGCTACATGAATCCGCTGGCGATGGCAGAAGACGCCGCAGTGGCGGACCTGATCAGCGGCGGCAGGCTGCAGCTCGGCATCAGCCGGGGATCCCCCGAGCCTGCCCTGCGCGGTTATGAGTCCTTCGGCTACGTTCCCGGCCCGGATTCCTCCGACGCGGAAATGGCCCGGCAGCACACCGAAGTGTTCCGTGCCGCCATTGCCGGCGCCGGGGTGGCGCAGGCTGATCCGGCCATGACCGGCAGCACCGGAGCCATGGCCATTGACCCGCTGTCCCCCGGACTGCCGGAGCGGATCTGGTGGGGGTCCGGGACCCGGGCCACCGCCAAGTGGACCGGCGAGCAGGGCATGAACCTGATGAGCTCCACGCTCCTGACCGAGGACACCGGGGTGCCGTTCGACCAGCTGCAGGCCGAGCAGATCGCGGTGTACCGGAAGGCCTGGGCCGACGCCGGACACCAGGGCACCCCGCGGGTGTCCGTCAGCCGCAGCATCATTCCGCTGGTGACCGGGCAGGACCGGCACTACTTCGGGCTGCGGGCGCAGGCCGAAGGCCGGGACCAGGTGGGCCACCTCGACGGCGGCTTGGCCCGGTTCGGGAAGAGCTACATCGGGGAACCGGACGTCATTGCCGCAGAGCTGGCCGCGGACGCCGCGGTGCAGGAGGCCGATACCGTCCTGGTGACCGTGCCGAACCAGCTGGGCGTGGAGTACAATGCACATCTGCTGGAGAGCATCGTCAAGCTTGTGGCCCCGGGGGCCGGCTGGCGGTAAGTCTCGTCCCTGGGGCCGGACCCGCCCCCTGCGGGCGGTCCCCCTAGAGTTCGCCCCCCCCTGCGGGCGGTCCCCCTAGAGTTCGCCCCCCCTGCGGGCGGTCCCCCTAGAGTTCGCCCCCCCCCTGCGGGCGGTCCCCCTAGAGTTCGCCCCCCTGCGGGCGGTCCCCCTAGAGTTCGTCCCCTGCGTCCGCCCCCTGCGGGGCTGGAACGGCGGCAACGAAATTCCCCGCTCGCAGAGCTCGCGGGAAATATTAAAGCCGCCTTCCTCCAGCCCCTCCGGCGGCGGCGTGTGGTGTCACCTTCCGGCGGCGCATGGGCCCCAGCTCCTCAGTGTCTCCGGTGGCGGGATGTGGCCCCCGTGTCTCCGGTGGCGGGTTCTGACCCCAGCTCCTGCGGCGGCGAGCGTGAGGATGTTCGTCCAGCGGTCTCCCGGGGTTGATGGCAGGTGAGGTGCGGAACGCAGGCTCCGGACGGGCCGGGTTAGGCGGCTTTAATAATCCTTGCGAGCTCTGCGAGCAGGGATTTTCGTTGCCGCCGTTCCGGTCCGCCCGGCGCACCCACCGGGAACGTACCCCCATCGCACCGCCCGACGCACCCACCGGAACGCGCACAACCGCACACCCGGAAACGGTCCTCTGTCGAAATGTCAGTGGCCTCAGCTACAGTAGTTTCAGCTTCACGAGATGTGGCCTTCGCCCGGTTTACCGGGCACAAAAGCTCCGACTGGCCCCACACCAACCCCACTGTTCGGCGGGTGGTTCGGATGACGAAGCGGCCTGCGTCATACGTCGCAGGCAAGGACAACCTGCAAAGGAACCCACTGTGAGCATTTCCAGTGTCAGCAAATCCGGTCTCAGCAACTGCAGCGGCTTCGCCCCGGGGCACAACATCCATTGGATCCATCGCCGCCGCCTCGAGGGCTGGGAGCAGTGGTCGGACGTCGAAGTCACGGCCGATCCGCAGCTGGACCTCATCTATCTGGTGTCCGACGGAACCCAGCACCTGATGTGGTTCCACAACGTTCCGGCCGTCGCCACTGCGCTCGCGGCCGCCGTCGACACCCCGCAGTGGTGCCAGCGCTATTCCACACTGATGGTGCCCGGCGGATTCGATTCGGATGCCCGGAGTTCTTTTTTCTACTTGGCCCGGCCGGAGCAGGTGGTTCCATGCAACGGCTCCCTGGTTCGGGCCCCGGAAACTGAGCGGATCGAAAAGGCCGGCTCCTAGCCGTTCTGCTACGCCCCGGGATCCCAACGGATACCGGGGCAGAGCAAGCTACGCGGAGGAAACCGGTCGCAGGGGAACGTCGGGGTGCGTGCCCTCCGCTACGAGGCCAGCCACGGACCCCGGCGTTAGCTGTCCAGAAGGCAGACGGCAGCTACTGCTGCAGCAGCTCCGGCGGCACGCTGTAGATGAGGATGACACCCAGCAGGTTTTTGGCGGCGTGCACACCGTAGGAAAGCATGAAGTTGTTTCCGGCCCAGACGTAGATGCCCACAAGGGTGGCTCCCATCGCCAGGTAGGGCATCAGCACCGGGAGGGACAGGGATTCCTTGCCCACAATGTGGATGGAGGCGAACAACAGGACCGACAGGATGCAGCAACCCCAGAGATTCCAGTAGCGGCTGAGCTTGCCGATCAGCAGGTGCCGGAAAATGTACTCCTCGACAAAGGGCGCCAGCACCACCAGCAGCGGCACCACCAGCCACGGCGAAACGGACCCCACAAATCCCTCCACGGCTTCCTGGTTCACCGCCGTTTCGACCTGCCCGCTCAGCAACGCCCCGATCATGGTGACAATAAGCATGGCGATGACGCCGACAGGAATCAGGGACAGGGACAGCACCGGCCGAGTGGCCAGGATCTTGGCTTCGCGCACCACGTAGGGCCTGGCCGCGAGGAAAGCCAAGAGGCCGGCAACCCCGTAAAACGCCAGGTTCAGGACGTAGGCAGCTGCAACCGGATCCGGAACCAGCAGCACCAGGACAGGCATGACGAGTCCGGGCGCAAAGCTCAGGACCAGCAGGAACAACACGTAGAAACCTGCTGCCACGGCGTCACGGCGGGTGAAACGGTAGGAAAGCCACGGAATTTGGGCCGCAGGTCGCCCCGGAGGGCCGGTCCGGTATTCGTTCGCTGTCATTACCTCAGGATATGGGCCGTTCCGCCGGGATACAGCCCTCGCTAGCTCAACTCCGCGATCACCGGCGGCATGGCCTCGAGCAGTTCCCGTGCCAGGAAGCTGAGCGGTCCCCGCGAGGCGGAGAGCCGGTCCCCGCTCACCGCGTGCAGATAGGTGCCCCAGCACGCTGCCTGTTCCGGCGTCGCACCGCGGGCCAGGAACCCTCCCACCGCACCGGCAAGGACATCCCCGGACCCGGAAGTACCCAGGCCCGAGTTCCCGGCCGGCACTTCCCAGCTCCTTCCGTCAGGCGCGGTAATGACGTTGTGCGCGCTGACCACCGCGGAGTATTTCCGTGCCACCTCCAGCGAGGCTTTCGGCAGGTCCAGAGAGTCTTCGTCGGCATCCTCGTCCTCGAGGAGACGCAGGATTTCTGCACCGTTCGGGGTCAGGACCAGCCTGCCGGCCAGGGTGTCGTAAAGTTCCGGCAGCCCGGGCAGCACTCCCAGGGCAAAGGCGTCCAGTACCACCTGCGTCTTTTTCCCGAGCAGAGGAACCACTGACTGCAGGAGCGCTGCGGCCTGCTCGGCGTCGTCCAGGCCGGGACCGATTACCACTGCCGACGCCGTCGAAAGATCGGATTCGAGCACCTTGCCTGCCGCAGCGCCGTCAATCCCGCCGTCTTCCTCGGGCAGTCCCACCACCCCGGATTCGGGGATGGCCACGGCGACGGCGATCGCTGCCGATTCCGCCAACCCCATGGTCAGGCGGCCTGCGCCGACCCGCAGCCCGGCAAGCCCGGTCAGCATCACCGCTCCCGGAGTGCTCCGGGCTCCGCCGACCACCAGCACGGTGCCGCGGTCCTCCTTGCCGGAGGCCTCGGTGGAAAGCCGCCAGCCGCGCAGCAGCGCGGGGGTAACAAGCTCAGCGGGGGTGGATGTCATCAGTTTCTCCTGCATGTTCGGTTACCGGTGCTCCACTGTCCTGCAGGTGGAGCACGCTGTTGAAGGTGTGCAGCTTCCAGGGCCCGGTGCCGGCGGGGCGCACCAGCCGGGTCACTGAGCCGTTCCGCACGCTGTTGGCGGCGGCGGTGTCCAGCAGTTCCTGCTCGCTCATCCGTTCCAAAACGTAGCGGATCAGCAGGATCACGGCGTCGTGGCAAACCACTGCCACACGCTTGCCGTCTTCCTCGTCGTCAAGGTCCCGGAACACCGAACGCAGCCGCAGCGCGACGTCGGCCCAGGACTCGCCGCCCGGCGGACGGTAGGCGAATTTCCCCAGCCAGGACCGGCGTTCGGCTTCCTCGGGATAACGCGCCGCGACGCCGGCGGAGGTCAGCAGGTCCAGGATCCCCAGTTCCCGGTCCCGCAGGCGCTCGTCAATCCGCATGACGCCGGTGAGGCCGGGCAGCCCCGCCAATTCGGCCGTCTGCCGGGCCCGCAGGTAGGGTGAACACCAGACAGACTCGGGCAGCTCATCGGCGGGAAGCCCGGCAATCCAGCGGCCAAGCGCTTCAGCCTGCTCCTCGCCGTCGGAGCTGAGCGGGACGTCGGGGTCCCGCCAGGGAAGGTCAATACGTTCGGCGCCCTCGCGGCCGGCGCGGGTAGCGGCCACGTTGCCGGCGGATTCACCGTGACGGACCAGAATCAGTTCAATTGCACCCATGCTCCGACTCTACCCGCCGGCCTCCGGAGGCCAAGGGCTCAGGCACCGGAGCGAGTGTCCACCCTGCCGCCGTTGCGCACCGTGAACGTCAGCAGCAGGGCGACGGCGGCAAAAGCCGCAAGCAGCATCAGGCCCACGAAATAGCTGCGGTTCGCCGGGTCATAGGTTGCCCCCATAACCAGCGGCGGGAAGTAGCCGCCTAGCCCGCCGGCGGCGGCAATAATCCCGCCGACGGTACCCACATCCTGCGCCGGAGCGGCACGGCCCACCCAGGCGAACACTCCGCCGGTGCCCAGCCCCAGGAACAAGGCCATCAGGATGAACGCCGTACCGTAGACCTCCTCTTCCTCCGGGCGGAGGGCAACGATAACGGCCAGGACCGCCGTGCCGGCAAAGGAAACGAGCGTGACCAGCTTCGGCCCCACCTTGTCCGCGATGGTGCCGCCGATCGGCCGGGCGATGACGGCGGCCACGGCGAAGCCTGCGGTCCGGGTTCCTGCCGCGGTCGCGTCGTAATCGTAGACATTGCCCAGATAGGTGGGCAGGTAGTTGGAGAACGCCACAAACGCACCGAACACCACGCCGTACAGGAAGCACAGCTGCCAGGTGACGCGCAGGGTGAAGGCGTGGGTGATCTTCGGCAGCACCGGTTCCGTGGGTCGTGACCAGGCCGGGGATTCACGCAGGATCAGCCAGCTCAGCACCGCCATGGCCGCGACGACGACGGCGATGGTGATGTGGGTGCCCATGTAGCCGACGGCGGCCACCAGCCGCGGGGTGAAGAACGCCGACACGGCCGTCCCCACCATGCCGGCCCCGAACACGCCGGTCGCGAAGCCCTTCCGGCTGCGTTCGTACCAGGCGGAGCAGAAGGGGATGCCGATCGCGAAGACGGTCCCGGCAATGCCGAGGAAGAACGCGATGACCACCAGGAACGGGAAGTTTCCCTGCTGGCCGACGATTCCGGTGAGCAGCACCAGCGGCGCCGTCACTCCCAGGATCACGGTGAACATAACGCGCCCGCCGTATCGGTCCGTCAGGGCGCCGACGGGGATCCGGGCCACCGAGCCGACCAGGATGGGCATGGCCACAAGGACCGAGGTTTGTCCGGCCCCCAGGTCCATGTCTGCGGCGTAGCGGCTGGAGAGCGGCCCGATGATCGTCCAGGCCCAGAACCCCACCGTGGAGGCAATGGTTGCCACGATGAGGTTCCGCAGCTGGCCGGACCGGAAGTCTGCGCCTGCGGCCGGAGGAGAAGATGCTGTGGACATGGGCTGCCTGCCTTCCGCCAGATGAACTCGGTTCTAAGGTGTGCCCGGGCGGTCCCGATCGGGGGTCCCCACGGGGTCCCAGCCGCCGCGCGGCGTCCTCGCACCCGGAACCGGCCGCCGGCCCCGCGAACGGTAGACGATGTAGGGCCGGAACAGGTAGTGCACGGGCGCGGTAAACGCGTGGACCAGGCGGGTGAAGGGCCAGAGGGCAAAGAGCACCAGCCCGAAGACCGTATGGATCTTGAAGGACATGGAGGCAGCCGTCATTCCCGTGATGTCGGGCTGCAGGATGAAGATGGAGCGGAACCACGGCGCCACGGTGTCCCGGTAGTTGACGATGTTCGTGTCGAAAACGGAAAAGACCGTGGTCGCCAGTCCGGTCAGGATCGCCGCCAGCAGGAAGATGTACATCCCCTTGTCATTGCGGGTGGTGGCCATGAATACCGGGCCGGTGGTCCGGCGTCGGTAAATCAACAGGACTATCCCCACCAGCGTGGCTATGCCGGCCAGGATGCCCACGCTCAGGGCGAAGAAATGGTAGGTGTCCTCGTTGAGTCCGATCGCGTCCATCCAGGTTTTCGGAATCACCAATCCGACGAAATGCCCCACGATCACCGCTAGGATCCCGAAGTGGAAGAGCGGGGAAGCAATCCGCAGCAGCCTGGACTCGTAGAGCTGGGATGACCGGGTGGTCCAGCCGAACTGGTCATACCGGTACCGCCAGATGGAACCGAGCACCAGGATGGCCAGCACCAGATACGGCAGCACGCCCCAAAGCATGACGTCGTCCACGCCCACCTGCACGTTCTCCGGCGGCGGCACGTCCAGCGGTGCAGGTACGGCAGTCATGGGTGGCTCCTTTCGCTCACCGGCAGCAGCCGCGAGCTGTACGGTTCCAGCCCCACGGTTTCGGTGGGCGGACCGTAGCCCGCCGTACGCATCACGGCGGCCTGGGTCTCGGGGGACACACCGGGAAGGGTGGAGCAGACCAGGGTCAGGACGCCTTCGTAGGGCAGGTCGTCGTCCCGCAGGGCCAGCCGGAGCAGTTCCACTGACGGACGGTAGCGCTGCAGCAGTTCGTACCCGTCCTCCGGAGAAACCTTGGCGGCGAATTCCAGCACCAGGGGCAGGTAGTCCGGCAGCTCGGTGCCTTCCGGCAGCACGCCGTGGGAGCGGTAGATCTCCTTGAAGGCGGCGAGCGCCTCGCCCCGGCGGCGGGTATCGCCGTCGGTCCAGTAGGTCAGGTGCAGGCTGTGCCGCTTGGACAGGTCGAATTCCTGCACATAGGCGGCCTGCACCTCCGGCAGCGGCCGGGACGACAGCCAGGCGAAGAGAGGTTCCAGCTCCCCTGCCGGCGCCCCGGCTTCAGCCAGGGCCGCGCGGATTCCCGGGATCAGTTCCACCAGCTGCTCGTTGGGGTATTCGAGCAGCAGGGCAGCCGCCTGCCGGATCACCCGGCTGCGGCCGGGCCGGGCATCGGCGTAGGGCTCGGGCTCAAGGGTGCCCTTCCCGGGTTTGCCGAGCAGTTTCTCCAGCAGGCTCATGGCTGCGGCCCGCCCCGGTCAGCCCTGCCTTGATCCGATCCGGGCCCATCGCCCTCTGCCTGGTCGTATCCGGCACCCATGCCCTCGCCGGCACCCTCATCGGGTGCGCCCCGGTTGTTGTTGGCTGGGAACAGCCCCTGCGGCGAGCCCCGCCCGTCCCAGTTGAGCAGGTTCACCCGCCCGCCCAGGTTGCCGTTGCCCGTCGGGTCCTCCCCGCGCTGGCGGGCCTGCAGGGCTTCGAAGTTCTCCACAGCCACGGGCATCGGCCGCCCGGAAGCCTCACCGAAGACCCCTGTCTGTCCCATCCCGGGGCCGCCCTCCACATCCAGGGAGCAGCCAATCTCTTCCAGGTTGTGGGCGTCCTCCGCGTGCGCTGCGGGAATCACGTACCGCTCCTCATATTTCGCAATGGCCATCAGCCGGTACATCGCGACAATCTGCTCGCCGGTCATGCCGACGTCGGCCGCGATCCTCTCGTCAGGCTCATCACCCAGGGTGATGTTCCGCATGTAGGCGCGCATGGCGGCAAGCTTCCGCAGCACTGCGGTGACCAGGTCCGTGTCCCCGGCCGTGAAGAGTTCGGCGAGGTATTCCACCGGAATCCGCAGGGCCTCAATGGCGCCGAAGAGATTCTCCGCCGCCTCGCCGTCGTGCCCCTGCTCCTTCAGCACGTCCACGATCGGGGACAGCGGCGGCACGTACCAGACCATCGGCATCGTGCGGTATTCCGGGTGCAGCGGCAGCGCCACCCGCATTTCCTTGGCCAGGGCGTAGACCGGCGAGCGCCGGGCGGCGTCCAGCCAGTCCTCCGGGATGCCTTCGGACCGGGCACCGGCAATGACCTCCGGGTCATTGGGATCCATCATCAGGTCCAGCTGCGCCTCGTAGAGGTCCTGCTCGTTGGGCACGGACGCGGCTTCGGTGACCCGATCGGCGTCGTACAGGAAAATCCCGATGTACCGCAGCCGGCCCACACACGTTTCGGCGCAGACCGTGGGGATGCCCACCTCGATGCGCGGATAGCAGAACGTGCACTTCTCCGCCTTGCCCGAGCGGTGGTTGAAGTACATCTTCTTGTACGGGCAGCCGGTGATGCACTGCCGCCAGCCCCGGCAGCGGTCCTGGTCCACCAGCACAATGCCGTCCTCTTCACGCTTGTAGATGGCACCGCTTGGGCAGGAGGCCATGCAGGAGGGATTCAGGCAGTGCTCGCAGATCCTCGGCAGATAGAACATGAAGGTGGAATCGAATTCCAGCTTCACCTTCTCCTCCGCGTCCCGGCGCATTTTCTCCAGCACCGGGTCCTGGCCGCCGGTCCGCTCGGATCCGCCCAGGTCATCGTCCCAGTTGGCCGACCAGGTGATTTTCATGTCCTGGCCGGTGATCAGGGACTTGGGTTTGGCCACCGGAAAGTCGTTGCCGGCCGGTGCGTTGATCAGGTTTTCGTAGTCGTAGGTCCAGGGCTCGTAGTAGTCGTTCAGCTCCGGCTGGACCGGACTGGCAAAGATGCCGAAGAGCTTGGCGAGCCTCCCGCCGGCTTTGAGCTTCAACCTGCCGCGGTTGTTCAGCTCCCAGCCGCCCTTCCACCGCTCCTGGTCTTCGTACCGGCGCGGATACCCCTGCCCGGGCCGGGTCTCCACGTTGTTGAACCACACGTACTCGGTGCCGGCCCGGTTGGTCCAGGCCTGTTTGCAGGTCACCGAACAGGTGTGGCAGCCGATGCACTTGTCCAGCGCCATCACCATTGCTGTCTGCGCCATGATCCGCATCAGTACTGCACCTCCTGGGAACGTTTGCGCACCACGGAGACAATGTCCCGTTGGTTGCCGGTGGGGCCGAGATAGTTGAAGGCCCAGGACAGCTGGGCATACCCGCCGATCATGTGGGTGGGTTTGACCAGGATCCGGGTCACGGAGTTGTGGATGCCGCCGCGCCGGCCGGTGGCTTCGGACTTGGGCACGTCGATGATGCGTTCCTGCGCGTGGTAGACGTAAATCACTCCGGCCGGCATCCGGCTGCTGACAATCGCCCGGCCCACCAGCACCCCGGAATTGGACACGCATTCCACCCACTCGTTGTCCGACACCTCGATCAGCGCGGCGTCCTGCGGGCTCATCCATACCGAGGTTCCGCCGCGGGACAGCGAGAGCATCAGCAGGTTGTCCTGGTATTCGGAGTGGATGGACCACTTGTTGTGCGGGGTCAGATAGCGCACTGCCACGGAGAGCTCCCCGCGGGTGCCCAGCTGCGGTTCCCCGAACAGGCGGTGCATGTCCAGCGGCGGCCGGTAGATCGGCAGGGCCTCGCCCATGTCCAGCATCCAGTCATGGTCGAGGAAGAAATGCATCCGCCCGGTGAGCGTGTGGAAGGGTTTGAGCCGTTCGATGTTGATCGTGAACGGTGCGTAGCGCCGGCCCCCGGTCTCGGAGCCGGACCACTCCGGGGAGGTCAGCACCGACGTCGGCCGGTCCTGGGTGTCGCGGAAGGTGATCTGCCGGTCCTCGGCGCCCTCGGCCAGATCCACGAGCGGCGTTCCGGTCCGTTTCTCCAGGGTCCGGAAACCCTGCACGGCCAGTTCCCCGTTGGTGGTGCCGGAAAGCAGCAGGATCGCCTCGGCCATGCGGGCGTCGGTGTCCACCGCCGGGCGGCCCGCCGCCGCGCCCCGGTCAAAGACGCCGTGCTTGCGGGCCAGCTGTTCCAAGGGCCGCGTCACGTCGTACTTGACGTATTTGGTGGTGAATCCCAGTTTGTCCGCCAGCGGTCCGACGGCGGCGAACTTCTCGGCGATGGCCGTATAGTCCCGCTCCACCACGGCAAGGGAGGGCAGGTTCTTTCCCGGGACCGCCGGGATGTCGGTGCCCTTCCAGTCCGGGGCGTGCCCGCCGGGCTGCGCGATCTCCCCAGGCGTGTCATGCGTGAGCGCCGTGGCTACGAGGTCCCTGCGTACCCCGAGGTGCTTCGCGGCCTGCCGGGAGAACTCCTCGGAGAGCAGGCGGAACAGGTCGTAATCCGTCTTCGCTTCCCACGGCGGCGGGATCGCGGGGGTAAACGCGTGCACATAGGGGTGCATGTCTGTGGAGGAAAGGTCGTATTTCTCGTACCAGGTGGCAGCGGGAAACACGACGTCGGACAGCAGCGTGGAGCTCGTCATCCGGAAGTCGGCCGAGACGAGCAGATCGAGTTTGCCCTGCGGTGCGTCGTCGCGCCAGACGACGTCGCGCGGCCGGGACTCGTTGTGGTCCTCGCCCATCACGTTGTTCAGCGTGCCGAGCAGGTGTTTCTGGAAATATTCTTCCCCCTTGGCGGAGGAGCCCAGCAGGTTCGACCGCCACAGGATCAGCGTCCGCGGCCAGTTTTCCGGGGCGTCAACGTCCTCCACGGCGAACCGCAGCCGCCCGTCCTTGAGTTGCTGCGCCACCCACCCCGGCTCGTCGGGTGCCTCGCCGCGGGCCACCCCTGCTGCCGCCTCGTCGGCGACATCGAGGGAGTTCTTTGCATCGAACTGCGGGAAGAAAGGCATCCAGCCCATCCGGGTGGACTTCGCGATGACGTCGGCGGTGTGCAGTCCGCGCAGGTGTCCGCTGGCCAGGGGCGACTGCATCGAATCGGAGGAGTAGCCGTCGGAGCGGAACTGGTCGGTATGCATGTACCAGAACGCGGTGCCGATCATAAAGCGCGGCGGCCGGTTCCAGTCCCCGGCTGAGGCCATGGCCGCCCAGCCGGTAATCGGCCGGCATTTTTCCTGGCCCACGTAGTGCGCCCAGCCCCCTCCGTTGCGGCCCTGGCAGCCGCAGAGCATCAGCATCGCCAGGATCGCCCGGTAGGTCACGTCCCCGTGGTACCACTGGCAGATGCCGGCGCCGAGGATGATCATGGACCGGCCGTTCGATTTCTCGGCGTTGGCGGCGAAGTCCCGGGCCGTGCGGATCACGGCGTCAGGAGTCACATTGGTGATCTCCTGCTGCCACGCCGGAGTGTAGGGGGTGCCGGCGTCGTCGTACCCGGCCGCCCAATCCCCCGGCAGGCCGTTCCGCCCGAGTCCGTACTGGGCGAGCATCAAATCGAACACGGTGGTGACGGTTTTCCCTGCCACGGTGGTCACCGGCACGCCGCGGCGCAGGACGGAGCCCGTGCCGCCGGGGTCCGTAAAGGCGGGCAGGTCCACCCGGCTGGTCCCCTGCCGGACGGTAGCGGCATCCGCGATGGACAGTGCCGGCACCACGCCCTGCAGGTCCAGGTTCCATTTCCCGGCGTCGGCCTCGTTGTACCGGAAGCCCACCGATCCGTTGGGCACTACGGGTGTGCCGGCCTCGCGGTCCAGCAGGACCGTCTTGAACGCGGAGTCGGAGGCCTTGGCTTCGCGGCGTCCCAGGTCCGCGGCGGTGAGGAACTTCCCGGGCACCACGGTGCCGTCGTCCCGCTCTTCGAGCGTGACGAGGAACGGCAGGTCGGTGTACTGCAGCACGTAGCCCTCGAAGAACGGCACGCGCCGGTCCACGAAGTTTTCCTTGAGGATCACGTGTCCCATGGCCATGGCGAGCGCGCCGTCGGAGCCGGCGGCGGCAGGCAGCCATTCGTCCGCGAACTTCGTGTTGTCCGCATAGTCGGGGCTGACGGAGACCACCTTGGTCCCGCGGTAGCGCCCTTCCACCATCCAGTGCGCATCCGGGGTGCGGGTCACCGGGATGTTGGACCCCCACATCATCAGGTAGGTGGCATCCCACCAGTCTCCGGATTCGGGGACGTCCGTCTGGTCGCCGAACACCTGCGGGCTGGCCACGGGAAGGTCCGCGTACCAGTCGTAGAAGCTGTTCATCACCCCGCCGATGAGGTTGATGAACCGGGCTCCGGCCGCGTGCGACACCATGGACATGGCCGGAATCGGCGAGAAGCCCGTGCAGCGGTCCGGGCCGTAGTTCTTGATCGTGGAGATATGCGCTGCGGCCGTCATTTCCAGGGCTTCGGCCCAGCTGGAACGCACCAGCCCGCCCTTGCCGCGGGCCTGCTGGTACTTCCGGCGGCGCTGCGGGTCGCGGACGATCTCTTCCCAGGCCAGCACCGGGTCTCCCGTGCGCCGTCTGGCCTCCCGGTACATTTCCAGCAGCACCCCCCGGATGTAGGGGAACCGGACCCTGGTGGGGGAATAGGTGTACCAGGAAAAGGCCGCACCGCGGGGGCAGCCCCGGGGCTCATACTCCGGCCGGTCCGGTCCCACCGAGGGATAGTCGGTTTCCTGCGCCTCCCAGGTGATGATCCCGTCCTTGACGTACACCTTCCACGAACATGAGCCCGTGCAGTTCACGCCGTGGGTGGAGCGCACCACCTTGTCGTGGCTCCACCGGTTCCGGTAGAAGGCGTCTCCTTCACGGCCGCCTTCCCGGAACACGGCGCGTCCGTCACCCGTTTCATCCCACCGGGTGAAGAACCTGCCGAGAGAGAGCATTGCATCGGATGCGGGGCCATCGATCCCCGAAACGGAGCCAGCCATACCTACAAGCTTGGGGCAGTGCGCCCGAACCCGACAGTGGTAAGCGGAGAACTGACCCCGGACCCGGGCACTCCGGTGCCCGGGCGGGTGCTTCGCCGAACAGGAGCCCGCCGTCCGGAGGTTTTGCCCACGGGCGATAAACTCGGTTTGTGAGCACAGAACTTCCAGTACAGGTGTCCGATATCTTCGACCCGCAGCAGTGGCGTCTTGTTTCCGGGTTCGAGGACCTGCAGGACATGACGTACCACCGTCAGGTGGAGCGCGACGCCGACGGCGCAGTCGTGCGTGACCTGCCGACCGTGCGTATCGCGTTCAACCGGCCGGAGGTCCGCAATGCCTTCCGCCCGGGCACCGTGGACGAGCTGTACCGGGCCATGGACCACGCCCGGATGACGCCGGACGTCGCCACCGTCCTGCTCACCGGCAACGGCCCCTCCCCCAAGGACGGCGGCCACTCCTTCTGCTCCGGCGGGGACCAGCGGATCCGCGGCCGCGACGGGTACCGGTACGCCGAGGGAGAAACGAAGGAAACCATAGACCCGGCACGCGCCGGCCGGCTGCACATCCTGGAAGTGCAGCGCCTGATGCGCACCATGCCCAAGGTGGTCATCGCCGTTGTGAACGGCTGGGCAGCCGGCGGCGGCCACAGCCTGCACGTGGTCTCGGACCTGACCATCGCCTCGCGCCAGCACGGCAAGTTCAAGCAGACCGACGCGACCGTGGGCAGCTTCGACGCCGGTTACGGCTCGGCGCTCCTGGCCCGGCAGATCGGCCAGAAAAAGGCCCGCGAGATCTTCTTCCTGGCCCGGGAATACTCCGCCGAGGAGATGGTGGCCATGGGCGCCGTCAACGAAGCCGTGGACCACAAGGACCTGGAAAAGGTCGCCCTGGAATACGCCGCAGACATTGCCCGGCAGTCGCCGCAGGCCATCCGGATGCTCAAGTTCGCCTTCAACCTGGCCGACGACGGCCTGGCCGGGCAGCAGGTCTTTGCCGGCGAGGCGACGCGGCTGGCCTACATGACGGACGAGGCGGTGGAGGGCAAGGAAGCATTCCTGGCCAAACGCGACCCGGACTGGTCCTCATTCCCCTACTACTTCTAGGACCCTCTTGGAACTGCTCCCAGTCCTGATTACCCCCGGCTTCGACGCCGGCATGCTGCTCTCCCCGCTTGCCGATGCCCTGGCCGGGGAAGGCCCCGCGGTGGCACCGCACACCGACCCGGACCAGACGTTCGAGGGTGAACTGCCCAATGACGACATTGCCCTGGTGGTCAGCACCTCCGGCTCCACCGGCACCCCGAAGCAGACCATGCTCAGCACGGATGCGCTGGCCGCGTCCTCGATGGCCACGGCCATGGCCCTGAAGTCGGACGGGCAGTGGCTGGCGGCCCTGCCGGTCAACTACATTGCCGGAATCCAGGTCCTGGTCCGCTCCCTGTACGCCGGGACGCAGCCGGTCTTTATGGACCTTTCCGTGCCGTTCAGCGCCGAGGTGTTCACCCGTGCCGCCGAGGACATGACGGACCGCAACCGCTTCACCTCGCTGGTGCCCACCCAGCTTCACCGCCTGCTGCAGGATCCGGCGCCGGAAACCCTGCGCGTGCTGCGCCGGTTCAACGCCATCCTGCTCGGCGGCGCACCGGCCGGCGCTCCCCTGCTGGAAAAGGCCCGCGGCTACGGGCTGAACGTCGTGACCACCTACGGGATGAGCGAAACCTGCGGCGGGTGCGTTTACGACGGCGTTCCGCTGCCCGGCGTCGACGTCATCCGGTGGGAGGGACGCCTCTGGATTGCCGGTGACGTCCTTTCGGACGGTTACATGGGCCGGCCGGACCTGACCGAGGACCGTTTCCGATTCAACTCCGGACGCCGCTGGTTCCGCACGGATGACACCGGCACAGTGGACGACGCCGGCAGGGTCACCGTCTCCGGCCGGCTGGACGACGTCATTGTCAGCGGCGGGATCAAGGTCTCCGCGCAGGCCGTGGCCGAGGTAGTGGAGACGGTTGCCGGCGTCGAGCAGGCGTTTGTGCTGGGCCTGGACGACGCCGAATGGGGCTCCCGGGTGGGCGCCGCCGTCGTGGGCAGCGTGGACCCGGAACTGATCCGCGACGCCGTCCGCTCCCGGCTGGGCGCCGCTGCCGTCCCGAAGGTGGTCCTGCTGCTGGAATCCCTGCCCTTGCTCCCCAACGGCAAGGCGGACCGCATGACGCTGCTGCGGCTGCTGGCCGCCGCGCGGCACTGACCCGTCTTTTACGCACCTGTCTCAACTCAAGAACTAAGGAACAACACCGTGGCTACAGCCGCCCAATGGTTAGAAGGCGCCCGTCCCAGGACGCTGCCGATGGCAATCGCGCCGGTCATTATCGGATCCGCCGCCGCGTACGACCTCGGCGGTTTCTCACCCGTCCGCGCCGTCCTGGCCGCCCTGATTGCCGTACTGCTGCAGGTGGGCGTGAACTACGCGAACGATTATTCGGACGGCATCCGCGGCACGGATGACAACCGGGTGGGGCCGCTGCGGCTGACCGGCTCCCGGCTGGCATCCCCGAAGCAGGTCAAGTACGCGGCGTTCGGCTGCTTCGCCGCCGCGATGCTGGCGGGAGTGGCCCTCGTGGTCCTGGCCGGCACCCCGTACCTGATCCTCGTGGGAATCGGCTGCGTTGCCGCTGCCTGGGGCTACACCGGCGGGAAGAACCCCTACGGCTACCGGGGGCTGGGCGACATCTTCGTCTTTGTGTTCTTCGGACTGGTGGCCACGCTGGGAACCACCTACACGCAGGCACTGGAAATCAACACAGCCTCGGTGCTGGGCGCCATCGGTACCGGCCTGATCGCCATGGCCCTGCTGATGGCCAACAACGTCCGCGACATCCCCACGGACCGGGTGGCCGGCAAGCGGACCCTCGCCGTGCGGCTGGGCGACGGCGCTGCACGGATCAGCTACGTGATGATGCTGGCCCTGGCGCTGCTGCTGCCCCTCTTCATCGCGGGCAGCTACCCGTGGATCCTGCTGGTGCTGCTGCTCATTCCGGCGTGCATCCTGCCCTGCGGGCTGATGCTCACGGGTAAAAAGGGTTCCAGCCTGATCCCGGTCCTGAAGCACACCGGCCTGATCAACCTCGGCTTCAGCGTGCTCTACGGCGCCGGACTCGTCCTCACGCGGCTGCTGGCCTAGGTTTACCGCGTCGCCGCGGCAGGCTAGGCGTCGCGGCGGCGGTCGTTGTCGATCTGCACGTCCGGGTTCTCGGCGACCAAGGTGTCCTCTGCCGCGGAATCATCCAGTTCGCCGCGGTTGCGCTTGGGTGCACGTTCCTCGGTGAAGCGCCGCTGTACCGTACGGGCCGCTTCGTCCCGCATATCACGGGCAAAAAGATAGGTGACGCACCACGCCAGCACGGCGGCGGCAAGCGCCGAAAGCACGATGCCGAGTTGCAGCAGCATGCAGATCACGAAGAAGACGGCCACCAAACCCAGGCGGAGAGCAGTAAATTTCCAGAAAGCCACGCCTTCATTCTAGGCGCTCGGCGTCCTCAGCGTTCCTTCCGTCCACCCGACGCCACGGACCGTGCCCTCCACTACAATGTCCGTATGCCCCGTCTTGTCTTGTTCGGCGTCATCATCGTCGCTGCCGTGATCATTTACGCCGCCATTGACTGCCTCATGTCCCGGGCAAACGAGGTGCGCAGCATCTCCAAGGTGTCCTGGATGTTCACCATCGTCCTGATTCCGGTCCTGGGCGCAGTGCTCTGGTTCCTGTTCGGCCGGCCCTCCGCAGGGCCCGGGCCGCGCGAGCCGCGGCGCCCCTCGGCGCCCGACGACGATCCGGAGTTCCTGCGCAACCTCGAGGTCCGGCGCCGCCAGGCACAGAAGGAAGCCGAACTGCGGGCCCGGGAGGCCCAGCTGCGGGCCAAGGAAGAAGGCAGGGATAAACAGAACGACGACGGCAAGCCCGGCGCCTGAGGTCCCTGCAGCACTTCGCAGACATAAGCTGATCACCGCATAAAAAAGACCCGTTCCGGATGTCCCGGAACGGGTCTTTCAGTGTCTGTGGGGCCGGGGCGGCCAGCCCCTGTGGAGCTAGACCCCGGTTGAGTTAGACGCCGGAGTAGCTGTGCAGGCCGGAGAAGAACATGTTGACGATCGTGAAGTTGAAGACCACGCAGAGGTAGCCGACGATCGACAGCCAGGCGGAACGGGTTCCGGTCCAGCCGCGGGTGGCACGGGCGTGCAGGTAGCCTGCGTAGACCACCCAGATAACGAAGGTCCAGACTTCCTTGGTGTCCCAGCCCCAGTACCGGCCCCACGCCTGTTCGGCCCAGATGGCGCCGGCCATGAGGGTGAAGGTCCACAGGACGAAGGCCACTGCGTTGATGCGGTAGGACAGGTTCTCCAGGCTCTGCGCGGAAGGCACGATGCGCATGAACGGCAGCCGTTCCTTGCGTCCGGCGCGGATCCGGGTTTCCCGGTCAGCCTGCAGGAGCTGCAGGACGGACATGGCGAACGTCAGCGTGAACAGTGCCGACGCAATCACGGCAACCGAAACGTGGATGATCAGCCAGTAGCTCTGCAGCGCCGGAACCAGGTGTGCCACCGGCGTCGGGAACCCGATGGTGGCGGCCATCATCATAACAAGCACCAGGCCCACCACTACGGTGCCGAGGAAGCGCAGGTCACGGCGGGTCAGCACCAGCAGGAACACCACGGCCACCACCAGGGCGCCCGTAGTGCAGAACTCGTACATGTTGCCCCAGGGGACGCGGTGCGCCGCCATACCGCGGGTTACGACGCCGGCCGCGTGGATGGCTGCCGCCAGCACGGTCAGGGCCACGCCTACCCGGGCTGCGTTGCGCCGCGGACCGGTGTAGCCCATGGCGCTGTCAGCGGTCTGTGCCTCGCGGCTGCCGTCGGCGTCCCAGTCCCGGGCGGAGCCGTTGCCGGCGCCGGCGCCGACGCCGACGGGAACGGTTTCACGCACGGAGGTCTTCTGTTCCAGCCGGCTTTCCACCGATCGGATGGTTTTACTGCTCTTGGCAAGGTCCCACGTGAACGCCAGGAAGGCGATTGTGTAGGCAAATGCCGCCAGCAGCATAAAGAGCTCGCTGTAGCTGGCTAGGGTGTAATCAATGGAGGGCATTACTGGTCCTTACCTGATTCTTCTGTGGCGGTGCTATCTGCCGATGCGTGTGCGGAGACGGTGGCCCGTCCAACATTTTGTCCTTCTGCGTCCTGCCCTGCCAACCACTTCTCAGCGAACAGTCCGCGGAGTGCAGCTGCTTCACTGGTCAGGCGGGGATCTTCGCCCCGGGCCAGCAACCCGTATTCAACCATTACCCGTCCGTCGGGATGCTGGCCGGCCCGCACCCAGACCCGCCGGCGTGCCAGGAACAGCGAGGCAGCCAGACCGGACAGGGAGAGCACGGCAAACACGAGGACTCCGGTCTTTCCCGGATCGTAGTGGATGTCCAGGGCTGCGTACCGTTTGAGGCCGTCGAAGGTGATGGATCCCTTGCCGTCGGGGAGTTCATACGTCTCGTTGGCGCCCAGCACAATGCCGCCGGCGTCGAGGTCGCGGTTGTTCAGCGGCGTCAGGTCTTCGGTTTCCAGCACGTAGACGTTGGAAGGCACTCCTTCGTCCAGCCCCAGGTCCCCGTAGTAGGAGTTGAGGTTCAGCTGGGGATTGATCGGATCCGGGTCGCCGGAGTAGCTGACTCCGGCTTCGTCGATCATGGCGGTCGGCAGGAAGAACCCGACGAAGCCGAGCTGGTCCGGCTTGGCATCCGGAGCCTTGACCACGGCCAGGGAGGTGTACATGGCATCGGTGGGCACGGCCACGACCGGGCCTTCCAGCGCCACGTTGCCCTCGCCGTCGCGCACCGTCACCATCGGGGCGTAGCCGTTGCCCACCAGGTACACCCGGGTGCCGCCCAGCGTCAGGGGCGAGTTGACCTTCAGGACCTGTTCCTCGGCCTCGGCCTCGGGGTCTTCCTTCACCGTCACGTTCGCCGTGAAGTCCAGGGGCTGTCCGTAGTGGGTCTCGGATTCGCGGTCGAATTCGATCTCGAAGTCGTCCAGCGTCAGGGAATAGGGGCTCAGCTGGTCTTCGGTGAAGTTGGAGCCGGGCGTGAAGGTGTCATAGCTGACCAGGGTGTTAACGAAGGACTCGCCCTCCACCACGATCTTCTGTCCGCTGTAGCCGAACAACCCGCCCAAAGCCACGCAGGCCAGGACGCCGATCAGGCTGGTGTGGAACACCAGGTTGCCCAGTTCCTTGGCGAAGCCGCGCTCGGCGCCGACGGAAGGACGTTCGCCGTCCTCGTCCCGGATGTCCACGCGGTAACCGCGGCGGCGCAGGATCTTCGCGGCGTCGCGCACGGCATCCGCCGGTGTCAGTGACAGCTGCGCCGGAACCGTGAGCGTGCCGTACTCGGGCATCCGGGAAAGACGGCTCGGCGTGCGCGGAGGCTTGGAGCGCATGGCCTTGAAGTGGGCCTTGGCCCGGGGAATCACGCAGCCGATCAGCGAGATGAACAGCAGGAGGTAGATCGCCGAGAACCAGACGGAGGAGTACACGTCGAAAAGCTGGAAGCGGTCCAGCCAGGGCCCGGTTTCGGGATTGTCCTTGATGTACTGCGTGACTACCGAAGGATCGGCGGGGCGCTGCGGAAACAGTGATCCCGGCACGGCGGCGACGGCGAGCAGCAGCAGCAGGAACAGCGCCGTCTTCATGCTGGTCAGCTGGTTCCAGGCCCAGCGCAGCGTGCCAAGCAGGCCCAGTGCGGGCAGCGCAACGTCGTCCCGGCGTCCCTTGGCGGGGCGGGGGTTGGACGGGCGGGGCGTTGTTGCTTTGTCTGTCACGTCATCCGGTCCGGGGGTCAAGGTGTTCTCATTGGTCGTCTGTTCTTCACTGGGTTTCGGCATCAGATCGGCAGGGTCACGTTACCCAACCAACCTTGGAGCTGGTTGATCCACTGGTTCCAGACTCCGCTGACCATCAGCAGGCCCAGGGCAATCAGCATGCCGCCCCCGAAACGCTGCAGGGCCAGCCGGTGCCGGCGGAAGATGCCAAGGGCGCCCATGCCGCGGCGGAACCCGACGGCGATGAGCAGGAAGGGCAGCCCCAGTCCGAGGCAGTACACGAAGGTCAGCAGGGCTCCCTTTGCGGCGCTGGCGTCGCTGCCGGAGAAGGAAAGCAACTGGACTGCCGAAAGCGTGGGGCCGATGCACGGTGCCCAGCCCAGCCCGAAGGTGATGCCGAGCACCGGAGCTCCCCAGAGCCCGGCCGGCGGCTTGGCTTCGATCTTGCGGTCCCGCTGGAACCAGCTCATGCCGCCCATAAACACGATGCCCAGCAGGATCACGACGAGGCCCAGGACCTGCGAAATCCAGGCCTGTTCGGAGCCTTTCAACCACGCACCCAGCTGTCCGATTCCGGCGCCCAGGGCCACGAAGACCACGGAGAAGCCGAGCACGAACAATCCGATGCCGGCGAACATCCGTCCCCGCCGCTGCTTTTGCAGGTCGACGCCGGTCAACCCGGTGACATAGCCGAGGTAGCCCGGAACCAGGGGCAGCACACAGGGGGAAAGGAAGGATACGAGGCCGGCGAGGGCAGCCACGGGGATAGCCAGCAGTACGGACCCGTTCAGGACGGTGTCTGCAAAGGTATTGGCGGTGGACTCGGTCACCGGGGCCACGACGGCAGTAAGGAAGGACACTGTCCCTACGCTGCCAGCGAGTCGCTGATCAGGGCCTTCAAGGTGCCCTTGTCTGCCAGTCCGAGGATGCGGGCAGCCACGCGGCCCTGCCGGTCCAGCACCAGCGTGGTGGGTACGGCCGACGGCGGAACGAACTTGGTCATGGCCAGCAGTACGCCGCCGTCCTTGTCCCGGAAGCTGGGGTACGGAATATTGAAGTTCCGTTCGAACGCTTCCGCGGTGGCCTTCTCGTCCCGGATGTTCACGCCGTAGAAGCGGGCACCGGCACCGGCGAACTCATCGTGCAGCTCCACCAGGTCCGGGGCTTCCTTCCGGCACGGGGCGCAGGCCGCGTACCAGAAGTTGAGTACGACGACGTCGCCCGCCCAGTCAGCGGAGGTCACCTCGGTGCCGTCGAACAGGGAACCGGAGAACTGCACCGCTTCTCCGCGCTCGGCTGCGTCGTATTCAGTGACGGAGCCGTCGCCGGCAATGTAGTTCTTGTTGTCTCCAGCGTTGGCCTGTTCGGCCAGGGGGTCATCCGTGGAGCAGCCGGTGGCAGCTGCGGCAAAGGGGACGGCGAGGGCCAGCCCGGCACCGAGCCGAAGGAAGGAACGTCGCCCAAGGGCTTCCGGCTCAGCAGGGCGTGTGCGGTTCTTCAAGGATTTCCAGCTTTCATCGCGGCAGGGAGGAGCCACTTCTACAACGCGTAGTAATTCTATTATGCTCCCGGAACATTTGCTGCACCGGGAAGGAGGTCCGCGCTGGGCTCGGCGTAGCGCACGCCGGTGAGTACGGCGCCGTCGAACTCCAGGGTGGTGACGGACGTCAGGGTGCACTCGCGCTGGCGGGGGTCATGCCAGAGCTTCCGGCCCTCGGCTGCGAGCCGGGTGACCCAGATGGGCAGCTGGTGGCTGACCAAAACGGCTTCGGCATCATCTCCGCCAAGTTCCACGGCGCGCATCCGTGCATCATCAACGGCGGACATCACACGGGCAACCTGCTTGGCGTACGGCTCCCCCCAGGAGGGACGCATGGGATTGCGCAGGAGCGGCCAGTACCGCGGATTGCGCAGCTGGCTCTTGATGCGGGACATGCCCTCAAAGCGGTTTTCCGCCTCTATGATCCGCTCGTCCGTGGCGATTTCCAGGTTCAGTCCGGCCGCCAACGGGGCGGCGGTCTCCTGGGCCCGGGTCAGCGGCGAAGCAACCAGGTAGACCAGGTTGGCCCCCTTGCTGCGCTCTTCGATGAAGTGTTCCGCCACCCGGTCCGCCATCTGGCGGCCGAGGTCGGACAAATGGAACTCCGGAAGGCGTCCGTAAAGGACCTTGTCCGGATTGAAGACTTCACCGTGGCGCACGAGGTGTATGGATGAGCGGGACATGTGTCCCAGTTTCGCAGAGTTGGAGCCGTCAGCTAAATCTTCGAAATCGACGGACCCATTTCACTTGAACCTTTAACCAAACCGTGCAACACTGTATGCAAATGCATGAAAGTGCCGTCGGGGCCTCCCGGCAGCACCGCTACCAGAAGGAGCTCTCCATGATCCCCAGCGGCCTCACCACCGGAACCTGGAATTTCGACGCCTCCCACAGCGAAGTGGGCTTCACTGTCCGTCACGCCGGCATCAGCAAGGTCCGCGGCAACTTCGACAAGGTCGAGGCTACCCTCGTGGTCGGCGAGACCCTGGCTGACACCGTGGTCACTGCCGTGATTGCCGCTGACTCCTTCAACTCCAACGACGCCAATCGTGACGCCCACGTCAAGAGCGCGGACTTCTTCGACGTCGAGCAGTTCCCGGAGCTGACGTTCACTGCGACCGGAATTGAAGGCGCCGGTTCCACCTACAAGATCACAGGCGACCTGACGATCAAGGGCATCACCCACTCCGTCGTCATGGACACGGAGTTCAACGGTGTGGCCGTGGATCCCTTCGGCGCCACCCGCTCCGGCTTCTCCGCCAGCACGGTTATCAGCCGCAAGGATTTTGACCTGACCTGGAACGCGGCACTGGAAACCGGCGGCGTCCTGGTGGGCGACAAGGTCACCATCAACGTTGACGCAGCCTTCGTAGCAGCCTAGCCCCCCATTCCCCCCCCCACAGGGCGGCCCCGGACCCATTGGTCCGGGGCCGTTTTTTTGGGGCTGTTTTCCGGGACTG
Source organism: Arthrobacter sp. zg-Y895 (assembly GCF_020731025.1). Lineage (NCBI taxonomy): Bacteria > Bacillati > Actinomycetota > Actinomycetes > Micrococcales > Micrococcaceae > Arthrobacter > Arthrobacter sp. zg-Y895. The sequence goes on from NZ_JAJFZY010000003.1 coordinate 245,747, forward strand.
TCCTCGGGGCTGTACTCCGGGGCCGTCTTTCCGGGACTGTTTTCGGGGACCATCTTTCCGGGACCCCTGACCGTCCCGGACCCACCGCGATACGCTGGATGTTTGGCTGCGGGGGCGCCCCGGCCACGCCGACGGCACCTTCGTCCAGCCGCTTCGAGACACCAACCAGCAAGCAGGCGGACATGAGCACACCAGAGAACACTCCCGAGCCAGGGCGCGAGCCCAACCACCCGACCAATCCTGACGGCACAACCAGCCCCGAGGGTGCAGGCGGCGCTGCGAATCCCGATGGATTTACTGTTCCCGGAACCGGTCCCGGATCCCGTCCGGAGCCGCAGTACGGTCAGTATGCTCCAGGCGGCCCCTACGACAAGTCCGTCCCCTCCGGCTACCCCCAGCCCTCCGGCTACGCCCAGCCCTACTCCTATGCACCGCCGGTAAAACCGGCTAAGGGACCTGCCCCGCGCGAGGTCATCATCGGATCGTGGTTGATCCTTGCTGCCGGCGTGCTGAGCCTCATCAACAACGTCATCACCTCCTTCAGCCTGCCGTCGATCATGACTTCCCAGGAGCAGGAGGCGTTCGCCGAAACCGGTTTGGACGAAGAAGGCGTGAGCTCCTTCCTCATTTCCTTTGGCATCGTCGTGGCCCTGATCGGCTTTGCAATCTACGTGCTGATCGCGTTCTTTGTACGGAGGGGAAAAAACTGGGCCCGCATTCTGGGCACCGTGTTTGCCGCCTTCTCCTTAATCGGCATCTTCACCATGCTGGGCGCTTACTTCACCTCACCACTAAGCCTGATTTCGCTGGCCTCCAGCCTGCTGGGAATTGCCGGGATCGTGATGCTGTATCTGCGGCCGTCCACCCCGTACTTCCGCAAGGCTCCGCTGTACCCCTACTGAGTTCGCACAGTCCCGTCGGTTTCGGCGGGACTTCTCCCTTGCCGGATCGGGTTTCGCAGTGGAGGGGTCACACGCCGACCGTGCCCGCGTAGCGTTGTGTTCTCTTCCGGCGGCGAGTTGCTACGCAACGGCCCCGGAGTTCCGCCGTGAAGGGGAGGACCATGGCAGCTCTGCTTCCTAACCCGCAGCAACAAAAAACCCGTATTCCCCTGCGCAACCGGGCAGCCGATTCTCCGGAGTATGCAGGGCCCAACATCTTCATCCCGGAAGTACCGCTCCATCCCCCGACGGTATCCGGGGGCTCCCCGGCAGGCCCCGGCAGCGGATCCGGGAAACGGGAGGAACCTACCTCCCCTGAACCCGGCTCACCCTCAGGGATCGGGGAGAACGGCAGCGGCCACGCCCTCTACGTCTGGCTCCGGGCAGGGTTCCAGGGCGTCATCGCCTGGATTGGCAGCGGCCTTCATGGCACCTTTACGTGGTTGGGTGCAGGACTGCGGGGTATATCTGCCTGGCTTCGCGTCGGGGCGGGAGGAACCGCCGCCTGGCTCCGCACCGGGGTGCAGGGAACTTACTCCTGGCTCCGCAGCTTGGCACGCAGCGCATCCAATCATGTCCAAGCCGCGGCGCATGCCACCTCCAATCAAGCCCGGGCGGGAGCCCGGGCTACTTCTGCCGGCGTCCATACAGGGGTTGTCCGGGTCCGCGCCGGAGCACACGCCGTTTCGCTGCGGGTTCAAGCCGGGGCCCAGGCAACTTCTGCCGGAGTCCATGCCGGGGCGCATGCAACATCCATTCAGGTTCAAGCCGGCGCCCATGCCACCAGCGCTGCGGTCCAGTCCGGGGCCAACCGAGTTGGCGCCGGAGCCCGTGCCGCCTCGGCATGGCTCCAAGCCGCGGCCCATGCCGTCTGGAACTGGATACTTTCCGCTGCACACGCCGCATCGGCGGCGATTCAATCCGCGGTGCACTCGACTGTCGCCGGGGCGCGCGCTGCCGCCCATGCGGTGTCGGTGGCGGCCCGCGCCACGGCCCACGCCGTTTCGATGGCCGCCCGCACCACGGCCCACGCCGTTGCCGTCGCAGTCCGCACCATCGGAAATGCCATCTCCGTTGCCGCCCGGACAACAGCGCACGCCACAGCCGTAGGCGCCCGCGCCGTCGCCGACGCCGTTTCGACGGCCGCCCGCACCACAGCACACGCCACGGCCGTAGGCGCACGAACCACAGCACACGTCACGGCCGTAGGCGCCCGCACAACAGGGCACGCCACAGCCGTCGGTGCCCGCGCCGTCGCACACGCCGCCTCGGTGGTAGCCCACACCGTTGCACATGCCATAGCCGTTGCAGCCCGCACCACAGCGCACGCCACAGCCGTCGGTGCCCGCGCCGTCGCACACGCCACCTCGGTGGTAGCCCGCACCGTTGCACATGCCATAGCCGTTGCAGCCCGCTCCACAGCGCGCGCGATAGCCGTGGTGGTGCGGGCCGTACAGCGCCACCTGCCGGCGAACACCGGCAACCCGGTTCCTGCCATTGCCGCCGCATTCGCGCTGATTTCAGGTGCCGGCCTGCTCAATCTGTGGGGCACCATTACAACCGTTTCGCGGATGCCCATACCGGATTCGCTGCCGCCCGCCATTGCCCTCCTCGAGCGGTACGGAGTGACCGGCACCCACTATGCCAGGACGCAGGCTGCGGTAGAGCTCGCGTATGCCCTGGTGATCCTGGGATCCGCCCTCCTGCTTGCGGTTGCCGTTCGGGACCGGCACCGCTGGGCGCGGATAGCCACCGCGGTCCTTGCGGGCACGGCACTGTTCTACGCGACGAACGCAGGAACCGGCACCCAGTCTCTCGCGGCAGCCTTGGGCGTCGCAGGAGCCGCGATCACCTTCACCAAGGGAGCAGCTCCGTGGTTCCGCCCGCGGGTACTCTCGACTGAGCCGTTCGCGCCGCAACGGCACCAAACAAAGCCGCACCAACACCTAGGAGGCCAGGCGGAACCCCTGCCGTCGGAACCGGTCCTAGCGCGCCAGGCGGGCCCGGGCGGCGATCTGCGAAACCTGTGAACGCTGTGCGTGGTAGGCAAGGATCTGCAGTTCGGTCGCCATGTCCACTTTGCGGATCTGGACATCTTCGGGCGCCTGCAGCACTACGGGAGCAAAGCTGAGGATGCTGGTAATGCCGGACTCCACGAGGCGGTCGCATAGATCCTGGGCAACCTCGGCGGGCACCGAAAGCACCGCCATGTTCGCCTCCGTCTTCGCGAGCACTGCTTCAAGCGAGTCCACCGGGCTGATCCTTAGCCAGCCCACCTCCTGGCCGATAACCATCGGGTCGGCGTCGAACAGTGCCACAACCTCGAAGCCCCTTGAGCCGAACCCGGGATAGCCTGCCAAGGCACGGCCGAGGTTGCCGGCTCCTACTATGGCTACCCGCCAATTCAATGTCAGGCCAAGCGCGGCGGAAATCTGTCCGCTGAGATACGGAACGTCATATCCAACGCCGCGGGTCCCGTAGGACCCCAGATAGGACAGGTCCTTGCGCAGCTTGGGCGAATTAACTCCGGCCGCTTCGGCCAGCTCTTCAGAGGACACACGTTCTATCCCGTCGGCGAGCATGACGGACAGCGCCCTCAAGTAGATAGTCAACCGCGCCAGCGACGCCGGCGGTATGTGCCGTCCTGCACCCGCACCGGCCGACGATGGTCGGGCCGCCTCGCCGCTGTTGGCCGTTCCGCCCTCCAGGGCGGATCGTTCCGACCGGACTTCCTCGGGTGTCATCACGCCCCCAGCAGACGCCGCAGCCGTGTTTCGTCGATTTTCCAGAAGTCCCGTTGGACGCCGTCGATGAACAACACCGGGATCTCCTCGCCGAAGCGGACGGCGAGTTCCGGGTCATCCTCGGCACTGCGTTCCTGCCAGGGAATGCCAAGGTCCTCCCCCACGCGCCGGAGCACCAGGCGGGCGTCTTCGCACAAATGGCAGCCCGGTCGGGTAAGGAGGACGACTTCCGGTCCGACGGATTCACTCATATGTCCAAAATAGCCCCAATACGTCGGATTTCCGCGCTCAGGCCGGGTTTTGCGTAGACTCGGACCATGCCCCGAGCCACTGTAGTCCGAGCCACCGGAACCACAGACGCCGCGGGCAAACCTGGCGAAGCCGCCTTTTTCGACGTCGACAATACGCTCATGCGCGGTGCCAGCCTGTTCCACGTGGGCCGGAAAATGTACCAGCGGAAAGTCTTCACGATCCGTGAAGCAGCCGGGTTCGCGAGCAAGCAGCTGAGGTTCATGCTCCAGGGTGAAAACCTCAAGGACGTCCACTCTGTCCGCGACGCCGCCTTGGCCTTCGCCGTTGGTCTCTCTTCGGAGGATGTGCGCACGCTGGGCGAAGAGGTCTACGACGAAATGATTGTCTCCAAGATCTGGCCCGGCACCCGGGCCCTGACCCAGCAGCATATGAAGTCCGGCCGGCCGGTTTGGCTGGTCACCGGAACGCCCATCGAAGTTGCTTCGGTCATCGCCAGCCGGCTCGACCTCACCGGTGCCCTCGGCACTGTCAGCGAGGTCACCGACGGCATGTACACCGGACGCCTGGTGGGTGAGTTCCTGCATGGGCCAGCCAAGGCTGCCGGTGTCCGGGCGCTGGCCGAGAAGGAAGGCCTGGATCTGCAAAGCTGCTGGGCGTACAGCGATTCCTACAACGACGTTCCGCTGCTGAGCCTGGTGGGGCATCCGGTGGCGATCAATCCGGACGCACGCCTGCGCCGTCATGCCCGTGAGCGCAACTGGCCCGTGTACGACTTCCGGTCAGGCCGGAGGGCAGCAACGCTGGGCCTGAAGTCGGCGACCGTTGCCGGGGCGACGTACGGACTGTGGCGGGGGTTCTCCTGGGTGCGGGCCCGCTGACAGCCCAGCAGAGCTGACCGCCCGGCGGCTGCTTAAAAACCGGAGCCCGCCTATCCCTAGGGACTGGCGGGCTCTGCCGTAGCGGACCCAGCACTGCATGTGCAGCGGGGGCCAGCTGACAACGGTCGCTAAGAAGGACCTACTTCTTATTGCGACGCTGGTGGCGGGTCTTGCGAAGCAGCTTGCGGTGCTTCTTCTTGGCCATACGCTTGCGGCGCTTCTTGATTACTGAACCCACAGAGTCCTCACAAACTTATTAGGAGTCACCGGTTCCCCTCCCCTGTTGCCGTGGGCACAGGAGCTGGTTGCCGGTAGTTACTGGCTTTCGGTTAAAACGTTCCTTAACAGGGTACAGCTTCGGGGCTGTGGAATTTGCCAGCCCGGAACAGCAGCCGGGAACGGCGCGTCCCGGCGCTGTTCAGTGAAGCGGTGTACCCGAGGCAGGGCTTAGGCAGTGTCTGTACGCCGGTCAATAACGGCGTCGCGGAGCACCTTCTGGACGGCCGATTCAGGCACACGGTAGGACCGGCCGAAACGGACGGCCGGCAGCTCGCCGGAATGGACCAGCCGGTACACAGTCATCTTGGAGACCCGCATGACATCGGCAACTTCCGATACCGTCAGAAACCGCACATCCGAGAAGTTTCCCTCGTCTGCCATTTAGTCCCGTTCCTTTGCTCATTGCCGCCGCTCCCGACAGCAAGCCATGTGGGAGCACCTGTGGCTGAAGGATATCGCGTCACCGGCCTGTTGCGACGTGCGTCACTGATGGCCCCGTATGGTCCCTACTGTAGTGGCAGGAGTAACCATAGTGGAAGTTCTTTCCGCAGCCACGGGGCCCGGGCCGTGCAAGCCGGCCTAGATCACGCCCTGGGCCAGCATCGCATCGGCTACCTTCACGAAGCCGCTGATGTTGGCACCCACTACGTAGTCGCCGGGCGAACCGTATTCCTCTGCGGTCCGGGCGCACCGTTCGTGGATGTTGACCATGATTTCGCTGAGCCGGCGTTCCGTATGCTCGAAGGACCAGGAGTCCCGGCTCGCGTTCTGCTGCATCTCCAGCGCGGAGGTGGCGACGCCGCCCGCGTTGGCCGCCTTACCCGGGCCGAACAGTACCCCGGCGGCTTGGAATGCGGTGATGGCGGCCGGAGTGCACGGCATGTTCGCGCCCTCGGCCACGGCCCGGACTCCGGACTTGATCAATGCCAGCGCGTCTGCTTCGTCCAGTTCGTTCTGGGTGGCGCAGGGCAGGGCGACGCCGGCTCCCGCGTTCCAGATGGAACCCTCCGTCACGTAGCTCACGGAGTGTCCGCGGCGCTCGGCATATTCCGAGATCCGGCCCCGCTCCGTTTCCTTGATCTGCCGCAGCAACGGAACGTCAATGCCCTTTTCGTCAACTATGTAGCCCGCGGAATCAGAGCAGGCCACCACCGTGGCGCCGAGCATCTGGGCCTTGTCTATGGCGTTGATGGCGACATTGCCGGACCCGGAGACGATCACCCGCTGCCCGTCCAGGCTCATGCCCTTGGTCTTGAGCATCTCCTCGACAAACATCACCGCGCCGTAGCCGGTGGCCTCGGGACGGACCAGGGATCCGCCCCAGCTCACGCCCTTTCCGGTGAGGACGCCCGATTCGTAGCGGTTCGTGATGCGTTTGTACTGTCCGAAGAGGTAACCGATCTCGCGGCCGCCGACGCCGATGTCACCGGCCGGAACGTCCGTGTACTCGCCGATGTGCCGGTACAGCTCGGTCATGAAGGACTGGCAGAAGCGCATTACTTCAGCGTCGGACTTTCCCCGCGGGTCGAAGTCCGAGCCGCCCTTGCCGCCGCCGATCGGCATGCCGGTGAGTGCGTTCTTGAAGATCTGTTCGAAACCGAGGAACTTGATGATGCCCAGGTACACGGAGGGGTGGAACCGGAGCCCGCCCTTGTACGGGCCGAGGGCAGAGTTGAATTCCACCCGGAAGCCCCGGTTGATCTGTACCTGGCCCTTGTCATCCACCCAGGGCACCCGGAAGATGATCTGCCGTTCGGGTTCGCAGATCCGCTGCAGGATCGCGGCCTCGGCAAATTCGGGATGCTTGCGCAGCACGGGGGCGAGGGAGTCGAAGACTTCCACGACGGCTTGGTGAAACTCGGTTTCCCCGGGATTGCGACGGAAGACGTCGTCGCGTACGCGTGTCAGTACACGTTCCATTTGCTGCTCCTTAGAGGTTGGATTCCCCGGTTAGGACTACGCTAGCCCCGCGGATGCCGGGGATGCGATGCAAGGCGGGCCAAAGTGCCTGCGGGCCGCGTCCCTAGGGCCGGCGGCGGCGGAATTTCGGGAACTGGCCGAACAGGTCGGCGGCCCGCTCTGCGGCCCGTCCCACGGTGCGGCCGAGGTTCTGCACGCCGGCGTCCACCGGCAGCGGGCGGGTCTCCGCGGCGCCGGGCACCAGCGCACCGGCCGCCGCGGCAGCCGCGGTGGCGGGTTGGTGGCTTGCCGAAACGGATGCCAGGCGGGACTCCGTCAGCGACGCGAGGTCAAAGGCCCGCAGCCACAGGACCAGTTCCTCGAGCGGGGCAGTTTCCAGCGAGTAGTACCGGCGCTGGCCTTCGGCCCGCATGGAGACGAGTCCGGCTTCGCGCAGCACTTTCAGGTGCTTGGAGACCGTGGGCTGGCTGACCTCGAGTTCCTCCACCAGTGTCCCTACGGACTTGTCGCCGGTACGCAGGGCGCCCAGGATTTCACGCCGCGTACCTTCCGCGATTACTGCAAACACATCGTCAAAGACCATGGCATTTACCCTAGCGGATATGGGACCGGGAGCATCCCGGAGGACCACCGTATGCTCGCTGCGGCCGGTGCCTCGTTGCACTGCAGGAGCCGCGGGTTGAACCAGCGGTTCTGCTGGTTTACCGTACGCCGACCGCGTTGTTGATCATGTCCACCAGCTGGTTCGGGTCATCAACCGTGATCACGAGACGGTCAAATTTTTCCGCGGGGTCCAGTGCGATGACGACGGCGCGGTCATATCCGGAAATATTCCAGAACTGCTTCCGCCCGCCCGCGTGGAAGGTGCCGGACAGCTTGCCCGGCAGGCCCAGGCCGGGACCCCGCCAGTTTATCCGTACCCTCAGCCGGGAGCATCCCGGAGGAACCGCCTAGTCGAACCACGGATCCAGCCCGTGCAGCGGGAACAATTCCTTGCGGGTCGCCATCACGGTCCGGTCGATCTCGTCATTCGGGTCGTAGCCCACTTCCCAGGAACGCCACCAGATATCCGCCCCGTCTCCCAGCGTCTCGCCGGACTTCACGCCGTGCTTTTCCAGCACGTACTCGCGCCAGGCCGGGGGCAGCGGGGTGGCGGGACGCACCCGCCCGTTGGCAGCCACTGACATCAGCAACGCCCAGGACCGCGGCACCACGGAGGCGACGTTGTAGCCGCCTCCGCCGGTGGCGATCCAGCGGCCTTCGCACAGGCGGCCGGCCAGGTCGCTGATGGTCAGGGCAGCCTGCCGCTGGGCCTCCACGCTGACCCGGAGGCTGGTCATGGGATCATCCGTGTGGCTGTCACAGCCGTGCTGGCTGACAATTACTTCCGGAGCAAAGGCCTCAGTCAGCTGGGGTACCACTGCGTGGAACGCCCGCAGCCAGCCGGCGTCGGTGGTGCGTGCCGGTACGGCGATGTTGACCGCGGTTCCTTCGGCTGCCTTGCCACCGGTTTCGTTGGCGAAACCCGTCCCCGGAAACAGGGTCAGGCCGCTTTCATGCAGCGAGATGGTCATAACGCGGGGATCGTCCCAGAAAATGTTCTGCGTGCCGTCGCCGTGGTGGGCGTCGACGTCGATGTACACCACCCGCTGCACACCCTTGGCAAGGAGCCGCGCGACGGCGGCCGCGGCGTCGTTATAGACGCAGAATCCGGACGCTTTTTCATAGCCGGCATGATGCATGCCGCCGGCGAAGTTGACCGCGTGTGTCGCCTCGCCGGACAGGATGGCGTCCGCAGCGGCCAGGGAACCGCCGACCAACCGGGCGCTGGCTTCGTGCATGCCGGCGAAGACCGGCGTGTCCTCGGTACCCAGCCCCAGCAGGGTGTTGCAGTTCGCGGGGTCGGCTCCGGCGGCCTGCACGGCGCTGATGTAGTCGAAGCCATGGACGGTCAGCAGGTCGGCTGCCGAGGCGACATACGGCTCGGTCATGGAGACCCCTTCGAGGTCGAAAAGTCCCAATTCACGGGCCAGCCGGGCCGTCAGGTCCAGGCGCGCCGGGCTCATCGGATGGCCTGCGCCGAAGTCGTAAGCCAGCATGGATTCATCCCAGACAATGCACGTCGGCATAATGGGAAGGCTTAGCCCGGAACTGATCATGCAGACAGGCTACGTGATGCGGGCGCTACTCTGATATTGGTGTCCGCGCCCATCTGCCGGATAAGTGCTACTACTGTGCGGAACCACCGCGGAAAAGAACTGGACCACCCATGGCAATCCCACGGCAATCCCTGCTGGAGAAAGAGCAGCACAGCGGTCCCGCCATCGTTGCCGGGATCCGCGAGTTTGTGGGCGGGCTGGTCACCGGCCGGCCGGCGCGGCTGGCGCTTATCGTGTTCAGCCTGGTCATCCTGCTCTTTACCGCCCTGCTGAGCCTGCCTGCCGCTTCCAGCAGCGGGGAATCCGCCCCGCTGCACGATGCCTTCTTTACCGCTGTATCGGCCGTCTGCGTCACCGGCCTCACCGTGGTCTCCACCGCCACCTACTGGTCCGCCTTCGGACAGGTGCTGATCCTGATCGCGATCCAGGTGGGCGGTCTGGGCATCCTGACCCTGGCCTCGCTGCTGGCACTGGCCGTGAACAAGCGGCTCGGCGTCCGCGGCAAGCTCATGGCCCAGGAAGGTATGAACACGGGCCGGCTCGGCGAAGTGGGCCACCTGCTGCGCATCGTCTTCAGCACCGCCGTCGTAATTGAACTGGCCCTTGCCCTGATCATGGCGCCGCGGTTCATGATCCTGGGTGAGTCCCCCGGCCAGGCAATCTGGCATGCGGTCTTCTATTCCATTTCCGCGTTCAACAACGCCGGTTTCACGCCGCACTCCGACGGTTTGGTGCCGTACGAAGAAGACCTGTGGATCCTGATTCCGCTGATGCTCGGTGTATTTATCGGCTCGCTGGGCTTTCCGGTCATCATGGTCCTGCTGCAGACCCGTGCGCGGGTCAGCAAATGTAACCTGCACACCAAGCTGACCGTGCTGGTGTCCTCCATCCTGCTGGTGGCCGGCGCGATAATCTGGGGCGCCTTCGAGTGGTTCAACAGCCGCACCATCGGCGACCTGTCCCTGGGGGACAAGATCATCCACTCGATCTTCGCCTCGGTGATGACCCGATCCGGCGGCTTCAACCTGGTCTCCATGACGGACCTGGATTCCAGCACCCTGCTCATAACCGACATGCTGATGTTCGCCGGCGGCGGTTCCGCCTCCACGGCAGGCGGCATCAAGGTCACCACCATCGCCGTCCTGTTCCTGGCCGTGGTGGCCGAGGCCCGGGGCGACTCCGACGTCCGGGCCTTTGGCCGCACCATCCCGCAGGGCGCCATGCGGGTGGCAATCTCGGTGACCATCCTCGGCGCCACCCTGGTGGCGGTGGCCACGTCGGCATTGCTGGTCATCACCAATGAATCCCTGGAGCCGGTCCTCTTCGAGGTTATTTCCGCCTTCGCCACGGTGGGGCTGAGCACCGGCCTCAGCGAAGCCCTGCCGCCGTCCGGAAAGTACGTCCTGTCGATGCTTATGTTCGCCGGACGCGTCGGCACCATCACCCTTGCCGCGGCACTTGCCGTGCGCCACCGCAGCACCCTCTACCACTACCCCGAAGAAAGGCCGATCATTGGCTGACAGACCTCCCCACAATGCACCGGTCCTGGTCATCGGACTCGGCCGATTCGGTGCCGCCACCGCCGAGCAGCTTGTCCGGCAGGGCCGCGAGGTGTTGGCCGTGGAACGCGATCCGGCGCTCGTCCAGAAGGCTTCCGGCCTGCTGACGCACGTGGTCCAGGCCGACGCGACCAACATCGAGGCACTCAAGCAGCTGGGCGCCGAGGACTTCTCCGCCGCCGTCGTGGGCGTGGGCACCTCGATCGAGTCCAGCGTGCTGATCACCGTGAACCTGGTGGACCTGGGCATTGAGCACCTGTGGGTCAAGGCCATCACGCCGGCGCACGGCAAGATCCTTACCCGCATCGGGGCGAACCACGTGATCTACCCGGAGGCCGACGCCGGACGGCGGGCCGCGCACCTGGTCGGGGGCCGCATGCTGGACTTCATCGAGTTCGATGACGGTTTCGCAATCGTGAAGATGTACCCGCCGAAGGAGACGCAGGGCTTCACCCTGGGCGAGTCCAATGTGCGGGCGAAGTACGGCGTCACCGTGGTCGGCGTGAAATCCCCCGGTGAGGACTTCACCTACGCGCAGCCCGATACCAAGGTCTCCAGCCGCGACACCCTGATCGTGTCCGGGCACGTGGATCTGCTGGAACGGTTTGCGGCCCGGCCGTAGGTCGGTTTTCCGGTAGCCTGCGGGCCGGCTTCAGGGGAGGCTCGGGCGGCGGGCACCTGCGGGTCGCCTCCAGGCATGGCTCCGGCGGCGGGGCGCCTGCGGGCCGGCTTCAGGGGAGGCTCCGGCGGCGGGCACCTGCGGGTCGCCTCCAGGCATGTCTCCGGCGGCGGGGCACCTGCGGGTCGCCTCCAGACGTGGCTCCGGCGGCAACGAAATTCCTCGCTCGCAGAGCTCGCTTGGAATATTAAAGCCGCCTCCGCCACGCCTTACGGCGGTTAGCACCTGCACGAGCGTCGCCTGCAGAGCAAGTCAGAGCTACGGGGTCAGTTGGTTCGTAGCTTCCGATGCCCGGGCCGCTGCGCACGGGCGCCGGACTCGCTGATGCGTGCAATCACCCGAGGCATAGGCGCCAGCGGGAATCAGAGCAGCCCGCACAGCCGACAGCGCCGGTGATGCCTGTCGACCGAACGCAAAACCCTGCGGTTTGTGTAAAGACCCTGCGGTTTGTGCACTTCCCTCCGCCGCGCGGCGCAGGGATTGCCACAAACCGCAGGGAACCCGACAAACCGCAGGATTCCTGGGCGCAGTGCTGGCCTTGCAGCGGCACCCGTCCGCCCGCCCGAAGGGATCCTGACAGAGGCGGCAGCGGCACCCGTCCGGCCGAAGGGCCTGGCGGAGGCGGCTTTAATATTCCGAGCGAGCTCTGCGAGCGTAGGAATTTCGTTGCCGCCGGAGCCAGGCCCGAAGGCCGGCCCAGCCACCCGGCCCACCCAGCCACCCAGCCGGCCCAGCCAGCAGACCTAAGCAGTCAGCTGCTTCGTGATCTCTTCGGCCCGAGCCGCTGCCGCACGGGCGCCGGCCTCGATCACGCCGGGCAGGTTCATCTCGTCGAAGGTCCGGATGGCCGCTTCCGTGGTGCCCTTGGGGCTGGTGACGGCTCGGCGCAGGGCCGGAGCATCGGCGTCGGGCTCGGCCAGCATGTATCCGGCACCGGCCACAGTTTCGCGGGCCAGCAGGGCCGAGAGGTCCGGGTCCAGACCGAGCTCGACGCCGGCCCGGGCCATGGCCTCGGCCAGGTAGAACGCGTAGGCGGGGCCGGAACCGCTGACGGCGGAAACGGCGTCGACTTGTTCTTCGGGCACCTCCACCACGGTGCCGGTGGCGGACAGCACGCGGCGGGCCAGGTCCATCGCGTCCGGACCGGCGGAACTGCCTGCGGAGATGGACGTGACGCCGCGGCCGAGGCGGGACGGGGTGTTGGGCATCGCACGGATAACGGACTGGCCTTCCGGCAGCAGCGACTCCATCAGGGCCAGCGGCACCGCGGCAGCCACGCTCAGGACGACGGCGCCGCGGGGCAGGTCCGCAGCGATTTCGCGCAGCAGGTCAGCCACGCCTACGGGCTTGACGCCCACAATGACGAGGTCGGCTCCGGCGACCGCTTTCCGGTTCGCGTCCGGATCCTCGCTGCCCGCAAGGACGGTGATGCCGTGGGCCGTGCGAAGCTCTTCGGCCCGTTCGGCCCGCCGGACGGTGGCGGTTACCTGCTCGGCGGCAAGGCCCCCGGCGAGGATTCCGCCGAGGATGGCTTCGTTCATCGAGCCGCAGCCAAGGAATGTCAGTCGGGGATTCTGTGCGCTTTCCATGACTTCGATTCTGTCATGCCGCGAATATGCCGCTTCTACGCCGGTTGCGGACCGCCGACGGCGGCCGGCTATCCGGCGTCGTGCCCGGCCAGGACTGTTTTGGGCCGGAGGTGCTCCCGCGCGAATTCCAGGGTCTGCTTCAACTGTTCCTCGCGCTCCCCCGCTCCCCGCGCCTTTCGGGTGCTGACTTCCACGGCCACCACGCCGTCGAACCCGCCGTCGGCCAGGTAGGACAACGCCTCGGCGCACCGTTGCGTACCCTCACCGGGCAGCAGATGCTCATCCTTGCCGTTGGGAGTTCCGTCCGTGAGGTGGACGTGCCGGAGCCGATCCCCGAGTTTACGGATCTGCTCAAAGGAGTCCATACCGGCGATGGCAGCGTGGGAAAAGTCCCAGGTGACGTTTTCATACGGCTCGGGGATCGGGTTCCAATGCGGCAGGTAGGCTTTTGCCTCACGCCCCCGGACCCGCCATGGATACATGTTCTCCACGGCGATGGTGACGCCGTATTGTTCGGCGATGTCCTTCACGCCTTCGGCGAAGTTCTCCGCATAACCCGTCTGCCACCGGAACGGCGGGTGCGCCACCACTGTGGAAGCACCTACTTCCGCGGCCATCGCCGCGGACAGTTCGATCTTTGTCCAAGCCGCACCCCAGACCTGCTGCGTCAGGAGCAGGGTGGGAGCGTGGATGGCCAGGATCGGCTGCTGGTACTGCTCGCTCAGCTCCCTAAGGGAGTCCGGGTCCTGACTGACCTGGCTGTTGGTGACCATGATTTCCACACCGTCATAGCCCAGGTCATGAGCCACCGCGAAGGTGTCATGTACGGACAGCGGGTACACGGATGCACTGGACAGCGCCACCGGAATAGCGGCGCGTCCGGGCAGCGGGAGAGACGTCGGCATGTCAGCTTGGCTTTCCATTGGACGAAGGACCCGCCCCTGCAGCCACGAGGAATTCCTCCCCTTCGGCGGGGCCGCGCGGCAGGTCGCCGGTTGTTTCAAAGCGAAGCGTGTCGAATCGGCGCAGGATCAAACCCTCGCGCAGGGCCCAGGGGCAGATCTTCAGGGACTGCACATCGAAGGCTTCCATGGCAGCCTGCGCCACCAGCGCTCCGGCAAGCATCTGCGGTGCGCGCAGCGCGGACACCCCGTCCAGTCCGGCACGGTCCCGGGCACTCAGGGCCCCCAACCGCTTGGTCCAGAGGGACAGGTCCTCCAACGTGAGCACGCGGGGCACAAACGGTCCGGCGGCCGACGGCGCGGCGCCGGCAATGCGCGCCAGCGACCGGAAGGTCTTGGACGTTCCGGCAACGAGGTCCGGTCGGCCGAAGGCGCTGAACTCCTCAGCCGCCTCCCCGACCATGCCGCGGATGTATTTGCGCAGCTTTTTGATGCTTTTGGGCGAGGGCGGATCCTCGGGAAGCCAGTCCCGGGTCAGCCGACCGGCACCGAGCGGCAGGGACCGGGCGATTTCCGGAAGCTCGTCCTGGCCCAGTGCCATCTCGAAGGAACCTCCGCCGATATCCAGGTCCAGGATGGAACCGGCACCCCAGCCGTACCAACGGCGGACGGCGAGGAAAGTCATCGCCGCTTCGTCTCCGCCGGAGAGTTCCTCCAGGTGCACCGGAGTCTCCCGGTGCACCCGGGCCAGGACCTCGGCGCCGTTGGCCGATTCCCGGATGGCCGAGGTGGAGAAGGCCAGCAGGTCCTGCGCACCGTGCCGGCGGGCGAAGTTCCAGGCCTCGTTGACGAACCCGATCAGTTCGTCCTGCCCGGCCTCGCTTATCGCGCCGTCGGCGTCCAGATAGGACACCAGCTGCAGCGGGCGCTTGTGCGAGGCGAAGGAGACGGGACGCGCACCGGGATGGGCGTCCACCAGCAGGAGGTGGACGGTGTTGGACCCGATGTCGAGAACGCCTAGGCGCATGATTCCATTATCGCTCTACCGGCCCCTACTTCTTCGCCGGAGCTTTCCGAGGCGCCGCGCGCTTCTTCACGGGTTTCTTCGCCGGGCCCTTCTCGCGCTTCTCCGCCAGCAGCTCAATGGCCTGCTCCCGGGTCAGCTCCTCGATGGCCGTGGAGCGGGGCACCGTGATGTTGGTGATGCCGTCCGTGATGTAGGGACCGAAGCGGCCGTCCTTCACCACAATCGGCTTTTCCGACACGGGATCAGCACCGAATTCCGCGAGCGGTGCCGCAGCCTGCCGGCCGCCGCGCTGCTTGGGCTGGGAATAGATCTCCAGCGCCTGCTCGAGCGTGATCGTGAAGATCTCCTCTTCGGAACCGATGGACCGTGAATCCGTGCCCTTCTTCAGGTACGGACCGAACCGGCCGTTCTGCACCGTGATCTCGTTACCCTCGGCGTCGGTGCCCAGGACGCGCGGCAGCTTCATCAGCTTCAGCGCCTCTTCCAGGGTCACCGTTTCCACGCTCATGGACTTGAAGAGCGAGCCGGTGCGCGGCTTGACCTTCACCGGCTTCTTCGGAGGCTTGGGCTTGCCGTTCTTGTAGTACTCCACCGGCTGGTTCGCCAGGTCCTCTTCGGTGGGTTCCGGGATCAGCTCGATCACGTACGGGCCGTAGCGGCCGTTGCGGGCCACGATGGTCCGGCCCGTCTCCGGATCGGTACCCAGCACGCGCTCTTCGGGAGCGGCGGTCTCCATCAGTTCCACGGCCTTTTCGGCGGTGAGTTCGTCAGGGGCCAGGTCCTCGGGAACGTTCGCCCGCTCGGGCTCGGTCCCTTCGGGTGCGTCTGCGGGCAGCGGACGCTCCAGGTAGGGGCCGAACTTGCCCACGCGCAGCACAATGCCGTCGGCAATCTCGATCGAGTTGATCGCCTTGGCGTCGATTTCGCCGAGATCGTTCACGATGGTGTGCAGGCCGGTCTGCACCCGGTCGCCGTAGTAGAACTGGTTCAGCCACTCCACGCGGCCGGCTTCGCCGCGGGAGATACGGTCCAGGTCCTCTTCGAGCTCCGCGGTGAAGTCGTAGTCCACGTAATCCGTGAAGTGTTCCTCCAGCAGGCGGACCACGGAGAACGCGATCCAGCTCGGCACGAGTGCCTGGCCGCGGCTGGTGACATAGCCGCGGTCCATGATCGTGGAGATGGTGGCGGCGTACGTGGAGGGGCGGCCGATGCCAAGTTCTTCGAGCATCTTCACCAGCGACGCTTCAGTGAAACGCGGCGGCGGGGAGGTCTCGTGGCCGCCGGCAGCGATGTCTGCAGCGGTCAGGGTGTCCTGGGCCTTCAGCACCGGCAGGCGGGCGCCTTCGGTACCCTCGGCCTCGTCGTCGTCGCGGACGGCGTCGCGGCCCTCTTCATAGGCAGCCATGAAGCCGCGGAAGGTGATGACCGTACCGGAAGCCGAGAACTCGGCGTCGCGCCCGTCAGCGGACACCGCACCGATGCGCACGGATGCCGTGGAACCCTTGGCATCGGCCATCTGGGAGGCGACGGTGCGCTTCCAGATCAGCTCGTAAAGCCGGAACTCGTCGCCGCGCAGCGAGGAGGCAACCTGTGCCGGAGTGCGGAAGGAGTCACCGGCGGGGCGGATGGCTTCGTGCGCTTCCTGGGCGTTCTTGGACTTGCCCTTGTAGACGCGCCGGGCTTCGGGCACGTACTCGGGGCCGTAAAGCTCCGAGGCCTGGCGGCGGGCGGCGTTGATGGCCTGGTCCGACAGCGCCGGAGAGTCTGTACGCATATAGGTGATGTAGCCGTTTTCGTACAGCCGCTGGGCCACCTGCATGGTCACCCGCGAGGAGAAGCGCAGCTTGCGGCCGGCCTCCTGCTGCAGGGTGGAGGTGGTGAACGGCGCGGCCGGACGGCGGGTGTACGGCTTGGTGTCGACGGAACGGACGCTGAACGCGGCCGATTCCAGGCCGGCGGCGAGCGACACGGCTGCTGCTTCGTCCAGGTGCACGGCGGTCTTGGACTTCAGCTCACCCCGGTCGGTGAAGTCCTTGCCGGTGGCTACGCGGGAGCCGTCAACGGAGACCAGGCGGGCCTTGAATTTCTCGGCGGCTTCCGTGGCGAAGGTTCCCACGAGGTCCCAGTACGACGCCGCGCGGAACGCCATGCGCTCCCGCTCGCGTTCGACCACGAGTCGGGTGGCGACGGACTGCACGCGTCCGGCGGACAGGCCGCGGGCAACCTTGCGCCACAGCACGGGGGAAATCTCGTAGCCGTAGAGCCGGTCAAGGATACGGCGGGTTTCCTGGGCATCCACCATGGCGACGTCGACGTCGCGCATTTCCAGCAGGGCGCGCTGGATGGCTTCCTTGGTGATTTCGGGGAAGGTCAGGCGGTGCACCGGGACCTTGGGCTTGAGCACCTGGAGCAGGTGCCAGGCAATGGCTTCACCTTCGCGGTCACCGTCAGTTGCGAGGTAGAGTTCGTCGGCGTCCTTGAGGGCCGCCTTGAGCTCGGCGACCTTCTTCTTCTTGTCCGCGGAGACCACGTAATACGGCTCGAAGTCATTGTCGAGGTCCACGGCAAACTTGCCGACGCCCGTCTTCTTCAACTCGGCGGGCAGGTCGGAGGGCTGCGGAAGATCACGGATGTGACCCATCGACGCCGTCACCTCGAAGCCTTCGCCGAGGTACCCGGCGATGGTCTTGCCCTTGGCCGGAGACTCGACAATTACAAGCTTCTTCTTGCCGGTCTTCTTGTCCGTTGCCTTAACTGGCACTGTTCTCCTACGTAACGGGGTGGTTCAAATAAGTTCGGGGCGCTTCGTTCCGGCGCTTTGGTGCATCGGCAGTCCGGTACATCCACAGACAGTATGCGCGATGCCCCAGCACTAGGGTAACCGGAAAGCACCGCAGGCATGATCTGCACCGGGACAGGCGCGGGGCCTACCAGCGGTCCGGAACGAGGAACCCGTCCAAGACCAGATTACGCACTTCCGCGATCAGGTTTTCGCCAAACTCAGGTTCCGGGCGGTCCAGCAGGGCGGCGAGGGCTGAGACTATCTGACCCACGGAGAGCTCGCCGTCGCAGGCTGACACGAACCCGGTGAGCTCCGTGCTCATGAGGTTGGTCCGCCGCAGTCCCGCGCCCTGACGGAGCAGAATCACCCCCGGATGCTCGGCCCCGGGGCGCTGATGGCGTTCCTCCGTCACGTCGTCGGCGACCAGAAGGTGCACTGTTTCCAGCTTGGTGCGGCTGCTGACCCAGTCGAACCGGCGTACGGCGGCATCCAGGTGCGGCCCCACGGGCTGTTCGATGGGGTGGGTGATTTCCTCGAACCTGCGCAGCGGCTCGGCGCCGGGCTTCCGCCGTCGGCGCAGCCAAAGTGAGCCGAACCCCACAGTGCCGACATCCCGGGAAGCAAAATCCTCCAGGTAGCCGGCGTACGCCGCAGCGTATTCCTCGCGTTCGCGGCCCTGCGCGGCGTCGCGGAGCCACATTTCGGCGTACTCCGTAGGGGTGAGCGTTTCGCGCTGGATAACCCAGGCGTCCGTCCCGTCCGGAAGCCATTCCTCGAGCCGGGCGGACCATTCCTCGTCGCGGCCGGCCGGGATCTCCCAGTTGCCCAGCATCTGGGCGGTGCCGCCCGGACGCAGGACCTCCTCGAGGCCGGCCACCAGGGCAGCGACGATGCCGTCACCGGCCAGGCCGCCGTCGCGGTAGGTGTACCTCTCATCGTCGTCGCCGCCCGTGCGCGGAGTGATGACGAACGGCGGGTTGGAGACCACCAAATCAAACTTTTCGCCCGCCACCGGCTCCAGCAGGCTGCCCAGCCGGAGGGTGAACCGATCCTCGGGCTGGTCCGGATCGATGTCCAGCTGGGGCGCGTTGAGCAGCAGGTTGAACCGGGCGAAGCCGAGGGCACGCTCGGAAATGTCGGTTGCCGTGACATGGTCCGCGTGCCGGAGCAGATGGAAGGTCTGGATCCCGCATCCGGTGCCCAGATCCAGGGCACGTCCCACGGGCGCGCGTACGGTGAGCTGGGCCAGGCTCAGGGAGGCCTGCCCGATGCCAAGGACGTGGTCGCGGCGCAGTACGCCGGGCCGCTGGTGGCTGCCCAGGTCGCTGGCCACCCAGAGGTCACCGTCGGGGTTCCCGGCGGAACCGGTGCCGCCGTCGTCGGTGCCGTAGGGTCGCAGGTCCACTGCTGCACGGAAGGTGCCGAAGATGCGTCCGCGTTCAATGAGCCCGAGTTCCAGCAGGCCTTCGGTGCCGGTGCGCGGGAACGCGCTGTCCAGTTCGACCCGCTCAGCTGTTTCCCCCAACAGCCAAAGCTGGATGGGAACCGCCACTCGACGCGGCGATGCCGCTTCCGCTTCCGCACGGCAGGCCAGCAGGGCCGGAACCAGCTGGTCCCGCTGCAGGGCCGCCGAGGCGGCCTCGCCAAGGAACCCGGCCACACCGTTTACGGTGTATCCGGCCTCCTCCAGATCGGCGGCGAGCGCCTTGAGGAGCCAGGTGTCGCGGCTCAGGGGGGCGGAAGGAACGGAAGAGAAATCAATCACATCCCCCAGTCTAGGGCCGCGCTATCGGCGGTCCGTGCAATCGGCGGACGGGCACCCCCTTCGCTTTCCGGATGCACCCGTCCGCCTGCCGGAGAGCCCGCTACCCGGCTGTGCCCTGCACTCCGGCCACCGACGCCGGTGCTTCTGCCGGTGCTGCTGCCGGTACCGCCGGTTCTGCTGCCGGTGCCGACATAAATGCCGCCGGTGCTGCCGCCGCAGGGCCCACAGCGGAGAGCCCGTGCGCAGCCGCGTGCCGGGCAGCGCGGTAACCGAAGACCACGGCCGGTGCGATGGTTGCCCCGGCCCCTGGATAGGTGCGGCCCATGACCGACGCAGTCGTATTTCCAGCGGCATACAGGCCGGGAATGACACTGCCGTCCTCGCGGAGCACACGCGCATCGGCGTCCGTCACCAGACCGCCCTTGGTGCCCAGGTCCCCGGGGTACAGGCGCACGGCGGAAAACGGCCCCTTTTCCAGCGGACCCAGGTTCGGGTTCGGCTTCACCCGCGGATCGCTGTAGTAGTTGTCATAGACGGTGTCGCCGCGATGGAAATCTTCGTCGACTCCGGTCTGCGCGAAGCCGTTGAACCGTTCCACAGTGGCCTGCAGGGCGGCCGGCGGGACACCCATCTTCTCCGCCAGGCCCGCCACCGTGTCGTCCCGAAGCAGCAGTCCCTGCCGCGTCCAGTCCTTGCGCCCGATCAGCAGGGCGTTGAACAGGTAGCGGCGGGCGTGCCTGGCTTCGAACACCAGCCAGGCGGGATCGCCCGGTACTTTTCTGTTGTTCTCGAGCATGTGGTGACCGAAATCCACGTAGGATTCGGACTCGTTCAGGAACCGCTTGCCCGTAGCGTCCACCACCAGGGAGAACGGCATGGACCGCTCCGCAAGGGTGAAGGTGACCTTCCCCTTGGGCCCGACGGCGGTCGGCCCCCACCAGGCATCGTCCATGAGCGCCAGCGCGCCGCCCCGGGAGGCCACAATGTCGATGGCCTGTCCGAGGTCGCCTTCCGGCGCCGAGGAGTATTCCTTCTCGAGGCCCTGGTATTTTTCCCGCCATTCGGCGTTTCGTGCAAAGCCGCCGGCGCCCAGCACCACGCCGTGCCTGGCCCGAATCCGGACGTCCCGCCCCTGACGGCGGACGACGGCGCCCAGCACCGCGCCGTCGTCGTCCTGGACCAGATCCGTCAGCGGTGCCGAGAGCCAGACCGGCGTCTGCTGGTTACGCACGATGTACATCAGCGACGAGGACAGGGCTCCGCCCAGACCGTACAGCCGTTTGCCGCGGACCAGGCCCCCGAGGGTGCGGAAAACGAAGCGTGCGCCGCGGATGAACCCGCTCGGCGTAGACCAGGCCCTGGAGAGCTCCCAGACATCGTCGGTGGCCAGCGGTGCGGGAATGCCCGACGCCGCCGGACGGGACTGCTTGAACCACGGCCCCAGCAGTTTCGTGTCGAAGGCCTTCACTTCGAGGGAACGTCCGACCATGCCGCCGGGCCGGTCCGGGTAGTAGTCCGGGTAGTCCTTGGAGCGCATCCACTGCACCCCGAGACCGCCCAGGAACGTCACGACCTCGGGCACGGTGCGCAGGAACGCGAGCTTGCGTTCGCGGGAGGAGACGGGGCCGACGTCGGCAATCACCTCTTCCATGTAGGTGAGCGCGTTCTCCTGGCTGTCCTGCACCCCTGCCTCTTTCATCAGGGGGTTGTTGGGCATCCAGAGGCCGCCGCCGGAAATGGAGGTGGTGCCGCCCCAAAGCTTGGTGCTTTCCACAACCAGGACATCCAGTCCCTCGTCAGCTGCCGTGATGGCCGCTGTCAGCGCGGCTGCTCCCGATCCCACCACCAGGACATCGACTATCCGGTCCCAGTCATTTGTCGTCTTTGCGGCGTCCGCCGTGTCAACCGTTTCCATACTCCCCCGCCTTTTGGGCTGCGCCCGAATCCGGGGTGCCCGGCAGACGCCGGTTCCGCTCAGGCCTTTTCCGGGCGTCAGCGCCCGTGCCGCGATGCTAACAACGGAGGGTGGGGAAGTACATAGGCAGTTAGCCGCAACCTAAGTAATTTTCGGGCGTCACCCGTCGCAGCCGTCAGGGCAGCGGAGCGTGGCGGGGTCCGAGGCGCAGTCCGCGCAGTACAGGGTCAGCTTGCGGCAGGACGGGTTGGAGCAGTTCTCGAACTTGCTCGTGGGGGCCTGGCAACGCACGCACTGGCCGATGGTCACGGCGTCGTCCGTGAATTCGGTGTGCATCCGCTTGTCAAAGACGTAGAGCGAACCTTCCCAGAGGCCCTTGTCGCCGTAGGTTTCCCCGTACCGGACGATGCCGCCCTTCATCTGGTAAACCTCGGAGAACCCGCGGTTCACCATCAGGCTGGAGAGCACCTCGCAGCGGATGCCTCCGGTGCAGTAGGTGACCACCGGCTTGTCCTTGAGGTCGTCGTACTTGCCCGATTCCAGTTCGGCGATGAAGTCGTGGGTGGTGGACACGTCGGGCACCACGGCGCCCTTGAACTTGCCGATCTGCGCTTCGAACGCGTTGCGCCCATCGAAAAAGACCACTTCCTCGCCGGCCTTTTCCTTCTCTTCCACCAGCTGGTGGAGTTCTTCCGGGCGCAGGTGCGTTCCACCGCCGACCACGCCGTTCTCGTCCACCTTCAATTCGCCCGGTGCGCCGAAACTCACTATCTCGTTGCGCACCTTCACGCTCAGGCGCGGGAAATCCTCTGCCGAACCCTCGGAGTACTTGATGTCCATCTTCTTGAAGGCGGGGTATTCCCGGGTGGCCTTGACGTAGGCCTTGACGGCGTCCAGCTCTCCCCCGACGGTGCCGTTGATGCCGTCCTGCGAGATCAGGATGCGCCCGCGCAGGCCCAGTTTTTCGCAGAGCGCGCGTTGCCAGAGGCGGATTGCATCCGGGTCGGGAAGAGGAGTGAAAGCGTAATACAGTGCGATTCGGTTCAGTGCCACAAGACAAGGGTAGACCGAGGCAGGCATCCGCATTTCATCTCGGATGCATACCGTTCACACCGGGTGGCCGCTAGTGTGCATCTATGAGAGCGCTGGATGACGATTTGCTTGAGACCTGGGTCTCCGGGTGGGCCCAGGCCAGGGGGTACCGGACACGCCATGAGGGCCGCTTTCCGGCAGCACTCCTGCATGACCGGACCAATGACTGGGAGTATTTCGCGCTCGAGCCTTCCCACGACGAGTTCGCCGCCCTGGCTTCCTCCGCCCGGCACAGCCCTACCCGGCTGTTCACCATCGTGACTACGCGGGTTCATGAAATCCACGGCGCGGCCTCGGTGTACGGGCTGCAGATCCGTTCAAGCGACGAGGTCCTGATGGCCGCCGATATGGAGGGCCAGGACATCGAATACCCCGTGCTGCCGTGGGATAACTATGAAACCGAAAGCACCCACGAGAACCAGGTGGGTGCCGTGACGGTGTTCGATGCGGGGCAGCCGATAGCGCAGGGACGGGTCGCCGTAATCGACGGTTACGCCGTGTTTGACCGGATCATCACCGAGCCTGCATACCGGCGCCGGGGTTTGGGAAGCTACGTAATGCGGGCATTAACCGCGCTGGCCTTGGAGGACGACGCCGATTCCGGGCTGCTTATCGCCTCCTTGGACGGGCAGGAGCTCTACCGGTACCTGGGCTGGGAGTCCCTCGCCGCCGTCGTAATGTTCGAGCCGCGGCTCTGATCTTCGACCCCATTTTCCCCCGGCAGTGAACATGCGTGCCCGCCGATTTCCGGGTGGGACAATGAGCACGTGGCTCTTCATGATTCCCTGATTCCGCTGCTGGGCGGCGGCGCCGAGCCCGAGCAGCTGATGCACGTGCACCACATTCCTGCGCGCCGTGCCGTTCCCGCGCCGTGGCCCGAATGGGCGCACCCCGACGTCGTTTCCGCCTACCAGCGCCGCGGCATCCACGAGCCGTGGGCGCACCAGATGGAAGCCGCCGAAGCAGCACACAGCGGGCAGCACACGATCATTGCCACCGGCACGGCTTCGGGAAAGTCGCTGGCCTACCAGCTGCCCGTCCTCGACGCGATCCACCGCACTTCCCTCGATGACCGTGCCACGCTGGAGCCGTCCGGCGCCGTCGCGCTGTATCTGGCCCCCACCAAGGCGCTGGCCGCCGATCAGCTTGCCGCCGTCAAGTCGCTGCAGCTTCCCACGGTCCGGGCCGAGACGTACGACGGCGACACGGACACGGGTGCCCGGCGCTGGATCCGTGACCATGCCAACCTCGTGCTCGCCAACCCGGACATGCTGCACTTTGGCGTCCTGCCGAACCACGCCTGGTGGGCGCGGTTCTTCCGCCGCCTGAAATACGTCATCATCGACGAGGCCCACAGCTACCGCGGGGTCTTCGGTTCGAATGTCGCCAACCTGATGCGCCGGCTCCGGCGGATCTGCCGGTACTACGGTGCCGATCCCGTGTTCATCGGCGCCTCGGCCACGTCCGCCGAACCGTCGGATTCCTTCAGCCGCCTGATCGGCGCACCGGTCACCGCCGTGACGCAGGACCATTCGCCGCACGGGTCCACCACGGTGGCCCTGTGGGAGCCGCAGCTGACCGAGCTGAAGGGCGAGAACGGAGCGCGGTCGCGGCGCACGGTGGTCGCGGAGACTGCCGACCTGCTGGCCAATCTGGTCGCAGCGCAGGTCCGCACCATCGCTTTCATCAAATCCCGCCGCGGGGCCGAAACCATTGCCACCATCACCCGGCGGCTGCTGGACGAGGTACATCCTTCCCTGCCGGACCGGGTGGCGGCCTACCGTTCCGGATATCTGCCGGAGGAACGGCGGGAGCTGGAACGGCGGCTGCGCAGCGGTGAACTGCTGGGCATCGCCAGCACCTCGGCGCTGGAACTGGGCATCGACATTTCCGGGCTGGACGCGGTGCTGGTGGCCGGCTGGCCGGGCACCCGCGCGTCCCTGTTCCAGCAGATCGGCCGGGCCGGGCGGTCCGGGCAGGATGCGCTGGCCGCTTTTGTCGCCAGCGACGATCCGCTGGACACCTATCTGGTGCATCATCCCGAAGCCATTTTCGATATTTCGGTGGAGGCGACGGTCTTCGACCCGTCCAACCCGTACGTGCTGGGACCGCATCTGTGCGCTGCCGCGGCCGAGCTGCCGGTGACACCGGACGAGCGGGAGCTGTTCGGTCCCACTGCGGGAGGGCTGCTGGAGCAGCTGGTGGACCAGGGCTATCTGCGGCGCCGGCCCTCCGGCTGGTTCTGGACGCATCCGGAAAGCGCCGCGTCCATGGTCAACCTGCGGGCGGCAGGCGGGGGGCCGATCAACATTGTCGAGACCGAAACCGGCACGCTGCTGGGCACCATGGACTCCCCGCAGGCGCAGTACCAGGCGCATACCGGGGCGATCTACGTCCATCAGGGGCAGACGTTCCTGGTGGATGAACTCAACGAGGCCGACCACTGCGCCATGGTCACCCGCACCAATCCGGAGTTCTACACCCAGGCGCGTGACATCACGCAGGTAGAGGTGCTGGAAACGGACCGCACCTCCGAGTGGAACGGCATCCAGGTCTGCTTCGGCACGGTGAAGGTCACCACGCAGGTGGTCTCCTACCAGCGCAAGGCCCTGATCTCGAACGAGATCCTCGGCGAGGAGCCGTTGGAGCTGGAGGCCAAGGAACTGTTCACCAAGGCCGTGTGGTTTGTCATCGACGAGAAGTTCCTTGTCTCGGCGGGGCTTGCCCCTGCCGATTTCCCCGGTTCCCTGCATGCCGCCGAACATGCGTCCATCGGCATGCTGCCGCTCGTGGCCACCAGTGACCGCTGGGACATCGGCGGTGTCTCCACTGCCCTGCATGCAGACACCGAGAAGCCGACCATCTTCGTGTACGACGGGCATCCCGGCGGTGCCGGCTTTGCCGAGCGCGGCTACGAGGCGGCACGGATCTGGCTCGCCGCCACCCGTGATGCCATCCGTGCCTGCGAGTGCGACGGCGGCTGTCCCTCCTGCGTGCAGTCCCCCAAGTGCGGCAACAAGAACAATCCGCTGGATAAGAAAGGCGCCGTCACGCTCCTGAATGTGCTGCTGGACCACGCCCCGGAGGCCCTGGCCCTCACGTCCTAGCCCGGAGGTCCGGCACGTGCCCGGGCCACGGCTGGCACCGGAAGTGCAGGGACCTGCACTTCCGTTGCCACGGTGACGGTGCCGGAACGTGGATCCGCGGTGCAGTCGCGCAGTGCAGCGTTGTTGCGCGCGGCTACTTCTCCGGCCACGCCGCAGGCGTTCCCGGTGCCGGCAGCTGTGCCTGCCCCGGCATCGAGGCGACTGGAACCCTGGTTGCCGGCATCGTAGTCCGCGATAGGAGCTGCTCCGGACGGCCCCAGCCCGCGTAGGGCATCCGCACCGGCGAGCGCGGCGAGATCCGCGGCAGCGGCGGCCCTTACCGCAGCCACCGATGCCTGCACCATCACCAGCGCGGCCGCGGAGAACCCCAGCAAC
The DNA here is from genome assembly GCF_020731025.1 of Arthrobacter sp. zg-Y895. Taxonomy (NCBI): domain Bacteria; kingdom Bacillati; phylum Actinomycetota; class Actinomycetes; order Micrococcales; family Micrococcaceae; genus Arthrobacter; species Arthrobacter sp. zg-Y895. The sequence goes on from NZ_JAJFZY010000003.1 coordinate 271,712, forward strand.
ACCATGCAGATCGCCAGCGTGGCAACCGTTCCGGCACCCCGGTCATTCGGCTCGGTGTTAGCAGGTCCGGAGTTGGCCGGTTCCGTTCTGCCTAGCGTCCTGGCTGCCATCCTGGCTTCCGTCCTGGCTGCCGTTCTGGCTGCCGTTCTGCCTTGCGTCCTGCCCGGACGGCTGGCTTCGGCTTCCCCTTGGGCTCCGGCCACAACGTCGGATTGGGGTTTATCCGGTGGACGGAATGCCATGCGGCAGGCCTCCGTCCCCCGGGAAAGCGACGGCGTCCGCGGAGAGTTCCAGCGGGAGCAGGCTCAGCACGGGCAGGGTCAGGGAGCTGCGGACCTCCACGGCGGTCCAGCGCCCCTCAACGGAAAGGATCAGCTCGGCCGAATCTCCGGCCAGCCGCTGAACTGCAGCCGCCGCGGCGGGCTGATCTGCGCGCATGACCTCACGCGCCGCCGCCCGGGCTGCTTCCTCCAGCCGAAGCTGGGTGATACCTGCCGAAATACCGGTCAGGCCTCCCACTAGGACAAGCACAATGGCTGGCAGCGCCACCGCAAATTCGGCTGTCACCGCTCCCCGGTCGCTCTGTTTCGGAGTCTCGCGTGCCGAACCGGCGGCTGTCATCTTCTGCCTCACGTCCTGTGGTTTCCCGGCTGTGATCCCCGTTGACTCCGCTGTGATTGCTGGTCCAGGCATGTTTGTCCCGTTGGCACTTTCCCGCGCTCCGTTCCCTCCGCCTACCCCAAAGTCAGTGCGGACCGGATGAGCGAGACCAGCATGCCGCGGACCTCGTCGCCGCCCAGGATGATGGCCAGCAAACCCGCAAAAGCCACGGCCGCCAGTGTGGCAATGGCATATTCGGCGGTGGCCATACCGGCCTCCCGGTCGGTCCACGGCGGATCCGCCGGTGCCTGCGTTTCCGGCAGCGGCTTCACCAGTGTCAGGCGGGGTTTATCCGCGGCAGTGCGCCCGGACAGGCTGTATGCCCCGTGGCTGCCGTCCGATTCCGGGTTCGGGCAGGCTGGCCCCGGTCCTCCCCCGTCCATTTCGGAGGGGGCAGCGTCTCGGGATGGTGCGGAGACGGATCTGGTGCTGAGTGGCATGTGTCTTTCCTCCTGCTGAAAGGGTCTGAACTTCGATCCTGCCTCCGGCCGCCACCCGACGGTTGCAGCTCCGATACCGATGGGGACAACCCCGGTCCGGCGGCTGGTTGTGGAGGAACAAACAGGTGAAACCAGCCCTGCCCAAACCGGTCAATTCCACCCCGGCAGCAGGGACATCAGCAGCGGCACCACGGTCAAAGCCACAAACGCGGGCAGCGAACACAGCCCCAGCGGCATCACCAGACGAACCCCGAGCGCCGCTGCCCGCCGCCTGCTCTCCGTCTGTCGGCGCCGTCGAAGGGCGTCCGCCTGGGAATGAAGCACCGCAGCTGACGGGGCCCCCGTAACGGCCGTGAAGCGCAGGGCCGGACCGAGTGCCGCGAGTGCCGAGATTGGCATTCCGCTGGCCCGGGATACCCGTTCCGCGTCCGCTGGTTCCGCACCCGCTGGCTGCGCTCCCGCGGGGGCGGAAACGGCGGACAACTGCCACGCGGCATCCCAGGGAATTCCGAGGTCCAACGCCCGAAGGAGCCGCTCAAGATCGCGTGACGTAGCCGGGTCCACACCGCCGCGCAGGATGGCCAACGCCGAGGGCAGCGGTTGTCCCGCTTCCAACATCGCCGCAATCAGGTCCAGCATCAGGGCGGGGTCGCCGGTGCTGCCCTCCGACCCGGGTTCGGTCCTCTGCCGGAGGTGCTGCTGCCGCGGATGCCCGCCGGATCCGGTCAGGAGCAGGGCAGCCGTCGAAAGGAACGCGAATACCAGCAGGCCGGTCATCCGGAATTGCCCTGCACCGGAGCCTGGGCGTTCCGCACCAGCCGTGAGGACCATAGACGCCCTGCCAGCCAGAACCCGGTTCCGGTTGCCGCCGCAAGCCACCCCAGCGGCGTCGCTGTCAGGATCTGCAGCGGGTTGCCGCCCAGCAGGTAGCCCAGGAGTATCCCGCCGCCCGGCAGCCAGGTCAGGAGCCGCATGGTGGCACGCGGGCCGGCCATTGCCGCCTCCCGGTCCGAGGCGGCATCACGGGCGGCTTCCAGCTGCCCGGCATACCGGCTGAGCACAGCGGCCAGCGGGGCGCCGCTCCGCTCCGACACGCGCAGGCAGACAGCCAAACCGGACCACAGCTGCTGCAGCGCCGGATCCGTTTCCCCGTTGCCTGCCCGCTCCGCGGCGGCAAGCACCGGCACGGGACTAAGACCCAGCGCTGCCGACGCCGCGGCCGCCTTCAGCACCGGGGAAAAGGGGTGAACGGGGGTCTCCGCCGAGCCAGGGACTTCGTACAGTGTGGCTGCATCCGCCCAGATCCGGTGGGCCGAGCGTCCCGCCGCCAGCAGCCCTGCCAGTTCCCGCACCAGCAGTGCCGGGGCATCACTGTCGAGTTTTGGGCGACGGCGACGGCGAGGGCGACGCCGTCGTGGTCGTAGAAGAAGGCCGTCCGGTATGCGGGCAGACCTGCGGCGGGCAACCGGCGGCCGGGGCGGCGGAACCCCGAGCGTCAGGGCCGCTGCCGCGGCGAGGAGTACCGCGACGGTCAGCCCTGCCACGCCGACACTAACGGCCTGCCGGCACGGATCCGGCACCGTTTTCAGCGGCTGCCCGTACCTCCAGCCGCTGTTCGAGCTCGGACCACCCGCTGCCGCGCCGGTATTTCCCTCCGCTGAGGACCAGGGCCGGAACGGCAGTCAGTTTTCCGTCGGCGATCATCAGGACCGCAATCTCGGCAATGGTGCGGGTGCCGGCCGACCGGTGCAGATGGACCACCACGTCCAGCGCTGCTGCCGCCTGCAGTGCCACTGCTTCCGGCGCCATACCGGCAAGTGCACCCAATGCCACCAACCGGGCCGGCACTCCCGCGGCAGAGTTGGCGTGAATGGTTCCGCCGGCACCGTCATGGCCGGTGTTCAGCGCTGCCAGGAGTTCCCGGACCTCGGCTCCCCTGCACTCGCCCACCACGAGGCGGTCCGGCCGCATGCGCAGGGCCTGCCGCACCAGTTCGGCCTGATCCAATACCCCGCTGCCCTCCACGTTTCCGTGCCGGCTCTGCAGGCCCACCACGTGGGGATGGTCCGGTTCCAGTTCGGCTGCGTCCTCCACCAGCACCAGCCGTTCCTGCGGACCACTGATGGAAAGCAACGTGGAGAGAAGCGTCGTTTTCCCGGTGCCGGTGGCTCCGCTGACGAGAAAGTTCAAGCGTCGGCGGACAATGGCGCGGAGCAGGGCTTCACACTCCCGGTCCAGGGTTCCGCCGCGTGTCAGTTCCGCCAGGGTGAAAGACCGGCTCCGGTGAATTCGGACCGAGAGGAGCGTAGCCCCGGTGGAAACCGGGCGGAGCACTGCATGCACGCGGTACCCCTGCAGCTGGACATCGACGCAGGGACAGGAATCGTCCAGCCGCCGACCCCCGGCCGCCACCAGGCGCGTGGCAAGGGCCTGCACCTCCGAATCGGAGGCAAACCGGATAGCGGTCAGTTCCAAGCCGCGGCCGGCATCCACCCAGACCCGGTCCGGACCGTTCACCAGGATGTCGCTTACGCCGGGAAGCAATGCCAGCGGCTGAAGCGGCCCCAGGCCCTGCAGCTCGGCACGCATGCGGTCCACCGCGTGCAGTGTCCCCTCGGAACCCAGCAGCTGGCCGCTCGCCTGCACCGCTGCCGCGAGCCGTGCTCCGGTCACCGGTTCGGAGCGTGCCAGCATCCGGTCCCGCACCCGTGCCAACAGCGGATCCGGACCAAGCGGTTGGCCAAGCGGCTGACCCAGCCGTTGGCGGTGCACTCCGCCGCTTCCGGCACCGGACATACTCACGGCGCCGCTCCAACCGGCACGGGCACCACCGTCGCCAGAATCCGCTTTGACACGCGCCTGATCCGCGGGCGCCCCGCACCCGCCAGTACCTGGCCGTACTCCCGGCCCGTTCCCCGTTGGAAGGGGAGGTAACCGGCCAGCGGCAACCCCAGGGCTTCGGCCACCAGGACTTCGTCCAATCCGTTCCCGAGCGGACCGCGCACCACTACGTAGGCCGGTACCTCCCGGAGATACCGCAGCAACGCCTGCGCCCCCAGGACCCCGCCGGTCCGGCCCGGCACCACCAACAGCACCTGGTCGCAGAAACGCAGCAGCGACGCTGCGCCGACGGTTCGGCCCAAATCAACAACGGTCAGCTGATATCCGCTCCGCGCTGCATCCACGACTGCAGTGGCAACTGCCTCATCAGCCGGAGGTATCCCCGTCCCCCTGCCCAGAAGCGAAAAGCCTGCGAGCGCCGGTAAACCGGCCGCGAGCTGCACGGGATTCAGGCTGCCGCTTAGCCCCTCCAAATCCGGCCAGCGGATTCCCTCCAGATCTGCAGCGCCCAGGGCCCACTCCAAGCCGGCTCCCCAGGCATCCCCCTCCAGCAACAGCACCGATTGGCCGATCTCAGCGGCATTGGCACTCAACCAGCACGCCACGGTGGAGGTGCCGGCTCCGCCGCCGCCCAAGACACCCAGGACCGTACCTCCGGAGAGGCTGCGCCGTCTGCCCAGAAAGCCCGCGAGCCAGCCGGCTGCTGCGGGGAGAACCGCGACCCGGCCCGCAGAACTTCCCGCAGCTGCGTCCCAGACGGCGGAGTCCTCCGCCAGGCTGACCACAATGACCTCGGGTTTCCCCGTTCCTGCCGAACCGGCTCCCGCAGCGGCGAGCGCGCGCCACGGTCCTCCTTGTTCGGCCAGGAACCGGAGGTGCCCGCTGCCCAACAGCAGCACATCCGGTGCCAACGCCATCGCCTCGGGGATACCCGGAGCCACGGGAATTTCCACGCCCGCAGCTGCAGCGACCCGGGCCACTTCATCCTGCAGCGCCTGGTCCCCGGCCACGAGCACAGCGACGGCGGCGTCCCCGCCCGCCGTGCCCGACAGCCTGCGGCCGGACCGCGTTTCCGGCAGCCGTCGGGTCCGTGCGCGGCCGGCGCCCGGCCCACCTCGTTCCATGTCCATGCGCCCAACCGTCGCACCACGGACCGGTCTGATGTATCTGCCGGCCGAAACACCATTAGAAAGTGCCGCCGGCAAGAAGGTTGTGGAGGAAAGGTCCCGCCGGGTCAGGCTGCCTCCGGCTGCATCGGCTACCGTCGGAGGAATCCGATAGGGTCGGCGCTAACCGGGAGCGGACTATCCGGCAGGAACGCTTCGGCACCGACATCCCGGCGCAGCGGCGCGCCGGCGAAGGAAGCGGGGAGTCATGGAAACCGATATGGAACACCTGGACGTGCTGGTCATCGGCGCCGGCCTGAGCGGCATCGGCGCGGCCTGCCGCCTGCGCATGGACCATCCGGGCCGTTCCGTCGCCCTCTTGGAGACCCGCGGCCGCGCAGGCGGCACCTGGGACCTGTTCCGCTACCCCGGGATCCGCTCCGACTCGGACCTCTACACCTTCGGCTATGACTTCCGCCCGTGGCGTGAAGAGAAAGCCATTGCCGACGGCCCGAGCATCCTGCATTACCTCAAGGAGACCGCCGCAGAATACGGCGTGGATTCCCTGATCCGGTACCACCACCGCGTGCTCTCCGCGGACTGGTCCAGCCGGGACGCATGCTGGACCGTCACGGTCGAGCGCACCCGGACGCCGGAAGCCGGCCCTGACCTTGCCCCGGCCGAACCGGTGGGAACCGGGGAAATCCTGCATCTCACCGCCGGCTGGATCTTCAACGCCGCCGGCTACTACCGCTACGGGGAGGGCTACGCGCCGGAGCTGCCCGGGCGGGAACTGTTCGCCGGACCGGTGGTGCATCCGCAGCACTGGCCCGAGAACCTGGACGTCGCAGGGAAACGGATTGCCGTGCTTGGCAGCGGAGCCACGGCCGTCACCCTCGTTCCGGCGCTGGCGGAGCTGGGCGCCCGCGTGACAATGGTCCAGCGCACGCCTACCTATATCCTTCCCGTCCCGGCGGAGGATCCGCTGGCCCGGCGGCTGCGCGGCGTCGTCGGGCCCGAACGGACCGGCCGGATCATGGCCGAGGTCAGCGCCCGCCGGCAGCGTGCCATCTGGGTGTTCTGCCAGCGCTGGCCGGACCTGGCCCGGAAGCTCATCCGCGGTATCCAGGCCCGTAATGTACCGGAGGGTTTTGAGCTGGATAAGCACCTGAACCCGCCGTACCGGCCGTGGGACCAGCGGCTGTGCGCGGTGCCGGACGGCGATTTCTTCACCGCCCTGCGCAGCGGCAACACAACCGTGGTGACCGGCCGGACCACCGGGTTTACCGAGCGCGGCCTCCGGCTGGCTTCCGGTGAAGAGGTGGAGGCCGACGTCGTGGTGACCGCCACCGGATTCACCGTCCAGGTGCTGGGCGGTATGGAATTAAAGCTCGACGGCGTGCCGGTAAACCTGGCCGAGCACGTCGCCTACCGCGGAGTGATGCTCAGCGGCATCCCCAACATGGCGTTCGCCATCGGTTACACCAACGCTTCCTGGACGCTAAAGGTCGGGCTGCTGACGCAGTGGTTCTCGCGGCTGCTCAGCTCCATGGACCGGCACGGCTACACATCGGCCGTCCCCGTCGCGCCGCCGGACATGCATACCCGGCCGCTGCTGGACTTTGGCGCCGGCTACGTCCAGCGCAGCCTTTCTTCCCTGCCCCGGCAGGGCGACCAGGCTCCCTGGCTGATGACCATGAACTTCCTGGCCGACCGGAGGGACCTGCAGAAAGGTGCGCTGGCGGATGAGTACCTGCACTTCAGCGGTGACGCCGGCGGGGCCGACAATTCGGCGGAGGACCGGTTCGTCACCCTCGGGTCCGGGCTGCGGCTGTGTTACCGGATCGAGGGGCCCGACGACGGCGAGCCGGTGGTCCTTTTGTCCGGCCTCGGCCTGGACCTGGAGGCGTGGCCGGCCGCATTCGTGCAGGGCCTGACCGCTGCCGGTTACCGCGTCATCCGGCCGGATAACCGCGACGTCGGACGCTCCTGCCGGATGGACACCCCCACACCCACCCTGCTGCATCAGGTGCTGGCCCGGCCGATGCCCGGCGCCTACCGGATTGAGGACATGGCCGACGACGTCGCGGGGCTGCTCGAACACCTGCAGGTGGGCCGGGCCCATGTGGCGGGGATGTCGCTGGGCGGCATGATCGCCCAGTCCGTGGCCGCCCATCACCCGGACCGCGTCCTGACCCTGACCTCCATCATCTCCACCACCGGAGCCCGGGACGTGGGTGGCGCAACTTTCTCCACTAAGCGCCGGTTCGCGGCACGGCCTCCGAGGACCCGCGAGGAGTTCATCCGGGCACGGGTAGCCCTGATGCGTCATCTTTCCGGGCGGACCAACCCGGCGGATCCGGCGACGGAAGCCGAACTGGCCGGCCTGGCCTGGGACCGCGGAGCCTATCCGGACGGCGGGGCGGCCCGGGCCCGGCAGCTCGGTGCTATCAATGCCTCCGCCGACCGCACCGGGGCCCTGGCCGGAATCCGGGTTCCGACGCTTGTAATCCACGGCGACCGGGATCCGATTGTGCATCCCAGCGGGGGCGCGGCGACGGTGGCCGCCATTCCCGGCTCACGGCTGGCCACGATCCCCGGAATGGGCCACTACTTCTCCCCCGCGGTGGTGCCCGAACTGCTGAGGCTCGTCGCCGGGCACCTGGGTGCCCGCACCGCGGATTCCGCCTGAGTTTGAGCTAGTCGCCCATCCCGGGCTGCACCGGAACGACATTGATCTTGTTGGCGCCGGGGAAAACCTTCTTCGGTACGCGGGAGAAACCCTTGGCATCCAGGTGGTTCTTTGCGCGGAAAACGGCCACGGCGTCGTCGTACGCCTGATTCAGCCGGGCACCGGTGAGCACTTCGCTGGTGCCGTCGCTGAAGCGGACCGCGATGGAAGCGGAGGCCGGGAAATGCCGGTCCATCCGAATAAAGCCGTCATTGTCCTGCTGAAGAGTGATCAAGTGGTTCCGCCCTGAGAGTTGGTGAGCTTCCAGTCTCCCCTATCGCCGCGCCGCAGGTTTCCCCGCGACCGAAGCGGCTAAAGCACGGTGCCGCGGTTCCGGGTGAGAATAGAAGCATGTACATCGTCCTCGCACCCGGCACCGGCGCTGCCCAGGCGAAGGACGAGACCTGGACCCTGCAGGAAACCGACGACGCCGGCCTTCCGTCCGCGCCCGCCGTCGTGATTACCCGAGACCGGTTGCCCGCGGCCGTGCGGCACTATGAACAACAGCCGGTCCGCTGGGTCTGGGACTCTGCCCGCGCAGTCTATTCCCGGCTGCTGGCTGCCGGACTCACGGTGGAGCGCTGCCACGACCTCGCACTGGTGCGCGGGATCCTGCGGTTCGCCGAGTCGGTGCCCTCCACTCCCTACATCGAAAAACTGCGCGCCGCGGAAGAGGCTCCAGACCCGGCGCCCCGCCAGCTGCTCCCGGTCCAGCACTCCCCCGACCAGACCTCCATCTTCGATACGCTCGACGCCCCCGCCGGAGCGGCGGCCGGTCCGCAGCAGGCCACCGCTGCCGAGCTCGCCGCCGAATTGGCGGACCAATTGGATGCGATCGCCCGTTCCACGTCGCCGGCGAAACTGAACCTGCTGGCCGTCGCGGAGTCCACCGGCGGCCTGATCGCCGTGGAAATGGAACACTCCGGCATTCCGTGGCGCCGGGACATTCACGAGGCCATGCTCCGGGAGAGCCTCGGCGAGCGGCCGCCGGAGGGCCAGCGCCCCGAAAAGCTCGAACAGCTTGTTGCCGAGCTGCGCCTGCTGCTGGGCAACCCCGGCTTCAACCCGGACTCCCCGCAGGAGCTGCTGCGGGCCCTGCACCGCGCCGGCATCGAGGTCCGCAGCACCCGCTCCTGGGAGCTGCAGCAGCAGGACCATCCCGCCATCGAGCCGCTGCTGGAGTACAAAAAGCTCTCCCGGCTCCTCACCGCCAACGGGTGGGCCTGGCTGGATGCCTGGGTGGACGGCGGCCGCTTCCGGCCCGAATACGTAGTGGGCGGCGTGGTGTCGGGTCGCTGGGCCTCCCGCGGCGGCGGTGCGCTGCAGATTCCCAAGACGGTACGGGACGCCGTTCGCCCGGACCCCGGCCACCGGCTCATCGTGGCCGACGCAGCGCAGCTGGAACCCCGTGTCCTCGCCGCCCTGGGGCAGGACAATGCTCTGGCGGCAGCGGCCCGCGGCAAGGACCTCTATCAGGGCATCGCAGACCGCAGTTTCGACGGCGACCGGGCCAAGGCAAAGATGGCAATGCTCGGGGCCATGTACGGGGCCACCAGCGGGGAATCGGGCCGGCTGATGCCGGTGCTGACCCGCGCCTACCCGCAGGCCATCGGCGTGGTGGAACGCGGCGCCCGGGCGGGTGAAGCCGGGCAGGTGGTGAGCAGCCACCTGGGCCGCAGTTCGCCGCCGGTATCGGAACGCTGGGTCCGCGCCCAGCAGAGCACCAGCGCCGAGGAACAACGCCGCGCAGATTCGCTGGCCCGCGCCCAGGGCCGGTTCACCCGCAACTTCGTGGTCCAGGCGACGGCGGCGGAATGGGCGCTGTGCTGGCTGGCGGAGATACGACGGCGGCTGCGGGCGGCGTCGTCGTCCGCCCCTGCAGGAGAACTGGTGTTTTTCCTGCATGACGAGGTGATGCTCCAGGTGCCTGCCGAACGGGTCGAGGAGGTCAGCGCACTGGTGACGGAGGCCGCGTCGGCAGCCACACGGCTGCTGTTCGGGCCGATTCCGCTGGAGTTCCCGGTGGTAGCCGTTGCCGTGGACTCCTACGCGGACGCCAAGTAGCAGCGCAGGCTAGAGAGCCGGAACGATTTCCCGGCTCTCATCCCAGGGCAGGGTCCAGCCCAGTTCATCCAGCACGGCGTTGAGGGTGATGCCGGTGAAGCCCCACACCAGCACTCCGTTCACGCGGAAGGCCGGCGAACGGTACGTCCGAGAGCCGTTCGTGATGACGGCGGTGCGCCGGTTTTCCGGATTGAGCAGGTCGGCCACCGGTACGCGGAACACCGATGCCGATTCCCCGTAGTCCACCACGTCCACCGGCGTGGGCCGGTCCCACCAGCCCAGCACCGGGGTGACCAGGAAGTTGCTGACGGGCAGTCCCACCTCCGGCAGGGTCCCGAGGACCGTAACGCCGTCGGGGTCCAATCCCGTTTCCTCCCGGGCTTCGCGCAGGGCTGCGGCTTCCGGGCCGGCGTCGGCGGCATCCAGGGAGCCGCCGGGAAAGGCCACCTGGCCGGGGTGGTCGTTGAGTGTGGCTGCCCGCTCGACCAGCAGGACATCGAGTTCGGCGGGGACCCCGGCGGAACGGAAGTCCGCTGGCTTGTCATCCAGGTTGCCGAAGAGGATCAGCACGGCGGCACGGCGGGCCGTGGCCGGGTCCACGCTGCGTCGCATCAGTTCCAGGTTCGCGTCGAAGTAGGTGGTGCGGGCGGCTGCGGAGACACCCAGCGCCCGCAGATCGGCGTAGGCGCTCATGCTTCCAGGCCGAAGCCGGCGGCCCGCAGCTGGGCCCGGGTTTCGGCGGCCATCATCCGGGCGTGCAGTTCCTCGCGGCCGGGCGCCAGCTCATACTTGAGCAGTTTGCGTGCCTTCGCGGGGTCCGTTTCGCCTTCACCGTAGGAGGGGCAGAGCTGGGCGACGGGGCAGGCGCCGCAGGCTGGTTTCTTGGCGTGGCAGACCCGCCGGCCGTGGAACACCACCCGGTTGGAAAGCGGGGTCCAGTCCTTCGGCTCGAACAGCGCCGCGACGTCTTCCTCCACCTTCACCGGGTCTGTGGCGGTGGTCCAGCCGAACCGGCGGGACAGGCGCCCGAAGTGGGTGTCCACCGTGATTCCGGGAACGCCGAAGGCATTGCCCAGCACCACGTTGGCGGTCTTCCGGCCGACGCCGGGCAGGGTGACCAGGTCTTCGAGCCGGTCCGGCACTTCGCCGTCGAACTCATCGACCAGCCGGGTGGACAGTGCTTTCACACTGGCCGCTTTCGCACGGAAGAATCCGGTGGGCCGGAGAATCTCCTGCAGCGTCTCCTCGTCGGCCTCCGCCATCGCCTTGGCATCGGGGTACCGGGCAAAGAGGATGGGCGTGACGGCATTGACCCGGATGTCCGTGGTCTGCGCCGAAAGCACAGTGGCCACCAGCAGCTCAAACGCGTTGGTGAAGTCCAGCTCGGCCACGGCGTAGGGATAAACCTCGCCGAGCATCCGGTTGATCCGCCGTGCCCTCCGCTTCAAAGCGAGGAGGGACGGATCGCTGCCGGTTGCCTTTGCCACTGCTGGGTGTCCTTCTACTGACGGTTGGATGCTGCTGATGGCCCCTGATGCTGTTCGGCCCTGCTGCGAACGGCCTACTGGTCGGCGTCGACGCGCTCAATGTTGCTGAGGTCGCGCAGCACGCCGATGCGCCCGGTGCGCTTGTCCTGGACCAGGAATTCGTCACCGCGGTCCTCAAGGCCCAGTTCCCAGTCACCCGGGTGGAACATAAACAGCGGCAGGCCGGTGCGCTCGTCCACAATCTGGCGCGGCGTGCCCACGGCGAACCAGAAGGCTTCCACCACTGCCTCGGACTCGTCACGGGTAGCGGTAATGGGTTCCGCGTTGCCGGCTTCGGCTTCGTGGGCCCCTGCTGCGGACGCTTCGGGGGTTCCGGCGTCGCGGACCACCGGATTCACGGTCGTGGCGGCCATGGGTTCCTCGGCCTGCATTCCGGCGGCCGGAGCGGCAGCGGGCTGCGCCTGCGTAGCCGGTGATGCCGTGGCGGGGGAAACCTGCGTCGAGGGGGTGGATGCAGCGTGCGCGGAGGTGGCGGGAGCGGCTGCTGCCGCCCCGGCGGTGGGGGTTCCGACGACGGCGGTGCCGCCCGGAGCGGAAACATCGGTGCCGCTCTGGCTCGGCGCGTCATGCACGGTGGTGCGGGCGTCCTCGTTGCGGCGCAGCGGGTTGGTGAAACGGCGGGCACCGGCGGCGTTCTCCGTCTCCGGCTTCGCTTCAGGCTTCGGGCGGGCCGGACGCGGACGCAGCGGCAAAGCATCGCGGGCAGTCAGCGCCGCGGCAGCTTCGGGGCGGTTACGGAATTCCCGGGCAAAGAAGGGAAGGTGCGGCGCCAGGGTGGTGGACACCACCAGGCCCAGGGAACCGACCAGCGCGACCATCGCGCCGACGCTGAAATCGGTCACCGTCTGGATGAAGAAGAAAGCCAGGGCCAGCACAGCTGCCACGGAGGCGAACTGGTCCAGGGAGAGCGATCCTACGCGGGGCTTCATCGTGGGCGCGAGGCGGCGGCCGGCAAACAGTCCGGCTACCAGCAGCGGCAGCAGGATGCCGATGCCGATGAAGAACAGGGAAAACGCATTCCAAAGGTTGAAGTCCTCTTCAAACCCGAGACGGGTCACCGTGAAGAACGGCAGGATGCTGCCCACGAGCATCACGAGGACCGAGCCGCCTACAACGGTGTCGCGAAGCCCGAAGGGCCCAACGAGGGCTTCCTGGTCCGTGGCGGCCGGATGTGCCGGCAGGCCCTTGTCCGTCGCGGAGGGATGTCCGCCGGTTTCCGAAGATCCGGCCGTGGTGCGGGCCTCGTTCTCAACAGGGGGGTTGTTCATACTGATCTCCATTCACGACCCCCCTGTCCCTTGACCGCACGGGGTGCGGTCAAGAACTGGAGGTGCGCATCTACGGTACGTAGGCGGTTGCTTCCTTCAGACAGCCTAATCAACGACGGCGAGGCAGACTAGCGCAGGGGCGGCGCGTCCCGGCGGAGTGACATACCGCTCACCGCATAATCGCGCCGTTTTGTGACTGATTATGTGAGCGCGGACACAGTGGCATAAAACCGGGGATAGGGTGGTTTGCAGCCATGCACGATTCCCCTAGTGATGGATTTTCAGCGAAGTGAAAGGGTTCAACCATGTCTGATCAGTCCCCTGCAAAGAAGCACGGAGACGCCTTCGAGAACCTGCTGCATGAAAGCCGCAGCTTCCCGCCGAGTGCCGAATTTGCAGCATCCGCAGTGGCCCGTCCCTCGCTGTATGAGGAAGCGGCAGCCGATGGGCCCGAGTTCTGGGCGCGGCAGGCACGGAGCATTCTCTCTTGGGAACAGGATTTCACCCAGGCGCTGGACTGGACTGATGCTCCGTTCGCCAAATGGTTTGTCGGCGGCAAACTCAACGCGGCGTACAACGCCCTGGACCGGCATGTCGAAGAAGGCCGCGGAGACCGGGTGGCCATTTACTTCGAGGGCGAACCCGGGGATACGCGCACCTACACCTATGCGCAGCTGACCGAAGAGGTCAAGAAGGCGGCGAACGCGTTCGAATCCTTGGGTGTCACCAAGGGCGACCGCGTGGCGGTGTACCTGCCGATGATCCCCGAAGCGGTCATCACCATGCTGGCCTGCGCCCGGATCGGCGCCGTGCACTCGGTGGTCTTCGGCGGTTTCTCCGCCGACGCCCTGCGCAGCCGGATCGACGACGCCGAGGCGAAGCTTGTGGTCACGGCGGACGGTTCCTACCGCCGCGGCAAGCCCAGCGCACTCAAGCCCGCCGTGGACGAAGCCCTCGCCAAGGACGGCCATACCGTCGAAAACGTGCTGGTGGTCCGCCGCAACGGGGAGCCCGTGGAATGGAACGACGGCCTGGACCGCTGGTGGCACGATGTTGTGGACACCGCGAGCGCCGAGCACTCCCCCGTAGCCCACGACTCCGAGCATCCGCTGTTCATCCTCTACACATCGGGAACCACGGGTAAGCCCAAGGGCATCCTGCACACCACCGGCGGGTTCCTCACCCAAACGGCCTTTACGCACTTGAATACCTTCGACCTGCACCCCGAAACGGACGTGTACTGGTGCACCGCGGACATCGGCTGGGTTACCGGCCACAGCTACGTCACCTACGCCCCGCTGATCAACGGAGCCACGCAGCTGATTTACGAAGGCACCCCGGATACCCCGCACCAGGGCCGCTGGTGGGAGCTGGTGGAGAAGTACAAGGTCTCCATCCTCTACACCGCGCCCACCGCCATCCGCACCTGCATGAAGTGGGGCCGGGACATTCCGCAGAAGTACAACCTCGACTCCATCCGGGTACTGGGCTCCGTGGGCGAACCGATCAACCCCGAAGCGTGGATGTGGTACCGGCAGGTCATCGGCGGCAACGGCGGCAAGAAGGAACACCCCGCCCCCATCGTGGACACGTGGTGGCAGACGGAAACCGGCGCCCACATGATCGCTCCGATGCCCGGCATCACGGCCACCAAACCGGGCTCTGCTCAGGTGGCCGTCCCCGGCATTTCAGTGGACGTGGTGGATGAGATGGGCGAATCGGTGCCCAACGGGTCCGGCGGTTTCCTCGTGGTCAAGGAACCCTGGCCGTCCATGCTGCGCGGCATCTGGGGTGACCCGGAGCGTTTCAAGGAGACCTACTGGTCCCGGTTCGACAACATGTACTTCGCCGGTGACGGCGCCAAGAAGGACGAGGACGGCGACATCTGGCTGCTCGGCCGCGTGGACGACGTTATGAATGTCTCCGGGCACCGGCTCTCCACCACGGAGATCGAGTCCGCCCTGGTCAGCCACCCGTCGGTGGCCGAAGCCGCCGTCGTCGGCGCTGCGGACGACACCACCGGAGAAGCCGTGGTTGCCTTCGTGATCCTGCGCGGCAGTGCAAAGGACGACGACGACATTGTCACCACCCTGCGCAACCACGTGGGCAAGGAGATCGGCCCCATCGCCAAGCCGCGGCACATCCTGGTGGTTCCCGAACTGCCCAAGACCCGCAGCGGCAAGATCATGCGCCGCCTGCTCAAGGACGTGGCCGAGGGCCGCGAAGCCGGCGACTCGAGCACGCTGGCTGACAATACAGTCATGCAGCAGATTGCGGCTTCCCTCAAGAAGTAGGCCCCGCAGAAAACAGCAGGTGCCGTCCCCTGATCGGGACGGCACCTGCTGTTGTTTCACCCTGTGCGACTTAGCCGACGGTGACGTCCAGGAACACGTCAATGTTGCCGCGGGTGGCGTTGGAGTAGGGGCAGACCTGGTGGGCGGCCTGGGTCAGCTTGTCCGCAGTGGCTTCGTCGACGCCGGACATCTCCACGTGGAGTTCAACGCCCAGCTTGAAGCCGCCGTCGTCGTTCTTGAAGATGCTGACGTCCGCCGTCACGGCGGCATCCGAGATGGGTGCCTTTTCCGCGCGGGCAATCATCTTCAGTGCGGAGAGGAAGCATGCGGCGTAGCCGGTGGCAAAAAGCTGCTCCGGGTTCGTGCCTTCGCCGGAACCGCCCATTTCGGTCGGAGTGGACAGGTTCACCTCGAGCTTGCCGTCGCTGGTACGGGCTTCACCGTTGCGGCCGTCGCCGGTGGCGGTGGCGGCGGCAGTGTACAAAGCGCTCATGGGGAACTCCTTTTGTGGGGAAAACTTGGTAGACCTCAAGGTAGACTAACTAGTACGTCTACTGCAAATGAGGAACAACGAATGAGGGGACCCATGACGGCAGCTACACCCGTGCGGGAGCGGATCCTGGCACGGGCCTCCCTCCTGTTTTACCGAGAGGGCATCCGGGCAGTCAGTGCCGACAAGATCATTGCCGCTGCCGGCACCACGAAGGTGACCTTCTACCGCTACTTCCGCTCGAAGGATGACCTCGTGGTCGCCTACCTGCGGGAGCAGTCGGCGGCGATGCGGGCGCGGGCAGCGGAGCTGGACCCGGATCCGTGCACCGGGCTGCTGCAGTTCGCCGAAGCGATGGGTTCCGAGGCCTGCAGTGCAGGCTTCCGCGGTTGCCCGTTCATCAATGCGGCGGCGGAATATCCGGACCCGGGCCATCCCGTCCGGGTGGTTGTTTCCGAGCACCGCGCGTGGCTGCATGCCCTCGTTAGCGAACGGCTGGAGCAACTGGGCGCCACGAACGCCGGACAGCTCGCGGACCAGCTGCTGATGCTGCGGGACGGCGCAATGGTGCACGGATACGTGGGGGACGGCACCGCCGTCGAACCGGCACTGATCACGGCCGGAAAGGCACTGGTCCTCCCGCACCTTCCGGAGCCGGGACAGTCCTCCTAGCTCCGCCGAAATCCGGACCAGTGTGACGTTGGACTCATGGACTTGGTGAAACCCTCCACTGCTAGGACAATTCCTGTCTGTGTCTACTACACCCGCAGCGGCCGCACCGCCCGCTTCCCCCACCCCCTCCTCTTCCAAGATGGCCCGCAAAGTTGCGGGCGCATCGTTTATCGGCACTGCTTTGGAGTCCTACGACTTCTATGTCTTCGGCACCGCCGCAGCCCTGATCCTGAACCGGATCTTCTTCCCCGACGTGGATGCGGCAACAGGCATCCTGCTGTCCTTCCTCACCCTGGGCATGGGCTTCATCGCCCGACCCCTGGGCGCCATTCTCTTCGGCCACATCGGTGACCGGGTAGGACGCAAAACGTCCCTGATCGGAACCATCGTCCTGATGGGTACCGCCACCGGAGCCGTGGGCCTGCTGCCGGACTACAACACCATCGGGATCTGGGCGCCGCTGCTGCTGGTGGCGCTGCGCCTCCTCCAGGGCCTGGCTGTCGGGGGTGAATGGGGCGGTTCCATCCTGATTGCCACCGAGCACGCCGCTCCCCGAAAGCGGGCGCTGTACGCGGCCATTCCGCAGATCGGTTCGCCGGTAGGCACCATCATGGTCACCGGCATCTTCCTGCTGCTTACCCAGGTTTCCGACGAGGACCTGGCAGCCGGGGTCTGGCGCATTCCGTTCCTGCTGGCCTTCCCCTTTATGGGCATCGCCCTGTACCTGCGGCTGGCCATCGATGAAACCCCCGTTTTCAAGGGCGTGGCACAGGCGCACCAGATCACCCGGGTTCCGCTGCTGGAGGTGCTCCGCACCCAGTGGGCTGCGGTCCTGGTGGCGGCCGCGGCTGCGCTGCTGGGTATCGGCTCGTACTTCCTGATGACCACCTACACCCAGTCCTACGGGACAACGGTGCTTGGGCTGTCCGAATCCACGGTCCTGAACGCGGCATTGGTCGGTTCGGTGCTGCAGCTGGCAACCATCCCCGCGTTCGGTTTCCTGGCCAACCGGATCGGTTCGGCGCGGATGGTGATGGCCGGGGCCGTTGCGACCCTGCTGATCTCCTTCCCGCTGTACTTCATCATCAGCAACGCCACCGCGCCGGTCTACATCCTGACCATCCTGATCGGCGGGATCGCGCCGACGGCGGCGTGGGCGGCGCTGGGGGGATTGATGGCAGATCTGTTCCCGGCCCGAACCGGGTTCACCGCCATGTCCCTGGCCTACAGCCTGGCCGGCATCCTCTCCGGATTCACCCCGTCCATCACCCAGGTGTTCTCCAACGCAACCGGCGGTGCGTGGTGGCACCCCGGCGTCGTCCTGGCCATGATGTCCCTGATCACCATTGCCGGCGCGCTGGCCGCCCGCCGCATGACAGCGCGCAACACGGCCGCAGTGCAGCCTTCTGATCTGAGCTCCGGCATAGTTAAGCCATGACTTCAGCCGGCACCCGCAACCTCCTCGTCCTAAACGGCCCCAACCTGAACCTGTTGGGCACCCGCGAACCGGCGATCTACGGCAGCTCCACCCTGGCGGATGTGGAGGCCGCGGCCATGGCCGCGGCCTCCGCCCACGGCTGGACCGTGGACTGCGTCCAGTCCAACCACGAAGGCGATCTGATCGATGCCATCCACGCGGCGCGCGGCACCGCGGACGGCATTGTCATCAATCCCGCTGCCTACAGCCACACCTCGGTGGCCATCCCGGACGCGTTGTCCGGCGTGGAACTTCCGGTGGTCGAGGTTCATCTGAGCAACATCCACCGCCGCGAGGAGTTCCGCCACCACTCCTTCGTCTCCGCGGTGGCGGAGGTAGTGATCTGCGGGGCCGGTATCAGTGGCTACCGCATGGCGGTGGACTACCTGATCGGGTCCGCCGTCGCCGGGCAGTCCGCGGAGTAGCC
Source organism: Arthrobacter sp. zg-Y895 (assembly GCF_020731025.1). Taxonomy (NCBI): domain Bacteria; kingdom Bacillati; phylum Actinomycetota; class Actinomycetes; order Micrococcales; family Micrococcaceae; genus Arthrobacter; species Arthrobacter sp. zg-Y895. Next base: position 289,729 of record NZ_JAJFZY010000003.1, read on the forward strand.
ATGGCCGCCACTGCGCAGCGGTATGCCCGGTTCGCCGAATTCGAGGCCCGGGGATCCTCCGATGTGTATGAGCAGTGGACCGCGGCTATCAGCGCGGATCCTGAGGTGCTGGAGCTGATTGACGCCCTTCCGGAGGCCAAGCGCCAACCCAACCTCGTGCTGGCGGCCGCCCGGAGCCGTGGCGCCGCCGCCGGACCCTACGCGCAGTTCCGTTCCTTCCTGCAGGAGCATTGGGAAGACATCCGGACGGTCATCCTGCGCCGGAGCACGCAGACCAACGAACCCCGCCGCTGCGCCGTCCTCCTTCCCCTGTTCGCCGAGATCGCGCGGACGGAGGGTCGCCCGCTGGCCCTGATCGAAGTCGGCGCTTCCGCCGGGCTGTGCCTGTATCCGGACCGCTACGGTTACCGGTACGACGACGGCGACCTCCTCAACGATCCGGGCCGCGCGGACCTGGTCCTGGACTGCACGACCACCGGCAACCCGCCGCTGCCGCGGTCCTGTCCCGAAATCATCCACCGCACCGGGGTGGATCTGTCGCCGCTGGACCCTGCCGACCCCGAAGACCTCGCCTGGTTGGATGCCTTGATCTGGCCCGGCATGGAAGACCGCCGGACACTCCTGAAGGCAGCGGCCGAAACCGCCGGCTGCTCCCCCGCCCGGATCGTCAAGGGGGACCTCAACGCCGAAATCGCCGGATTGATTGAAGCTGCCCCGCCCGAGGCCGCCGTCGTTGTGTTCCACACCGCCGTCCTTGCCTACGTTCCGAAGCCGGACCGGGAAATCTTCCGGGACACGGTGTCCAGCTATGTGGATATCCCCGCACGCCCGGTGCATTGGATCTCCAACGAGGGCAGCGGCGCTCTTCCGGGGCCGGCAGAGCCTGAACACGGTACGGAACCCGGACTGTTCGTCCTGCACCACAACGGCAGGGCCGTGGCCCGCACCGGAGCGCACGGACAGTCCCTGCACTGGCTATAGCGGGGTACTGCTGTCGTCTGTTTTTATTTGCTGGTGCACTGACCGGCCGAAACCGGGCTGTCATAACCCGGCGCGGCATCAACCACCGGGCCGACTTCAGCCAGTGAGAGGGCATAGCCGATGGGCTGGTCGCTGGTGGTCTTAGCGAAAATGATGCCGGCGAGGCTGCCGTCCATGCCCAGCAGCGGCCCGCCGGAATTACCCTGCTGCACGTTCGCGGCCAGGGTGTAGACCTCCAGCACCGAGGGGGAGGTTCCGTAGATATCCCGGACGGACACGTTGGACAGGCCCTCGACACTTGCGGCCTGCAGCCGGAACGGGCCGCCCGCCGGGTACCCGGCAAAGGCCGCGGTGGTGCCGGCTTCAAGCGGCTCACCCACGGGGACGGGATCGGCGTCGAGGCCTTCCACCGCGAGGACGGCCAGGTCGCGGGCTGAATCGAAGTGGACCACCCGTCCGGGCAGCACGCTGCCGTCGGGAACCTCCACCACTGGTTCGTTCACGCCGGCAACCACGTGGGCGTTCGTAAGCACGCGGTCATCCGCCACCACAACACCTGACCCTGTCTGGTTCTGTCCGCACTGGTACGCCGTGCCGGTGATTTTGAGGACCGACGCCGATGCGGTCCGCAGCTCCGCGGAGTCCACCTCCGCGCTGGGCGGGACAGCCGTTTGGGGTGCGGCGCTGTCAAGGATGGTCGGCAGCCCCTCGGAGACAGTGAAGGAACGAATCTGCGCGCTCCAGGTCTTCACCTGCTCGGGGGTGGCATCGTCAATGGTGGTGAGTACCTTCGAGGCGGCAATCTGCTGGGACAGGAACGGAACGCCCAGCGTCGTCACGCTAAAGGCAAGCATGGCCATGACCAGCGCTGCCACTGCAAGGTTGGCTGCACCGCCGAGTACGCGGTCCAGGAACCTCAGCGGCGGGAAATTCAGCCACCTGCGGATCATGCCGCCAAGCGCGGCCCCGGCTGCGTGGCCCACGAGCACGAGGACGACGGCCGTGGCAATGACCACCGTCAGCCGCCAGCCGTTATCCGGAACCCATTCGGCAACCAGCGGAATCGCGAAAAAGGCGCCAATGGCGCCGGCAACGAATCCGACGATCCCGCCGAGGGTCACCACCAGTCCGTTGCGCAGTCCTGCAACGAGGTAGAAGAGCAGGACGAGGAGCAGGATGATGTCCAGAAGTGTCAGTCCGAGCACAAAGAGCTCCAAGCGTGTCAATCGGGGTGGCCCGGCGGTGGAAGACCGCTGCAGTTGCGAGTTTATAGGGACAACCTGCGGAAGCCGTTATCAGGATTGCTCCCGCGCTTGTGGTCCTGCCCTCTTTTTCGCACCTATCAGTGAACAAACGTGCTTCAGGTATCACTAGGGGGTGACGTGCGGCAAGATAATAAGGAGAGACCACTATTTACAGGAGATTTCATGGATATCGAGGTACTGCGCCGCGCGCCGTTGTTCGCCTCTCTGGGAGACGACGTCTTCGCCGCCCTGACCGAAGAGCTCACTGAGGTCGACCTCTCACGCGGCGCCTCCGTCTTCCGCGAAGGCGATCAGGGCGACCAGCTCTATTTCATCGTCTCCGGCAAGATCAAGCTTGGCCGCTCCGCCCCGGACGGCCGGGAAAACCTGCTGGCGATCCTCGGCCCGGGCGAACTGTTCGGCGAGATGGCCCTCTTTGATCCCTCGCCCCGGAACGCCACGGCAACCGCCGTTTCCGAAACCCGCCTAGCGGGCCTCCGCCACGAGAACCTGCGCGCCCTGATTGAAACCCGCCCCGAGGTTTCCGTCCAGCTGCTGCAGGCACTGGCCCGCAGGCTTCGCCGCACGAACGAGTCCCTGGCGGACCTCGTGTTCTCCGACGTTCCGGGCCGCGTGGCAAAGGCGCTGTTGGACCTGGCGGACCGCTTCGGCCGTCCCGCGACCGACGGCATCCTGGTTGCGCACGAGCTCACCCAGGAGGAACTGGCCCAGCTGGTTGGCGCCTCCCGCGAAACGGTGAACAAGGCCCTCGCCGAGTTTGTCCAGCGTGGCTGGCTGCGCCTGGAAGCCCGCGCGGTTGTCATTCTTGACGTCCAGCGGCTGCGCCAGCGCTCCCGCTAAAGGCAAGAAACACCAACAACGGCGGGGGGGGGGGCGGGGGCCCGCGGCCCCCGGGTTGGGGTGGTGGCCCCCCGCCCCCGCCGTTGTTGGTTGAGAACCGTGCACGTTTGTGCACCGGCCGGGCCGCAGCCGGCTAGCGCCCGTGCTGGGAGGATCCTTCGGTGCCGCCACCCGCACGAACGGCTACGCAGGGCTTTCCGTCAACCTCGACCAGTTCCGGCTGGTAGACGGCTGCGGGCCGGCGGCTTGAAAGATAAGCGATACAGCCTCGGGCGGACGCTACCTTTTCCAGGGTGAGTTCGACGGCGGGAACCACCAGTTCGCCAAGGGTCAGACCGGACGTGTCCGGCTGGCCGATTTCGTCGCCCAGCTCGGTGCTGTCCCGCGCGGCAATGACTTCCGCCGCCGGTTTCCAGTCTGCCCAGACACCTTTACCCTCCAGCAGGGTGGCGTCCTGGCCCACCGGCTGGACCGCGGCAAAGTACCGGGTATCGAAGCGCCGGAGCGCAAAGTCGGCGCTGTGCCAGTTGGAGAGCGGGCGCAGAAGGTCCGTTCGCAGACCGAGTCCGCGCTTACCAAGCAACTCCAGGAAGGATGCCTCCTGAGTGGCAATGGCCGTCCGTGCAGCCATCCATTCCGGGCCACGGTTGCTTTCCAGCAGGGTGGACTCGTCAGGGCCGGCCAGCAGGATTCCGGTTTCTTCGAACAACTCGCGGATTGCGGCCACGACGTGGCGACGGGCGTGCCGGGCGTCGTCGGCGCCCATGGACTTCGCCCACAGTGCCGGGGCCGGACCGTACCAAGCGACCTGCGCGTCGTCGTTCTCTTCGATGCTGCCGCCCGGGAAGGCGACCTTGCCCAGGGGCGATTCGCCGCGCCGATAGGAAAGGTACGTCTGGGTACCCCGCGGGGAGTCCCGCAGCAGCACCACCGAGGACGCCAGCCGCGGTTTGCGGGGCGTGCGGTCGGGGCGCTCGAACCAAGTCTGGGCCGCCACCCGGTCCGCGGGGGCTACCGGGAAAAGCCGGACTGAGGAGTTAGGCAAATTCAACGATCATTTCTACTTCAACAGGCGCGTCCAGAGGCAGGACCGCCACGCCGACGGCGGAACGCGCATGGCTTCCCGCGGAGCCGAAGACATTTCCCAGCAGCTCGGAAGCACCGTTAATGACGGCCGGCTGGCCGGTGAAGGAAGGGTCGGAGGCGACGTAGCCCACCACCTTGACCACACGTACCACGCGGTCAAGGTCACCAATCTGAGCCTTCACGGCGGCCAGGGCATTGACGGCGCAGATGGCCGCGTAGGACGCGGCATCCTCTGCCCCCACTTCGGCACCGACCTTGCCCGTGGCCGGCAGGACCCCGTCCACAAACGGCAGTTGGCCGGATGTGTGGACGAGGTTTCCGGTGATCATGGCCGGAACGTAGACGGCCACCGGGGACGCGACGGCGGGAAGGCTCAGGCCCAGTTCCCGGAGCCTGACCTCAACAGCCGAGACTGCACCGGCAGCGCCGGTCACTGGTTTTTTTCGCGTTTCATGTAGGCAACGGAACCGGTTCCGTTCGGCGCCGAAGCGATCTGTACCAGTTCCCAGCCTTCGTCCCCGTGCATATTGAGGACTTGGCCGGGTGTGTGCAGTGGAAGAGGCGTAATGAAGTATTCCCATTTGGTCATAAGGGAAAGCGTAACGTGCTTGTAGACTGTCTCGCATGGCAGCACGCAAATCACCGTTCTTTGACACGGCGACCACTCTCGGGAAGCTCGTCGCGTTCTTCGGCATCAGTGCTCTTTGCGGAGTCCTGGCTGCCGGTCTCCTGGTTCCGGTAGCCGCAGCAGCAGGCACAGCCGCATCCGGATCCATCCAGTTCTTTGACCAGCTTCCGTCGGAACTGGAACGTGGGGCGCTGGCCACGCCGTCAAAGATCTATGCAAACGACGGCTCCCTGATCGCCACCGTGTACGAGGAGAACCGCCAGCCGGTGACCCTCGACCAGGTGTCGCCCAATATGGTGGACGCCATGCTGGCCATCGAGGATGACCGGTTCTACGATCACGGCGGGGTGGACCTGCAGGGCATCATGGGTGCTTTGGTGTCCAATGCCACCAGTGACAGCACGCGCGGTGCTTCCACCATCACCCAGCAATACGTAAACAACGTCATCATTGACACCAACATGCAGAACAACGAGGAAGTTGTTTTCAGCGGCGGTAAATCGGTTGGCGACAAGCTTCGCGAAATGAAGCTTGCAATTGCGGTGGAAAAAGAGCTGAGCAAGGACGAAATCCTTGAGGGCTACTTCAATATCGTTCCGTTCAGCGGCACCACGTACGGCGTCCAGGCTGCGGCCCGCTACTTCTTCAACGTTGACGCCAAGGACCTGACCATTGCCCAGTCGGCCCTGCTGGCCGGCGTCGTCAACGGCCCCACTTTTTACAGCCCGGAGCTGAACCCCGAGCGCGCCCTGGAACGCCGGAACCTGGTGCTCCAGGCCATGTTGGATAAGGGCCGCATCACGCAGGCAGACTTCGACGCCTCTGTTGCCACCGGACTGGACCTGCAGGTCACTCCGGTTTCCAGCAACTGCGTTGGCGCCTCCCAGGCCCCCTACTTCTGTGACTACGTAACACGCCTTGTGCTCAACGACGAGAACTTCGGCGCCACCGAGGAAGATCGGGACAAGCTGCTCAAGCGCGGCGGCCTCACCATCAAGACCACCCTGAACCCAACGTTCCAGAATGCCGCTCAGACAGCCGTAAATGAAACGGCCAATCCGGACACCACCGACGCTGAGATCGGCCACGCGATGGTCAGCATCGAACCGGGCACCGGCAAGATCCTGACGATGGCCCAGAACACCCGGTACACGCCGGAACTCGCGGATGGCAACTCCGTCCAGAACTTCAATGTGGACGTCAACCAAGACGGTGATCCAGCCAAACCCCTCAACGGCTTGGGCGGTTTCCAGCCCGGGTCCACGTACAAACCGTTCACCGTTGCTGCCTGGCTGGATTCGGGCAAAACCCTGAACACCACCCTGAACGGTTCCAAGCGCACCTACCCCGCGGGGCACTCCTGGAACGCCAAGTGCCTGCCCGGCGGCCGCTACGTGGCACTTGAACCGTGGACGCCCATCAACTACGGCGATACGAACTACAAGAGCACCACCGTCCTGGACGGCCTGGCACAGTCTTACAACACCATCACCCTGGCGGAGATCAACCAGCTGGATTTGTGCTCCTTCCAGGAAATCGCCTTTGCCGCAGGAATCCACAACGGCAAGAGCTCGGAAGGCAAAGAGGACATGCTCTCCGTCGATCCGCCGTCTACCTTCGGCGGCGGCGGCGACGCCTCTCCGCTGTCCATGGCCACCGGTTTTGCTACCCTGGCCGCCGAGGGCGTGAAGTGTGACCCCATTGCGCTTGAGTCTGTCACCGGCGCCGACGGCACCGAATATCAGGTTCCGGAGCAGTCCTGCGAGCAGGTGATGCGCAAAGAGGTTGCCCAAGGCGTCAATATGGCCACTCAGCGGGTGATGACCAACGGTTCCGGTGTGAACCTGCAGGTCGGTGTTCCCACCGCAGGCAAGACCGGCACCAACGACACCCGCTCGCAGACCTGGTTCATGGGCTACAGCACCGGAATGGTCACCGCCTCGTGGATCGGCAACTGGAAAGCCAATAACACCACCATGTCCGACAAGCTGATCGGCGGACGGACCTACCCGGAGATCGACGGCTCCCTGATCGCCGGTCCCTCCTGGAAGAATTACATCCAGAGGATTGCCGGCCAGTACGAGGCCAACGCGTTTACCGCTCCCCCGGCCAGCATGGTCGGCAACACAACACCGCCCCGCGCCACTCCGCCGGCTTCCCCGCCGGCATCCCCTGCCGCAGATCAGGGGCCTGGCAACGGCGGCGGCAACGGTAACGGCGGCGGCGGTAACGGTGGCGGTGGCGGTGAAGGCGGCGGCAACGGTGGCGGCGGTGAAGGCGGCGGCGGCAACGGTAACGGCGGCGGCAACGGCGGCGGTAACGGCTAGTGGCTGATTCGACCCTCACCTCCGTGGGGCGGAAGGCAGCATGGTTGGCCGGCGGCCTCGCCGGCACCGGCGCTGCGGCCCTCGCCTACGGCTCCCTGATAGAACGGAACCTCTTCGGCGTCCGTGAAGAAACCGTCCGGGTCCTGCCGACCGGAAGCACTCCCCTGCGGGTCCTGCACCTTTCGGACATCCACTTTGTTCCCGGCCAGGAGCGGAAAGTCCGCTGGCTGCAGGGCCTGGCTGAGCTGGAACCGGACCTGGTAGTCAACACCGGCGACAATCTCAGCCACCCGCAGGCAGTGCCAGCCGTGCTTGAAGCGTTGAAACCCGTGATGCGTTTCCCCGGCGTCTTTGTCCCGGGCTCCAACGATTACTACGCCCCGGTGCTGAAGAATCCGTTCACGTACTTCACCGGCCCCTCCAAGCATCGGCGCGAGCCGGAGAAGCTGCCCTGGGGCAGCCTCTTCGACTCTTTCCAGGACGCCGGCTGGCAGAACCTGACCAACACCAGCAGCGTGATGGACCTGCCCGGCCTGCGCCTGAACTTCTCCGGAGTGGATGACCCGCACCTGGGGCGGGACAAATATCAGGGCTTTGCACCGTCCGGCGTAGCCGCATCCACGGGGAACAACGCAGCGCCCGAAGTGAAGATCGGCGTCGCCCATGCTCCCTACCAGCGGGTACTTAACGAGTTCACCGGCGGGGGTGCCGAGATCATCCTTGCGGGGCACACCCACGGCGGACAGGTCTGCATTCCCGGCTACGGCGCCCTGGTCAGCAACTGTGACCTGCCGACCTGGCAGGCCCGCGGCCTGACGTCCTGGGCACATGCGGGACGCCGGGTGCCGCTGAACGTCTCCGCCGGCATCGGCACCTCGCGCTATGCACCGGTGCGCTTTGCCTGCCGTCCCGAGGCGGTCCTGCTGACCCTGACGGCGCGGGACTCCTAAGCCCGGACCAGGCGCCGGACCGGCCTTCCGCAGGTGCCGCCGGAGACGTTCAAAACGTCCGTTTCGCGGAATCGGGATTTGTCTAGTATCCTTGTAAAGTTGCTTCGCGAGGTCGTCAAACACTTCAGCGAAACAGTGGTTACGGGGTGTGGCGCAGCTTGGTAGCGCGCGTCGTTCGGGACGACGAGGTCGCAGGTTCAAATCCTGTCACCCCGACCAGCAAGGGCCGGTCAGAGAAATCTGACCGGCCCTTTTGCGTTAAGCGCCAAGAGCAAAATGCCGGGACTAGACGAACTTCTCCCCGGTAAGCCGTTCATAGGCCTCCACATACCGGGCCCGGGTGCGTTCGACGACGTCGTCCGGGAGAGCGGGGGGCGGCACATCGGAACGCCGGTCCCAGCCCGAGGCCGGTGAGGTAAGCCAGTCCCGCACATATTGCTTATCGAAGGACGGCTGGGCCTGGCCGGGCGAATACAGTGCCGCGTCCCAGAAACGGGACGAATCCGGGGTCAGCACTTCGTCCCCCAAGGTGACCGCACCGGTAACCGGATCCTTTCCGAACTCCACTTTGGTATCGGCCAGGATGATCCCGCGTTCCCGTGCGACGGCTTCGGCGCGGGTGTAGATCTGCAGTGTCAGGGAACGCAGCTCGTCCGCCGTGCCGGCACCCACTGTGTCCACCACTGCTTCATAGGTGATGTTTTCGTCGTGTTCGCCCTGCTCGGCCTTGGCCGAGGGGGTAAACATTGGCGGTTCAATCCGTGAACCGTCCACCAGCCCGGCAGGCAGCGGCAACCCGCACACTGTCCGGGAGGCCTGGTACTCGGCCAGCCCGGAGCCGGTGAGGTAACCGCGGGCAATACACTCCACCGGGTACATCTCCAGCTTTTTGCAGATCATCGCCCGGCCGGCCACCGCGTCCGGTACACCCTCCCGGGCGGAAATCACGTGGTTCGCGATGTCCCCCAGCTGGTCAAACCACCAAAGACTGAGCTGGGTGAGGATCCGGCCCTTGTCCGGAATGGTGCTGGCCAGCACATGGTCATACGCACTGATCCGGTCGCTGGCCACTACCAGCACGCGGCCGGCGTCGTCCCCGTCCCCCTCGGGCACGTACAGATCGCGGACCTTGCCCGAATACACGTGCCGCCAGCCGGGCAGCTGGGGTGCATGGCCCGTACCGTCGCTCATGCGAGTTTCCCTTCCCGGGCCGCATCGGCTTCCGGGGCGGCGGTGCTGCCCGCCTGCCCCGAGCTGCCTTCCGGAACCCGCACTTCGCCGCGGGCAGCCTTCAGGGCAATATCGGTGCGGTGCTGGGACCCCTCCAGCCGGATCAGATCGACGCCGGCGTAGGCACGGTCCCTCGCCTCGTTCAGGTCCGAACCCAGCGCGACAACGGAAAGCACCCGCCCGCCGGCGCTGTGCACCTTGTCCTTCTTGAGCTTGGTTCCGGCGTGCAGCACGTGTACACCCTCCAGCCGCCCGGCTTTCTTCAGCCCCCGCACCCGGTCACCGGTCCTCGGCTTGCCCGGATAGTTTTCCGCTGCCACCACCACGGCGACGGCGGGGCGCGGGTCCCATTTGAGCTGTTCCATGGCATCCAGCTCCCCCTTGGCCGCCGCCATCAGCAGCCCGCCGAGCGGTGTCTTCAACCGGGCCAGCACCGCCTGCGTCTCCGGGTCGCCGAAGCGGGCGTTGAATTCGATGACCCGCACCCCGCGCGTCGTCAGGGCAAGCCCGCAGTACAGCACGCCCACGAAGGGGGTGCCGCGGGAAGCCATTTCGTCGATGGTCGGCTGCGCGACCCGGCGGACCACGTCCTGCACCAGCCCGGCCGGCGCCCAGTCCACGGGCGAGTAGGCGCCCATGCCGCCGGTGTTGGGGCCGGCGTCGTCGTCGAAAATCCGCTTGAAGTCCTGGGCCGGAGCCAGCGGCACCACGTGCCGTCCGTCCGAGAGCACAAAGAGCGAGACCTCGGGGCCGTCCAGGAACTCCTCGATCACCACGGTTCCGCCCGCCTCGAAGCAGGCGCGGGCATGCTCCAGTGCTTCCTTCCGGTCCGAAGTCACCACCACGCCCTTGCCCGCGGCCAGCCCGTCGTCCTTGACCACGTACGGGGCGCCGAAGGTGTCGAGCGCGTCGGCGGCTTCCTCCATGGTGCCGGCCATGCGCGCCATGGCGGTGGGAACGTTGGCGGCCGCCATGACCTGCTTGGCGAAGGCCTTGGAAGCTTCGAGCTGGGCGGCAGCCTGCGACGGACCGAACACGGCAAACCCGGCCTCCCGCAGCGCGTCGGCAACACCTGCCGCGAGCGGTGCTTCCGGCCCGATGACCACCAGGTCGGAACCAAGGGAGCGGGCCAGATCCGTGACCGCGGAGGGGTCGGTGGCCTCGACCGGGTGGACCGGCACCAGCTGGGCAATGCCTGCGTTCCCGGGTGCCGCGTGCACCTCGCGGACATAGGGATCGGCCAGGAGCGCTTGGACAAGGGCATGTTCGCGGCCGCCGGGGCCTACTACGAGAACCTTCACAGTAGATCAGGGTACTTGCTGGGATGGACCGCCTGAAAGCACCTGCCCAACATGACGCCGCGGCACGGATTGCCGCAGCGATGCCTGTCCGCGGCGGCTCGACATCCAGGGCTACCTATTTGGCATGCGTTCGGTACCTGTAGGCCGGCGTCCCTTGCAGGTAGCCCGAGGCGGATCGATAGTGGAAGTGCGGAAGCTGCAGTCGTGCAGCGCATGCCGAGGAACAGCGGGGGGCAGCGAGATCGACGGCGGTGCCGGGGCCGTCATCGCCGGTTCGCCCCCCGCACCCCTTTAGACTGAAGAACATGAACGCAACTTTTACCGCGTCCGACGCCGTTGAACTGGCAGTGCTGGAGCGCAACGGTTTTATCGAATCCCGCCACATCGGCTCCGCCGTCGTGATGGCCGCCGACGGCACCGTGGTCACGGAACTCGGTGACATCACCACGCCGATCTTCCCCCGCTCCACGCTCAAGCCGTTCCAGGCCGTCGCGGCCATGCAGTCCGGGGTGCCCTTGCGCGGGCCGCAGGTGGCACTTGCCGCCGCCAGCCACGTCGGCTCCCGGGAACACACCGACGTCGTCCGCGGCATGCTGGCCGCCGCCGGCGTCACCGAGGGGCACCTGCAGTGCCCCGAGGACTGGCCGCAGGACACCGAGGCCCGAAATGAACTCATCCGCGAAGGCAGGGGGCCGCAGCGGATCGCGTTCAACTGCTCCGGCAAGCACGCCGCTTTCCTCTGGGCGTGCACCGAGAACAACTGGGACCACGCAACCTACCTGGATCCCCAGCATCCGCTGCAGCGCCGCATCGCCGAGCTGATCGAGGAGTTCACCGGTGAAACCGTGCAGCACTGGGCGGTGGACGGCTGCGGCGCGCCGCTGGCCGCTGTCTCGCTGACCGGGCTGGCCCGCGGCATCGGCCGGCTGGCCAAGGCGCCGTCCGGCAAACACGGCAACGCCCGTGCGGCAACGGTTGCCACCGCGATGCTCGACTACCCGTGGGCGGTGCACGGCCACGGCCGCGAGAATTCGGTTGTGATGGAGGACCTGGGGATCATCGCCAAGAACGGCGCCGAGGGTGTCCTGGTGCTGGGCACCGACACCGGCGTTTCCGTGGCGCTGAAGATGCTCGACGGCAATACCCGTGCCGCCTCCCTGGTGGGCCTGACGCTGCTGGCCGCCAGCGGCGCCGTCGATCCGCTGGCCGTGGAGAAGGTGCTGACCAAGATCATGCAGCCGGTGCTCGGCGGCGGACAGCCCGTGGGAAGCCTGCGGCTGGGTGCGCCGGTCACGGCGCTGCTGGGCTAGAAGCGTGGCACGGCGCCGGATCTCCGGCGAAGACGGCCGGGCCGCACTGCAGGCAGCGGCAGCCGGGGCAACCGACCGCGGCACCACTGCCATGGCGGTGCGCTATGCCCTGGAGGAACTCGCCGAACGCGCCCCCGGCAACAGCGTCGAGGTCCGGGTTCCGCCCTTCGGGGTGACTCAGTGCGTCGCCGGCCCCCGGCACACCCGTGGCACTCCCCCGAACGTCATCGAGACCGACGGCGCCACCTGGCTGGCGCTGGTCACCGGCCGGCAGTCCTGGGCCGACGCCGTTGCCGCGGGGAAGGTGGCGGCCTCGGGGCTGCGCGCCGACCTTTCCGATGTGCTGCCGCTCTTCCGGACCGGGTCCTAGGATCCCCGGCCGGGATCCGTCCCGTCCGCGCCTGATCTCCATCGGCAGGCGGGAGAGTGCCCGGCCGGTAGAATCGAAGCATGGTTTCCGAGCAGCACAGCCCTGAGCGCCGCGAGATTACGGTCCGCCGCGCTCCCCGTTTCGTCCCTTTCCTGGCACTAGGCGTGGTTGCCGGGTTTATTGCTGCCCTCTTTGTCGCTTACGGCGGGGCCGAGAACCCCAGCTTCACGCGTGAAGCCACCCTCGGGTTCTTCACCGTCATGTTCGGCCTCCCGGGGCTGCTGCTGGGCGCCCTGACCGCGCTCATCCTGGATTGGATCAGCGTCCGCAGGGCCCGCCGGTCCACGGTTGAGAGCGTGGATCCCGCGGAACCGGAAAGCCGGGAACAGCCGCCGTCGTAACGGTTGCGCACACAGCCCGCGCCGCCGGTTGTCCATGAGACAATTCACACATGGCACGCGGAGACGGACAGCTTTCCCATGATCTGATGCCCGGCGAAAAAGGCCCACAGGATGCCTGTGGAGTCTTCGGAGTCTGGGCCCCCGGCGAAGAGGTAGCGAAGCTTACCTATTACGGGTTGTACGCCCTGCAGCACCGCGGACAGGAGTCCGCCGGCATCGCCACCAGCGACGGCAACCGCATCAGCGTGTACAAGGACATGGGGCTGGTATCCCAGGTCTTCGACGAAACCACGCTCAATACCCTCCTGGGGCACATTGCGGTGGGGCACTGCCGGTATTCAACCACCGGCGCCTCCCACTGGGCGAATGCCCAGCCCACCCTCGGCGCCACCGCGAGCGGCACCGTGGCCCTGGCGCACAACGGCAACCTGACCAACTCCGCCGAACTGTACGAGCTGATCCTCGAGCGTGAAGGCAGGCCCCGCACCGGCGAAATCGCTCAGGGCAACACCTCCGACACGGCCCTGGTCACCGCCCTGCTCAACGGCAGCGACGGACGGTCCCTTGAGGACACGGCCATGGAACTGCTGCCGAAACTGCGCGGCGCGTTCTCCTTCGTGTTTATGGATGAGGGCACCCTCTACGCCGCGCGGGACACCTACGGCGTCCGGCCGCTGGTGCTTGGAAGGCTGGAGCGTGGCTGGGTGGTGGCCTCCGAAGGCTCCGCCCTCGCCACGGTGGGAGCCAGTTTCATCCGGGAGATCAAGCCGGGCGAATTCATTGCCATTGACGAGTCAGGGGTCCGCAGCCGCACCTTCGGGGAGCCGACGCCGGCCGGTTGCGTGTTCGAGTACGTTTACCTCGCCCGCCCCGATGCCACCATTGCCGGCCGGTCGGTGTACGAATCCCGCGTCGAAATGGGCCGCCAGCTGGCACGGGAAAACGCGGTCGAAGCGGACATCGTAATCCCGGTCCCGGAATCCGGCACCCCGGCCGCGGTGGGATACGCCGAGGAATCCGGCATTCCCTTTGCCCATGGGTTCGTCAAGAACTCCTACGTTGGACGCACCTTCATCCAGCCCAGCCAGACCCTTCGCCAGCTCGGCATCAAGTTGAAGCTGAACGCCCTCGAATCGGTAATCCGCGGCAAGCGGGTAGTGGTGGTGGATGATTCCATCGTGCGCGGCAATACGCAGCGTGCCATCGTTCGGATGCTGCACGAAGCCGGCGCCCTTGAGGTCCACGTGAAGATTTCCTCTCCCCCGGTGAAATGGCCGTGCTTCTACGGCATCGACTTCGCCTCCCGGGCCGAGTTGATCGCCAACGGCGCTGCCGTGGAGGAAATCCGCGCGTCCATCGGCGCGGACAGCCTGGCCTACATTTCCGAAGACGGCATGATCGATGCGACCCTGCAGCCGCGGGAACGGTTGTGCACGGCCTGCTTCACCGGTGTCTACCCGATCGAACTGCCCTCCGCGGACCGGCTGGGGAAGAACCTGCTGGAACCCGGCAATCCCGCCAATCCCGCGGAGGACGCCGGCTCCAACGGATGTGACCCGGGACCGGACAGCGAATACGAGAACCTGCTTACCGACGCCGAAAAGAAAGAAGCCGTATGAACGCCGCCCCCATCACCTACGCGTCCGCAGGAGTGGATGTCGAAGCCGGCGACAAAGCCGTTGAACTGATGAAGGCAGCCGTAAAGGCCACCCACAATCCGTCGGTGCTGGGCGGGGTGGGCGGTTTCGCCGGCCTTTACGACGCCTCCCGGCTGCTGCGCTACCGGAAGCCGTTGCTCGCAACGTCCACGGACGGCGTCGGAACCAAGGTTGCCATTGCGCAGGCCATGGATATCCACGACACCATCGGCTTCGACCTTGTGGGCATGGTGGTGGACGACATCGTGGTGGTGGGCGCCGAGCCACTGTTCATGACGGATTACATTGCCTGCGGCAAAGTAGTGCCGGAGCGCATCGCCGACATAGTCCGCGGCATCGCGGCTGCCTGCGAGGTGGCCGGCACGGCACTGGTGGGCGGGGAAACCGCCGAACATCCGGGTCTGCTGGGTGAGCACGAGTACGACGTCGCGGGCGCTGCCACGGGCGTTGTGGAGGCGGACCGGCTCCTCGGCCCGGACCGCGTCCGCCACGGCGACGTAGTCATCGGCATGGCATCTTCGGGAATCCACTCCAACGGCTACTCCCTGGTCCGCCGCGTCATCAACCATGCCGGCTGGCAGCTTGAACGCCAGGTTTCCGAACTGGGACGCACCCTGGGCGAGGAACTGCTCGAACCTACCCGCGTCTACGCCGCGGACTGCCTGGACCTCGCCCGCTACGACGCGGCCGGAGTGCACGGTTTCAGCCACGTGACCGGCGGCGGATTGGCAGCAAACCTGGCACGCGTGCTGCCGAAGGGGTTGCAGGCCACGGTGGACCGCTCCACCTGGGAACTGCCACCCGTGTTCAAGCTGATCGCCGAACTGGGCAACGTCCCTCAGCCGGACCTCGAACGTACGCTGAACCTCGGCGTCGGCATGGTGGCGATCGTCGACGCCGGAAGCGCGGACGCCGCGCTTGAGCGCCTCGCGGCCCGCGGCGTCCCCGCCTGGGTCATGGGCACTGTCGGCGGGATCGAAACGCCGTCCGGCACCGATGCCGATTTTGTACAGGGTGCCAAGGGCGTTGACGGCGGTGCGGTCCGCTTGGTCGGGACCTACGCCTAAGCACTCCCCCCCGAACAGAGCAAGGCCCCGCACCGGATACGCCGGTGCGGGGCCTTGCTCTAAAACAGGAACTTACTTACAGGCTTAACGCCATTCAGCGGACCCACCCTAAGGTGATCCGCTGAAGGAGGCAATTGGCCAACGTCGTTGAGGAAATTACCGCTAGCCTACGCGGCGGTTCCCCTCATCATCGTCATCGTCGCCAAATTGATCCGCGTACTTATCTTCGTACGCCGAGTAGTCGGGCTCAGCCGGCTCCTCGGGATATCGACTGGATGGACGACTCGTCGGTCCTGAGAGCTCACGCTGCAGCGCCGAGTAGTCCGTGGCAGGGGTGAAGTACTTCATCTCCCGAGCCTGCTTGGTTGCTTTTGCCTTTTGACGGCCGCGCCCCATGGCGTGACCCCCTTTTTGCGTCGATCCGGAGGTTAGTCGTTCGGGCAGATGAACGAGGGCCCCGGAATATTTGGTCAATTTGTCGTAAGTACAGGTTACATGTTTTCCCGCTGGCTTGTGCCCCCTCGACCGCGGCGAGGGGTATTCCCCGAGCATTAGCACAGCGCGTCCGGCACGCCGGTCCCTGCGCCCACCCGCCGATATTGGCTAAAGTCGGGGGTAGAGACAGTTTTGGGGTGCATCATGCCACCGCCTACAGGGAGGACAGACGTTCACCATGAGCGATCAGAAAAGTACACCGGAAGCGGTTTATCCGCCACCGGAGAAGGAAAGTACGCCGGGTGCCTTCCCCGATCTGAGCGCGCATTCGGACTCCCCCGCGTGGCTCTCCGAAGATGGAAACCACGACGCCGGAGTCTGGGAACGCAGTTTCGAGGGTGCAGGAGACGCTGACATGGCCGCCGCCGAAGGGGCTGACCGCGCAGGCTCCGCAGCGGATGCCCCGGCTATGGCCGCCGGAACTGAACCCGACGGTGACGAAACCGCTGCGTTGGATCTTCCCCCGGAGCCGGTGGTGGTAGCACCGGAGGAACTCGAACTGGAAGAACCTTCCCTGGCCGAGCCGGCCCTGAGTGATGACGCCGTGGAAGCAGCGTCCCTCGACCAGGTTGCCTCGGAAACCGCTGCAGCCGAGGCCGACGCGGCCGAAGCCGGGCGCCTGTCCGGACTGGAACCCGCTCCTACCGGGACGGAAGTCCAGGTGGACGCCAACGCTGCCGGCGCCAATGAGCCCGGAGAAACTGACGAGGCGACCACTCTTTCCGGTCCAACACCCGAGGACGGCGTTGCAACGGCCTCCGAGTCTGAGTCGGCTGCCGGTACCGCTGCGGCGGACGGCGCGGAGGCTGAAGCCGTGCCGGACGGGGATACTGAGGACTCCGCGGCCCCCGGCGACGGTGCAGATGACTCCAAGGCCGATGGTGCCGAGGCTGAAGACACAACCGACAGCGCGGAGGCTGAAGCCATGCCGGATCGGGGTACTGAAGACTCCGCGGCCCCCGGCGACGGTGCAGATGACTCCAAGTCCGATGGCTCCGCAGGTGAATCCGCCGTCGGGCTAGACCTTCCGGCGCCCGGCGAAACACCTGAACCAGCCGCCGAAGCGGAACAGGAACCGTCCGCAGGGGGCACTGAACCGCATCCCCTGCACGGCATCAATGCGGCAGCTCCGATGACCGCGGCACCCCAGGAGCGCACCGTCGCCCCGGTTGCCGCGTCAGGAGAGCCGGAGCCCGTGACGGCAGCTGTACCGGCGGGCGACACCCGCCGGTCACGCCGGCTGGCCGAAAGCCAGGCAGCGGGGGCCACGGCATCATCCAAGCAGTCCGGCGCAGCCTCCGGCGCCACGGCCTCCGCAACTGGGGCAGGGACGCCGGCAGGCATCGCCCCCGCCGCGGCAAAGGACAGCGGCAAGAGCAAGCGCAACACCCGCCTGCTGCTGGTACTCGGCGGCGTTGTGCTCGCCGCCGTCGTCGCCATCCTGCTTTTCGTGTTCGTCTTTAACGGCAAGGAGGAAGGTGTCATCTCCGAGGATGTGAGTCCTCTCGAGCTGGCGGACGGCGCGTGCCTGAAGGATTGGGACGACGTCAACTCCAGCGCCACCGTAGTCACCTGCGAAACGCCGCACAACGCCCAGCTGGTCGCCACGGACAGCTTCACTGAGGACGCGGCCTTCCCCGGCACCGGCGCCCTGGAAGAGCGGGTCAGCGAGGTCTGCGCGGCTGTGGAGTATGCCGACGCCGCCGCGGAGTCCCCGGGCTTGAAGCTGACCAAGTCCATTCCCACCGAGCAGACCTGGGCCTCCGGTGACCGCCGCGTGGACTGCATTGTCTTCGCACCTGAGGGCCAGGAACTCACCGAGTCCCTGGTTCAGGAGTAAGCGGGTACAGGGAAGCGGTTCAGGAGTAAGCGCCCCAGGCAACAGCACAAAGGCGCGCGGCGGGCATCAGCCGCCGCGCGCCTTTGTGCTTTTCGGACCTAAGCGACCGCTGCCACCGTAAGCCCGGGCTCGGCCACCAGCCCGTCGCCGTCCAGCCCGTCTGACGGCCTATCCACCAGCACTGTGTTGCCGTCGCTGATCTTTCCGGCCAGGATCCCGCGGGCCAGCTGGTCGCCGATTTCCCGCTGCACCAGGCGGCGTAGCGGCCGTGCACCGTAGGCCGGATCGTAGCCGGTCAGGCCCAGCCATTCCCGGGCCGCATCGGTCACATCCAGCACCAGGCGGCGCTCGTGGAGGCGGTTGGCCAGGGCACGCACCTGGATGTCCACGATCCGGGTCAGATCCTCCAGGCTCAGCGGATCGAACAGGATCACGTCGTCGAGCCGGTTAAGGAACTCCGGCTTGAAGTTCGCGTTGACCATGGACATCACCGATTCGCGCTTCTGCTCCTCGGTCAGGCCCGGATCCACCAGGAACTGGGACCCGAGGTTGGACGTCAGGATCAGGATGACGTTGCGGAAGTCCACCGTCCGGCCCTGGCCGTCAGTCAGCCGGCCGTCGTCGAGCACCTGAAGCAGGATGTCGAAGACGTCCGGATGCGCCTTCTCCACTTCGTCCAGCAGGATCACCGAGTAGGGGCGGCGGCGCACGGCTTCGGTGAGCTGGCCGCCCTCCTCATAGCCCACGTATCCGGGAGGCGCACCCACCAGGCGGGACACCGCATGCTTCTCGGAGTACTCACTCATATCGATGCGGACCATGGCCCGCTCGTCGTCGAAGAGGAAGTCCGCCAGGGCCTTCGCCAGTTCGGTCTTGCCGACGCCGGTGGGGCCAAGGAACAGGAAGGAACCGGTGGGCCGGTCCGGATCGCTGACACCGGCCCGTGAGCGGCGCACGGCATCGGAGACCGCGGCCACGGCCTTGCTCTGCCCGATCAGGCGCGAGCCGATGGCTTCTTCCATGTCCAGCAGTTTCTGGGATTCGCCCTGCAGCATGCGTCCGGAGGGGATGCCCGTCCAGGCAGAGACCACTTCCGCGATGTCGTCCGCAGTGACTTCCTCGGAGACCATCAGTTCCCGGGTTTCTTCGCCGAAGCTGTTCTCCTCGGCCTGCTGAGCTGCCTCCAGTTCCTTCTGCAGGGCAGGTATTTCCCCGTACAGGATGCGGGAGGCTTCCGTGAGGTCGCCGTCGCGCTGGAATTTCTCCGCCTCGCTGCGCAGCTCGTCGATCTTTGCCTTGAGGTCGCCGACCCGGTTCAGTCCCGCCTTCTCGGCCTCCCAGCGGGCGTTGAGCGCCGCCAGCTGTTCCTTCTTATTCGCCATGTCTTCGCGCAGGACGGCCAGCCGCTCAATCGAAGCCTCGTCCGTTTCATTCGCCAGTGCGAGTTCCTCCATGGTGAGCCTGTCCACGGCACGCCGGAGCTCGTCGATTTCCTCGGGGGCGGAGTCGATTTCCATCCGCAGCCGGGAAGCAGCCTCATCCACCAGGTCAATGGCCTTGTCCGGAAGCTGGCGCCCGGTGATGTAGCGGTTGGACAGCGTTGCGGCGGCAACCAGGGCCGAGTCGGCGATGGCGACCTTGTGGTGCGCCTCGTACCGCTCCTTCAAGCCGCGCAGGATGCCGATGGTGTCCGGGACGCTGGGCTCGCCCACGTATACCTGCTGGAAACGGCGCTCCAATGCCGCATCCTTTTCAATGTTTTCGCGGTATTCGTTCAGCGTGGTGGCGCCGATCAGCCGCAGCTCACCGCGCGCCAGCATTGGCTTGAGCATATTGCCGGCGTCCATGGACCCTTCGGCCGCACCCGCCCCTACTACGGTGTGCAGCTCGTCGATAAAGGTGACGATCTGGCCTTCGGCATTGGAGATTTCCTCGAGCACGGCCTTGAACCGCTCTTCGAACTCGCCGCGGTACTTGGCACCGGCGACCATGGATCCAAGGTCAAGGGACAGCAGGGTCTTGCCGCTCAGGCTCTCGGGCACGTCCCCTGCAACGATGCGCTGGGCCAGTCCTTCGACGACGGCCGTCTTGCCCACGCCCGGCTCGCCGATGAGTACCGGGTTGTTCTTGGTACGGCGGCTGAGCACCTGGATGACGCGCCGGATCTCGGCGTCCCGGCCGATCACGGGGTCCAGCTTGCCCGAGCGGGCCATTTCCGTCAGGTCGGTACTGAATTTTTCCAGGGCCTGGAACGTGTTCTCCGGGTCGGCATTGGTCACTTTGCGGTCTCCTCGTACGGTTGGAAGCACGGCGCTGAGCGCGTCGTGCCCGGCGTTGTTGTCCCGAAGCGCTTTTCCTGCGGGACCGTTGTCGAGGGACAACCCGAGCAGGAGGTGTTCGGTAGAGACAAAGGCATCCCCCAGCTGTTCTGCCTCCTGCTGCGCCGCGTTGATGACTTGAAGCAAGGGCCGGGAAAACTGGGGCTGCGCCACCGAGCTGCCGGAGGAGGAAGGCAGCTGGTGAATGGCGGTGCTGGCAGCGGCACTGACGGTGTCCACATTGATTCCTGCAGCCTTCAGGAGGGCGACGGCGACCCCCTGCCGCTGATCCATAAGCGCTTTGAGCAGATGCGCCGGTTCAATCTGCGGATTCCCCGCAGTGTTCGCGTTCATGGCCGCAGCCGAAAGTGCTTCCTGGCTCTTGTTCGTGAATTTAGTGTCCACGGTGGCTCCTCAAAACCTCAGCGAAGAATGCTTCCGCAATGCTAAATAAAGTTGAGTCTAATTCGCTCAACTTTGGAAGTAAAGTTGTCCACAGCACCTCCGCTGGCCTGGGAACGCCTAGGGGATGTGCTCCCGGTCGAATTCGTCTGCGGTCCTTCGCCAGCGTTCGTTCCGCGCTTCAAAGAGCTGCGCCAGCGGCCCGGCTGCTTCGATTTCAAACCGGATTCCGGGCGGCTCCTCGGGGATAGTCCCGGCCAGATAGTCCTCCATGACGTCGAGGAAATATTCCCACCCCGCACCGCCGGTCCAGAGTCCTGCGCCGGGGGCCGCTGTTACCGCGAATCCCTTGCGCACCGACGCGTACCGCAGTTCCAACCGGGTATTTCCGTTCTCCCCGGTCAGGTGAAATTCCACCTCTGCAGACGACGTTCCTTCCCGCGCCCAGGACACCGTCAGAAGGCGGGGTCCGTCACAGCGAAGGATCGCTCCGTGGGATCCGTCCGGGAGGCTGTAGGTGCCGCCTCGCCGCAGGTCCCCTTCCGGAAGCGCCACCCATTGACCCAATCGTTCCGGATCCGCGAGCGCAGACCACACTTCTCCGATGGGGTATGGAATATCGCGTGCCATAACGATCATCAGTGCGTGGCCGGCCTGGATCTGCCGCCGCCCGTAGGACCGCACCGTCTTCTCGAGAATCATGTCCAGATCGGACATTTGCCCACTCCTGCCGTAAAACAACCGGCAACCGATCCGGTCCTCCAGCGGCCATTGCGGCCGTTCCGGCTGTCCGCAGGGTGCCGGTGGAAGCGAGTTGTATTTATAAGGCCACGTCCTGAGGCCGTTTCCAAAAACCGTAGCA
Organism: Arthrobacter sp. zg-Y895; assembly: GCF_020731025.1. Classification (NCBI taxonomy): domain Bacteria; kingdom Bacillati; phylum Actinomycetota; class Actinomycetes; order Micrococcales; family Micrococcaceae; genus Arthrobacter; species Arthrobacter sp. zg-Y895. Next base: position 311,060 of record NZ_JAJFZY010000003.1, read on the forward strand.
GGGAAAACATGCCCTGCACAGGGCTCCCGACCGGCGGCAAACCAGCCGCGGCATCCCAGCGGACGGACACCGATTGTGATCCACGTCAAGGAAATCGGAACAGCGCAAATCCCTTTGATAGATTCGAAATGCCTCCGGGAGCCCGCACTTTGCCGCCAACCGTGAGACCTGCCGCACTGCCGCAGCAGGCCGGTACGTTGCCGTGGGCACCTCAAACATTCCAGGCTGCCGGAGCGCATTCCAACTCCAAAGCAACCCGAAGGATCGACTCCATGAGCAGACTTGCGGAACCGGAGACAGAGGAGCCCGAAACAGGGATTCCGGCCGCTCCCCGGACCCGGGTTAATACGACGGTCTTTATTGGTTCAGCAACGGGAATCCTTGCGATTGCCCTCTGGGCCATGCTGGCCACAGAAAACGCTGAATCCGTTATCGGCTCCATGGTCGGCTGGGTTTCCGTAAATATGGGGTGGTATTACTTCCTGGTGGTCAGCCTGGTCGTGATCTTCGTACTGGCCACTGCGCTGACACGGGTGGGGAAAACGAAGCTTGGCCCCGACCACTCCAAACCGCAGTTCGGTCTCTTCACCTGGGGAGCCATGCTGTTTGCGGCGGGCATTGGTATTGACCTGATGTTCTTCTCGGTGTCCGAGCCGGTCACCCAGTACCTCGCTCCTCCGTCCGGAGACGGCGCCACGGCCGAGGCTGCCCGCCAGGCGCTGGTGCTGACGCTGTTCCACTACGGCATTACCGGCTGGGCCCTCTACGCACTGATGGGGCTGGCCCTGGGCTATTTCGCTTACCGGCACAATCTCCCCCTGAGCATCCGCTCCGCGCTGTATCCGATCTTCGGCAAGAAAATTGAAGGGCCCATCGGACACGGGGTGGATATCGCCGCGTTGCTTGGCACCATCTTCGGCATTGCTACATCCCTGGGGATCGGCGTCGTCCAGCTGAACTACGGTTTGAGCTTTATGTTCGGGCTGCCCGAAAACCTCACCGTACAGATAGCCCTGATTGCCCTGTCCGTGGTCATGGCCACGGTCTCGGTGGTCTCCGGTGTCGAAAAAGGCATCCGCCGGCTCTCCGAGCTCAACGTGATCCTCGCCGTCGGGCTGATGCTTTTCGTCCTGGTTGCCGGCAAGACCAATTTCCTGCTGGACGGCATCGTCCAGAACGTCGGCGACGTGCTGAGCCGCTTCCCGGCCATGACCATGGACACGATGGCCTATGACCGGCCGGACGACTGGCTGAGCTCCTGGACGCTGTTCTTCTGGGCCTGGTGGATTGCCTGGGCGCCGTTCGTGGGCCTGTTCCTCGCCCGTATTTCCCGGGGCCGGACCATCCGGCAGTTTGTACTGGGCACCATGATTGTCCCGTTCGCCTTCATCCTGCTGTGGATCTCCATCTTCGGCAATTCGGCCCTCGACCTGGTGATGGGCGGCAACGCCGCCTTCGGCGAGGTAGCCATGAACCAGCCCGAACGGGCGTTCTACGGATTGCTGGAACAGTATCCGTGGGCCCCGGCGACGGCAGCCATCGCCACCTTTACCGGCCTGCTGTTCTACGTCACTTCCGCGGACTCCGGAGCCCTGGTGATGGCCAACTTTACGTCCCATCTGAAGGACGCCGACTCTGACGGACCCAAATGGCTCCGGGTCTTCTGGTCCGTGGCCACCGGCCTGCTCACCCTGGCGATGCTCATGGTGGGCGGCGTGACCACACTGCAGAACGCCACCATCATCATGGGCCTGCCGCTGTCCATCCTGCTGCTGTTCATCATGCTCGGGGTCTATAAGGCCCTGCGCGTGGAGAACACGCTGACTGACAGCTACCGCGCCTCGCTGCCGGGCATCATCGCGGGCCGCAGCCTCGACGCGCGCAGCGGCCGAAGCTGGCGGCAGCGGCTCTCCCGGGTGATGACCTACCCCGGCCCGCGGCAGGCGGAGCGGTTCCTCCAGGCAGTGGCCCGGCCGGCACTGCAGGAAGTCCATGACGAACTTCGGGAACGCGGCGCGGACGTTGTGCTCTGCGAGGGCGAAGCGGCCCCGCACGGCATCCACCATCTGGACCTGCAGGTGGGAATGGCCGAGGAACGCGGCTTCAAGTACCAGATCTACCCCGTGCAGTACGACACGCCCTCCTACGCGCACAACGCGTCGGCGGACAGCAAGTACTTCCGCATGGAGGTTTTCTCCCTGGAGGGCAGCCACGGCTACGACCTCATGGGCTACACCAAGGAACAGGTCATCACCGATGTCCTGGACCACTACGAAACCCACCTGGAATTCCTGCACCTCAACCGCGAGGTGCCGGGCAATACCTCCATCGCGGAGGACCAGGTTCCGAAAGACAACTGGGAAGCTGACTTTGTCAGCGAGGAGGGAAAAGCATGACCACTGCCACTTTGTTTATTGACGGAGCGTGGGTGCCCGCGTCCGACGGCGGCACCCGTGACATCCACAACCCTGCGGACGGCACCTTTGTTGCCACGGTCTCCGAAGCCACCCGTGAAGACACGGAAAAGGCCATCACCGCTGCCAAGGCTGCCTGGGAACGCGGGGAATGGTCCAGTGTTCCCGCCCCGGAACGCGGCGACTTCCTGCTGAAGGTTGCCGCCCGGCTCAAGGAACGCAAAGACGAATTTGCCTTGGCTGAAACGCGGGACACCGGCAAGCGCCTGGTGGAAAGCGAAATCGACATGGACGATATCGCTGCCTGCTTCACGTACTTCGGCAAGATCGCCGGATCCAACGCCGGCCGGATAGTCGACGCCGGCAACAACGACGTCGTCAGCCGGATCGAATACGAACCGGTCGGCGTGTGCGGGCTGATCGCACCGTGGAACTACCCCTTGCTGCAGGCCGCGTGGAAGATCGCCCCCGCACTGGCCGCGGGCTGCACCTTCATCCTCAAGCCCTCCGAGCTGACCCCGCATACCTCCATCCTCATGATGCAGGTGCTGGAGGAACTGGGCCTGCCCCGCGGTGTCGCCAACCTGGTGCTCGGCGCCGGAGCCGTGGCCGGCGCGCCGCTCTCCGAGTCCCCCGACGTCGATCTGGTCTCCTTCACCGGCGGCGTGGCGACGGGCAAGGTCATCGCTGCCTCCGCCGCCAAGACGGTCAAGAAGGTCGCCCTGGAACTGGGCGGCAAGAACCCCAACATCATCTTTGCCGACGCCGATTTCGACGCCGCCCTGGACAACGCACTCAATGCCGCCTTCGTCCACTCCGGCCAGGTCTGCTCCGCCGGCGCCCGGCTCCTCGTGGAAGAACCCATCGCTGAACGGTTCGTGGCCGAGCTGGCACGCCGCGCCGAAATGATCCGGATGGGCGGGCCCTTCGATGCGACCGCCGAAACCGGACCGCTGATTTCCGCTGCCCACCGTGACAAGGTAACCGCGTACGTGAACAAGGCCGTGGAAGAAGGCGCCCGTATCCGCTGCGGTGGAACCTGGGGCACCGGCGACCTCGAGAAGGGCTTCTACTACGCCCCCACTGTGCTGGACAACGTGGACAGCGGCACTGCTGCGCTTAAGGACGAAGCATTCGGCCCGGTTGTCACGGTGGAGACGTTCAACGGCGAGGAAGAGGCCGTAAAACTGGCCAATGACACCGACTACGGACTGGCCGGAGCCGTTTGGACGCAGGACGCCGGCAAGAGCCAGCGGGTGGCCCGCCGGATGCGCGCCGGCACCGTCTGGATCAACGACTTCCACCCGTACCTCCCGCAGGCGGAGTGGGGCGGTTACGGGCAGTCCGGCATCGGCCGGGAGCTGGGACCCACCGGTCTGGGCGAGTACCAGGAAGCCAAGCACATTTACCACAACATCAACCCGCAGGTGACCGGCTGGTTCGCCGACCACGGAAAGGCGTAGCACCACATGGCTGATCAGACCGAATTCGATTACATCGTGGTGGGCGGCGGTTCCGCCGGCGCAGCCGTGGCTGCCCGGCTGAGCGAGGACCCGGATGTCCAGGTGGCCCTGATCGAAGCCGGGCCCGATGACCGCGGCATCCAGGAAGTCCTGCAGCTGGACCGCTGGATGGAACTGCTCGAATCCGGCTATGACTGGGACTACCAGATTGAGCCGCAGGAGAACGGCAACTCCTTCATGCGCCATGCCCGCGCGAAGGTGATGGGCGGCTGCTCCAGCCACAACTCCTGCATCGCGTTCTGGGCCCCGCGCGAGGACATCGACGAGTGGGAAGCCAAGTTCGGCGCCGAGGGCTGGAATGCCAAGACGGCCTGGGAGCTGTACCGGAAGCTGGAGACCAACGAGGACGCCGGCCCCGACGCGCCGCATCACGGCGACTCCGGCCCCGTGCACCTGATGAACATCCCCGCCGAGGACCCGTGCGGCGTCGCCCTGCTGGAAGCCTGCGAGCAGGCCGGCATTCCGAAGGTGAAGTTCAATACCGGCGAGACGGTGATCAACGGCGCGAACTTCTTCCAGATCAACCGCCGCGCCGACGGCACCCGGTCCTCGTCGTCGGTCTCCTACATCCACCCGATCATGGAGCGGGAAAACTTCACCCTGCTCACCGGCGTGCTGGCGAAGGAACTGACCTTCGACGACGCGAACCGCTGCACCGGTGTTGCCGTCGTCGATAACCCGTTCGGCCGCGCACATTATCTGCGTGCGCGGATCGAAACCGTGGTTTCCGCGGGAGCGATCGACTCACCGAAACTGCTGATGCTCTCCGGCATCGGCCCGAAGGAACACCTCGAGGAGCGCGGCGTCGCAGTCCGGGTGGACTCCCCCGGCGTGGGCGAGAACCTGCAGGACCACCCCGAAGGCGTGATTCAGTGGGAGGCGAAAAAGCCGATGCCCGAAACCTCCACGCAGTGGTGGGAAATCGGGATTTTCACCCCCACCGAAGACGGGTTGGACCGCCCCGACCTGATGTTCCACTACGGATCGGTGCCGTTCGACATGCACACCCTGCGCCACGGCTACCCGACCACCGAGAACGGGTTCTGCCTGACCCCGAACGTCACCCACGCCCGCTCCCGCGGCACCGTGCGGCTGCGCAGCCGGGACTTCCGTGACAAGCCGATGGTCGATCCGCGCTACTTCACCGACCCGCATGACATGCGCGTGATGGTCTACGGCATCCGGAAGGCCCGGGAGATCGTTTCCCAGCCTGCCATGGCGGAGTGGGTCGGCGAGGAACTCTACCCGGGCAAAGAGGTGCAAACCGACGAGCAGATAATCGAATACATCAAAAAGACGCACAACACCGTCTACCACCCGGCCGGCACGGTTCGGATGGGCGCGGAGGACGACGTCATGTCTCCCCTTGATCCCCAGCTACGGGTCAAGGGTGTTACCGGCCTGCGCGTCGCGGACGCTTCCGTGATGCCGGAGCTGGTGACCGTGAACCCGAACATCACCACCATGATGATCGGCGAACGCTGCGCGGACCTGATCAAGGCAGCCCGCACGGCGTAACACCCGGCACAAAGGGCGGTGCGGACTTCCGCACCGCCCTTTTACGTGTCCGGAATCCAAAGTCGGGGCCCACCCCGGGTAGCCTGTGCGGATGGGGAAAAACCGTACTTCCGTTTCCGTCCTTGCCGTGGCCGCCCTGGCCCTGACCCTGGTGTCCTGCTCGGGGGACAAACCGGCGCCTGACGACGCCGCCGCCGAGTTGGCGGAGGGCCTCAGCCAACTGGACGTTTCGGCATCTGCCTTTACGGCGGGCACCCCCGCCGACGTGAACGCCGAGCTGGAACAGTTGCTCGCCGACATGGGCCCGCTCCGCCCTGACGTCACAGTGGCCGGAGTTGACGAAGACGAGGACGACGACTCCGCCGCCACCGCACGGTTGACCTATGCCTGGGACGTCAACAGCGATTCGGAGCCGGACTGGACCTATGAGAGCTCCGCCCAGCTCCGCCGCGGAGAGGACGACAAGTGGCTCGTTGAGTGGGCACCCTCCGTACTGTTCAGTCCCCTGGTCGACGGCGATCGGCTGGTCCGCTCCACCACTCCCGGCGGCCGCGCCGACATCCTGGACCGCAACGGGCAACCCCTGATGAACGCACGGCCGGTGCTCCGCATCGGCATCAACAAGCCGGACCTCTCCGAGGATCAGTATGCGTCGTCGTCGGCGGCGCTGGCCGAACTGGTGGGACTGGACCCCGCCCCGTACACCGCACAGGTGCAGGCCTCCGGCCCCGAAGCCTTTGTCGAGGCGATTGTCCAGCGTGAGGAAGCGGAGGGACCGGCAACCCCGGCGGCCATCGAAGCCATCCCCGGCGCACTAGCCCTTCCCGCGCAGCGGATCCTGGCGCCCACCCGCGGCTTTGCCCGCGCCCTGCTGGGCACCGTGGGCGAGGCGACTGCGGAATTGGTCGAGGAATCCGAGGGCAGGGTGTCCGCCGGGGACCAGACCGGTCTTTCCGGGCTGCAGAAGCAGTACAACCCGCAGCTCCAGGGCAGTCCCGGCGTTACGGTCACCGTCGAGAATGAAGCAGGAACCAGCGACACCGTGAAGAGCATCGATCCGCAGACGGGCACTGATCTGCAGACCACCCTGGATCCGCGGCTGCAGCAGTTGGCGGAGGGAATCCTGGAAGAAGAACCGTCGGCGTCCGCCATCGTGGCTATCCAGCCCTCCACCGGTGAGATCCTGACCGTGGCGAACGGCCCCGGCAGCGAAGGCCAGCAAACCGCCCTCCTGGGCCAGTACCCGCCGGGATCCACGTTCAAGACAGCCACCGCGCTGGCAATGCTGCGCAACGGCACCACACCGGCCAGCACCGTGGAGTGCCCGTCCGAACTCAACGTCGACGGCCGGAAGTTCAACAACGTCCCCGGCTACCCGGCCGAGGCCACCGGCAGCATCCCGCTGCGCACGGCATTCGCGAACTCCTGCAACACTGCCTTCCTCAATGCCCAGGGCACCGTTTCCCAGCAGAGCCTCTCCGCTGCCGCCGGAGACCTGGGCATCGGTGTGGATGCTTCGATCGGGACGGACGCGTTCCTGGGCTCCGTGCCTGCGGAGGCTGCAGGCACCGAGCATGCAGCCTCGCTGATCGGACAGGGCCAGGTCCTGGTGTCCCCGCTGGCCATGGCGGTTGCCGGTGCCTCCATCGGCAAGGGCGAACGGGTCTCCCCCACGCTGATCCGGGAATCCGCCTCGCCGGCCCCGGCCGGTGGGTCCGCTCCGGCTTCGCCCACCGCCTCCGCTCCGGAAACGACAGCTTCCGTGCCGGGCAACCTCACGGCAGAGGAAGCCGCATCGCTGCGGGAGATGATGCGCGCCGTCGTCGCCGAAGGCGGAGTGCAGATGCTGCTCGGCGTGCCGGGCGATCCCGTGCTCGCCAAGACAGGAACCGCTGAGTTCGGCAGCCAGACGCCGCCGGAAACCCACGCATGGGTGCTGGCCATCCAGGGCGACCTGGCCGTTGCAGTGTTCGTGGAGCAGGGCGAGCGGGGTTCTACCTCGGGCGGACCGCTGATGAAGGCCTTCCTCGAGGGCGCCCAGGGCTAACCGCGAAGGGAACAGCTCAGGAGGGCCACTGCTGGGGTGCAACCCGGCCCTGGTAGCCGGGCTGCCGGTATGCGTTCCCGGCGTACGGAGTGATCTGCCAGGTGTCCGTAGGCACTATTACCTTGCCCAGCGGCATCAGCGAAATCGGCAGCATCTTCAAATTCGCGATGCCCAGCGGGATCCCGACGATGCTCACGAACATCGGGATGGCCGTGAGGATGTGTCCAATGGCGATCCAGATGCCGGCCAGCAGCAGCCAGATGATGTTTCCCAGCAGGCTGAGGGGACCGGTGAACCCGCCCCGGTCCACGACCGTCCGGCCGAACGGCCAGAGCGCGTAGTTGGCGATACGGAAGGATGCGATACCGAACGGGATAGTGACAATGAGCAGGCAGCAGACCACACCCGCCAGTGCATAACCGAGGGCAAGCCAGATACCGCCGAACAGAAGCCAGATGACGTTCAGGATCGCTTTCATGGATCCATTGTTCTCCACCCGGTACTGATTAGCCACGGCTTGGCCGCCTGCATACCCGCCCGCCAGCACCTGCCCTAGACTGGCGCCATGCCGATCAGCGACGAGAACACCGCAGACCACCTGACCTCCAGCCAGTGCTGGACCTATGTCCGGCAGGCGAAGTTCGGCCGGCTCGCCGTGATTGTCGACGGACATCCCGAGATTTTCCCCGTTAACTTCGCCGTTGACCAAGGCACAGTGGTTTTCCGCACCTCGGCCGGAACCAAGCTGGCCGGTGCGCTCTCGGGCAACCGGGTTGCGTTCGAAATCGACGGTTACGATGACACGCTGTCCTCCGCCTGGAGCGTGGTACTTAAGGGCGGAGCCACCCTGCTCGAAGACTTCTCGGAGATCATGGACTCCGAGGAACTCCCGCTCTTCCCGTGGCAGGCGGGGACGAAAAACGCGTTTGTCCGCATTGAACCGGAACTGACAACCGGCCGCCGGTTCCTTATCTCCATTGCTGCCCGCCGCAATGTGCTGCGTGGAATGGGGCTGTACACGGAGTAGCCCGCTAAAGCAGACGACGCCGAAAGAGGCGCCGCACCTCGTGGGTGCGGCGCCTCTTGTAGCTGTTGCTATGCCTTAGCGGGAACGGCGTTCGTTCGACGCCGGCGCGGTGGCGCGGCGGGGACCGGCGGCGCGTGCCGGACGGCCGGAGGCTGCACCGGCGGCGCCGCGGGAGGCCCCGCCTGCACGCTGGCCGCTGCCGGCGCCCTCGGCGCGCTGGCCGGTTGCCGGGCGGCGGTTGCGGCCGGATGCGGTCGCGGCCGAGGCGCTGTTGCGGCGTCCGTCCGAAGACCGGGCCGGACGCTGCGTACGCACGTCGTCGACGGCACGGTCATTGCGTTCGCTGCGGTCCGGGCGTTCAGCCGAAACGCGGCCGCGGCCGCCTGTACCGCCGCGTCCGCCGGCGCGGGGAGCACCCGTGCTGCGGGCTGCGCGCTTGCGCTGGGCGTTGGCGCCGGTGGAGCGCCCGCCGCCCTGCTGCGGCGACTTGGCCGCGAGCTGTGCAGCGCGGACGTGCGGTTCCACAACGGCCGCGCGTTCGCCGACAAGCTTGGCGATGGACGGCGAATTGTGGCTGACCTTCTCGATGGAAACGTCGACGCCGGCAGCCTTCATCAGCTTCGACACCTCGCTCTTCTGCTCCGGGAGGGTCAGCGTCACCACGGTTCCGCTGGATCCGGCGCGGGCCGTACGGCCTGAACGGTGCAGGTAGGCCTTGTGCTCCGTGGGCGGATCAATGTGGACCACGAGTTCAACGTCATCCACGTGGACGCCGCGGGCGGCGACGTCGGTGGCGACCAGGACGCGGACGTCGCCGGAAGCGAACTCCGCCAGGTTGCGGTCACGGGCATTCTGGGACAGGTTGCCGTGCAGGTCCACCGTGGGGATGCCGTTGTCCGTGAGGAACTGGGCCATCTTGCGGGCGTGGTGCTTGGTGCGCATGAACATGATGCGGCGGCCCTGGCCACCGGCCAGTTCCTTGACCAGCAGCTTCTTGGCGGTCTGGTCCTGGACCAGCAGCACGTGGTGCTCCATGGTGGAGACCGCTGCCTGCGGCTCATCCACGGAGTGCGTCAGCGGGTTGGACAGGTAACGGCGGACGAGCTTGTCCACGCCGTTGTCCAGCGTGGCGGAGAACAGCATCCGCTGGCCCTTTTCCGGAGTGCGGTCCAGCAGGCGCTGGACAACCGGCAGGAAGCCGAGGTCCGCCATGTGGTCGGCCTCGTCCAGGACGGTGATCTCGACGGACTCGAGGCTGATGACCTTCTGCTTCATCAGGTCTTCGAGGCGGCCCGGGCAGGCGATGACGATGTCGACGCCGGCCTTGAGTGCCTTTTCCTGGCGCTGCTGGGATACGCCGCCGTAGATCACGGTGGTGTTCAGGCCCAGTTCCTTCGCGAGCGGCTCAATCACGTTGTTGATCTGCGTGGCCAGTTCGCGGGTCGGAGCCAGGACCAGGCCCAGCGGGCGGTTCGGGCGGCGGCGGTAGGCTGCTTCGTTCTCGGCCAGCCGGGCGACCAGCGGGAGGGAGAATGCCAGGGTCTTGCCGGAACCGGTGCGGCCACGGCCCAGGACGTCACGGCCCTTGAGTGTGTCCGGAAGGGTTTCCACCTGGATGGGGAAGGCCTCGTCAATTCCGGCGGCGGCGAGGGAGGAAACAAGTGCCTTGGGCACACCAAGGGCAGCAAAAGTGGTCATTAAAGACAGGCAACTTTCGGTAAGAGGCCCCCAACGCCGTTTGGGCCGGGGGTTCGCCGAAGAAAAGTCAGACAGTGTCTACCGCACTGAAGCGGGACAAAAGAAAGCGTTCATCGACGCAGGCTGGACTGCTTACACACACTGTTCAAACCTTGGATTTTAAGCATGGTTCAACAGTGGCAGGACCAACATCTGCCTCAAGTTTACCGTAATGCGGAATCTTTCCTAATCGGGGGCTGCAACGGCGGTGAAATCCGGGGCCGTGCCAGCCGATAGCATTAACAGTGATGACTACTGAACCAGCCCTGCCCGACGCCGCCGAAACCGGGCCGGCGGATCCCGCCACCGGCTCCGACGAGGAGCAGCATTTCCGCTCTCCGGTGTCCTTTGTCCGGCGCGGCTCGCGTCTGCAGGGCCGCCGCCAGCAGGCCTGGGACGAACTTTCCGACCGCTTCGTGGTGGATGTCCCGCGTGACGAAGCGGACACCTCGGTGCACCCCGGATACGTGTTCGACGCCGCCGCCGAGTTCGGGCGCACCGCTCCCCTCGTCGTCGAAATCGGTTCGGGCCTGGGCGAAGCCGTTGCCCATGCCGCCGAGCAGAATCCGGACAAGGACTTCCTGGCCGTTGAGGTCTATCTCCCCGGCCTGGCGCAGACCCTGCAGCGGATCGGCCAGAAGGGCCTGACGAATATCCGCGTGGTCCAGGCAAATGCCCCGGAGGTGCTCACCAGCATGCTCCCGGCCGGGTCCGTGGCTGAGGTTTGGGTGTTCTTCCCCGACCCCTGGCACAAGACCCGCCACCACAAGCGCCGCCTGGTCAAGGAGTCCTTTGCCGAGCTGGTGGCCCGGGTGCTGGAGCCCGGCGGCACGTGGCGCCTGGCAACCGACTGGTCTGACTACGCCGTGCAGATGCGCGACGTGCTGGATGCATCGGCGCGGTTCGGGAATCTGCACGCCGGCGAGCGTGCCGGTGAAGACAGCCCACTGACGCGCGTGCGCCGGGAAGGCCTGGAGAACAAGGCCCCGGAAGACGACGTCGATACCCTCGGCGGCTGGGCCCCGCGCTTCGAAGGCCGGACACTGACCAGTTTCGAGAACAAGGCCCACGAGGCCGGCCGACTGATTTTCGACCTTGCTTACCGAAGGATCTGACTCAAAAATGACTGAACCGAACGACGCACGCGTCGGTCTCTACATCGATTTCGACAACATTGTTATCTCGCGCTATCAGCAGTTGCATGGCCGCAACGCGTTCCAGCGCGACGGGATCCGCAATTTCGACCGGACGAACCGCGAGGCCGATCCCGAAGTTGCCGCCAAACTCACCGCAGCCACGGTGGATTTCAACGCAATTATCGATTTCGCCGCTTCCTTCGGAACCCTCGTGGTTAACCGCGCCTATGCCGACTGGTCGGTGCCCGTGAACGCGAGTTACCAGCGCCAGCTGATGTCCCGGGCAGTGGACCTCACGCAGCTGTTCACCACCACCACGCGCGGTACCAAGAACGGGGCGGACATCCGCCTCGCCGTGGACGTCGTCGAAGACCTCTTCCGCCTGCCCGACCTGACCCATGTCATCATCGTGGCCGGCGACAGCGATTACATTGCCCTCGCGCAGAAGTCCAAGCGGCTCGGCCGCTTCGTCGTCGGCATCGGTGTTGCCGGGTCGACCAGCACCTCCCTCGCTGCGGCCTGCGATGAATTCGAGGATTACGACTCGCTGCCCGGCATCGAAGCCGCAGCCGCCGCTCCGGCCGCGGCGGATACGGCTGCCGGGAAAACCGCAGCCCCGACGGATTCCCAGCCCGACCCTGCCCCTGCGCGCAGGCTCACTACGGTCCCCATGTTCTCGCACACGGGACAGGCCGGGTTTGAGGAGCCGGAACCCGCCGACGACGTCGACCCGGGTGTCCTCGCAACGGAACTCCTCGTGCGGGCCCTGCAGATCGGCCACGCGAAGGGCGACGCCGACGAGTGGCTCAACACGGGCACGGTCAAGAACCAGATGCGCCGGATGGACCCGGCCTTCAACGAGAAGCCGCTGGGCTTCCGGTCCTTCACCGATTTCCTCTCCTCGCACGGCGACCTGGTGGAGCTGGACGACGACGGGCCCCAGCGCCTTATCCGCCTTCGCCCGGAAGCTGACACCCGCCGTTGACACGCAGCGCCGAGCCCTCCGATTCCCAGCCGCGGGATCCTGCAGCCGTCGAGGAGCTGTGGGACCGGCGCTACGCCGGCAGCGGCGAACTGTGGAGCGGGCAGCCCAATGCCGTGCTGGTCAGCGAGGCCCGGGGGCTCCGGCCCGCCCGCGCCTTGGATGTGGGCTGCGGCGAGGGTGCCGACGCCCTGTGGCTGGCGGAACAGGGGTGGGACGTCACTGCACTGGACGTCTCGGGGGTAGCCCTCGCCCGGGCGGCCCGCCAAGCCGGGCTGCGTTCGGTCCGGGTGGACTGGGTGCATGCGGGTCTGGTCGAGGCTGCCCTGCCGCCGGCGTCCTTTGACCTGGTTTCGGCGCAGTACCCCGTACTCCTGCGGACTGACGGGAACGAAGCGGAACACTCGCTGCTTCGCGCCGTCGCGCCGGGCGGGGTTCTCCTGTGGGTGCACCATCCGCCGCCCACTGCGGAGGAAGCAAAGGCCCGCGGAATTGATCTTCACGAGTACGTGGGAGTTGCCGACGTGGCTGCACTGCTCGATGACGATTGGCGGATAGAGGTCGACGAAACCCGCCCACGGCACGTTGCCAGCGGTGCCGGCGCCCACCACACCGAGGATGTTGTGCTGCGCGCACGGCGGCGGCGCTAGCCCTCCGGTGTTTTCCCTCCCGGGGGACCGCCTGCTCGCCTCCCGCCCATTGACAGGTGCCACGCCGCGTCGCGAGCATGTTGCCTGGCACCGTTACCCAGTGCCGTAACCAAAACGGGAGGGCACCATGGCCGGCCGTGTTTCCATCGACCTCTTTATGACGCTGGACGGCGTCGCCCAGGCTCCGGGCGGCCCGGAGGAAGACCTGGAGGGCGGTTTCGCCTACGGCGGCTGGCAGGCTCCCCTGCTCGACGAAACCATCGGTGCCCAGGTGGACGAGGGCATCCAGTCCATGGACGCACTGCTCCTGGGGCGGAAGACATACGACATTTTCGCCGCCTACTGGCCGCACCAGCTGGAGGGTGAGGACTCCGGAATTGCACGCAAGTTCGATGCCGTCCCCAAATACGTCGCGTCGCGGGGAACCCCGGATCTGGGCCGGTGGCGGGACTCGCACCTCCTCGACGGAGACCTGGCGGCGGCGCTGGCAGGCTTACGGGAACGGCACCGGGAAATCCATGTCATCGGGAGCATCGACTTCTCGCGCACCCTCGTCGTGGGCGGCATGTTCGATTCCCTGAACCTGTGGGTGAATCCGGTGGTCGTCGGCCCCGGGAAACGCCTGTTCCCTCCGGACGGCCCGCCCGCGGAACTGAGACTGCTCGGGGCGCCGGAGGCTTCGGAGAAAGGAGCGGTCCTCCTGCGCTACGGCTGGGCGGGACCGACCCCCGGAACCGGACTCGTCGGGTCCTGACCAGGGCGACTGGACCTGGCCGTCATGCGGTCAGGGTGCGGCGAAGGGTAACGACGTCTCCGACCCGCAGCTTCCCGGTCCGCATGACATGTGCCTGCAGCCCGAATTCCGTGGAGTGGTGCGTGCCGAGAAGCTTCAACGCCTTGCGCTGTGCCGCGATACCGGCCTGCGTCTCGTCGATCATCACGCAGCGCGGCATCCCCTCCCCCAGTCGCAGAAGAACCTCGCCTCCGAGAACCAGTTCGGCGCCGACCCATTCGTCCTCGCAGAACCCTAGCCGGGAACCGGTGTCGATGACGATGTTGGCGCGGAAACGGCGCTCATCCACCGCACCACCTGCCAGGCCCTCGAGTGCCGCAAGTGAGGACGTTGTCACCAGGTGCAGGGGTGTCTCGTCATGGTGCCCGACAGCGGTTTCGGTCCGCAGGGTCAGTTCCCGGCCGAAGGCTGCGCTCAGCGCCCGGGAGGCGGCCGGATCATCGACTCGATATTGGCGGCCCTCAGGGCTCATCAGCAACGGCGCAGTTTCACTGTCCTCGATGCTGGAGGACCACTGCATTAACCCGGGCACGGGGCGGAAGCGCCGGGTCCGCTTGCCGCTGGCGATGCCGCCGTCCTCGGTGTAAACCGCCCATCGGCGGTCATGCTGCAATCCCCTGTCGGTCACGGCGGAGGCGCGCACCGCCTGGCCCGCGGTCGACTTGACCGGATAGCGGTACAAGGCCTGGACGCTGCCTACCGGCGTTTCCTCATATGGCATCCCGGCATTGTGTCATAAAGGCCCTGCAGGCCGGCGCTTAGAGCGACTGGATGTAGCCGTCGTCGGCGTAGTTCCGCTCGGCGGACTTGCCGGCGGGAAGCGCGCGCAGCCGGCTCCGGCGTTCCATCAGCGAGACCAGGCCCAGCTGCTGGACGGCGGTGGCGGCGGCCGGCGGGCGCTGCCCGCGGCTGAGGGTGACGACGTCGCCGGCGAGCCCGGCAGCGAAGACGCGGCTGCGGTCGGGGGTACGGCGCTGGGCCTCGTCCAGTTCGGTGGAGAGTTCCACAATCCGCTGACGCAGGCCGGTGACTTGGTTCTGCAGCTCCATGATCCGCTTGATGCCTTCGAGGGAGACACCCTCCTGGGAGAGCTTCTGGACCTCGCGCAGCAGTTCGATGTCGCGCTGGGAGTATCGGCGCGACCGCCCCGGAGCCCGGCTGGGACGGACAATCCCCAGCCGGTCGTATTGCCGGAGGGTCTGCGGATGCATCTCCGCGAGCTCAGCGGCAACGGAGATCACGAATATAGGCGCATTGACGTCTATGCCCATTGTTCCTCCTTCACTGCTGTTGAAATGGTAACGCGGGTAGTTCACCCTCCGGGGAGCGGAGCGCCGGAATTACAGCCGTGCTTTTGCTGCCAATCCGGCTCTGGGGTCCTCGCCCTTGGTCGCGTCGGCGAATGCCTCGACGGCTTCCCGGGCGTCCTTGTTCAGGTGGGTGGGCACGGCGACGTCGATAGTCACCAGCAGGTCCCCGTTGCCCTTGGAGGTGTGCACGCCGCGGCCCTTGACCCGCAGGGTGCGTCCCGACGGTGTTCCGGCGGGCACCTTGAGCCGGACGGTGTCGGAGGTGAGGGTAGGCACCTCGATGGTGGCACCCAGGGCGGCCTCGGGGAAGGAGACCGGAACGTGGATCCGGATGTTGTTGCCCTCGCGGGTGAAGAAGTCGTGCGGGGTGACGTGGACGGTGACCATCAGGTCCCCCGCGCCTGCGGGGCCGGGCTGGCCCTTGCCGCGCACCCGGATCTTCTGGCCGTCCTTGACGCCGGCTGGGACCCGGACCTCCACCACTTCGCCGCTGGGTTCGCGCAGGCCGATCACGGTTCCGTTAATGGACCCTGCAAAGGAAATGGTGGTGCTGGCCGTCCGGTCCGCACCCTTGGTGGGCGGCGGGGCACCGAAACCGCCGCCGCCGAAGCCGCTGCCGCCGCCGAAAAGGTCGGCGAATTCGGGCGGGATGTTGCTGCCGCCCGCGTTGAAGGTGGTCCGCCGGCCGCCGCCGCGTGCGGTCTGGCCGAACAGGTCCCCGAAGATGTCCTCGAAGCCCGCCCCGCCGGCACCGCCGCCGGCACCCTGGGGGCCGCCGGCAGTGAACCGGGCGCCGCTGCCCATGGCACGGATGGCGTCATACTGCTGGCGTTCCTCGGCATCGGACAGGACCGAATACGCCTCGGAGAGGTCCTTGAACATGCGCTCGGAGTTGGCGTCGCCCTGGTTCTGATCGGGATGGTACTTCCGCGCCAGTTTGCGGTACGCCTTCTTGATGTCGGCGTCGGACGCATCCTTGGGAACACCCAGAATCTTGTAAAAGTCCTTATCGACCCAATCCTGACTAGCCAATTGGTGTCCCTTCCTCATTTGCGAATCCCGCTGCATTGCCGCGAAAACACGGCTGCCGGGCCTGCTGCCCCTGCTGCGGGACCTGCCGATGGAAAAATGTCCGGGGCCGCTTTACGGCGGCCCCGGACACGGTGCAACTACTGTTCCGGAACCGAAACAATCACCTGCGCGGCTCGCAGGACCCGGTCGCCGGACTTGTAGCCGGCCCTCAGGATCTGCGTCACCGTATCGAACGTGACGTCCGCGCTCTGCTGCTGGATGAGTGCCTCGTGGATGTTCGGATCGAACTCCACACCGGTCTCATCGATGCGGCTGAGTCCGTACGTCTTCAGCGAGTTTTCCAGCTTGGTGGCGATCGCGGCGAAGGGTCCCTCCGCCAGGTCGCCGTGCTGGCGTGCGGCGTCAATGTCGTCCAGGACGGGCATCAGGGAGTTCAGGACTCCGATGACGGCCATCTCCCGGGCGACGTCGCGGTCGCGTTCCACCCGCTTGCGGTAGTTCACATACTCGGCCTGCAGGCGCAGCAGGTCGTTGCGCAGTTCAGCTGCCTCCGGCGAACCGGACGCGGCAGGCTGGGCCGGTACGTCGGCGTTGTTCAGGATCTGCTCCGCCTGGGAGAGTGCATCTCCCTCGGCTCCGGCGGCGGGGGCGGAAGCCGAAGCTTCCTCCCCTGCCGCGCCACCGTTGGCGGAATCCGCAGTCTCGCCCGTGCCGGGCGTGTCCTGGCCGTTTACGGGCTCTTCACCTTCGGGAGTGTTCCCGTGCTCGTTTTCCGCCGGCATGGTTACTTCTTTTCTTCGTCGTCGACAACTTCGGCGTCAACGATGTCTTCGTCACCGGCGGAGCTGCCTGCGGCAGAGCCGTCACCGGACGGAGCACCGTCGGCAGCACCGGGGGTGCTGTCGGCACCGGCGGCGGAGGCCTGGGCGTAGATAGCTTCGCCCAGCTTGGTCTGGGAAGCCTGCAGCTTCTCAAACGCAGTCTTGACCTCGTCGTCGTTGTCCGTGCCTTCGAGCGCCTTCTTCAGCGCGTCGACATCGCCCTTGACCTCGGTCTTGACGTCTTCGGGCAGCTTGTCGTCATTGTCGGCAAGGAGCTTGTCCACCGAGTAGGCGAGCTGCTCGGCCGAGTTGCGGATGTCGGCGGCCTCGCGGCGCTTCTTATCCTCCGCGGCGTGCTCTTCGGCCTCGCGGACCATGCGGTCAATGTCTTCCTTGTTGAGGGAGGACCCGCCGGTGATGGTCATGGACTGCTCGGCGCCGGTGCCCTTGTCCTTGGCGGACACGTGCACAATGCCGTTGGCGTCGATGTCGAAGGTGACCTCGATCTGAGGAACGCCGCGCGGAGCCGGCGCAATGCCGGTCAGCTCGAACGTGCCCAGCGGCTTGTTGTCGCGGGTGAACTCGCGTTCGCCCTGGAAGACCTGAATGGCCACGGACGGCTGGTTGTCATCCGCGGTGGTGAAGGTCTCGCTGCGCTTGGTGGGGATGGCCGTGTTGCGCTCGATCAGCTTGGTCATCACACCGCCCTTGGTTTCGATGCCCAGGGACAGCGGCGTGACGTCGATGAGCAGGACGTCCTTGCGCTCACCCTTCAGCACGCCGGCCTGCAGGGCAGCGCCCACGGCCACAACCTCGTCCGGGTTCACGCCCTTGTTGGGCTCCTGGCCGCCGGCCAGTTCCTTCACCAGTTCGGAGACGGCGGGCATACGGGTGGAACCGCCCACGAGGATGATGTGGTCGATGTCGGAGACCTTGATGCCGGCCTCGGAAATGACGTCGTTGAACGGCTTCTTGGTGCGGTCCAGCAGATCCTTGGTCAGGTCCTGGAACTTGGCACGCGACAGGTGCTCGTCCAGGTGGACCGGGCCTTCGGGGGTGACCGAAAGGTACTGCAGGGAGATGTTGGTGGAGGTAGCCGAGGAGAGTTCCTTCTTGGCCTGCTCCGCTGCTTCCTTCAGGCGCTGCAGGGCGATCTTGTCCTTGGACAGATCCGCGCCCTTGGCCTTGGCCTGGCTCAGCAGGTAATCGACAATCCGCTGGTCCCAGTCGTCGCCGCCGAGGCGGTTGTCACCGGCCGTGGCACGGACCTGGATGGTGGAGAATTCGTCTTCGTCCTTGCCGACTTCCAGCAGGGAGACGTCGAAGGTGCCGCCGCCGAGGTCGAAGACCAGGATGAGTTCGTCTTCCTTGCCCTTGTCCAGGCCGTAGGCCAGGGCAGCAGCGGTGGGCTCGTTGACGATGCGCAGCACGTTCAGGCCGGCAATCTCGCCGGCTTCCTTGGTGGCCTGGCGCTCGGCGTCGTTGAAGTAGGCGGGAACGGTGACCACGGCGTCCGTGACCTTCTCACCGAGGTACGCCTCGGCGTCGTTCTTCAACTTCATCAGGATGCGGGCGGAGATCTCCTGGGCGGTGTACTTCTTGCCGTCCACGTCTACGCTCCAGTCGGTGCCCATGTGGCGCTTGACGGAAGCGATGGTGCGGTCAATGTTGTTGACTGCCTGGCGCTTGGCGATCTCGCCGACCAGGACTTCGCCGGACTTGGCGAAGGCTACGACGGACGGAGTGGTGCGGCCGCCTTCGGCGTTGGCGATAACCGTGGGCTCGCCGCCTTCCAGGACCGAGACAACCGAGTTGGTAGTACCGAGGTCAATACCTACTGCACGTGACATATTTGCTTCCTCTTTCCTTGGAGAAACCCGCATCTCACAGCGGCACCGGCCTGGTCCGCCCCGGAGGACAGCCACTCGGTTCGCTGCGGAGAGCAATTGAGCGTTCTGCACTCAACTTTACTCAGCAGTATTTCTTTGTCAACAAACTTGAGTGTCTCAGGCTCAACTCTGCGCCCGGAGGTTGCGGAACACGGCAGCGGGCCCTTCTCCCTCGCGGGCGGGTCTGGCGGTAGGGTCCTGCCATGGCTTCCGAAACCTATTCCCACGGCCATCACCGCAGCGTGGTGGACGCCCATGCCCTCCGAACGGCGCGGGACTGCGCGGCGTATCTGCTGCCGGAGCTGACGCCCGGAGTCAGCATTCTCGACGTCGGCTGCGGCCCGGGCAGCATCACCGCCGATTTCGCGGCGCTTGCGGCTCCGGGCCCGGTGGTGGGCCTGGACTCCTCCGAAGACGTCCTTATCTCCGCCCGCGCCCGGGCGGACGGACACGGACTGGCCAATGCCTCCTTTGTCGCCGGGAATGTCTATGACCTCGATTTTCCGGACGAAACGTTCGACGTCGTCCATGCCCACCAGGTGCTCCAGCACCTGATGGACCCGGTGGCCGCGCTTCGGGAAATGCGCCGGGTCGCCAAGCCCGGCGGGCTGGTGGCGGTGCGCGACGCCGATTTCTCCGGCATGATCTGGCATCCGCCCACACCCGAGCTGGCCCAGTGGATGCGGATCTACCAGCAGATTGCCCGCGGTAACTCCGCTGAGCCCGATGCCGGCCGGCACCTGCTGGCCTGGGCGCTGGAGGCCGGCTTCACCGACGTCACGCCCTCATCCTCCAACTGGCTCTACGCGACGCCGGAAGAGCGGCGCGGACACGCGGACTCCTGGTCCGAACGCGTACTGCACTCCGCCTTCGCGGAGCAGGCGCAGGAACGCGGACTGGCGGACAGCCACCTGCTGGCGCAGCTTGCCGCCGGCTGGCAGGAGTGGGCCGGAGCCCCGGACGGCTGGTTCCTGATCCCCTGCGGGGAACTGCTCCTCAGAGCCTGACCGTTTCTGGCTAGGGTTAAGGAATGTCCGCCATCATGACCATGTGCCCCGGGAACTCCCCCGATGCCCGTTAGCTCCTTCGCACCCCTGCTCATTGCGGTGGACGGTTTCTCCGGCGCCGGGAAAACCACCCTGGCCGCCGGGATTGCCGCTGCCCTGTCCCGCTCCCGTTCCGTTCGGGTGTTCCACCTGGAGGATGTCTACCCCGGCTGGGACGGGCTGGAATCGGGAATGACCTACTACCGCGAGCACATCCTGTGCCCGCTCGCCGAGGGACGCGCCGCCCGCTGGCAGTCCTGGGACTGGTCCGCCGGACGCTGCGGCGACTGGCAGAGAACGGAACCGGCCGACGTCGTGGTCTTCGAGGGCGTCGGCGCCGCCCACCGCGCTGCCCGGCAGCTGCTGGACACCACGGTCTGGGTGGCGGGTGAGGAAAGCGTCCGCCGCCGGGTCGCGTTGGCGCGCGACGGCGGAACCTACGCTCCGCACTGGGAGCGGTGGGCGGCGCAGGAACGCCGCTGGGCGGCCGACGACGACGCTGCCTCCGCCGCGGATCTCACCGTACGGCTGGTGGGTCCGCAGGGGAACGCCGCGGCAGCGCTGAGGGCCGTCCTGTCCCGGCTGCAGCCGGCACCGCGGAACATTCCCGGCTAGCCGCTACTGCAGGGTCGCCGTCAGCCTGGCCACGTTGTCGATGTACCGCTGCCACAGCGGCCGGTCCACCCAGTTGTCCAGGATGAGCTCCTTGGACAGTGCCCGGTAGGTGTCCTCGATGCGGCGCATCTGCTCGACGATCGTGCCGTCGAACATCATGACGGAGATTTCGAGGTTCAGCGAGAAGGAGCGCATGTCCATGTTGCTGGACCCCAGCACCGCCACCTCGTTGTCGATGGTGAAGTGCTTCGCATGCAGTACCAGCGGTTTGGGGTACTGGTAAATCCGGACCCCGGCCCGCAGCAGCGCCTCATAATAGGAGCGCTGCGCGTGGTCCACGAGGAACTGGTCACCTTTCTCGGAGACGAACAGCTCCACTTCCACGCCTCTCTGCGCCGCCGTCGTCACTGCGTAAAGCAGTGTGTCATCGGGGACGAAGTACGGGCTGGTAATGGAGATGCGGTCGCTCGCCGAGTAAATAAGGGACGCGAAGAGGCGCAGGTTGTTTTCGGTGCTGAAGCCGGGACCGCTGGGCACCACCTGGCACGTGACGTCGCCCGGATTTGACGACGATTCGTACAGGCTCAGTTCCCGTTCCAGGTTTTCGTCGGTCTCGGCGTTCCAGTCCGTGGCGAAGACGACGTTGAGTTCATCCACCACCGGCCCTTCCACCCGGGCCATAAGCTCGACCCATTTGCGGCCGGACCGGCGGTTGCGGCGCTTGTTGTAGGCCGGTTCCACCAGGTTCTGGGAGCCGGTGAACCCCACGTCCCCGTCCACCACCAGGATCTTGCGGTGGTTGCGCAGATCCGGCCGGCGCCAGCGCCCGCGGAAGGGATTGACCGGCAGCATCCGCCGCCACTGGATGTCACTGCCGCGCAGTTCGCGCAGCAGCCTCCGGTAACCCGGGATGCGCAGGGTGCCGATGTGGTCAAACAGGAGCCGGACGGTGACGCCGCGCGCGGCAGCGTCATTCAGGGCCCGGAAGAAGTCGCGGGTGACGGCGTCGTACCCCATGATGTAGAACTCCACATGGACGTACCGCGTAGCCTTCCCCACTGCCTCGGTCATTTCAGAGATGGACTCGTGGTAGTCGCGCTGCAGGTCCACCTTGTTGCCGTCCAGGGTGGGAAAGGATCCCAGCCGGCGGTTGAGCTCCGCCGCATTCAGCACCCACTCGGGGCCGTCGTAATTGGTGCCCTCGGTTTCCAGCTCCTTGGTGTTTTCACGGACCAGGCGGCTGATTTCGGCCTGCCGTTTCACCCGGTGCTCGGACAGCCGGTGGTTGCCGAAGAAGGAAAAAAGGATGATCCCGGGAATCGGCAGGAAGAAGATGCACAACAGCCAGGCCATGGCGGTGGTGGGACGGCGGTTGCCGGGTACAACACCCAGGGCGATGATCCGGATCGCATAATCCACCGTGGTCAGGACGACGGCGGTCCACCCGGACACGTCAAAACCGGCCACAGACCACCACACACCCTGCTCCTCCCCGACGCCGCCTTTTAGACAGCCTATCGGTCCGGCCGCGCTGGCCGTGCCTGCCGCGGCTAGGCTGGGGCCATGACTGTTCTGGTTTTCCTGGATTCCGCCTTTCCCGACGGACGTCCGGCCGACGCCGGGGTCCCCCAGCTGATGATCAATGACCTGGGCGTGACCCGCGGAGACGGGATCTTCGAATCATTGCTGGCCGTGGACTCGGTGCCCCGCAAGCCGGATGCCCATCTGGACCGGCTGGCGTCCTCCGCGCGGCTCCTGGAACTGGACATTCCCCCGCGCGGCGCCTGGGAACGGGCCATTGCCACCGCGCTCGCCCTGCACGCGGAGGCGGAAACCGCCGGCACCGGCTCCCCCGCACGGGCGGCAGTGAAGCTCGTGGTGACCCGCGGCGTGGAGGGCGCCGCCACGCCCACGGCATGGGTGCAGGTGAGCACCGCCCCCGATGCCTTCCGCCAGCGTTCCGAAGGCATCAAGGTGCTGCTCCTGGACCGCGGCTATGACAGCCAGGCAGCCGCCCGCGCGCCGTGGCTGCTGCTCGGCGCCAAGACACTCTCCTATGCCGTAAACATGGCGGCCCTGCGCTACGTCCGCGCGAACGGCGCCGACGACGCGATCTTCACCTCCTCCGACGGCAAGGTCCTCGAAGGGCCCACGTCCACCGTGGTGCTGGCCCGCGAACGCAACGGCGTGCGCACCCTGCTCACCCCCGAGCGCAAGAGCGGCATCCTGGCCGGAACCACGCAGGATGCCCTCTTCAGGGCGGCCGAAGCCGCCGGCTGGGAACTGGGATACGGGCCGCTGGTGCCCGAAGACCTGTTCGCGGCCGACGGCGTCTGGCTGGCGTCCAGCATCCGGTTGCTGGTACCGGTGCGCTCCATCGACGGCAGGGACCTGCCCTTCTCGGAGACCCTGAACGCCGAACTCACCAAACTGGCGGACGCGGCCCTCTAAGCCGGCCGGGCCGGGAAGCCTCAGGTCAGGATGAAGTTGAACGTGCCGGCCGCCACCGCGGCTGCCACGGCAGCGGCGGACACTGCCACCCCCACCCCGAAGACCGCGGCGTCCACCCCGCTGAAGGTCGACGTTCGAGCCCAGGTCCGTTCCGCTGCGCCGAAGCCGCGCGCCTCCATTGCCGTCGCAAGGCGGGTGGCCCGGCGGATCGCCTGCACCAGCAGCGCGAGGGACTGCCCGGCGAACCCCCGAAGCCGGGCCGCTCCCCCGGCATCCGGTCCCGCGCCCCGGGCGTGCCGGGCCAGTCCGATGGTGCGCCATTCCTCCACCAGCAGCCCCACCAGGCGCATGGCCGCCAGCGCGCCCAGGACAAAGCGGTGCGGCAGCCCCAGTTTCTGGGCCAGGGCATCGGCCAGGTCCGTGGGATCAGTGGTGGCCAGCAGGTAGATACCCGGCAGGGCTATCGCCAGGCCGCGCAGCCCGATGGCGATGCCCGCGGCAACGGA
Organism: Arthrobacter sp. zg-Y895; assembly: GCF_020731025.1. NCBI lineage: Bacteria > Bacillati > Actinomycetota > Actinomycetes > Micrococcales > Micrococcaceae > Arthrobacter > Arthrobacter sp. zg-Y895. Next base: position 334,557 of record NZ_JAJFZY010000003.1, read on the forward strand.
GCCGGAGGTGAACACCAGCGGCCCGGCCTCGAGCAGCACCGACCCGGTCTTTTCCGCCAGCAGCGCCGTGCCCCACGCACCGATCAGCGCCGCGGCCAGCAGCGGCCAGATCCGCCGGACCAGCGTTCCGATCCGGATGTGCAGCAGCGGCAGCAGGGCCAGTTCGGCGGTGAGGACGACGGCGGCACTCACCCAGTCCACCGTCACCAGTACTGCCAGGGTCAGCAGCACTGCCGCGGCAAGCTTGGAGAGCGGGTTGGCGCGGGCCAGGAACGTGCCGGCGGGGCGGGCCGGAGCCGCGGCAGCTGCAGCGCTCATCGCCGCACCTGGGCGTCCCGGGCCGTGCCGGCGTCCCGGGCCGTGCCGGCGTCGCCGGCAGGAACGCCGGGCGCGGCAGCGGCAACAGGGGTGAGCACCCCGCCCGCCGCCCGGAGGTTCCGGGAGGCCAGCGCGTCGATGAACTCAGCGTCATGCGTCACGGAAACCACACAGCGCCCTTCCGACAACTGGCCGCGCAGCAGGGCTACCAGTTCCGCCCAGGTGCGGGCGTCCTGTCCGAAGGTCGGTTCATCCAGCAGCAGGATGGACGGCTCCGTGGCAAGCATGGTTGCCACGGACAACCGGCGTTTCTCCCCGCCCGAAAGCGTGAACGGGTTGGCCTCGAGCAGCTTGTCCAGCCGGAGCCGTTCCGCCAGGTGGTGCACCCGGGCCAGCACCTGCGCGTCCGTCTCCCGGCCCAGCCGCCGCGGTCCGAAGGCCAGTTCATCCAGCACGGTGTTGGCCAGGAACTGGTGTTCGGGTTCCTGGAAGACGGTGCCGATGCGGTCCACCAGCTGCGCGGAGGTCCAGCGGCCGGGTTCCGGGCGGGCCGCGCCGGCCAGGGCCGGGGCCGCGGTGAGGGTTCCTTCCCGTGGCCGGAGCAGGCCGCCGAGAGTCAGGGCAAGCGTGGATTTGCCGGCACCGTTAGGGCCGGTGATCCCGACGGCGGTGCCGGCGTCCAGGCTCAGGTCCGCTCCGGTCAGCACGGCGGGACCGCGGAGCGAACGCGCAACGGCCAACCCGCGGGCCTCCAGCAGCCGGGGACCGGCCGCAGCCGGACCCCAGGGTCCGCCCGGAATTTCCGGCCTGGTACCGGGCAGCCAGACCCCCGACTCCGCCAGGGTGCTGCGGTGCGCGGGATTGCCCAGTACCTGTTCCGGGGAACCGTCCGCCAGCACGCCGCCGCCCGCGGCGAGGACGACAACGCGGTCCACAACGCCGGCCCAGACATCCACCCGGTGCTCCACCACAATGAGCGTGGCACCGGTGCGGTCCAGCACCCGGGTCACGGCGTCGCGGATTTCCACCACGCCGTCCGGGTCCAGGTTGGCCGTGGGTTCATCGAGCAGCAGCAGTCCCGGTTCCATGGCCATGACCGAAGCGAGGGCCAGGCGTTGCTTCTGTCCGCCGGAGAGCGCGGCGGTGGAGTGGTCCAGCGGAACCTCCAGTCCGACGTCGGCCAGTGCCGAACGCACCCGCGGCCAGATCTCCGCGGTCGGAACGGCCAGGTTCTCCGCGCCGAAGGCCACTTCGTCCCCTACCCGGGACAGGACGGTCTGGGAGTCCGGGTCCTGCAGGACCAGCCCGGTCCGTCCGCGGGCGTTCGCGGGATGGACGCCGTCGAGCGTCAGGACCCCCTGTTCCTCCCCGCCGGTATCCGGGCCGAGGACACCGGCAAGGGCGTGCAGGAACGTGGATTTTCCGGCGCCGGAAGCACCCAGCAGCAGCACCCGCTCACCCGGGGAAATCGCCAGGTCCAGGCCAGACACCGCCGAACCGGTCCGTCCCCCGTGCTGCCAGCCCCAGCCGCGGGCTGCGACGGCGGCCGGGCGGGGCCGGCGGCGGGAGTCGGCGGCGGTGTTCCGCAACGGGATGGAAGCCGCTGCAGCAGGCGGACGTCTCCCGCCGCCCTTCTTCCCGAACAGCACCGCTACGCCGTTCCCGTCCGGCCCGATGCGAAGGGTGCAAGGGCACCCGTCCGTGCCAGCGCGCGGACCGCCAGCCAGGACAGCCCGCCGGCAATGACCGCTCCCGAGACGCAGGTGAGCAGGACGTACAGCAACTGCCACTGGGCAGCCCATTCCACGTTGTACAGGACGTTTTCGCTCAGGCCGAGGAACAGGCCGGACCCCAGCCCGGCCAGCAGTGCCACGGGAAGGGAGAACCGCCGGTACAGGAACAGCAGGAACACCAGCTCGGCGCCCAGGCCCTGCAGGAAGCCCGAAAGCAGCACGGAGAGGCCGAACTGCGTGCCCAGCACGCCTGACACGGCGGAGGCCAGCATCTCGCAGTAGATCGCCGCGCCGGGTTTGCGGATGATGAGCCCGCCCAGCACCCCGGCAATCAGCCAGCCGCCGGTGTAGAGCCCGGCGAGCGGCGGAAACGCCGCGGTGAGTACGCTGATCCCGGCGTAGCCCAGGGACCAGGCCCAGAAAATCACGCCCACGGCCACCGCGAGGACGGAGGCAACAACAATGTCCACCACCCGCCAGGAACGCCTTGGGGCTGCAGTCCGGGTGCGGTGGGGTGCTGCGGATTGGTCTTTCATGAATATCCTCCTGAGGTCAGGAGGGGAGGGTGATACTGCACCGGTAAACCGGCGCGCTTCCCCGCAGACCGTTGCCCGGCCAACGGGGAATTTCCCTGAGTCTCGACTCCCTTCGCCGGTACTAACCGGATCAGGTTCGAGGGTCTGCGGATATCCGCACTCTCAGCGCCTTGTCCTTCGCAGTCCGAAGACCTGCTGCGGGACGGCGCTCCCCTGTCGTATGTTTGCGGTTCCACTCTACACACGTGTTCCTGATCCGGCGACGGGCAAACGGGTACCGTAGGGTTAGGAAAAACGCCCGAAGCTAGGAGTATTCATGAACCTGATCCTCAAACTGCTCGGAACCGGAGCGAGCATCCTCTCCGGAATCGTCGCCGCCAAGGTGCTGGATTTCGCCTGGACCAAGGCCACCGGCAACGAGCCGCCGAAGGACGCCGAAGGCAGTCTGGAAAACAGCCTCCGCTCCGCCGTGGCATTCGCCGTGGTCTCGGGTGCCGTCAGCCAGGTCATCCGCGTGCTGACCAACCGCGGCACGCAGCGGGCCATCCAGCGCTACCAGAAGACGCCGGAAATCGTCTAAGCCTTCGATTATCGAAGCCTCCGCCGTTGGTGGAGGCAGGGGCGCTCAGCCCTCGGGGTTTTTCCCCGGGCGCTGGGCGTCGCTGTTTAACGCCCCTCCTGCGCCGGTTCCGCGGGCGCGCAGCATCTCGTCGTCGTCGAGCTCCCCGGTGTAGCCGTGCCCCGGATCATCGTCCACGCGCGGATCGTCATCCTCGTCTTCGAGCACTTCCTCTTCCGCTTCCCGGAGCAGGCGCTGTGCACGCTCGACGACGTCGTCCAGTTCGTCGATGACCAGCAGTTCGGGCCGCAGGTGCTTGGTCCGGTAACCGGCGCGGCCAACCATGTGGGCCGAGACCGGTGCGGTCAGGAGCATAAAGATCCAGGCCACGAACAGGATCGGCAGCAGCTTCCAGCTGCGGAATTCCACGGCCATGGCCAGCAGGAACAGCAGGAGCCCAAGCACCTGGGGTTTGGTGGCCGCGTGCATGCGGCTGAGCAGGTCGGGGAAACGGATCAGGCCGATGGCGGCGGCCAGGGACATCAGCGCGCCGCCGAGCATCAATACGGCTGTGATCACGTCATAGACGGTCTCTTCCATGGTGCTACCGCCTGTCCGTTACGAACCGGGCAACGGTCACGGAGCCGATGAAGCCGATCAGGGAAATAGCGACCACCAGGGCCAGGTAGTCCAGGTTGCGGTAAACGATCATGTCCGTGATCAGGGCCGCACCGACAATGGCGAGCAGCACGTCCGAGGCCAGCACCCGGTCCAGGATCGAGGGGCCCCGGGCAATCCGGTAAATGGCACCGGCGCCGGCCACTGCCAACATGACGGACACGGCCACCACAGCTGCGCTCATCATGCCCGGCCTCCAATCTTTCGTTTCCGTGTTTCAGCGGTTTCGGCACGCAGGGCGGCCAGCTCCTCTTTGGTTCCCAGGGTGCGGATCAGCCAGGCCTCGGCGTCCAGGGCATCGGCCCGCACCTTTTCCGCCTGTTCCGCCGTGGACACGTTCAGCGCGTGCAGGTACAGAGTCGAGGTGGAACGGTCGACGTCGACAATCAACGAGCCGGGGATCAGGGAGAGCACGTGGCCGGTGGCCGTGACCAGCAGGTCCGAGCGGCTGCGCAGCTTCACCCCGATGACACCGTTGCGGATCCGCGGGCCGCGGACAAGCGCGAGCCAAAGCACGTGGAAGCTGGCCTCCACCAGCTTGTAGAGGAAACGTCCGGCGAAGAGCAGCCCGTAGAGCGGGTTGAACCTGCCGCTGAGTTCCACGGGCGGGAGGTAGAAGATGTTCGCCACGAAGAAGGCGATCACCGCCCCGAAGACCAGGTTTCCGGCGCTGAAGTCCTGCCACAGCGCCCCCCACAGGAACACCAGCCAGATCAGCAGGGGCAGTTCCTGCAGCAGCGGAACGCGGGACCGGTTGCGCATGCGTGCTTGCTTGGTCATTGGGCTGCCCCCTCGCCCAGTACGGCTTCAATGTAGGGGGTGCGGTCCAGCAGGTCCCGGGCGGCGTCGTCGCTGAGTGAAAACAGTGGTCCGGCAGCCACGGTCAGGGCGACGCCGAGGGCAACCAGGCCCACAGTCGGGTAAACCATGGTCCGGGGCAGCAGGTCCACGGACTCCCTGCCGGAGAACCGTCCCGTGGCATGCTCGATGACGTGCTCGGAGCTGCGCAGGCTGGAGCCGTCGGTGCTGGTGGCCAGCAGGATGGGATCCGGGTGCACGGCGTCCTCGGGGGTACGCCAGAATGCACGGTTCCAGACCCGGGCCATGACCAGCAGGGTCAGCAGGCTGGTGGCGGCCCCTGCACCCACGAGGACATAGGCCAGCGGAGTGCCAAGGTCCACACCGGCCTGCATCAGGCCGAGCTTGCCCAGGAACCCGGAGAACGGCGGGATGCCGGCCAGGTTGATGGCGGGAATGAAGTACAGCACCGCCAGCAGCGGCGACAGCCGTGCCAGCCCGCCGAGCCGGTCCATGTTGGCGGTTCCGCCGCGGCGTTCGATCAGGCCCGTCACCAGGAACAGCGAAGTCTGCACCGTAATGTGGTGCACCACGTAGAACACGGTGGAACCGATGCCCATCACGGAGGCGATCGCGAGACCGAACACCATGTAGCCGATGTGGCTGACCAGGGTGAAGGAGAGCATTCGCTTAATGTCGGTCTGCGCCAGCGCACCGAGGATGCCCACCAGCATGGTCAGCCCCGCCACCACCATCAGCAGCGTGTTGATCCTGTCCCCGGGGAAGAGCAGGGTCTCGGTGCGGACCATGGCATACACACCCACCTTGGTCAGCAGGCCGGCGAACACAGCGGTGACCGGGGCCGGCGCGGTGGGATAGGAGTCCGGCAGCCAGAAGGACAACGGGAAAATGGCGGCCTTAATCCCGAATGCCACCAGGAGCATCAGGTGCAGCATCAGCTGGGTCGCCGGATCCAGTTCGCCGAGCTTCAGGGCAAGGTCGGCCATGTTCACGGTGCCGGTGGCCGCGTAGATCATGGCAATGGAAATCAGGAACAGCAGCGACGACACCACGCTGACCACTACATACGTCACGCCGGCGCGGATCCGCGGCGTCGTCCCGCCGAGGGTCATCAGGACATAGCTGGCGGTCAGCAGGATTTCGAAGCCCACGTACAGGTTGAACAGGTCCCCGGCGAGGAAGGCATTGGAAACGCCTGCCACCAGGATGAGATAGGTCGGGTGGAAGATCGAAATGGGTCCGTCTTCGTCGCCGTCGGCCATACCCTGGCCGGCGGCATAGATCAGCACGGAAAGGCTGATCGCCGAAGAGACCACCAGCATCAGTGCGGAGAACTGGTCCACCACCATGGTGATGCCGAACGGTGGAAGCCAGGCGCCCAGGTTCACGGCCTGCGCGCCGGTCTGCCAGACGGAGCCCAGCAGGACGATTTCCAGGATCAGGGTTCCGCTGAGGATGCTGATGCTGACCACCCGCTGGGCGCGCTGGTGGCGGATCAGGATGAACGCGAGGGCGGCACCGAGGACCGGGAGCACCACCGCCAGCGGTGCAAGGCTGGCTGTGTTCATCGGTTCACCTCCGGTTCGTTTGCTGTGTTGCCGCGCTGGGAGCCGGGAGCCTCTTCGGCTTCCTCCGGCGGTGTGAATTCCGTGGTGTCCTCCGGGACGTCTGCGTCATCTTCGGCGTCGAAGCTGCTCTGGCTCGCCACGCGCCGGTCCTCAACGTCGTCCTGGACCTCGTCCTGCCGGCCCAGCACCCAGGACCGGTAAATGATGCCGAGCATAAAGGCCGTGACCGAGAAGGAAATGACGATCGAGGTCAGGATGAAGGCCTGCGGCAGCGGATCGTTGTAGGCATCCGCAGCAATGTCCTTGTTGAAGATCGGTGCGAGCCCCGCCGGCCCGCCGGTGGCGAGCAGCAGGATGTTCGTTGCATTGGTGAGCATGGCCAGGCCAAGCACCACCCGGGTCAGGCTCCGCTCAAGCAGCAGGTAGATGCCGGCTGCGTACAGGCACCCCATAACCAGGAGGAGGGTGAGGTTAACAGTCACCGTGCCACCTCTTCCTCTTCGGGACGGGCGGCAACGTCGATGATTTCCGGTTCCTCCACAGTATTTTCGTCGTCGTCCTCGTCGTCGGCGTCGCCCTCGCTGCGCTCGTCAATCTCCGAGCCCAGGCTGCGCAGGACGTCCAGCACCAGCCCCACCACCACCAGGTAGACGCCGATGTCGAAGATCGTGGAGGTCACGAATTTGACCTCCCCGAAGATCGGCCAGGTGAACTTGAGGATTGCGCTTTGCAGGATCTGCCCGCCGAAGAACAGCGGTGCCGCCGCGGACAGGGCAATCACGCCCAAGCCGCCGCCCAGCAGCGTTCCGGCGCTGACCGGGCTGGCTTCGGCCAATTCGAAGCGGCCACCGGCCAGGTAACGGATGGTCAGCGCCAGTCCCGCCATCAGCCCGCCGGCGAACCCGCCGCCGGGCAGGTTGTGGCCGGCAACCAGCAGGTAGACGGAGAACAGGATGACGGAGTGGAACAGCAGCCGGGTAATCACCTCGAAGATGATGGACCGGCGCTCGGGCGCCAGCGTCCGGCCGGCTACCAGCCAGGCGTCGCGGCCCACGCTGGAGAATTTGCGGGCCATGGCGAGGGTGGCCTGGCGCCGGGCGGTGGGGGCAAACTGCTCCCTCCCCCGGTCCACGGAGCCGCTGGCCACACCCTCGGCCCGGCGCCGCTTGTCCCCGCGTCCGCGGACGAAGATCAGGGACGCGAGGCCCGTGGCCGCGATGGCCAGCACCGTGATTTCACCGAACGTATCCCAGGCGCGGATATCCACCAGGGTGACGTTGACAATGTTGGAACCACCGCCGCCGTCGTAGGCCAGCTGCGGGAAGTCGAGGGATACGGGCGTGGCGACACGGGAAGCCATGGCGGTCATGGCGAACACGACCATGCTGGCGCCGAAGGCGATGCCCAGCAACGCCCTTAGGAAGCGGTGGCGCTTGGGTTCACGCTTCCACAACCTGGCCGGCAGGGACCGCAGGGCCAGCACGAACGCCACCAGGACAATGGTTTCGACGAGCATCTGGGTCAGGGCCAGGTCCGGGGCGCCCTGCAGCGCGAAGATCAGGGCAATGCCGTAACCGCTGACGGAAACCATCAGCACGGCCAGGAAACGCTTCGTCGCGCGGGCCGCGGCAACGGCGCCCAGGACCACCGCGGCGCCGATCACGGCCTGCAGCGGGGTATCGAACCAGCGGAAGTCCTGCGGCAGGGGCGCGGACCGCAGGATCAGGGCCATCAGCGGGGTCAGGATCGCCATGGTCAGGATGACGAACAGGTAGAACAGCAGCGAACCGCGCTGCGTGCGCCCGGTAACCCACACGGCGACGTCGTCGAGTACCCCGATGGCGCCGCGGTAGGACCGCTCGGCGTCGACCGGGAAGGCGACGTCCCGCTGGAGGTCCTCTACCTGCCGGGCCAGCAGGAACAGGACGACGCCGATGCCGAGGGTGAGCGCAGTCAGGCCCAGCGCCGGGGTCAGGCCGTGCCAGAGGGCCAGGTGGGTGGGCTTGCCTTCGGCCGGGAAAAGATCCGCGTAGGACGCAATCGCGGAATCAAGCGGTGCCGGCCAGAGCCCGAACACTACGGTGACGCCCGCCAGGATCGCCGGAGCGGCGAGGAAGGACCAGGACACCGCCTTGAACGGGGTGGGTGTGCAGCCATCCTTGGTTGCAAAGGCGCCCCAGATGAAACGGGCGCTGTAGGCGAAGGTGAGGATGGAACCGGTCACCACGCCGGCCAGCAGGAGCCAGGCGGCGATGGTGCCCTGCTGCTCGCCGTAATGCACAAAGGTCTCGTAGACCGATTCCTTGGCCACGAAGCCCAGCAGCGGCGGCACGCCTGCCATGGACGCCGCACCGATAACGGCGACGACGGCCAGTTTCGGTGCTGCACGGAAGATTCCCGAGAGTTTGCGGATGTCACGGGTGCCGGCCTGGTGGTCGATAATCCCGACCACCAGGAACAGGGTCGCCTTGAAGAAGCCGTGCGCCAGAAGCAGGCCCATCCCGGCGACTGCGGCCTCCCGGCTGCCCAGGCCCACCACCAGGGTAAGGAAACCGAGCTGGCTGACCGTGCCGTAGGCGAGGATCAGTTTGATGTCGTACTGGCGCAGGGCACGCCAGCCGCCCAGCAGCATGGTTGAAAGGCCCAGGATCAGCACGATGGGGTGCCACAGCAGCGTCTCGGAGAAACCGGGGGCCAGCCGGGCGATGAGGTAGATACCGGCCTTCACCATGGCTGCGGCATGCAGGTAGGCGCTGACCGGGGTGGGCGCCGCCATGGCTGCGGGCAGCCAGAAGTGGAAGGGCACGAGGGCCGATTTTGAGACGGCGCCGACCAGCAGCAGGGCGATGGCAACGTTGACCAGCGTCCCGGCATTCACCAGTTCCGGTGCCTGCACCAGGATCTCCGAGATCCGGTACGTCCCGGCGACGGAGCCGAGGATGATCATGCCGACCAGCATCGCCAGGCCGCCGAAGGTCGTGACGATCAAGGCCTGCAGGGCCGCGCGGCGGGCAGAGAGCCGGTGCGCCGAGTAGCCGATCAGCAGGTAGGAAAGGATGGTGGTCAGTTCCCAGAAAATGAACAGCAGGATGAGGTCATCCGCCGTAACCAAACCGAACATGGCGGCTGCGAACGCCAGCAGCTGGGCACCGAAGCTGCCCATTTTCGGGTCATTCGGCCGGAAGTACCGGGCGCAGTAGAAGAGGACAAGGGCGCCCACGCCGAGGATCAGGATGGACAGCACAGCCGCAAGGGTGTCCATCCGGAAGGCCAGTTCCACCCGGAGGTCGGGAATCCAGGCAATGGTGACCGACGGCGGCGCGTTCGGGGCGCCGGATGCCAGCGTCTGGTCTGCACCGGTGTACCGGGGGAAGGTGGCTATCAGCCAAATGAACGCGGCAGCCGGGAAGGCCGCGAGGATGTAGAACGCAGACCGGCCGACCTTGCGGAACACCAAGGGCGCAACCAATGCCACCGCAAATAAAACGGTGAGCACAAACAGCACTATGATCTCCCGGGCTCTTTCGTCGATGTTTCAGCCTGATTTTGGCTGCAGTTATCAAGGGGGGCGGTCAAGGTCGTAAGTACATTCTACCCATGGCATACGGACGCCCTCCTACTCGGGCGGTTCGGCAAAGGAACCGGCCACCGGCGTTTTGGGCGTTGAATACCGTTCCGGGCCGCGGCAGCCGCTAGGCTCAGCGGCATGAGTCTCAGCACACAAAAAACGTCTCCGGGTGGCCTGGCGCCGCGCGCCTCCGCACCTGCACGCTGGAAACAGGTGGCGGCCTGGGCGGCCTGGGACTGGGGGTCCGCTTCCTTTAACGCAGTGATGACCACTTTTGTGTTCACTGTCTACCTGACGTCCGCCTCCTTCGGAGACAAAGACGAGAACTCAGCCGTCCTCGGCGCCGGCCTCGCGATTGCCGGCGTCGCCGTGGCCGTCCTCGCGCCGGTCACCGGCCAACGCTCGGACGCGGGTGGCCGCCGCCGCACCTGGCTCACCGTCAACACCCTGCTGACCTGCGCCCTGGTCGCGGCGTGCTGGTTTGTTTTCCCCTCGCCCGACTATCTGATCCTGGGTGTGGCACTGATCGCCGCAGCGAACCTGTTCTTCGAATTTGCCGGCGTGAACTACAACGCCATGCTCAGCCAGATCTCCACGCCGGCCACCGTCGGCAAAATCAGCGGCCTGGGCTGGGCCATGGGCTATGTAGGCGGAATCGCTGCCCTGGCGCTGGTACTCGTGGGCTTTGTGCAGCCCGACGTCGGCTGGTTCGGCGTCACCTCCGAAGACGGACTGAACATCCGCTTCGTTGCGCTGTTTTCCGCCGTCTGGTTCCTGCTGTTCGCCCTGCCTCTGATGTTCACCGTGCCCGAGGTTCCCCGGCAGGAGGCGCTGGCACGGCTGGGGATCCTTGCGTCCTACAAGCTCCTCTTCCAGCGCATCAAGGCCCTCTTCCGGACCGACCCGCACACCATTTACTTCCTGCTCGCCAGCGCCGTCTTCCGCGACGGCCTGGCGGCAGTGTTCACCTTCGGCGGCGTTATCGCGGCCGGCACTTTCAACTGGGAACTGTCAGAGGTGATTATGTTCGCCATCTTCGGCAACGTGGTCGCCGCCGCCGGGTCCGTGGTCGGCGGCTTCCTCGATGACCGCTCCGGTCCCAAGGCCGTGATCGTCGGTTCGCTGATCGGACTGATCCTTGCCGGCACGGCCATTGTGGTGCTGGGCCCGGATGACCAGGACCTGTTTGGACTGCAGTGGACCGGCGACACCACGTTCTGGATCTTCGGCCTGCTGCTGTGCCTGTTCGTGGGCCCGGCCCAGTCCGCGTCCCGGGCGTTCCTCGCCAGGCTCGCCCCGGAAGGGAAGGAAGGCGAGCTGTTCGGCCTGTATGCCACCACCGGGCGGGCGGTCAGCTTCCTGGCCCCCACGCTGTTCTCGGTCTGCATCGTGGTCTTCGGCTCCCAGCGGTACGGCATCATCGGCATCATGGCCGTGCTGCTGATAGGGCTGCTGGTGCTGCTCCCGGTCCGCTCCCCCGCAGCACGGACCGCTTCGCCCGTCGATAAGGACTAAGCGCTATGGGGCCGGGCTCCGGCTCCGGCCTGCGTGCCTGCGGGTCTGGCTCCGGCGGCAACGAAATTCCTACGCTCGCAGAGCTCGCTCGGAATATTAAAGCCGCCTCCGCCAGACCCTAGAGCCGGACAGTCACACCGCCGCCGCCAGGCCCTCCAGCCGGACAGTCACACCGCCCCCGCCCGACCCTCCAGCCGGACGGTCACACCGCCCCCGCCAGGCCCTACAGCCGGACGGTCGCCGCGCCGCCGCCAGGCCCTAGGAGGCGCTGACGCCCGCCGTGTCCTCGTCATTCGAGGCAGCAGTGACATCGGTGCGGTGGAAGTTCAGGTGGCTGCGCGACGCCGTCGGGCCCCGCTGGCCCTGGTACCGGTTGCCGTAGCGTCCCGAGCCGTACGCGTGCTCCGCCGGGGAGCTGAGCCGGAAGAAGCACAGCTGTCCGATCTTGGAGCCGGGCCACAGCTTGATGGGCAGCGTTGCCATGTTGGAAAGCTCCAGCGTGACGTGGCCGGAGAAGCCGGGATCAATGAAGCCAGCCGTGGAGTGCGTCAGCAGCCCAAGCCGGCCCAGCGAGGACTTGCCCTCCAGACGCGCAGCGATGTCGTCCGGCAGGGTGACCTGCTCGTAGGTGGAACCCAGGACAAACTCTCCGGGGTGGAGGATGAACGGCTCATCCGGATCCACTTCCACCAGGCGGGTCAGCTCAGGTTGGTCCTGCGAGGGATCGATGTGGGCGTACTTATGGTTGTCGAATAGCCGAAAGAAGCGGTCGATGCGCACATCGACGCTGGAAGGCTGGACCATGGCGGGGTCATAGGGGTCCAGGGCAATCCGGTTGTCGGCAATCTCGGCTCGGATGTCGCGGTCAGAAATCAGCACTCTTCAAAAATAGCGCATGCCCCTAGCGGCCGATTTCCGTCCGCACCGCATAGAGCTCGGGGAAGAACGTCAGTTCGAGGGCGCGCCGCAGGAAGCCGGCACCGCTGGAACCGCCCGTGCCCCGCTTCATGCCGATGGTGCGTTCAACGGTTTTCAAGTGTCGGAAACGCCACAGCTGGAAATTGTCCTCGAGGTCCACAAGCTCTTCGCAGGCCTCGTAGACGTCCCAGTTCCCGGCGGGGTTTTCGTAGACGTACTTGTAGACCGCCAGCAGTGACTCGTCATACACATGTGCCTGCGTCACGTCACGGTCCAGGAGTTCCGGCGCCACGGCGTAGCCGCGGCGGGCAAGATAGCGGATGAACTCGTCGTAGATGCTGGTTTGGGAAAGCAGGCCGGACAGCAGCTCCTGAGCGGCCGGGTCTGCCGCGAACACGGCAATCATTGCCTCGTTCTTGTTGCCCAGCAGGAACTCGACGGCACGGTACTGGTAGGACTGGAAGCCGCTCGAGGCGCCCAGGTCATCGCGGAATTCGGAGTACTCGGACGGGGTCAGCGTTGCCAGCACGGACCACTGTTCCGTCAGCGAGCGCTGGATGTGCTTGATCCGGGCAATTCCCTTCATGGCCGAACGCAGGTCATCCGCCGCCAGGCGGGCACGCACGGCCAGCAGCTCGTGCAGGACGAGCTTCAACCACAGTTCCGAGGTCTGGTGCTGGATGATGAACAGCATCTCGTCGTGGTGCTCCGGGCTGCTCACCGGATGCTGCGCGGAAAGCAGCTCATCCAGGGCAAGGTAGGACCCGTAGCTCATCTTGTCGCTGAAATCCCGCTCAATGCCTGCTTCGAGGCTGCGGGTGTTCTCGTTCGGACTCATGCCCACCACGGTATCCGCTCCATATGCCAGACTTGGGGTTTTGGCACCGAGCCCTGAGAAGGAGCCCCCATGGAACCGGACAACACCCCCGAGATCCCGACAATGCCGCTGGCCCACGACGACGTCGAAGCACCCGGCGCGGCGCTTGAAGAAGCCATCACCGCCGGTCGTGAGGGCCGGCTCACCAACCGCGAGGTTATGTCCGTCATCTGGACGTCGGAACTGCTCAGCGTGGGGCGCCTGACGAAGGACGACGATCCCTCCACCTTCCAGGCAGTGGTCCTGAAGGCCCCGGACGCCGACTACTCCGTGGCTGCCACCTTCACCTCCGCGGACCGCATCCCCGCACAGCTGCGCGAAGCAGCACCGGTGGTCGTCAAGGCCAGCGGCGAAGCCACCATCCGCAGCATTGCCCCGGGATACGGCATGTCCGTCAATCCGGGACACGAAGTAGGGCTGGAGATCGGCCCGGACGTTGTGGCTTCGCTCGTCGAGGCGTCCGAAAAGGCCGCTGCGCAGGCACAGGACCCGGCCGGTACGGAACAGGACTGACCAGCCCCGGAAGGGTCGAAAACAGCCGATTAGGTTGCGTTATGGCCATTTGATGCCGTTTTTGCAGGCCTAGCGCTTGCAGTGTCAGTGCCGGGGCCTACGCTGGGGAACCTCACAACAGAGGGAGGGCTGTACCGTGACCAACTCAAGCGTTGCTTCTTCGATCTGTTCCATCGTTCCGCCGTATCTGCTTGCCCGCCTGGCCGCCGCCGAAGACCCTGCAAAGGCAACGGCGGCGAAGGCTGCCCGCCGCGCCCTGACCGGGATCGACGGCGTGGAATCCGCGCGCTCGGCGCCGCGTTCTGCGCCGTCCCGCGGATCAGGCACGGCGTTTGCCCCGTCCCTGCGCCGCACTATCTCCGATGCCCTGGGCCTGGAGGAACTGCCGGGCACGGTAGTGCGGTCCGAGGGCGAACCGGACACGGGCGACCCGGCGGTGGACGAAACCTATGCCGGTCTCGGCGCCACGTACCGTCTCTTCAGCGATGCCTACGGACGTTCCTCGCTCGACGGCGCCGGGCGGGCATTGGAGGCCACCGTCCACTATGGACGCGCCTACGACAACGCCTTCTGGGACGGTTCCCGGATGGTGCTCGGCGACGGCGACGGCGAGGTGTTTGAACGCTTCAGCAAATCCCTCACCGTGATCGGCCACGAGCTGACCCACGGCATCATCCAGTACACCGCGCAGCTGGACTACCGTGACCAGGCCGGGGCACTCAACGAATCAGTAGCGGATGTCTTCGGCGTCCTGGTCGAGCAGAAACTGCTGGGACAGACAGCGGACCAGGCCAGCTGGCTGGTTGGTGAGGGCCTGTTCACGGACCTGGTGCAGGGGCATGCACTGCGGTCCCTGAAGGCACCGGGCACTGCCTACGACGACGACGTGCTTGGCAAGGATCCGCAGCCGGCGTCCATGGCGGACTTCGTGCAGACCGCGGCGGACAACGGCGGTGTCCACATCAACTCCGGAATCCCCAACCGCGCCTTCTACCTGGTCGCTGAAGCCCTGGGCGGGTATGCCTGGGAACGAGCCGGCCAGATCTGGTACGACACCATCACCGAACGCAATTTTCCCGCCGACGCCACCTTCGCCGTCTTTGCCGCCGCCACGCTCACCGCAGCGGAAAAACGGTACGGAGCGGGAACGGAGGAAAGTACTGCTGTGCAGGCCGCATGGAAAGAGGTTAACGTCTTGGTATGAGACTGGTTGTAGTGCGCAGCGGCGGCTTTGCGGGCATGCAGCGCACCTGGAGCACGCAGGTCAGCTCCGAAGAGGCACAGGAGCGGTGGCTGCCGCTCCTCAGCGATCCGCCCGAAGCCCCGGACAGCGAACCGGACCGGTTCACGTATGAGATCTCCGTGGGCCCGGCCGCCGTCACCATCCCGGAACGGCAGGTCAAGGGCAGGTGGCGCGAACTCGTGGAGCGGGCCCGGGCCGGCGCTGATTCCGAACCCGGCGAAGGCTCCGGAGACTAGGCCGGCCGGTGCCTGGGCAACCAGTCCGGAAACCTTTCGGCAGCGCCCGCAAACGAATTAGGCAACCGGCAGGTTCCATGTAAAGTTAGGAGCTGTGCCGGATTCCTTCCGGACACTGCGGGCGTAGCTCAATGGTAGAGCGCTAGCTTCCCAAGCTTGATACGCGGGTTCGATTCCCGTCGCCCGCTCCACTTCGGAGCAAGACTCCACCCACTCCCCCCTGCACTGCGCCGCACTGCACTTTCGCTGTCAGCGTGTCAACCCCCTGCTCATAGTCCGGGGTATTCGGCGTAGACTTATCCGCGATGAACCGGAAAATGTTTAAGTCCAAAATCCACCGCGCCACGGTGACCCATGCCGACCTGCACTACGTGGGGTCCGTGACGGTTGACCTTGACCTCCTCGAAGCCGCGGACATCCTCCCCGGCGAGCTCGTCTCGATCGTCGACGTCGACAACGGCGCCCGGCTGGAGACGTACACCATCGCCGGCGAACGCGGCTCGGGAGTGCTGGGCATCAACGGTGCAGCGGCCCACCTGGTGCATGTGGGCGACACGGTCATCCTCATTACCTATGCCGATATGACCACCGATGAGGCCCGCTCCTTTGTGCCGACGGTTGTCCACGTTGATTCCGCCAACCGGATCCTGGAGCTGGGGACGGACCCGGCCGAGGCCGTGACGGAAGGCACCGAGCGTCCTCCGCTGGCCCTGGACAACACCCAGGTCATGGCCGGCAACCCGGGCGCCGCAGCCGAAGCCAGATAGCAGCATCCGGTGCTGGGGGTACTCACCGGATTCGCCGTTGTCTGGATCATCATCCTTACCGGGTATGCCATCGGCCGGCTCGGCGTACTTGGCGAAAACGCCCAGACCGTACTGAGCCGCCTGGCGTTCTTCGTTGCATCGCCGGCGCTCCTGCTCATAACCCTCAGCGATGCGGACCTGCCCACGGTCTTCTCGTTTCCGCTGCTGGTGGCCGCCGTCAGCGCCGGAGCCACAGCGGTCCTCTATGTGCTCGTTACCCGCTGGTGGCTGCGCCGGCCGTTGCCGGAAATGCTCATTTCGGCGATGTCTTCGTCCCTGGTCAATGCCGCCAATCTTGGATTGCCCATCTGCGTGTACGTCCTCGGGGACGCTGCCTATATCGCGCCCGTGCTGATTTTCCAGCTCGCGTTCTTCACCCCGCTCTTCCTGATGATGATGGATTCGGCCACCAGCGGCCGGCGGACCTCAGTTCGGGTTTTTGCCGGGCAGGTGGTCCGCAACCCGATAATCGTAGGCTCACTGATCGGCCTGCTGTTGGCCGCCACCGGCACACAGCTGCCCGAAATCATCCATGAACCGGTGTCCCTGATCGGCGGTGCAGCGGTTCCCGCCATGCTGCTTGCCTTCGGGCTTTCGCTGGTGGGGTCGCGGCCCCTGAATGCCGACGGCGGCAGGCGGGCCGACGTCGTCCTCGCCTCTGCCTTCAAGCTCCTTGTCCAGCCGCTGCTGGCTTTCCTGCTGGCCCGCTTCCTCCTGGGAATGGAAGGACACCTGCTTTTCGCCGTCGTGGTCACCGCCGCCCTTCCCACTGCCCAGAATGTCTTCGTTGCGGCTGCCCGCTACGAAGAAGGCGTGCTGGTGGCCAAGGACACCGTGCTGCTCACCACCATTGCCTCTCTTCCCGTGCTGGTCCTGGCCGCAGCCCTGCTGACCTGAGGCAACACCCGCTTTGGCCGGTATAAATGTGGCGTAAATTACGTTCAAGGCATATGGTCAAACCGAAGGCTGCTTAGTGTGCGGCCCGTCTCGTGCAAAGCCGCAGGGGACGCTTACGACGAGGTGGAGGCACAGTACCGATGCCAAACGACGCAAGATACTGGGGCCGTACCCGGAAAGGGGCACGGGCTGCGGCCGGCGTTGCTCTGGCCGTGGGTGCGACTCTCCTGACCGGCTGCGGAACCGATGAGGGCGCAGCACCCACCTTGACCTGGTACATCAATCCGGATGCGGGCGGGCAAGCCGAACTGGCGAAGCAGTGCAGCGATGCCTCCGGGGGTGCGTACACCATCGAGACCTCCCTGCTGCCGAATGATGCCGCCTCCCAGCGCGAACAGCTGGCCCGGCGCCTCGCGGCCGGGGATAAGAGCATGGACATCATGAGCCTGGATCCGCCCAACGTTCCCGAGTATGCGGAGCCGGGTTACCTGGCGCCCGTACCCGACGACGTCGCGGAGCGCACCACCGAGGGTGTGCTGGAAGGCGCCCTCGCGGGAGCAAAGTGGAAAGACGAAGTGGTGGCCGTTCCCTTCTGGGCCAACACGCAGATCCTCTGGTACCGCAAGTCCGTTGCGCAGGCCGCAGGTCTTGACATGACCCAGCCGGTGACCTGGGACGACATAATTGCCGCGGCCGAGAGCCAGGACAAATACATCGGTGTGCAGGGCGCACGTGCCGAGTCCATGACCGTGTGGGTCAATGCCCTGGTGGCATCTGCCGGCGGTGAAATCGTGCAGAACCCGGACGCATCGGCGGACGAACTGCAGCTGGGACTCGACTCCGAGGCCGGAAAGCAGGCGGCCGACGTCGTCTCCACGATCGGCAAGGAGGGCCTGGGCGGTCCCGGACTGCCCACCCAGACGGAAAACACCTCCATGATCCAGTTCCAGGGTGACCAGGGTTCGTTCATGGTCAACTACCCCTTCGTCTGGCCGGCCACCAACGCGTCGGTCGAGGAGGGTGCCTTGCCTGAGTCCCTCATCGAGGACATCGGCTGGGCCCTCTACCCGGCTATGAACGAGGGCGAGGATACGGCTCCCCCGCTGGGCGGCATCAACCTCGGAGTGGGTTCCAACAGTGAGCACCCTGACCTGGCGTTCGAGGCCATCGAATGCATCGTCTCGCCCGAGAACCAGGCCCAGTACTTCACCACCAACGGCAACCCTCCGTCGAACGAAGAGGCCTACAACGCGCCGGGGATCGAAGAGACATTCCCGATGGCCCCGGTCATCCGGGACTCGCTGGAACTGGCCGTGCCGCGGCCGCAGACCCCGTACTACAACGAGATCTCGACCGGCATCCAGCAGACCTGGACTCCGCCGAGCGACGTCAACCCCGATACCACCCCGGCCGAGAGCCAGGAATTCATTCTCGAAGTCCTTAGAGGGGAGAAACTGCTGTGAGCACTTCCGTCGAAGCGGTCCGGGACGCCCCGGCCAAGCCCACTCCGTCCAAACAGCCCCTCAGCGACCGCGCCAAAGCGGAGCGGCGGCTGGGTTTCTGGCTCGCCGGGCCCGCCTTCATCATCATGCTGGCGGTCACCGCCTATCCGATCCTCCTGGCGCTCTGGGAATCGCTGTTCAAATACCGCCTGACCGCCCCGGCGGACCGGGAGTTCGTGGGACTGGGCAACTACGCGACCATCCTTTCGGACGGCCTGTTCTGGCGGGACCTGGGCGTCACGGTGCTGATCACGGTCATCACCGTCGTCATTGAGCTGATTCTCGGCTTTGCCCTGGCCCTGGTGATGAACAGCGCGTTGAAGGCCGTCCGCGGCTGGCTGCGCACCGCGATCCTCGTGCCGTACGGCATCATCACCGTGGTTTCCGCCTTCGCCTGGTTCTATGCGTTCGACATCAACTCCGGGTACATCAACAGCTGGTTCAACTGGGTGCCCGGTATCGACTCGGACCTGAACTGGTTCGCCGACACCTGGACGGCACTGTCCGTCATCATGGCCTCGGAAATCTGGAAGACCACCCCGTTCATTTCCCTGCTGTTGCTGGCAGGCCTGGCCCAGGTTCCGGGCGAGCTGACGGAGGCCGCAGAGGTTGACGGCGCGTCCTGGTGGCAGCGGATGTCCAAGGTGATCATCCCGAACATGAAGGCCGCCATCATGGTCGCCGTCCTGTTCCGGGCACTGGACGCCTTCCGCATCTTCGACAACGTGTACATCATGACCAACGGCGCGTACGGCACCGAGGTGCTGTCGCTGCTGGCCTACCGGACCTCGATTACCCGCCTGGAAATCGGCATGGGCTCGGCCGTGTCGGTCCTCCTGTTCATCTGCGTCATCATCATCTGTTTCATCGCCATCAAACTGTTCAAAGTGGACCTTTCCGGCGCACGAGGGGGTAAATAAGTGAAGTCCTCACCTGCCAAACGGCGGACGATTTGGACCATTATTTCGGTTCTGGTTGTCCTGTACGCGCTGTTCCCGGTGGCATCGATCCTGGCCACCTCGTTCAAGCTGCCCAGCGACCTGACGTCCGGGACCTTCCTCCCGACCAACTGGTCGTGGAGCAACTACGAGCAGATCCTGGTCGGCGACGCGCAGGGGCTCTTCCTGAGCAGCCTGCGCAACTCCATCGGCATCTGCCTGATCGCCACCTTCATCGCGGTCGTCCTGGCCACCCTGTGCGCCTATGCCATTGCCCGTCTGGACTTCCCGGGCAAGAAACTGGTGCTGACCACGGCGCTGGGTGTCTCGATCTTCCCGGTCATCTCCATCGTGACCCCGCTGTTCAACCTCTGGCGCAACATCGGGCTCTACGACACGTGGCCCGGACTCATCATCCCCTACCTGTCCCTGACGCTGCCGATCTCCATCTGGACCCTGGCTGCCTTCTTCCGGCAGATCCCCTGGGAGCTGGAGCAGGCAGCCCAGGTCGACGGCGCCACCACGTGGCAGGCGTTCCGCAAGGCCATCGTTCCCCTGGCGGCCCCCGGCGTCTTCACCACCGCGATCATTGCGTTCTTCATCGCCTGGAATGACTTCGTATACGGCATTTCGCTGACCTCCACCGAGGCGGCGCGGCCGGTACCGGCAGCCCTGGCGTTCTTCACCGGCGCTTCACAGTTCGAGGAGCCCACCGGAGCCATCTCCGCCGCGGCGATCATCGTCACCATTCCCGTAGTTGTCCTGGTGCTCGCGTTCCAGCGCCAAATCGTCTCCGGCCTAACCCAGGGCGCCGTCAAGGGCTAGTTCCCTTCGACACCCGGACTAAGAAAAGGATCCCTAACCATGGCATCTATCACCCTCAACCACCTCGTCAAGAAGTACGGCGACGGTTTTCCGGCCGTCAACGATGTCAGCCTGGACATTGCCGACGGCGAGTTCATCATCCTGGTGGGCCCGTCTGGCTGCGGCAAATCGACCCTCCTGCGCATGATCGTGGGACTGGAGGACATCACCTCCGGCGATCTGCTCATCAATGGAGAGCGCGTCAATGACAAGGCACCGCGCGACCGCAACCTGGCGATGGTGTTCCAGAACTATGCGCTCTACCCGCACCTCACGGTGTACGAGAACATCGCGTTCCCGCTGCGCCTGAACAAGGGAAAGTACAACGACGAGCAGGTCCGCAAGCTCGTGACCGATGCAGCCGCAACGCTGGAACTGACCGACCACCTGGACCGCAAGCCGGCCAACCTCTCGGGCGGCCAGCGGCAGCGGGTGGCCATGGGCCGCGCCATCGTCCGGCAGGCGGATGCGTTCCTCTTCGACGAGCCGCTTTCAAACCTGGACGCGAAGCTGCGCGGCCAGATGCGTTCGGAGATTGCGCAGATGCAGCGCCGCCTGGGCACCACCAGCGTCTACGTCACCCACGACCAGACCGAGGCCATGACACTCGGTGACCGCGTGGCGGTGCTGAAGAAGGGCATCCTGCAGCAGGTCGCCTCCCCTCGTGAGCTTTACGAGCAGCCCATCAACCTCTTCGTGGCCGGCTTCATCGGATCCCCTTCCATGAACTTCCTGCCTGCAACACTGGAGAACGGAGTGCTGAAGACGGCCGTCGGCGACATCCGCGTCCCCGAAGACAAGGCCGCAAAGGCCGCCGGCAAACAGGTTGTCCTGGTGGGCATCCGCCCGGAGTTCTTCGAGGATGCCTCCCTGGTGGAGGAAAGCAAGCTGCAGCACGGTTCCACGTTCACGGCGCCGATCACGCACACGGAGTGGCTGGGCAACGAGCAGTACGGGTACATCCACTTCGACCCCACCCCCGAGGTACGCGAGCTGCTGAACAACCTTGCCCGGGACATGGACGCCGACGAACTGCGCCCGCAGGTGGTGGTGACGCTCGACGCCGCCAGCCGAATCCGCGGCGGACGCGACGCCGAGCTGTGGCTGGACACCCGCAAGGTGCACCTCTTCGACCCGGAAAGCGGTGAAAACCTCACACGCGACGCTGCTGCGGGCGCCGAGCTCACCGAGGAAGCCAATGCCGCCCGTGCCGAGGAGATCGCCGCTGCACACGAGACCGCCCCGGCGGCAGCCTCCTAGCAGCGGGACAACTGGTACAGCCCTCCCGCCAGGGCACCTGACACGAAGGCCGGAGCGGGAAACCGATCCGGCCTTCGTCCGTCCGGGCAGGTAACGTAAGAGCAGTGCAGGGAACATCACCGGTAATCAAGGCAGTAGCCGCCTGGCTGCTTGCCCTCATGCTCACCATCGCGGCCGCCGTCGTCGTGATCTACTTCGTTAACGCCAAGACGTACGGCCCCGAGAAACACGTCGAGAGCTATCTGCAGAAGCTTGCCGACGGCGAGGGCGAACAGGCGCTGGGGATGCTCAACGCCCAGGTCCCCGAAGCCAACGCCGCGCTGCTGGACGGCGACGCGCTCCGCGCCTCCGTGAAGGGGCAGCAGGTGCGCGGAATCGGCGACGCCGAGGAGATCGGCGGGGACCGCGTCGAGGTTGCGGTGGACTACGCCTACGGCGAGGCCGAGGGAACAACCAGGTTCGTGCTGGAAAACACCGGCAAACGCTGGCTCTTCTTCGACACCTGGGACTTTGTGCCGGCCACGCTGCCGACCGTTCAGGTCAACGCTCCGGCGCTGCGGGAAGCGAACCTCAACGGGGTCCGGGTAACGCTCCCGGAGGGCGCCAATACGTTCGCCGCCTTCCCTGCGTCGCGGGTGACGGCCTCTTATGACAGCCAGTACCTGGCCGCCGCGGAGCGGGAGGTCCTGGTTTCGGACGACGCCGAGCCGCAGCTCACGCTCGTGCCGGAGGCAACCAAGGAACTGGTTTCCAAGATCGATGCCGGTATCCGCGAGTTCCTCGACGGCTGCACGGCCGCTGACCGTCTGGCACCTCCGGGCTGCCCGTTCTACCACCTCACCAACAACCGGGTGGACCAGCCCATCAGGTGGAGCATCACCGACTACCCCGACGTTGAACTGACCCAGGCTGAGGGCGCCTGGGTGCTCAGCCCGCTGAGCGGCACCGCGCAGGTCACCGCCACCCAGGTCGACCTCTTCAGCGGCGACAAGAGCCCGCTGGTGGCCGATGAGCCCTTCACCTTCAGCGCTTCCCTCCGTGTGGACGGCGAAACCGTGACGCTGAGCCCGCAGGTCGACTAGCAGCCCTTCAACAAAGCGCAGGCGGCGGCATGGATTCCCATGCCGCCGCCTGCGCCGTTAAGCAGATCCAGTCAGTACCGCCCCGTCAGGGAAGAGGTGCTCAGTCCAGTCCGCGCAGGTCCAGAACCAGCTCGGACTCGCCGCCGGCCTGCAGCACTACCGGAATGCCCCAGTCCTGCTGGTACATGTGGCAGGCCGCGTGGTCCGGGATCTCTCCGCCCGGCTCTCCGTCGCAGGCGGCAGCACGGGCGGTGATGTGGAGTACTCCATCCGTCACCTTGTCGGAGAGCACGAGGTCACGGGTCAGCCCCGTAGCCGTACCGCCGCCGGAAACGAGCAGTTCCTCCGGGGAGGCGGAGATTTTCAACTGCGTGGGATCGCCCCAGCGGTCATCCAGCTTCTGGCCCTTGGGGGCGGCAAAGCGCACCGTCAGGGACATCGGGCCGGCTTCCACGGGAGTCTTCGGCCGCTGCGTCTGCCGGGCCCCTTCATCCACGGACTGGGCTTCCTTTGGAATGGGCAGGCGGACCAGCTGGTGCCGGTTCGACTCGACCACAATCAGCAGCGGTTCGGCGGCACTGTTGTCCACCAGCACGTCCGAAGGCTCGGAGAGTCCACGGGCCAGGGTGGAGACGGTGCCCGTGACCGGATCGTAGCGCCGCACCGCACCGTTGTAGGTGTCCGCAACGGCCACGGAGCCGTCCGGCAGCACCGCTACGCCCAACGGGTGCTGCAGCCGGGCCTGGGAGGCCGCGCCGTCGCGGAAGCCAAAGTCGAACAGGCCGGTGCCGACGGCGGTTTCCACCTGGATGCCGGTGCCGTCCAGGAACAGCTTGCGCAGGGCGGACGTCTCGGAGTCGGCCACCCAGAGGTTGCCGTCGCTGTCTTCGGCCAGGCCCGAGGACTGGGCGAACCAGGCAGCGGAGGCACCGCCGTCGAGCAGGCCCTCCAGTCCCGTGCCGGCCAGGACGGCGACGGCCCCGGTCTCCGGGTCAAAGCTGAAGATCTGGTGGGTGCCGGCCATGGCGATGACCAGCCGCTGCAGCTTCGAGGACCAGACCAGGTCCCACGGCGAGGACAGGGAAATGTTGAGCGGTTCGGCGCCCAGCAGATCCGAGGAATCGGAGGGAGCATTGTCCCCAGCGGCGGCTTCACCGGATCCTGCGGATGCAGCACCCGCCTTGGTCTGGTTCCCGGCGTCCAGCAACCGCTGCACTCCGTTGCCGGCGATGGTCTGAACGGCACCGGTAGCGAGGTTCACCGAGCGCAGGCGGTGGTTGACCGTGTCCGCCACAACGACGTCGTACCCTGCCTTTTCGGCCACGTCGGCAGGTAGCAGGGCCACACCCTGGGGTTCGTTGAAGCGTGCCGTCCCGGCGTCGCCGTCCTGCCAGCCCTTGGTGCCGTCGCCGATGGTCCGGCGGACGCCCGTCAGGTCCGCTTCCAGCTCCACGAGGCGGTGGTGGCCCGTATCGGCGACCAGGAAGGTGCCCCCGGGCAGCGCGGTCACCTTTCCCGGGAACCGCAGGTCCCCGGCGGTGGGTTCTGCCGGAACGTAGGGGCCGTCGCCGCGGTGCAGTGTCCCCTTGGCCTCGTGTTCCTCCACCAGCTCGGCCACAAGCGATTCCAGGCCCGCTGCGTGCCCTTCACCGGACAGGTGCGCCACGATGTACCCCTCGGGGTCCAGGACCACCAGGGTAGGCCAGGCACGGGCGGTGTAGGCCTGCCAGGTGAGCAGCTCCGGGTCATCCAGTACGGGATGGTGGATTTCGTAGCGCTCCACGGCTGCGGCGAGGGCCACCGGGTCCGCTTCGTGTTCAAACTTCGGGGAATGGACTCCCACGGTGACCAGCACGTCGGAGAACTTTTCCTCCAGGGGCCGGAGCTCGTCCAGCACGTGCAGGCAGTTGATGCAGCAGAAAGTCCAGAAATCCAGCAACACGATCTTGCCGCGGAGATCCTCGAGGTTCAGCTGCCGGCCGCCGGTGTTCAGCCAGTTGCGGCCCTCAAGCTCCGAGGCCCGCACCCGGTATCCGGCGCGCACGGTTTCAGTCATTAACGATCTCCTTGATCCGGGGTCCCGGCATCACGCTGTGCCAGGTTTGCAAACATGTTGTTGTAAGCAGTCAGATCGGCGTCATTATTCCGCTCCGCTGCGCGGTCCAGCCGCCGGGTTTCCCGGGCGTCGCTCTTGGACCACTGATAAGCCACCCCGATGGCCACGAACAGGGTCGGAATTTCACCGATGCCCCACATCAAAGACCCGCCCAGCTGCTGGTCCGCCAGGGCCGACAGTCCCCATTCCCGGCCCATGTTCCCGAAGTAGGAAGCCTGGATCAGTGCCGTTCCGCCCATCACCGCCACTCCGAAGAAGGCGTGGAAAGCCATGGTGGCGAGCAGGATCACCAAGCGCAGCGGGTACGGCGCGCGGCCGGGCAGCGGATCGATCCCGATCATCGTCAGGATGAAGATGTAGCCGGTCAGCAGGAAGTGCACCACCATCAGCTCGTGCCCCACGTGCTCGCGCAGGGCCAGGCCGAAGAGGTCCGAATAGTAGAAGACCACGATGGAGCCGGCAAAGTTCACGGCGGCCACAATCGGGTTGGTGATGATCTTCGAGAAACGTGAATGCACCCCGATGAGGATCCATTCCCGGATCCCGCGGGTCCCGTCGGTGCGGGGCGTCAATGCCTTGAGCGCCAGGGTGACCGGTGCTCCGAGGACGAGGAACAGCGGCACCACCATGGTCAGGGCCATGTGCCCCAGCATGTGCGTGCTGAACAGGACCATGCCGTAAACCTGCGGCGCGCCGCAGGTGATGTAGCCGAGGGCCAGCAGGCCGACCAGCCAGCAGGCCGTGCGCCGGACCGGCCATCGATCTCCGCGGCGGCGGAGCCGCACCGCGCCGATGAGATAGGACGTGGCCAGGGTCAGGATGACGGCAACCCAGAGCCAGTCCGGCCGCCACTCGGTGAGGTAGCGTTCCGGGGTCAGCTCGGGCGGGAGGTCGTAGCCGGTCAGGATACGGGCCGGGGAGGCATCCTGGGGAAGCTCTTCGGAACGCGGCGGCGCGGTGCGGCCCAGGGCCACGGCCACGCCGGACACTGCACCCATAACGGCCAGTTCCACGGCAATGAGCTGCCAGAGCACCCGCTGGGCCGACAGCCCGCCGGTGGGGACTGCTGTGCCGCCCGGCACCGGGGTACGGGACGGGTGGGAACCGGCGAGGCGCGGAATGATCCAGTTGCGGTGCATCAGCCCCAGGACGCCCAGGAGCAGCGTGAGCCCGGCTTTGGTGAGGACCAGGCCGCCCCAAGGCGTCCCCAGCTGGTCCAGCGAATTGATCCGCAGGGACGCATTGACGACGCCGGAGAGGAACACCAGCGCGAAGGCGAAGCCGGCGAGGGCCGAGAACCGGGCCAGCACGACGCCGGTGATGGAGCCCAGCTGCCGGGACACGACGGCCAGGACAATGATTCCGCCGATCCAAAGGCACACGCCCAGCAGGTGCAGTCCGATCGAGTTCACCGCTGCGGCATGATCGTCACCCCCGGCGGAGTGCCCGATCAGGGCGGTGGGGAGCAGCGCGCCGACGGCGAGGACCAGCGTGAAGGCCAGCATGCCGAGGGACCGCACGCCGAAGGACAGCGCGGTGACTACGGCCGCGATGATGCTCACTGCCAGCCAGGCACGCCCGGTGGAAAAGTCAGTCAGGAAGGACGCCAGGCCAGCCGTGTAAGTGGAGTCGGCGCCGAGCGGCAGCCCGGAAACATCAGAGTAAGTGAACACCATCACCGCCAGCGCGGAAAGGGTCCAGACGACCGCGGCAACCGAGGTCAGGGTCAGCGCACGGGTGAACGCAGGATGCTCGGGCTCAGCGGCTGCAGGCCGGCCGGACGCGTTTTTCCGCGCGCGTCGAAAATTCAGGCTTTTGGGCAGGATTGTCACGGCGAAAACAAGCGAGCCGATGACGGCAGCCATGGAAATATTCTGCACGGCCTTCGCTGCGGGGAGTGCCCAGCGGGTCAGCGATCCGGGGTCCCCCAGCTGCGACGCTCCGGCGGCACCGGTGAAAAGCATGGCCGCTGCCAGGGCGATGAAGACGAGGGCGCCGGCAGCTGCAAGCCAGCCGGTGCGCACGGCGGGAACAGCACTGCGGCTCTCCCCTGCTGCGCTTGGATCGCTCCCGTTGCCGTGCTGCGGGAGCCGCGAACTGCCGGCGGGGCGTTCGGTCTGGGGTTTGACGGATTTTGGCACAGTACCCATTCTCTACCCGCTGTAAAAATAGGGCCAATCATTGTTGCGGCTGTCACGGGTTTGCGGACTGTGCGGCGGCAGCGGCATTCGCCTGCGCTTCCCGGGAATCCCCTGAAAACACGGGAGGGCCGGCATCTTCGCGATGCCGGCCCTCTCAAATGCTGCGGCAGGGTTGCCGCTGGTGTTCTGCTACTTCTTGGTGGAGACGGCAGCCTTCAGCTTGGAGCCGGCGGTCAGCTTGACGCTGTGGCCTGCCGGGATCTGAATGGTTTCGCCGGTCTGCGGGTTGCGGCCCGTACGTGCAGCGCGGTCGGTGCGCTCAACTGCCAGCCAGCCCGGGATGGTGATCTTCTCGCCCTTGGAAACGGAATCAACGAAGATGTCGAAGACGGCATCCAGCACGCCGTTGACTGCGGTCTGGCTGTTGCCGGACTTTTCTGCAACTGCGGCAACAAGTTCACTGCGGTTCATAGCCAATTTATGTCCTCCTGGACTCTGGGGTAACTCGAGCGGAACGCGGATGCGAAACCGCCGCTGTTCGAAAACTTACCAGCTTGGACCCCCAACTCCGGCAAAAACCCCTGCATTTAGCGGATTTTTCCCGATAATCAGGCCGAAAAGTGGCTTTTTGCCCTCAATAAGCAGTCAACTCGCGTGGAAGCTGGTCCCGTGATAAGCGGGTTGCCCGGCACCCGCGGGAGCCTGCCTCTGCACCGGCTGAATCCGGGGCGGGAGTGGATCTGCCGGCTCGCGCTGGGGGTTTATTGCACCCGGGGGGGGCGACGCAGCTGGCTCCCCGCGGGTCTTACTCCTCCACCGCGAGGCCTCGGTCGGCCCCACCCCGCATCCGGTGTGCAGATAACGGGCTTATCCGGGGGCCATAACCCCGATATCTGCGCTATCAGCGCCGGACCGGCCTCCGGGCGGGTGGGATATCAAACCATTGTCACGGAATTCCGCCCTGTGATGCCGGACGGTAGAAGGGGCCACTTCAGCGCCAGCAGCGCGAGTGGTTGGGAATCCCTGCCCCGTGCGTGATTACAGCCTCGGATTCCGGCGTTCATAGTGCAGTAAATGCTGCCTGGCCGGTCCGCAGACAGCATCTACTGCACACTCGGCCAGCCGAAGCCTCCTGATGCCCGTCCGAAGTAAAAGAATGGTCTCGGTTCAGTCCAGGCATGCGACGGCGCGACGGCGCGACGGCGTACAGCATGCTGCCCGGCCGTCCCGCAGGGAGCATCACCTGTACAGGAGGCAGCAAGGTAGCCCTTCCTCATCGGCAACGGCTGAAGAGGCCAGGGGGCAAAAGCGTGCTTAACAGCAAGAAGGACGGCCCCTTTGAGGGACCGTCCTTCTAAAGCGGTAGGCAGTGCTTACCAGCTGGACTTCTTGATGCCCGGCAGTTCGCCTGCGTGGGCCATGTTGCGGAAACGCACACGCGAGATACCGAACTTCTGGAGGGTACCGCGGGGGCGGCCGTCAATCTGGTCACGGTTGCGAAGGCGGACCGGGGAAGCGTTGCGCGGAAGCTTCTGCAGGCCGAGGCGTGCAGCTTCGCGGGCTTCGTCGGTAGCGTTTGCGTCGACCAGGGTCTTCTTCAGTTCGAGGCGCTTGGCAGCGTAACGCTCAACAATAACCTTGCGCTGCTCGTTGCGGGCAATCTTGGACTTCTTTGCCATTCTTAGCGCTCCTCACGGAAATCGACGTGCTGGCGGATCTTGGGATCGTACTTCTTCAGAACCATACGATCCGGATCGTTACGACGGTTCTTGCGAGTTACGTAGGTGTAGCCGGTGCCCGCAGTGGACTTCAGCTTGATGATCGGACGTACGTCCTTGTCCTTAGCCACTACAGCTTCACACCCTTCGCGATCAGATCGGTAACAACAGCGTCGATGCCGCGGATGTCAATCGTCTTGATGCCGCGTGCAGAAACCTGCAGCGTCACGTTGCGGCGCAGGGACGGAACCCAGTAGCGCTTCTTCTGAATATTCGGGTCGAACCGACGCTTGTTGCGGCGGTGCGAGTGCGAAATGCTGTGACCAAAGCCGGGGATGGCTCCGGTTACCTGGCAGTAAGCTGCCATGATCTCTCCTCCAGTTGTAGTAAATATGACGGTCCTCAAAAAACAGACACAAGGCGGAAGCGCCTAAGCACCTGCCATAAAGAGCGTCCCGCCACCAGTTTTGACACCGTTATTACTGCGACTTTCCGGAGGTTAACCTGGCGGGGTGAGATCCAGCCGAAGTGCCTCGCCGCGGGGAAGACGGTGAAGTTCAGGCAGCCGAACGGGAGAACCCGGCTCGACAGCCTTCAATTCTAGGTTTATACGGGTGGCCGTGCAAATACTCCCCTGCCCGCGCGGAGCGGAACAGGTTAACACACACACGACTTAACGCCTCTCTATCCTAGGGGCAACGGGCGTTTCGTTCAAACTCGGAGGTACCTGCGTGCCGGGTATCACGACGACGGCGGGTCCGCCTTCGAATCGCGTCCCACCACGGCCACGCCGTTTTCCGGATCCAACTCCGCCCCGTCCAGTTTCCGCCCTCCACCGATCACCGTCGTGGAGTCCACGATCAGGTTTGCGATACGCGCTCCGGACCGGACCACCACGCCGTCCAGCAGCACGCAGGAATCCACTTCGGCACCGGCCTCCACCACTGCGCCGGCGCTGAGAACGCTGCGGCGGACGCTGCCTTCGACCCGGGCACCGGGAGACAGCAGGCTCTCCGCGGCGACACCGTTCGGCCCGACATAGGCCGGCAGCCGCCGCGGGCTGGCGGAAAGGATCGGCCACTGCGGATCATCGAAATCCAGGCCGTTGCCCTCGATCAGGTCCAGGTGCGCCTGGTGGTAACTGCGCGGCGTGCCCATGTCCCGCCAGTATCCCGGCAGCCGGTATTCCACGACTTTTTCCTGTTCCACCAGGTAGGGAATGAGCTGGTCTCCGTAGTCCTCGAGCTGCCCGTCCCGCTGCACCAGGGTTTCCAGTGCGTTCAGCAGGACATCGGTGTCATAGAGGAAGATCTCCGCCGCCACCAGGTCCGTCTTCGGATCCTGGGGCTTGTACTCGAATCCGGTGACCAGCCCGTCGGTTACCTCGACCACTCCGTGGTCCCCCGGATTGTTGTTGATCTTCGTGGTGACCAGGGTCAGGGCCGCGCCGTTTGCCTGGTGGGTTTCGACGACGTCGCGGTAGTCCAGGCGGTAGAGATGGTCGGCGCTGAGCACCAGCACGAGGTCCGGGTCGAATTCGCGGATGTAATCCGCCTGGCGGTACAGGGCGTCCGCGTTGCCCTGGGCGAAGCCTTCGCCGTCGCCGCCCTGGAACGGCGGAAGCACCCGCAGCCCGCCCTGGGTGCGGTCAAGGTCCCAGGGCCGCCCGCTGACCATCTGGTCATTGAGCGACTGGGGCTTGTACTGCTCCACAATCCAGACATCGCCGAAGCCGCTGTTGTGCAGGTTGGAGAGGGAAATATCGATGAGGTTGTAGGACCCGGCAACCGGGATGGCCGGTTTCGCTCGGTGGTCCGTCAAGCTGCCCAACCGTCCGCCGGCACCGCCGGCGAGGACTACGGTCAGGATTCGGGGTACGCGCATGCTGTGGTGCCTCTCATCGTGCCGTGGTTATCGTGCGTTTGCTCGGTATCCACGCTAACAAGGGCAGGCATCCGGGCAACAAGTTGACTTTGGCGCTACGGGGACTGATTCGGCCCGAGAATGCCGTTGCCGGGGTCGAGGCGGGCGAGTATCTTCTTTCCCACCCGTTCCAGATCCGCGACGTCTTCGTCGGAGAGGCCGTCGAAAACCGCCTTCCGGACGGATTCAACATGTTGCGGTGCAAGTCCCTCGAGGGCGGCCATGCCTTCATCCGTCAGTGCCGCCGTCGTCACCCGGGCATCCGCAGGCGAGGGGGTCCGGGACATCCAGCCGCGCTGCTCAAGTTTCTTGACCACATGGGAAAGCCGGGACAGCGAAGCGTTGGAGCGCGCGGCCAGCTCACTCATCGGCAGGGACCTGCCTTCGGCCTCGGAGACCATGGCCAGGACGTGGTAATCGAAGAGGGTGATCCGCGCGCGGCGGAACAGATCGGCGTCGAGCGCGGCCGGGAGGAGGCCCGATACGGCGTATAGGGCCAGCCAGGCCTGCCGTTCCGGGGCGCTTAGCCAGCGGGGGGTGCTCTCAGTCATCCCGGCGTTCCTCTCGTCAAAGCTTTAGGTTTCAATGATCGCAGGGTTCGGGCTGCGCTCCAACCGGTGCCAAACGGCAGGAGCCGACCGGACGCGCGGGGCGTCCGGCCGGCTCCTGTGGCTGGCGGTATTGCGGTTAGCGGCTGACGCCGGGTTCTGCGCGGTTGTCAGCAGGCTCTGCAGCGGAGGGCGCCTGCTGGCTCCCCAGCGTGTCGAACGGCAGCGAATCGACGTCGAGCCGCGGGTTCTCGTCCTGGCCTGCCACCAGTTCGCGTGCCTCGGCATGGGTGTCCACGCTCGGCATGGACCCGGGCATCGGTCGGTTGGCTGATTCCTTCATAACGCCTACGGCAATGGCACCGGCCACGGAGGTGAACATCAGCCAGTAGGCCGGCATCATGTCGTTGTCCGTGAGGGTGATCAGGCCCTGCATGATCAGCGGCGCGGTGCCGCCGAAGATGGCAACGGCGAAGTTGTAGGAGATGCCCATGGCACCGTAGCGGCTGGCGGTCGGGAAGAGCGCCGGCAGTGCGGAGGCCAGGTTGGACACGTAGAAGGTCACCGGGATGGCCAGCAGCGCCAGGCCGAGCAGGGTCGTGGCAACCGGCCCCTGGTCAATCAGCCAGAAGGACGGAACAGCCAGGACGATGGTGGAGCCGGCACCCATCCACAGCACCGGACGGCGTCCGATGCGGTCGGAAAGCTTGCCGGTGAGCGGAATGCACAGGGCCATCAGAACCAGCACGGGGATGGTCAGCATGGTGCCGTGGACCGGATCGTAGCCCTTGGAATCCGTCAGGTAGGAGGGCATGTAGGACGTCAGCGCGTAGCCCACGGTGTTGGCGGCGGCCACGAGGACCATGGCCAGCACGATCGGACGCCAGTAGGCACGGAAAATGCCCATGGTGCCCAGCGACTCGGTTTCGTCGCCGGCCTTGGCGCCCGCTTCCTGTGCATCCAGGGTGGCCTGGAAGGCCGGGGATTCTTCGATCTTGAGCCGGAAGTAGATGGCTACGGCGCCCATCGGTCCCGCGACCAGGAACGGGATGCGCCAGCCCCACTCCACCATGTCGGCGTCGGAGAGCAGCAGCTGCATCACCGAGACGACGGCTGCACCCAGGGCGAAGCCCAGGTAGCTGCCCAGGTCCAGGATGCTGGCGAGGAAGCCGCGCCGCTTGTCGGAGGCGTATTCGGTAACAAAGGTGGTGGCACCGGCGTACTCGCCGCCGGTGGAGAAGCCCTGCAGCAGCTTCATAAGCACCAGCAGGATCGGAGCCCAGATGCCGATGGTGCCGTAGCTGGGCAGCAGGCCGATGACGAAAGTGGAACCGGCCATCATGATCAGCGTGATGGCCAGGGTCTTCTGCCGGCCCATGCGGTCGCCGAGGCGCCCGAAGACGACGCCGCCCAGCGGACGGGCGATGAAGGTGGCAGCGAAGACGCCGAGGCTGAAGAGCAGCTGTGCGTCCTTGTCGGCGTCGGACAGGAAAACGGCACCCATGGTGACGGCCAGGTAGCCGTAGACACCGACGTCGAACCATTCCATGGTGTTGCCGACGACGGTGCCGCCGACAGCCTTTTTCATCATGGACTTGTCGACGACATTTACGTCGTCCACCTCAAGTCGGCGGCGCCGCAGGGGGGACCTGCGGGTCTTGCGGGCCGCCTGTGTGGATGGTGAATCCGGGGTTCCGGAAACGCGGGGCGGTGCATCTTTCGGCATGTGGGCCTTCCCTCGATCGAAGTCGGCTGCTGGAGACAGAAGCAACCACCCGAGCACCACACGGTGCCGGGCAGGCCTACAAGTTTATGAAATCTGCGGTGCATCCACCGAATCGAGGAACGTAATTTCCCTTGTCAGGGCAGGGGCCGGGACCGGTTTCGGTATACAAACAGCGTACTTATCACCGCATATGTGATTTCCCGCACGGGTCGCTACGAAGCGGGCAGCGGCGGGTGGGTCAGCTCCGGATAACGGGGGCTGAGGTTGTCCCCGGAAGACACTCCGCGGAGCCGGCGGCTCACCCACGGGCCCAGGTATTCGCGCGCCCATTGGGCGTCCTTGCGGAGCTGCTCCACCCGGTTGCGCGCAGGCAGCTCCTCCAGCTCCGGAGTGTTAATGGCGTCCGTTCCGCGGAGCACTTCCAGCACCTTCTTGGCGGTCAGCATGTGACCGGCCGGGGACATGTGCAGGCGGTCCACGGCCCAGTACCGTTCGTCCTGGAGGTTCTTCATGCGCCAGTAGTCCACCAGCACGGCATCGTTCTTCTCCACTGCCTCGCGGACCAGTTCGTTGTAGATCGCCGTGCGTCCGCGGGTGCGTCCGAAGACCGGGGAATTGCCGGAATCGAATCCCGTGAAGACAAGCACCGCGGCACCGCTGGAGCACAGCTTCGCAATCCCGGCGTCGTAGGCGGCAACTATCGCGTCAATATCCACCTTGGGACGCAGGATGTCATTGCCCCCTGCATAGATGGTCACCAGCGTGGGCGACAGCGCGATGGCGGCATCCACCTGCTCGTTCAGGACCTGGTGCAGCTTCTTGCCGCGGATGGCGAGGTTCGCATACCCCCAGGAGCTGTCCGCGAGCACCAACTGCTCGGCCACGCGGTCCGCCCACCCGCGCACGCCGTTGGGACGGGTCTCATCCTCATCCCCCACGCCTTCCGTAAACGAATCACCCAGGGCCACGTATCGCTGCTTGAAAGTCACCACCACAGATTACAAGCTTCCTCGAGAAACTCCCGTTCCAAGCCGGGTGCCGCACCAGCCACAGCCTGGCCCGGTACCGGGCTAGACTCAGAGCCGGACCATAGTTCGCATGCTTACGATAAGGACACCATGACCAGCCCAGACACCCAGTCGCGTCCCCGTGCCGCCGTCATTGTGAACCCCATCAAGAAGACGGATTTTGACGTCCGGGTGCGGGTTGCGGAAATCTGCGCCGACGAAGGCTGGGATGAGCCGTTGTTCTTCGACACCGAGGAAGCGGACCCGGGGCACTCCATGGCGCGCAAGGCCATGGAAGCCGGTGTCGACCTGGTGATTGCCGCCGGCGGAGACGGTACCGTGCGCTGCGTCGCCGCGGAGCTGGCCGGCACATCCTTCCCCATGGGCCTGCTGCCGCTGGGCACCGGCAACCTCCTGGCCCGCAACCTGGACATCGGGGTCGATGATCCCGAGCAGGCAGTCCGCGCCGCCCTCAACGGCACGGAGCGGCGCATCGACGTCGTCCACGTCACCGTTGATGAAGCCGTGGACAGCGACACCTTCCTGGTGATGGCGGGGCTGGGCTACGACGCCGGCATGATGGCGGACACCAAGGACACGCTCAAGGACAAGATCGGCTGGCTGGCGTACGTCGACGCCGGCATCCGGAACCTTCCCGGCAAGCCTGTGAAGACCACCATCTCGATCGACGGCGGCAAGCCGATCCACCGCCGTCTCCGCAGCGTCATGGGTGGAAACTGCGGCAAGATCACCGGCGGCCTGGAGATTTTCCCGGGTGCCAAACTCGACGACGGGCTGCTGGACATCCTGACCCTGGCGCCCAAGGGCAAGCTGGGCTGGGTGGGCGTGGTGACCGGGCTGCTGCGCCGCGGCAAGGGAAGCAGCACCGCTGTGGAGTACTACCAGTGCAAGCGCGCCGAGGTGTGGGCCGAGTCCCCGCTGGACTTCGAAATGGACGGCGACCATCTGGGCAACGCCACCCATATCCTGTTCGAGATGGATGCCAGTGCCCTGCGCATCCGGATGCCCTACGGCAAGAAGGACCCTGCGGTCCTCACCAACCCGGTTCCGTAACCCGTGACCCGGGCCGTCTCCGGACGGCCCGGTTACAGCCAGCCCATCGGGTCTTCGTAGTCCCCGTGGCGCAGCACTTCGAAGTGCAGATGCGGCCCGGTGGAGTTGCCGGTGCTGCCGACTCCACCCACCACTGCGCCGGCGTCCACGGCCTGCCCCACACTCACGTCAATGCTGTTGAGGTGGTTGTAGGTGGTCTGCAGTCCGTCACCGTGGTCAACAACCACGCGCAGCCCGCCGCCGCCGGTGGTATGCCAGCCGGCTTCCGTGACGGTGCCGCCGAGCATGGCCTTCACCGGGGTTCCGGTCACCGCGCCGAAGTCCGTTCCGGTGTGGAATTCCAGGGCGCCCGGGGCGAGCGGGTTGTCCCGGTAGCCGAACGGAGACGTGACCACCATGTCGTCCACGGGAGGGACAGGTCCCGGGTCCGGTTCGGCAACCGGTTCCGGAGCAGGCTCGGGGGCCGGTTCCGCTGCAGCCGGTTCCGCCGCAGGTGCCGGTTCGGGAGCCTCCGCTGCGGGAGCACCGCCGTCCGTGCCGTCCCCGCCGTCCGCGCCGTGGACTGTGGGCAGCTCGGACACCACAACCTGGCGTTCAATCCGCAGGTCCGGTTCGGCTGATTCGGCCGTCCCGGTGACGAGCCCGCCGATAGCGACGGCGGCGGCGATGGACAGCGCGCCGGTCCGCCGGTTGGGGGCATCGTTCTCCTGGATCCAGTTTCGAGCCCGTTCGCCCAGCCCTTTGGCGTGGGCCCCCAGTTCCTTTGCCCGGGCACCCGCTTCCTTGGCCGCACGGCCGCTAAGGTCTTCAGCCCGGGTA
Source organism: Arthrobacter sp. zg-Y895 (assembly GCF_020731025.1). Classification (NCBI taxonomy): domain Bacteria; kingdom Bacillati; phylum Actinomycetota; class Actinomycetes; order Micrococcales; family Micrococcaceae; genus Arthrobacter; species Arthrobacter sp. zg-Y895. The sequence continues at coordinate 370,059 of NZ_JAJFZY010000003.1, forward strand.
CGGAGCGTTCCGGCCTGGGTGCGCAGGTCCTTCACGCGCGCCCGCACGCTTTCGGCGGAGATCCGGAGGTCAAGGGGATTCCGTTCGGGAGCCTGTTCTCCCGTCGGGCGCCTCCCCGCCAGGGTCCGGTCCCGGACATTGGCGGGTGCGCGGAGCAGGGCCGAAGAGGAATCGGAGTTCTCTGAATGTGCGGAGTCTAAAAAGTGCTCGGTCAACAATCACCTCAGTGTGCGTTGGTCAAGGACTCTTCCGTGATCCGGACTTTCTGCCGTCCGTTGCGTTCCGGGCCCGGGCAGCCTTCACCGGGTTCCCTGGAGCGCTGAAGCCGGACTGGAACGTATCTGCGGGACCATCCCGGTCCTCCGCCTGGCAATCCGGCCCGGTTTTAATTCTAGAAACCGGCAGGCCGCCGGTCTCCCTTTTGTGGCCAATCCCAACACACCCGGTGACCCATGTCCGGCACCCCCGTGTCAGAGGTCTCGCCAACACCCGGGCCCACGGCCGGTCCGGCTCAGGGCACGTGCTCAGAGCACGCCCTTTCGTGCCTCCCCGAACAAGAGGTACCCCAGATAGAGGCTGCCCAGAGCCGCAGTGAAGATGCCCACGGGCAGGGCTGCGCCGACGTCGATCTGCTGGACGGTGAAGTCGGACAGCGTCAGTACCAGCGCGCCCACCAGCGCCGGTGCAGCAACACCGGGTGAGGAAACCCCGAGCAGGCGCAGCGCGATCTGCGGGGCAACCAGGGCCACGAACGCCACGGGCCCGCACACGCTGACAGCCGCGGCAGCCAACACCACCGCCAGGAGGATGGCGATCGTACGGGTACGCACCACCCGGACGCCGAGCCCGGCGGCTATGTCATCGCCGAGGGACACCAGGTTCAGCTGCCGCTGCAGCGCGGCCGCGGCGGGCAGTGAGAGGACGAGGGCGACGGCGATCGTGGCCACATGGGACCAGGACCGGGAAGCCAGGGACCCGTTGAGGTAGAACGCCAGCGTCTGCGCCTGCTGCTCCCCCACGGTCGTCATTGCCAGCGAGGTCAAGGCGGTTGCTACGGCGGAAATGCCGATGCCGGCCACAATCAGTTTCCCGGGCCGCGCGAACCCGCGGCCGGTGCTGAGCCAGACCAGTCCCACAGCCACGGCACCACCCAGGATCGCGGCGACGGGCACCGGCAGGTAGCCCGGCCAAAGCGTGGTTGCGGCGGCTCCGGCAGCCGCACCGCTGGTCAACCCAACCACCTCCGGGCTGCCCAGCGGGTTGCGGGTAACCGTCTGGAAGAGGGAGCCGGCCACACCGAACGCGATACCCGCGCCCACCGCGGTCAGGAACCGCGGCCCGCGCAGCCGTTCGAGTACAAAGGAAGCGCTTCCCTCCGGCGGCGAGACGGCAAGTCCGAACAACTCACGCCAGGTCAGCCCCAGCTCCCCGGCGGTCAGCGTGAATGCTCCCACCAGGATCAGTGCGACGGTCAGGAGGAGGCAGATCAGGAGGCTGCGCCTGCGGTACTGGAAGCTCAAGCGCTTGCCCAGGCGGACGGTGCGGGTTCCCGGCACGCGGTTCCCGGGCACGGTGCGGACGCCGCTCATGCCACCGCCCGCATCCGGCGGACGGCCAGGATCAGCAACGGTGCGCCCAGCAGGGCGGTGATGACGCCGGTGAGCATTTCCCCGGGCTGCGCCACGAGGCGGCCTGCAACGTCCGCAAACAGGAGCAGGGCAGGCCCGACAATCGCGCTCAGGACCAGCAGCCAGCGGTGGTCCGGGCCGGTAAAGCTGCGCACGATGTGCGGCACTGCGAGGCCGACAAAGCCGATGGGCCCGACGGCGGCGGTCGCCGAGGCGCACAGGAGAGCGGCGGCCAGGGCGCCGGTGACCTTGGCGGTCTGCGGCCGCAGGCCGAGCGATGCCGCGGCTTCCTCGCCCAGTGCCAGGGCGTTCAGGGTCCGCCCGGTGGCGAGGGCGGCGACCAGTCCCACCAGGAAGAACGGCAGGACGTCATAGGCCTGCTCCATGGTCCGTCCGCTCAGGGACCCCACTGCCCAGAACCGGTACATGGTGAACACATCCGGGCGGGTCAGGGCAATGGCTTGGATATAGGAGAGCAGCACCGCGGAAATCACGGTGCCGGCCAGGACCAGCCGGACCGGCGTCGAACCGCGCCGGCCGGAGGCGAGGCCGTACACCACCAGCACGGTGAGCAGGGCACCGGGCAGGGCTACCCAGACATTCGCGCTCGTGGCGCCGAGGCCGAAGAACGCCATTCCCGTGACCATGGCGGCTGCGGCTCCCGCGTTGACGCCCAGGATGCCCGGATCCGCGAGCGGATTGCGGGTCAGGCCCTGCATGATTACCCCGGCCACGGCCAGGGCGGCGCCGGCCACCATGCCCAGGACGGTCCGCGGCATCCGGCTGGCCACCACGTCATCGGCATAGGTGCTGCCGGTGCCGCTGATTTCCGTCCACAGCGACGCCGCGACCTCCGCCGGGCTCAGCTGGTGGGCGCCGACGGCGAGGCTGGTGATGACGGCGAGGAACAACATACCCAGCCCTGCGGCCAGCAGCGCCGTCCCGCGCCCGGCGCCCAGCAGCGGACGCCGCGGAGCGGCCTGCGCACCTGCACCGGCCGCTCCCGGGTTTCCGGCCTGCGCCGGAACCAAGCCAGGCGTCGAATTAGCCGACCTTGGCAACTGCTTCTTCAATCATCGGCTCGAACCGATCCAGGACCCACGGAACGCTCAACGGCGTCAGGAAGCTGGAGGCCATGCCGACCTGGCGGTCCAGGCTGCGCACCACGGAGTCGCGTTCAACCGCGGGGATCTGCGCGAAAAGCCGCTGCTCTTCGGTGCGCTGCTGCTCCGCTTCGTCGTTGTACCAGGTGAACAGCACGTCGACGTCGTTCAGCTTGCCGGCGTTCTCCAGCCCCAGGTCCGAGGTGAAGCTTCCCTCGCTCGAGGGAATGTCCTGCACCTCGGGGGCCACGGCCATGCCCAGCGCGGTGAGGATATCCACGCGTGCGTCACCCTCGTTGTAAAGCACCAGGGAGCCCGGGGCGCCGCCGCCCCAGACGTAGGCGAAGGTCTTTCCGGCAAACTCGGGATGCTCGGCCGCGCTGTCCGCCAGGGACTGCCCGATGCCGTCAACTGCATCCTGTGCTGCCTCCGGTTCGCCAAGGGCCTTGCCGATGAGCGCAATCTGGTCATCCCAGCTGATGTTCCAGGCCTGCTCCGGGTAGGCCACTGTGGGAGCGAGATCGTTGAGGATATCGAAGTCCTCCTGGGTGATGCCGGAGTTCGGGGCCAGGATCAGGTCCGGTTCCAAGGCAACAATGGCATCAATGTCAATGTCCTGTCCCCCGGTGAAGGTGGTCGGGAAATCGTCGCCGCGTTGCTCGATGGCTTCGCTGACCCACGGGTAGTTGCCGTGTTCGTCGTTGCCCCAAGTGACTTCTTCGACGCCCACCGGCGTGGTGCCCAGCGCGACGGCGGTGTCCGCGGAGCCCCAGCCGATGGTGACCACGCGTTCGGGCTTTTCCTCAACCACGGCCTGCCCCAGGGCGGAGTCGATGGTTACCGGAAAGTGCTCCGACCCTGCAGTGCTTGCCCCGGCCTCCGGGCTGTCCCCCGCGTCTGCACCGCAGCCGCTCAGGGCCAGCAGGACCGCAGGGACCGCCAGCGCAGCGGCAATCGGAGTTCTTTTCATGGTTCTTCCTCTCAGGAGGACGGGCCCGCCGTATGGCAGGCCCGTCTAATAAAAAATCAGGTGCGGATTCGCTAGGAAAGCTCGGCTCGGCCCTTGCGCCAGTAGCCCATAAAGGCCACCTGCTTGCGGTCGATCCCGACGTCGCGCACCAGGTAGCGGCGCAGTCCGCGCACCACGGCGGCCTCGCCGGCAATCCAGGCATAGAAGGGAAGGGCGCCGGACGGGGCGTGCGGATTCCGCGAGGCTTCCACCACGGCGGGATCCAGCCGCTGCGGGGTTTCCCACAGGATGGCCTCGTCCACGTTGACTTCCTCGGGTTCCCGCAGGGTGGGGCTGGGGCGGAACGGTGCGCCGTCGGCCGTCTCCACCGATGCCCAGCCCGGCAGTGCCACGACCTGCCGCACCGCGGCGTCGAGCAGTTCGCCGTGCGGCCGGGAACCGCGGGCCAGCCAGATCATCTGCACGCCGGAGTTGGTGCTGACCTCCTGGCGGTCGCCGCTGGACGGAATTTCCATCAGGGCGTGGCCGGTGACGTCTTCGGGCAGCGACTCCAGGATCGCGGTGATGGCCGGTACGGCGGTTTCATCCCCGGCGAGCAGCACGTGCCGGGCCATGCCGGGACGCCATTCGATGCCGCCGTAGGACTCGGCGGTGACGCACTGGGCAACGTTCGGTCCAATGATGCAGACCCGGTCCCCCGGTTCCGCGGAAGCCGCCCAGCTGGAAGCCGGTCCGCCCTTGCCGTCCTCGTCGAAGTGCATCACGAAGTCGACGTCGATCTCCGGTTCGGACCCGGAGCAGCGGGCATCGCGGACGGTGTAGGTTCGCATGCAGCCGCGGGTGGCCGGATCCAGCTTCAGCCAGTCCTGGTACCAGCCGGCGTCGAGCGTGGAGAGGTCCGGCAGCGGCAGGGAAGTGCCGTCCGCGTCGACGCAGGGCACAATCACCTTGATCCGCAGATCGTGGGTCAGTCCCTGCACGCCGAAGTCGGCCAGGCAGGGGCCGGCGAAGGTGACTCGCTGGAAGTTGGTGCCCACCCGGGCAATCCGTTTGACCTCAACGTCGAAGGACATCACGGCGCCGGCGCTGCGGGCACGGCGGCCGTGGCGGGCCGGAACGGTTGCGGCGGTTGCGGCGGAAGCCGCAGTTGCCCCGTTGGCGGAGCGGACGTGCGTCATGATGCGGCCTCCATGGGCTCGTTGATGCCGGACCGGCGCTGGCCGTCCCCCGGATTGGGCAGGTAGCCCTGTGGTTTTTCCGGTTCCGGTTCCGGTTCCGGTTCCGGTTCGGCGCTGTGGTGGCGGCCCAGCGGGACGACCATCGGCGTGCCGGAGACCGGGTCCGGGATAACGCGGGAGGCCAGCCCGAAGACGGCGCCCACCAGTTCCTCGGTCACGACGTCGGCCGGGGCGCCTTCTGCGGCAATCTTCCCGTCCTTCATGGCCACCAGGTGGTCCGCGTAACGGGCGGCCAGGTTCAAATCGTGCAGCACGATGGCCACGGTGGTGCCGGCCCGCCGGTTGAGGTCGGTAATCAGGTCCAGGACTTCGATCTGGTGGGTGACGTCCAGGAAGGTGGTGGGTTCGTCCAGCAGCAGGATGTCCGTTTCCTGTGCCAGGGCCATGGCAATCCAGACCCGCTGGCGCTGGCCGCCGGAAAGCTCATCCACGCTGCGTCCGGCCAGGTCCACCGTGTCGGTGGCGGCCAGCGCGGCGGCCACCGCGTCGTCGTCGGCGGAGGTCCACTGCCGGAACCAGCCCTGGTGGGGGTAGCGGCCGCGGCCCACCAGATCCGCCACCGTGATCCCCTCGGGGGCGGTGGGTGTCTGCGGAAGCAGTCCGAGCGTGCGCGCCACCTGCCGGCTGGGCACGGCGGAGATATCCTTGCCGTTCAGGTAGACGGTGCCGGCGGTGGGCTTCAGCAGCCGGGCCAGGCCCCGCAGCAGGGTGGACTTTCCGCAGGCATTGGCACCGACGATGATCGTGATTTTTCCGGCGGGGAGGGTGAGCGAAAGCGAGTCCACCACTTTGCGCTCGTCGTATCCGAGCTCCAGCTTTTCAGCGGAAAGCAGGTTCTCCATGTCAGCCTCCTTGGCCTACGCGGTTTGACGTGACCAGCAGCCACAGAAGAAAAGGGGCCCCGAGGGCACCGGTCACCACGCCCACGGGCAGGGTGACGCCGGGGATGAGGTTGGCACCGACGAAGTCTGCTGCCAGGACGATGCAGGCGCCGACCAGTCCGGCGGTGAGCAGAGTGCCCTCCCCGCCCATCAGCCGGCGGGCGATGGGTCCGGAGAGGAACGCGATGAAGGCCACCGGGCCGGCTGCCGCGGTGGCGACGGCGGCCAGGCCTACGCCGACGATGATCAGGGCCAGCCGTGCCGATTCGACGCGGATACCGAGGCCGGCAGCGGCGTCGTCACCGAGTTCCAGTCCGCGCAGGCTGCGGGAGAGCACGGCCGCAGCGGGAAGCAGCACCAGCAGGAAGGCGGCCAGGACCGCTGCACGGTCCCAGCTGCTGTTGTTCAGGGAACCGTTCAGCCATACGAGCGCCTCGGAGGCGGTGCGGATATCCGTCCGGGTCAGCAGGAAACTCACCAGTGCCTGCATCACGGCGGCGAAGCCGATGCCCACCAGCACCAGCCGGTAACCCGCCGCACCGCCGCGGCGGGAAAGCAGGTAGATGGCCAGGGCCACCACCAGCGCTCCCACCAGCGCGACGACGGACACCGTGGTCCCGGCGGCGCCGAACAACACGATTGCGCACACGGCGCTGGCACTGGCGCCGTAGCTGATGCCGATGATGTCGGGGCTGGCCAGGGGGTTGCGCAGCAGGGTCTGGAATACCGCCCCGGCTATCCCGAACCCCACCCCGATCAAGGTGCCGATGACTGCCCGGGGAAGCTTGCTCTCCATCAGGATGTAGGTTGCACCGGGGATCTGCTCCCCGAACAGGATCCGGAAGAAATCCGGGATGGTGAAGGTATAGGTGCCCAGCAGGACGTAGACCGCGAACAGCACGAACACCGCGACGGCCAGCAGCGACGGCACCAGCACCCGGCGTCGTCGTCCTTGTCGCCGGGCGGCGCGGACCGCTTCTGCCGCGCCGGCGGGTGCGGTGCGGGGGCCGCGCGGAGTCTCGACGGCGGTGCTCACAGTTCGGCCAGCTTCCGGCGCCGCACGAGCCAGATGAAGACCGGCGCGCCGATCACTGCGGTAGTGACCCCGACGGGGATTTCCCCCGGCGGCAGCAGGACCCGGCCCACCACGTCGGCGGTGACCAGCAGTGCCGGGGCGAGGAGCATGGAGAAGGGCAGAATCCAGCGGTAATCCGGGCCGGTGAAACTGCGCACCACGTGCGGGATGACCAGGCCGATGAACGCGATGGGTCCGGCGGCTGCAGTGGCAGCACCGCACAGCAGCACCACCCCCAGCGCCGTGATCCCCCGTGTGAGTCCCACGCGCTGGCCGAGCCCGCGGGCAACGTCGTCGCCCAGGCTCAGGCCGTTCAGGGCCCGGCCGGCGAAGACGGAAATCAGGGCACCTGCCGCCAGGAACGGCAGCACCGCGACGATGGTGTCCCAGTTCCGTCCGGACACGCTGCCCACCTGCCAGAAGCGAAAGGTATCCAGGGTCTGCTGGCTGGAGACCAGCACGGCGCTGAGCAGGGACATCAATCCGGCGCTGAGCGCTGCGCCGGCCAGGGCCAGCTTGACGGGCGTGGCGCCTTCCCGGCCGAGGCTCGCCACCAGATAAACGACGACGGCGGCTCCCGCAGCGCCGGCTAGGGCAAACCAGATGTAGCCGTTGAGGTTGGTGACGCCGAAGATGTAGATGCCCAGCACCACCGCGAACGCCGCACCGGCGTTGACACCCAGGATGCCTGGGTCTGCCAGCGGATTACGGGCCACGCCCTGCATGGCCGCACCGGCCAGGCCGAGCGCGGCGCCGGTGACCAGGCCCAGGACCGTCCGCGGAACGCGGGAGTGGACCACCGCATGGTCTCCGTTGGCCGGGTCGAAGGCGGTAAAGGCCTCCCAGACGGTGCCGGGGGCAACCGGCCGGGCGCCGATGGCCACGGACGCGGCACATGCCACGGCAAGGAACGCAAGGGTCAGGAGGAGCAGGCCGAAACGTCGTCCGGATCCGCGGTTTCCGGCGGATTCCGGCCGGGAAACGGCAGGTTCAGTGCCGGGACCGGTGGTCTTGCCCGCGGAGGAAGCCGCTTCGGTGAGGTGCACGCGGGAGCCGCGCTGGCGGGGAACGCCTGACTGGCGTGCGGCAACGCTCACGTAGGCACCTCCCTAGAGCAACAGGCAATTTCTTAAGTAAGGCTAGCCTATGGTTACTGCCTTTAAGAAACGTTTATGTTGCGTATTAGGACGCCTGCCGCTGGTTAGTTGTCGGCGCCGTGTCCGGGGGCAACCCGTTCCGATTTCCGCACCGGTCCGGGTGGGGTTCCGTCGCCGAAGGGCCGGCCTCCCAGCTCCTCGCGGCCGTGCTCCGAAAGCCAGTTGGACAGGTCCGGACCTTTGGGCACAATCCCGGTGGGGTTAATGTCCTCGTGGACGATGTAGTAGTGCGCCTTGATCTGCTCGAAGTCCACGGTGTCCCCGAAGCCGGGTGTCTGGAACAGGTCCCGCGCGTACCCCCACAGGGCGGGCATCTCGGTCAGCTTGTTCCGGTTGCATTTGAAGTGCCCGTGATAGACGGGATCGAAGCGCACCAGGGTGGTGAACAGCCGGACGTCCGCCTCGGTGATGGTGTCCCCCACCAGGTAGCGCTGCGTCGAAAGCCGGTCCTCCAGCCAGTCCATCGCAGCCCACAGACGGTCATAGGCCGCGTTGTAGGCCTCCTGCGAGCCGGCGAATCCACACCGGTACACCCCGTTGTTCACCTCGGTGAAGATCCGTTTATTGACCTGTTCCATTTCCGCCAGATGCTCGGCCGGCAGCAGGTCCGGAGCACCCTCGCGGTGGAACTCCTTCCACTCGGTGGAGAAGTCCAGGGTGATCTGCGGGAAGTTGTTGGTCACCACGGCACCGGTGGGAACGTCCACGATCGCCGGGACGGTAATCCCGCGCTGATAGCCGGGGACGCGGCGGAAGAAGGCCTCCTGCAGCCGTTCAATGCCCAGCACCGGGTCCCGTCCGTCCGGATCCAGGTCGAAGGTCCAGCTGCGGGCGTCATGGGTGGGCCCGGGCAGGCCCAGCGAGATGGCATCCTCCAGGCCCAGCAGCCGCCGGACAATGATGGTCCGGTTGGCCCACGGGCAGGCGCGGGCTGCGACCAGCCGGTAGCGTCCGGCCTCCACCGGGTAGCCGTCCCGGCCATCTCGGGTGATTCGGGTTTCGATGTAGTTCGTGTCCCGCGTGTATTCGGTGCCGCCGGTGACATAGGCGCCTTTGGTGCTATGCGCGGAGCTGTCCGCCGGGGCTGATCCCTGTGATGTCATGCCCAACAGACTAACGCGTTGCGCCCGGCCGCGGGGGCCTGCCGCTGCCTTCGGGGCTGCCGGAAAACGGGCGCGGCGGTAGAGTCGAATCCAACGCCGGCAGCAGTTCAACGGAAGGAACTGGACCATGCGAGTAGCGGTTATCGGAGCAACCGGAAACGTTGGAACGGCGATCCTGCGCCGGCTTGCCGACGCCCGCAGCGAACGCGGCGATCTGGAGGTGGTGGGGATTGCCCGCCGGATTCCGGATACCTCGCTGCCTCCGTACAACGACGTCGAGTGGCACAGCATCGACGTCGGCGACACCGCCAACGTGGACAAGTTGGCCGAGGCGCTCCGCGGGTCCGATGCGGTCATCCACCTTGCCTGGCTGATCCAGCCCAACCGCGACGAAGCCGAGCTGCACCGGGTCAACGTCAAGGGTACGGAAAATGCGCTGGCCGCGGCGGCCGCCGCGGGGGTCCGGCAGTTTGTCTGCGCCTCCTCTGTGGGTGCATACAGCCCGGCTCCGAAGGACCGGCTGACGGATGAATCCTGGCCGGCGCGCGGCATCGCCAGTTCGCACTACAGCAGGCACAAGGGCGAGCAGGAAGCGCTCCTGGACCGGTTCGAACTGGAGTACCCGGAGATCGCCGTGGCCCGGCTGCGGCAGGGGCTGGTCTTCTCCTCCGACGCCGGAAGCGAGATCGGCGTCTACTTTGTGGGCCGGGTGATCCCCAAGTTCATCCTCAACAAGCTCCGCTTGCCGTTGATCCCCCTGCCCAGCGAGTTTGTTTTCCAGGCGGTCCACGCCGATGACATGGCCGACGCCTACTGGCGCGTGGTGGACCAGCGCGCGGAGGGTGCCTTCAACATTGCCGCCGATCCGGTCATCACGCCCGAGCTCCTGGCCGGGGTGCTGGGCGCCAAGCGGGTCCTGAACGTGCCGGTGAAGCTGGTGCGCGCCGTCGTCGGCCTGACCTGGGCGGCGCACCTGCAGGCCTCGGATCCGGGCTGGATCGACTTGGCCGCCGGTGTGCCGGTAATGGACACCGCCCGGGCGCGCGAAGAGCTGGGCTGGCAGCCGCGGCGCACCTCGCTGGAATCCCTGCAGTTCGTGCTGGACGGGATGAGCGCCGGCGACGGCGTGGCCGGCTCTCCGCTGCTGGCACCCCGCAGCCGGGTGCGCCGCTAGCCGGCACCTAGACCGCTTCGCGCAGGTCCGCTGTTTCCACCATGCCTGCTGCCGGGCGTGCGGCGGCGACCGCCAGCCCGAGATCCTCTTCGAGCAGCTTGGCGTTGACCACCACTGCCAGCCGGTACGCGTCGCCGGCGGCGGCGACCACCTGGGCGGACGGATCGGTGGCATTGCCCACGGCCCAGATCCGCTCCTGGCTGGTGCGTCCCATTTCGTCGGTGACAATGCAGCCGTCGTCGTCCACGTCCAGATGCTCGGTCAGCCCGGTGTCCATCTCGGCGTCGGGCTCCAGGAACAGCGCTTCGCAGGGAACGGTTTGCCCGTCGGCCAGCACCAGGGCCGCCAAGGCATCGTTCTCGACGCTCAGCTCCGCCACAGTGCCCTCCACCACCCGGATCCCCATGGCGGCAAGGCCGGACGCGTCCTCTTCACTGAGGGAAATGTCCTCGTGCAGCACCAGCACCACATGCTCCGAGAAACTGCGGACCAGCTGGGCCTGCTGGATGGAGGTTTCCCCGGTTCCCAGCACAGCCAGCTTTTTGTCGATTGTTTCGTAGCCGTGGCAGTAGGGGCACTGCAGCACGTCGCGGCCCCAGCGGGAGCGGAGGCCCTCGATGTCCGGCAGAACGTCCCGCAGCCCGGTGGCAAGGATCAGCTGCCGGCCGCGGAACTCGCCGCCCTCGCCGGTCCTGACCGTACCGGAGGGTTCCACAGCGGCCACCGTGGCCTCCGCCAGTTCCACTCCGTAGCCGCGGACCTCGGTGCGGGCGAGCTCAAGCAGTTCGGCCGGCGGCATGCCGTCACGTGTGGGAAAACCATGCACATGGCCGGCAGGAGCGTTGCGCGGGGACCCGGCGTCGAGCACCGCCACCCGGCGGCGAGCCCGCCCCAGGACCAGCGCAGCGGTGAGGCCGGCTATGCCGCCGCCCACGATCACCACGTCGTACTCGGGAACAGGAGGGGAAGATTCAGGACTGGTCATAGCTACTTTTTACAGGATCCGGCGGAAATCATCAGCATTCTTAGTATGTTGTCTAGACTTTTCCGCATGGAAGAAACCACGCAGGAAAAGCCTGCCTCCAAACTCAAGCAGGGCATCACCGGCCCCATGCTGTATCTGTTCATTCTCGGCGACGTACTTGGTGCGGGTATCTACGCCCTGGTGGGCGAGGTTTCGGGCCAAGTGGGCGGTGCCATCTGGGTGCCGCTGCTGGTTGCCCTGGTGCTTGCGCTGCTGACCGCCGCCTCCTACGCCGAGCTGGTGACGAAGTACCCGAAGGCCGGCGGTGCCGCGGTGTTCGCCCAGCGTGCCTTCAAGGTGCCGGCCATTTCGTTCCTGGTCGGTTTCGCCATGCTCGCCGCCGGCGTGACCAGTGCGGCCGGACTGGCGCTGGCGTTCACCGGTGACTACCTGAGTCCGTTCCTGGACGTCCCCCCGGTCCCCGCGGCCATCGTGTTCCTGTTGCTGGTGGCGCTGCTGAACGCCCGCGGCATTACGGAATCGGTGCGCAGCAACGTGGTTATGACCATTATTGAGCTCTCCGGGCTGGTCCTGGTGATCGTGCTGGTGGGCCTCATGCTGGGTAAGGGTGAAGGCTTCACGGAGCAGATCACCCAGTTCCCGGTAGGCGTGAATCCGGGCACGGCGGTCCTCGCCGCGTCCGTAATTGCCTACTACTCCTTCGTGGGCTTCGAAGTTTCCGCCAACATCGCCGAGGAAGTCCGCGATGTCCGCCGGGTCTATCCGAAGGCCATCTTCGGGGCAATGCTCACCGCAGGATTCGTCTACGTCCTGATCGGGCTGGCGGCATCCATTGCCCTGCCCACTGAGGACCTCGCCGGGTCCTCGGGGCCGCTGCTCGACGTCGTCAGCGCCACCGGGTTCGGCATTCCGGACTGGCTCTTCAGCCTGGTGGCCCTGGTCGCCGTGGCCAACGGTGCGCTGCTGACCATGATTATGTCCTCGCGGCTGACCTACGGCATGTCGGAACAGGGCCTGCTTCCCGCCGTGTTCGGCCGGGTGCTGCCTCGCCGGAAAACCCCGTGGGTGGCCATCATCGCCACCACCGCCGTCGCCATGATCCTGACCATGACCGGAGGACTGGCCTCGCTGGCCGAGACCGTGGTCCTCCTGCTGCTCTTCGTCTTCCTGAGCACCAACCTCGCAGTGATTGTGCTGCGCAAGGACAAGGTGGAGGAGAAGCACTTCAAGGCTCCGATTGTGGTGCCGTACCTCGCTATCGCCTCCTGCCTGCTGCTCCTGACCCAGCAGGACGGCACCGTCTGGCTGCGGGCCGGCGCGCTGATGGCCATCGGGCTCCTGCTGTTCGGAGCCCGGTTCCTGGCCAAGGGCAAGAACCTCGGTGCCAAGACCCGCCGCGGTGCGGGCAAGCCGAAGGAAAGCAGTACCGAAACCACACGGGAGCGGTAGGCGCTGCACTCTCGTTCCGGGAATCCCGGCAGCCGCGCCCCGCACGCAAAAACCGCCCCGGACCAGCTGGTCCGGGGCGGTTTTGGGTTTGCGCGGCTTTGCAGTGCGCTAGCGGTTACTCGTGCAGATCGTCGTCATAGTCCTTGCCGGCATGCTGCTGGCGCAGCTTCCGGCCCTCGGCGATGTCCTTCTCTTCCTGTTCCTGCCGCTTCTCCGTCTGGCGGGTGTCACGCGGGGGAAGCTGCACGGATTCCTCGGCCTGGATGCCTGCCTGCAGTTCGCGGCCGCGCTCCACCTCGGCGTCGAACTCCGCACCGAAGAGCAGGGACACATTGGCCAGCCAGATCCACAGCAGCAGGACAATGACGCCGCCGATGGCGCCGTAGGTGGCGTTGTAGTTGCCGAAGTTGGCGACGTAGAAGCTGAAGCCAAGGGTCACGATCGCCAGGATCACGAGGGCGATCAGTGAGCCCATGCTCATCCAGCGGAACGTGGGCTGCTTGACGTTCGGGGTGGTGTAGTAGAGGACTGCGATGATCAGCACCGCGAAGATCACCATGATTGGCCACTTGGCGATATTCCAGATGGTTACCGCTTCACTGCCCAGACCGATGACATTGCCGATCGCTTCGGCGATCGGGCCTGAAATCACCAGCATCAGCATCAGTGCGGCAGCCATCAGGACCAGCACCAGGGTCACGAGCAGCTGCGTGGGAAGCAGCTTCCAGGCGGGCCGGCCTTCCTCAACTTCGTAAATGCGGTTCAGGGAACGGCCAAACGCCTTCACGAAGCCGGAGGCTGACCACAGGGCGCCCAGGATACCGACGATCAACGCGAGCCCTGCGGTGGAGGAGGAGGTCAGCTGCTCGATGGGCCCTTCAATGACCTTGACCGCGTCCGCGGGGGCAAACTGCCGCACCAGGTCCAGCAGTGCGTTGGTGGTGCTTTCCGCCTGGCCCACCAAACCCAGGATGGACACCAGCGCCAGCAGGGCCGGGAAGATCGCCAGGACGGTGTAGTAGGTCAGGGCCGCGGCCAGATCGGTGCACTGGTCCTTGGAAAACTCGCGGACGGTCTTCTTGAGGATGTATTTCCAGCTGGGCTTGGATACCTCGGTGGGTTTATCGGGCTTGCTGGCATCGTCCGGACTGGGTGCGGTCTCGGCTTTGCTGTTCGTTTCCTGCGCCACTGCGGCCTCCTGCTGGGATGGATGTTCTGCCCCCATGCTATTAGTAAGCGTTCTTACCAACAAAGAGATACCGCTGATGCACCCGGATCCGCGGAAGTCAGCGGAGCCGGTAATAGTCCATCAGGACGGCCTCTTCGCCGGGGCTTAGCGGGTTCTCCGGATTGGCCCCGGGTGAGTGCGCCACCTGGTCCCTGGAGTAGTTCACGAAGATGTCCTGCCCGTCGCGGCGGGCACCGGTCAGCGGAACATAATGGTTCTCGGTTTCGAACAGGCCCAGGTCAACCGTGATCCAGACAGGCTCTGCGGTGGCGCGGTCCAGGTGCACTTCACCCACCAGCCCCAGCCGCTCGCCGTCGTTCGCCCAGACGCTGGAGCCCTGGATTTCGTGCAGCGTAAATGCATCCGCCATGTCTCGTCCCTTCGCCGGCCCGGCCGAACTGGCCGGGTTCTTATTGCCGCCCGACGCAGGGCCTGCTGTCAACACCTGTGCGCGTGCCGTCCGGCGGGGAACGGGGAAGTCAGCGCGGCTCGCCGTCGACGGCGTTTTCCTCCCGTTCGGCGAAGACCTCTTCACCGGGGCCGGAGAAGTTCACCCGGCGTTCCACGGCATCGATGCTTCCAGTGAAGAACTGCGAGTCGCTGGTGTCCTCGTTGCGGGGCGCCGATGCGGCACGCGGGCCGCTGTGCACCATGCTGCCGGCGGGGCGGACCTCTTCCCAGCGCTGGCGCGGCAGGGCATCCGGATGCCATTCCTGGAGATAGGCGACCATGCTTTCGCGGATAAGGCAGCGCAGGTCGAACAGGGTGCCGCTGTCCACGGCGCTGACGAGGATGCGGATCCGCACCAGGCCCTTCACGGCGTCCGTCACCTGCAGCACGCCGGTGCGCTGGTCCCACAGGTCGGTGTCCGCGAGGATTTCCTTCAGCAGGGTGCGCAGGTCCCCCACCGGCACACGCCAGTCCAGGTCCAGTTCCACCGTGCCCAGGATGTCCGACTGGCGGCGGGTCCAGTTCTGGAACGGCGTGGTGGTGAAGTAGGTGGAGGGCAGGATCAGGCGCCGGTCGTCCCAGATGTGGAGCACCACGTAGGTCATGGTGATTTCCTCGATGGTGCCCCATTCGCCTTCCACCACAACGACGTCGTCCACCCGGATCGCGTCAGTGAAGGCCAGCTGCATCCCGGCAAACACGTTGGTCAGCGTCCCCTGCACGGCGAGGCCCGCCACAATGGACAGCACGCCGGCGGAGGCGAGGATACCGGCACCGAGTGCGCGGACCTCGGGGATGGTCAGCAGCACGCAGGCAACGGCAATGGTGATCAGCACGGCTATGCCCACCCTCCTGCCCAGGATCACCTGGGTTTTCAGGCGCCGCAGCCGGCGGTTGTCCCGGGTGTCCGTGCTGTACTTCGTGAGGATCATGGCCTCGATCACCAGCAGCAGGACCACGCCCAGCCACGCCACGGCGCCGATCAGTCCCAGCACCAGCACGTAGTCCACCGCCGGCAGCCACGAGGCACCGGCAGCGGTGGCTCCGAGGGCAATCCGCGCGCCGATCAGCGAGAGTCCCAGCCGCAGCGGGTTCCGGGCCTTGACGGAGATCTCCCGGATGCCCGGCGTCTTGCGGAATGCCCGGTGGACCACTTCCCGCAGGATCCGGGCCACGATCAGGGCCACACCCACTGCTGCCAGCACGGCAAAGAGCGGTTTAAAGCTGACAGCAAGCGAGAGCAGGTCTTCCATACCTTCGATCATTGCAAACAGCCGTGGGTGGCTGTCCAATCAGGTCTCGCGGCGGGACCGTGCGGAGCCTGCCCGCCGGGCGGTTAAAACAGCGGACACCCCGGAGGATTCCGGGGTGTCCGCTGCGCCTTCCGGAGAAGGCGGAGGTAACGGGTCCTACTTCGCGTCGTCGGCTGCCGTTGCGGCGTCGGCGATCATCGGCACCACGTTGTCCAGGGCGTAGGGGATGCTGAGCACGTTGATGGCCGAGGTGGAGAAGACGCGCGTCGGATCGGCGTCGGCCACGAGGCCGCCGTTCTTCACAGCGGGGATCTGCCCCAGCAGCGGATCGGAGGCAATGCTGTCGGCAACCTCTTCGCTGGCCACCCAGCTGACAAAGATGTCGGAATCCAGCTGGTTGAGGTTTTCATCCGACCAGGGGATGTAGAACTCGTCGCCCTTGGTGTTTTCCGCTACCACCGGCGCCATGGTGAGGCCCAGGGATTCCATGAACTTGGGCCGGTTGTCCAGGGCGGTGTAGACGGAGTTCTCCGCGCCCGGGGCGAGGTTGCCGTAGATGAAGGACTTGCCCTCGAGCTGCGGGTATTCGTCCGCCTTCTCGGTGATGGCCTGCTCGGTGTCCGCCACCAGCTGCTCGGCTTCGTCGCTTTTGCCGAGGGCTTCGCCGATCATGGTGGCGGTGTCCTGCCAGGAGGTGCCCCACGCGGTTTCGGGGTAGGCGACCACGGGAGCGATCTTGCTCAGCTTGTCGTAGTCCTCCTGGGACAATCCGGAGTACGCGGCGAGGATGACGTCGGGGTCGGTGGCGGCGACGTCGTCGAAGGCAATGCCGTCAGCCTCGGAGTACTGCACCGGAGCGTTTTCCGATCCGATGGATGCGTCGAGGTCTTCGAGTGCCTCGTCAATCCAGGGGGTGGTGCCCTGGTCATTGCCGCCGAATTCGATCAGCGGCATCCCCACGGGAACCACGTCCAGTGCCAGCGCGGTTTCTGCGTTGGCCCAGGCCACGGCGGCTACCCGTTCGGGAACCCCTTCGATGGTGGTCTCACCGAAGGCATGCTTGATGGTCACGGGAAACTGGTCTTCCGCCGCTGCAGCGCTGCCGGAGGATTCGTTTTCCCCCGCGGCACCGGTGGAGCAGGCGGAAAGGGACAGAACGGCGACGGCGGCCGCAGCGGCGACGCGGCGCATCCGGGACAGGGCCATGTTGGGCTCCTTGGATCACTAAACGAACGGAACGGACCCAGCGGTCGCGGATCCAAAAGTAAGGTTAGCCTAGGTTTTCCCTAATTACGCAACGCTAACCTTTCGTAATCCATCCGGGGGTCCGGAAATGCCTCCGGACCCCGCGTCCGCCGCCTGTTTCAGGCCTTCCCGCGGGCCAGCCGGCGCAGGTCGACAGCCGGGTCCTGCAGCTGCGCCGGGTCGAGGATCCGGCCGGACTCAATGAGCTTCCGGGCTGCCCGGACAGCGGTTCCGCCGTCGACGGCGGCCGCTCCCGCCAGCGCTCCGTCCCGGCCCAGCCGGAACACCATAAATCCGGAGCCGGGCTCGCCGCGGAGCACGGTCTGCCCCGGGACGGCCATGCTGCCGGCCACTTCCAGGTGCACGCCGTAGCGGTCGGACCAGAACCAGTCCGCCGTGCCAGCCGGAGGTTCGGCGCCGAGCATTCCGGCAGCGGCCGCTTCGCCGGTACGGCGGGCCGCATCCCAGTGTTCAAACCGGCGGCCGGGCACGCCGTCGGGGCCGATGCTGCGGGAGGAATCACCGGCGGCGAAAATGCGCGGATGGGAGGTTCGGCCGGATGCATCCACCAGCAGGCCGCCGTCCACGGCGAGTCCTGCGGCTTCGGCGAGCGCCGTTTCGGGCTCGCTGCCCGCGGCGACCAGGACGGCGGTGCCGGACAGCCTGCCGCCGTCCGCCAGTTCCACCCGCAGGACGTTCCCGTCCGAGGTGATCGCTGCCGCCGTGCCCCGCACATGCTCCGTCCCGTGCGCAGCGTGGAGGTGATGCAGATAGCCGGCCATGGCGGGGCCCACGGCCTGCGCGAACGGCAGTTCGGCGGGATCCACCAAAGTGACGCCGGCTCCCAGTGCGCGGGCCGTTCCCGCCACCTCGGCACCGATCAGTCCCGCGCCGAGGATCACCAAGTGGGCGCCGGCAGCCAGGTGCCCCTGCAGTGCCAGGGCATCGTCGGCGCCGCGCAGGGTGAAGACTCCGGGCAGGTCCATGCCGGGCAGCGGCAGCCGGCGGGCCCGGGCGCCGGTGGCGAGCAGGACGACGTCGGCGGCGAGGTCCCTGCCCGAGGCCAGCGTGAGGACGGACGCCTCGGTGCCGTTCCCGGCGTCGAGCTTGTCCACGGTGTCGGCGAGCACCGTAATGCCGTTGTCGTCGTACCACTGTTCCGGGGCAAGCTGCAGGCGGAGCCGGTCCAGGGTTCCGGCGAGGAACGCCTTACTCAGCGGCGGCCTGTCATAAGGCAGCCCGGCCGGGTCCACCAGGAAGAGGGTGCCGGCGAAGCCGCGCCGCCGGAGCTCACGGACGGCGCTGAAGCCGGCGATTCCGCCGCCCACCACAGCGATGGACGCGGGGGCTGCAAGGGACGTCAAACGTTGAGGGGGCTCTCGTTCGGGTAGAGCCACACGGCTCCGTCGCGCACGTCGACGCGGTGTGCCTTGGTGCTGATGAGGGCCGGCAGGCACAAGGCTTCACCGGTGCGGAGGCAGAACCGCGCGGAGTGGACGGGGCATTCCACCTCGTCCCCTTCGATCCACCCGTCGGCAAGGGAGGCATCCTCGTGCGTGCAGGTGTCATTGAGCGCATAGAAGCGTCCGTTGTCGCTGTGGAAAACGGCAATATCATCCGAGGTGCCCGCAGTTTCGGCGTCCACCGTCAGGGCTTCACCCTCGTCTATCTCGTCAACATCGGCAACGCGGATACCCTCGCTCATGCCCTTCCTTCCCCGGCACCAGGCCAATAACGTGCTGCTCTTAGGTCAACACGTTACCCCGGCAGCGGAGGCTCGGAGGCCGCCGCCAGCGGGGAGCCGTTCTGCTCCACCCCGGCCAGGGGCGGTGCAGGCCGCTGCTGCTTGCCGCGCTCGAGGCCGCGGATAAGCGTGATCAACTCCGATCGCAGCTCCGGACCGATTCCGGCCGTGGAATTGTCCTGCTCCAGGTTTTCGGCGTCGGCCAGCAGCTTCTGCCCGCGCTCGGAGATGGCCATCCATCGTCCGGAGCGGCCGACGGTCTCGGCCGACACCTCTTCCACGAGACCTTGCGCGGCCATGCTCACCAGCGCCGTACCCAGGGTCTGCGCGGTGACGCGCAGGCGTCTGGCCAGCTCCGCGCGCCGCATGGGCCCCTCCGCCAGGAGCACCCGCAGCACTGTCACGCGCTCCTGGGTCAGCCCCACGGCACGGAGCTTGTTATCTACTTCTCGTCTTACCAGTCTTGCAGCCGTTGAGAGCAGCCGCACGGGTTCCCAGTCCCCCTCGTTCTGCATCTTCCTGCTTCCCTGATACGTCATTGGTAGGCGGTTCTGCTCCGCTGAAACAATCAGTGTGCTTACTATTTCAACGGCAATGAGGGGGTACTTGTCAAGCGGGTGAAGTTAGCGGGCGGCCCACTGGCGGAATGCCCGGACCGTGTCACCCCCGCCTTCGATGCTCACATTGGCCGCCGCACGCCTTCCCATGGCGTGCAGGGCGAGATCCACCACGTCTCCGGAAATCAGCACCGACGGGGTGCCGCCCTTGACCCGGCGCCGGCCGGAACCGGGCACTGCCAGTTCCACGCCCACCGGGCTGCCGCGGTAGCCCATCCGGGCCATGAGGCCCAGCTGCTTCCACAGGGCCTGCTGCTGACCCGCGGGAAGCTCCCGCGGCGCTGCCATTGATTCCCCGCGGCGGATGTCCTCGTGGTGGACGACGTATTCCACCAGGTTCGCCGCGTCCAGCCGGAACGGGGAAAAACGGGCCGGACCGGCGGCAAACCGGTCCACCAATGCGGCATAGCCTTCGGGGGTGCCGGCAGCGGCGGCCTCGGCACCCAGCTGCTTCTCCTGCCCCGGCTTGGTCCGTTGCACCGCATCGGCGGCAATCCTCCAGGGCGCGTGCTCCCGCAGCACCAGATGGGCCAGCAGCCGGCGCACATCCCATCCCTCACACAGCGTCGGCGCCAGCGGATCCGCCTCCCGCAGCGTCCGGACCAATTCCGCGCGTTCCGTCTCCACCCATGCCATGTCGATCTCCTTCACGTTGAACCCCGCCGGTTTTCTCCCTTTTCCGGGAGCTTCCCTCCGGCTTTACGGCCTGCGGCCAACATTAGCCACCGCACCCCCTTTACCCCTACCTACTGACGCGTAGCATGGTCCCCACAGTGGGCTGCGAGGCCGGACACGGTGCCGGATTTACGGTGCAGCCATGACGGAGGAGAAATCCCATGAGCACCACTGATGTTTCCCAAGACGCCGGCCGCAACCGAAGTGCCCGCAGAATCAAAGAGCGCGTGGTCACCGAACAGGATGCCCGCAACGCCACCGAAGCAGCACGCGATACCGGGGAATCCCGCCCGAGCTTCGCCAAGGGGATCTACCTCGGCAATTACAACCTGGATCTGGTCGGTTCCCTGCCGCCGGCGGACCTCGACGAGGAGGCCCGCGCCCAACTGTTCCTGGAAGCCTTGACCGAGTACTGCCGGACCATGGACGGACTGGCAATTGAACGCACCGGGGTGATTCCGGACGAGAACCTGCGCGGACTTGCGGACCTGGGGGTGTTCGGCATCAAGATCCCCCAGCACTACGGCGGGCTCGGACTGTCCCTGCTGAACTACGGACGCGCCCTGATGCTCCTGGGCAGCGTGCACCCCAGCCTGGGGGCACTGGTCTCGGCCCATCAGTCCATCGGCGTGCCGGAGCCGGTGAAGGTCTTCGGGAACGACGCACAGAAGGAGGAGTACCTGCCGCGCTGCGCCGCCGGGGCAGTGACCGCCTTCCTGCTCACCGAGCCCGACGTCGGATCGGACCCGGCGCGGCTGCGCACCACCGCCATCCCCTCCGAAGACGGCAGCGAATACGTGATTGACGGCGTCAAGCTGTGGACCACCAACGGCGTGATTGCCGAACTGGTGGTGGTGATGGCCGCCGTTCCGCCGCACGGCGGTTCCAAGGGCGGCATCAGCGCGTTCGTGGTGGAAATGTCCTCCCCCGGCATCACGGTGGAGAACCGCAACAACTTCATGGGCCTGCGCGGCATCGAGAACGGGGTCACCCGCTTCACCAACGTCCGCGTTCCGGCGGCCAACCGGCTGGGCCGCGAAGGCCAGGGCCTGAAGATTGCCCTGACCACGCTGAACACCGGCCGCCTCTCCATTCCGGCCATGTGCGCGGCCTCCGGGAAATGGTCGCTGAAGATTGCCCGCGGCTGGTCCGGTGCCAGGGAACAGTGGGGCCGGCCGATCGGCCGGCACGAGGCCGTGGCCAAGAAACTCGCCTACATTGCGGCTACCAGCTTCGCACTGGAGGCGGTCTTCGAACTCTCCGCCCAGCTCGCCGACGCCGGCACCAAGGACATCCGCATCGAGGCGGCCCTGGCGAAGCTCTGGGCCAGTGAAATGGCCTACAACGTTGCCGACGAGCTGGTGCAGGTGCGCGGTGGACGCGGTTTCGAGACCGCAGATTCCCTCGCCGCCCGCGGCGAGCGCGCGGTCCCGGCCGAACAGCAGCTGCGGGACCTGCGTATCAACCGGGTATTCGAGGGTTCCACCGAAATCATGCACCTGTTCATTGCGCGGGAAGCCGTGGACGCGCACCTGTCCGCGGCCGGGGACCTGGCGGTGGCGGACGCCCCGGTGGGCGCCAAGGCACGGGCTGCACTGAAGGCCAGCGGTTTTTACGGCAAGTGGCTGCCGACGCTCGCTGCGGGCAAGGGCAACGTCCCCACGTCCTACGCCGAGTTCGGCCTGCTGGCCCGGCACCTGCGCTACGCCGAGCGGGCCTCCCGCCGGCTGGCCCGGTCCACCTTCCTCGGCATGGCCCGCTGGCAGGCGGGGCTGGAACACCACCAGGTCTTCCTGGGCCGGATTGTGGACATCGGCGCGGAAATCTTTGCGATCTCGGCCTCGTGCGTCCGCGCCCTGAACATCCGGCGCGAGGATCCGGCGGAGGGTGCAAGCGCGTTCGAGCTCGCGGACGCCTTCAGCCGGCAGTCCCGGGTGCGGATCGAGTCCCTGTTCGACGGCCTGTGGCACAACTCCGACGAGTCGGACCGGAAGCTGTCCAAGGGAGTCCTGGACGGACGCTACACCTGGCAGGAGGAAGGTGTGCTGGATGCGTCCGAGGGGACGGGCCCGTGGATCTCGGAGACGGCCCGCGGCGACGAACCGAAGGAGAACCTGCACCGCCGGTACCGGTGAGCCTTACGTCGCGCCCACCGCACCGCGGCAGATCTGCACATAGCGCACCGCTAGTTCCTCCGGGCTGAGCGGACCTCCGGCGCGGTACCACTGGGACACTCCGGTGCACATGGTGGTGACCGCCCGGCTGGCGTCCTTGGGATAGCCGGTGGCGAAGCGGCCGCTGCTGACCGCTGCTGACACCACGTCATCCAGGAGTTTCTGCTGCCGGTCCCGGGCCGCGATGTGCCCGGCCCGGGCCGCACCCTCCAGGCTGCGGATCTCGCTGGCCGCGATGAACGCGTGTTCCCAGCGGTAGGCGTGCACCAGGACAAGGCACTCGATCAGCAGGGCAAAGCGGTCCTCGACGTCCTCCCCCGCCTCGGCGAGGGCAGCGGTGCTCCGGACGTAGAGATCCGCCATCGCGGATTCGGCTATCCCCACCAGCAGCGCCTGTTTGGACGGATAGTGGTGGTAGAGCCCGGGCACGGACAAGCCGGCCCGGGTGGCCACGGTGCGGATGCTGGTCCCGTGGTAGCCGTGCTCCACAAAGCAGTCCAGCGCGTTGCGCAGCAGCGGCGGCAGGGCGGGCACGGAGAAGTCCCGCCAGTCGGGCTGCGTACGGACTGCGGTCATGGCGTCCCCTCGTTGGTCGAATACCCGGTTGTGATCCTTGACACTTTACGGGGCCTGCACCAGACTAACCGTACCGAGCGGTCGCTCGGTAGTGGTTGGAGACGGAAGTTGGCGGAGCACATGACCGAACCGGAGCAGCCTGCAGGCGGGCGACGCCTCGAGGGCAAAACAGCCATTGTCACCGGAGCCAGCCGCGGTATCGGGCTGGCGATCGCACACCGCCTGGCCGCCGAAGGGGCGAAGGTCTGCATCACTGCCCGCAACATCGGACCGTTGAAGGAAGCCGCCGCCGAGTTCCCGGAAGGCACGGTGCTGGCGATAGCCGGCAAATCCGATGACCCGGACCACCGCACCGAGGTGCTGGACACCGTGGCCGAGACCTGGGGCCGGCTGGACATCCTCGTCAACAACGCCGGCGTGAACCCGGTGTACGGGCCCCTGAGCAAGCTGGACCCGGAGGCCGCCCGCCGGATCCTGGACGTCAACGTGCTGGGCACCCTCGCCTGGGTTTCCGCCGTCTGCGCGCACGAGGCACTGGATTTCCTCGGCCGCGGCGGATCGGTGCTGAACCTCTCCTCGGTCTCGGCGCAGACCCCGGCCGCCGGCATCGGCTTCTACGGCATCAGCAAGGCCGCCGTGGAACAGCTCACCCGCACCCTCGCCGTCGAGCTGGCCCCCACGGTGCGCGTGAACGCGCTGGCGCCCGCCGTCGTCAAGACCCAGTTTGCGCGCGCCCTGTATGAGGGCCGCGAAGAAAAAGTCAGCTCCACCTACCCGCTGAAGCGGCTCGGCACCCCGGAGGACGTAGCCGGTGCGGCCGCCTTCCTGGCTTCCGACGACGCCGCCTGGATCACCGGGCAGATCATCAACCTCGACGGCGGCCTGCTCGTGGCCGGCGGCTCGGCCTGACCGCTCCCACCGCATCCCCTAAGGACCCCTCATGAGCACTGTTTCCCTGCCTCCGGAAATCGAAGACCTCCGCCTGCGCACCCGCGAGTTCATCCGCGGCACGGTGATGCCCGCAGAACCGCGGCCGGGCGCCGTCGTTCCGGAGGCGCTGCTGGAGGAACTGCGCGCCGCCGCGAAGGCCGCCGGCGTCTTCGCCCCGCACGCACCGCGCGAATACGGCGGGCAGGGGGTGCCGCTCGAGTACTGGTCCCCCGTCTTCCAGGAGGCCGGCTATTCGCTGATCGGCCCCTCGGCGCTGAACTGCATGGCCCCGGATGAGGGGAACATGCACATGCTGCACCTGATCGGCAGCGAGGAACAGAAGCGCCGCTACCTCGCCCCGCTGGTCTCCGGCGAGGCCCGATCCTGCTTCGGCATGACCGAGCCGCACCCGGGTGCCGGATCGGACCCCGCCGCCCTGCGCAGCAGCGCCGCGAAGGTGGACGGCGGCTGGCTGATCAACGGGCACAAGCGCTTCACCAGCGGAGCCAACAACGCCACCTTCTGCATTGCCATGGTGCGCACCGACGCGGTGGACGGCGCGCCCGCCGGGGCCACCATGCTCCTGGTGGACATGGATGCCCCCGGGGTGCGGATCGGCGAGCAGCTGCACACCATGGACCGGGCGATCGGGGGCGGGCATCCGCACGTGCACTTCGAGGACGTGTTTGTGCCGGACGCCGCCGTGCTCGGCGCACCCGGGGAAGGCTTCCGGTACGCGCAGGTCCGGCTTGGTCCGGCCCGGCTGACCCACTGCATGCGCTGGCTCGGCCTGGCCCGGCGGTCCCTGGACATCGCGTTGGACCGCACCAACCGGCGGGAGATCTTCGGATCGGTGATGAACGAACTCGGCCTGGCCCAGGAAATGATCGCGCAGTCCGTCATCGATATTGAAACTTCCGACGCCATCATCACCAAGACCGCTGCCCTGCTGGAAACCGATGCCAAGGCCGGTTCCGCCCTGTCCTCGGTGGCCAAGGCCCACACCTCGGAGGCGGTGTACCGGGTGATCGACCGGAGCCTGCAGCTGTGCGGAGGCGACGGCGTCACCGACCGGCTGCCGCTGGCCTCCTACCTCAACGAGGTCCGCGCCTTCCGCATCTATGACGGCTCCAACGAAACGCATAAGTGGGCCATTGCCCGCCGCGCTTCCGCCGGCCGCCGCCGGGAAACGGAGCGCGGCGCTCCGGATCTTGCCGATGTGTCCCGCCCGGCGTCCGCGGACGACGCCGGAACCCCCGCCGAAGCGAAAGCCTGAACCCCATGCACACCACTGCCGACGGCACCGAAGTTGTAGCCACCCGTTCCCAGGCCGAGGCCTTGGCCTCCCCTCCGCTGCTGATCCTGGATGAGGTGACCGCGTTCTTCGACGCGCACGGACTGGGTTCGGGGCCGCTGTCCTGGGCGCAGATCGGGGACGGGCAGTCCAACATCACCTACCGGATCCGGCGCGGAAACGATGACTTTGTGCTGCGCCGCGGCCCGCGCCCGCCGCTGCCCCGCTCCACCCATGACATGGTCCGCGAAGCCCGGATCCAGCAGCTGCTGCGCGTGCAGGGTGTGCCGGTGCCGGAAATCCTGGCCCTCTGCGAAGACGAGTCGGTGCTCGGAGTGCCGTTCTACGTGATGGGCTTCCTCGACGGACTGGTCATCACCAACACCATCCCGACCGCACTGTCCGCAATGGAGGACCGCCGGGCAACCAGCGCCGCCGTCGTCGACGCCTTGGTCCGCATCCATTCCGTGGATGTCAGCAGCGGGGACCTGGCCTCCTTCGGCAAGCCGGAGGGGTACCTGCAGCGGCAGGTGGCCCGGTTCTCCGGGTTGTGGGAGGTCAACACCATGCGCAATCTTCCCGAGGTGGGCAGGATCGGCAGCTGGCTGGCGGACAACGTGCCGGACAGCCAGGCCGCCTCGGTGCTGCACGGGGATTACCGGCCCGGGAACCTGATGTTCGCCCCGCAGTCCCCCGCCAGAGTGATTGCCGTCCTGGACTGGGAAATGTCCGCCATCGGCGATCCATTGGCCGATCTTGGCTACCTCACCGCCACCTATTCCGAGCCGGGCAGCGTCGCTACGCCCCTGGAGCTCACCGGAGTGACCCGCAACCCGGGCTATTACACCCGGGAGGATGTCATTGAGGCCTACCGGCAGCGGATGGACCTGGATCTGGAAGCGCTGCCCTGGTACCAGACCCTGGCCCTGTGGAAGGCATCGATCTTCTGCGAGGCCATCTATACCCGCTGGCTCAAGGGCGAGCGCCCCAACGACCGGATATTCGCCCCGTCGCTGGAGGCCGGGGTGCCGCAGCTGCTGCGGTCCGCCGCCGGGTTCGCCGGGCTGGCACCGGCACCGCTGTAACTTCCGGCAGGGCTGTAGCTTCCGCGCCGGAGTTACGGCACGACGACGGCGCGGCCGATCAGCTGGTTGTTCTTCAGCTTCTCGTAGGCCGCCGGGGCCTCGTCCAGGCTGAAGACCTCGGTATGCACGTTGATGCCTTCGCCCCGGGCCAGGTCCAGCACCTCGAACAGCTCCGACCGCGAACCCCAGTACGGGGCACGGATGGAGGTTTCCCAGGCGGCTGTGGCAGCCAGGCCCACCGACACGGTGCCCGACCCGACCCCCACCAGCACCTGGTCGCCCTGCGATCCCACCATCGCCTGGCCCAGGTCCAGGGTGGCCTGGTTGGTCACGAAGTCAAAGACAGCGTCCACTCCCCTGCCGCCAGTCAGGTCCCGGACCAGGTCCGCTGCGCCCGGCTCGGACGGGAAGGTGTAGTGCGCGCCGACGTCGGTGGCGAGGTTCAGTTTCGCCTCGTCGATGTCCAGCGCCACCACGGTGGCTGCGGTCATGGCGCGCAGGATCTGCACGGCCACGTGCCCCAGCCCGCCCACTCCGATGACGACGGCGGTGGCACCGGAGGGCAGCTTCTCCAGGGAGCCTTTGATCGCGTGGTACGGCGTGAGCCCGGCGTCGGTCAGGGACACATTCTGCACCGGATCCAGGTCCCCGAGGGGAAGCAGATGGCGGGGGCTGTCCACAATCAGGTATTCGGCCATGGCCCCGGGTGCGCCGAGTCCGGGCGGGACAATGCCGAACTTCGCGGCGTTGCGGCAGTAGTTCTCCCGGCCGCTGGAGCACTCGTAGCAAATCCCGCAGCCCCACGGCCCGTAGACGGCCATGGACGTGCCCTCTTCGATGTACTGCACGCCGTCGCCCACCCGGTCCACCACGCCGGCACCCTCGTGTCCCAGCGTCAGGGGCAGACCGTAGATGTACTCCTCCTCAGGGAGGCTCATGATGAATTCGTCCGAGTGGCAGACCCCGGCGGCGGTGACCTTCAGGCGGACCTGCCCGGGGCCGGGTTCGGGGGTATCAATCTCCACCACTTCGGGCGGCTGGCCAATGGCGCGGTATTGAAGGGCCTTCATGGCATACTCCTGCTCTCCGCACCGACAGTGATCCGCCACGGCGCGATGGATGGATTTTGCACTTCAATCGTTGCACCGCGTTCCCGGTTCCACAGCCCCTCCGGCGGCAGGTACCGTGTGGGCCATGAAGAATCTTCCGCTGTCACTCACGATTGCCGCTGCCGTCGGCGGTTTTACCCTGTCACGGCCGGCCGACTGGTCCCCGGGACTGCGCCGCGCCTATGTTCTTGTACCGGGCGCAGCCGTGGGCACCATCGGCGTCGTAGCCCTCAGCAGGGGCATGCGAAAAGGGAGGGAGCTGGCCGCCGCCGGAACGGTTGACCTTGTCACCCCGTTCACGGTCAGGGCCGGGGGTGATTCCGCAACCGCCCCTTCCTACGTGCGTGCAGCCGGGCCCCGGACGCGGATGCCGGGAATTGCGCTGACGGGTCTGGCTGTGCTGATGGGCTCAGCCGTCAGCGGGATCACGGCACTGAGCCTCGTACTGGATGAGGCTGTCGAAGCGTGGCTGGTCCGACGCGGAGTGGCCCGGCCCCGTCCAGTCATGGCAATGGCAGCGGTGCTCTATTCCCTGGTCATGGACCAGGTGATGGACTCGAAGGACGCCAAGGTTTCGAAGCCCCGTCAGTAGAGCCTCCGCACCGCCTCCGCGATGACCGGATAGGCCCCCGTGACGTAGGCGGGTCCGTCGAAGTGGGGTATGCCTCCCACCTCATCGATCTTTTCGTTCAGCCGCCGCCACAGGGCTTCATCCGAGGTGATCCCTGCAGGCCGGGCCAGGAACCAGACGTATCCGCGCGGGACGGGCGGAATGTCGACCAGCGCCAGATAGTCATTGGTCATTTGGTAGACCCATTCCTCGTCCTCGGGGGCAAACAGCTCCTGGGTGGGCAGGGTTTCATAGAGCGTGCCGGGATGGCGGTAGGTGTGCTGCACCCTCGCCGCCCATCCCATCATGAGGAACCAGCCCGTGAACGGCAGCTGGGTATAGGCGTCCGGCCGCGCTTCCGGCGGCAGGAGCCGAACCTCATTCCAGCTGCCGGCCATATCCTGCCCCATACCCGTGATCCGCGGTGCCTCGGTCAGCCGAAGAGCGCCGCGGCCCGGGTCAGGGTCTGGAACACCCCGTAGGCCAGGGGGACCCCCACCAGCAGCCAGCTCACCGTCAACTTTGCCTTGGTCATCAGCGTTCTCCGTCCTGGGTAGCGGCCTGGGCCGGGGCAGCCGGCTCGGATTTCGCGGGTTCATGGTAGCGGGAAGCAACCGGCGTCACCAGCAGGTTGGCGATGAAGCCAACCACCAGCAGTCCCACCATGGTCAGCAGGGCCGGATAGTACGCCGCTGCCGTCAGCTCCCCCGGGGTGCCTTGGGCGTCCAGGAAGGAGTTGACGATCAGCGGACCGGCAATGCCGGCAGCGGACCAGGCCGTGAGGAGGCGGCCGTGGATGGCACCGACCTGGAAGGTGCCGAAGAGGTCCCGCAGGTAAGCGGGAACCGTGGCAAACCCGCCGCCGTAGAAGGACAGGATCACGAACGCCAGGGCCACGTAGAGGATGGTGGACGTGTCCCCGAAGAAGGACAGCAGGGTGTACAGGACAGCGCCGGCACCGAGGTAGATCATGTAGATGCGCTTGCGGCCGATCAGGTCCGAGGTGGCGGACCAGACAAAGCGCCCGCCCATGTTGCCGATCGAGAGCAGGCCGACGAAACCGCCGGCGACGGCGGCCGTCACCAGCGAGGCGCCGTCGGGCTGGCGGAAGAAGTCCTGGATCATGGGCGCTGCCTGTTCCAGGATGCCGATGCCCGCGGTGACGTTGCAGAAGAGCACAATCCAGACCAGCCAGAACTGTCGGGTCTTGATGGCGTTGGCGGCCGAGACGTGGTTGGTGGTGACCAGGGACTTGGAGGCGACGGTGGAGGGGTCAAAGCCCTCGGGCTTCCAATCCGCCGCCGGCACCCGGATGCTCCAGGCGCCGTAGAGCATGTACACCAGGTAGAGGGCGCCCAGAGTGAGGAACAGCTTGCCCACGGCGTCGCCGCTCGCCACCCAGCCGGGGGTGCCGGATTCAGGGTCAAAGAAGGTCAGCAGGGCCGAGGAGAGCGGGCTGGCGATCAGCGCACCGCCGCCGAAGCCCATGATGGCCATGCCCGTGGCGAGGCCGGGCCGGTCGGGGAACCATTTGATCAGGGTGGAGACCGGGGAAATGTAGCCGATGCCCAGGCCGATACCGCCGATGAAGCCGTACCCCAGGTACAGCAGCCAGAGCTGCCCGGTGAAGATGCCCAAGGCCCCAATGAGGAAGCCGCTCACCCAGAACATGGCCGAAACGAACATGGCCTTGCGGGGTCCGTTCGCATCCACCCAGGTGCCCATCACAGCGGCGGAGAGCCCGAGCATCACGATGGCGATGGAGAAGATGACGCCGATCTGGGTGAGGCTGGCGCCGAAGTATTCCACGAGCGCCGTCTTGTAGACGCTGGTGGCGTAGACCTGTCCGATGCAAAGGTGTACCGCCAGCGCCGCCGGCGGGATCAGCCATCGATTGAATCCGGGCGGGGCGATGGTGCGGTCGCGGTCCAGCCAGCTCATACAGACTCCCTTATTTCACGCCGATCCTGTCTGCACTCAACGATGCCCGGTGTGAGCTGGGTTACGCGGGTTCGACACGCTGGTGACCAATAGCGCACCAAAACATACCGCGCAACCTACTCATCAGTAACTAATTTCGAAAAAGCCTTGCTTTGTTACCCGCGGGTAGCTTAGATGTAACAGACATCACACTGGTCTTGACCGATTACGTCTCAACGTAGCGACGGACCCGGTCACCTTGCATCCGCGGAGGCTGCGCCCATAGGCGTGCTGCTCGCCGCTTAGTCAGTCTCGAATCGTAAGAAGCAGAAGAAGGATATTCAATGACGAGTTCCACGTCCGGGCGCGCTTCCAGCCGCCCACACACACTTTTGACCGTACTTTTGGCGTTGTTCCTGGTCCTCCTCCTCGCCTTCTTCGTCCTCTTTACGGGCAAGGTTGCCAGCGGGGCAACGGAGCTGAGCGACGGCGCGGAACGCGCCTCCACCGGCGCAGGAGACCTGAAGGCCGGCGCCGAGAAGGCGCAGACCGGTGCCAAGGACCTCTCTGCGGGCACCGAAAAGGTTGACGCGGGTGCCAACACCCTGGCCAAGGGCATCGGGTCAGCCAAGGCCGGCGTCACCACCCTGAAGGAAGGCGCCACCACGCTGGATGAAGGAGCCGTCAAGCTCCTCACCGGCGCGGAAGCAGCCAACGAGGGTGCCAACAAGCTTGCTGCCGGTGCCACCAACGCCCGGACGGGTGCAGGCACGCTGGCTGCCGGCGCGAGCAGCGCCTCACAGGGCGCCAGCACGCTGGCCGCAGGCGCAACGACGGCGCGTCAGGGCTCCGACAGGCTGGCCACCGGTGCGAACGAGCTTTACACGAAGATGGAACCGTTGGTCGGAGGCTCGAAGGAACTCGCAGCCGGTGCAGACGCCGCTGTTGCAGGCATTTCCGAGCTGGCCCCGGGCGCGGCTGCGGTTGACGGTGGGGTAGAGAGCATTTATGCGGGCATCAACAGCACCCCCGGCAAGGACGGGAAAACCGCTTACCAGAACATCTCGGCAGACTTCGCCAAGACAGGCAGTTCTTACGGTCCGGAAGGCGTTTCAGCAGGCGCCGCCCAACTCCGCATGCTGGCCCAGGCGCAGGTAATTCCGGGCGCCAGGGAAGGCATACTCGATGCAGCGGACAAGCTGGAGGGTCTCGAACGGCTGGTCGCTGGAATAGACGTCGGCCTCAAAGGCAACGGCACTCCCCAGAACCCTGGCCTCGTCTATGGTGCCGACGCCGTATCCGGTGGCCTGACGGAGCTGAACGGCAAGGCTCCCGCATTGGCTGCAGGCGCCCACTCGGCAGCCGACGGCGTCGCGCAGCTTTACACCGGCGCCGGAACCCTTTCCGCAGGCGCTTCCGAGCTGAACACCGGCCTGAAGACCCTCGAAACCGGCGCCTACACCCTGGCCGAAGGCAACGGCAAGCTCGCCACCGGCGCAGGAACCCTGGCCACCGGCCTGGACACCCTGGAAACCGGCGCTTACACGCTGGCCGACGGCAACTACAAGATCTACGACGGCACCATCAGCCTCTCCGACGGCACCAGCCGCCTGGTCACCGGCACCGAGTCCCTGGACGAGGGCGTTGTGAAGCTCGACGACGGCGGCAAGACGCTGACCGCCGGCACGAGCGACCTGAAGGAAGGCGCCAAGAAGCTGGCCGACGGCAACACCGAACTGGCCGAAGGCAGCAAGACCCTGGCCGACGGCAACGGCAAGATCTCCGAAGGTGCGGACACCATGCGGGCCAGCACCACGGCGCTGACCCCGGGCGAAATCCTCACCTCCCCGAAGATCCTGGCCGTACTCATCCCGCTGCTCCTGCTGCTGGTTCCGATCGGCATGCTGATCGCCGGCACCCGCCGCGGCACCCAGCACTAGGGACCGGGCACTTCACAGCTAGATCACACCGCATCACCTCGCATCACTGAGAAAAGGGCAGGTACCGCAGCCGCGGCACCTGCCCTTTTCCGTGCCCCGGAGGGCTGCCCAAAAAGGCTCTCGGGAAATGTCCTAGCGGTTCAGCTCGGCGGAGATCCGCTCCACGGCTGCGCGCAGCAGCGGCACCGCACGGTCCGCGAAGGCTCCATCCACGCGCGAGACCGGCCCCGAGACGGACACCGCCGACGGTGTGGGCGCGTTGGGGACGGCCATGGCGAAGCAGCGCACCCCGAGCTCCTGTTCCTGCTCGTCCACGGAGTAGCCGCGCTCCCGGATGCCTTCCAGATCAGCCAGGAGCGCATCGACGCTGCCCAGGCTGTGCCCGGTGGGGGTGGGCATTCCCGCCCTGCCCACGATGCTGCGGACCTGTTCATCCGGCAGCTGCGCCAGGATCGCCTTGCCGACGCCGGTGTCATGGGTATGCACCCGGCGGCCGACTTCCGTGAACATCCGCATTGAATGGCGCGAGGGAACCTGGGCCACGTAGACCACCATGTCGGCGTCGAGCACTGCCATGTTGGAGGTCTCGCCCAGATCATCCGCGAGACCCTTGAGCTGCGGCATCGCCAGCGCGCCGAGCTGCAGGTTGGCGCCTTCCCCGAGCCGGATCAGTTTCGGCCCCAGGGCGTAACGCCGGTTGGGCAGCTGCCGCGCATAACCCCGGCCCACGAGGGTGCGCAGCAGCCGGTGGATGGTGGGCAGGGGCAGGGAGGTGGAGGCGGCAAGTTCGCTCAGCGTCACTGCCCCGCCGGCGTCGGCAATCAGCTCCAGCAGTTCAAAGACCCGTTCCACCGACTGCACGCCGGATCCGGCGGCCCGTTCAGCCATGATTGCCCCTCCCCACGAATTGCCCCCACTTTATCGCAGAGCGGAAAACTTCTTCCTTATTTCGGCAGGACTGAACAGCATCAGACGGACATTCCGGGGCCGGCTTCGGATCCCGTTTCGGCCGGCAGCGCCGCGGGGTGCAGCGTCACGCAGATGGCACCGGAGCGGGTGGTCTGCGGCTGGGAGACGCTGTAGGAGGCGGCCTCGCGGATGTCTTCGAAGAGCCGCTTGCCCTGGCCGACCACCACCGGGAAGATCAGCAGCCGGTACGCGTCCACCAGCCCCGCCGCCGCCAGCGCCTGCACCAGCTGATAGCTGCCGTGCACCTGGAGTTCGCCGCTGCGCCGGGACTTCAGCCGTTCCACGCTCGAGACCAGTTCCCCTTCGAGCAGAAACGTGTTGTGCCAGGGCACCGGCGGCATTGTGGCGGAGACCAGATACTTCGGCAGGCGGTTCAATGCTGTGGCAATGAAGTCGCCGGGTTGGTTCGCGGCCTCCCAATAGGGCTGCATCATGTCGTACGTGTTGCGCCCCAGCAGCAGTGCATCGGCCATGCCGTACCACTCGGAGACAATCTGCTCCAGGTCAGGATCAGCAAGCGGAGTCAGCCACCCGCCGCCGGTGAAACCGCCGGACGGGTCCTCCTCCACGCTGCCCGGAGCCTGCATCACGCCGTTCAACGTCAGGAAAGTGTTGACCGTCAGCTTCACCGAGCACCCCGTTCCTAGGTCCCCCTGCTTCTAGGTTCGGCCCGGCATCCGGGGGTGTCAACGGTCCCCGGCAACGCCCGGGGGCGGGAGCTCCGCTTAGGCCCAGGTGTGCGGAGCGGGGCGGCGGGTGCTCGGCAGCGCGACGGCGGCACGCCACTCGTTGATCCACTCCGGCAGTTCCAGGTCCGACGGCGGGACGGCGCCCACGGCCTCGAAGATCTCCTCGTTGCTCACCGGGCCCTTCTTGGATACCAGGCGGGTGCAGATGACGGCGCTGGCATAGATCTCGCCGTCCGCCACCATGCGCTGCTCGATGTAGATGGCCCGTTCATCAAACCCGATGACCCGGGTTTCAATGCTGTACTGCTGGTGCAGCTGCAGGGATTTACGGAAGCTGATGGTTTCGTTGTTCGCCACCGGGCTCCAGCCGCGCTTTTTCATGATGTCCCAGACGCCGCTGCGGACCAGCAGGTCAAACCGGCCCAGGTCCATCAGCGAGAAGTACATGCCGTTGTTCAGGTGCATCGCAAAGTCGATGTCCGTGACCAGGACCTTCATGGGCACTGAGGAGGTCTCGAAGAAGCCCAGCTTGGGCCGGCGTCGGGCGCGGAACAGGGTCAGGAGGGTGCGCAGAATGAGGTGCATGCCCGCTATATTACCGCTCAGTAACTTAGTGTCGAGGTGCGCCGCGGAATTTTCTTTTCCCGGTCCGCTGGCGCGCGAACCGGTACCGGCCCCCGCAGTGCGGCGCCCGTCAGCGCCAGGCCCTCAGCGCCGCGTCAGCGCCAGGGCTGGACCATGGCCTTGAGCGCGCCCGGTTCCTGCCCGGCGTCGAGCGCCTCCCGCACCTGGCCGAGCCCGAACTCATGGGTGACCAGTACGTCCAGGTCCACCTTGCCCTCTGCCACCAGCGCGATCGCCGTCGGCCAGGTATTGGCGTAGAGGAAGACGCCGGTGAGCCAGATTTCGCGGTTCTGGATCACGCCGACCGGCAGTTCGACGTCCTCGGCGCCCATGCCCACCAACACTGCCCGGCCGCCCGGGGCCACCGCCCGGATGCCTGCGCGGACCGCACTGGGAGCTCCGGACGCGTCGATGAACGCATCCACCCCCAGCCCGTCCACCGGCTGCGAGGCATGCAGGGTGTGCGTGGCTCCGTGCCGGGCGGCGAAGTCCAGCCGGTCCTGCGCGATGTCACTGATGTACACGGTGCTGGCACCGAAAGCGCGGGCCACCTGGGCAATAACCACGCCGATCGGCCCGGCCCCGGCTACCAGCACCCGCTGTCCGGGCCCGATACCGGCCTTCCGGCAGGCCCAGATGCCCACCGAGAGCGGCTCCATCAGGGCGGCGGCTTCGTCCGAAACGGTGTCCGGAACGGCGTGGGCGAAATCGGACTCGATCGCCACGTATTCGGCAAAGGCGCCGTCGACCGGCGGGGTGGCGTAGAAGGCCATGTCCGGGCACAGGTTGTAGCGGCCCTGCTTGCACTGCTCGCAGCGGCGGCAGGGTTTCTGCGGCTCGATGGACACGCGCTGGCCGATCCGGACCGGGTCCACGGCGGCGCCGACGGCGGCAATCGTCCCGGACGCTTCGTGCCCCAGCACCAGCGGCTCCTCCACGACAAACTGCCCGATCCGCCCGTGCCGGAAATAGTGCACGTCGCTACCGCAGACGCCGACGGCGGCCACCCGGACCAGCACCTCGTTCGGTGCCAACTGCGGAAGCGGGCGTTCATCGACGGAGAGCTGGTTGGGTGCTTCGCTGCCGGCGTTGCCGTCCGCGGCAGACGGGACCCGCAGGACCGAGACGCGCATGCTGTCCGGAAGCTCCGGCGTCGGCGTCGCGGCTGGGCTGGTGGAAAGTGACATGGCGGTTTCCTCTTCGTTGCGGGTCCGCGGGCATGGCGGCCCGACGTACTGAGGACTCTAGTCCGGTGCGGGACTGCCTGTCCTTAACGGCGCCGCCCTGTTCCCTCGCAACCAGCCGCGTTACCTTTTCTGCATGCACACCCTCGTTGTTTTGTTCCGGCAACCGGTGGACCCGGCTGCCTTCCGGCGGCACTACCGCAACGTGCACCTGCCGCTGGTGCGCAACATTCCCGGCCTCCGCGACCTGCGGGCGTCCGAGGAGCTGAGGTCCGCGGAGGAGCGGCCGCCGTATTTTGCACTGTTTGAAGCCGATTTCGACGACGAATCGGCCATGCAGGAGTCACTGACCACCGCCGAGGGCCAGGCCGCCAACGCCGATATTCCTCGTTTCGCGACCGGCGGGCTGACCGTGTTCACCTACCGGAACTAGGCGCCGGCGTCTTCCGCGTACCCCGGAAATTTCAGTCGTCGTCGCCCGGCGCCGCCCGGAACCCGCGCTGCTTGGCGTCCATCCACAGCACCACGTCCATGGCCCGCAGCCTGGAAACCCGGACGGGCAGGGCCGCCCGGTCCTGGACCGCGTCCAGGCGCCGGACCAGTTCCCGGTCATTGGCGGTGAGCAGCGCATGCCATTGCTCCCACTGCGTGAGGGAGGTACCCGCCCCGATGCTGCGGGCCACCATCGAATCCCAGATCGGAATCAGTTTCGGCCGCTTGCGGGCCAGCAGCTTGCTGGTTTTCATGGGGCCCATCTTCCACTGCCCGCCCCGGTAGCCCCGGAACACGTCCCAGAGCAGCCACGCCGGACTGTCCTTGCCGAGGACGTGGACGTATTCGACGCCGGTAACGTCCGCCAGCTCCAGGTTCACCGGAATCAGTTCCAGCAGCTCGCCGATCTCCGGGGCCTTGGTCTCGAGCAGCCCCACCACCGCCGGTCCCTTGATTTCCTCGCCCAGCAGGGCCAGTGCAAGCAGGTCGTCAGCGGTGATCCGGTTGGCGGCCCCCGGGGAGTCTCCGCCGCCGGCCCAGGTGTCGAACCTCGCCCCGGTCCGCACATGCCCCGAGGTCAGTTTCTGCGTGTAGTAGCGGTGCAGCAGGGCGGCGGCGTCGTCGACGTGGCCGGCGTCGAGGATGGCTGGAAGGTCCACGGGGTCCACCTCACTCGGGAGCGGTAATCAGGCCCTTCTCGACCATCCAGTCGAAGGCGACGTCGGCGGGCTCCTGGCCGTAGACGTCTACGGCAAGGTTCATCTTGCGCAGTTCCTCGTCCGTTAGCAACGGGGACACCTGCGCGAAGATGTCTACCAGCTCCGGATATTCCTCCAGCGCGTCGGTGTTGAAGACCGGCGCCGCGTTGTAGGCCGGGAAGTAGGCCAGGTCATCCACGAGCACGGTCAGGCCCAGCGAATCGATCCGTCCGTCCGTGGCAAAGACCTCGCCGAAGTTGCACTCCCCGGCGTCGGTGGCCGAATACACGGCACCGGTGTCATAGATGCCGATATTGGCGTCCGGCACGCCGTTGGGCGCCCCGCGCGGTATGCCGTACTTTTCCAGCAGCGGGTTCATGCCGTCCGGACGCGAGTTGAACTCGGCCTCGAGGCAGAACGTGCGCTCCTCCACCGGCAGGTTGGCGATGTCGGAGATGCTGTCCACCCCCAGTTCCTCGCCCGCTTCGCTGCGGATGGCCATGGCGTAGGTGTTGTTCAGCGGTGCCGGATCGCCCCACGTGACGCCGTTGGCAAGGTCCGCGTCATGCACGGCCTGCCATTGTTCCTGCTTGTCGGGGATGCCTTCGCTCTGCCCGAGGTAGGCGATCCACCCGGTGCCGGTGTATTCCCACGTCATGCCTGCCTGCCCCGATAGGAGCAGCTCCCGGGCCGGCTGGCTGCCGGGCACGTTGGTCAGGTCGGTGACGTCGAAGCCGGCTACCTTGGTGGCCAGCACCGCGATCTTGCCCAGGATGAGTTGTTCGGTGAAGTTCTTGCTGGTGACGGTGAGTTTCGCGTCGTCGGGCAGGCCCTCAACCGGCTGGATCAGGCCGGGGTCCGCCTCCGGCACGTAGGAGGCGGCGGGCTGCAGTCCGCAGCCTGCAAGCAGCAGGCCGACGGCGGCGGCTCCTGCGGCAGCGAGGCGGACGCGTGCGTTTGGCTGCTTTTTCATTAGAGTCCCTTCGGCCGGGCGATGTGCTCGACCAGACGGCCGATCCAGTCGACCACCAGGGCCAGCAGCGCCACCAGCAGGGCTCCGGCCACCAGCACCGTGGTCAGGTTCAGGTTCACGCCGGTGGTGATGAGGATCCCCAGCCCGCCGCCGTTGACGAACGTGGCCAGGGTGGCAGTGCCCACCAGGAGCACCAGGGCGGTCCGGACGCCGGAGAGCATCACGGGCACCGCGAGCGGCAGTTCCAGCCGAAACAGCACCTGGGCGTTGCTCATGCCGACGCCGCGGCCGGCCTCGACGATGCGCGGGTCCACCTGCTGCAGGCCCACCATCGTGTTCCGCATAACCGGCAGCAGGGCGTAGACCACCAGCGCGCCGATGGCGGCCCGGAAGCCGAACCCGACC
Organism: Arthrobacter sp. zg-Y895; assembly: GCF_020731025.1. Classification (NCBI taxonomy): domain Bacteria; kingdom Bacillati; phylum Actinomycetota; class Actinomycetes; order Micrococcales; family Micrococcaceae; genus Arthrobacter; species Arthrobacter sp. zg-Y895. The sequence goes on from NZ_JAJFZY010000003.1 coordinate 407,706, forward strand.
CAGAAGGCCAGCAGCACCAGCAGCCCGATGGCCGGCGCGGCCTGGCCGATGTTGGCCAGCGCCATGATCGGTCCGGTGACCCGGCGCATCCGTCCGCGGGTGAGCAGCACGCCCAGCGGGATGGCGACCACCAGCACGATCACGGCGGACACCCCGGTGAGCAGGAGGTGCTGGACGGTGTATTCCCACAGTGCTGCGGGGTCCAGCGTGGTGCGCTCGGTGACGCTGAGCTCGGCGGTGGTCAGCCAGAGCATCAGGAGTCCGAAGGCCACCGCGATGCCGGCCAGCTGCAGCAGCAGCGGGCGCCACGACGTCGGGCCGGCACCGCTTTCGGCTTCGGTCCGGGCCTGCGCAGCCGTCGAAACGGCGGTCATCGGGTGCCCTGGCCGGCGGCAGCACCGGCGTCGTCCTGCACCGCTGCCTGGGCGTCTGTCTCGGTGCCGCGTCGGATGGCGCCGCTGTTGAGGCCCACCGGTGCGCCGGAGGAGCCCTGCTGCGCGGCGTCGTTCGCTGCCGTGATCGCTTCCATCACGGTCTGGACGGTGATCAGGCCGAGGAACCGGTCCCGCGGCCCCGTCACCAGGGCGGCGCCGGTGCTGGAAACCAGCATGGTGTCCAGCGCGTCATTGAGGGTGGACTGGTTCCCGATCACCGGAAGCTTGGGATCGACGATGTCGGTGTGCCGGTCCAGGCGGCTGAGCTGGCGGCGGGAGAGCCACTGGATGGGCCGCTCGCGTTCGTCCAGCACCACGGCGTTCTGCTCGCCGGCGCCCTGCAGCCGGGAGAGGGTGTCACTGGCGAGGTCTCCGATGGCGGCCGTAATCGGGGACGTCAGCTCCACCTCGTTCACCCGGGTCAGGGTGAGCTGCTTCAGGCCCGCGCCGGAGCCGATGAAGTTCTCCACGAACTCGTTGGCAGGATTGGCCAGGATCCGTTCCGGGGAGTCGTACTGGACCAGCTGGGCGCCCTCGTCGAAGATGGCGATCCAGTCCCCCAGCTTCACCGCTTCGTCGAAGTCATGGGTGACGCAGACGATGGTCTTGTGCAGTTCGGACTGGATGTGCAGCAGTTCGTCCTGCAGCCGCTGGCGGGTGATCGGATCCACGGCGCCGAACGGTTCATCCATGAGCAGCACGGGCGGATCGGCGGCCAGCGCACGGGCCACCCCCACGCGCTGCTGCTGCCCGCCGGACAGCTCCTTCGGGTAGCGGTCCCGGTACAGGGCCGGATCCAGGGAGACCAGTTCGAGCAGCTCGTCCACCCGGGCCTGGATGCGGTCCTTGTCCCAGTTGAGCATCTTGGGCACGACGGCGATGTTCGCCCCCACGGTCATGTGCGGAAAGAGCCCGCCGGCCTGGATGACGTAGCCGATCCCGCGGCGCAGCTGGTCGCCGTCGATCCCGGTAACGTCTTCGCCGTCGAGGATGATCCGTCCGCTGGTGGGCTCGATGAGCCGGTTGATCATCTTCAGCGTGGTGGTCTTGCCGCAGCCCGATGGGCCAACCAGCATCACGATGCTGCCCCGCGGAATCTCCATGGTCAGGCCGCCGACAGCCGGCTTGCCCTGCCCGGGGAAGCGTTTGGTGACGTCTTCGAGCAGGATGCCGGTGGCGGTGGCTTTGGCGCCGGTGGTTGGGGAAAGAGTCTCAGACACGGATACCTCGCGGGGTTGTGAGCCGGCCGAGGCCGACCAGGAGAAGGTCAAGGATCAGGGCCAGCAGGATGACGCCGACGACGCCGACCACCACGGACTCGAGGGAGTTGGCCCCGCCCAGGCGGGACAGGCCGGTGAAGATGAAGCCGCCCAGTCCCGGGCCGAGGGCGTAGGCCGCGATGGCGGCAATACCCATCACCATCTGGGCGGACACACGCACGCCGGCCAGGATGACCGGCCAGGCCAGCGGCAGTTCGATGCGCAGCAGCGTGCGCAGCCGGCTCATACCGACACCGCGGGCGGATTCAACAACGGTCGGGGAAATTCCGGCCAGGCCCACCACCGCGTTGCGCAGGATGGGCAGGGTGGCATAAAACGCCACCACAATCACGGCCGGCACGGCACCGAACCCGAAGGGTGCGATCAGCAGGCCGATCAGGGCGAAGGACGGGAGCGTCAGGCCAACTGCGGAGACGCCGTTGGCCACTCCGCTGAGGGTCTTATTGCGGTAAACCAGGGCCGCGATAACCACGGCTATGACCGTGGCGAGGATCAGGCACTGGACAACTAGGCTGAAGTGCTGCCATCCGGCGAACAGGATCTGCTGATACCGGTCCGCCACGAATTCCCACACATCAAGACCTCTTCACTTTGGTTGCGTATGTTTCTTGTCGCCGCCCGGGGCTTGGAGTCCGGGTTTGGTGTCCGAGCTTGGTGTCCGAGCTTGGTGTCCGAGCTTGGTGTCCGAGCGAAAACTACCAAGCAACCTTACCGTTACCTGCCTCACAAAGCGCTCCGGGAAGCTCCAAACCCGTACAACATGATGTTTTTGCTGCGGGCGGAGTTAGTGCTGGCCGGCCTGGCCGTCGGCGTGGGCTCACACTCTCTGGAACCCTGGTGGCTGCGGTTGTTACACCGGGAACACCAGCCACACTGGATGGGGTTTTCTGCCGGCTTCAGTGGCTGGACGCGTTCATAGTGCAGTAGATGTCACCTCGCCTGCCCGCGGGCAGCATCTACTGCACTCTGAACGTGCGGGCGCGGGATCTGGTGAGCAGATAACGGGGTTAGCCGGATCCAGTGAGCAGACAACGGGGTTTAGCCGCGGAGATAAGCCCGTTATCTGCTCAGTAGATGGATTTCCAGGGGGAAGGTGCTGCGTCGGGGCGTGCACCGGGACGTCGCCAGCCTCGCGGCCGCCGACATCGATCCACCGCCCCTGTCCAAATCAGCCCTACCGCGCGCCGGACCGGAGCCGGGCAAGGACGTGCTCCTCGGCGTCGGGCCCTGCCTTGATGCCCGCCGGCACCCGGAAGAAGAAGACCAGGCCGACCACCCACCACGCAGCGAACAGGACCCACGGCTCAAGCCCCAACGCCGCCGGCATGCCCGGCATATAGAGGCTGAACAGGGCCAGGCCAAAGACCGCGGCGGCAATACCGATGACAATGCCGCCGTTGCCGCGCCCGCCGATCCGCAGCGGACGGTCCATGGCCGGTTCGCGGCGGCGCAGGATGAGGAATGAAATCGCCACCAGGGTGTAGGCCAGCACGATACTCGGTGCCCCGGAGTCCACCAGCCAGCCGAGCATCTCCGCGCCGCCGAACGGGGCGAGGAAACTCAGCGCCCCGATGAACAGCAGTGCGTTGTGCGGGGTGTGGTATTTCGGATGCAGGCGGCCGAACCAGGCCGGGAGCATGCCTGAACGGGCCAGAGAATACATCAGCCGGGACGCACCCATCAGCAGCGAGTTCCACGAGGTGAGGATGCCTGCGATGCCGCCGGCAATCAGGATCTTGGCCATGATGTCCGAGCCGAACATGGCTCCGACGGCGTCCGCCGTCGCAATATCCGTCTGCGCCAGGTCTCCGGCGGACATGGCCGAAGAGGTGGTCAGCACCACCATGAGGTACCAAATGGTTGCCAGCACCACGGAGACAACTACGAGCTTGCCGATCTGCTTGGCGGGGATGTTCACTTCCTCGGCGGACTGCGGAATCACGTCGAAGCCGATAAACAGGAAGGGCACCACCACCAGGACCGCGAAGAACCCGGTCATGCCGTTGTTAATCCACGGCTCCATGTTGGCCACGGACCCTCCGGTGAACGAACCGGCAATCATCACCAGCCCGATGGCCAGCAGGAAAAGCACCACGAAGGTCTGCACCACGCCCGCTTCCTTCACGCCGCGGATGTTGATCCAGGTGATGACGACGGCGGCAGCCGCACCTACCAGCGCCCAGGTCAGGTGCACGTCGAAGCCCGCCACGGTCCACAGGTGAATCTGGCTCAGGTCCGGGAAGATGTACTGCACCGTGCGGGGCAGGGCCACGGCTTCGAACGCCACAATGGTCACATAGCCGCCGATGATGGCCCAGGATCCCACGAAGGAAGTCCGCGGGCCCATGGCGCGCATGATGTAGTTGTGCTCGCCGCCGGCCTTGGGCATCGCCGCGCACAGCTCGGCGTAGGTCAGTCCGACCACCGCCATGATGACGCCGCCGGTAACCATGGCCAGCACCGAGCCGAGGGTGCCGGCATTGATCAGCCAGTCGCCGGTGAGCACCACCCAGCCGAAACCGATCATTGCGCCGAAACCTAGGGCCAGGACGTCGATCCGGCCGAGGACTTTCTTGAGCGAGGGCTCGGTTTCGTGGAGCGAGGTTCCCACCCGGCACCCCTTTCCATGTCGTGCCGCCCTAAAGGGGCAAGTGATGACGCAGTGTGGACACGGAGAGTGGCTCCGGCTGCGTTGACGGAAGAACAACGCTAATGCACTTTGTGTTTGCGGTCACATTCTTACGTCATGAGAGCTCACCTCGTGTACGGGTGATGCTGCCTGGCGTGGTTCCGGGCGGCATCAGCCGGACAGGAGCGGCGCTTTGGACCGGTCCTGCATGATTTCCCATGAACTGTGATGGCTCTGGCTGTAGTTGTCACACCAGGAACAGGAGCACCAGTGGGTGGGAAGTTCTGCGGCGTTTCATCGGCCCGGACGCGTTCAGAGTGCAGTAGATGTCGTCTGGCCGGTCCGGAGGCAGCATCTACTGCACAGTGAACGTGCGGGCGGGGGGTTATTCGGTGGCGATAAGCCCTTTATCTGCTCAGTAGATGCACTTTGAGGGGCTAAGCCTCTTCGTCTTCCCGGGCCGGGTCCAGGGCCGCGGTTGGGGCCGGTCGAGTGGCAGTCGACCCGCCGCCGTCGTCGTCACCACCGAACCCTGTCCCCTAGAGTGATCGGAATGGACTCGCCACCGCTGATCGCATACATCCTGTTCGGCGCCGGCGCGGTGGTCATCGGGCCGGCGGCGATGGTGATGGGCATCCGCGCCCACACCGGCCGGTGGACGTCCTGGCTGGGACTGAGGGTATCGACAGGCTCCACCGCCAAGCACTCCCGGGTGGGTTTTACCTGTTTCTGGGGCGGGCTGGCGTTCACCGGGACGCTGCTGGCGATGATCCTGGGCCTGCTGGGGATGCCCCTGGAAGCAGTTCAGCTCATGGCCGGTGCGTCCTGGTGCATCGGCATGCCCATCGCCATGATGCACCATTACTTCCTGCCGAAAGCCCTCCGCCCGGTGCTGCTGCCCCAGTGGTACCGCGACTGGGAAGCGGACCAGTTTGAGTTCGAAGCCCGGAACGAGGAACGACGCCGGGCGCGGCGAGCCCGCAAGCGGGACAAACGGCGGCGGGAGAAGGAGAAGGCCCGGCTGCTGCAGGCGAAGGCGGCGGCTCGGGAAGAGAAACGCCGCGCCAGGATGCAACAGGCCGCGCCCTGACCGGGTTATCCCTTCTTAGTCGCCGCCCGCAGTTCCTTCCACGCCCCGGTTGACCACAGCGCCCACAGCACCAGCGGCGGCTGGAAGAACAGCCGCACCAGCCGGGCGCGGTCCGAATCCAGGCCAAACGCGTCCGTGTGGGTGACGTACTGGGAAATGTTGCCCGGGAAGATCGCAATGAAGAACGCAGCAGCGGCCAGCCCAACCGGCACCCGGCGCTTCCGGAGCAGGATCAGGGCCGCCCCCAGGCTGATTTCGGCCACGCCGGAGAGCAGCACCACGGCATCCTCGTTCAGCGGAACCCAGTCCGGCACCTGGGCCTGGAATTCCTGCCGGGCGAAGGTCAGGTGCGAGGTCCCGGCGAAGGCCAGGAACGAACCGAGGGCAACGGCGCCGATGCGGCGGGGTTTCGACGTCGGCGGCGCGGGGCGGGCGGCAAGGGCAAGGACCTTCTTCAGGGCAGACATGCCCCCGACGCTACACCCCTGCCCCGAAGGACCGCCCGGGCAGCGGTGCGGTCAACGACGGCAGGCCAAGTCAGGTCAGGCCAGGTCAGGTCAGCCGGTTGTAGGCCAGCTGCGCCAGGGCTGCGGCTTGGTCCCCCAGCACCGAGTCGTCAAAGACCACCCGCGGTGAATGGTTCCAGGCGGCGGTGACCGGATTGACCGACGGCGGCGTCGCACCGAGGAAGAGGAAGGTGCCCGGAACCTCGTTGAGCACCAGGGAGAAGTCCTCCGATCCCATCAGCGGATCACGGGATTCCAGCACCCGGTCCTCGCCGAAGATCTCCCGCAGCCCGGTGACGGCCTCCCGGGTCCGGTCAGGATCGTTGCAGGTGACGGGGTAGCGGATGGTGAAGTCCACCTCCACGCTGCAGCCGTGCGCGGCGGCAATGCCCTCGGCGAGCGCCTTGGACTCCACGATCACCCGGTCCAGGGATTCCTCCGAGAGAGTACGGACCGAGGCGCCGAGGCTGGCGGTATCGGGAATGACGTTGATCGCTTCCCCTGCGGAAAGCTGGGTCACGGTGAGCACGATCGGGTCGAAGGCAGAGAACCGGCGCGTGGCCATGGTCTGCAGCGCCGTGGCGATTTCAGTCAGCGCCGGCACCGGATCAATGGCCGTCTGCGGCTGGGAGCTGTGCCCGCCGGAGCCCTTCACGGTGATCCGCAGTTCGTTCGCGCCGGCCATCAGCGTGCCGGGCTTGGTACGGAAGACTCCCAGCGGGCCGGGCCGGACGTGGATGCCGTAGGCAGCTACGGGACGTTCCCCGGCGGCGTCGAGCACCCCCTCGTCGAGCATCAGGCTTGCACCGTCGTGGCCCTCCTCCCCCGGCTGGAACATAAAGATCACATTGCCGGAGAGGTCCTGCTGCTGCGCGCAGAGCAGCCGGGCGGCGCCGACCAGGCCCGCGACGTGCAGGTCATGCCCGCAGGCATGCATGGATCCGTTGGTGGAGGCATAGTCCAGATCGGTCAGTTCGCTCACCGGCAGCGCGTCCATGTCCCCGCGCAGCAGGACGGTGGGACCGGGTTCGGCGCCGCGGAGCACGGCGACCACGGAGGTTGTCTTCACCCCCAGGGTGATTTCCAGGTCCAGCCCCTCGAGGGCGGCCAGGACTTTTTCCTGCGTCCGGGGCAGGTTGATTCCGGTCTCCGGATCCCGGTGCAGCTCCCGCCGCAGGGCCACCAGTTCAGGCAGGATCGCCTGTGCTTCCTGTACAAACATGCTTGAAGTCCTGTCATCTACGCTGATGGCCGGCTGCCGTTCGGACTGCCGCTACCTACGCAGTAAATCACTCCTTTCGCTCCAGCACAGGGGGCACGGCCCCAACCGCACCGGTTCCGGTCCGACGACGGCGGTGAACGGGGCTCCACTGGCCCCCGCGGAAGAGCCGCTCCTGGCGAGGGGGCCGCTCATCCCCCGGTCGTTCATCCCTGCGGCGGACCCCCTGCCGGCGGTGCAACTCCTAGACTGGGCAGCATGATCGAGACCATGGCCTTCGACACGGCCGACGCCGGCCCGGAACGGAACGCACGGACCCGGCCCGGCTGGCTCGCCCGCCTCCCCTGGCGAACCGGGGAGGACTGGGAACGCCCGGGGCCCACCCGCGCCCAGCTGCGCCACGACGTCGTCGGAACCCTGATCGTGTTGCTGGTCTCCGCGCTCGTTATGGAGGTGAGCCGCGGAATCGGTGCCCTGGCCGGGGAAACCGGGCCCATCTGGTTCCAGCATCTGGCGCTGGCTTTAATCATCCTGCCCTTGGTGGTGCGCCGCCGTTACCCGGTGGCCGTCATGCTGGCCTGCAGCGCCGTGTTCCTGGGACTGGGGCTGCTGGTGCCCATGGTCGCCACGCAGACGAGCTTCCAGGCCGCCTATTTTGCCTCGCTCTACACCGCTGTGGCCTGGGCGAAGGACCGCAGGATGCTCTGGCTCGGCACCACCGTGGTCATTGCCGTGATGGCGTTGTGGGTCATCCTTTCCTTCACCGTGTCCTCCACCTACGACGGCATGCTGGAACGGATCATGGAGGGCGATGACACCTACCGCGGTTTCCTGCCGCCGCTGGCATCCCTGGCGCTCTACAACTTCGCCATCAACGCCGCCTTCTTCGGCGGAGCCATCATGTTCGGCATGAGCGCCTGGCGCAGCGCGCATCAGCGCGAGCTGCTGGTCAAACAGTCCGCTCAGCTGGAAATCCAGGCGACGGAACTGGCCCGGCAGGCGGTGCTGGATGAGCGGCTGCGCATCGCCCGGGAACTGCACGACGTCGTCGCGCACCACATCGCGGTGATCGGGGTCCAGGCGGGCGCGGCCCGGCGGGTGCTGGAGAAAAAACCCGAGGCCACCGCGGGCGCCCTGCAGACCATTGAAGCCTCCTCCCGCGAAGCGGTGGAGCAGATGCGGTCCCTGCTGGGCGTACTGCGCGCGGGCGAGGAACCGGGGGCGGAGTCCGACGGCGGTGCGCGGCGTACCCCCGAGCCCGGCTTGGCGGACCTCCCGGCACTGGTGGCAGAGCACCTGCAGTTGGGCCTGTCCGTGTCGTATCACCGGTCCGAGCATGTGCCCGGCTCGCTGGACCGGGTCCCCGCACCGCTGGGCCTCTCGATTTACCGCACCGTCCAGGAGTCCCTCGCCAACGTCCGCCGGCACTCCACCGCAGGCTCCGCCGTCGTCGCCCTTCGCACGGGCACCACAGGGACCGGCAACAGCTGGGTGGAGGTGGAGACCGTGGACAACGGCAGGCCGCGCACGGGCAGCACCGCCGGTTCCGGATTCGGCATCCGGGGTATCCGGGAACGGGCCGACCTGCACGGCGGCAGCACCGAAATCGGACCGCGGTCCGGCGGCGGCTGGCGCGTCCGGGTCCGGTTTCCGCTCCATTGACCGTTACCGTGGTTGCCGAGGGCCGCATGCTGCGGCCGGCAGAACTCCTTCGAAAGGGTGAAGCGTAAGTAATGGAACCGATCCGGGTCCTGCTGGCTGATGACCAGGCCCTGCTGCGGGCGGGCTTTGCCATGATGCTCTCCGTGGAGGACGAAATCGAGGTGGTGGGCCAAGCCGCCAACGGCGCCGAAGCCGTGGACTTTGCCGCGGCACACCCCGTCGACATCATCCTCATGGACGTGCAGATGCCGGTCCTGGACGGGATCCGGGCCACCGAGCAGGTAGTGCGGGCCGGCACCGCGAAGGTCATCATCCTCACCACCTTTGAACGCGACGACTACCTTTTTGATGCCATCAGCGCCGGTGCCAGCGGCTTCCTGCTGAAGAACTCCGACCCGGACGATCTGGTGGCAGCGGTCCACGCCGTCGCCGGCGGCCACGCCCTGCTGGCACCGGAAATGACGGTGCGGGTCATCGAACGCTTCGCCCGGCAGCTGCACGCAGAGGCTGCCGGCGCGGCTGCCCGGCCAAACGGCCACCCAACCGCTGCCCCGGCCACCGCCGTCGGAACCCGCCCGCCGTCGGGGTCCGCCCAGCAGCAGAAACTGCTGGACTCGCTGACCTCCCGTGAGCGCGAAGTGCTCGTGAATGTTGCCGCTGGCCGGAGCAACGCCGAGATCGCTGCGGGCATGTTCGTGGCCGAGGCGACGGTCAAGACCCATGTCTCCAATCTGCTGGGCAAGATCCAGGTCCGGGACCGGGTGCAGGCTGTGGTGTTCGCCTATGAGTCCGGCCTCATCCTCCCGGGGGACAAGCCGGCCGCCGGCTGACCCGGAAAGGTTCCATCCCGCGGCCGATCCGCCGTGCTGCTCTTCTGCCTAAGCTCGAAGCAGAAGTTCATCACTAGGCCCGGCCTCTTCCGGGGAAGGAGCAGCACATGCTGCAGGTCCGCAATCTCACCCGACGCTTCGGGGACAAAACCGCCGTCGACGACGTCACGTTCGACATTCCGTCCGGCCGCATGACCGGCTTCGTGGGTGCAAACGGCGCCGGTAAAACCACCACCATGCGCATGATCATGGGAGTCCTGACCGCCACAGCCGGCGAAGTGCTGCTGGACGGGTCCCCCGTGACCGCTGCGCAGCGCGCACAGTTCGGGTACATGCCCGAAGAGCGCGGCCTCTACCCCAAGCAGCCCATCATCGACCAGCTGGTCTACCTCGGCCAGCTGCACCGGATGAGCCAGTCCTCGGCCCGCCGTGAGGCAATGGAACTGCTGGACCGTTTTAATCTGGCAGACCGGAGCAAGGACAAGCTCGAATCGCTTTCCCTGGGCAACCAGCAGCGCGTGCAGATCGCCGCCTCGCTGCTGCACCGGCCCACCGCCCTGATCCTGGACGAACCGTTCTCCGGACTGGATCCGATCGCCGTCGACTCCATGGTGGAACTGCTGCGCGAACGGACCGCCGCCGGTGTGCCGGTCCTGTTCTCCAGCCACCAGCTGGACCTGGTGGACCGGCTCTGCGACAACCTCGTGGTCCTGCAGGCCGGCCGCCTGATGGCCGCCGGCACCGGCGACGAGCTGCGCGCCACGGCACCCCGCCGCCACCGCATCACGGTCTCCCCCGACGCCGGCTGGCTGCGCGAGGAAACCGGACTCACCGTCATCGACGTCGCCGGTCCGTCCGCACTGGTGGAGTTCGACGACGACGCCCACGCCCAGCGCACCCTGGCCGCCGCCCTGTCCCGCGGCACGGTGCAGGAATTCGCCCCCATCCGTCCGTCCCTGAGCGACATCTACCGTGAGGTGACAGCATGAGCACCGCAACCCGAACCCCCGTGGCAAAGCCCGGGCAAGCTCCGGAAACCCCTGACAACACGCCCGCCTGGGCCATCGTTACCTTGCGCGAAGTCATGGTCAAGATGCGCGACCGCACCTACCTGCTCTCGACCCTGGTGACCCTGCTGCTGATCGTGGGCGGCGTCCTCTTTAACGCCTACATGTCCTCGCGCGGTTCGGACCATACGGTGGCCGTGGCAGATTCCGCCGCCGCCGAAATCATCACCGCTGCCGACGCCGCCGGACAGGAGGACGGCGGGAACACCTCCTTCGAAGCCGTCACGGCAGACTCCCCCGAGGCAGCCCTGCAGCTGGTCAACAATGAAGAGGCGGACGCGGCACTGATCCAGGGAGATGACGGCAGCTGGACCCTGACCGGAAAGGCCGAGATCGGTTCCGGGATCCGCGGGCCGGTTTCCGAGGCCCTGACAAGCTATGTCATCAGTGCCAACGCCGCAGCGGCCGGCACGACGGCGGCGGAACTGACCGCCGGCAGCGAGCTGGAAGAAGCGCTGCTGGAAGGCGACGCCGAGCAGGCCGGAATCGCCGCCGCCGTCGGCTTCGCGTTCAGCTTCCTCTTCTATATGGCCACCATCATTTTCGGTCTGGCGATCGCCACCTCCGTGCTGGAGGAGAAGCAGAACCGGGTGGTGGAAATCCTGGCTACCGCCATTCCCATCCGCCAGCTCCTTTACGGCAAGGTGATCGGCAATACCGTCCTGGCCGTGGTGCAGCTGGCACTGTACGGCGGGGCAGCCCTGCTGGCGCTGAACCTGACCGGAACAGCGGACATGGTGGGCTCCATCATTCCGGTGTCCGGCTGGTTCCTGGTCTTCTTCCTCGTCGGGTTCCTGATCCTTGCCGCCGGCTGGGCAATGCTCGGGGCCATGGCCAGCCGGTCCGAGGACCTGAACAGCAGTTCCACCCCGGTCATGGCAATCATCTTCGCCGCCCTGTTTGCCGGGATGTTTGCCAAGGGACAGCTGCTGGTCGTCGCCTCGTTCGTGCCGGTGATTTCCTCCGTGGCGATGCCCGTCCGGATGCTCGGCTCGGAGGTGCCGCTGTGGCAGACCTTCGCCTCGCTGGCCATTGCGCTGGCCGCGGCCTACGCGCTGCTGGGCTTTGGCGCCAAGATCTACCGACGGGCCGTTCTGCAGAGCGGAGGCTCGCTGACGCTGCGCAAGGCCATGAAGCTGGAGCAGTAGCCCCGGCGGGAGCATCACAGTGGCAGGCGGGGAGCATCGGCTCCCCGCCTGTTTCGTTTGTGCTGCAGTCAGTCCGAATACTGCCGGCGCAGTTCGGCCTTGCGGATCTTTCCGCTCGCCGTGCGGGGAAAGTCCTCGACCATCGTCACCGTGCGCGGCACTTTGTACCGGGCCAGGCGGCCGAAGAGGTGTTCCTGCACTTCTTCGGCCGTCAGTGCGTATCCCGGCCGCAGGCTGATGACCGCGCGGGGGACTTCGCCCCATCTGCTGTCCGGCACCCCGATCACCGCAACGGCAGCCACGGCCTCCAGCTCCGCAATGGCCTGCTCGACCTCGGCCGGATAAATGTTCTCCCCGCCGGAAATGATCATGTCCTTCAGCCGGTCGGAAATGAACAGGTACCCGTCGTCGTCGAAATAGCCCATATCCCCGGACCGGAACCAGGCGTCCTCGGCATAGGCTTCCGCGGTGGCGTCGGGCCGGTTCCAATAGGAGCGGATGACGTTGGGTCCGGAAATCTGGATCTCCCCCACCTCTCCCGCCGGGAGGACGCCGCCGTCCGGACCCGTGATCCGAACGTCGGTGAAGAAGTGCGGCAATCCGGCGGAACCTGCCTTTTCCCTGGATCGGGCGGCCGGAAGCGCAGTGGCGCCCGGGGCCGTTTCAGTCATTCCGTAACCGTTGGAGAAGGACAGGCCGCGGGCTTCATAGGCTTCCAGGACCCGCAGGGGCACTGCGGATCCGCCGCAGGTGATGGTGGTCAGCGAGCTGATGTCCCGCTTGTCCCAGTCCGGATGTTCGCACAGCATCTGGTACGTGGTGGGCACGCCGCTGATGTAGGTAGCTCCATACTGTTCAATCGCGGCGAGCGTGCGGCCCGGTTCGAACCTGGTTTCCAGCACCACCGTGCCGCCCTTGAGGAGCACCGGCAGCACGCCCATGTCCAGGGACGCGACGTGGAACATCGGGGAGATCATCAGTGCGACCTCCGTCCCGGACACGTCGTAGTCGACCAGCACGTTGTAGCAGTTCCAGGCCAGGTTGGAGTGGGACAGCAGGGCGCCTTTGGGCCGGCCGGTGGTGCCGGAGGTGTAGAGGATCATCGCCCCGTCCTCTGCCCCGACCGGCAGGTCCAGCCGGTCCGGGGGCGCTCCGGCTATCACGGCGTCGAAGTCGGACACATGTTCTCCGCCCGATCCGGCCGGATCGTCCGCGTCGGGCGCCGCCGGGGCGTCGGCCACGGCGCCGTCGGCCACGGCGCCGTCGGCCACCTCCAGCCGCACCGCCACCGATGTGCCCGCTGACCCCAGCTGCGCCAGCCGGGCGAGCGCACCGGTGTACACCAGCACCGAGCTGCCCGAATCCTGCAGCGCGAACTGAATCTCGGGCGGCGCCAGCCGGGTGTTCAACGGAACAAAGACGGCGCCCAGCGTACCGGCGGCAAAAAACGTCTCCAGGAATGCGGGATGGTTATCGCCGAGGAAAGCCACCCGGGAACCGTGCTCCACCCCGGAGGCACGCAGTGCCTGTGCCAGCCGGTTGATGCGCTCGTCCAGCTCCGTGTAGCTGATGCCCCTGCCCTGGAAGACCAGTGCCGTCCGGCCGGCGGACTTCAGGCGCCGGCGGTGTATCCATGATCCCAGCCCCTGATTCTCCATGGCACTACTGCACCGTCATCGCATCGACGTCCGGTTCCTTTGCCACAAACTCGTACTTCAGCATAAGTGCGCCCAGGTCATCCAGCTCGTCGCTTCGGAGTTCGCCGTCGAACTCCTCCATCTTGAGGTTCTCGGCGATTGCCGCGTCCATCCCCATGAACGTCGGAAGGGTGGCGCGGACGCCGTCGACGTCGCCCTGCGCCTGGGTGAGCGTTTCGGTGACGGCCTCCTTGAAGGCCGTGACGGTTTCCTCGTTTTCCTCCGCATACCGGCCGGAGGTAAACGTGACCATCGTGGGCATCCCGGGGATCGCCTCCTGGTTCGGATAACCCACCAGGACGTAGTCGGGATTGGCCAGGGCGCGGCTCAGGAAAGGCTCCGGCAGCCAGATCGCGTCTGTATTGCCTCGCTCGAGCGCGGCTTCCATATCCTGGAACGGCAGTTCGTTGAAGTTGATCTGCTCCGGATCGGCGCCGGCCAGGGCGGCGCTTTCCATGATGGTCAGATCGCCCTGGGTATTGACCGCGTTGACGGTGGTGGTTTTGCCTTCCAGATCGGCGAAGGACGTGATCCCGGAGTCGGCGCGGGCCACCACACCGTTGATGTCGTTGCCTTCTGCGAGGGAATTGGAATACCCGGACACGATCTTCATATCCAGCCCTTTGTCCTTGGCCACCATGACCGACAGCGGGTTACCCACGGCAAAATGGATGTCGCCGGTGGAGACCGCCGGCAGCATGGCTGCCCCGCCGGTGCCGCGCTGGAGCTCGATTTCCAGCCCGTGCTTCTCGAAAATGCCTTCGTCGATGCCGTACTGCATGGCCGAGGACGGCGCGATGGACAACACCCCCACCACCACCTGCTGAAGTTCACCGCTGCCGGAACTTTCGCTGCCCGACGGCGACGACTCGGCGTCTGATCCGGCAGTCGAACCGGAGCAGCCGGTCAGTGCCAGTGCCAGCAGAACTCCGCCTGCCGCAGCAGTGGACAGTTTCCTGGTGATCGTGTTCCTCATGACCTACCTCTTCATTGTGGTGGTAAGAGTGGTGCCCTGGCCGTTACCCGGACGGGGATTCCCTGAACCCGTGCCGGTGGCTGGCTCCATGTCACCCCGGATCGTTGAGAATGTCAACAGTATTTGTTCCTGGATACCGGCAGCGACCCAGGGAGGGCACAAAAAACCGGTGCGGCGGTCCGCAAAGCAGACCACCGCACCGGCGCTCGAACTGTGGCCGCCGCAACGCCCGTCCCAACGCCCGACGGCGGCGGGGGCGGCGAGGGCGGCGGGGTGTGAGCCTAGATCCCCTTTTGCATCAGGGCCGCCAGGGAGCGGAACCTTTCGTTCTGTTCCAGGTCGTCCAGCAGCACCGCTTCGCCGTCGGGACCGCAGAGGGGAATCCGCCAGTTCGGGTACTCATCGGCGGTCCCCGGCTGGTTCTGGGTCTTTTTCTCGCCCACCAGGTCGGCCAGGGCCACGCCGAGAAGCACCGACGGCGTCTGCAGGATGAATTCGTGCAGTGCCTCCACCGTCTGCTGCACTTCTTCGCCGTGCATCTGGCCGGCCACCTGGTCGGAGGCGGATTCGGGCAGCAGCCCGCGCTGCCGGAGCGCATCCAGGACGGCTTCCTGCCCCTCGCTGTCCGCCTTCCGTTCTTCCTCCACCGGACGGTTGAGCAGGCCAAGGGACTCGCGCAGGTTCACGTGTTCACCGGCCAGATAACCGGCCGTCGGCGGGAGGTCGTGGGTGTTCACGCTGGTCAGGGCACCCACCCGGTATTCCTCCGGATCGCGCGGGCCGTCCTCGGTCTGCTCGAACCACAGGATGGAGGTGCCCAGCACCCCGCGCTCCCCGAGGTACTCCTGGACCCACGGCTCAAAGACGCCCAGGTCCTCACCAATGACGACGGCGCCGGCCCGCTGCGCTTCCAGCGCGAGGATGCCGATCATCGCCTCATGGTCGTAGTAGACATACGCACCCTCGCCCGGGGATCCGGCGCCCTGCGGGATCCACCAGAGCCGGAACAGGCCCAGGATGTGGTCCACCCGGATGCCGCCGGCGTGCCGGAGGATGGTGCGGATCATGTCCCGGTAGGCGGCGTAGCCGGAGTCGGCCAGCCGTCCGGGGTGCCACGGCGGCTGGCTCCAGTCCTGGCCGCGCTGGTTGAACATGTCCGGCGGCGCGCCGACGGAGATGCCGGAGGTCAGCACGTCGCGGAGCATCCACGCATCGGCGCCGCTGGGGTGCACGCCCACGGCGAGGTCGTGGATCACGCCGATCCCCATGCCTGCCTTCTTCGCTGCCAGCTGCACGCCCTCCAGCTGTTCGTCGCAGATCCACTGCAGCCACTTGTAGAAGTCGATGCGTTCCTGCAGACGAGGCAGCTGGCGGATCACGTAGTCGCTGTCGGGGCCGGTGGCTTCGGCCCATTCCGGTGCGCCGGGGGCCAGTTCCTCGGCCAGGGCGCACCAGCGGGCGAAGTTCTCCAGGCCCTGACCGGCGTCGGCCTTGAAGGCGTCGAACTGTTTCTGCCGGCTCGGGCTGCGTTCCACCTGGTACACGTCCTGCAGGACGCGCAGCTTGGCCGCGTAGCTGGCGTTGCGGTCCAGTTCCGCCGCGGAGGTGTTCGCCGGGTACAGGGATCGGGCCGCCTCTTCAGCGGCCTGCCGCTGGCCGTCGGTCAGGTACGCGTATTCCGGCACGGCTTCCACCCGGATGTACAGCGGGTTGAAGAACCGCCGGGTGGTGGGAAGGTACGGGGACGGCTCAATCGGCGGAACGGGTTCCGCGGCGTGCAGCGGGTTGATCAGGACAAACCCGGCGTCGTAATCCGTGCCGGCGACGGCGGCGAGATCCGCCAGGTCGGTAAGGTCTCCGATCCCCCAGGACCGGGAAGAGCGGACCGAGTAGAGCTGGGCCTGCACACCCCAGGCGCGATCCGTTTCCAGTTTGTCCGCGGTGTCGAGCCGGTCGGGGGTGACCACCAGAACGGCACTGGCGGAGATGCCGCCGCTTGCCGCTTCAAGCCGGTGCCAGCCCAGCTCCAGCCCCTCGGGCAGGGGAACCAGGGTGCGGGCCACGGCCGAGCCGTCGATCTCCCGTTCCTCCTCGGGCTGTTCCGGCCAGGCGAGTTCCTGTTCTGAGCCGTCTTCCAGCCGCAGGGTCAGTTTCGCGGTGCTGCCCGGCGGCAGGTGGACGGGCACGCTGCCGGGCTTGCCTCGGCGCACGACGGCGGTCGGCGGCAGCGTGCGCTTCCAGGCGGCTGCCTTTGACTCTGCGAGGGACCGTTCCAGGTCCTGTTCCGATTCGACGGCCAGGCCCAGTGCGGAGAGGACGCTGCGCAGCGTGGAGTCGGATACCTGCTGCTCGGAACCGTCCCAGCCGGTGAAGGTGGTGGCTACCTTGTGAAAGTCGGCAAGCTGGCGGAGGAGGCCGGCGGCGTCCGGATCAGGGCGGGCGGACGGGGCTTTTGGCTTTTCACTCATGGAACCAATCTATGGCCCGCAGGACGCCGCCGCACCTTCTTCCATCGCTGGCAGCGAACGTCCCGCTAGGGGCGTTCCTGCGTCAGGCGCCAGTTGTCTTGGAACTCCGGATGGTCCTCGTGCACGGCGGCGAGGGCGGACAGCGCCAGCCGGGTCCACTCCAGCTCCTCACGGAACTGGGGATCGTCGTCGGGGTCCACGATCATGCGTGAGAGGGCATGGCGGCGCGCACCTCCGATGATCTCGATGAGCATGAGCTTGGTTTCGCATTCCTTCAGCAGCCTCTCCTCATACCAGCGGTCGGAGAGCGAAACGTCGGAAGATGCCAGTAGTTTGCGGGCCTCGGAGATGTCTTCTTGGAAACGCGTGACCAGGAAATCCACGATATCCATGGCCGAATCCTACCCGGCGTACTGCCCGCCGGTCAGTGGTCCATGCGCGAACGGGAATATTTAACGGCTATGCGCTGGTTAGTGTAAGTATCAACTAATTGAGGAGATGCCTTTTGCCGGTAGCCAATACCAACTCCCCCGCAACGACAGCACGTGCCAAGCGCGTGCGAAGCATCCGTTCCCTCCGCCGCGGAGACATCGTTGAAGCACGCAGCGGCGGAACCACCTATTTCCACGGCGAGGTCCAGGACACGGCCCCGGGCCTGTCCACCGTCTGGATCCGCGATGAGTCCACCGGCCTACGGACTGCGGCCAGCATGGACGATTTCAGCCTCTGGAAGCTGTAGCCACACCCCCGCTGCGGAAACCGTTCACCGGTCGATCAGGGCGCCGGCGCTGATGTTCAGCGTTGCGGCGGTCATGGTGGCAGCCCGGTCCGAAGCAGCGAAGGCCGCCGCATAGCCAACATCCTCCAGGGTGGCGGCGCGGCCCAGCATGGTGGAGCGAATCATGGCGTCGGCAATCTCGCCGGCGCCTTCCATGTTTTCCGGCAGGGTTTCCGGGACGCCGCCGCTGCGCAGGGTCACCACCCGGATCCCGTAGCCCCCCAGCTCGCTGGAAAGCTGGCGGCGCATGGACTCCATCGCTTCAAAGGCGGCCTGCAGCCCGCCCAGGTACAAACCGGGCACCGGGTCACCCGAGCCGCCGAAGACCAGGATCACCCCCGAGCGCTGGCGCATCATGTGCGTCGCGGCCGCCTGCGAGGTCAGGAAAAAGGTCTGGACGGCGGTGGCGACAGGCCGCAGATAGTCGGCGACGGACATTTCGGCCATAGGCGTTCCCTGCACGTCGCCGTGCTGGATCACGTTCATGGAGATATCGATGCTGCCCGCGGCGGCCGCGACGTCGTCGGCATGTTCGCGAACCGCCCGCTCGTTGGTGGCGTCCAGCAGCGCCGTGTCCACCGTCCCCCCGGCATGCCGGATCCGATCCGCCACGGCCTCGAGCGGCTCCGGCGTGCGTCCTGCGAGGAAGACCCGCGCCCCTTCCCGGGCAAAGGCCTGCGCCACGGCGCCGCCGATGCCTCCGCCGCCGCCGTAGATCACCGCGTTCTTCCCGCTGAGCAGCTGCTCCATGGTCCCGCCTTCCCGGTTGCCCTGCCGGTCCCGGCCCGTCGCCGCCGGCCACGATCGCTTTCGGTCCCCATCATGGGCCGCTGCCCGGTGAGGACACAATGTCCCCCGCTAAGCCGACGTCGGCCTAGCATGGAGACTACGGCCGGGAGTGATCCACGGCACATGGAATGGAACGGAGCCGCATAAGATGTTCAACCCCCTCACTGTCCAGGAACCGGTGGCGCCCGCCGCACTGCTGTGCGACCGGCACCCCGCTGACTCTGTTGCCTTCACCGTCATTGAGCAGGACCTTTCGTCCACCGACCTGACCTACGGAGAACTCCAGGCGGGCTCCGAGCGGGCCGCGGCGGCCTTCGCCCGGCTGGGGGTGCGACGCGGGGACCGGGTGGCAACCCTGATGGGCAAGAGTGGTGACCTGGTGACGGTGCTGCTGGGCCTGTGGCGCCTGGGCGCCATCCACGTGCCGCTGTTCACGGCATTTGCCACGCCGGCCATTTCCGTACGCCTGTCCGCCAGCGGTGCCCGACTGGTGGTGGCCGACGAAAACCAGCTGGCCAAGGTGGCACCCCTCGTGCCGGAGCTGGGCCTGACGGTCCTGGCCGCCGGCACTGGCGACGCCGGTGCCGCGGGCGAAGCCGCCGGTGCCGCGGGTGCGGTGGATGCCCTGAACTGGACACAGCTGCTCTCGGCCGAACAGCCGGGAATGCCGGCGGCAGTCCTGGACCCGGAGGAGGTGCTCGTGGAAATCTTCACGTCGGGCACCACCGGCGCACCGAAGGGCGTGACGGTGCCGGTTTCGGCGCTCGAAGCGTTCTCCGCCTACTTCCACTACGGACTGGACGTGCAGGAGGAGGACGTGTTCTGGAACGCCGCCGATCCGGGCTGGGCCTACGGCCTGTATTACGGGATCCTCGCTCCGCTGGCGGCGGGCCGCCGAAACCTGCTGCTGCGCGGCGGCTTCAGCGCGAAGCTGTGCTGGGAGGTGCTGGACCGGTTCCGCGTCACGAACTTCGCCGCGGCGCCCACCATTTTCCGCTCGCTCCGGGCCGAGGCGCCCGACGGCGTCGGCCCCCTGGCACTGCAGCGCGCCTCCAGCGCGGGCGAGCCCCTGGACGCGGAAACCATCAGCTGGGCCACGCGCTGCCTGGGTACCGCCGTGCGGGACCACTACGGGCAGACGGAAATGGGTATGTGCATTGTGAACGGGTGGGAAGACTCGGTGTCCCGCGAAATCCGGCCCGGTTCGATGGGCCACGCCCTGCCCGGCTACCGCACCGAAGTGCTGTCACTGGAGGAAGACACCGCGGCCGCACCCGGCGAGAAGGGACGGGTGGCCATTGACGTTCCGGCCAGCCCGCTGATGTGGTTCAGCGGGTACACGGACAACCCGGAGAAAACCGCCGAACGCTACAGCAGAGACGGCCGCTGGTATTACACCGGAGACACCGGTTCACGCGATGCCGACGGGTACACCTACTTTTCCGCCCGGGATGACGATGTGATCATCATGGCCGGCTACCGGATCGGCCCGTTCGAGGTCGAATCCGTGCTGGCCACGCATCCGGAGGTAGCGGAGAGTGCCGTGATCGGGGTTCCGGACGAGCTGCGCGGAGAACGGCTGGAGGCCTACGTGGTGCTCCGCTCCGGCTCCGGCTCCCCCGAGCTGGCGGCGGAACTGCAGCAGCTGGTCAAGACCCAGTATGCCGCCCATGCGTATCCGCGGGCGGTGCACTTTGTGGAGGAGCTGCCAAAAACGCCGAGCGGAAAGCTGCAGCGTTTCCTGCTGCGTGCTTCCCGCTCGGCGTCGGATTCCGAACCTCCGGTGAACGCCTAGATCAGCGCATCCGAGAGGAAGTTCGGCGTTCCGAAGCGGTGCGCGGTGATGCTGACGGCCTGCTCATGCAGGAAGGGCAGCAGCTCCAGGCGGCCGGATTCGGTGACGGGCTGGGCGTAGACGGCAATGTCCGGGGTGCCGCCGGTGGCTTCGGCCAGCGCCTGCACGGAGCCGCCGATCAGCCGGATCCGCCCTGACGTCAGCGAAGCAGCGGAAGCCAGCCACGCGGCGTCGTCCTGAACCCGGAACTGCAGTCCGAGTTCGGTCAGCACGGCCCGCAGGCCGGCCGGGAGGTCGACGGCGGTGGACACGCTGACTGCCGATCCGGCGGTCAGCGCTGCGGCCAGGACCCGGACCAGCAGGGCTGCCGGCTGGCCTTCGGCGAGGCGGACGGTCACCGGAACGGGTACGTAGCGGAAGACATTCCGCTCCGCGGACAGGGCGGACACGTCCTTGGCGGTCCCGAATTCGCCGTTCCAGGCACGGGCGTCGCTGTTCGCGGCGCGGCGGAGGAACGCGGCGTCGTCGGCGGTGAAGGCCGAGCCTGCGGATTCGGCGGCAGCGACAAGGCGTGCAGCCGGCGCCGCGGCGGGCAGCTCGGCGGCGGCCGCGTCGGACGTGCCGTTTACGGCTTCCCAGTTGCCCAGGCCGATCAGGTAGTTCGGGCCGCCGGCCTTGGTGCCCGCACCCACGGCGGACTTCTTCCAGCCGCCGAACGGCTGGCGGCGGACGATGGCGCCGGTGATGCCGCGGTTCACGTACAGGTTGCCCGCCTGGATGCGGTTCAGCCAGACGTCCATTTCCGCCGGTTCGAGGGAATGCAGCCCGGCGGTGAGGCCGTAGTCGATGTCGTTGGCCATGTCGATGGCCTCTTCGAGCGTCGCGGCGGTCATAACGCCCAGGATTGGGCCGAAGTACTCGGTGCGGTGGTACTCGGAACCGCGGCGGACACCGGTGCGGATGCCCGGGCTCCACAGCCGGCCGCTTTCATCGAGCTGTTCCGGCTGCAGCAGCCAGGTTTCGCCCTCGCCAAGCTCGGTGAGGCCCTTGAGGAGCTTGCCGGCGGCAGGCTCGATGACCGGGCCCATCTGCGTGGTGGGGTCTTCGGGGTAGCCGACCTTCAGTGACTGGACGGCGTCCACGAGCTGGTTCCGGAAGCGCGCCGACTTGGCCACGGAACCGACCAGGATCACCAGGGAGGCGGCGGAGCACTTCTGCCCGGCGTGCCCGAAGGCGGACGCGGCGACGTCGCGGGCGGCGAGGTCGAAGTCCGCGCTGGGGGTGACGATCACGGTGTTTTTGCCCGAGGTTTCGGCCAGCAGCGGCAGGTCGGGGCGGAAGGAGCGGAACAGTTCGGCGGTCTCGTAGCCGCCGGTCAGGATTACGCGGTCCACGGCCGGGTTGGAGATCAGCTGGCGGCCGAGTTCGTTTTCACCCAGCTGGACGAGCTGCAGGACGTCGCGCGGAACGCCGGCTTCCCAGAGCGCTTCCACCATGACCGCACCGCTTCGCGCGGACTGGCGGGCGGGCTTGATGACGACGGCGGACCCGGCAGCCAGGGCAGCGAGGGTCGAGCCGGCCGGGATGGCTACCGGGAAGTTCCACGGCGGGGTGACCACGGTCAGGCGGGCCGGGACGAAGCGGGCGCCCTCCACGTTGTCGAGTTCGCGGGCGAGCTCGGCGTAGTAATGCGCGAAGTCGATGGCTTCGGAAACCTCGGGGTCCGACTGGTCCAGGGTCTTGCCGGTTTCGGCGGCCATGACCTCCATCAGATCGGCTCGGCGTGCCTCGAGGACTTCGCCGGCGCGGTGCAGGACCTCGGCGCGTTCGGCACCGCTGAGTGCACCCCAGGCCTTGCCCTTGGTGACCGCGGTGTTGATGACGGCGTCGAGCTCCGCCTCGGTGCCGACGGCGGCAGCGGCCACGGCGGCCTTGCCCAGTTCGGAACCGGGGACGCGGGCGAGGATGCCCCGGCCCCAGGCCTGGTTGGCGGGCAGCGACGGATCGCTGTCCGGGGTGTTGTCGAAGCTGTCCGTGGCCGCGGCCACGGCGGGAAGGTTGCGGTCCTGCACACGGTGCGGGGCGGGAACGGCGGTGTCCAGGTTCTCCAGCGAGGCCAGGAAACGCAGCTTCTCGCGTTCGAACAATGCCTCGTTGTCGGCCAGTTCGAACACGGCGGACATGAAGTTCTCCGAGCTGGCGCCTTCCTCCAGCCGGCGGATCAGGTACGCGATGGCGACGTCGAATTCAGCGGGGTGCACTACCGGGGTGTAGAGCAGCAGGCTGCCGACGTCGCGGCGCACCACCTCGGCCTGGCCGGCGGCCATGCCCAGCAGCATTTCGAATTCGATGCCGTCCCGCACGCCGCGTTCCCCGGCCAGCAGCCAGGCGAACGCGACGTCGAACAGGTTGTGTCCGGCGACGCCGATCCGCACGTTCTTGATGCGGTCCGGGTGCAGGGCGTAGTTGATGACGCGCTTGTAGTTGGTGTCGCTGTCCGCCTTGGTGTGCCAGGTGGCCAGCGGCCAGCCGTGCAGGGAAGCTTCCACCTGTTCCATGGGCAGGTTGGCGCCCTTAACCACGCGGACCTTGATGGCGGCACCGCCGTCGGCGCGGCGAGCGGCAGCGAATTCCTGCAGGCGCATCATGGCCGAGAGGGCGTCCGGGAGGTAGGCCTGGAGCACGATGCCGGCTTCCAGGTCCTTGAACTCGGGCTGCGAGAGGATCCCGGTGAAGACCGCCATGGTCATCTCCAGGTCCTTGAACTCCTCCATGTCCAGGTTGATGAACTTCTTCACCGGGGACTGCGCGGCCCGGCGGAAGAGCGGGGTCAGGGATTCGATAACGTGCTGCACGGCCTCGTTGAAAGCCCATGCGGAGTGCGGCGCCACGGTGGAGGAAACCTTGATGGAGACGTAGTCGACGTCGTCGCGGGCCAGGAGGGCGTGGGTGCCTTCCAGCCGGCGGGCTGCTTCGTGCTGGCCGAGGACGGCCTCGCCGAGGAGGTTCATGTTCAGCCGGGTGTTGTCCTTGCGGATGCCGGCGATGGCCTTGCCCAGCTTCGCGTCCGTGGCATCGACAATCAGGTGCCCGACCATTTCGCGAAGCACCTTGCGGGCGGCTGGAATGACAATCTGCGGGACCACCGGGCCGAGGATGCCGCCGGCGCGCACGGCCGCGCGCATGTACCAGGGCAGGAAGCCGGGGACGCGGGGGGCCAGGGCGGCGAGGTTGCGGGCTGCGACGCGGATGTCTTCGGGGCGCACGACGCCGTCGACGAAGCCGACGGTGAAGCCCAGGCCGTCCGGGTCCTTCAGGACGCCGGCCAGCTGCGCGGCGGAGGCGTCCACGGGGACGGCCGAGGCCTCGGTCAGCCAGCGGCGGACGAGGGCTACGGACTGCTCTGCCAGCCCGGCGCTGGGGGCGGCGTCGGCGCTGGCGCGGTCCTCAAAGGTATCGGTCATGAGTTGGTGCTCTTTTCATCTAACAGGTAGTTATCCCCCAAAGGTACTGACCCAGTATCCGCCTGTTGTTCAATTAGATAAAGCGATCTTTTCCGACCGATACACTTTGGCTCTGCTTACTAATCTGAAAGGTGCCCGCGTGCTCGATATCCGCCGGCTGCGGCTGCTGCGCGAACTCAAGGTCCGGGGCACGCTGGCCTCTGTTGCCGCGGCCCTGAACTTCAGTCCGTCCTCGGTGTCGCAGCAGTTGGCCCTGCTGGAGAACGAGGTAGGGGTGCCCCTGCTGCGCAAGACCGGACGCCGGGTCACCCTCACGCCGCAGGCCGAGATCCTGGTGGACCACGCCGCCGGGATCCTGGACGCCATGGAGCGGGCGGAAGCGGACCTGGCCGAGTCCCTGACCACCGTGGCGGGAACGGTCCGCGTGGCCGTCTTCCAGTCAGCGGCACTGGCCCTGATGCCGGATGCCCTCACCATCCTGGGGCGGGACTATCCCGAGGTGCGGATCGAAATGACCCAGCGCGAACCCGAAACCGCGCTCTATGAAACCTGGGCCCGGGATTTCGACCTGGTGATCGCCGAACAGTACCCCGGGCATGCCGCACCCCGGCATCCCGGCCTTGACCGCGTGCAGCTCACCACGGACGCCATCCAGCTGGCAGTGCCCGCCGATTCCCTGGATGCCGGGGACATCCGCTCCATCGCGGACACCGCTTCCCGCGCCTGGGTCATGGAACCCCGCGGCGCCGCCTCCCGGCACTGGGCAGAGCAGGCGTGCCGGCAGGCCGGGTTCGAGCCGGATGTCCGGTATGAAACGGCTGACCTGCAGGCGCAGATCCGGCTGATCGAGTCCGGCAACGCCGTCGGCCTCATGCCGGAGCTCGTGTGGACCGGCCGCACACCGACGGTCCGGCTCCTGGATCTGCCGGGCCGGCCGCGGCGGACCATCTTCACATCGGTCCGGGAGGCTGGGAGCAGGCGTCCGGCCATTCTCGCGTGCCGGGAGGTTCTGGAGCGGACGGCCCGACTGGTGTCCTAGGTGTGCTCTCTGCCGGTGTGGGGGGCCTGCCGGCTGGGGGGGGCCGGTTGGGAATTCTCCATCGGCTTGGGGAAATCCCTCGGTGGGGGTTCTCCTGCCGGTTGGGGGTTTTCCTGCCGGTTTGGGAAATCCCTCCGCTGCGCAGTGGCAGGGTTTTCCCAAACCGGTCGATTTGACCCAAACCGGAGGGTTTAGGCCGGCGTGTAACCGTGACCGTCGGTGCGCACCGCCTGACCGCCCTACTGCGGTTCCTCCGGGCCGGGGTTCACCCCGGACCAGCTGGCGGCGCCCCCGGAGTTGGGAAAGACGGTTGCCTTCATGGCCCGGTCCCCGGCTACGCCGCCCGGAACGTAGTAGGCCGACAGGTCAGAAACGTTGGGGTCGTACGGCGCGTAAAGTCCCGGCGCCAGTGCAACCACCTGCCCGTCGACGAGCTTGCTGTCGAACCAGGCGGCCACCCGGTAATCCACAGAGGCAGCATTCACGATCAGGGGGTAGCCCGGGAACGCGGCGCTGGCCTCGTCGGCTTTGGACGGGGCAGGCGCAGCAGGTGCCGCCCCGGCGTCGCCGGCCGTGGCCTCATAGGGCGCGCACTGGGCCAGGATCTCCGAAACAGCGTTTCTCCAGGCATAGATATCAAAGTGCCGGGCGGAACCGGAGTCCTCGGCCACCGGCATGGCGCTTTCAATCGGAGCTGACAGCTCCTTGAGCAGGGCATCCATACCCTCCGGGGCGCTGTCGGCAATACCGCGGACTTCCGTGTTGAGCGCGTTTGCACCCGTGCCGTCCGAGCCCTCAAAGCCAAACGTCGAACCGTTGTCTTTCACGAAATAGATGGCCCGGTAGAGGGGGCCGTTACCGTCGGTCCCGAGGAGCTTGCGGCACGTTTCCTCTGCCGAGTCCAGAGCCACCGTTTCGGCGGTTGACCCGGCAGCTGCTGCGGCGGGTGCAGGGGCGGAGGCTGCGGCGGTTGCAGGGGCCGAGGCAGCTTCGGGCTCCGCCGCTTCTGCGCTGCAGCCGGTGACGAGCAGCAGGGCCAGGACCGGAATGGCTGCGGTTTTTCTCATGGTTCCCCCGGGACTTCGTAGACAGTTGCCCCAACCTAGCACCTGCACCGGACCGGCCGAGCTTTTGGGTGCCGCTGCAGAGCCGGGCATCGCATTCAGTGTGCAGTAGATGCTGCCTGTTTAACGGCCATCCCGCATCTACTGCACACTCACCGTCGGGGCCGGCGGACTTGCGCCGGGTGCCAGGGTGGGGACCCGGGTCGGGGCGGACGGTGTCCCGCGCGCGCCGGCGGCGGACAGGGGATCCCATCCGGTGGTGCTGTTGGGGCGGACGGTGTCCCACGAGGCAACAGCAGCACCACTCGGTGGGATGCTGTGCCGGCACTCGGGATGCCCAGCCCGCGCAACTCATCAACTGAGCAGTTAACGGGGTTATGGCCGCCGGATACCCCCCCGTTATCTGCGCAGTAGATCCAGGATCCCCGCGCATAGCCCGTTATCTGCTCACTAGATCCGGGTCCCCGGATGACCCCCGGCGCACCCCCTCGTCTGCTCAGTAGCCCCTCCCAGCGGGGCACCGCGACAGTCGCCCCCACACAACAAAACGGCGGACCCCGGAAACCCGGGACCCGCCGTCGTGCGTGTTAATCCGTCGTGCGTGTTAATCCGTCGTGCGTGTTAAAGAGCCAGGACCTAGCGGCTGCCGCCGGACCCGGACCCCGAAGACCCCGAGGAATCCGAGCCGGACCCCGAGGACCCCGACCCGCCGGACTTTTTCCCGCGGGAGGAGGAATCATTGACGTCCGTGTCGATCTGCTCCTTGCGGACCTCTTCGGAGACGCTCTCCGTGTCGGTCACCGTCTCGGTGTCCAGGCGAACGCGTTCCACCGGCTCGGTGTGCTTGGAAACCACGGCCTCTTCGGCATGGAGCGTCACCTCGTGCTCGTCTTCCGTGAGTTCGGCGCCTGACAGGGCATCCCCCGCATTGGCGTCCGTGATGGGCTCACGCTCGATCCGCACTTCCTCGTGGCTGACCGGCACCTGCTTGGTGACGGTCTCCGTCACGATGTACTTGCGCAGCCGGGCCTTGCCCACGGCGCGGTTCTCGGTGCCGACGTTGAGGCGCTCCTCCGAACGGGTCATGGAGTCGTCCCCGGATCCCGAACCGGAGGAACTGGAGGAAAGGCCGGACGTCCCGCTGCTGCTGGAGCTGCTGCTGGAGGTCCCGGATGTCTGGCTCCCCGACACCGTGGAGGTACCGCTGCTCATGTCACTGCCCCGCATGCCGCTGTCCCGCGTCTCGGTGATGGTGTCGGTTTCCGACACGGATTCCGAAGAACCGTCGTCGTAGCTGAAGCCGTAGTACCGGTAGAGCGTGACTTCCTCGTCGGGGCTGATCGAACCGTCGCTTTCAATGTGCGGCGCGTTCTTGACCTCTTCCTTGGAGTAGGGCACCAGGACGTCGGCACCCTCGACGGTTGCCTCACTGAGGGGGATAAACGTTTCCGACGTGCCGAAGAGGCCGGTGTTCACGGTGACCCATGCCGGTTCGTCGGTCTGGTCGTCCAGGTAGAAGGTACCAACGGCACCGATTCGGTCACCGTTCGAGCCGACTACATTGCCCGAACCGCTCATGAGTCCTTCGACCTGCTGATTCGTGATCATCTTGTTCTCCTCGCGACAGCGAATCCGCCGAATCGGTTGACCGGCGGTAATTCACCACTGGCCTGATCGGAGACAGAGGACAAGGCGGTCGGTTTCCGCCTGCGGCTCCGGGCCGGCTGGTTGACTGGTGAGGAACCTGGCATACATACCAAGCCCACTTACAATTCCAGCCCCACGCCTCCGGACCCGTCAATAGGTACTTGCTGCGAGGAGGGGACTACGCGTCCTGCAGCAGGGCGTCCCGCACCTGGCGGCGCAGCACCTTCCCCAGCATGGACTTGGGCAGTTCCTCGATAACCACAATCTTCCGCGGCACCTTGTAGGGGGTCAGCCGCTCGCGGCAGTAGGCACGCAGGGCGGCTTCATCAAGCTCGGCACCCTCCTGCAGGACGACGGCGGCCACCACCTGCTCGCCGCCGTCGGCCCGGGGCAGGCCCACCACGGCGGCGTCGAGGATGTGCTGGTGGGTGCGCAGCACGTCCTCAACCTCCGACGGCGAGACGTTGAAGCCGCCGGTGATGATCAGTTCCTTGCGGCGGTCCACCACCTTCACGAAGCCGTCCTCGTCCACGGTGACAATGTCGCCGGTGCGCAGCCAGCCGCCGTCGAGCAGCACCTCGGCGGTGTCCTCGGGGTTGTTCCAGTAGCCGGCGAAGACCTGCGGCCCGCGGATCAGGAGCTCACCGGCGGCACCGGGTTCGACGTCGTTCACGGGGTTCTCCGGGTCCACCACGCGCATCTCGGTGCTGGGGAACGGAACACCGATGGTGCCGTTGCGGCGCGATTCGGCAAACGGGTTGCCCAGGGCCACGGGAGAGGATTCGGTCAGGCCGTAGCCCTCCACCAGCAGCCCGCCGGAGACCTCTTCCCAGAGCTTCACGGTGGCTGCCGGCAGGGTCATGGCCCCGGAAATGGCGTAGCGGATGGTGGACAGGTCCACGCCGCGCTTCTTGGACTCGTTCGCGGTCTTTTCGTAGATCGGCGGGACGGCGCAGAAGACGGTGGGCTTGGATTTCTTCGCGGCGGACAGGACCAGGTCCACGTCGAACTTGGGGAACAATACGAGCCGCGACCCGGTGAGGACGGAGAAGGTCAGGTACAGGGTGAGGCCGAAGGCGTGGAACATGGGCAGCACGCCGTAAATGACTTCCTTGCCCTCCTGCGCACCGTGCATCCAGGCCTTGCCCTGCAGGGCGTTGGACCGCAGGTTGTAATGCGTGAGCATGACCCCCTTGGGGATGCCGGTGGTGCCCGAGGTGTACTGCAGGGCCGCCAGGTCGGAAACGGCCGGGCGGGGGTGGTCCGCGGACAGCGGAGCATTGTCGAGCAGTTCCTCCCAGGACATGGTGCGCTCGGTCTTGGCGGTCAGGCCCGCACGGGTGCGCCGCAGGGAGGGAACCGGAAGAGCCAGGGCCATCCGCTTGATCCGGGGCATCGCCTTGGTGATGTTCACGGCCACGATGGTTTCCACGGCCACGTCGCCGGGGAAGTCCTGCACCTTCTCCACGGCCTTGTCCCAGACGATGGCCACCTTGGCGCCGTGGTTCTCGAACTGGTGGCGCAGCTCGCGTTCGGTGTACAGCGGGTTGTGGCCGACGACGACGGCGCCCAGCCGGAGCACGGCGTAGAACGCGATGAGGTACTGCGGGCAGTTGGGCAGGATGACGGCCACCCGGTGGCCCTTCCGCACGCCCAGCTTGCGCAGGCCTTCGGCGGCCCGGCGAATCCGGTCCCCCAGTTCCCGATACGTGGTTTCGGCGCCGAAGAATTCCAGGGCCACCTTGCTGCCGAACCGCTCCACGGCGTCTTCCATCATGGCGGTGAGCGATTCGGTGGGCAGCTCA
Organism: Arthrobacter sp. zg-Y895; assembly: GCF_020731025.1. Lineage (NCBI taxonomy): Bacteria > Bacillati > Actinomycetota > Actinomycetes > Micrococcales > Micrococcaceae > Arthrobacter > Arthrobacter sp. zg-Y895. Next base: position 437,093 of record NZ_JAJFZY010000003.1, read on the forward strand.
ATCTGCGCGGGAACGCCGGGCTGGTAGTTCTTGACCCAATGCGGTTCCAGGGCAGCGGACATGGAGGTCTCCTTCAGGTTGGGCAATACCACGACTATATCGAGGCCGCAGCCCTGTGGATAAAAAAGTTGAGCCGCGCCACCCTATTCCGCAACCGGCGCCAGGGACGCCAGATACCGGGCCAGGGCCCGGGGCGCGGACCGCGGAGCCACAGCTTCGACGGCGGCGTTGTAGTTGGTGTTCGTGTTCACGTCATAGGTCAGCAGGCGGCCGTCGGCGGCCTCGATGAACTCTATGCCGCAGACCTCCAACCGGTTCCGGCGGGCGAACTCGAGGTACTTGCCGATCACCGGATGGTCGAAGTCCTCCCGCAGGCTGAACAGCTGGGTGTCCGCGTCCGGTGCAATGGTGGCGCCGGGCGGCATGATCGGCTTGCCCGTGGACGGGTCGATGGCGCAGGCATCCGCCGGGCAGAGCTGGAATCCGCCGCGGGCCGTGTCCGCCTTGATGGCGTAGACGAATTCCCCGCCCACAATCTCCGCCCGGGTAATGAAGGGCTCGGCCGCAACAATGTATTCCTGGATCAGGGTGATGCCGTCCGCAGGCTCCTCGAAGTCCTCCGACGCCACGTAGTCCGCCAGTTCCCCGTGGGATTCGAACTTCCGCACCCCGAGTCCCTTGCCGCCCTGGTTGTGCTTGGTGATGAACGGCGCGGGGAATTCCTTGGCCGCAGCCAGGATCTGGTGGTGCCCGACGGCGGCCACGGTCCGCGGGGTGTCGATGCCCGCGGCGCGCAGCGCGGTCAGCTGGTCCACCTTGCTCATTTCCAGTTCCAGCACCCGGCGGCCGTTGACCGTGCGCCGTCCGTGCGCTTCCAGCCAGGACAGCACCGCCCGGGCGTAGTCCTTGGACAGGCCGTGGTCCCTGGTGTGCGAGGAGGCGCTGATCCGGGACCAGAAAATCCCCTCCGGCGGCACCGAGTCCAGGTCCAGGACGCCGTCGGTCAGCAGCCATTCCTCCACGTGCACGCCTTCGGCTTCGAAGGCACGGGCAAAGGGAGGGAACCATTCGGGATTCTCATGCAGGGCATAGACCGTGGGGGTGCTCATGGAACTCACTTTCACCGGTTTCGTCGTCGGCCCCGGGCAGGGCAGGCGGTGCAGGGCAACCCTAGGCCCGCGGCCACGGCTCCGCCAGCTTCCGTGACGTCCGACGTCGGCCGCTCCCCTACCGCCCCCGGCCCGCCAGCCGGGCCACCAGTGCCTGCGGTGCCCGGCTCCCCACCGTAGCCAGCACCCGGTACCGCTTGGACGGAATGGAAACGCCCTTGCCCGCGAAGGCGTCGGCCAGGGCTTCACGCACCACGCGGTCCGCACTCAGCCACATCCACTTGGGGTACAGGCTCTTGTCCATTTCCATGCGCGCATGGAATTCCGTGTGCACAAACCCCGGGCATACCGCGGTCACGGTGATGCCGCGGCCCCGGTAGTAGAGATTGGCCCAGCGGCTGAAGTTGATCACCCATGCCTTGGCGGCGCTGTAGGTTCCCCGTGGGATGAAGCCGGCCACGGAGGCCACGTTGATGATCCGGCCGCCGCCGTTGGACTGCATCGCGTTCAGTGCAGCGTGGCTCAGCTGCAGCGGCGCGCCCACCAGAACATTCAGGTGGTCGATCTCGGCCTGCAGTTCGTTCCGGGCAAAATCGTTTTTCAGACCGTATCCGGCGTTATTGACCAGGAGTCCGACGTCGGGCTTCTGCACGCGGTCGGCGACGGCGTCCACTCCTTCGGAGGTGGCGAGGTCGGCCGCGATCCACTCGGTCTTTACGGAGTAATCCCGGGCCAGTTCCGCTGCGGTGGATTCCAGCCGCTCGGTATTCCGGCCGGTGAGCACCACGTCATAGCCGCGCTGTGCCAGCTGGCGGGCGAACTCCGCACCGATTCCGGACGTGGCTCCTGTAATAACTGCTGTCTGCGTCATAAGGCCACCTTTCTATGCCGGCCCCGGTTTGGCAACGCAGCGGTTGGGTGGACCCCTTGCCGGTGCCTGCGGCGGTCCCTAGCTTGGGAGGAGCACCCGAACCCGATTTTCCGTCCGACCGGATCCGCCCATCCCATGTTTTTCTCGAACTCCGCCCCCTCCCCGCGCTGGCAGGACCGCGCCGACGCCGGCCGCGCGCTCGCCGTCGGACTGTTCCCCTACGCGGGTGCACCGGGCCTGCTGGTCCTGGGCCTCCCCCGCGGCGGGGTTCCCGTAGCAGCCGAGGTGGCCCGGACGCTGTCCGCGCCGCTGGATGTGGTGGTGGTGCGGAAGATCGGCTATCCGGAACAGCCCGAGCTGGCGGCCGGCGCAGTGGCCGGCATCGCTGGAACGGTCTGCGTTGTCCGCAACGAGGACGTGCTCCGGTATTGGCGCAGCCGCACGCAGGACGCGGAGGCCCTGTTCGCGGCCGCCGTCGAGCAGCAGCTCGGCGAGGTCCGGAGCCGGGAGGAGCTGTTCCGCCCAGGATCACCGGAACGGCGCATTGCCGGCTGCACAGTCATTGCGGTGGATGACGGGCTGGCCACCGGAGCGACCATGCGTGCCGCCCTTGGCGCGGTCCGGCAGCTGGACCCGGCCCGCCTGGTCGCCGCTGCGCCGGTAGCGTGCGGCAGTGCGGCGGACCGGCTCAGCCCGCCGGCGGACGACGTCGTGGTGCCCTGGCCGCACAGCGGACTGGACGCCGTGGGACTGGCGTACCGCCGGTTCGGCCAGACCACCGATGCCGAGGTCCGGGACCTGCTGGGCCCCTGACGGATGCACCCGAGCCTCCGGCGCAGGCCGGCCGCAGCGACGATCCGGGTCCGGCCGGCCGGTTCCGCGGCTGTTCCCTAGAGAAGCGGGGCGTTGGCATCGGATACTGGGGAGACGGCCAGCCGGGCCGATGGGGGAATCTCTCTGGAGGTCTTGAGGATGTCCGCATCAGGCAGCGAGTTCCATCAAGGGTTTGCGTTGGACGCCATGAACCTGACCAAGTCCGTCGTGCGCGGAATCCGCCTCGGATTGGGCATCACCGGGCTGGTTTCGGTGATCCTGGGACTGCTTGTCCTCTTCTGGCCCGGAGCGACGCTCGAGGTGCTCGCAGTCCTCTTTGGCCTGTATTTCGTGATTGCCGGTGCCGTCCGCATTCTGCTCGGCGTTTTCACCGGCTTGGGCGGAGGGTTGAAGATCCTCAACATCCTGGTGGGCCTGGCCCTGCTGGTGGTCGGCGTGATCGCCATCCGCAACCCCACGGAAACCCTGACGGCACTCGGCCTGGTGATCGGGATCGCCTGGATCGTGGAGGGCGTGATGGCCCTGGCCGAGTCCGACCGCGGCGGGTCCCGCTGGTTCGCCATTGTGCTGGGGATCCTGAGCATCCTCGCCGGGATAGTGGTGCTCTTCCTCCCCCTGGAAACTCTGGCGGTCCTGGTGATTTACGGCGGGATCTTCCTTGTGGTCCTGGGCGCCATCCAGATTGTCCGCGCCTTTGCCTTCGGCCGGGGCATGCCCCGAAACGCTTGAACCTCCTTCCGGCAGTCAGCCTCCCGAACCGGGGGCCTGCGCGTCCAGAAACCTCCCAGCAGACGTCCAGACCGCGTTAACGCAGCGCTAACCTGCAGGCGCTCCCGGCCGTAACATACCGCCCCCATGCTTAAACCAGCGCCGCCGGTACCGGGGTGCCGGTCAGCCGCGGGGGGCTGGCCCGTCCATATTCTCCGCATTCTCCGCCCGGCTGCATCGGCAGAGGCAGGAACGGGCGCACAACCCGAACGGGAGTACCTCCATGGACTCTGGAAACACAGCCTGGCTGCTGGCCAGTTCCGCATTGGTCTGCCTGATGATCCCCGGGATCGCCTTCTTCTACGGCGGCATGGTGGGCTCACGGCGGATCCTGAACATGATGATGATGTGCTTTGGCGGGGCCAGCCTCGTGGCCGTCCTTTGGGTGCTTTACGGCTATTCCGCAGCGTTCGGCGACTCGCTGGGCGGCATGGGCCTGCTGGGCGACCCGCTGGAGTACCTCGGCCTCTCCGCACTCCTTACTGAAGATCCGGCCGCGTCCATCCCGGTGGCCCTGTTCGCTGCCTTCCAGCTGATGTTCGCGTGCGTAACCACCGCCCTGGTGGCCGGGTCCGCGGCCGGACGGATGAAGTTCGGCGCCTGGATGGTCTTCGCCGGGCTCTGGGCCACGCTGGTCTACTTCCCGGTGGCGCACTGGGTCTTCGCTTTTGACAACGCGGAGGGCACCGTCGTCGGCGGCTGGATCGCCAACCAGCTCGGCGCCATTGACTTCGCCGGAGGCACCGCCGTACACCTGAACGCCGGTGTCGCTGCACTGGCCCTGGCGCTGGTCCTGGGCCGCAGCAAAGGCTGGCCGCACTCGCACGGGCAGCCGCACAGCCGCCCGCTGATCCTGCTGGGGGCAAGCCTGCTCTGGATCGGCTGGTACGGCTTCAACGCCGGTTCCGCCCTCAGCGCCGGCCACTCCGCCGCCGTCGTTTTCCTGAATACCGCAGTTGCCGCAGCCGCCGGCATGCTCGGCTGGATGCTGATGGAACGCCTGCGGCTGGGACGCTCCTCAAGTCTGGGTGCGGCGTCGGGCCTGATCGCAGCCCTGGTGGCCATCACGCCCGCCTGCGGCGCGGTCAGCCCCCTGGGCGCCGTCGCCATCGGCGCGATCGCCGGACTGGTCTGCTCCTTGGCCATCGAGATGAAGTTCCGCCTCGGCTTCGACGATTCCCTGGACGTGGTGGGAGTCCACGCCGTCGGCGGCCTGCTGGGCACCCTGCTGATCGGTTTGTTCGCCACGGACGCGGCGCCCAACGGTGTCAGCGGCCTCTTCTACGGCGGCGGTTTCTCCCTGCTCGGCAGCCAGGCACTCGCCTGCGGAGCCGTGCTCATTTACTCCTTCGTGGTGACGTGGGTGATTGCCAAGGTGCTCCAGCTGACCATCGGCCTGCGCATCCCCGAAGAGAGCGAACTCAAGGGAATCGACCTCATGGCCCACTCCGAATCCGCCTACCTGAATGATGAAGAACCCGTGGAGCTCGGCGCACCGACCCGAACCTAGGACGGGCACCGAAAGGAGGAACGGGCGCACCCACCGCGGGTGCGCCCGTTCCGGTGTACCGGGTTGTTGTTCCCGGCCCCCGGCCGGCTCAGAGATCCCGGTACAGGCCTTCTTCCTGCTCCAGGTAGATGTCCAGCAGCCGGCGTGAATGCTCGCCCGCGGCACCCTCCTGCGCCAGGCCGTCCTTCATGGTTTCGGCCTGGGCGGCGCCGCTGGGGAAGGGCGGAAGCAGCGGCACCGCGGGATCGGTGACCACTTCGATCAGGAACGGCCGGGTGGCGGCGAGCGCCACGTCCCAGGCTTCACCCAGGAGCTCCGGATCCTCCACCCGGATGCTTTCCAGTCCCAGCAGCTTGGCGTACTCCGCGTACTTGAAGTCCGGCAGCGACTGGCTGTCCTCGAACCGCGGATCGCCCTCCATTTCGCGCTGTTCCCAGGTGACCTCGGCCAGCTCGCGGTTGTTCAGCACGCAGAGAACGAACCGCGGATCCTCCCACTTCTGCCAGAGCCGGCTCAGGGTGATCAGTTCGGTCACTCCGGCCATCTGCATGGCGCCGTCTCCGGAGAGCGCCACGACCGGCCGGTCCGGATACGCCAGCTTCGCGGCCAGTCCGTACGGCACGGCGCAGCCCATGCTGGCCAGCGTGCTGGACAGGTGCGCGGGCACGCCCTCCGGAAGGTGCAGCTGCCGGGCGTACCAGTACACGGAGCTGCCGACGTCGACCGCCACCTGTGCGTTGTCCGGCAGGCGCCGGTTCAGCTCGTAGACCACGCGTTCGGGGTTCACCGGATCGGCGGGCGTCATGGCCCGTACGCGGGCCAGTTCGTGCCAGCGGCGTACGCTTTCCTCCACCTGCCCCCGCCAGGGAGTATCCGGTTTAGCTTCCAGCAACGGGATCAGGGCATCCAGGCTGGCTACGGTGTCTCCGGTGATGCCGACCTCCACCGGGTAGCGGTTCCCGATTGCGGAAGCATCCCGGTCAATCTGCACCCCGCGCGCCGTCCCCGGCTTTGGGTAGAACTCGGTCCACGGGTCGCTGGAGCCGATGATCAGCAGGGTGTCGCAGTTGTCCATCACGTAGCCGGCGGAACTGGCGCCAAGGTGTCCCATGGTTCCGGCGGCCAGCGGCAGGGTTTCATCCACGTACGGTTTGCCGAGCAGGCTGGTGGTGATGCCCGCACCGATCTTCTCGGCCAGGGCGGCGACCTGGGCGCGGGCATTCCGTGCACCCTGCCCCACGAGCAGGGCCACCCGCTCGCCGGAATTGATCAGGTCCGCGGCGGCCCGGATGTCCGCCGGGTCCGGCGAGGTCCGCGCGGGGCTGAACACGGGAACGGTGTTGAGGATGCCGTGCTCCTGTTCCAGGTCCGGGGCCGGGGCCTGCTGCACGTCATGCGGGATGATGACGACGGCGGGCGTGCCGGTGGCCAGCGCCTTCTTGAACGCGCGGTCCAGCACCAGCGGGACCTGCTCGGGGGAATTGATCTGCTGACGGAACGCCGACGCAACATCCCGCGTCAGGTTCATCAGGTCCACTTCCTGCATGTACGAGGACCCCAGCACGCTGCGGGACTGCTGCCCGACAATGGCCACCACGGGTGCCCCGTCCAGCCGGGCGTCGTACAGGCCGTTGAGCAGATGGATGGCGCCGGGCCCCTGGGTGGACATCATCACCCCTACCCCGCCGGTGTACTTCGCATGCCCCACCGCCATAAATGCTGCGTTTTCCTCGTGCCGGACCTGGATGAACTCGGGGTCGCCGCTGCGGCGCATCGCGCCCAGGACCGTATTGATGCCGTCTCCGCTGTAGCCGAACACCCGGTCCACATTCCAGGCCTTCAGGCGTTCGACAATCAGATCCGCTACGAGCCGCTCACTCATGGAAGCCTCCTGTAATCAGCATGCTTACGATACGGCCACACTATTGCATTAGTTGCCCGCCCCGGGAACCCAAGGGTGGCACAGCAGGCACCAGGTGCCGCCATCCCCCGGACTTTCAGATAGTGACGTGCGGCACATTTCACGTACCCTTGGGTGCATTGCTCCTGGTTCGTGACAAAGATGCCCGATTGGAGGCGCCGGCCGTGCCGATTCCCGTTCCGATGAACGATTCCGCACCCCTCGGCACCCCTGAAGGAGCCCGCCGGACAAGCCGGTTTTCCACCGCGCAGGCGCCGCTGCGGCAACGGCTGGATTTATGGGAGGAATACAACGAGCAGGCACTGTTCGGGCTGCGCTGCAGCACCCTCTCGGAACGCAGCCTCCTGGCCACCCAAACCAACCTTGCACTGCCCCGGATCCGGCTTACGCATATCAACGGGAATGACCATGTAATTGAACGCGCGCCGGAGAATATCCGCAGGAACCCGGTCGACGCCGTAATGCTCTGCCTGCTGCTCGAGGGGAAGGCGTTTTTCTACCACGACGCCGGCTGCGAAACCCTGGCGGCAGGGGAAGCCGTCGTTTATGACGCCAACCGGCCTTTTATGTACGGCTTTTCCACGGATATGCGCCAGGTGATTGTGGAGGTACCCCGCACGGTGCTGCGCGAGCAGTCGGCACGCGAAGAGTACTTCCGTCCGCGGGTGCTCCGCATCGCCGGGTCACCCGCCGCCACGCACGCCAACACCACTGCCAACGCGGTGCTTGGGGCCTTCCGGGATCCGGTTGAAGATACGGACGAGCTGGAACGGAGCGTGCTGGAAATGTTCTCCATCATTACCGGCGAGCCCGGGGCCGCGCCTTCGCTGGCCTATCTCGCAGCCGCCCGCGATTACATCGGAACACATCTGGGCCGGCCGGCCCTGTCCCTGGCCCAGATAGCCCGCGCCGTGGGGATCAGCGAGCGCCACCTGACCCGGGTTTTCGCAGAAGCAGGTACCAGCCCGGCCCGGTATGTACTGGAGACCCGGCTGACCCGTGCCCAGCAGCTGCTGGCAGATCCGGCCCACGCCGCCACCTCCATCGCAGCAATCGCGGCGTCCGTCGGATTCGTTTCGGCCGCCCACTTCTCCCGGGCATTCCGTCTGGAGTACGGCTGCACACCCCGCGACGCCCGCCTTTCAGCGGCCGCACGCCAGGCGGAATAAGCCGGCCCTTTCCAGAATATGATCCTTGCCGAATCCGGACATCGGCTTGCCTGTTCCGGACCAGGCCTTCAGCGGCGCCTGCCCTGCCGGAGACAGTGGGACCTACATCACACCCAGTGTCATTTCCGAAAGGCTCCGGACCCTATGAAAACCTCTCCCCGCCACCTGCTCGGGCTGCTCGCTGTCCCGGCACTGGTCCTGTCCCTTGCCGCCTGCGGTGACGATGCCGGCACAACGTCCGACGCCGCCGAAACCGGTTCCTCGTCAGTGGACACAGCGGCGCTCGAGACCATGCTCACCGACTTCCAGAAGCCCCTCGAAGAAGAGGTGCCGACGGAGTCCGCGGCCATCGCGAAAGACAAGAGCATCGTGGTCATCCCCTGCACCTATTCGTCCGAAGCCTGCGCCCGCGGAGCCGACGCTGCGATGGAAGCGGCTGAATCCCTTGGCTGGGAAACCCGCATGATCGATCCGGCCGGCAATCCGGAAAAAGCCCGCCAGGCCATCGACCAGGCGATCCAGCTCGGTGCCGACGGCATCATCTTCACCGCCGCCGTAGGCGACCAGATCGATGCTTCGCTGAAGCAGGCCCGGGAAGCCGGCATTTTCCTGGTCAACAGCATGTCCCCCGCCGATGACCGCTTCGACGTCGAGGTTGTGCCGGATGAGGAGGTCTCGGGCAAGATGATGGCTGCGGCCATCGCCCAGGACAGCGGCGGAGACGCGAAGATCCTGCTCACCACCGACCCGGCCTTCCCGTCCATCACGGCGCGCACCGAGGCGTTCGAGAAGTGGCTCCCCGAGCTTTGCTCCGGCTGCGAGATCGTCGAGACCATCGAAACGCAGATGTCCCAGCTGCAGTCCGGACTGCCGCCGCAGATCCAGGCCACCCTGACCGCCAACCCGGACATCGACTACATCTGGACGCACACCGGTGCCGCCGTCGTCTCCACCCAGGCCACCGTGGAGCGCAGCGCCAACGGCGAGAAGATCAAGATGGTTTCCTACGACGGCAACTCCGCCAACCTGAACCTGATCAAGGACGGCAAGAGCCAGTTCGCGGACGTCATCAAGCCGATGGAGCACACGGGCTACCTGTCCGTGCATGAGATGAACAACCTCTTCGCCAACGGTGCCAGCGGGCACCAGGTCATCGAGATGCCCAAACGCATGGTGCTGCAGGAGACCCTGCCCGAGCTGCCGTGGACGGGTGACTCCGACTGGAAGTCAGCCTTCACGGCTCTGTGGGAGAACGCGGGCTAGTTTCCGCGGAACCCACGCGGCCGGCCCGGTTATCCGGGCCGGCCGTATACCGCTTTCCCGCTGCCACACATTCAGGAGTACCCATGGAGCACACCGCAGCCCTGAGCATCCGCGGAATCAGCAAGACCTTTACCGGACAACGGGCCCTCGACGGCGTCAGCCTCGACATCCAGACCGGCAAAGTGACCGCACTGTTGGGCATGAACGGCTCCGGAAAGTCGACGCTGATCAAGATCCTGGCCGGGGTCTACGCGCCGGATCCCGGCGGAAGCCTTTCGGTCCGCGGCAAGGACCTGCAACTGCCGCTTACACCCGCGGCCGCACACGCCGCAGGCCTGCGGTTCCTTCACCAGGACCTGGGACTCGTGGACGCGCTGACGATCGCCGACAACTTTGCGCTTTCCGACGGGTTCTTCACCCGCACCGCTTTTTCCCCGGTGAAGCTCCGGAAGGAACACGCCCACGTGGCAGCCACGTTGGAGCTCCTGGGCATCGACGAACATCCCGGCAGGCTGGTCGGTGACCTCACCCCCTCCACCCGCACCATGGTGGGCATCGCCCGCGCCTTCCAGCACCGCTCCGGGAGCGTCGACGACGGCGCCCCCGCCGACGTCGACGCGCTCCGCCGCAACATCCTGATCCTGGACGAGCCCACCGCCTCGCTGCCCGCGCACGAGGCAGACCGCGTCCTGGCCCTGCTGGACATGCTCCGCGGCCACGGCGGAACCGCCGTTTATGTCAGCCACCGGATCGAGGAGGTCCGCCGCATCGCGGACAATGTCGCCGTGCTCCGTGACGGCCTGCTCGTTGCGGACGAGCCGCTGGGCGAACGTGACGCCGCGGCGGTCGTTTCCCTGGTCATCGGCCGCGAATTGGAGTCCCCCGCCATCCGCAGCGCCGAGGAACGCGAAGGCCCGGTGCTGCTGAGCACCCGTGCACTCAGCGGACCCCGGCTGGACGGTATCGACCTGGATGTGCACGCCGGAGAGATCGTGGGGGTCACGGGCCTGGTCGGCTGCGGCCGCAGCGAACTGGTCCGTCTGATCGCCGGTGCCCAGCAGCCGTCCGCCGGGTCCATGACCTTGGCCGGCAAGCCGTACACACCGGATTCCCCTGCAGCCGCAATCACGTCGGGGGTGGCCTGCGTTCCGCAAAACCGCCGGCGGGACGGCGTCGTCCTGGACCTGGGGGTCGGAGAAAACCTGACGCTCGGGCGCCTGCGCCGGTATACCCGCGGACCGGTCATAAACCGCGCTGCGGAGAAGGCCGCCGCGGAGGACCTCTCCCGCCGCTTCCTGGTGAAGACCGCGTCCCTCGCCGCACCTGTGCGCAGCCTCTCCGGCGGCAACCAGCAGAAAGTGGTTGTTGCACGCGCAGCGAGCGGCACGCCGTTGCTGCTGCTGCTGGATGAACCCTCCCAGGGGGTTGACGCACTGGCCCGGCAGGAGATCAGCCGGCTGCTTCAGGAACTTGCCGACGACGGCGTGGCAGTCCTGGTCGCCAGCACCGACTACGACGACTTCGTCGGCCTGGCGGACCGCGTGGTGGTCCTGGACCGCGGCCGGATTGCCGCCGAGCTCTCCGGGCCGGAAATCACCGAGGACGGAATCGCCCTCGCCTGCCAGACCGGCGCACCGGCTTAGGCCGCACCCCACCTACTACGCACACCCCACCAAGGAGCCTCTACAGTGAACCTCCGCCTCAACCCCGGCATCCTCATGAAGAACTACGGCATCGTAGTCTTCCTGGTACTGATGATCGCCGTCTTCGCGCTGCTTATGCCGGATACCTTCGCGACGTCCGGCAACTTCCGGCAGATCCTCGCCGACCAGGCGGTCCCGGGCATCCTGGCACTGGCCGTCATCCTGCCGCTGGCCGCCGGAGAGTTCGACCTTTCCGTGGGTGCCAACCTCGGCATCTGCACCATCACCGGAATAGTCCTGGCCGGTACCGGCCTGCCGCTGCCGCTGATCCTGCTCGCCACGCTTGCCCTGGGGATGCTGATCGGCGCCATCAACGCGTTCATGACCATCGTCGTCGGCGTCAACGCCTTTATTGCGACCCTGGGCATGGCCACCATCCTGGCCGGATTGAACCTGCTGCTGACCAATTCCACGCTGATCACCCATTCCTCCGATGCGTTCTCGGCCCTGACCGGGCTCCGCCTGCCCGGCGGGCTGCAGGTAGTTGTGTTCTACTTCCTCGCCGCGGCCCTCATCCTCTGGTTCGTCCTGGAACGCACTCCCTTCGGCCGGTACCTGCGGGCCACCGGTTTGGGGCGCGACGCCGCCGAACTTTCCGGGGTGCGCACCAAGAGATACCTGGCCGCGGCCTTCATCGGCGCCGGACTGCTCGGCGGACTTGCCGGAACGCTGCAGGCGTCCCGCGCTGGAAATGCGACGCCGGACCTTGGCCCGGAATTCCTGCTGCCGGCCTACGCCGCTGCGTTCCTGGGTGCCACGGCCATCCGTGCCGGCTACTTCAACGTCTGGGGCACTGTAACGGGCGTGTACCTGCTTGCCGTCGGAGCCAACGGGCTGGTCATCCTGGGTGCCAAGACCTGGGTTACCAACGTTTTCAACGGGGTAGCTTTGCTGATCGCCGTCTCAGCCGCCACCCTGGTGCAGCGCCGCAAGACGCGGGCGGTGCGTCCGGCCTCCGCGGCAGCGGGTTCCGCCCCGGCAGAAACACCACCCGGCCAAGGTGCTTCCACCCCGGCCTGATCCCTCCCGCAAGGGAACCAATCCTTCGCAGCCATCTTGTTTCACCGCAATCTAGGAGCAGCCATGTCCATCCTCGCCACATCCGCCTGGCACGGAAAAATCCACACCGATTCCTGGACGGCCGGGTCCGGCGGCGTTATCGACGTCGTCGAACCCGCCACCGGGCTTGTCCTGGGTGCCGTTGGGGCAGCGGACCGCGCCGATGCCCTTGCCGCCGCAACCCGGGCGGCTGCCGCGCAGCAGGCATGGGCACAGACCAAGCCGGAGGAGCGTGCCGCGGTGCTGCGGCGGGCGGGGATGCTCTTCGAGGACCATGCCAAGGAAATCCAAGGATGGATCATTCGCGAGACCGGGGGAATTGAGGCCAAGGCGGCGCTGGAGACCCACATTGCCGCCAACGAATGCTTCGAAGCGGCTGCGCTTCCCGCCCACCCGGCCGGGGAAGTGCTGACCTCCAATGAAAACCGCTGGTCCTTCGCTCGGCGCCGGGCTGCCGGCGTCGTGTCGGTGATTTCCCCCTTCAACTTCCCCCTGATCCTCTCCATCCGGTCGGTGGCGCCGGCCCTGGCGCTCGGCAACGCCGTCCTGCTGAAGCCGGACCCCCGCACCAGCGTCTCCGGCGGTGTGTCCATCATGCGCATCTTCGAACTGGCCGGCCTTCCTGCCGGAGTCCTGCAGCTGCTCCCCGGGGGTGCCGACGTCGGGCAGGCCCTGGTGGAAGCCCCGGAGGTACGCATCATCTCCTTCACGGGTTCCACGGCGGCCGGGCGCAAGGTCGGCGAGACTGCGGGCCGCCTGCTCAAGCGCGCCCACCTGGAGCTGGGCGGCAACAACGCCCTGATCGTGCTGCCCGGCGCCGACGTTGAGCTGGCTGCGTCTGCCGGAGCCTTCGGTTCCTTTATGCACCAAGGACAGATCTGCATGACCACCGGACGCCACCTGGTCCACGAATCCCTGCTGGAGGAGTACATCGACAGGCTCTCGGCCAAAGCCCGGGCGCTGCCGGTCGGGGATCCGCACACCGGCAGCGTAGCGTTGGGCCCGATCATCGACGAGCGCCAGCGCGACAACATTGACCGCCTGGTACGGGCGGCCAAGGACGCCGGTGCCCGGATTGCGGCGGGTGGAAACTATGAGGGCCTCTTCTACCAGCCCACTGTCTTGACCGAGCTGACCCCGGACAACCCCGCGTGGACGGAGGAGATCTTCGGGCCGGTGGCCCCCGTGCTGGGGTTCTCGACCGTCGATGAGGCGGTCGAGCTGGCCAATGCCTCCGAATACGGCCTCTCCGTGGGCGTGCTGGGTGAGGTGGGAATGGCGATGGAGGTGGCAGACCGCATGATCTCGGGGAAAGTGCACATCAACGAACAAACCGTCTCCGATGAAGCCAATTCACCGTTCGGCGGGATGGGCGCTTCCGGCACGGGTTCCCGTTTCGGCGGGGCGGGCGCCAACATCGAAGCGTTTACCGAAACGCAGTGGCTGACCATGCGGCCCGGAATTGCCGGATATCCCTTCTAGGCAGAATCCGTTTATTCGGGCCGGCTAAGCCCGCCTGGCACTACATCCCTCCCGAGGCCACGGGCTATCCTCATCCCATGCCCAAGGTCATCTATTACGTCGCATCCTCCCTGGACGGTTTTATTGCCACCGATGACAACCGGCTGGACTGGCTGCTCCAGTTCGGTTTCGAAGCGTTCCAGGACCACTACAACCGGTTTATGGCCGACGTCGGCGCGGTGGTTATGGGGGCGGACACCTACCGCTGGGTCCGGGCGGAGCAACCGGACAGCTGGGAGTACACCCAGCCGTGCTGGGTACTCACGCACGGGGAAGAGTCCGGCCCGGCGGAGGGGGACGTCCGGTTTGCCTCCGGTGACGTACGCGAGGTGCTCCGGGCTGCTCGGGACGCGGCAGGAGAAGGGAACATCTGGGTAGTGGGCGGCGGCAATGTGGCGGCACAGTTCGCCGAGGCCGGGCTGCTGGACGAACTGTGGATCACTTACATGCCGGTGGCGCTGGGCACCGGGCGGCGCCTGCTGCCGGTGTCCGGCCCCACCGCACCCATGCGCCTGATCGCCAGCACGCAGTTCAACGGCGGCGCCGCCGAGCTCCGCTACGCCGTGGGGAAAGTGCAGTAGAGACCGTTTGCCGGGGAACAAACGGTACCTACAACACTTTCGGTTGGTGAATGCGGGGCGGGCCGACCCGTTTTCCCGGCATTACCGACGGCCCCGCCGAACAGCATTTCCGTCCGCGGCCCGGCTGGCCGTTTAAGCGGTATTAGACCTGTAATGTTTGCTGAGACTCCGCTCACGGCAATGCGGGCACGGAATATGAAAGAAAAGCAGGCGTACAGGTAAATGAAGACTGATATCCGCACCCGGAACAATGTTCGCGTCCTAGGACGAGCGGACGGGCCGGTACTGCTTTTCGCCCACGGTTTCGGCTGCGACCAGGGCATGTGGTCCCGGGTACTGCCGCGTTTCACCGATGAGTACAAAGTGGTTCTCTTCGACCACGTCGGTGCCGGTGGTTCCGACCTCGCCGCCTACACACCGGCCAAATACGCCACCTTGGACGGCTACGTCGCCGATGTCCTGGAACTGTGCGAAGAGCTGGACCTGCAGGATGTCACCTTCATCGGCCACAGCGTGAGCGCCATGATGGCCATTGCCGCCGGCGCCACCGCCGCCGAACGCCTTGCCCGGATCATCCTGGTAGCGCCGTCGCCCAGCTACATGGACTATCCCGAGGACGGCTACGAAGGCGGCTTCAGCCGCGCCGACCTCGACGAACTCCTCGAATCCCTGGATACCAATTACCTGGTCTGGGCCGCCACCATGGCACCGGTGATCATGGGCAACCCGGCCGTTCCCGCCCTGGGCACCGAACTCGAGGGCAGTTTCTGCCGGGTCAACCCGACCATCGCCCGACAGTTTGCCCGCGTGGCTTTCCTGAGCGATGTCCGGAGCCTGCTGCATAAGGTGTCAGTCCCCACCCTCATCATGCAGGCCTCCGCGGATCTCCTGGCCCCCGACCACGTGGGCCGCTACCTGCAGGAACACATCCCGCACAGCACGCTGGTGCAGATGGAAGCCACCGGCCACCTCCCCCATGTCAGCGCACCGGAGGAGACCGCGGACATCATCCTCGGCTACCTGCAGCAGTCGGAGTAGGCACATCGTGGACCTGGATTTCCGGCTCGACTACCGCGCCCTGTCCCAAACCGCTCCGGCGGGCTATTTCATCACCCTGACGGACGGTACCGTGGTGGACGCCAACGGCACGGCGCAGAAATGGATTGGCAAGGCGTTGGAGGACGTCCGCGGCACCAGCTTCCTGAAGCTGCTGCCCGTGGGTGACCGGATTGTCTACACCACCCACGCCATGCCGCAGCTGGCGTTGAACGCGGCGTTTGCCGAACTCGCCGTCGACCTCCTGGGACCCGACGGCCGGCGCATCCCGGTCCTGCTCTCCGCCACCCGCTCCCCCGCGGCCGACGGGAGGCCGGCCCTTGACCAGGTGGTTGCCTTCTATGCGCACGAGCGCCGGCTGTACGAGCGTGACCTCATTTCGGCCCTGCGCACCGCCGAGGACGCCGAGGCCGCCCGCGCCGAGGCTGAGGCCAGCCTCACCGCCCAGGCAGTGGTGCTGCAGGAAAAGGATGTGGTGCTGCAGGCCTCGCTGATGGAGAGCCTGCGCAAGGAATCGATGCTGGAAACCATCCTGAACACCATCCGGGTTGGTGTGGCGGTCATTGACGAGGACGGCCGCCGCATCCTTACCAATTCCCGCCAGCAGCTCCACGAGCGCCTCGCGGCCCCTTCGTTCACCACCCGCCCCACCGAAGCGGAAATGTACATTTTCGGGCCGGACCGCACCACACCGGTCCCCGTGGACCAGCGTCCGGTGAAGCGGGCAGCCCTCGGCCAGTCCTTCTCGGACCAACTCGTTTGGTACGGGAACGGCGAGGAGCAGAAGGCGCTGAGCGTCTCGGCCCGCTCCGTCAAGGGCGACGACGACGCCTTCCGCGGTTCCGTGATCGCCTACAGCGACGTCACCGGCCTGGTGAATGCCGTGGCGGCGAAGGACGACTTCGTGGCGAATGTGTCCCATGAGCTGCGCACCCCGCTGACCTCGATCATGGGCTACCTGGAACTGGCGCTCGACGAAGAAGATGCCATCCCGGCGTATGTGGCCTCCTCGCTGAAGGTGGCGCAGCGGAATTCCGAGAAGCTCCTGCACCTGGTCTCGGACCTGCTGACCGCCGCGGCCGGCTCCGCCAATGTCCAGCAGGAAGTCACGGACCTCAGCGAACTGGTCCGCTCCGGCATCACCTCCGCCGCTCCGCGTGCCGAAATCAACGCGGTGACCATCGTTGCCGAGGTTCCCGAGACGCTGCCGGCCATGGTCGACCCCAAGCGCATTTCCCAGGTGCTGGACAACCTGCTCTCCAACGCGGTGAAATACTCGCCCGACGGCGGCCGGGTGACGGTCAGCGCCTGGCGCACCGAAACCGGCGCCACCGTCCTTCGGGTAGCGGACTCCGGCATCGGCATGACCGAGGCCGAGCAGGCAGAGGTCTTTACCAAGTTCTTCCGCTCCGGCACCGCACGCCGGGCGCAGATCCCCGGGGTCGGGCTGGGGCTGGTGATCACCAAGCGCATTGTGGAAGAGCACGGGGGCACCATCGCGATGGAAAGCGAGGCCGGCAAGGGCACTGTCTTTACAGTCACACTGCCCTGATCCGGCTTGCATCGGCACGGATTTTGAGGCCAAATGCACTTTGTGCCATCATCCGAAAGGTAAAAGTCCCTCCCCGCGTGTGCGCACCGGCAAGGGCAGGAAGCTGCGTCCCGCAGCAATGCGGTGAATGGATTTTTCGGTAATGGCAGAAACCAGCAAGGTGCGCGCAATCGTTCGCCGTCTGGGCTCGTTTTCAGCAGTGGGCGCCGTCGCCTTCGTGGTTGACGTAGGCCTGTTCAATATTCTCTCTGCCACCCTCGTGCCGGACAGCCCCATCGCGGCCAAGACCATTTCAGTATTGGCGGCCACCACCGTTTCATGGCTGGGCAGCCGCTACGTGACCTTCCGGAAGCTGCGCACCCGGAGCATCCGCAGTGAAACGCTGCTTTTTGCCCTGACCAATCTGGTGGGGCTGCTTATTTCCACCGGCTGCCTGTTCATCTCCCACTACGTGCTGGATTTCCGCAGCACCTTTGCTGACAACATTTCCGGCAACGTGGTGGGCATCGCCCTGGGCAATATCTTCCGCTACTTCGCGTACCGGTATGTGGTGTTCAACGGTCCCAGCGACCGCGCGGGGCAAACGGAACCGGAAAACACCCGCTCGGCCTAGCTGCTCCCTGCCACCCCACCAAAGTTTCTACGCCGGCGCATTTCGCGTCGGCGTTATTCGTTGTCCTGCCCGGATTGTGCAGTGATGTGAAGCAGCTCACTTTTTCGGATTGACAACCGTTGACATTATTGGCGACAATTTGGGCACCAACCGCTCATCAGGCAAGGGAGCCTTATGTCCGACCATCACCAGCCCTCAGCCCGCGCACGGGACCTAGTCCGGGACGCATATGACGTCCACGTGCACATTGCGCCGGACGTTATGCGCCGCCGAATTGACGACATTGATCTAACCGCCCGTTTCGCGGAGCTCGGCATGGCCGGATTTGTGCTGAAGTCCCACTACACGCCCACCGCAGAGCGCGCCGCCGTCGTCCGCAAGGTCCACCCGGGCGTGGATGTCCTCGGAGCCATCACCCTCAATGCCTCGGTGGGGGGTCTGAACCCTATCGCCGTGGAGATTGCCGCCCGCGGCGGAGCCCAGTTTGTCTGGCTGCCCACCGTGGACAGCTCAAACCAGCGGTCCTGCCTCTCCGAAGAGCCCGAAGGCGCCACCCCGCCCATGTGGGCCCAGCTGCAGGAGGACCTGCGCGCCGCCGGAATGGCTGCACCCGCCGTGGAGGTGGAATCCGGCGGCGGGCTGGTCCCGGAGGCCCGCCAGGTCCTGGAGCTGATCGCAAAACATGACATGACGCTTGCCACCGGCCACCTGCACGCCGACGAATCCGGCAGCCTGATTCCGGCGGCCGTGGAGTTGGGCGTGCGCCGGATGGTGATCACGCACCCGGAGTTCACCTCCCAGCGCATGTTGCTGGATCAGCAGCGGGAGCTGGCCGAGCAGGGTGCGCTGCTGGAGCGGTGCCTCACCACTCCCCTCACCGGCAAGGTGTCCTGGGACCTCTGGTTCTCCAACATCCGCCATGCCGGCCCGGAAAACTCGGTCATCAGCAGCGACCTCGGCCAGCCCTTCAACCCTCCTGTGGAGGACGGGCTGGCCATCGCCGCGGACCTGCTGCTGGCGCAGGATTTCACGGAGGAAGAGGTCCGGCTGATGACGGTGCATAACAGCCGCTGGCTGGCCGGCGCGGACCCGCTGCCGGATGCCCCGTCCCACCACCGGGGCAAGGTGCAGGCCGCATGAGCTCCCTGCTGGAAATTTCCGGGCTCAGCAAGCAGTTTGAGCGCGATGACACCGCCACCGTTGCCCTGCGGGACTTTGACCTCTCCATCGAGGAAGGCACATTCGTCAGCATCCTCGGCCGCAGCGGCTGCGGGAAATCCACCATGCTGAACCTGCTCTCCGGGCTTACCCGGCCCAGTTCGGGAACCGTCCACTACCAGGGCTCGGTGCTGAACGGCCCCAACGTGGACATCGGCTACCTGACCCAGTCGGACACGCTTATGCCGTGGCGCGACGTCGTCCGCAATGTCGAAATGCCGCTGGAAATCCGCGGCGAATCCAAGGAGAAGCGCCGGGAGGTGGCGCAGTCACTTATAGCCAAGGTCGGATTGACCGGATTCGAGAACCACTATCCCCGGGAGCTCTCCGGGGGAATGCGGCGCCGGGCCAGCCTGGCCCGGATGCTGGCAGGGGCGCCGAAGACCCTCCTGATGGACGAGCCTTTCGGAGCGCTGGATGCACAGCTGCGCAACGAACTCCAGGAGGAACTGCTGCGGTTGTGGCAGGGCTCCGGGCAGACGGTGGTTTTTGTCACCCATGACATCGAGGAGGCCCTCCTCCTCGGCGACCGCGTGGTGGTCCTGGGCCAGCTCGGCCGGATCCTGCTGGATGAGCCGATCAATATCCCGCGTCCCCGCTCGGTGGATGAAACCCGGATCGACCCCACATTCGTGGCGCTGCATAAGAAGCTTGCCGCCGCCCTCAAGGAAGGATCCACGGCATGAGCGCTGCATCCGCGGCCGAGCCGGCGCTGCCGGCGGCAACCGCACCGGGAACGGGCCGGGTACCGCCGCTGGCGGCCGGGTCCGGTCCGGTCAAGGAAGACCTGAACCGCACCTGGTGGGACAAGTTTGGCCACTCAACCATCGTCTGGGGCCTGCGCGCGGCGGTACTGGTGGCCTTCCTGACCCTGTGGCAGATCACCGCAGGACCGGTCATCGATATCACCTTCGTCAGCAAGCCCAGCCTGATCCTGGAACGGCTGGTGGACTGGATCGCTGACGGCACACTCTGGACACACACCTGGATCACCCTGCAGGAGATCCTTCTCGGGTTCTTCTTCGGAGCCCTTGCCGGCGCCCTGGTGGGATACCTGCTGGCCTCGTTCAACCTGCTCTACCAGGTGCTGGATCCGTTTATGCTCGCCCTGTATTCCATCCCCAAGGTTGCCCTGGCACCGCTGTTCATTGTGTGGTTCGGCATCGGCATGGACATGAAAGTGCTGCTGGCAGCCGCCACGGTTTTCTTCCTCGTCTTCCTCAACACCGCCGCCGGGGTCCGCGAAGTGGACCGCGGCCTGATCGACGCAGTCCGGCTGATGGGCGGCAACCGCCGCCATGTCGCCTTCAAGGTCGTGCTCCCCTCCTCCATGACCGGTTTCCTTACCGGCTTGAAGGTAGCCATCCCGTACGCACTGATCGGTGCGGTCATCGGCGAGCTGGTCGCGTCCAACCAGGGACTCGGCTACCTGATCAACGCCTCCGCCGCCCAGTTCGACACTGCCGGCGTCTTCGCCACCCTGGTGGTGCTCACCATCGTTGCCACCATCCTGAACTCCGGCGTCGCCGTCCTCAGCAAGCGGATCAACCGCTGGAAGCCCCTGGACGAGCACTAACTCTTCCTCCACAGATTGGAACTCCAATGCTTGAAACGGTTACCCCCTCCAGACGCAGCATGCTCAAGTCGATGCTCATCCTTCCCGCCATCGCCGCCGTCCCCGCACTCGCCTCCTGCGCCAACAACGCCGGCAGCTCCGATCCGGGAGTGCTGAATGTGGGCCAGATCAGCGACTCGATCGCGTTTTTCCCCCTGTTCGTAGCCGAGCAGGAAGGCTTCTTCACCGCTGAAGGAGTCACCATGGGAGAACGCCCCCGGCTCGGAACGGGTGCCAAGGTGGCCGCCGCCCTGAAATCGGGCAGCATCGATCTCGGCGCCGGCGTCATCACCGACGCGTTCAACCTGTACAAGATCGACGACGACGCGAAACTGGTCAGCGGCCTGGTCACCGAGTACTACGTGGACGTGGTGGTGGGGAACAACTTCGACGGACCCTCCGCTGACGCACCGCTCGAGGAACGGATCCAGGCCCTGGTGGGTAAGCAGATCGGCATCACCGGACCGGGCAGCGGCACCGAAGCGCTCATGACGTACCTGTTCAAAAAGATCGGCAAGAACGCCCAGACCGATTCCACGATGGTCAACATCGGCAGTGCCGCCACCGCCGCCATCGGCGCGCTGACCGCCGGCAGGGTGGACGCACTGTGTTTCTTCCAGCCGATCGGACAACAGGTCGAAACCGCGGGCGAGGGCAGCATCTACATCTCACCGACCCGCGGCGATATCGAAACGCTGCGGTCGCCTATCCACGGCGCAGTGTTCAGCACGGGCGCCCAGATCGAGGCCAAACAGGATCTGGTGGACGGATTCAACCGGGCACTGGATAAGTCGCTGGCACTGATCCAGGAAGACCCGGAAAAGGCCCGGACCCTCTTGGGCGAGTACCTGAAGGACACCCAACCGCAGACCGTCGATGCGCTGGTGGCCCTGCTGCCCAAGGAAATCGCCACCTCCACGAAGATCACCGAGGAGTCCTACAAAGTGGCATCGGCCTTCCACACCGAATCCGGGTTGGTGGACGAGGCGCCGGACTACGCCGGTTTCGTCCTCGAAACCTCTCAGGCATAAAAAACCCGGGGCGGTAGGCCGCCCCGGGTTTTTTGCCGGACCTACTTCTTCTGCGGGGTGCGGATCAGCTTCTTGTTGACGAACTCGGCCATGCCGAAACGTCCCAGCTCGCGCCCCACACCGGAGCGCTTGACGCCGCCGAAGGGCAGGTCTTCCTGCGTGCCGGAGGTGCCGTTGATCCAGACCATGCCGCTTTCCAGCTGGTCGGCGACGTTCAGCGCGCGGTTTTCGTCGGTGCTGAACACCGCTCCGCCCAGGCCGAACGGGGAGTTGTTGGCCAGTTCAATGGCTTCTTCCTCGCTGGACACCTTGTAAATAACGGCTGCGGGGCCGAACAGCTCCTCGGAGAACGCCCGCATTTCCGGCGTGACACCGGTCAGCACGGTCGGCTGCACAAAGGCACCCGGTCCGTCGATCAGGCTGCCGCCGGTGTGCAGGGTTGCACCCTTGTCCACGGCGTCGCGGATCTGCTCCACCAGGCCGTCTGCGGCAGCCTGCGTGGAGAGCGGGCCGAAACGGGTTTCCGGCTGCAGCGGATCGCCGGGTTCAATGGCGGACATCCGGGCGGTGAACTTCTCCACGAAGTCGTCGTAGAGGTCTTCCATCACGATGAAGCGCTTGGCGGCGTTGCAGGCCTGCCCGCCGTTGCCCATCCGGCCGAGGACTCCGGCCTTGACCGTGGCATCGAGGTCCTCGGTGTCCAGGACGATGAACGGATCGCTGCCGCCGAGTTCGAGGACGTACTTCTTCAGGTTCCGGCCGGCAACCTCGGCGACGGCGGAGCCTGCCCGCTCGGAACCGGTCAGGGAAACGCCCTGGATCCGGGCGTCCGCGATGATGTCCGCAGCCTGCTCGTTGGTGGCAAACAGGTTGATGTAGGCACCCTCGGGCACGCCGGCGTCGGCGAAGATCTGTGCCATCGCCAGGGCGGACTGCGGGCAGTTGTTCGCGTGCTTGAGCAGCACGGTGTTGCCCAGCATCAGGTTCGGGCCGGCGAAGCGGGCCACCTGGTAGTACGGGTAGTTCCACGGCATGATCCCCAGCAGGGCGCCCACCGGTACGGTGCGGACCACGGCATTGCCGCCGCCCTTGACGTCGAGCTGCTCGTCCGCCATGAAGCCGGGGCCCTGGGTGGCGTAGTACTCGTAGATGTTGGCGGAGAGGGCAACCTCGCTCTGCGCCTCTCGCAGCGGCTTGCCCATTTCCAGGGCAATCAGCTTGGCGAGCTCGTCGGCGCGCTCCCGGTACAGTTCCGCAACGCGGGTGATGACCTTGGTACGGTTTTCCACGGGCTCGTTCCGCCAGCTGGCGAAGGCCTCGTGGGCTGCTGTGACGGCCTGGTTGATTTCGGCGTCGGTGGCTTCAGCGAATTCCTGAAGGGTTTCTCCGGTGGCTGGATTTACGCTCTTGTAAGCACTCATATTGGCCACGCTACTCCCTGCAAATCCAGTCTGCGAAAGCCTGAATTTTCGGGACTAAATCCGCGTCGGTTCTTGTTTCAGGGGGTTTGCGGGACGAATTACCGCAAAGCTGATCCGCGGCGGGTCAGCGGCGCAGGCGCGGTTTCCAGAACTTCGGCCGCGGCCAGCCCTGGCCCGAGCTTTTCCGGTCCTCCGTGCGCGGGCGCCGGCTCAGCCGCACGCTGAACTCCCCCGGCCCGGGCAGCCGCCACCCGCGGCGGCGGGCCACCGTGCACAGCACGGCGCAGGTGCCGATGGCCACTCCCATTCCCACGTTCTGCAGGCCCAGATCGTAGAGGATCGCCATTTCGACGGCGGCTACGAGGGCACCGGTGGCGTACAGGGTGTTGCCGCCGAAGATGGCCGGCACCCGGCCCACCACAATGTCGCGGATCATGCCGCCGCCCACGGCGGTGACGACGCCGATCAGGATGGCCGGGAGCCATTCCAGCCCCAGGCCCAGCGCCTTGGCCGTGCCGGTGGCGGCCCAGCAGCCCAGCGCGAACGCATCGATCACAATCAGGAACCGGTTGGCCCATTTGCCCTTGAGTTCAATGGCATAGGCAATGACGGCCCCGGCGATGGCCGTGAAGAGGTAGGCAGGGTTGGTCAGCGCCACGGGCGGTCCGGCCTGCAGGAGGGTGTCACGCAGCACGCCGCCGCCCAGCGCCGAGGTGAGCGCCAGGACCAGGAAACCCACCGGGTCCATCCGCAGCTGCCGCGCCACGGCGCCGCCGAGGACTCCGTTCGCGAGCACACCTGCGAGGTCGACGGCGTCGAACACCGCCCTCGGGTCGAAAAGATCCACGCCGCACCTGCTGTTTCCGTTGCCCGCTCTGCCGCCGTCCATTCTACGTGGCTGCGGACCCGGAAAATCCTGCGGTTTGTGCAAATCCCTACGCTGCGCAGCGGAGGAATTCACCCAAACCGCAGGGATTCAGACAAACCGGGGGAATTTACAGCTGGCGGCGGAATGAGCCCGGGGCCACCGTGGCAAATACCAACGAGGCTGAACGGAATCAGCCGTCCTCCGAGCCCGGCGGATAGTCATCGTCGTTCCCCGGGACGTCCGTTTTCTGTTCCAGGATGTCGGCCTCGGAACCGTCCGGGTGGATTTCCCCGGCCGGCCCGGCGTCACCGGCGCCCGGAATTACGGGAATGTCCTGCTCAATGCCGTCCGCCTCGGAGCCGTCCCGATGGATTTCCCCGGCCGGCCCGGCGTCGCCTGCACCGGGAACCGCGGGCAGCGACTGCTCGGCCCGGTCAGCCTCCGAACCGTCGGGGATTACCGGTTGGTCAGCGTCCTTACGCATATGCGTGCCTCCAATGCAGGTTGCCGTGGCCGCCGGGGCGGCTTCCGTCTCTTCTGTCTATCACCGAAGCCGCCCAGTAGAAATAGCCTGCGGAACGGGTTAGGCGTCGTCCCGCAGGTCCAGCACCACCTTGATGTCCCCGTCGCGGTCCTCGAAGGCCTGTGCATAGTCCGCCAGCGGAACCCGGCGGGAAATCAGCTGCTCAAGCCACCGTGCATCGCTCTTGGCCAGGGCCGCGGCCGCCTTGAGGTAGTGGCGGCGGTTGGCGTTGACGGTGCCGAAAACCACGCGGTTGTCCATCACCAGGCTCAGGTTCAGGGCACCCAGGTCCACGGGCTGCTCGCCGTCGGGCTCGGAGACACCGGTGAGACAGGTGACCGAGTTTTTGGCGCCGTGCTCCAGCACGTCTTTGATCACCGTGGGCACGCCGGTGCATTCGATGATGATGTCCGGGTTGATGCCGGATTCGGGGAGGGTGTCGGTGTGGAAGACGGCGCCAAGTTCCTTGGTCAGCTTCTCCTTCGGCCCGTCCTCTTCCAAGTCGAAGACGTGCACTTCGAGTCCGCGCTGCACCCCGAACAAGGCACCGAGCAACCCCACGGGCCCGGCGCCGGTCACGGCCACAACCTGCGGCCGGAAGTACGCGCGGCCGCCGATCCGGTCGATTTGTTCCCAGGCCTTGGCCAGAATGGTCGCGGGTTCCAGCAATACCCCAACGCGTTCCAGGGAGGGTTCGAGCTTCACCATGTCATCGGGGTCCCCGCGCCAGTATTCGCGCGCGAAACCGTCCAGCCCCTCGATACCGTGTTCGGTGTAGGTCCCGGTCAGGCACATGTCCCACTCGCCGGCGGCGCAGGCACGGCAGTTTTCCGCGCAGGGGCGGCGGACAATCCCGACCACCAGGTCCCCTGCGGCAAGGTCCGAGCCTTCGGGGGCCTCGACGACGCGGCCCAGGTTCTCGTGTCCCATCACCAGGTAGTCCCGGTCCTCGGGTGCGGTGCCGAATTCGGCGGCAATGACTTCGCGGTCGGTGGCGCACAGGCCCACCGCGAGCGTCTCCACCAGCACGCTTCCTTCACCGGCTTCCGGTTCGGGAAGGTCCCGCAGCTCCAGCGAGTCCTTCTGCCCGGGGGTGATGATCAATGCCTGCATGTGGTTTCCTTCCCGCGGCTGCTTGCTGTCTGTATCCCAGATTAGCGCCGCGGCCACGGCGGTTGAGACCCGGCGCACGCAGAGGCGGAACGGCCGCGGAAACACTGAAGGCCCGCCCCGGGGGGGGGGGCAGGCCTTCAAAAGGTGGTGGAGATGGGGGGAATCGAACCCCCGTCCGGTGTTGTTTTGTCAGGGCTTCTCCGGGCGCAGTATGCGTCGGATTTTCTCGGCCCCAGCCATCCTGCATACAGGTGGCTGATCCGGGCCCAGCCGTCAAAATGTCCCGAACACCCCGACGGCGGGAGTGTTCGGCAGTGGCCCTCTAAACGACGCCAGGATCCGGAGCGAGAGCGACTCCGGGCTGACGGACTACTCCGGCTGCTTACGCAGCGAGAGCGAAGTCAGTGCGCATAGGTTTGGCACTTATTGTTTTGCAGAGAGCGTTAACGAGATAACTCTGCGTTCTCGGCCCGCTTCCCCTGGCTCAACAAACATCGTCGAAACCGATCATCCCCGTATTGAGTTATCAAGCACCGTTTCCGGTGGCGGCCGACCCTCCCGGGCCGTCCAAGAGTTTTAACGACGCCGGCCCGCGGATCATTCCCGCTCGGCCGCACCTTTTGATGCGGTCCGGGAGGTGCAGGAAAAGGAGGCGCGGACCGGCCAGGCGGCTAGCGGCGTCGACCGAAAACCAGCGACGCCGCGGCCACGGCACCCGTGACGGTGTAGACGGCAGGCCAGGCGCCCATCTTCTTCGCGAGCGGATGGGAGAGACCGAAGGCGGCTACATAGCCTGCGGTCAGTGCCGCGGCGGTGCCCGTGCCGGCGTCGCGCTTCCAGAGGGCAAACGCACCGGCTCCGGCGGCGGCGAGCACGGCTCCGCCCAGCTGGCGGTTACCGGTGGAGCGGGCGGTCTGGTAGCCGCCGATCAGGCCGGCGGAGGTGATCAAAGGGGTCAGCAGGGACAAGGTTTTCTCCTCGAAATAGGCAACACCCCCAGCTTATGCCGGGGTCCGCGCCGCCCGCCTCCTGCGTTGGACTATCCGGGCGGCTTCTAACGGCACGGGATCCCCGCCCGTGGTGCCCCTGTCAACTGGTGTGACCACTCCCGCAACACCAGCACCACACCGTGGGACCCTGTGCGGGGACGACACCCGCCCAGCTGCGCAGCCGCCGTCGTAGACTGGTGCCCGCCAACAGCGGCGGCACGAGCGGAGGACCGTGGCAGATTCCCGAACCCTACGTACAGAGCTGGAAAACCGGATCACGGCGCTGGCCTCGGCTTCCGCTGGAACCGTGGTCATCGGGGTCACCGGTCCCCCCGGAGCCGGAAAGACCACCCTGGTGGAGTCCCTGGTCCGCGAGCTGAACGGCGCCGTCGCCGACGTCGAAGCGCAGCTCTTTGCCCACGTTCCCATGGACGGCTTCCACCTCTCGGACCGGGAATTGACGCGTCTCGGGCTGCTGGCGTGCAAGGGCGCCCCGGAAACCTTCGACGCCTACGGCTATGCGGCACTTCTGGAACGCCTCCGGTCACCGCGGACCGCCGTGGTCTACGCGCCCGGCTTCGAGCGGACGCTGGAACAGCCGCTGGCCGGTGACATTCCGGTGTTTCCGGCGGCGACGGTGATCCTGACGGAGGGAAACTATCTGCTGCTGGACCGGCCGGAATGGCGGGAAGTCCGCTCCCGGTGCACCGAGGTCTGGTACTGCCAGCCCGACGACGAGCAACGCGTGCAGCGCCTGGTGGAGCGGCATATCCGGTTCGGGAAGTCACCGGAAGCAGCCGCCGCCTGGGTCCGGGACGTCGACGGCCCCAATACGCGCCTGGTCCAGGAGTCCAAACGCCGGGCCGACGTCGTCATCCGCCCGGCCTGGACGTGACGAGCGGGCGCCTTTGGGCGGGCGCCGCAGCCTCGCGTATAAAAGGACGCAGACCACCCGCACGAAAAGCAGGCCCGGCCGGACCTTCAGAAGGAGACAACGCAATGGACGCACGCCCCTCGACACTGCTGGAAGACGGAGCCTCGCTGGAGCAGGTGGGTACGGGCGCGGTCTGGGCGGAGGGGCCCACGTGGGTCCCGGAGCGCAACGCGGTGCGCTACAGCGACGTGCGGTCCAACCGGATCCTGGAGTACAGCGAAACCACCGGCGAGCTCAGCGTCTACGGCTCCGACATCGAGTTCACCAACGGCCGGGCGCTGGACGCGGACGGCTCCGTGGTGCAGTGCTCGCACGGGCGTAGGGCCGTGGAACGGGACCGCAACGGCACCGTGGAAACCCTGGTTGACCGCTTCGGCGACGTCCGGTTCAACTCACCCAACGACGTCGTCGTGAAGTCCGACGGCACCATCTGGTTTTCGGATCCCTCATACGGGATCGACAACCCGGCCGAAGGCCACCCCGGCGACCTGGAGTACGGGGACCGGTACGTGTTCCGCTTTGATCCGGCCAGCGGGGAACTCACCGCGGTGATCACCGACATCATGGCCCCCAACGGGCTGGCGTTCTCCCCGGACGAGTCCGTCCTCTACGTTTCCGACACCGCCGAAGAGGCCGTCTCCCCGTACGGTCCGGCTCAGTCCGAAGGCAACCCAATCCGTGCCTACGACGTGGTCGAGGGCCGGCAGGCGAAGAACGGCCGGGTGTTCGTGCGCGTCGCCCCCGGTGTTCCGGACGGGTTCCGGGTGGATACGGATGGGAACATCTGGTCCTCCGGCGGCGACGGCGTGCGGGTGTTTTCACCGGCCGGCGAGCTGCTCGAACACATCCCCGTGCCCGAAACCGTCAGCAACGTCTGCTTCGGCGGGCAGGACGGCCGGACGCTGTATATGACGGCAACCACCAGCCTGTACCGGATCCGCACTACGGCCAGCGACGCCGCGGCAGCCCTGCGTACGAAGCGGTAACGGCGGCGGCGGCGACAACGGCGACGGCGACGGCGGCGACAACGGCGACGGCGACGGCGGCTCAGGCCAGCAGCCGCCGCAGCCGGTATTCCAGCTTTCCGCGCCGGGTGCCGTCATCGCTCAGGTGCGCCGTGCGCTGGATGTACCCCCGGCCCCACTGCTCCAGCAGGAAGTCATCGGCGGCCCGGACGTGGCCCGGCGGAAACCGGTACCGCAGCCGGGACGCCAGGGACGGCCAGTCGGCCGAGCGCAGCAGTGCGGTGGCCTCGGCCAGTGAATAGACAGTGTTGGCTTCCAGCGCCTGCACCAGCCAGTCATAGTGGTCGGCACGGCTGCGCGGATGTTCCGGCAGTTCCTGCTCGAGCACCTCGCGCAGCGCGGCAGCGGTCAGTTCATCCCCGCTCGAAGCTCCGGCGCTGCGGGCTTCCCCGCGCACCCGCTGCAGGGCAACCACGTGGTTGATGGCATCAAATTCGCGGTCCGCCAGTTCGATCAGTCCGGACGCGAGGGTGAACGCCCGGTTCACCTCCGGCGGCACCGGACCGCTGCCTTTGTAGCGGATTTCGTGCTCGAACTCGGCCCAGGCGTGCTGGAGGATGGTGCGGAACTGCACCTCGAACCGCTGCCCGCCGAACGATTCACAGCCCGACGGCGGATTGCCTGCGGGGACCCGGAGGATGAGGTGCTGCCCGGAGTAGCCGAAATCGCCGCGTATTTTCTGCTCGGCGGACTTGTCCACATGGTCCAGTTCTTCAAAGGTGCCGGACAACGCCTCCATGGCAGCAGGGATATCCGATTCCAGGAAGAGGATGATCCGCACGCCAATCAGGTCATCAATGTCACAAAGCCCGTTAATATACCGCGGTGCTCCGTCCTCGGTCCGCCGGTCAAGCTTCTTCCCCAGCGATTCGATGGCCTTCACCCGATGCTGGATGTGGTGGTAATTCAACCCGTCGTCGGCCAACCGGGCAAGGACCGCACCGTGGATGCCCTCCTCCGCACTCTGGTAGCGGCCCAGGTTCATTGCATAGTCGCCCAACCAGTCATTGATCCGCATGCTGTGCGTTGGCAGAAGTTCCATTGACAACCTGTTCCCCCGGCGGTCCGCCGACGCGGGTGCGCGGCGTGGAGCGATTGCCTCAATTCTGTGCGGGACTCCCAAGCCCCGCAAGGGTCCGCAGCGGTGCAGGACAACCACGGTCGGCGCCGCCCCGTCCCAGCCGCCTTTGCGTTACGCAGCGGACTGCAGCGCGTTTTGGACTTTGGGAAAACCCGTGATTCCATGATTTGCCCTGTTGATAAACATCGAAGTTTTTCACTTTTAGGAAACCATGATTGATCTGTTGATATTGCTGCTGCTGGTCGTCGGCATCGTCGCCGTCACTGCAAAGCTCAAAATCTCGCCTTTCCTCGCCCTCCTTGCCGCTGCCTTTATCGGCGCGTTTGCGTTTCGCCTGCCGGTTGATGAAATCATCCCGACAATTACGACGGCGTTCGGCAACACCATGGGCAACATCGGCCTGGTGATCCTTTTCGGCACGATGATCGGCGTGATCCTGGAGCGGTCCGGCGGCGCCATCGCCATGGCTGATGTGTTGATCAAGGTCCTGGGGACGCGGTTTCCGACCCTGACCATGAGCATCATTGGCTACATCGTCTCTATTCCCGTCTTCTGCGACTCCGGCTACATCATCCTCAATTCACTGAAGAAGGCCATGGCCGAACGGGCCAAGGTATCCCTGGTCGCCATGTCCATAGCGTTGATGACCGGCCTGTATGCCACGCACACGATGGTACCGCCCACGCCCGGACCGCTGGCCGCCGCCGCCAACCTGAATGTGGTGGACAGCCTGGGCCTGCTGATCGGCCTAGGCCTGGTGGTGGCCGCGGTTTCGGCGGGTGCCGCCCTGCTCTACGCCAACCGGTTCCTGAAAAAGGACATTGAGCTGCTGCCCGTTCCGGCCGAAGAGGTGGAGGTCAGCTACGAGGACCTGAGGACGCAGTATGGAACGTTGCCGAGCGGCTTTATGGCCTTCCTGCCGATCCTGCTGCCGATTACGCTGATCTGCCTGTCCTCGATAGCCAAGCTGCCCGGCGCCCCGCTGGGCGAGGGTGGCCTGGCTGCAACCGCCTCCTTCGTAGGAACTCCCGTGGTCGCACTTGCGCTTGGCCTGATGGCGGCGGTGTTCCTGCTGCGCGGCAAGGGCAAGCTCAGCACCTTCAACACCCAGATCTCGGACTCGATTGTGCTGGCGGCACCCATCCTGCTGATCACCAGTGCCGGGGCTGCATTCGGCGGGGTGCTGGGTAAGAGCTCCATCACTGCTTTCCTCTCCGACAACCTGGCAACGCTGGGTCTGGGCATTGCGGTGCCGTTCGTGATTTCAGCTGCCTTGAAGACGGCCCAGGGTTCCTCCACCGTTGCCATGGTGACGACGTCGGCCATGCTTCTGCCGCTGCTGGAACCGCTGGGACTGGCCGGCGGAGCTGGACCCGTCCTCGCGGTCCTCGCTATCGGCGCCGGCGCCATGGTGGTGTCACACGCCAACGACTCGTATTTCTGGGTGGTCTCCCAGTTCAGCCGCATCCCGACTGCCACCGCGTACCGCACGCTGACACCGGCCACTGCCGTGCAGGGCATTGCAGGTTTCGCAGCGGTCTGGGTCCTGAGCCTGTTCCTCCTCTGAGGCGTCCGGCGTACCGCTGGAAGGCGGCGGGGGTACCCCGCCGCCGGATGAAGGTCCATACTTCTGCCGTAGCTGAAGCCGCAGGCCTTGATTCCGGCGGTCCCGCCGGGCACGGAGGGGAGCAGACATGTCCACAGTCGCCGGCAGCGGCCGTTCCGTCCTTCGCCGCAAGCCCATTGAGGAAATCGACGAGGAGAAAACCGGCAACAAGCTGTTCAAGAGCCTTGGCCTCTGGCAACTGACGGCCATCGGCGTGGGCGGCATCATCGGCGTCGGGATCTTCACCCTCGCCGGCCTGGTGGCCAACGGCGGTCCCGACGCCGCCCCCGTGGGGCCTGCCGTCCTGCTCTCCTTCCTGGTCGCCGGCCTGGCCAGCGCCGCGGCGGCCCTGTCCTACGCCGAGTTCGCCGGACTGGTACCGCGCGCCGGCTCCGCCTACACCTACGGGTACGTGGCGCTGGGCGAACTGATCGGGTGGTTCATCGGCTGGGACCTGCTGCTGGAATACACCGCAATCGTGGCAGTGGTGGCCATCGGCATCTCCGGTTACTTCACCGAGTTCCTCGCCGGTTTCGGCATCGAGATGCCCATCTGGATGCAGGGAACCGGGGACACGGTGGAGGGCGGGCTGATCAACCTGCCCGCCGCCGTCGTCTGCCTGTTCATTACCTGGATCCTCAGCCGCGGCACCAAGACCTTCGGACGCTTTGAACTGGTGGCCGTGGGCCTGAAAGTCCTGCTGATCGTGTTCATCGTGGGACTGGGGTTCTTCTATATCAACACAGACAACTACACCCCGTTCCTGCCCAGCGGTTTCGGGGCGGTGTTCACCGGGGCAGCCACCGTCTTCTTTGCCGTCTTCGGCTACGACGCCATGAGCACCGCCGCCGAGGAAGCCACGGACGGCAAGAAACACATGCCCAAAGCCATCCTTCTCTCCCTGGCCATCGCGATGGTCCTGTACATCCTCGCCACGCTGGTACTGACCGGAATGCAGAATTATGCGGACATCAGCCCGACCGCCGGTTTCGCCTCCGCGTTCCAATCCGTCGGACTGCCCGTCATAGCCACCGTCATTTCAGCTTTCGCTGTGCTGTCCATCCTTACCGTGATGCTTACGTTCCTGCTCGGCGTGACCCGGGTGTGGTTCGCCATGAGCCGGGACGGTCTGCTGCCGGGATGGTTCTCCGGAACGGACAAGCGAGGCACTCCGCAGCGGGTGACCTGGATCGCCGGCGGCGCCTCCGCTTTGCTGGCCGGATTCTTCCCCATTCGTGCCGTGGCGGATCTGACAAACATCGGCATCCTCGCCGCGTTCGTGGTGGTTTGCGTGGCAGTAATTGTGCTCCGCTACCGTCAGCCGGATGCCCCGCGGGAATTCCGGCTCCCGCTGATGCCGTGGATACCGGCGTTCGGCGTCCTCGCCTCAGGGTTCCTGATGCTGCAGCTGCACTGGGAAACCTGGCTGCGTTTCGGTATTTGGCTGGCCATCGGGGTGCTGGTTTACGCGTTCTACGGGTATAGGCATTCCCTGCTGAATCCCAACAGCCCGCGGCATCGGAGCCTCAGGATGAATCCCCGGCCGGAAAACTGACTGTTAGAGCCGCCAACACAGAACGAGCCGCAGCATCCTCCCTTCCAATTCAATGAATAGCGGCTATTATCTGCCTTACGGGTTCCGTAAAAATGGACCCTCAGTTGGGGAGAATAACCGAATGGGCAGTCAGTCTCAGGCCATGCCTTCTGCACCGAGGCGGTCCACCATGCTTTTCCGCCGCGCCCGCAGCGGGCTCGTACTGATTGCGGTTTTCTGGCTATGGATGCTTTTTGGTGCCGCGGACTTTGTTGCCGCCCTTTTCGGTTCGCCCATCCATGCTGCTCTTGCTGTGTTTGCCCTCGGTGCGCTCACCCTTATTTCGCTGCTTTTCCTCCCGATCTGTATTGCATACCTCGTACTCAACCGGCCGAAGGGACACGCAGCACCCTCTGCTGCACCGCAGACCGGGGAGGCACACGGCAACGGCCTGGCGCCCGTGATCCGGATGATGCCCCGCCGCGCCGCTGTCCACGGTGCCGCCCTGACCAGCCGTGCCGCCGTACGTGGCGCTGCCCTCACCAGCCGTGCCGCCGCCAAATGGCGGGACCGCGCTTCCTAGCCTGCACCGGCGAGGCAGGCCCATCGGCAGGAATGTCAGAGGCGGTTGCCATTGTGGAGGTCATGAGTTCCTCACTTGGCACCCGGATGCCCTCCGCCCCTGCCGGACCTGTCACCCACGCCCACTACCGCCGGGAACCCTACGTCCGCTGCCGGACCGGAAACAGCAGCGTTGACGGAAAGGCCGTGGCCTGGACGCGCACGGAGGTCCTCCTGCACTGGATTGACGACGACGGCCAGGCCCATAACCGGTGGACTCCGGCTTCCACTGTTCACCGGATTGCCCGGGACGATTCCGCTTGGCGTGACCCTTACGACGACTTCCGGTTCTACTACCAGGCATCCCCCGCCGCCGCCTGACCCGGCCCCGGATTCGCATGGAAGCAGCGCTGCGCTGCCGGTGCACCCTTGACCCCTCACAGCCGGAGGGGACTGATGGAAGGGTGCGGCAGAACCGCGGCACACGGAACTTTGTTCCGGCGGTGTTTGTGGCAGGACGTTGACGCATGGACTTTCAGCATTTGATCGAATCCGTGGGGGAATTGATGGACCTGGCGGGAGTAGCCGCCATCGTCCTGGGTGCCGTGGCCGCGACCATCGCCGCTGCCGCTGCTGCGATGCGCCGGCGAGGCCCGGTCTATGAGGAATACCGGCAGCGGCTGGGGCGAAGTATTCTGCTCGGACTGGAGTTATTGGTGGCTGCGGACATTATCCGCACGGTGGCTGTGACCCCTACCTTCGAATCGGTTGGAATACTTGCCATAATCGTGCTTATCCGCACGTTTTTAAGCTATTCGCTGCAGCTGGAAGTCACCGGCTCCCTGCCATGGAAGCGGCCCGCGGGAGAACTTAAGAACAAGAACGAATAACGGTTCAATAAACACGGCTGGGGGCCTTGACATAAGCACTCGACCAAATATCGTTCTCGGCATGATCAATCCAGTCTCGATTCTTCCGTCTGTTCTTTCTGCCTCCGAATTCAGCACAACTACGCAGGAAACAACCATTGGGGCCGGCGCCCTCGTTGGCTCCATGCTCGTGTTCGGCATCATCGGCATCGTTGTCGGCGGGTTGGCCATGATGGGCATGTTCAAGAAGGCCGGCCGCAAGCCCTGGGAGGCTTTTGTCCCCGTCTACGCCCAGGTGGTGCTTTTCCGCATCGGCGGCATGTCCGGCTGGTGGTTCCTGGCCATGCTGGTCCCGGTCCTGAACATCGTTCCGGTTGTACTTCTGGCCATCAACCTCGCAAAAGTCTTCGGCCAGACCGCCGTGATAGCCGTACTGCTATTCCTCTTCGGCGGCATCATGTACTTCTACCTTTCCTACAGCTCCGCCCGGTACTTCGGCCCGCAGGCCAGCAAGGGCCCCTTCGGCCTGGCCGAGAACCCGAACCAGCCTGCATACGCGCCGGCCGCCCAGTAACTCAACCAGCCCGCACAAGGCGCGCATCCCTTGGGGATGCGCGCCTTTTCTTTGTGCCTTCCACCGGCAGCCGGCGGTGGAA
Organism: Arthrobacter sp. zg-Y895; assembly: GCF_020731025.1. Lineage (NCBI taxonomy): Bacteria > Bacillati > Actinomycetota > Actinomycetes > Micrococcales > Micrococcaceae > Arthrobacter > Arthrobacter sp. zg-Y895. The sequence continues at coordinate 471,667 of NZ_JAJFZY010000003.1, forward strand.
CACGGGATTTCGCGGTCAATCAGGCGACCCCCGAAGAATTGTTAGGCAAGCCGAACTTAAGGTGTTAGGTTGCTGTCATGGCCCGTACCGTCCAGCTCCCCGACACCCCGCGCCCCGCAACGCGTCCCCGCCACATCCTGTGGCTGCTTGGCCCCGCGCTGGTGGCCGGCGTCGCCTACCTGGATCCCGGCAACGTTGCCAGCAACATGACTGCAGGGGCGAAGTTCGGCTACCTGCTGGTCTGGGTGGTGGTGACGGGCAATGTGATGGCGTGGCTGATCCAGTACCTGTCGGCCAAGCTGGGCCTGGTCACCGGCCGCAGCCTGCCCGAACTGCTCGGGGAACGCATCGGACTGAAACCTGTCCGGCGGCTGTACTGGCTGCAGGCCGAACTGGTGGCGATGGCCACTGATGTCGCAGAGGTGATCGGCGGCGCCGTCGCACTCTGGCTGCTCTTTGATCTTCCGCTGTTCCTGGGCGGCATCATTACCGGCGCTATCTCCATGGTGGTGCTGCAGCTGCAGAACAGCGGCCGGCACCGGAGCTTCGAGTACGTCATCGTCACGCTGATGCTGGTGATCGCCGTCGGTTTCACGGCCGGCGTCTTCCTCAACCCGCCCGACGGCGGCTCCGTGGTCGAAGGCCTGGTGCCTCGTTTCGAAGGCAGCGAATCGGTGCTCCTCGCAGCATCGATCCTGGGCGCCACCGTGATGCCGCACGCCATTTATGCGCACTCCGCCCTGACCCGGGACCGCTTCCCCGGACGCACCGCTTCCCTCACCACCACCCGGCTGATCAAGGCCACCAAATGGGACGTAACCATTGCCCTGGCCGTGGCGGGCTCGGTGAACCTGGCCATCCTGCTGCTCGCCGCCGGTTCGCTGCAGGGTGTGGAAGGGACGGATACCCTCGAAGGCGCCCACGCCGCCATTGCCGCCTCACTGGGCTCGGTGGTGGCCACCATGTTCGCTGTCGGACTGCTCGCGTCCGGCCTTGCCTCGACGTCGGTGGGCGCGTATGCGGGTGCCGAAATCATGCAGGGCCTGCTTAAGGTGCGCATCCCCATGCTGCTGCGTCGCCTGATTACCCTGCTCCCCGCGCTGGCGATCCTCGCCGTCGGCATCGATCCCACCTGGGCTCTGATCCTCAGCCAGGTCATCCTCTCCTTCGGCATTCCGTTCGCCCTGATTCCACTGGTCTGGCTGACCGCGCAGCGGGACCTGATGGGGAGCCACCGCAACCAGTGGTGGACCACAGGCCTGGGCGTACTGGTCTCGGTGCTGCTGGTCGGGCTGAACATCACCCTGCTGGTGCTGACCTTCACCGGCGCCTGAGGCTAGCCTTTCAGCGAACCCTCCACCAGTGCGGTAGCGATGCTGTCGGCATCCGCCTGGGCCGCGAGATACCGCTCGGCGTCCAGCGCGGCGGAGCAGCCGGTGCCCGCAGCGGTGATCGCTTGCCGGTAGCGGTGGTCCACGGCGTCGCCGCACGCGAACACCCCGTCCAGGTTGGTCTGGGTGCTCGGAGCCGCGACCCTGATGTACCCCTCCGGATCCAGATCCACCTGTCCCGCCAGGAGATCGGTACGCGGGGCATGGCCAATGGCGACGAAAACCCCCTGCGTCGGCAGATTCCGCGTGGCGCCGGTGACGGTGTCCGTAAGGGTCATGCCGGTCACCTTGTCCGTGCCATGGATCGCGGTGACTTCGCTGTTGAACTCAAAGTGGATCTTCGCGTGGTCCCGGGCCCGCTGGGCCATGATGCGGGAGGCACGCAGCGTGTCCCGGCGTACGACGACGGTCACCGACGCCGCGAAGCGGGTCAGGAACAGCGCTTCCTCCATGGCTGAATCCCCGCCCCCGACCACCACGATGTCCTGGTTGCGGAAGAAAAAGCCGTCGCAGGTGGCGCACCAGGAAATGCCCCGGCCGTTGAGCTGTTTTTCCTCCGGCAGCCCCAGCTCCTTGTAGACGGAGCCGGTGGCGAGGATGACGCTGCGGGCCTTGTAGGTTTTCCCGTTGCCTGTGGCCACCCGCTTAGTGTGGGCACCCAGCTCCACCGACACGGCGTCGTCGTACTCCACCAGGGCGCCGAATTTCTCCGCCTGCCTGCGCAGGTTCTCCATCAGGTCCGGCCCCAGGATGCCGTCGGGGAAACCCGGAAAGTTCTCCACCTCCGTGGTGTTCATCAGGGCGCCACCGGCGGTGACGGAGCCCGCGAGGATGCGGGGTTTCAACCCGGCCCGGGCGGCGTAGACCCCTGCGGTGTAACCGGCGGGACCGGACCCGATGATCAGGACGGAATCTGTACCCATCGGCTCTTCCCTTCGCTGCAGCGGTCCTTCAAGTCTGTCGGGGAGGAGGCTAGGGTCGGTAGCCCGGGGCGCATTAAGCGGTGCCGGAATCGGCAAAGGAGCCAGTAGTGGCAGCGGCACTCAAACCCATTGAACTGATCCAGCTTCCCCGCGGCGTGATTGATGCGCTTGCCGCCGGTGACCTGCCCGGCGCCAACCGGCAGGCACCTCTGGAGCTTACCGAGCACTTTTCCCAGGACCGGCAGCCGCTGTGGCGTATCCGGAGCGCGCAGCTGGAAGAGAATCCCGGAGACGCGGCATGGATCACCCGGGCCATCTTTGACCCCGGACTGGGCCGGGCGGTGGGCCTGGCCGGGTTCCACGGTCCTCCGGACGGCAACGGCATGGTGGAAGTCGGGTATTCGGTGGACCCGGCCTACCGGCGGCAGGGCTACGCCCGCGCCGCCCTGGAGGCGCTGCTTGCCGCGGCTGCGAAGGAACCCTCGATCCGCACCGTCCGTGCGACCATCAGCCCGGACAACGGTCCTTCCCGGCGACTGGTGGAACAGTACGGGTTCGTGGCAACGGGTGAGCAATGGGATGACGAGGACGGGCTGGAGATCGTTTATGAACTCCCGGCGGGAGGTAACTGACACCGGTCCGCTAGGATCGCTCGAATGACAACCTGGACAGAGATCACGGCCGCCGTCACGGTGGCCCTGGGCGGAGACAATGCCGCAGGACAGCGGGCACTGCTGGTGTGCTGGGAGGATACGGTTCCGGACGAGCACGCCTATCGATGCGTCCTGGCGCACTACCTCGCGGACACGGAAACGGACCTCGACGCGGAGATTTCGTGGGATGAGACCGCGCTGGCGGAACATGCCGGGGTCAGCGACGAAGATCTTGCACCGCTGGGCATCCCCTCGGCGGGTGGTTTCGCTCCTTCGCTGCATTTGAACCTCGGGGACGGCTACCTGCGCCGCGGCGAGCCCGGGCGGGCGCGCGGCCATCTGGAACAGGGTCTGGCCCTTGCAGAGGAGCTCGGCAGCGAAGGGTACGGCGCCATGATCCGCTCCGGCCTGCAGAATCTGGGCACCCGCATCAAGGCCGCTGCCGACGCCGGGACCGCCGCATGATTGCCGGGAACCTCTTCGCGCAGCAGTCCACGCTCACCACGGACCGCCTGCGGCTCGAGCCGCTGGGACCGGAGCACTTCGACGGCGCGTGGGCGGCACTGCAGGATCCGGAGGGCCGCAGGCTGACCGGCACCCACGCAGTTTTTGCTCCGGAGCAGATCCGGAGCTGGCTGCAGACCCGCGCCGGTGAAGCAGACCGGGCGGACTGGGCAATAATCCGGGCCGAGGACGGTGTTTATGTGGGCGAGGTAGTGCTGAATGACCTGGACCCGGACAACGAGTCGATGGGGTTCCGCATCGCTTTGTCCTCCCCGAAGGTCTTCGGACAGGGCTACGGCACGGAAGCCACCCGCGCGGTGCTGGGCCATGCCTTCGATGACCTCGGGCTGCACCGGATTGAACTGGAGGTCTTCGAGTTCAACCCGCGGGCGCAGCGTGTGTATGAAAAGTGCGGGTTTGTGGTGGAGGGCCGGCGCCGAGAAGCCCTGCGCTGGGACGGGGAATGGGTGGACGCGATCTCGATGGCCGTCCTCGCCGGCGACGCCCGCCCCTGACGCTCAGCGGATACGGGAACGGATCCTCAGCGCCGCCAGCAGGACGAAGACCACCACCATGGCCACGAGTACAGACACGACGTAGCCGGTGGGTACTAACCAGTCCCCCACCGAGGCAGTGATGCCGAAAACATCCTGCACTTCTGCCACGGCTTCGGGCTGGTCCGTCACGGCGCCCATGGGTCCGGCGGTCATCTCCTGGCGCACCACCATGGAGGCCTGCATAAAGGGCAGCGCGCTGACGAAGTTCTTTACTCCCTCGGGAAAAGCCCCCACCGGAATGTAGGACCCTGCGGCGAATCCGAGGATGGTGCCTACCAGTGTGGACAGTGCCGCGAAGGAACCCGGGGTACGGACGAAGGTGACGATGAAGGCGCTCAGCGACCCGAAGGCGATACAGCTGAGCACCAGGTAACCGTAGGTGCGGGCCAGCTGGCCCGCCGTGAGCACCACGCCGTCCACCGCGGCCAGGTATCCCAGGCTCACGGCCAGCACCACGGTGGTCATGATCAGCGCGATCGCGACGGTGGAGAGCAGGTACCCCAGGACCAACTGCCCGCGGCTGATCGGGGACACCAGGAAGTCCCGGAAGCGCCCGGTGGCGGTGTCATCCACGATCACGTTCACTGCGGCGAGCCCCGTGGTGATTGCAGTGATTCCCACGATCCCGGCGAACATCCACGCGTCCACAAAGCCCTTGATGTCCTCCTCGGCGGCCTGCGGAAACATTTCCGCCAGGCCTTCGGTCTGCTGGTTGCCTAGGAACAAGGTGTAGAGCAGGAACAGGACCAGTGCGCCGAGGAGGGAAAAGAACAGGTTGAGCCGGTCACGGAAGTACAGGCGTAGGTTCCGGCCGGTGATGTCCAGGACTACGTTCATGCTGCTTCCCCCTGCCGGCCGGTCAAGGCCAGGAAGACGTCGTCCATGGTCCCGTGGCGGAATTCGAAGTCCAGGACACTGTCGCCGTGCGCGGCGAGGAGGCGGCGGGCCGTATCGGAGCGGTCCACCCGCAGCCGCAGCACGTTGCCGTCCACCCCGGCGACGTCGACCCCGGCGTCGCGGGCCAAGGATGCCAATGCCTGCGGGTCGGCAGACGTGATGGAAAGGATGCTGCTGCTGTATTCGGCGCGCAGAGTGGTGGGCGTGCCGTCGGCAATGATCTGCCCCTTCTCAATCACGCAGACCCGGTCCGCTTCCTCGGTTTCCTCCATGTAATGGGTGGTCAGGAAAACGGTGAGGCCGTGGTTTTCCCGCAGGTCGTGGATGGTGGACCAGACGAGGGCACGGCTGGCCGGGTCCAGGCCGGCAGTGGGTTCGTCCAGGAAGATGATCGACGGCGAGTGCAGCAGCGCCCGGGCGATGTCCACCCGGCGTCGTTCTCCGCCGGAATAGGTGGCATAGCGCCGGTCGAGGAAGTCGCCCAGGCCGACCATCCGGCTTAACTCCCCGATGCGGGCATCATTGGCGGCTTTGTCGGGTGAATAGAACCGCGCGCGGGTTTGAAGGTTTTCCCGGCCGGTGAGGATTGGGTCCAGCATCGAATCCTGGAACACCACCCCGATGGCTTCGCGGACGCCGCCACCGCTGCCGCGGACGTCGTGCCCCGCCACCTCGACAGTGCCGGCATCGAACGGCAGGACAGTGGTCAGGCAGGAAATGGTGGTGGACTTCCCCGCACCGTTGGCGCCGAGGAAGGCGAATACACTTCCTGGCTCCACGTCAAAGGACAAGTTGTCCACCGCCGCCACCCGGCCGAAGCGTTTGGTCAATCCCCGAACGGAGATTGCGGTATTCATAGTTCCCAATTGGCTCCCCTAGCTTTTGCGGTTCTATGCGTCCAGGAGCAGGTCGTCGAATTCCAGCGGAGTCACCGTGTTGTTTTCCCAGTCCGAACGGAGTATCGCATAAGCCACGGACGCCAACCGGGTGCCGTCCGCCGTCGGCCACGCCTGCCGGTAATGGGCTTCCTTGACGAAACCGGCGCGCAGGAACGTTTTACGCATGGCAATGTTGTCTTCCCGTGTCTGGCCTTCAAACCGGACAATTTGCGGCAATTCGGTGAAGGCCAGCCGGCACAGGGCCCGGACCACGTCCACGCCCAGTCCGCGGCCGCGATGGCTTTCCGCCAGGCGAAGGTCGAAAACAGGGTTGTCGTCCTCAAGATCCTCCAGGACTGCCAGCCCGATGTCCTTGCCGCCGTGCTGCACCCAGTACCCCTGGGATTCCTTGCTCCAGAAGTGTCCCTCCGCCACCCGCTTGTTTGCGGAGGACTCGCATGGCGCCGGATTCACGTGAAAGGGGAACCGGTTGGCGGTCAGGAAGGCAGTGACCGCACTGGCGTCGTCAGGGGTCATCCTGCGGAAGGTGATGGTCATGCGGGAAGTGTAACGTGCGGGGTTCTAGAGCGCGCCGATCCGGTCCTGGCTTCCGGCCAAGGCCGACTTTTCGGCTTCTTCTTCGAGCCGGAGACGCCAGCCGCGTGGGGGCGGCCAGGAGACACCCCACAACTCAAGCTGCTGTTTGGTGAAACCACCTGCAGGAGTACGCGCTGCTTCTATTTCTTCACGGGTCGGCATTGGCAAATCATGACATGCACTCCGGATTATGTCATCGGTAAATCAGACATTTCCGGCACCGTTTTTTCATCCTGCTATTGACGGACCGTGGAGGTGTCGCTAATCCCCTGTAATCCGCGGATTTTCGGGAGTATTTCAGAATAAAAGGGGCTCCCGGTATCGCTAAAGAATTATATTAGGGACTTCCGGTACCGCTAATTCAGCACTTACGGATGAGTGGTCACCATAATCAATTGCCAACCCTCCGGGACCTGGGCCTGGAGTGCTTCGCGGGCTTCAAGGAATCCCTCCCCCTCGGCTTCCAATTCCCGGGTTTCGACAGGACGAATAATGCCAGTGACTTTCATGCTTCCAGCCTAGGCACAGTACAGGTCGCCTGCCCGCATGAAGCGTGTTGTGTCTAACACCCCTGGGCCCGCTGATGGCCCGGCACCGGCCTTCGCGGGCCCTTGAAACCGCACGCCTGTTTCAAAGGCCTCAGCCGCGGAACGCTCGGTCACGGGGGAAAGGCGGCTAGGCGAGGTTTGCCGGCTCGTTAGGCACGGGCTGATCCTGCACGGCGGGATTTCCTGGCACGCCCAAGGAGGAAACTACGCGGTGAATGCCTACGAGGAGCATCGAAACACCTGCGATGGCGACGACCACACCCAGATACAGGAACATCACGCTGTTGTGCGTATCGGAATAAGCACCTGATGACATCAGGACATCCATGGCCGAAAAGAGGATAAAGAGGGCACCGAGGAACAGAATCGCGCCGCCCCAGGAGATGAGCGCTGCACTCTGCTTGAAGTTGTTCATGGACCAACTCTATCGGTCCCTCCGGGACGCCCCGTCACGGCGGGACCGCTCCGGACAAAGCAAAAACCCCCGGTTTCCCGGGGGTTTTCCTGTGGAGCTTAGGGGAATCGAACCCCTGACCTTTTCATTGCGAACGAAACGCTCTACCAACTGAGCTAAAGCCCCAAACTGCACCGTGCGGCGTCGTACCCGGTCCGAACTGCGGATCGAAACGGCCGAACAACCGACCCCGCTAGGCTACACCGATTCTAAACACGTGCTCCGGCCCGCACCAAACCCCCGGCACCCTAGGAATGCCTTGGGACCCTCGCTACCGTCGAGGAACCGGCACGGTTCGCCCGCGGAGAGCGGTCCCGCGCAAAGCACACCGGAACCAAGGAGAATGCCATGGCCCTGATCACCGAAATGCTCGAAAACCATCCCGCCGCCGGCCCCCGCACTTCGGATCCCCGCCTCCTGGTCGAGTGCCTGCTGGCCTGCGGTGAATGTGCCCAGGTCTGCAACGCCTGCGCAGACGCCTGCCTGAGCGAGGAAATGGTGGGCGAGCTGGTCAGCTGCATCCGCACCGACCTGGACTGTGCCGAGATCTGCGCAACCACGTCCGCAGTGCTGTCCCGAACGGGTGCCACGGGGCCGGCGAGCGCCAGCCTGCTGCATGCCTGCATTGCAGCCTGCGCCGCGTGTGCCGAGGAATGCCAGCAGCACGCCGCCATGCACCCGCATTGCCGGATCTGCGCGGAGGCCTGCCGCCGCTGCATCAACGCGTGCGAAAAACTGCTGACCTCACGTGGTTAGTGCGCCAGCACCATTCCCCGGACAAAGGCCGCCTGTCCCACGTGCTCAAGGCAGTCCGCGAACGTGCTCACCAGCCGGACGCCCAGCGTAACCGGCGGATCCCAGGCCCGGTCGACAATCTGGCCCAGGTCCTCACCCGACAGTCCCGAGACAAAGGCCTCGGTGCGGGAATGCACGTCGTCGTAATAGCCCAGCAGCAGCTCCGCGGAGTGCACCTGGACCAGCGCCACCTGCTCGGAGGTATGCCCGTAGCCGGTGTCTTCCACCGCCAGCGGGAGCCCCACCCGTTTGGCCCAGCCGTCGGCGGTCCAGGCCTGCTCCTGCCCCGACACCTCGGCAATCTGGTGGTCCTCCACCCGGCTCAGGTGCCAAATCAGCCAGGCAATGGAGTTTCCGTCCGGATAGGGGCGGTGGTTCAGCGCACCGGCGTCGAGGTTGTTCACGGCCCGCCGGACTGCACCGGGAAGCCGTCCGAAGGCATCAATAAGGAGATCGCTTTCGTCCATCGCGGCAGGCTCCCTCAGGGTTGGCGGCAGGGTTTTGCCATCGTTTCACGCCGGTCCGAGGTCCGGGAAGAGGCCGTTTCGGGCCACGGCGGAAAAATCGGGCCACGGCCGGTTCCTTCCTCGCCCCGCAGTCCTAAAATGGCTCGCATGAGCTGGACAGATGAGCGTCCCGCATGGCTTCCGCCGATCCCCTCGCCGCACCGCGGCCAGGCTCGGATTGTCCTGGGAATGATCCTGGTCTGCAGCACCATGCTGACCAGCCTCGTGGTCGCTTCCTTCGGCGCGCTGTTGAGCATGTACATCCTGTGGCCGCTCACGGGCGGGCTGCTGCTGCTGATGTCCGGGCTGCTCAGCCGCCGCCGCGGAGTGTAGCCGCCGCGGCGTGTAACGGGCATCCGGCGCCTCCGTCACGGCACGGCAACGCAGGGCCGTGCGCTTAGGATTGGCCCATGACACCCCCTGAGCCAACCGGAGCCGGCTCCCAGTCCCAGACCCTCTCCCGCGGCATCCGCGCCCTGGAACTCCTCGCGGACGCGGAGGGCGCACTGAGCATTGCCGAACTCTCCGAACGGCTTGGGGTACACCGCTCCATCGCCTACCGGATCCTGCGGACACTGGAATCCCACTCCCTGGTGATGCGCGACGACGCCGGCCGGGTCTCGGCCGCACCCGGCCTCGCAGCGCTGGCCCGGGGCGTGTCACGGGACCTGCAGTCGGCGGCGCTGCCCGAGCTCAGCCTGCTGGCCAATGAGCTCTCCATGACCGCCTTTGTTGCCGTCTGGGACCGGCAGAACTGCGTCACCCTGATGACCGTGGAACCCACCCACAGCCGCACCGCCCTCATCCAACGCCCGGGCACCCGCCACTCCTTCACCGCCGGTGCTCCCGGGATCGCCATCCAGTCCGCCATGACGGAGGAGCAGTGGGACCGGCTGGCCCCCGGGCAGAAGTACCGCAGCGAAAGCCGCGTAGCCCGGGAGCGCGGCTACGCCGTCAGCCACAACGAGGTCATCGAAGGGGTCTCCGCCGTTGCCGCTCCCGTCACTGTCTCAGGCCAGCTGCCCGCCGCGGTGTCGGTGGTGTACTTCGGCTCCGGTAAGGACGAAGACGCCATGGGACTGCGGCTGGCGGAAACCGCCCGGCGGATTGAAGCGGCCCTCCGCTGAGAGTGCAGGGAAAATTTAGGTAAGCATTATCTTGCTGGAAACTGCTCCGCAACCGGCCTAAAACTGAAGACATGTGGAGCAGCAGAATACCCAGGATCCCGGACGCGGTGCGCCGTTATCCGCTGGTGTTCGCCACACTGCTGGTCGGCCTGGCGGTCCTTGCCCTGCTCGCCGTCGATGCCGGTACCGCCGCGGCCTGGACGGCAAGCCTGTATGCGGGCGCGGTGGCGCTGCAGACCGCCGCGGGGATGGTCCGGAACATCCGTGCCGGCAACTGGGGTTTGGACATCCTGGCCGTCATGGCGATCCTCAGCACCATCGCCGTTGGCGAATACCTCGCCGCGCTGATCATCGTGCTGATGCTCTCCGGCGGCGAGGCGCTGGAGGATTATGCCGCCGGCCGTGCCCGCAGCGAGCTTGATGCCCTGTTGGAGCGCGCACCCCAGCAAGCCCACCGGCTGGAAGCGGACGCCGTCGTCGATCTTGCCGCCACCGATGTCCGGCCCGGCGACATCCTGCTGGTCCGGCCCGCCGAACTGGTGCCTGTGGACGGCATCCTGCTGGATCCGGCCGCCGAGTTCGACGAGTCCTCACTCACGGGCGAATCCCTGCCGGCCCTGCGCAGCGCCGGGGAGACGGTGCTCAGCGGGTCGGTCAACGGCACGGCTGCCGTCCGTATCCGTGCCACGGCAACGACGGCGGACAGCCAGTACCAGCGGATTGTGTCCCTGGTGCAGGAGGCCGCGGCGTCGCGGGCACCCTTGGTGCGGCTGGCGGACCGGTACGCACTGCCGTTCACCGGGCTTTCCCTGCTGATTGCCGGTGCTGCCTGGCTGGCCAGCGGCGATCCCGGCCGCTTCGCGGAGGTACTGGTCCTGGCCACGCCCTGCCCGTTGCTGATTGCTGCCCCGGTGGCCTTTATGGGCGGCATGAGCCGGGCTGCCCGGCACGGCATCATCGTCAAGGGCGGTGCAACCCTGGAACAGCTTGCCCGGGTCCGCACGGCCGCCTTCGACAAGACCGGCACGCTGACCGCCGGCCGGCCGGAACTGGTGGCGGTGCATCCGCAGCCGCCGTTCACGGAGGACGAACTGCTGGCCCTCGCTGCGTCCGCGGAGCAGTATTCCTCCCATGTGCTGGCCGCCGCCGTCCAGTCGGCGGCCACCGCACGGGGGCTGACTTTACTGCCGGCCCACTACGCCTCGGAGACGGCGACCAACGGGGTGGAAGCGCTGATCGGCGGCCGCAGGATCCGGGTGGGCAAGCAGCGGTTCATTGCCGGCACGGGCGCGGACCCGGCGGAACAGCCCCTGCGGCCCGGCGAACTGGCCGTCTATGTCGGGGTGGAGGGCAGCTTCGCCGGCACCCTGGTGCTTAGCGATACCGTGCGCCCCAATGCCGCGGCCACGCTGACGGACCTGCGGCGGCTGGGAGTCCGGTCCACGGCCATGCTCACCGGTGACGCCGCCGGAACCGCACACAGCGTCGCCCACGAGCTGGGCATTACGCACGTCTCCGCCGGCTTGCTGCCGGCGGATAAGGTCCGGGCGGTTGCCGCCCTGCCCGACCGGCCGGTCCTGATGGTGGGCGACGGCGTCAATGACGCACCGGTGCTGGCAGCGGCCGACGTCGGCATTGCCATGGGTGCCAGGGGTTCCACCGCGGCGGGCGAGTCCGCCGACGCGGTGATTGCCGCCGACGACCTCTCCCGCGTGGCCGTGGCCGTCGACATCGGCCAGCACACGCTTCGGGTGGCGCTGCAGAGCATCCGGCTCGGCATCGCGCTGAGCGTGGCCCTGATGCTGGTGGCAGCCTTCGGGTACATTCCGGCGGTCGCCGGTGCCCTGACCCAGGAATTGGTGGATTTGGCCGCCATCCTCAATGCCCTGCGCGCCCTGCACGGGGCTGGACGCCGTCCCGCGCGCGGCACCGAGCGGCACGGGGACCGGCGGGCAGGGATAATGGGCAGTGGCCGCCGCCCGGTGCCCGGCCGATGACGGGTTTTTTGGTTTAGACGCTAGGGGAATGTCCATGACGTTGGTCGACAATGCGGTGTATGTGAACGGCAAGCGCCACCATAACCCGGACAGCCTGGATGAAACGTTCGAACTGACCCGCAGCTCCGGCGGCATGGCATGGATCGGCCTGTACCGCCCGGACGAGGTGGAGCTGCTGGCCGTCGCCGAGGAGTTCGGCCTGAACCTGCTCATTGTCGAAGACGCTTTGGCCGGCCACCAGCGCTCGAAGCTCGAGCAGTACGGTGACCAGCTGTTCCTGGTGCTCCGGCCCGCCCGCTACCTGGACGACGTCGAACGCGTCGAGTTCGGTGAGCTGCACCTGTTTGTGGGCCCCAACTTCGTCGTGACCGTCCGGCACGCCGAATCACCGGACCTGACCCGTGTCCGCAAGCGGCTGGAACAGGAGCCGGACCTGCTGGCGCTTGGACCGCAGGCGGTGCTCTACGCGGTGCTGGACCAGGTGGTGGATGAATACGCTCCCGTCGCGGCCGGGCTGGAAAACGACATTGACGAGATTGAGGACCAGCTGTTCGGCGGCGACGCCGAGGTTCCCCGCCGCATCTACGAGCTCTCCCGCGAAGTCATCCAGTTCCACCGCGCCATTAGCCCGCTGGAAAACGTGGTGGGCGAACTGCGCCAGAATGCGGACCAGTACGGCATCCCGGCGGACCTGCATGACAACCTTGGGGACGTGCTGGACCACGTGCTGCGCCTGGTGGACCGCGTCAACGCGTACCGCGCCATCCTGGAGAATGCGCTCACCCTGTCCTCGACGCTGGCCTCCAACCGATTGGCGGAAACCAGCATTGAACAGAATGAACAGGTGAAGCGGATTTCCTCGTGGGCTGCCATCCTCTTTGCGCCCACCCTGGTGGGCACTATTTACGGCATGAACTTTGAAGATATGCCCGAGCTCGGATGGGAATTCGGGTATCCGCTGGCCATCCTGGCGATGTTCGGGATGGGCGCCATCCTGTACGTGACCTTCAAACGGAACAAGTGGCTCTGATGCGGCTGCTGCTCCCCCTGCTGGCGGGCGCGCTGCTGCTGAGCGCCTGCGGGAACAACGCCGGTGCGTCCCCGGATCCCGGCGGAAGCGGCGGGAGTTCGGCCGCCGATGTGACCGGCGTGTGGGGCGACGTCGACAACCCGGACGCACCGTCCCTGGACTTCAGCCCCGACGGGCGGGTCAGCGGCACGGACGGCTGCAACCGTTTGATGGGGCACTGGAGCGTCTCCGGCAACCGCGTCACGCTCCGGGACATGGCCACCACCCTGATGGCCTGCCCGCCCGGAATGGACACCTGGCTCGCCGCGGGTGCCGCGGCCGACGTCGACGGCGGCACCCTGCGGATCTATGACCAGGCCGGCAACGAAATCGGCGTCCTGGAACGGTAGGGCGCTACTGCCGGGACCGCTGCTTTGGTGAGCCCTCCACGTGCAGGTCGTTGCCCTTGGTTTCCTTCACCATGGTCACTGCCACAAAGGACACCACGCACAGCACCATGATGTAGAGGCCGATGGACGGCGACCAGCCGGTCTCGTTCAACAGCGCCTGGGCAATGGTCGGCGCGAACGCCCCGCCCAGGATGGCCCCGAGGGCGTACCCGATGGAGACACCCGAGTACCGCACCCGGGCCGGGAACATCTCGGCATACATCGCTGACTGCGGTCCGTAGGACAGGCCCAGGCCGATGGTCAGGACGAAAATCGCCACCGCGAACAGGACAATGTTGGTGGTGTCGATAAGCAGGAACATCGGGACCGCCCACAGGAAGACCCAGGCGTAGCCGATCTGGAAGGTGCGGACCCGGCCGATCCGGTCGGACAGGATCCCGCCGTAGAGCGTGAAGATCAGCCAGCCGAAGGATCCCAGCGTGGTGGCCAGCAGCACCGAGGGGCGGTCCATCCCCAGCCCGCCCGCCTCCGGCTTACCGGTGGCGTAAGAGGCAAAGAAGGCGATGACCAGGTACCCGGCCGCATTGTTGGCGATGAAGATCAACGCGCTGAGGATCACCTCGCGGCTGTTGTGCCGAAACAGCTGGCTCAGCGGGGCGGAGGATTCCTTCTTCCGCTCCTGGATCTCCTTGAAAATAGGGCTCTCGGCCACCGAGCGGCGGATGAAGTAGCCGACAATGATCAGTACCACCGAAACCAGGAACGGGATCCGCCAGCCCCAGGCCAGGAAGTCTTCCTCGCTCAGGCTCGTGCTCAGCACGTACATCACGAACGTCGCCAGGATCATGCCCACCGGCACGCCGATCTGCGGGTAGGCACCGAAGAGTCCGCGCTTGCCCGCCGGGGCGTGCTCCACCGACAGCAGGGCGGCACCGCCCCACTCTCCGCCGGCGGAGAAGCCCTGCATAATGCGCAGCACAATCAGCAGGATCGGACCGGCGACGCCGATCTGCTCGTACGTGGGCACCAGACCGATCAGGGCGGTGGAGATACCCATCATGACCAACGTGAACACCAGCATTTTCTTCCGGCCGATCCGGTCCCCCAGATGCCCGGCGACGACGGCGCCCAGGGGACGGAACAGGAAACTGATGCCGATGGTCGCAAAGGAGACCACCTGTCCCAGCGGGCCGTCGTTGATGGGACCGAAATACAGGGTGGCCAGCACCAGGCCCGCAGCTTGGGCGTAAATGAAGAAGTCGTACCACTCGATGGTGGTGCCGACCAGGGTTCCGGCGAGGACCTTGCGTTCCTCCCGGCTCATCCGGCCGGAAGAAGGCACGGCGGACGCGGCATTGACACTCATCTAAAACTCCATTGTTTTGAGACGGACAGTGATGTGGAAACGGACCGGCCCCCGCACCCGGATGCAGGCATCGTACGCCCGCCGCCGACGTCGGGCCCTTACCCGGACCGGCGAGTTTCACGGGACAGCACAGAATTCCACCGGGGAACCGCCCGGGGGTATGCCGTACGGGGAAGTAGGTCCACAATGGACTTCGGCTCTTTTCCCGCCCCCACCGCTTTTTCGACCGAACGGCAGCAACGCATCTTGAACACCTCCCAGCCGGACCTTAAACCGTGGCCGGCGCTCTGGTCCCTGGTCATCGGGTTCTTCATGATCCTGGTGGACTCCACGATCGTAAACATCGCCACCCCCGCCATCATGGCGGACCTGGGTGCAGGACTCGACCAGGTGATCTGGGTGATCAGCGCCTACCTGCTGGCCTACGCCGTGCCGCTGCTGATTACCGGCCGGCTCGGGGACCGGTTCGGCCCGCGCCGGGTCTACCTGGTCGGGCTGGTGGTCTTCACGCTCTCCAGCCTCTGGTGCGGCTTCGCCAACAGCGTGGACGCGCTGATCCTGGCCCGTGTGGTCCAGGGCTTCGGAGCCGCGCTGATGACCCCGCAGACCATGTCCGTGATTACCCGGATTTTCCCGCCGGACAAGCGCGGCACCGCACTGGGCCTCTGGGGCGCAACCGCCGGCGTCGCCACCCTCGTGGGTCCGATCCTGGGCGGTGTGCTGGTCGACGGACTGGGCTGGGAATGGATCTTCTTCATCAACGTACCGGTGGGCGTGCTGGGCTTCATCCTGGCCTACCGGCTGGTGCCGAGACTCCCCACCGCCGTGCACCGCTTCGATTATCTGGGCGTGCTGCTCAGCGCGGCGGGGATGTTCTGCCTGGTCTTCGGCATCCAGGAAGGCGAAAGCTACAACTGGGGAACCATTGCCGGGCCGTTGTCCGTCTGGTCGCTGATCATTGCCGGGGTGGTGCTGCTGGGTATGTTTGTCCTCTGGCAACGACTGAACCGCGCCGAGCCGCTGCTGCCGCTGAAACTCTTCCGGGACCGCAATTTCTCCCTGGCCAACATCTCCATCACGGGCATGGGCTTCGCCGTAACCGCGTTCTCGCTGCCAGTGATCCTCTTTGCGCAGAACGTGCGCGGGCTCAGCCCCACCCAGGCGGCGCTCCTGCTCGCCCCGATGGCAATCCTGGCCGGAGTCCTCGCCCCGGCTGCGGGCAAAATCGTCCAGCGCGGGAACCCCCGGTTCATTGCGGTCTTCGGGTTCGCTGCCATGGCGGCATCCCTCATCTGGCTCGGCTCCATCCTCAGCCCGGACGTCCCGTACTGGCACCTTGTCCTGCCGATGGCCCTCATGGGACTGGCGAACGCATGCATCTGGCCCTCGGTGTCGCTGACCGCCACGCGCAACCTCGCGGCCGACGTCGCCGGTGCCGGTTCCGGCGTTTACAACACCACCCGGCAGTTCGGCGCGGTGATCGGCAGCAGCGCCATCGCCGCGGTCATGCAGTCGCGGCTGACGGCGCACCTGGGCGCAGGGGCGGCCGACGGCGGCCCCGCACCGGCCGGCGGTGCGTTCCCGGACGCCCTCAAGGCCGGTTATTCCGAGGCCATGGGGCAGTCCCTGTACCTGCCCGCGGCCGTCATTCTCCTTGCCCTTCTGGCCTCGCTGTTCTACGCCAAGCCTGCTCCTGAACTCACCTCGGGCGGGGCCCGGGAGGCGGCCCGGACCGCTTCGAAGGGCTGAAACTCCGGACAGCACGAAACCGGGCGGGGCCTCTGCGGCTCCGCCCGGTTTTGCATTTAGCAGGGTTATTCCTTGTTCAGCTTGTCCTGCACGGCTCCTGCCGCCTTCTCGACCGGGTTGGGTACGTCCGTGGTGCCGTAGTACCGTGCGTCCGGGCGGGTGGGCGGCGGCATCGGGGCCCGGGTGGTGGGACCGTCGTGGTAGCTGAATTCGCCCTTGCCGTCCGGCGTCGGGCCCTTCGCCCAGGACCCTTCCTTCGCATGCTCGCCGTCGGAGAAGTTCAGGTACTGGTAGGACACCTCGCGGTGTTCCTTGTTGAGCGGGAAGTTGCTCGGTACCGGTAGCTGTTCCATGTTCTCCGCCTGAAGTTCCAGGGCCGCGGTGGTCCACTGGTTCTGGTGCATGGTGTCCCGGGCCAGCAGGAACGCCAGCAGGTCCCGCACCCCGTGGTCATCGGTCATGTGGTAGAGCCGGGCAACGGCAACGCGGCCCTGCATTTCGATGTTGGCGTTGGACGTAAAGTCCGCCAGCATATTGCCGCTGGCCGTGATGTAGCCGCCGGTCCAGGGGTTGCCGTTGCTGTCCACCGGGCGGGCGCCGGCACCGGCCACGATGGCGTGCTGCACGTCCATGCCGCCCATCACCGCTGCAACCGTGGGATCGTTCTGGACGGCGTCGTCGGTAACCCCCAACGGAGCCTTTTCCAGCAGCTGCGCAATCATGATGGCCAGCATTTCCACATGGCCCATTTCCTCTGCGGCAATGCCGTACAGCAGGTCCCGGTATTTACCCGGAATATGCGCATTCCAGGACTGGAATCCGTACTGCATGGCTACCGTGATTTCGCCGTACTGGCCGCCCAAGGCCTCTTGAAGCTTCCGGGCGAACACCGCATCCGGCTTCTCCGGAGTGGACTTGAACTGGAGTTCCTGTTTATGGAAAAACATAATGCCTCCGCACCTTATGGACCGGCGCCGGAATCGGCGTTCCCTCCGCGGGGTGCCGTGGCCGGTCACGGTGTTTCCAACGTAGACCCGCTCCGGAATGCACGGAAGAGTAGTCAGGGCAGTTGCCGGACCCGCCTCCAACAGTGCCGTTTTCCTCCCGGATAATCGGCCGATGCACGGGTAGTGTCCTTGCCATGGTCTCCCAGGAACACCCCGACACCCCTGCCTCCGCCCCCGCCGCCGCCGCCTCTCCCGCCGGTCCGGATGCGAACCCCGCACCGGACGTCACCGACGACTTCGCTGTCCGCCGGCACACCCTGCCCTCGGGCCTGGCGTACACCACCACCACTGGACGGATGGTGTTCCGCAAGGAAGAAGTCAGCGACGGGAAGTCGGACGGCTTTCGGCCCAAGGCGGAAATCTTCCTGGTCGCCTACACGGCGGACGCACCGGAGACCGGACCCAACCGGCGTCCGGTGGTGTTTGCCTTCAACGGCGGTCCTGGTTCCTCCTCCGTCTGGCTCCACATGGGACTGCTTGGCCCGCGGATGGTGGACTCGGGCGACGCCGGCTCCCTGACCCCTCCCCCGTTTGATCTGGTGGACAACCCGCAGACCCTGCTGGAACACGCAGACCTGGTGCTGATTGATCCGGTGAACACGGGCTTCTCCCGCGTGGTGAACGGCAACGACGCCGCGGAGTTCCACGGGTTCGAGGAGGACCGGGACCTGGTGGCCGAGGTGATCCGGCTCTGGACCACGCGCAATAACCGCTGGCTGAGCCCGAAGTACCTGGTGGGTGAGTCCTACGGCACCCTGCGCGCAGTGGCCGTGGCCGGGAAGCTGTTCGACGCTTACGGACTCGCAGTCAACGGCCTGGGCCTGATTTCGACTGTCCTGAACCTGGCCACCCTGGATTTCGCCCCCGGGCGGGACACCCCTTATGCGCTGCATCTGCCGACCTACGCCGCCATCGCGCACTTCCACGGCCGGATTCCGGGCCGCGAGCTGGCCGACGTCGTCCGCGAAGCCGAAGCCTACGCCGCCCGTGAGTACGGCTATGCGCTGACCCAGGGGTCCCGGCTGAGCGCGGAGGAGTACGACGACGTCGTCGCCCGCCTCGCCGCCATCACCACCCTGAGCGAGGGCTTCATCCGCCGTACCAACCTGCGCTGGGACTACGCGATGTTCTCCGCTGAGCTGCTGCGGGAGGACAACCTGGCCGTGGGCCGCATTGACGGCCGGTTTACCGCCGCGCCCGCGCACCAGCAGGACTGGATCAACTGGGACGATCCCAGCCTGGTGGCCATTAACGGCCCCTATTCCGCAGCCATCAACCACTATGTCCGCGCCGAGCTCGGCTACGAGAACGATCTCCCCTACGAAATCCTCAGCGGCCGGGTCCAGCCGTGGAGCTACAAGACCTTCGAGGGTGTGCCCGTCGATGTCACCGGCACCCTGGAACGGCTGCTGGTACACAACCCGGCGCTGCGGGTGCACGTGGACTACGGCTACTACGACGGCGCCACGCCGCATTTCGCCGCGGAGTACGTGTGGGCGCATATGCGGCTGAGCGATGAAGCACGGTCCCGGTTCACGCACCACTATTACGAGGCCGGGCACATGATGTACGTGAACCCCGGCTGCCGCGTCGACCAGCTGCGGAACCTCGCGGGGTTCGTGACCGGGGGCTAGTCGTCCGGGGTGGGGCGGCGGAACAGTGCGGTGAGCAGGAAAGATTCCCCAAACCAGGGCGAGTCCTGTTCCTGAGCGGCCATCGGGCGGATTTCGATCTCCTCGAAGTCCGCAAAAACCCACCGCAAGTCGTCAGGGCTGAAGGCAATACCCGCTTCAAATGCCCCGTCGAGGTAGAGCTGTTCGTCGGGAGCTTCCGAGCCCATCCGGCCCCGGGCGAAACAGGCCAGCCCCAGATAGCCGCCGGGCGCGAGGGTGCGCTGCAGCAGTTGGAGGTAGCTGATGCGGCGGTGCGGGGGAAGGTGGTGCAGGCACCCTGAGTCGTAGACCAGTCCGTACATTCCTGAAAGCGCTTCCGGCGGCAGGGCAAAGGCGTCGCCGCAGGTAAATGAGACTTCCAGGCGCCTCGCTGCGGCACGTTCCCGCCCCCACGCCACGGCTTCGGATGAGAGATCAACGGCATCCACGGTATAACCGTTTTCCGCCAGGAACAGGGCATTGCGGCCAGGACCTGACCCGATATCCAGTACCCTCGTCGGCACGAACACTTCATCGCTGACCCAGCGTGCCAGGTTTTCGTCGGGTTTGTCTGCGAAGAACGGGACGGGCCGTGTCCGGTCGGCATAGAACCTGTTCCACCAGGTGCTGCCCGCGTCGTGGGTCCAGCGGACCGAGTCACGGGCGAACAGCCCGTCCATCATCCTCAGGAGATCATCAACGGACCGCAGGCTGCGGTTGATCGGCGGCTCGCTCATAACGCCAGACCTTACCCACGCGGCTCACCTTGGGGAACGGTGTTACCGGGTGGCGAAGTGCAGCCAGACAGCCCCGCCCCAGAGTCCGCCTGCGGTCAGTGCCAGCGCCAGTTCGGCCAAGATCCCGATGCCCATGGCCTTCAGGGTGGCCACACTGGAGGACCAGGCGGTGGGCAGGTCCCGCTTGCGCAGCCACTCGCTGAGCAGCAGGCCGACGGCGAACCCGATGAACAGGCCCACGGCAGGAATGGTGAACATTCCAACGATGCCCACAGCCACACCCGCCACGACGGAGCGTTTGGGGATTTCCCGTTCCTTGAGCCGCCGTCCGGTGAGGAAGGCACTGGATAGCATTCCGGCGATCAGGAGCACCGCACCGATACCGAAGGACCACCAGGCCGGCGCGCTCTGCACTCCGAGGGCCCAGCCCAGCAGGGCAATGATGATCAGGATGCTGCCCGGCAGCACGGGCACCACAATGCCGATCAGGCCCACGGCGATCACCAGGGCTGCGGCAATGGTTACAAGAAGGTCCGGATCCATTCCCCCAGTGTTCCACCAGCTGTCCACTCCCCTCGTATTTACCCAGCCGGGGCGTCGGCCTGTTTTTCCCAAACCGGAGCGTTTGCCCTGCCCGCCGAGCCCGAAATCCCCGGCGTGGCTCGAACCCCCGGGTGGAGAAATTACTAAGGATGCTTATAAGGTGGCATCTTCAGCCCGATTCACCGGACGGAAAACAGGAGAGCAGTAAATGAGCACCGAACCAGGGAACACAAACGCTTCCAACACCGGACGCGGAGCCTCTGAGGGCGGCCCGTTCCGAGACCGGTCCGATCGGCCGGCGCCCGTCGACGACAGCCAGGCCGTTCCCGTGGACGGTCACCGGGAGGACACCGCCACCCGGGCCATGGATACCGACACCGCCTCCTCTGCTCCGTCGCATGCCACCGGACGCCGCGCGGGCAGCCATGCCGCCGAACCGGTAGCGGGCACCGCGAACGACGACGCCGCTGGCCGCACGATGCCGGCCTCCGATTCCCGTTCGGACTCCGATTCCGGCGCCGAAGATACGCGTACCCGGGTCGCACCGGTCACCGCCACCCGCTCCCCCGACACTGACGGCACCGGCGAGCACCGCGGCGCAACATCGGTATCCGCCGTGCGCGACCACCGTGACGCGGACACTGCACGCAACGCGGACCGCGACGCCGAGAACCGGCACGCCATGAACGCCGGCGATACGACGGATGATCGACACGACGACCGGAACGGTGACCGCGGCGTCGTACGCGACCACGACCGGGACGGCCGAATTGATGACCGCGACGCGGTGCACACCCGCGAGGCCGCCCTGCCCAACCGTGAGGCACTGCTGGCCCGGGAGAAGGAACGCTTCGGCGGCTTCAAGTTCGGTGCGGCGTTCTTCGGCTGGCTGACCGCTACCGGAATGGTGGTGCTGCTTTCCGCACTGGCTGCGGCGATCGGTGCTGCCGTGGGCCTTTCGGCTGAGACCAACCTCGGCCAGGCGCTGGAATCTGCAGCAGCCAACCAGTCCGCCGGGATCATCGGCGCGATCATCATGCTTCTGGTCCTGCTGCTCTCCTACTTTGCCGGCGGATACGTCGCCGGCCGCATGGCCCGCTTCAACGGCGCCAAGCAGGGCCTGGCCGTATGGCTGTGGGCACTGGTGGCGGCCGCCGTCGTCATCGTCCTGGGCCTGATCTTCGGCAACGATATCCGCAGCATCAGCCAGCTCAACTCGGTTGCGCCGCTGCCCGAGAACCTGGAAGGCATGGACGCCGGCACCTGGATCGCCGTCGCCGCCAGCCTGGTGGCTACCCTGCTCGGCGCCATCTTGGGCGGCCTGGCCGGAATGCGTTTCCACCGCCGCATTGACCGTGCAGACTTCCGCACCGAAGAGACCGTCGCCCGCTAAGACGCGGATTGTCGGCCGCAGCGGCCGCTGAAACCTCCGGTTCCCGGGAGTTGCGGCGGCCGTTTTTGTTGGTGGGATGCCCGCCCGCAGAATGTCCCACCGTTCGGTACGGAAGTGACGTCTGGGACCTCCCCAGCAACAGGAGCACCACTTCGTGGGATGCTGTGCGCGGCCGGAGCAGAATGTCCCATACTCCGGTACGGAAGTGACGCCTGGGATCCCGCCAGCAACAGCAGCACCACGTCGTGGGATGCTGTGCGCGGCCGCAGCAGAATGGTCCCACGCTCCGGTACAGAAGTGACGCCTGAGATCCCGCCAGCAACAGCAGCACCAATTCGTTGGATGCCGTGCGCGGCCCCGCAGGCCCCGCAGCCCCGCAGGTCCCCGCCGCCCAGCCGGCTTAAACAGCAAGGCCCCGCACCTGCGGGGCCTCAGCTCTAACGGGATAACACCGCAGACGTTACGGGGACGGAGTGCCGCCGTTGACGTTCAGGGTTTCGCCGACCACGTAGCTGGATTCCGGCGACGCCAGGAAGACGTAGGCCGGAGCCAGTTCGGTGGGCTGGCCCGCGCGGCCCAGCGGGGTGCTCTGGCCGAACTCGGGCAGCGCTTCCTTCTGCTGTCCGTCGGACGGCTGCAGCGGAGTCCAGAACGGACCCGGCGCCACAGCGTTCACACGGATGCCCTTGGGTGCCAGCTGCTGGCCCAGGCCCTTGGTGAAGTTGTTGATGGCCGCCTTGGTGCTGGCATAGTCCAGCAGATCCGGGGACGGGTTGTACGCCTGGATCGAGGTGGTGTTGATGATGCTCGAGCCGGCCGGCAGGTGCTTCAGCGCAGCCTTCGTCACCCGGAAGAACGAGTAGATGTTGGTCTTGAACGTGTGGTCCAGCTGCTCGTCGGAGAGATCTTCAAGGTTCTCCACGGCAATCTGCTTGCCAGCGTTGTTGACCAGGATGTCCAGCCCGCCCAGGGCCGAAACGGCATCTTCGACCAGCTGGCGGCAGTACTCGGGATCCTTGAGGTCACCGGGAAGCCTCACCAGCTTACGTCCGGTCTTTTCGACCACCTCGGCAATGTGCTGGGCGTCCGGCTCCTCCTCAGGAAGGTAGGAGATGGCGACGTCGGCCCCCTCACGGGCGAAGGCGATGGCCACAGCCGCACCGATGCCGGAATCGCCGCCGGTAATGAGCGCCTTCCGGCCCTCCAGGCGTCCGGTGCCGCGGTAGCTGTCCTCGCCATGGTCAACATGCGGGGTCATATCCTTATCCAGGCCCGGCTCGGGCTGGTCCTGGATAGGCGGCGCAATGGACGGGTAGCGGTCCACGGGGTTCTGGAAGGTGTACTGGTCCGACTTGTTGCCGTTTGTCATAGAAGTTCCCACTTTCGGTAGGTCAGTCCATTCGGGCGGTCCGGCTAGGGCCGCCGTAAAAGGCGGTCGCTCACGCTAACGTAAGCATGCTTATTACCCTATGCCCGATTGGCGCTTCTACTCAAGTCCGCGGTTCCGCCGCGCAAATCGCCGCTGCTCTGGCCCTGTCCACTGCCTGGGGCGCAAACTGCTGCATATCCAACTGCCCTGGAAGGAACATCATGACTGAGGGAACCCGGAAGCGGATTGTCGTTGGCGTGGACGGCTCAGAGGAGTCTTTGGAGGCGCTGCGCATGGCTCGTCGACTGGCGGACCTGCTGGAATGCCGCATTGAGGCCATCACGGTGTGGGAGTTTCCGGCAATGCTGGCCACGCCGTTTCCCACCGCCGACTGGTCGCCGCGGGTGGAAGCCGAGCGGGGCCTGGCCGAGGCGGTGGAAGCGGCCTTCGAAGGGGCGGGAACTCCCGAGGATCTAACCCAGGCAGCCGTCGCCGGACAGACCGCCCGGGTGCTGATGGAAGCCAGCCGCGGGGCGGAGATGCTGGTGGTGGGCAACCGCGGACGCGGCGGTTTTGCGGGGCTGCTGCTTGGCTCGGTCAGCACCGCTGTGGCCTCGCATGCTTACTGCCCGGTACTGATTGCCCGTCCCCACCGGGACTGAGGGCCCCCGGCGAACACATGTGGGGAGAGGCCGACGACGGCGGCCGGTCCGGCGTCGCGCCGGCACCAGCCTCGCGCCTTGTGTACACCGGTTTCGGCCGGTTCCAGCCAGCATCGCCTGTGCAGAAGGCGCGGAAGGCCCGGAAGGCTCGGGACCTTGCGCCCGGGACCGTCTCCCCGGGACCTTGCGCCCGGGACCGTCTC
This sequence comes from Arthrobacter sp. zg-Y895, assembly GCF_020731025.1. NCBI lineage: Bacteria > Bacillati > Actinomycetota > Actinomycetes > Micrococcales > Micrococcaceae > Arthrobacter > Arthrobacter sp. zg-Y895. Next base: position 495,594 of record NZ_JAJFZY010000003.1, read on the forward strand.
CCCGGGACCTTGCGCCCGGAACCGTCTCCCCGGGACCTTGCGCCCGGGGACCGGACCAGAACTACCGGTGAGCCGGAACCCGACGCAGCAGGATGCCGGCAGCCACGGCGGCCACCACCATGGTGACCAGACCGATCAGCGAGGTGATGTTGACGCCGGAGTCGAAGGCCATCTGCGCGGAATGCAGCAGCGCCGAGGCAGCATCTGCGGGCAGGTTATGGGCAGCTTCGACGGCGCCGCCCAGGGTTTCTCCGGCCGCAGCGGTCTGCTCCGGGGTCAGCCCGGCCGGGACCTGGACGCCGTTGCGGTAGGCCGCGGTGAGGATGCTGCCCAGGACGGCAGTGCCCAGGACGGATCCGATTTCGTAGGCGGTCTCGGAGATGGCCGAGGCGGATCCGGCACGGGACGGCGGAACGCTGGCCAGGATGAGGTCATTGGAAATGGTTTCCGCAGCCCCCACCCCGACGCCGAGCAGCAGGAACGCGATGATCAGCTGGAGCACGGTCACCGACTCCCCCGCAGCAAAGACCAGGGCATAGCCGGCTCCATTGAAGAGCAGCCCGCCGGCCACCACAACCGCGGGGCGGACCCGCTTCACCAGGGGCACCACGGCCAGGCCGGTAATGATGGTGAGCACCAGTCCGGGAAGCATGGTCAGACCGGCTTCGATGGGCGTCTGTCCGACCACCAGCTGCAGGTGCTGGGAGAGGAAGAAGATGAAGCCCACCATGGCGAACAGGCTGAGCAGGTTCGCGGCGATGGAGCCGCTGAAGACCGGGTTCCGGAACAGCCGGACGTCGAGCATCGGCTTTTCACGCGAAAGCTGGCGGCGAACAAAGAAGAAGCCCAGCACAACGCCGGCGGCGATGAACGGCAGGCCGGCCGAGGCGCCGTCGTGCGCGAATTCCTTGATGCCGTAGGTGACCGAGAGCATGGCCCCCATGACCAGGACAACGCCGAGAATGTCGACGGCGCCGGGGCTGGGGTCCTTGGATTCGGGCAGCAGCATCGGGGCGAAAATCAGCAGCGGCAGCAGCACCGGGATGGACAGCAGGAACACCGAGCCCCACCAGAAGTGCTCGAGCAGCACGCCGCCCACGATCGGGCCGAGGGCCGCGCCGCCGGAGAAACCGGCCGCCCAGATGGCCACCGCGATCCGGCGCTGGGACGGGTCGGTGAAGATGTTGCGGATCAGCGACAGGGTGGCGGGCATCAGCATGGCACCGAACACGCCCATCAGGGCACGGGCCACGATCAGCAGTGCCGCGGAGGGCGCAAATGCGGCCACCAGGGAGAAGACGCCGAAGCCCACGCTGCCGATCATCAGCAGGCGGAGCCGGCCGATCCGGTCGCCGAGGCTACCCATGGGCACCAGCAGGCCGGCCAGGACCAGGGCGTAGACGTCCACGATCCACAACAGTTCGACGCCGGTCGGTGCCAGCGCCTGCGAGAGCGACGGGATGGCGAAGCTCAGGACGTTGTTGTCGATGGAGATGAGCAGAACGGGCAGCATCAGGACTGCGAGTCCCCACCATTCGCGCGTTCCTGCACGCGTAACTGCGGGTTTTTCCTGGACCGCCAGCACGGCTTCCTCCTTCAAGGTTGGTCTTTCACGGATTCTGGGCAGGGAAAACCCCACCGAAGTACTGTACCGTCTAGACTGTACGGTAGCCAAATTGCGGCTGTTTCGTCCGCTGATGGCGTAGCGTAAAAGCATGCCCAACACTCGTCCCGCCCGGGACCGCATCCTCGATGCCTATGAGGAGCTCCTCATCAACGAAGGCCCCCGCGGCGCTACCCTGGATGCCGTCGTCGCACGCGCCGAGGTTTCCAAAGGCGGCCTGCTGTATCACTTCAAGAACAAGGAAGCGATGGCCGGGGCCCTGATCGAAAAGCTCCGCGGCCTCGCCGCAGCGGACCTGCAGACAATGCGCGAGGATCCGGAAGGTCCGGCGCGTTATCTGGTCCGCAGCTCCGTGTACGTCGGCAGCGAGCTGGACCGGGCACTGATCGGCGTCGTCCGCCTGGCGCAGGCATCCGATCCCGTGGCCTCGGAACTGCTGCAGGACATCCACCGCAGCTGGTTCGACCTGGTCCATGACGAGGTGGGCGATCCGGGCATTGCCCGTGCCATCACCCTGCTGGCCGACGGGTTGTATTACAACGAGGGCCTGCCCGGCGGCTGGCCGCAGGCCACCCGTGACAGCCGCACGCATTCCGTCTCCGACCTGCTGGAAATCGTCGACGTCCTGAAATCCCACGCCCAGCAGGCGCAGACGTAACCTCCCGGCACGGAATTCCCCGCGGTTTGGGAAAAACCCTGCGGTTTGTGACAATCCCTGCGCCGCGCAGCGCAGGGATCCGGACAAAGTGCAGGGATCCGGACAAACCGAGGGCCCGACGCACGGCCAATCCCCGGCGTGGCAGCATGATTCACTGCTGTGCCGTCTGCCACAGTGGTGCCATGAATACAAGCACAGCTGACCTGTACGACGAACGCGGCGACGAGCTGGCCTCGGTATCCCTGCAGTTCCAGGACCTGGGCGGGCATGTGGGCTTCACCGGCCCCATCCGCACCGTCCGATGCCTGGAGGACAACGGCATCATCAAGTCCCTGCTGAACTCCCCCGGCGAGGGTGCGGTATTGGTGGTCGACGGCGCCGGGTCGCTGAACACCGCTTTGATGGGGGATCTGATCGCCGGGGCCGCCGTGGAGAACGGCTGGGCCGGCGTCGTTATCAACGGCGCTATCCGTGACCGCACCGCCGTCGCCAAGCTGCCGCTGGGCGTGAAGGCCCTGGGCTCGAATCCGCGCAAGAGCGCCAAGAACTCTGTCGGCGAGGTGGATGTGCCCGTAGAGTTCGGCGGCGTCACCTTCCGTCCCGGCGCAGCGCTCTACGCGGACGAGGACGGCATCCTCGTCGAACCCTAGGAGACCCAGATGGCCAACGTCCTGCTCTTCCACCACGCGCTCGGCCTGACCTCCGGCATGGATGCCTTCGCCGATGTCCTGCGCGAAGCCGGCCATACGGTGACGGTCCCGGACCTCTATGACGGGCGTACCTTCACCAATCTGGAGGCCGGAGTGGCCTACGCGCAGGACATCGGCATGGACACCATCGAAGAGCTGGGCGTCAGCATTGCGAACCGGTTCCCCGCGGAAATGGTCTATATCGGCTTCTCACTCGGTGTGATCCCGGCCCAGCGGCTGGCGCAGACCCGCCCGGGAGCCCGCGGCGCGGTGCTGGTCAGCGCGTGCCTGCCACTGGGCACCTTCGGGGACACCTGGCCGGCCGGCGTCCCGGTGCAGATCCACGGCATGGACGCCGATGAGGAATTCGTGGACAGCGGGGACCTGGACGCCGCGGAGAACCTGGCCGCGGCCACGCCGGACGCCGACCTTTTCCTCTATATGGGTGCCTCGCACCTGTTCGCGGACATCAGCCAGCCGGATTACGACATGGACGCGGCTTTCACGCTCACCCGGCTGGTGCTCCAGCTGCTGGAGCGGGCGGATGCGGGGACGGAAACCGCCGGCTGACCGGCACCTGAACCTGCGCCCCACGACATTGCGAACTACCTCGGCAGGCTAGTGTGTCACGGCTGCTGACAATCCGCCGTCAACGGGCAGGCACACTCCGTTGATGTACCCGGCCTCATCCGAAGCAAGGAACAGGGCCGCGCGCGCAACATCGAAGGAGTCTCCCATCTTTCCCGTAGGGCTCAGCTTGTTCCGCGCTGCCACCATGGCCTCAACCGACTCGTAACTACCTGAGATCTGCCTGTACATCATCGGCGTTTCCATCAACCCGGGGGCAATTGAGTTGGCTCTGATCCCTTGTGCGGCGTATTCCAGGGCTACATTCACAGTGAACTGTATAAGGCCTCCTTTGCTCGCTGAATAGCTTGGATAGTTGTACCCCAGGTAACGCAGCCCCCCTATGGAGGCAATGTTCACAATCGACCCTCTGCCTTGTTCCAGAAACAGAGGCAACACGTGCTTTGTGGAGAGGAACGCGCCGGTGAGATTGATGTCCAGGACAAATTTCCATTCCTCCAAGGACATCTCTACCGGCCCGCCCATACGGGCGATTCCGACATTGTTGTGCAGGACGTGCGGATTGCCCAACAATGCGACACACTCCTCCACGGCTGCCTTCACTGCGTCACTGTCCGACACGTCGGCAACAGCTCCACCCCACTTGCCGTCGGCCGGGCCTGCCGAGTCCAGACACTGGAGCGTATTGGCCACGGCACGCTCGGAGGCATCCACGATGAACACATCCGCCGCCTCTTGCGCGTAGGTCAACGCTGCTGCCAACCCGTTGTTCATTTCCCCTTTCTGCGATCCTCCCCCGAAGATGATGATGGTCTTGCCCGCCATCCGTCCCAGGACCATGCTCAGACCTTTACCGTCGCATTGCGGAGAGCAAGAACGCTGGCAACTATCTCCGGCTCGGCAGGGATGACCGCGCTTTCGAGCTTCTCGCTGTAAGGAATGGGGCTCCTATTCCCGCCGAGGCGTCGAGGCGCCGCGTCCAAGTCATTCCAGGCTTCCTCCACCACGGACGCAACGAATTCGGCGCCCCACCCGTAGTCACGGACGGCTTCGTGGGCCACAAGCAGATGCCTCGTTTTGCGCACCGAAGTGATGACGGTGTCCATATCGAAGGGGTACAAGGTTCTGGGATCGATAACTTCGATGCTGATGCCATGCTGGTCCTGTAGGACTTCTGCGGCAGCGAGGGAGCGTTTCAGCATTTGCTGAGTCGCGACGACCGTGACGTCGGTTCCTTGTCGGGCGATGCGGGCCTGACCGAACGGTATGGGTTCAAAGCTCACCGGCCCCTTGTCGTAGTACAGGTTCTTGTGCTCTAGGAAAATCGTGGGGTTGTTGCTGGCCACGGCAGTCCGAAGGAGTCCGTACGCATCGCCCGGGGATCCGGGCACCACAACTTCCAGGCCGGGAATGTGGGCAAAGAGGGTTTCCAGCGACTGCGAATGCTGGCCGGCCTTCCCTATGCCCGAACCTCCGTTTGTACGCAACACAAAAGGCACGTCGAACTGACCGCCGAACATGTAGCGCGCTTTCGCGGCCTGATTGATGATGCCGTCAAAGCCGAGGAAACTGAAGTCCGAATACATGATCTCGAGGATCGGCCTCGACCCCTTCATCGCAGCCCCCACGGCTGCAGAGATCATTACCTCCTCGCTGATGGGTGTGTCACGTACGCGGTCGGGCCCGAAGTTAGTGACGAGTTTTTTGGTAACTCCGTAGATTCCTCCGCCTGTGCCCCACGTGGTGATGTCCTCCCCCATCACGAAGGCGGTCGGTGTGTCCTCGAGGATGTCATGCAGCGCTGCATTCAGTGCGCGCCAGGTGCTGAGTGTCTTCATGCCACGGTCTCCTGGTATACATCGGTTGTCGCTGTGGAAACGTCAGGGAAAGGTGAATTGCGGGCAAATTCCTCCGCGGCGTCCATCTCCCGGGATACTTCCGCCTGTATTTCCAGCCAGCGTTCCTGCGTTAGGACGTCTGCCTCAATAAGGGTGGCAACCAAGCGGGCAATAGGGTCTTTGTCTCGCCACTGCTGAACCTCATCGGGTTTTCGGTATATTTCCGTATCACCGGCCATATGGCCCAAATACCGGTACGTGTCGGCCACTATGAGGGTGGGTCCGTCGCCGTTGCGACCGCGTGCCACGGCGACGGCAGCAGCACGGTAGACATCCTCCAAGTCCATGCCGTCCACATTCACGGAGTGAACTCCGTAGGCAATGCCGCGCTGCGCCAGATCCGGTTGGGCGACCATCTGCTCAATTGACGCTGACTGGGCATAATGGTTGTTTTCGCAGACAAACAGCACGGGAAGATTCCAGATCGCTGCAAGATTCAGGGCTTCCGCCAGGACACCCTGATTGGAGGCGCCGTCCCCAAAATAGGCAACCGAGACAGCTGTTGTGTTTTGCATCTTGGCGGCGAGGGCGGCTCCCGTAGCGAGGCCGATGCCGGCTCCGACAATTCCGTTGGTGCCGAGGATTCCCAGCTCTTTCACACCGATGTGCATGGATCCCCCCTTGCCCTGGCCGTACCCGTCCTGACGGCCGAGGATTTCTGCCATGGTTCGCCCCGGATCGGAACCGCGGGCCAAGCAGTGTGCATGGCCGCGGTGGTTACTGGCAATCGAGTCCTCCTCCCCCAGCGCCAGGGAGATCCCGACGGCAACCGCTTCCATACCGACGGAAGGGTGCGTTGAACCTCGGATCAGTCCTTCGTCGGCCAAATCCGGCATTTTGCTTTCAAATTCCCGAATTGATGCCATGATGCGCAGGCCCGCCATGCCATGGTTGTGTGGGTCATAAGTTGTCATAATGTGCTCCTACGAAATAGTGGCGATGCTCTCGTCGACCGAGATGACGTCGCCCTCTTTGGCTGTGAGGGATATGGTCCCGGCGCGGGGCGCGGTGATCTCGTTGCTGGTCTTGGACGTCTCCAGTTCGGCAATAGGCTGCCCCTCGGTGACCTCCTCGCCGTCCTCCACAAGCCATTCGGTCAGCTCGGCCTCTCCTTCATCGCCAAGGAAATCGGTAGTAAGTAGGACATTCATGCCAGTGCCTCTTTCTGATGCTCGGGGAGATCGGTTCCCCTCGGAATGGGGTTGAGTTCCTGGATCAGGAGTTCAAAGGTGACAGCAACCGGGTTTTCCCCGGGGACTAGGGTGCCTGCGTGGACCTGGCCGAATTTGTCGACAAGCGTGCAGGTGATGGTGACCTCCGCTTCGCCTGCCGGGTTCGTCATGAGCAACCCGACAAGGGTTGCTACTTCGGTACCAGGCCCCTCAACCCTGAGTGGTCCCCGACCTCCGGTCCCGGTGAAGGTTGCTCCGATGAAGCTGCCGATTCCGCCCCTGATGGCTGCGGTTCGTATGCCGGCAGATGCGCAAAGAGTTTTAACGGCCGAGGTGATGTCTTCATTGGGGCAGACCCGGGCGATAACAGAGCGGGAAGGTCCTCCCCGGTCCTGGTATTCGGGCATGATCGGATCCTTTACAAGTTGAGGTGTGAACACCGGCATTGCTGTCTCCGGGTCATCCGCGCTGATGAGGTCGACGTCGTGCAAGGCATGGATCACAACAACCGGAGGGCTCTGCCCGATTCGGGTTTCCGGCCAGAGGTGGCCCGCCTGCAGGACTCCGTCAGCGTTGGTCCAGAGGCAGTGACTGTGGAGAAAGGGAGTTCCGTGCCGGGAGCCCAGAGTGGCTGCACCGAGAATCAAGTTGGCCTGGGGCGTGCTCCTGGCAGTGCTGTAACTGACTCTCCGTTCATGTGTGCCGTCGGCTGGCACGCAGTAGCTCACGGGTGAAAGCGTTCCGCCCGACAGCTCGGCAATTCCATTACGCGCCCCGATGCTATGCAGCGCATCAAAGAGCTGGCCCGCCAGTGGTTGTCCGGGGCTAAGCCGAACTGCTCTTGAGGACATACGCGACTCATAGGCGATCAGCCGCGGCTTTGTCTGTGGTCCAGGGTGAACAAGTGTCATCATTGAAACTCGTTTCTTGCTCGAGGTTGGTGAGCGGTTACGAGGCCTGGCTCCGGGGTGTGGAATGACCTCTTTTAGAATTGGTATTACCAAGTGATCCAAAAATAAGACGAGCCGACTCAGCCGATGGCGGCTCCGCCGCAGACCTTCAAGGTGTCGCCGGTGACGAAAGCCGCTTCCGGTGACGCAAGGTAGGCGACGGCTGCAGCCACCTCGACGGGCGTTCCAAGTCGTTTGACGGCCTGGCTCTCGAAGGAGTAACTCATGTTGTCGGTCATCGGCGTCTCGACCGGACCGGGAGCGACGGTGTTGCACGTGATGCCGAGGGTACCGACTTCTTTCGCCACCCATTTGGTGAATGCGATCACTCCGCCCTTTGATGCGGCATAGGAAGGGCCGGATCGCCCTGCGCCGTCGCCTGAGGCGTAGGGGCCACCCATGATTCCGCTGATCGAGCTGATGTTAATGATGCGGCCATCGCCTTGGCTCTTCATATGGGGATAAATAGCCGCTTGGGTGAAGAGAAACGTTCCGCGGAGATTTGTTTCGATATCGCGTGTCCAGGTCTCGTCATCCATGGCTTCCAGGTCAATCCGGCCGCACGTGCCAGCATTGTTGACCACAATGTCGACTGCCCCGAAGGCGTCCACAACCGATTGCACACATGCTGACACTTCTTCGCGGTTCCGAACGTCGACGGCGACGGACATAACTTTCCTACCTGTGCGCTCGGTGATGTTCCGCGCTGCTTCGGTGGCGTCGATGACGTCAACTATGCAAACATCGGCGCCCTGCTCGGCAAGACGCAAGGCGATCGCGTGTCCGATGCCGCGGGCGCCACCGGTCACAATGGCACTTTTTCCGGCAAGTGGTTCCAAGTTCATGTGGCCTCCTAGTTGATGGCAATTACAGGCCGAGAAGATCGGGAAGGAAATTGCTGAGTGCGGGCACAAACGTCACCAGCATGAGTACACCCAGGCCTGCCAGGAAAAACGGCCAGATACCTTTGATCGCTTCGCCGAAGGGAATTTTGGCGATGCCGGCCGCAACGAACAGATCGATTCCTACAGGCGGCGTGACCAGTCCAAGCGCGAGGTTTACCGTCATGAAGACCCCGATGGTGGTCATATCCATTCCCAGTTCCAACAGCACTGGAACAAAGAGCGGGATGAAGAGATAGAAAGCGGATATCGCGTCCAGGAACATGCCTGCGATCAGGAGGACCAGATTGATGAGCAGCACAAGGATCACGGTGCTGGTGGTCAGTGACAGAAGTCCTTCAGCGACGGTCTCCGCTATCTGATACTTCGTGATTACGTATGCAAAAAGCGTCGCTGTAGCAATGATGAACATAATGCGAGCGGCTTGTACGCCCGCAGTGGCAAAGATCTTGTAAACGTCCGCGAGCTTCAGGTCCCTCATCACAAACAGACCGATAACCAGGGCATAGACCGCGGCCACGGCAGCCGATTCGGTAGGCGTGAAGACGCCTCCGTAGATTCCACCCAAGATGATAAAAGGCATCATGAGCCCTGGAATGGCGCGGACCAGCGCTTTACGAATCACCCGTGCCGGTGCCCGGGTGGTCCGGATTTGGATTGAGGCATCATGCGGGATGTCCGCAAGGGTCATGGTGGCAGGATTCGCATGTTCCGGCCCGGCATCCGAAGCAACCTGACGCGGAGCGACATCATCCAAGGTTGATGAGGGTGCCCCTCCAGCATCCGGCGTTGACCCATCTGCCGGATCTTTTCGACGGCCCAGGGCGTGTGCTGCGTGCAGTTTTGCACTTGCCTTGGCCTGCTCCATTTCCCTGGGCAAAAACCGGGCGACCAGGTAGAACGCCAGTCCCATACACAATCCCGGCACCACGCCTGCGGCGAAGAGCCGCCCGATGGAGATACGTTCGTAGTCGCTCGCCACTACGGCGAAGACAATGAACGCGATGCTGGGTGGGATCACGATCCCCATCTCGCCGGCGCTTGCTACCAGGGCTGCAGCATGCCGTTTTTTATACCCGTGTTTCGCTAGAGCAGGGATCAGTATTCCGCCCAGTGCTGCCACTGTTGCAGGTCCGGATCCGGAGATCGAGGAGAACACCAGAGCCGCAAGGATAGTGGTCAGTGCGATTCCGCTTTTGCGGTGCCCGAAGCAGGCGTCGGCTAGTTCGATCAGCCGGGCGGAGATGCCCGTCAGTTCCATGATGACGCCGGCCAGTATGAAGAACGGGATGGCCAGAAGAGTTTCGGAAGCCATCGATGCGTACATGATCCCCGACGACGGAAACAGTGCGTTTACGCCCTGCATATACAGGATGGTTACTACGGACGAGATGCCCATGGAAAAGGCGACCGGAACACCGAGGAAAAGCAAAAGCAGGAAAGATCCGAAGAGAACGAGCTCAAGCATTGTGGTTACCCTCCCGGCAGAAGCTGGGTTGAGCTCTGCTCGTCATGTTGAATAACGGTGACGGCCATCTGCACCACTCGAACCATGCTCAGGACGGCTCCGAGGGGCAGCGCGAGCGACAAAAGCCACTGTGGCAGCCCGAGCGCAGGTGTTGCACGACCCCGCTCGAATTGGCTAGTGACCATGTCCCAACCCAGCCACAAGAAGATGGCCAGGAAGGTGAACATCGCGGCTGCTATCGCGATGACCACGATTTTGCGCCAGATCGGGCGGGCAATGTCTTGAAGGACGGTGAAGGCCGGGTGTGCGTTCATGCGGATGGCGGCTGAGGTTCCGATCATGATCAGGTACACGGCCAGACCTACAACGAGTTCGTTGCTCCACGAGAGCGACGCATGAAGCGCATAACGGCTGACTACATTGGCGAACGCCAGGAGCGTGATGCTCGCAAAGGTGGCGACGATCAGTGCATTCTCGAGCGAAGTCAGCGTGCGGTCGAAAGGGGATGCGACTGCCTTCATCGCTACTTGGGCTTCACTGCTTCGGAGAGATCCGCCGTCCAAACCGATTCATACTTCTCATAAATCGGCCCCATGGAATCGCGGAAGACGGAAACCTGTTGCTCATCGAGCTCGGTGACCGTCATCGTCGACTTCATTTCCGCAAGCTGCTCCTCACCGCGTTCACGGTTGGTCTTTTTCTGCAGCTCGTTGGCCTCGGCGGCTGCCTTCTGAACGAGTTCTTTATCCGAGTCGCTCAGCTCGTCATACATATCCTTGTTCATGCCCAGCATGAGCGGGTCGTAAATGTAGTTCCAGACAGTCAGATACTCCTGGACCTCCATCAGGCCGTTGGAGGCAATGACGTCGTAGGGATTTTCCTGGCCGTCGATGGTTCCGTTCTGCAGCGAGGTGAATACTTCGCTGAAGTTCATGGTTATCGGGTCTGCACCCATTTCGGAATAGATGTCGAGGAACATGCTCGAACCGGGGACTCGGAATTTCAAGGCCTTCAGGTCGTCTGGGGCTGTAATTTCTTTGCTGTTGTTAGTGATCTGGCGGAACCCTGACTCCCCGAACCCAAGGAGTTCGACTCCCTGCTCGTTGGCTAGTTCCTTGTAGGCATCGAGTGCGCCAGCTTCGATAGCCGCGTCTGCTTCCTCATAGTCCTTATAGAGGAATGGGGCATTGATGGCACCGTATCGGGAATCGATGCCGGAGTAGATGATGGTCGAGTTGTAGGAAAAGGCCTTGTCACCGTTCATCAGTTGCTCGACGCCGGCAGCCGGGTCTCCACCGGAGAGCTGCTCATTTGCGTAGACGTTAACCGTGATGCGTCCATCGCTCTCGTCATTGAGAATCTCTGCGAACCGTTCGGCACCCAAGTACCAACTCGACGTATCGCTTACGGTCACGGTGAAGTCCCAGTTATATGTCTCCCCCTCTGCCCCGGCCCCTGCGTTACTGGATCCGGAACCACACGCGGTTAGCATCAGCGCGACAGTCAATACGGGAACAATTTGCTTCGCCTTCATTCTTCTCCTCCTTGAGTGATACTCCCCCAGCAACGGTGGTTGTCTGGCGGAGGGCGGTGCGGTGTTGCGCGAGGTTGGATTAACCAAGTTCAAACACAGGTGCAACGTCGGTGTGGCACTGCGAGTACACCCAGTGTGACCTAGTTGGTAATACCAGACAAGAGTTTGGAGTAACCAGATTTAAATACTTTTGTGCGCAATCTGGGCGCGGCAGGAATACGGGAGAATCTCCTCCCACTCCGCTAAGTGGCGTGCTTAATGAGTTCGTCAAGCCAGGAGAAGTGAGCATCAACGGCAACAACGGCGGCGCCTTCATCTCCGGACTGCACCGCATCCAGAATCGCCCGATGCAGGACGCGCATTCGGACCCGGTCCTGATCGAGTGCGAGGTGGCGCATGGTATTGGACAGGACGGTAGAGAGGACTTTGGCGAAAAACACCAACCCTTGCGATCCCGAGGCATTAAAGAGCGCTTGATGGAATGCCATGTCCGCCGCATGTAGTTCAGATGAGTCGTCAGAGGCATCCATGCGGTCCACCGCTACGGCCATGTGGGCACAGTTGACGTGGTCAACACGCCTCGCAGCTTCGATCGCTGCCTGCCGCTCCAGCGCCACGCGAACCGGGACCAGAGAATCAACCGTTATTTTCGATCCCATCAGCCCCAGGGTCAGCACTTCACTAACCGTTTCCGGACGAAGCCCGATGACGAAAGTCCCAGCCCTGTCCCTTCGCTCCAAGACACCCAGCGACTCCAGCCGGCCTATGCGGTCTCGAAGAGCTGTCCGGCTCACGTTGAACCTCAGCGCCTGCTCACGTTCACTGGGCAGGCGGTCCCCTGGTTCCATAGTGACAATCTGATTCATGAGCATGCCCATGATCGCGTCGCCGAAAAGCAGATCCTGAGAAGCCGTAGGCGGCTGAAACTCCATGCGTTGATGGTACCTTCCGCGGGAAACTGGTATTACCACTGCGACGCCCCGGCGCTGCGGACCAGCCGTTGAAGCAATACAGCTGTGGCACCCGGACCGGATGCCACAGCTGTGCGGAACGAATAACGCTTAGGCGTTCCAGAGTCCGTAGGAGTCCGCCAGCGAGGAGATCTTCTGGGCGCGGGCCAGGCGCGGCAGGTAGGAGCCGTCGCCCACCACGGCACCGGCGGCGTGTGCTTCCAGCAGCTCGTGGGCCCAGGTGATTTCCGAGCCGCTCGGCGAGAGACCCTGGTTGATGAAGTCCGTAGCCTCGGGCATCAGGCACAGCTTGCCGGTCATACCCATGCTCTGGGTGACCTTGCAGGCGTCCAGCAGCTTCTCGCCCAGTGCACCGACGGTGGGACCGTCGATGGGGCCGGGCAGCTGGCCGACGCGGGAAGCGACCACGAGCTTGGAGCGGGCGTAAGCCAGGGCCATCGGATCATCCGAGGCGCCGGTGTCGCGGCGGAAATCGCCGACGCCGAACGCAAGGCGGAACGTGCCCGGCGCGCTGGCGATGGCGGTGGCGTTTTCAATGCCGAGGGCCGATTCCACGAGGGCGAGCACCGGGGTGCCGGCCTGCAGCCGCATGGCCGTATGGGTGACCTGCTCAGGCTTTTCGGTCATCGCGAGCATCACGCCGCGCAGGCCCGGAGCCTTGGAGAGGGCGGCGAGGTCATCGGCCCAGTACTCGGTTTCGATGCCGTTGACGCGCACCCAGGCGGTCATGCCGGTGGACAATGCCTCGACAACCCGTTCGCGGGCTTCGGCCTTGCCGCCGGCCGGAACGGCGTCTTCCATGTCGAAGACCACCGAATCGGCCTCGGACGCCAGCGCCGGTGCAAAGTTCGCTTCGTCTGCGGCGGATGCCAGCAGCCAGGAACGGGACAGTTTTGCGGGAAGGGCAGCGGCGCGGCTGTTTCGGAAGGGGGCCATACAGAAGACATTACTTTCAGGGTCGGCGGTTGCGTAAATGCGACGGGCGTCATGTGGGCACCGTCACGCAAACAGTCCGCCTACGCCCCGCCCCGCCGCAGCAGCCGGCCGGCCGGAGCGGCGGGGTCGACGTCGACTCCCGCCAGCAGCGTGCGGCGTACTACTCCGGTGAGCTGCTTCCCCGCGTAAGGCGTGACGGGATTCTTGTGCTGCAGGGCGGCAGGGTCCACGGTGAAGGTTTCCCCGGCCGCAAAGACGGCGAAATCGGCGTCCTTGCCCGGAACAATGCCGCCCTTCCGGTCCAAGCCGGCCAACGCTGCGGGCGCGGCGGACATCCAGTGCAGCACCCGCTCCAGCGGAATTCCCCGGGTGCGGGCCTCGGTCCAGATCAGCGGCAGGCCCAGCTGCAGCGAGGACACCCCGCCCCAGGCAACGCCGAAGTCCCCGCGCACCAGGTCCTTCAGGTCCTGGGTGCTGGGCGAGTGGTCCGAGACAATGCAGTCGATGGTCCCGTCCGCCAGTCCGGCCCAGAGCTGTTCCCGGTTCGCTTCCCCGCGGATGGGCGGGCAGCATTTGAACGCCGTGGCGCCGTCGGGAATCTCCTCGGCGGTCAGGGTCAGGTAGTGCGGGCAGGTCTCGGCGGTGAGGCGGACGCCGTCGTCCTTCGCCGCGCGGATCAGGGGCAGCGCCTCGGCGGAGGACAGGTGCAGGATGTGTGCCCGCGCTCCGGTGCGCCGTGCCGCCTCGATGACCTGTCCGACGGCGGTGTTTTCCGCTTCCGGCGGCCGCGAGGCCAGGAAGCCTGCGTACCGCGAACCGGCCGGAGTGGACTGGATCTTGTCCGGGTCTTCGGCGTGGACAATCAGCAGGGCGTCGAAGGTCTTCAGTTCGGCGAGGACGGTTTCCATTTCCGCCGGTTCCAGGTGCGGGAATTCGTCGACGCCGGAGTGGACCAGGAAGCACTTGAAGCCGAACACGCCGGCGTCATGCAGGGGACGCAGGTCCGCTTCGTTTCCGGGAACGGCTCCGCCCCAGAAGCCGACGTCGACGGCGGACTGCGGCGCTGCGCAGGCCCGCTTGGTCTCCAGCGCCGCCACGTTCACGGTGGGCGGGATGCTGTTCAGCGGCATGTCGATCAGCGTGGTGACCCCGCCGGCCGCCGCCGCCCGGGTGGCCGAAGCGAACCCCTCCCACTCGGTGCGGCCCGGCTCGTTCACGTGCACATGGGAGTCCACCAGTCCGGGCAGCAGCGTTTCGTCCTCGGCAAGTTCCAGCAGCCGCTCCCCTTCCAGCCCGGTGCCCAGCGGGACGACGGCGGCAATCGAGCCGTTCCGCACGGCCACCTCCGCCGGAACAATCCCTTCCGGAGTCAGGACGGCCTGGCCGCGGATCACCAGGTCGTAGCGGTCCGCCGCCGGCGTGGCGGCCCGCGCCTTCGACGGCGCCTCGGGGGCCTCCGCGGTGCGCGCCGCAGCCTCCGCGTCCAACCAGTCGAAGGCCACGGAAGCCGGTGCCGCGTATTCCAGCGACACCTCCCCGCGGTAGCCGCCGCTGCGGCTCGCCCGGACCCACTCCGCCAGGGGCAGGGCTCCGGTTCCGGGCGCACCGCGGCCGGGAGCATCGGCAATCTGGACGTGCCCGAACCGGCCGGCGTCGGCGGCCACCAGCGCCTCGACGTCGTCGCCGTTCACCGCCAGATGGTAGAAATCGGCGAGCAGCGCCGTGTTCGCCGCCCCGGCGTCGTGCACCCGGTCCAGCACCGCGAACACGTCCGCCGCTGTTTTCAGGGGATAGTCCGGGGCGCCGCTGAGCGGTTCCAGGAGCACGGTTCCACCGAAGGGCGCGACGGCGCGGGCCGCCTCCAGCAGGTTCCGCGTGGCTTCGGCATCCTGCTCCTCGGGACTGAAGCGGGGATTGCGGTTGCCGTAGAGGGCGTTGAACAGCCGGCAGCCCAGCCGTTCCCCGATTCCCGCCACCACCTGCACGTTGGCCCGGAAATCCGCTCCCCGGTGCGGCAGGGAGAGCAGTCCGCGTTCGCCCGCGGGCATTGTCCCGGCGTCGAAGTTCAAAGCCCCCAGGCGCACCCCGGCGTCGCGGATGGCTGCCTCGAACTCGGCCACCTGTGCCTGCGGCGGGACCGGTTCGGGAAACGGCCACCACAATTCCACGGTGTCGAAGCCCGCGGCCCGCGCGGCGGCCGGACGTTCCAGCAGGGGAAGTTCGGTGAACAGGATGGAGCAGTTCACCGAGTATCCGGAGCGGGCGCCGTCGTTCATCACCGGCCTCCCAGCAGGACCTGGCGGTTCACGTCCTTATATAGGAGGTAGCGGAAGTTCGAGGGGCCGCCGGCGTAACAGGCCTGCGGGCAGAACGCGCGCAGGGACAGGTAATCGCCTTCCTCCACCTCCACCCAGTCCTGGTTGAGCCGGTACACCGCCTTGCCCTCGAGCACGTACAGCCCGTGCTCCATCACATGGGTTTCGGCGAAGGGAATCACGGCACCGGGTTCAAAGGTCACCACGTTCACGTGCATGTCATAGGCGACGTCGTCCACCGGGATCATCCGGGTGGTGCGCCATTTGTTGTCCGTGCCGGGCATCGGCGTCGGCGCGATGTCCGCCTCGTTGCCGAACAGCGGCGCCGGAGTATGCCCGACCAGCGGCTGGTAGGCCTTGCGGATCCACGCGAATTTCACCGTTTCCTGCCCCTCGTTGAACGCTCCCCACAGCGTTTCCGGCGGCAGGTAGGCGAACCCGCCCGGAGTCAGCTCATGGTCCCGGCCCAGGCGGCGGACGGTCAGGGTGCCCTCGAGGACGAAAATGAAGGACTGCACTTCAAGCTCCGGCTCGGGGGCGCGGGAGCCGCCGCCCGGGGCCACCTCCATCAGGTACTGGGCGAAGGTGGTGGCCCCGCCGGCGACCGGCCGGTTGAGGATCCAGGCACGGGTACCGGTCCATTCGGGCAGCACGCTGACCACGATGTCCCGCAGCACGCCGCGGGGAATCACGGTGTAGGCCTCGGTGACCACGGCCCGTCCGGTGAGCAGATCGGTCTGTGCGGGCAGGCCGCCCTCGGGGGCGTAGTAGCGGGGCGTGTTCACTATCGGACCTTTTCTTCGGGTGCGGAGGTGGTGGTGGTGGTGGTGGCGGGCCGGGCGGCTGGATGGGCGAGGGCGGCAAGTTCGACGCCGGTTAGCCCGGTGTCCCGCGCAACCTCGGCGTCGGTGAGTGCTCCGCACAGCAGCCCGCGGGAGACAAACCGGGCCAGCGCACGGGCCGTGGCCGGTTCGTCGAGCACGCTGCCGCCGCGTTTCTGCACGTAATTGCGCAGGCGCACCGCGGCGGCGTCGAACCCCTCCCGGTAGAAGGCATAGGTGGCCAGGAAGCGGGTGGGCAGCTGCGCCGGATGCAGGTCCCAGCCCTGGTAAAAGCCGCGTTCCAGGGATCGGCGCACCAGCCGGGCGTGCAGCTGCCAGGCCGAGAGGATCTCGGCGGGTGTACCCAGCGGCAGGATGTTGGTGGAGCCGTCGGAGAGCCGGACGCCGGTGCCAGCGGCGGCTACCTGCATCACGGCCTTGGCGTAGTCCGCGGCCGGATGCTCCATGGACTGGTAGGCGGCGGCGATCTGTACTGAATCGGAATAGTCGTAGGTGCCGTAGTGCAGGGCCGAAACCCGGCCCTTGGCCCGGTGGATCAGCTGCGCGGCGGGCACGGTGCCGTTGGCGGCCAGGATCAGCTGCGGGGTTTCCAGCTGGACCTCGAACCGGAGCCGGCCTTCGGGCAGCCCGTGGGCGTCCTCCAGCAGTTCGCAGACGTAGACCATGGCTTCGACCTGTTCCACGGTGGAGACCTTGGGCAGGGTCAGCACCAGTCCGTCCGGCAGCGGCCCGGCTGCCAGCAGGCCGGCCAGGAACAGGTCCAGGGTGCGGACGCCGCGGGCGCGGGTGGCAGCTTCGAAGGACTTGAACCGGATGCCGACAAACGGCGGGGCGGTTCCGGCCGCGACCGCCCCGGCCACGGCGGCGGCTGCCTGCCGGGCATGGCCGTCCTCTTCGTCGTCGGGCCGGATACCGTAGCCGTCCTCGAAGTCGAGGCGTAGGTCCTCGATCGGTTCGGTGCGCAGTTTCGCCTCGACCAGCGGGACGACGGCGGCGGCCGTTCCGGCGTCGATCCCCAGTTGCTCCGCCAGCCCGGCGAGGCTGCCGTGCTCCGCCACCGCGGCCAGTCCCTCTGCACCCCAGCTTCCGGGGAGGGCGGGCACGCAGCGGTCCGCCGGGATGTAGACGGTGTGCACGGGCTGGCGGCTGCCGTCGTCGCCGGGGTAGGCGGCGGCCAGCAGCCGGTCGGTGTCTGCGAGGACGGCGTCCAGCCGGGCTCTGTGCTCGGCGCCGAGGACGGGTTCGGGCGTAAGGGGTGGTGTCACGGTGATCCTAATGGGGTTCGGTTCCGGTGGTGGTCAGCGGGATTTCCTGTCCGTCGGCGTCCAGCAGCTTGCCGTCCTGCACATGGTCGCCTTCCTTCAGCGCCGCCAGGTTCTCGACCCGCACAATCCGGTCGGCGCCTTCGGCGAAGACGGAGGGGTCCTTCGGGTTTCCCGAGCGGATGTGGTTGAACAGGATGTTCATCAGGATGGCCATAACGGCGGCGGAGCTGATGCCGGAGTGGAAAATGGTGCCGAACCAGGTGGGGAACCGGTCGTAGAAGGTGGGGGCGGCAATCGGGATCATGCCGAAGCCGATGGACGTGGCAACAATGACAAAGTTCATGTTGTCCCGGTAGTCCACCTTGGCCAGGGTGCGGATACCGCTGGCCGCCACCGTGCCGAACAGGACAATTCCGGCGCCGCCGAGCACCGGCGTCGGCACGGCTGCCACTACCCGCCCAAGGATCGGCAACAGGCCAAGGATGACCAGGATCAATCCGCCGGCGCTGACCACAAATCGGCTCTTGACCCCGGTGATGGCCACCAGGCCCACGTTCTGGGCGAAGGCGCTCTGCGTGAAGGAGTTGAAGACCGGGGACAGGGCGCTGGAAAGCATGTCGGCCCGCAGGCCGTTGCCGATCCGCTTGGCGTCCACCTTGGTGTCCACAATCTCGCCCACGGCAATGATGTCCGCGGTGGTTTCGGTGAGGGTCACCAGGATGACGATCACCATGGAAATGATGGCCGCCGCCTCGAAGGTGGGCAGCCCGAAGGCGAAGGGCTGCGGGAACGCGAACACGGGGCCGGTGCCCACCCCGGAGAAATCGGCCTTGCCGGTGACGAGTGCGAAGACCGTGCCCAGGACAATGGCAATGAGGATGGACAGCCGGGAAATGGCGGAGCTGCCCAGTTTGCTCAGCAGCAGCACCAGCAGCAGGGTCAGCCCGGCCAGCCCGATGTTGGAGACGCTGCCGTAGTCCGGGGCGGCGCTGCTGCCGCCCATGGCCCAGTTGGCCGCCACGGGCATCAGGGTCAGTCCGATGGTGGTGATGACGACGCCGGTGACCACCGGCGGGAAGAAGCGGATCACCCTGGCGAACACCGGGGTAATCAGCAGCCCGATCAAGGACGCGACGATCACGGCGCCGAAGACGGACTGCAGCCCGCCGCCGCCGTCGAGAATGGCGGTCATGGTCGCCACCCCGGCGAAGGACACACCCTGGACCAGGGGCAGCTGGGAGCCGAAGAACGGGATGCCGACGGTCTGCAGCAGGGTGGCCAGCCCGCCGACAAACAGGCAGGCGGCCACCAGCATGCCGACGTCGGTGGGATCCAGGCCGGCGGCGGTGCCGACAATCAGCGGCGGGGCGATGATCCCGCCGTACATGGTCAGCACGTGCTGGAAGCCGTACGCGAACGTGCTGCCCAGCGGCAGCCGCGCGTCCTCGGGGCGGGCGGCGGCCCGAGCCGGCGCGGCGCGGTGTGCGCGGCTCATCAGCAGAACCCGCCCACGGTGTCCCAGACCGGCGCATCCGGGTCCGTGCCCTCGCGCAGCACGGACGCCTCGATCAGCCCGTAGGGCCGGTCCGCGGCGAAGAAGACTTCGTTGGGGTTGTCCAGCCCGAAGGGTGACAGGTCCACCAGGAAGTGGTGGTTGTTTGGCAGGGAGAGACGCACTTCCACGATTTCCGGGTGGGCAGCGATCACGGCTTTGCCCATTTCATACATGGTCTGCTGCAGGGCCAGGGAGTGCGTGGCGGCGAAGGCGTCCAGGAGCAGGGTCCGCGCGGAGGCGTAGAGGGCGTTGAAATCCAGGGCGGCCAGGTCCGTCTCCGGGGCATAGCGCCATTTGGCCGTGACATCTGTGGCGAGGATCCGGTCCGTGGTTTCGGCGAGGGTGGTGTAGCGGTCCCGCGGGAAACCGTGGAACTCCGAGCCGGTGGATTTAAGCACCGTCAGGCCGCTGATCCCCGAAACCAGGTGCTGGTGCCCGGCTTCGGACAGCAGGAGGGCGCTGCGGATTTCGGATTTGTCCTTGGCGAAGGCGTGGTCATGGTCGCTGATCCGGTTCCAGAAGTACTGCTCCGCGGCCCAGCGTCCACCGGTGACCCATTCGAACCCGCCCGTGAAGTGCTGTTCCAGGCGCAGCAGGAACGCCTCGGGCGAGCCGACGCCGTCGCGGGCGAAGGCGTAGATGGTGTTCTTCTGCGTGTCGGTGGCGACCACGGCGGAGTTGTCCCCCTGGGTGTGGGCGGCCTCGAAGTCGCCGTGCAGCTGGGAGGTGACACTGAGGTCCTCGAGCTGGTGCCGGGCGGTGTCGCGGGTGACCTTCACCAGCCGGACTTCGGCCTTGCCGTATTGATTGCGGCCGAGCACGATCTTCGATTCGGGGCCAGCGGTGGCGGTGTTGGCCCCCGCGGGGGCCTGCGTTGCTTCGGTCATGGCTCAGCTTCCTCGGTAGGTGGAGTAGGCAAACGGGCTCAGCAGCAGCGGCACGTGGTAGTGCTGGCCCGGGTCGGTGAGGCTAAAGGTCAGGGAGACGCTGGGGAAAAAGGTGTCCGTTCCGGCGGCGGCAAAGTATTCGCCGGTGGCGAAGTCGATCCGGTACGTGCCCGCCACCAATTCCGCCGGGCCGAGGCTGCCGATCCGGCCGTCCCCGTCCGTGGTTCCCTCCCCCACCCACGTCTCGCCGCCGTCGTGCAGGGCCCAGAGGGAGGCGGCGACGCCGGCGGCGGGCCTGCCGACGGCGGTGTCCAGGATGTGGGTGGTGACGTGGCTGCGGGTCATGCGTTCAACAGTCCTTCGAGTCGGAGGATGGCGATGTCGCGCAGCTGGGCTGCAATGACGGGGAGTTCTTCGGCGTCGGTGTTCTGCAGCCGTTCTTCGAGGACAGCCAGGATTTCCTCCGCGCTGCGGCCGGCGGCGCGGATGAGGAATACGCGGCCGAACCGGTCTTCGTACGCCCGATTGCCGGCCTGCAGCCGGTCCTGGATCCCCTCGAGCCCGCTCACGGACGCCTGCTCGCTGCGGGAGAAGCGGGCTTCAGTGCCGGTGCCGTCGGCGCGGTCACCGATGCGCGGGTGGTGGGCCAGGGCGGCGTCGATCTCTGCCTGGGTGAAATCCGGGGCAGCCAGTTCGGCGAAACTCAGGAGCTCCCCGGGCGTGCTGAACGGTCGGGCGGCAGCTACCTCGTTGCACCAGCGGGGAATGTCCACGCAGGGCCGCAGCATCGCTTCGGCATCCGGCCGGGACGCGGCGTTGAAGGCGGCAAGGAAATCCGCTGCTTCTGGAGGCGTGTTTTCTGGGGGCACGGGTGTCAGCTTTCAGTCAGAGCTCATCCGCCGCCGGCGCTGGACACCCTTGACCATCGGCGACGCCGACTTGATTCGATGTTCCGGAACGGAATTTATATTTGGGACAGTCTGTGCGCCCCCGCAGTATCTGTCAAGGAACTGCCCGTTATTAAATCCGTAGTATTACCGCAGGTTAATTTGTGCACTGTTCCGCAGGCACTTCCCGTCCGGCGGACCGGCTTCCACAATGACTTCCATGGACGCCTCCGTTGAACGGAAGGCAGGCCGCCGGCAGGCCCCGACCGGGCTCGGCCGTGCCTGTCTATGGACGGCGTGCGCCGCCGGCCTGCTGCACGCCGGCTTCAGCCTCTACTGGGCCCTGGGCGGCCGCTGGCTCCTGGACACCGTGGGCCAGTGGGCCGTGTCCGCAGAGGCATCCTTGCGGACCGGGCTGCTGCTGAGAGCCGTGGCCGCGTTCAAGGCGGCGGCCGCACTGATTCCGACGGCAGCGGCGTACGGCCGGCTGCCGGAGCCGCGCCTCTTGCGGACGCTGAGCTGGATCGGTGCCGTGGTGCTGGTGCTGTACGGGGGTGCGAACACGGTGGTCAGCAATGCCGTGCTGGCGGGGCTGATCCGACCGGACACCGGATACGACCGCACGGCGACGATCGGGCACGCCTGGCTCTGGGACCCGCTGTTCCTGCTGTGGGGTGGAGCCCTGCTCGGCTATCTCGTGCTGTCCCGTGCCGTCTCGCGC
This sequence comes from Arthrobacter sp. zg-Y895, assembly GCF_020731025.1. Classification (NCBI taxonomy): domain Bacteria; kingdom Bacillati; phylum Actinomycetota; class Actinomycetes; order Micrococcales; family Micrococcaceae; genus Arthrobacter; species Arthrobacter sp. zg-Y895. The sequence continues at coordinate 517,456 of NZ_JAJFZY010000003.1, forward strand.
CGGACGGGATAACCGCCGGGAACGCGCCCGCTGAGGGAGAACACGCCATTTCCGGCGGGGTATCCCGCCGGAAAGAACCGCGTGGTACGCTTCCCTGCAATTACCGGAGCCCTGAGGGTTTTGAACCGGATTTGCAGTGCCGGAAAGAACATTCTTTTGTGGCCCGCAGTTACAAAGTAATGCGCTTTTGAAATGTTTCATTGTTTTGCGGATTTAAGGCCCCTGCCCGTTCTATCCCGCAGGGGGAACTCACCGCTTTGGTTGCTGGGTTAGCCGGTGGCGGTTGCCGCCGGGTTGCCGGAGGGTAGGCCGCAGTGCTGGACATGTTGGAGGAGTTGGCCGCCGCCACGGCCGAGGGGATTCCCTGCGCCGCGGCGACCATCGTCCGCGCCTCCGGCTCCGTTCCCCGGCCGGTCGGCACCACCATGCTGGTCAGCGGCACCGGGGTGGTTTCCGGTTCCCTTTCGGGCGGCTGCGTGGAGGCCGCCGTCGTCGCCGCGGCCGAGGAGGTCCTCGCTGACCGCCGCCCGCGGTTCGAGTCCTTCGGCTACAGCGACTCCGATGCGTTCGCCGTCGGACTCAGCTGCGGCGGCACCTTGGACGTCTTCATCTCCCCGGTTTTCCCCGGCACGGTTCCTGTCGTTCCACTTCCCGGCGCGCCCTGCGCCCTGCTCCGGCGGATCGACGACGGCGCTGCTTCCGTTCCGTTGCTGATCGGGGACCCGGCAGAGGCAACGCCTGCAGGTCTGCTTTCCGCCCACGGCCCCGACCTGGCCGCGATGCTGGGCATCGACCCGGCGCGTGCCGCCGCCCGCCTCGCTCCGCTGCTGGTGACCGGCCGCACCGGCGTCGTCGAACTGGGAGAGTTTGGCGGGCCGGAGTGCGACGGCGGCAGCGCCGTCCTGTTCCTGGAGTCCAGGCTGGCACCGCCGCGGCTGGTGCTGATCGGGTCCAATGACTTTTCCGCCGCCCTTGCCCGGCAGGGACGGATGCTCGGCTACCACGTGACCATCTGCGACGCGCGGCCTGCGTTCACCGTGCCGGAGCGGTTTCCCGACGCCCACGAGGTGCATGTGCAATGGCCGGACGCGTACCTGCGCGGGGAGGCGTCGGCCGGGCGGCTGGATGCCCGCACCGTGGTGTGCGTGCTCAGCCACGACGCCAGGTTCGACGTTCCGGTCCTGGCCGAGGCCCTGAGTCTAGAGCTGGCCTTTGTCGGGGCAATGGGTTCCCGCCGGACCCACGACGCGCGGCTGGCCGCCCTGCGCGCCGCCGGGGTGACCGGCCCCGAGTTGGCGAAGCTGCACTCCCCCATCGGGCTCGACATCGGCGCCACCACCCCCGAGGAGACCGCAGTATCTGTTTTCGCGGAGATCGTGGCCGCCCGGTCCGAAGCCGCCGCCAGCGGACAACCGCTGCGCGATGTTTCCGGACCCATCCATCCGACCAACCGGCTCCGCGCCAGCTGAGGAAACCCCTATGGACCTGCCCACCGTTTCCGAGCTGATCCGCACCGCGGACCCGCAGCACTGGCGTCCCGGCGACGCCTGGCTTGCGGGCGGCACCGTGCTGTTCTCGTACGGCAGTGAAACCCTGCAGCGGCTGCTGGATGTCACGGCCGCCGGCTGGGAACCGCTGGTGGTGAACGACGTCGGACTCGAGATCGCCGCCACCTGCACCATCGCCGAACTGTATGCCTTCCCGGACGCCGCCGCACCCGGACTGCGGCAGGCCTGGCCGGCACTGGATCTGGTGCAGCCGTGCTGCGACTCCTTCGTGGCCTCCTTCAAGGTCTGGAATGTGTCCACCGTGGGCGGGAACATCTGCACCGGCCTGCCCGCCGGGCCCATGACGTCGCTGACCGCGGCGCTGGACGGCGTCGCCCTGATCCACTCCCCCGACGGCACTTCCCGCCGGGTGCCGGTGGCCGAACTCGTGACCGGCGACGGGCGTACCGCGCTGGCGCCGGGCGAACTGCTGCGCAGCATCTCGCTCCCCGCCGCCGCGCTGCGAGCGCGCACTGCGTTCCGGCGGCTCTCGCTGACCAACCTGGGCCGGTCCGGGGTGCTGCTGATCGGCCGTGTCGACGAGGACGGCTGCTTTGTCCTGACCGTCACTGCGGCGACGAAACGTCCGGTCCAACTTCGTTTTTCCGCGGTGCCGGACGGCGCCGAGCTGCGGGCCGGGCTGGAGGATGCGATTGATGCCGGGCTTTGGCACGACGACGTGCATGGGCTGCCCGAATGGCGGCAGGACATGACCTACCGGCTGGCGGAGGACATCCGTGCCGAACTTGCCATGCCCGTATCCCCTTCCGCCCCCGTGCCCGCACCCGCACCCGCACCCGCACCCGAGGACGGTTCCCTGTGACCTACCGGATCAACAACGCCGAGGTGGAGGCCCGCCCCTTCCCCGGCCAGTGCCTGCGCACCTTCCTCCGCGAACAGGGCAACCTGGGCGTCAAAAAAGGCTGCGACGCCGGCGACTGCGGCGCGTGCACCGTGCATGTGGACGGCAAGCCAGTGCACAGCTGCATCTACCCCGCGGTCCGGGCCGAGGGCCGGGAGATCACCACCATCGAGGGCTTGGCCGACACGGCGGGACGGGCCGACGTCGAGGGACTGGCCGACGGCGCGGGGCGGGCCGACGGCGATGCCCTGCATCCGATGCAGCAGCAGTTCCTGGACGCTCAGGGCTTCCAATGCGGGTTCTGCACCGCCGGCATGGTGATGACCGCCGCGACCTTCGACGAGCAGCAGAAGGAGAACCTGCCCCGGAACCTCAAGGGCAACCTCTGCCGCTGCACCGGCTACCGGAGCATCGAAGATGCCGTCTGCGGGCACCGGCACACTGAAACCAGCACCGCCGGCACCGATTCATCCCCCGGCGGAGCGACCCCCGCGCAGACCGGCGACGGCGCGAGCCTCTCCTCTCCGGCCCACGGCATTGGCGGAACGCAGACCGGCGGCGCCAGGACCGTCGGCGCCAACGTCGCCGCTCCGGCCGGGCCGGACATCGTCACCGGCCGCGCCCGCTACACCCTGGACGTCCCGGCCAAGGACCTGCCCGGGCTGCTGCATCTGAAGATCCTGCGCTCCCCGCACGCACATGCCCGGATCCTGTCCATTGATGCGAGCGCCGCCCTGGCCGTGCCCGGCGTCGAAGCGGTGCTCACCCACGAGGACGCCCCGGACCAGCTCTTCTCCACTGCGCAGCACGAACTGCATACCGACGATCCCGATGACACCCGGGTCCTGGACAACGTCGTCAGGTTCCGCGGCCAGCGGGTGGCCGCCGTCGTCGCCGACACCGTGGGCGCTGCGGCCGAAGGCGTGCGTGCACTGAAGGTCAAGTATGAGCTGCTGCCCGCAGTGCTGGATCCCGAGGCGGCCCTGGCACCCGGCGCTCCGGAGGTCCATCCCGGTACCGCAGGGAACGTCGTGGCGGAACTGCACTCCGAGGTCGGCGACGTTGCCGCCGGACTCGCCGCGGCCGACGTCGTGCACGAAAACACTTACTACAGCCAGCGCCTGCAGCACGTCGCCCTGGAGACCCATGCATCGATCGCGTACTTCGACGAGCTGGGCCGGCTGGTGGTGCGGACCTCCACGCAGGTGCCGTTCCTTGTCCGGCGGGCGCTGTGCCGGGTGTTCGGGCTGAAGCTAGCGTCGGTGCGCGTGCTCGCCGGCCGGGTGGGCGGCGGGTTCGGCGGCAAGCAGGAAATGCTCACCGAGGACCTTGCCGCGCTGGCCGCACTGAAGCTGAACCGGCCGGTGCAGCTGGAACTGACCCGCGAGGAGCAGTTCACCGCCACCACCACCCGGCACCCCTTCGCCGTGAAGGTCCGGGCCGGAGCCTCCGCGGACGGCACCCTGACCGCGCTGGCCCTGGACGTCACCGCCAACACCGGGGCCTACGGCAATCATGCCCCCGGCGTGATGTTCCACGGCTGCGGGGAATCCGTGGCCGTCTACCGGTGCGCCAACAAGAAGGTGGACGCCCGCTCGGTCTACACCAACACACTGCCCTCCGGGGCGTTCCGCGGCTACGGGCTGAGCCAGATGATCTACGCGATCGAGTCCGCCATGGACGAACTCGCCCGCGGTCTGGGCATGGATCCGCTGGACTTCCGCCGCCGCAACGTGGTGGCGCACGGCGACCGCATGGTCTCCACCTCCCCCGAACCTGCCGAAGACGTGCATTACGGCAGTTACGGCCTGGACCAGTGCCTGGAGCTGGTTTCCGGTGCGCTGGCTGCGGGGCGGGAGCGGCCGGAGGCCTCCGGGGCGGAGCTTGTTTCAGCCGCGTCGTCCGGCGACGGTTCGTCCGGAGCGGCCGACGACGGCGGCGGGTGGCTGATCGGTGAGGGCAGCGCCGTCGCCATGATCGACACCGTGCCGCCGCGCGGGCACATCAGCCACGCAAAGATCACCCTGCGTGAGGACGGCCGGTACGGGCTCGACGTCGGCACCGCCGAGTTCGGTAACGGCACCACCACCGTGCACGCGCAGCTGGCCTCGACGGCGCTGCACACCACCGCGGACCGGGTGGTGATCCGGCAATCGGACACCGATCTGGTGGACCACGACACCGGTGCGTACGGCTCCACCGGCACGGTGGTCGCGGGCAAGGCGTCGCTGGCCGCAGCGGAGGAACTGGCCACCCTGCTCAAGGGCTTCGCCGCGTCCCTGTTTAGCTCCACCTCGGCGCAGGTGCATCTGCTGGCGGACGCCGTGGAGTGCGGCGGCGAGCGGATCCCGCTGGCCGACGTCGCCGTCCGGGCACGTGAGGAAGGCATCGACCTGTCCGCGGAGGGCCGGTGGGGCGGCACCCCGCGGTCGGTCGCCTTCAACGTGCAGGGCTTCCGGGTGGCGGTGCATGCCGGGACCGGGGAGATCCGCATCCTGCAGAGCGTGCACGCGGCGGACGCCGGCGTCGTCGTGAATCCGATGCAGTGCCGCGGCCAGATTGAGGGCGGCATTGCCCAGGCCCTCGGGGCGGCATTGTTCGAGGAGGTGCGGATCGACGCCGAGGGCACGGTGGAGACCCGGATCCTGCGCGAATACCACGTCCCCACGTTCGCCGACGTGCCGCGCACGGAGATCTTCTTTGCCGAGACGGACGATTCGCTGGGCCCGATGGGCGCCAAGTCTATGAGCGAAAGCCCGTTCAATCCCGTGGCTCCGGCGCTGGCCAATGCGCTCCGGGATGCCACCGGAATCCGGTTCGCCCGGACGCCGTTTGCCCGGGACCGGGTGTATCTGGGGCTGCGGGACGCGGGGGTTGAAGCCGGGGTTCCGGCGGAACCGGAGGCTGCCGCTCCGGCGGTATAGGGTCTGCGGTGTAGTCCGACTGCCGCACTTGCGGTGTAGGGCCTACCCTGTCCTGCCGCACGCCTTCCGGCGGCGGTGTAGGGCTAGTGGTTTCCCGCCGCTGTGTGTATTTTCCCTCCACTTTGGGAAATCCCTCCGCTGCGCCGTGGCAGGGATTTCCCGAACCGGCAGAGTTTTCCCGAACTGGAAGGGTTTGCGTCGTCCGGAGGCTCCGGCTGAGCGGGAGGCCGCGGCTGAGCGGGGGGGCTCCCGCTGAGCGGGGGCTCCGACGGTGCAGCCCGGCGTCTGTATCCCGGAAATCAGGTGCGAAACCCTGCGGTTTGTGCAATTTCCCTGCGGTTTGTCCGGATCCCTGCGGTTTGTCGGGATTCCTGCGCCGCGCGCGGCAGGATTTGTCACAAACCGAGGGGTTTTCCCAAACCGGAGGAGTTTTTGTGTCCTGCAGCCCGGAAATCAGGTCCGAACTCCTGCGATCTGTCCGATTCCCTGCGGTTTGTCCGGATCCCTGCGGTTTGTCCGATTCCCTGCGGTTTGTCGGGATTCCTGCGCCGCGCGCGGCAGGATTTGTCACAAACCGAGGGGTTTTCCCGAAGCGGATGAGTTTTTGCGTCCTGCAGCCCGGAACTCAGGTGCGAAACCCTGCGGTTTGTGCAATTTCCCTGCGGTTTGTCCGATTCCCTGCGGTTTGTCCGGATCCCTGCGACGCGCGCGGCAGGATGTGTCACAAACCGAGGGGTTTTCCCGAACCGGAGGAGTTTTGCGTCCTGCGGCGGGGTGCGCCGTGGGCTAACCGGCCGCTGAGCCCCGAAGGGTCCGCAGCACCCCGCCGATCCTCCTCCGAACGTCCCCGGGCAGGGGCCGCAGCGGGGCGGGCAGGTTCTCCACCGGCAGCAGGCCAAGCTCTGCCGCCAACGCGGAGGTCACGCGCAGGCTGCCGAAATCCCGGAACAACTCCCAGACCGGTGCCAGCTGTGCCGACAAACGCAGGGCAGTCTCGGCATCCCCGGCCTGAGCGGCGCGTGTGATGGCGAGCGCCAGGTCCGGCAGGGTGCCGCCCAGCACGCTGAACCACACGTCCGCGCCGGCGAGCAGGGCCGGGGCGGCAAACTCGTCGCCGCTGACCCCCAGGGCCACCCCGTCCGGCAGCGCGGCCCGCACCTCACGGATCCGCCGGTCCGCTTCGTCCACCGGCCGGGGCGGAATCTTCACGGCCTCCACCTGCGGAAGGGCGCCTAGCCGGGCATAGAACTCGTCCGTGAACGTGAACCGGGTGGTGGTCGGATTGTCATAGATGCAGATGGGCACCGAGCTGGCGGCGGAGACGGCCTCGAACAGGCCGGCCACCTCGTCCTCGGTCAGCGGCTGGTAGGACACCGGCGCGAGCAGCAGGCCGGCGGCACCGGCGTTCTGGGCATCCTCCGCTCCGCGCAGGACATCAGTGGTCCGCAGCGCTCCGATCCCCACAATCACCGGCACCGCCCCGGCTGCCTGCACCGCGGCCGCTGCCACCCGGCGTCGTTCCTCCCGGGACAGGTAGGCGTAACTGCCGGTGGATCCCAAGGCGCCGATGGAATCCACCCCGGCCTCCACCGCACGGTGGACCAGGGCGGCAAACAGGTCCAGATCGACGGTGTCATTGATGACAGGTGTCAGGGGAAAGGCGGACAGACCTGTGAACACGGGAGCTCGTTTCAACGTGGGGAAGCCGACCGGTCCAGCACATCATGTGTGCGCACCGCCGCGGCGTTGGCACGCCGATGTCCGGCCGGCCCGGCCAGCACCAGGGTGGCAAGGACCATTGCCGCGCCCAAGCATTGGCCGGGACTGAGGACCTGCCCGGCGAGCAGCCAGCCGGCGGCTGCCGCGACCACCGGGCTAAGCAGTCCGAGCAGTGCGGTGCTTGAGGCGGGCAGCCGGTGCAGGCCGCGGAACCAGAGGTAGTAGGCCAACGCCGTGCCGGTCACGCCGAGGTAGGCGTACCCGGCCAGGTTGACGCCGGTCAGTGCGGGCGGCGGACCCTCCACCAGCAGGGCCACCGGCAGCAGGAACAACCCGCCGGCGACCAGCTGCCAGGATGTGGCCGCCAGCAGCGTATCCGGGGTGCCCCACTTCTTCGTCAGGACCACCCCGGCCGCCATCGCCACTGCTCCTCCGAGCGCGGCGGCCACACCCAGCGCATCAAGCCGCGCCTGAGCCTGCAGCACCAGCAGCCCGACGCCGGCCAGCCCGGCCACGCCTGCCGCCAACTTCCGTCCGGTCAGCCGTTCGCCGATCCACCGCGAAGCAAACAGCGCGACCAGCAGCGGCTGCACCGCACCCACGGTGGCAGCGACGCCGCCGGGCAGCCGGTAGGCGGCCACGAACAGCAGGGCGAAGAACAGTCCGATGTTCAGCACCCCTAATACCGCCGAGCGCCACCACCAACTGCCGCGGGGCAACCGCCGGACCAGCAGGAGCAGCAGCAGGCCCGCGGGCAGCGAGCGCAGCAGGGCGGCCAGCAGCGGCCGGTCCGGCGGCAGCAGCTCTGCGGCCACGATGTAGGTGGTGCCCCAGACGATCGGCGCCAGGGCCGTCGTCGCTGTCAGAGTTATCGATTTGCTAAGCACTTAGCTAATATAGCTAAGTGCTTAGTTAATTGCTAGGGTGCATTTCATGAGCGATCACGTGGACAGGGTTCTCCGGCAGTGGGCAGCGGAACGGCCGGATTTGGATGTCTCCCCCATGGCCGTGGTCGGCCGGCTGTCCCGGGTGGCCCGCCGGTTCGATGAACAGCTGGCTGCAACCTTCGCAAAACACGGCCTGGATGCGGCCTCCTTCGACGTGCTGGCCACGCTGCGCCGTTCCGGCCCGCCCTACACACTCAGCCCCAAGGACCTCTCCGCAGGGTCCATGGTCACCTCCAGCGCCATAGCGCAGCGGTTGAACCGATTGGAGGCGCAGGGATACGTCCTGCGCTCCCCCAGTTCCGCGGACCGGCGCGGCAAGCAGGTGACCCTGACCGACGCCGGCCGGGCCGCCGTCGACGCCGCCCTTCCGGACCATGTGGCCACCGAACACCGTCTGTTGGACGTCCTGGACGGCGGCGAGCGGGAGGCGCTGGCAGCACTGCTGGCCAAGCTCGACAACTGATTGTTTGTCCTCCGCTTGCGGGTCGGCTGCGAATCCCTGCGGTTTGTCTGTATCCCCGCGGTTTGTCCGGATCCCTGCGCTGCGCCGCGCAGGGATTGCCACAAACCGCAGGGTTTTCCCCAAACCGCAGGGGAATACGGCCCGGATTCCATGCCTCCGGACACCCAGTTAGGCGGCAGGTGTGGAACCCCTGCCCGGGAAGCTCAGCACGGGCCGCTTCCAGGCCACCCACGCGCTGAGGACGCCAAAGGACGAGCAACCGAAGTAAAAGACCTCGGGCGGTATCCCGACAAGTCCAATGCCGCTGTTGCCCCCAACCATCAGGAACATGCCGGAAAGCGGGAGGGACATCAGCGGGATAAGGACAAGGCAGGCCCAGGGGCGCACCTTGTGCCCGGCAGCAGCAAGAACCGCGCCAAGAACCACCAGTTCCAGGGACCACCATGCCAACCGCTGGTCATTGATGAGGTAGGGGCCGCCCCAGAAGGTGCGCTGGGCTCCCCCGCCCTGCAGATAGCTGGTGAGGGTGAGGAAAGCACCAAGTGCCGGCGCGCCGATGAGTACAACGTTTCGGAGCAGCGGGGTCCCGATAGGGTCACCACACAACGCCAGCAGACCCGCTACGGCAAAGAGGGCAAACACCAGCGGATGCACCGGGATGGGTGGATCCGTGACGCCGAGGATGACCGCCAGGGCGATGCTTGCAGCCACGGAAGCCAGCTGCAGGAATATGGCAGTAGTGCGCCGTCCGGCTGCCCGGGCTCCGAATGCCACGAGGGTCAGGACAAAAACGATCGCTGCGGGAGTTGTGAACGCTCCGAACGGATGATCCACCAGATTGTAGCTATTCCAGCGGAACCACCGCCCCAACTCGCCGAGAACCATCATCACCAGCGCGAGAGCGGTACCTGAGATGGCCCCGATGGCAGCCATCCGGTCCCGACGGCGGCTCGGCAGAACCTGATTCACACGTGCAAGGGTTCCGTGCAACGCCAACTGCAGCAGCTCCGGTCGGGTTGCCTCCCCTCTCCCTTCGCTGGCGGCGACGTCGAGCAGCACCCCCAGAAACTCCTCGCCGTGCCGGGCGCGCCAGTCGACAGGGTAGGCCCGCAGCGCCCGTCGGTACTGCTCCTCCATTGCAGCTGCTTCGCTCATGCCAGTGCCCCCTTGGTCCTGATGCGCAGGCTTTGCCGCGCGGCATCTGCGGCGGCCTCCATCCGGTCGGCCTCCCTTTTCAATGCGTCGGCCCCGTTATCCGTCAGTGCGTAGTACCGGCGAAGCCGTCCGGCCACCACTTCCTCGCCTGCGTCCTGCACCAGACCCTCCTCCTGAAGGCGGTCCAGCGTCGTATAGAGGCTGCCGGGCTTGAGCGACACCCTTCCACCGGAAAGCTTCTTGGTCTCCGTCAGCAGGGAATAGCCGTGATGCCTACCCCTGGCTAAGGCAGTCAGGATCAGGAAGGTCGGTTCGCGCATCTCTCGTGTGCTCATGGAAGCAATATATGTATATGACATGAGTATGGCAAGGACTTTCAGCCGCGCTCACAACCCGGCAAATCCGGATCCCATAGCCCAGGCAGCACTGAAACAACCGTGACTTAACCGTTATATTCATTTCTTCCCTATATTCAGTTTTTCTGACTATCGTTCAGGGCATGAGCAAGCATGAGATGCGCGAACCGACCTTCCTGGTCCTCTCGGCCCTGGCTGACGGACCCAAGCACGGCTACGCCCTGATCGCCGAGACAAAGGACCTCTCCGGCGGCCGGGTGAAGCTGCAGCCCGGCACCCTCTACGGGGTGCTGGACCGGCTGCGGGAAGACGGGTTGGTGGAGATTTCCGGCGAGGACGTGGTGGACGGCCGAGCCCGCCGCTACTACCGGATTACCGACGGCGGCGCCGCCACCCTCGCCAAGGAAGCGGACCGTCTGGCAGCCAACGCCCGGCAGGCCATGTCGAAGCTGCGACTGCGTGCAGCGCAGGCCGGAGCATGAACGGCGGAGCCTCCAAACTGGAGGCCACCTACACCCGGGCGCTTGTAGCCTACCCGCGCCGCTGGCGCCGGGAGCAGGGCGAGGAACTGATCGGCGTACTGCTCTACGTCGCCCGTTCCGAGCACCGCACCAAGGCCACCCCGGCCGAACTGCTCAACCTCGTAGGCAACGGCCTGGCTACCCGCGGCCTGGAACTGCTTGGCAGCGTGGGCCGGCGGCGACGCAACGGCATCGCCTTCACCGCCACCGTGCTGGCCACCTACCTTGCGCTCACCCTGACACTGCTGGGCGAATGGGGTCCGTGGGTCCGGCCGGGCACGCTGCGCTGGCGGCCCACGGGCGAGGGGTTCGGTGAGGCGTTCCTGGCCGCGGGACCGTTCACGACGGCGGCCGCGGCGGTTTACCTGGCACTGCTCGCCGGATTCGTTGCTGCGCTGGCCGGCCGGCACTCCCTGCGCCGGACACTGCATCTCAGCGCGGCAGTGACAGCTCCGCTGATTCCCCTCTCCGGCGCCGTCGCGGGAATCCTCGCACCGCCGCTCACTCCCATGCTCGTGCTCAGCGGCCTGGCGCTGCTGGCCCTCATCGGCAACCCCGCGGCCAGCGCTTCCCGCCGCGTCCTGCTGGGGGCCGTCACGGCCGGTGTCTCGTTGTCGGGTCTGTGGCTGGCCGTCAGCCGGTTGTCCGGCGGCGCTGCCCTGTTCTTCTACGACGCGGCGAGCGTGCTTGCCGTTGATGCCCGGTCCCTGACACTGGCAGCGGCGGCGCTGATGCTGGCCGTCGGAATGGTCCTGGTCAGCGGAAGCCGGATGATCCCCTGGACTGCTGGCCTGGCCGTGGCATCGACGCCGTTGCTGGTCCGGCTCTGGTCCGGAGGTTCCCTCGAAACCTGGCTTGCCGCCTCGGGCTTACCTGGCCCAGTTACCGCCCACTGGGAATGGGCGTTCCTCGGATTGGCCTTGGCCACGGCAGCACTGACCGCCGCGGACCGGCAGATCCGGTCCCGGCGGCTCCGAACCGCCTGACCTGCACCCCTCAGCTCCCTGCACCACCCGCCCCACCAGCACCACCTGCTCAACCTGATTACCGCTGTCGTTTTACGGACATGCTCCCGATGAGCTGGTCCGGCACCGCACCCTGGATTCAGTCTCGAAAGGCATCCCATGAACCGCAACCGCTTCTCCCCCGCTGCGCCGGCACCGGCCACCGACGCCGGCACCCCGGCCCGCCGTCGTCGGTACCTCGCCGGCCTCGGAGTCATCGTTCTCGGAGCCGCAGCGCTGGCAGGTTGTGCCGCCGATTCCGGCCTGGAACCGGTGGCGGAATCTTCGGCCGACCCGTTTGAAATCTATTTGGCTGAAGATTTGGACGCCATCCTTTTGGCCCAGGACACCCTCCGCTTCCAGTGCTACGCGGACAACGGCTATCCCGAATTCGAGGCCTTCATTTCCGAGGAACCGGCGGTGCAGTGGCGCGCGGATCTGCTGGACCAGCTGACCGTCAATGACGCCTTCTTCGAAAGTGTCCAGGACGCCACGGCCCGCGGGCTTCGCACTGAACCCCTCGGCCCGTCCGCGGAGAAGGTCTTTGTACACGACGACGCCTTCGAGGCGGTGTCCGAAGCCTGCGACACGAAGTCCTGGGCCGCTCTGGGAGAAGACGCCGAACAGAGCCTCATCGATTACAACCGGCTTAGCAGCAAGCTGGCCGGCGGCCTGGCCGACCGGACGTTTGAGGCACTGGGCCCCCTCCAGCAGGAAGTGGTCAAGTGCCTGGTCGACGCCGGGGTACCGGTGACGCCGGCGTCCGACAAGCTGTACGGCTTCACGTCGGACGTCGAGTTCGGCACGCCGGTGGAATACCCGGAACGGACCGGCCCGAAGCAGGTCTCCGGCGTGGAAATCATTCCCGCCGACGTCGAAATCCCGTATGTACCCACTCCCGCCGAAGCGGCCGTGGCTGTGAAGTACTACAACTGCTCCCTCGAAACCGGCGTGCGGGATGAATTCGACGCACTGATCCTTGAGTCCAAGAAGGAAGTCGTCGCTGAGCACGCAGCCGAACTGGAGAAGGCCAACCCCCGGATCGCCGAACTCGCCGCCGCCGCTAGGGAGCTCACCGCCCGCTAACGCCACCAGCTATGCCGGTGTCCGAGGTCACCGCGGACACCGGCTAGACTCTGGCTGAGAAGACGCGGCGGGTCCCACAGCTGCACTCCGGCGGGATCGCCGGCTGAGTTCCGCCGGGACAGCAGTCGACGTCCCGGAAGACATTCGGGAGCCCGTCTCCGTTTCAGAGTTGGAAGAAGTAGAAATGCCCGGTTACATCCCCACGCCGCCGCCGATCCGCGTTCCGGGTCCGGTCCCGTTCGCCGGTGCGGGCCAGCAGGCGACGACGGCGGCCCTGCCCCTTATCCCCGACCTCCGCGACACGCGCCCCACCGCCCGCGGAGGGCAGGCCGGCCCGCGCGCCCTGGAGGCGCACCGGGTGAGCGTAATCCGAGACGATCCGGGCAAAGGCGATGTCCGAGCCCTCCTCGCAGAGAACCGTGACCTGCTGTATCCCGCCGGAACAGTAGCCGCAGGCCTGACTCCTCCGTCCCTGAGGGACCCCTCCGTCACCTTCTGGACGGTCCGCGAGGACGGCACCCTCCTGGGCTGCGGCGCGTTGAAGGAACTTCCTCCCCTGTTCGGAGGCGCAGCAGGTGAATACGGCGAAATCACCTCGATGCGCACGGTCGAATCCGCCCGCGGACGGGGTGTTGCCCAGATGCTCCTGCAGCAGATCATCACGAATGCCCGCGCCCGCGGCTACATCGCATTGCTGCTGGAAACCGGCACCCAGGAGTTCTTCGCCTCGTCCAGGCGGCTGTATCAGCGCCACGGTTTCACCGCGTGCCCGCCGTTCGGCAGCTACCGCGCCAACCCCAACAGCACCTTTATGTGCCTGGACCTGCGGGCCGCCGCGGCCGGCCCGGCGGAACCCGCCGCCGTCCCGGACGCATCCCCGGAGGACAAGGTCTACGCCAAACCCGGGACCCTGACCGAAATCCTCGCAGCACAGCGCGCCCTGGCGGCGGCCCCGATCCCGAACCCGAGACGGCGCTGATCTTCAGCACATCCGCGAGAGGAACACCGTGAAGCTGCAGCTGGACGACCCCGGCCGGGAAGACGTGCTCAAGCTGCTGGCCGAGCATCTGGCCGACATGTTCGCCGCCTCCCCGGCCGAAAGCGTGCACGCGTTGGACCCCGCCGCCCTGCAGGACCCGGACATAACCTTCTGGACCGCGCGGAAGGACGGGCAGCTGCTGGGCTGCGGCGCACTCAAGCAGCTCGGCCCGCACCAGGGCGAGATCAAGTCCATGCGCACCGCAGAAGCCGCCCGCGGACACGGCGTCGCAGCACGCATCCTGCAGATGATCGTCGCCGAGGCACGGTCCCGCGGCTACACCGCCCTGCTGCTGGAAACCGGCACCCAGGACTTCTTCGCGCCGGCGCAGCGGCTCTACCAGCGGCACGGCTTTCGGCCCTGCCCGCCGTTCGGCGGCTACACCGCGGATCCCAACAGCATCTTCCTACGCCTGGATCTGGACACCGTCCCGCCGGACCGCCCGCGCGAAACGCGCGAAGAATAGGGAGCACGACGACGCCGGGCACCGTGCGGGCGCACCGTCACGGCCGGATCAGCCTGCCATCCCAAAGCCGCCGGCACGCTGCCGTCTAAACTGGCAGGCATGGCATTATCAACGGCGGACCCGGCGTCCCGCACCCGCACCCGGATCCTCTGGCTCGCGCTCGGCCTTCCGGTTGCGCTGGTCCTGGTGGTCCTCGGCGCCCAGATCCACGGCCTGGATTTCACCGTGTACCGCGAAGGAGCCCGGGCGTTCCTCGGCCTGGGCGAGCACCGCCTGTACGACCCGAGCCTGGTTGAAACGGACACCCGCGGCCTGCCGTTCACGTATCCGCCCTTCGCCGCCCTGCTGCTGACGCCGTTCGCGGTCCTGCCCGAGGCCGTGGGGCTGGTCCTGCTGACGGCGACGTCGTGCGCCTGCCTGGTGCTGACCGCCTTCCTCGTCGCCCGCTACCTCACGGAGAACGAGGTGCTGCCCCCGCGACTGCACACCGCGCTGGGCGGCAGCGCCGGCGTCGCCGTTCTCGCCACTCTGCTGATCGGCGTGCTCGGACCGTGGCGCGAGGGCCTGGGCTTCGGCCAGATCAACCCGATGCTGATGCTCCTGATCGTCGCGGACCTGCTCCGGCCGGCGTCGTCGAAGATTCCGCGCGGACTCCTCATCGGACTCGCCGCCGGCATCAAGCTCACGCCGCTGGCGTTCGGGCTGATCTTCCTGGTCCGCCGCGACTGGCGGGCCATCCTGACCATGGGTGCCGCGTTCGCCGCGACCATTGGCGTCGGCTGGCTGGCCTCGCCGGAGCAGTCGCGGACCTTCTGGTTCGACTCGCTCTTCAACTCCGACCGTGTCGGGGACACCACGGACATGTACAACGTGTCGCTGAACTCGCTGCTCGCCCATCTCGGGACCCCCGAGTCGCTGCAGCGGCCGCTCTGGCTGCTGGCCTCGGCCGCCGTCGTCGCGCTGGGTTTCTTCGCCATCCGCCGCTCGGACGCCCGCGGTGACACCATGGCGGCGGTCAGCGCGAACGCCGTGGTGATGCTCGCGATCTCGCCGATTTCCTGGTTCCATCACTGGGTCTGGATCGCGCTGGTGCTGCCGGCGCTGTGGGTGGCGGTACGACGACGGCGGGCCGGGGTCCGCGGCGCGGGCATCGCCCTGCTGGTGGTGATGGTGCCGGTGTTTATGCTGTCCTCGATCACCGTCACGATGATGCTGACCGGGGTCGTGAGCGGTCAGGGCCCGACGGCGTTGGAGCTGTTCACCGGCCTGGGCGTGGTGCTACCGGTCGCGGCACTGGCGTTCTGGGCCACCGCTCCGGTTGCTGCGCCACTGTCGGAGGCCGTCCCGCGGCGCCGGTCCGCAACAACCTAGACCGGCGCCGTTCGAGAACCAACAGCGGCATTGCCGGCGCCGGCGTCGGGTTTCGCGGCGGAATCAGCCTCGGGCCAGCCCAGGGCCAAGTACATCTCCGGCACTCCGGCATACTCCCGGTCCAATTCGGGAAAGTGCCTCAGGCCGGCGGCGAGCGCGGTCCGCTGGGAGCCGGTGTTTGTCGTCGTCGTGCGGGCCAGGATCGGCAGCGCCGGCAGCAGCGTCCGGCCGCAGCGCACGGCTTCCGTTGCTCCCTCTGTCGCGTAGCCCCGGCCCCAGACCGCCGGGTCGTAGCGGTAATACAGATTCAGGATGGTCCGGCCGTCCACCGCGGCGCGCTGCAGTCCGGTGAAGCCGATGACGATGTCCGGGGCGTCCCGTTCGGCCACCGCCCAGTAGCCGAAGCCCTCGCGGTCCCAGTGGTCCAGGAAATCCTGCAGGGACTTTGTCACGGATTCCACCGTCGGGGTATGCGGATTGTGCCGGTTGGTCCGGGGGTCCGTGTGGATCCGGATGGCGGCATCGTAATCCGCACGTTCGAGCCGGCGCAGCAGCAGTCGCTCGGTGCTGACGGGGGTCCAGTCGATCGGGTCTTGGCGCATGCGCCCATCCTAAGCGGGGCCTCCCCCGGTTTCCGGAATCTAGTCCAGCACTCCGCCCACGTGCTTCAGCCAGCGCGCGACGACGGCCAGCTCCTCGGCGCTGAACCCGTCAGTGATCTTTCCGTTCAGCTCGCCCAGCGCTGACTGCACGACGCCGACCGCGGCCTTTCCGTCGGCGGTCAGGTTCAGCCGGATGGTCCGGCGGTCCGCCGGATCCGGTGCCCGGGTCAGAAGCCCGGCCTTTTCCAGCCGGGACAGCAGCCCGCTCAGCCCGGCCGGCGAGGCGTCCACGGCGTTGGCCACCTCGCCGGTGCTCGCGCCGGGGTGGGTAGCCAGATACAGCAGCACCCCGGAGGCCGCCGCGCTGAGGCCGCGGTCCTCGCCCCGGCGTCCGATCCACCGGCGCAGCCTCCGCTCGGCGGTCAGCGTCAGGAAGATCAGCCGCGGCGGACGCCGCCGACCGGCGTCGCCCGTTCCGCCGGCGTCGCGGCCGCCCGCGTCGCGGCCCCCGCTGGCGCCGCTCTGCCCGCCGTCGCCCGTCCCGCCAGCGTCGCCCTGCCCGGCATTGCCGCCCTCCTGGCCGCCGGCACCCGTTCCGCCGGCGTCTCCCGGCATCACGGCTGCTTCGCGATCCGTCCGTCCAGCCAGGTGAGGACCTCGGGCCACAGCTTGTCCTTGGCGCCGCGCCGGAAAAAGCCCATGTGCCCGATCGCGGGCACCCCGGCGTCGTCGGGCGAGTAGGTACGCCGCTCCAGCGGGGCGTTGGTGAGCCGGCTGTAGATGGCGTTGATCTGTCCCGGCGTGGCCCAGAGGTCGTCGGTGAAGCCGATGGACAGCACCTCGGTCTTGACCCGTGCTGCGCGTTCGGCGGCGTCCATGCTCGGATCGTCGAAGAAGTAGTTGGGCCGGCGGGACCAGGAGCTCCACTCGAGCATCGCGCCGCCGGGCATGTCCTCGCCCAGACCCATTTTCCGGCCCGGCACGGCGCCGAGCAGCCGGCTGGTAAGCGGGCCGAGGACCCGCAGGACCAGTCCCACGCGCAGCCGTTCCTTCGGATCTTGGATGGTCTTGGTGACACCGGCGTGCGAGGCGATGGCCACGAATCCGAGCAGTCCGTCCGTGCCGTTGTCCAGGGCCATCGCATGTCCGCCGATGCTGTGCCCGACGGCCAGGCGCGGCAGCTCCGGGAACCGCTCGGCCATCCAGTCCGCGGCGGCGGGAACGTCCTGGGCCATCCAGTCGCGCATCCGCAGCTTCCGGTTGGCCTTCGGGCTGCCGGACGCGCCGGTTCCCCGATAGTCGTAGGTCAGGACCGCATACCCGTTTTCGGCCAGGTGTTCGCTGAAGCCGGTGTACAGCCGTTCGGCTACCGCCGTGGCGGGGTGGATGACGACGGCGGCCCGGGGAGCGTCGTCGGCCTGCAGGCGCAGGGTTCCGGCGAGTGCTCCGCCCGCGGGGACGGGGATGCTGATCCGTTCGGACGTGACGGCTGACACACTATTATTTCGCATGCGAAGTAATCTACACGGGACAGCCGGTTCCGGGTACCCCGCGGGCTTAGGGGAATCGAACCCCTGACCTTTTGGACCCCCGGCACCGACCCCTAGTCCCGCCCCCACGGCATCCCAAGCATTGTTACTGGAGGGAACCAGCGGGACCACAACCGCCCCTCCTGCACCAAAGCGTGGGACCCTGTGCAGGGCGCACGGCTCCGCGGGCAACACTGGACCGCGCGACGGGCAGTGCAGGCAGAAAGCTAGACGACCACAAGCTCCGTTTTGTCCGCCCCGTGGTCGGCCAGCGCGACACTCTGGATGGCCGGGTCGTCGTAGGTGTTCCAGTAGTAGGTCATGGTCCGGGACGAGAAGAGCCCGGTGTAGGTGGTCTTCTCAAACTCGCCCGATCCCATGGCCGCGCTTCCCTCCACCATCGCGACCTGCTGCAGCGTGTGGAACGCGCGGCTGACGTTCTCCTCTTCGCTCGTCTTGGGCGGGTAGTTCGCGTGGACGTAGGCTGCGCGCACAAACCGCGACGGCGAGTAGTAGTCACCGGGAATCCCCCGCATAAGCGACCCCGAGCCGAACGGGGCCAGGTGCGCCTGGTTGAGCACGACCTCCTCCGGGAAATCGGGTGAGGCATTGAGGTAGTTGCGCAGGTTCTCGTGGTGCCAGCCGAAGCCGGGCTGGTTTGCCAGAACGTCGACGTCGTCGTGGAAGACGTGCATGCCGTCGCTGGTGTACTCCACGACGATTGAGCGCGTCGCGTCACCGATCAACCAGTGCAGCAATGAGCTCGGGTACTTCTCGTTGATCGGCCTGTCCACAATGACAACCTTGTCCAGGGCTGCCTCAACCTCGTCGACTGTGCTGAACTGGGAGGCCACCCAGAGCGGGAACTCGAATGCGGCGACGTTCGTCGCGCCGTCGACCGGTGCCGGCGCGTACTCCGCGTACCCCGGAAAGTTGAGGCCGCCGACGGCCAGGCCTGCGTCGTTGCCGCAGTCGAAGTACAGCGGTGTGTCTTCCTGAACGATGCCCATGCCGATGACCGCATGCTGGATCTTCGGCACCGCCCCGAAGGGCGAGTTCGTGGCGTACCCGGTGGGCGTCACCACCACCCGCTCTCCGAAATCAGACGTCCAGTCGAGGTTACGTGCGAAATAGAGGTTGCTGCCGTCCGAGAACCTGATGCCTGTGCACATGTTTATGCTCCCTGTTCCAGCGAAACCCTGGGAGTTCCGCCTGCTTGCTGGGCCTACGCCGGAGACGCCGAGGAGGACAACGGTGCCTGCCGCCGCCCCGCCCTTTTCAGGTTAGGCCCGGACCCCTGGCTTGCGGCAGTATGCATGCCAAACCCGAACCCGCGGAGGGACAACCCTGCTGCGGCTCGGCCCTTTCCTTCCACCCGCACGAGGCCTATAACCGGACCATGACGCACCATGCACCGCTGGAAGTTTCCCTCCCCTTCACCGGGAAATGGAAAGTGCAGAACAGTCCCCTGCGGCGGGTACCCAGCCACGGCACGCATCTGCTCGCCACCACCTATGCCATCGACTTTGTGGGCGTGGACGACGACGGCCGTTCGGCTCCCACGGTCAGCTGGCACTCCGCGTTCGGAACCGAGCCTCCGGAACTGTTCTTCGCCTTCGGACGGCCGATCCTGGCTCCGGTCAGCGGGCAGGTGGTCACCGTGCACGACGGCGAAGTGGACCACGAAGCCCGCCGGTCGCAGCTGGCCCTCATCCCGTATGTGCTGGGCCAGCAAGGCCGGCTGCGGCAGGGAGCCGGTGCGATTGCCGGAAACTACGTCCTCATCGAAACGGCCGACGGCGGAGCGGTGGTTGGTTTGATGCACCTGCGTTCCGGATCGATCCGGGTCTCTACCGGGCAGCAGATCCGCGAGGGCGAGCAGATCGGGGACTGCGGAAACTCTGGCAACTCCACGCAGCCCCATGTGCATGTGCAGGCCATGGACGGAGCGGATCCGTGGACCGCCCGCGGATTGCCGCTGGTTTTCCGGTCCTTCGGGGAGAAACCCGCCCGCGGCAGCACGTTTATCCCTCGCGAGAACATGCTGCCGCAGGAGGCTTCGACGGTCGAAGCATCCTGAGTGCCCAGGGTCCTGCGACAGCTGGGCCGCCGCGGGCACCAGCACGGGCACCAACCTCGCCAGCACAGCATCCCACCGGGTGGTACGAAAGTTTACTAGTGGGGACACAGCAGCCCGACCAGCACCAGATCGTGGGACACCGTGCGGTGGAAGAGCCACCCGCCAGCAAGCATCCCACCGGGTGGTACGGAAGTTGCCTGGTGGGGAACCATCTGCCCCACCAGCACCAGATCGTGGGACACCGTGCGATGGGAGGGGTCAGCAGCAGCACAGCATCCCGCCCGCCAGCACAGCATCCCAGGGAATGGTGCGGATGTTGCCTGATGGGGACACAGCAGCCACACCCGCCCCATTTCGTGGGACGCCGTGCGGCCGGCATCAACTGCGGCGAACGAGAAGGCACAAATTACCGATATTCGGACGGAAAACGGTAATTTGTGCCTTCTCGATTCCCCGGACGCCCGGCCCGGCCGGCCCGGTCATCCAGGACACCCCCTGGCCCCGCCCGGAAACGGCTAAGGCCCGGCAGCTTAGGGGAATCGACCCCCTAAGCCGCCGAGCCTCGAGCTGAGTGAGCGCTAAACGTGCGGGCCGGTGCCCGTATTGGACACGCCGCCGCGCGGCCCCGGCTCGACGGCTAGCGGGTTTCCACTCCGTCGCCCGTACCCGATCCCGTACCCGAACCGACAGCCCCCGAACCGGCATCATCCGTCGACACCCCGCGGCGCTTATCGAAGATGGTTGCCCCGACTTCCTGCTCCGACTGGTTCCGGATCGACAGGTCGATGCCCGGCCTGTCGCGCAGCATCATGGTGGCGGCCGCAGCGAGCACGATCATCACCAGCAGGTAAGCGGAAACCGCCGTCGTCGAACCGGTCTCCTTGACCAGCGCCGCGGCGATGGTCGGCGCGAACGCCCCGCCGATGATGGCGCCCAGCGCGTAGGACACAGAGACGCCGGAGAAGCGGATCGACGCCGGGAAAATCTCGCTGTACCAGGCCGCCTGCGGCCCGTAGGTCAGGCCGAGTCCCACGGTGAACAGGGCCATGCCGAGGAACAGGATCCCGATGTCGCCGGTGTTGATCAGCCAGAACAGCGGGAAGACGGTCAGGGCCAGGCAGGCGAACCCGATGAGGTAGGTGTTCTTCCGGCCGATCCGGTCCGCCATGAAACCGCTGATTAGGGTGAAGACGAACCACAGGGCGGCGGAGCCGGAGACGGCCAGCAGCACATCCGTGCGGTCCAGCGCCACGGGGCCGTCCGGGTTCGTGGAGTAGTTCAGGATGAATCCGCCGGTGGTCATGTAGCCGGCGGCGCTGTTGCCCGCGAAGACCAGGGCGGCCAGGAGAACCAGCTTCCAGTGGTTCTTCATCAGCTCCACGATGGGCATCTGCGTCTGCTTTTTCTTCTCGGCGATTTCCTCGAAGACCGGGCTTTCGCTGACGGACATGCGGACCAGGAAGCCGACGACAATCAGCACGATGCTCAGCAGGAAGGGCAGGCGCCAGCCCCATTCGACGAACTCGTCGCCCGGGGAGATCACGCCGGTCATCAGCGCGGTCACGCCGGAGGCCAGCAGCATGCCCAGCGGCACGCCCAGCTGCGGGAAGGAGCCGAAGAGCCCGCGGCGGTTGCGCGGGGCGTGTTCCACGGACATCAGCACCGCGCCGCCCCATTCGCCGCCGGCGGAGATGCCCTGGATGATGCGCAGCAGGACCAGCAGGATGGGCGCCCAGATGCCGGCGGTGGCATGGGTGGGCAGGACGCCGATCAGGGTGGTGGCCCCGCCCATGAGCAGCAGGGTCAGCACCAGCATGGCCTTGCGGCCGATCTTGTCGCCGTAGTGCCCTGCCAGGAAGGCGCCGAGCGGACGGAACAGGAAGCTCAGGCCCACCGAGGCGAACGTGACCAGGGTGGCGAACTCGCTGCCCGCGGGCTTGAAGAACAGCTCGGAAAAGACCAGTCCTGCGGCGGTGGCGTAAATGAAGAAGTCATACCACTCAACGGTGGTGCCGATCAGGGTCGCCACCGCGACCTTGCGGGTGTCCCGCGGGGTGGAGCGAGGAGTGGATTGAGGAGTGGATCGCGGGGAACGGGAGCCGGCGGCAGTGCCGGAAGGTGCAGCCATGGGAATCCTTGTCAGTAACTCGCGCGGACGTCGTCGTCCGCGGCAGGGAGATATTTAGCGGCCAGGGCTTCGCTGCCCCGGGCCAGGAGTGCGACGTCGGCGCCCACCAGGATGAAGTCCACGCCGGCGTCGATATAGCGGCGGGCGGTGGCCTCGGCGAACGCGTTCACGCCCACCGGTTTCCCGGCAGCCTTCACCACCCGGATGCAGTGCTCGACGGCGGCAATCACGTCGGGATGCTCCTGCTGGCCGAGGTGGCCCATGGACGCAGCGAGGTCCGACGGACCGATAAACAGCCCGTCCACCCCGTCGACGGCGGCAATCGCCTCCACGTTCTCGACGGCGGCGGCGGTCTCGATCTGCACCAACAGCGTCACGGACTCGGCGGCGTTCTCGAGGTACCCCTCGATCCGGTTCCAGCGCGACGCGCGGGCCAGTGCACTGCCCACCCCGCGGATGCCGTGCGGCGGATACCGGACGGCGCGGACCAGGTCGGCGGCCTGTTCCGGGGTGTCGACCATGGGAATCAGCAGATTCTGCGCGCCGAGGTCCAGGTACTGCTTGAGCAGCACCGCGTCCCCGATGGGCGGGCGGACCACCGCGGTGACCGGATAGCCGTGCACCGCCTGCAGCTGGGCGAGCAGGGATTCCAGCCCGTTGGGGCTGTGCTCGGCGTCGATCAGCAGCCAGTCCAGGCCGGAGCCGGCGCAGATTTCGGCGACCAGCGGGCTGCCGGAGCAGACCCACATGCCGGTCTGCCGGCCGCCGGCCAGCCGGGCGGCAAAGGTTTCCTCTACTCGAAGCGGCATGTGATGGTTCCCAACGGTCCGTAGTCGGCAAAGACGGTGTCGCCCTTGTATACCCACATCGGGCGGGTGAAGGAGCCGGCGAGGATGATTTCCCCGGCCTCAAGCGAGGTGCCGTGCACGGCGAGCTTGTTCGCCAGCCAGTACACGCCGGCGGCGGGATGGTTCAGCACCCCGGCCGCGACGCCGGTTTCCTCAATGCCCTGGTTCCGGTACAGCAGGGCCGACACCCAGCGCAGGTCGACGTCGGCCGGCTTCACCGGGTTCCCGCCGACCACCATGGCGCCCATCGCCGCGTTGTCCGCGATGGTGTCCACGATGGTCCGGCCCTCCATCTCGATCCGCGAATCCAGGATTTCCAGCGCCGGCACCACGTAATCCGTGGCATCCAGGACGTCGAACAGCGTGCAGTTCGGCCCGGAGAGCGGCTTGCCCAGCACAAACGCCAGCTCCACCTCGATCCGCGGATGCGTGTACCGGTCCCACTCCAGGGTGCAGCCGTTTTCCAGCACCATGTCATCGAGGATGACGCCGTAGTCGGGTTCGGTGATGCCGGTGGCGGCCTGCATGGCCTTGGAGGTGAGGCCGATCTTGTGGCCGGCCAGGGACCGCCCGGAGGCGATCATCCGTTCCCGCCACAGGTTCTGCACGGCGTAGGAGTCCTCGATGGTCATGTCCGGGTAGCGCTCGGTCAGGCGCGGCACCGGGGTGCGGGTGCGTTGGGCTTCAAGCAGCTCATCGGCCACCGCCCGGAGAGTCTGTTTATCTAGCACGGCGATTCCTTTGTCTTCGGAGGGTGCAGTGTTCGGAGAGTGCGGCGTGTTCGGGGTGCGTGGGAGAGGGTGCGTGGGAGAGGGTGCGACGACGACGGCGCCGGCTTCAGCGCCGTCGTCGCGCCCGGTCTAGAGCTGGGTACCGATCTTGAAGCCCTTGGCGGGCTCGCCGGAGGAGCTGCCGGCGTCGTCGGGGCGGGTGTAGGAGAACCCGTCCGCGCCGATGGTGACCGCCATTTCCGAGGTTTCCGTGCGCTGGGTGAGCGGCTGCGGGTTGCCGTCCAGGTCCAGCACCAGCGAGGCCTCGGTGTACCAGGACGGGACCACGGGGTTGCCCCACCAGTCGCGGCGCTGGTTGTCGTGGACGTCCCAGGTGATGGTGGGGTTGTCCGGATCGCCGGTGTAGTAGTCCTGCGTGTAGATCTCGATGCGGTGGTCGTCCGGATCCAGGATGTAGAGGTAGAAGGCGTTGGAGACGCCGTGCCGGCCGGGGCCGCGTTCAATCCGGTCGGAGATGCGCAGGGCGCCCATCTTGTCGCAGATCTGGATGATGTTGTGCTTTTCGTGCGTCGCGAAGGCCATGTGGTGCATGCGCGGGCCGTCGCCGCCGGTCAGGGCGGTGTCATGGACGGTGTGCTTGCGGTGCATCCAGGCGGCGTAAGTGACGCCGTCGGAATCCTTGATGTCCTCGGAGACCCGGAAGCCCAGGTCCTCCAGGTAGGCGCGGCCGCGGGGCACATCCGGGGTGACCTGGTTGAAGTGGTCCAGGCGGACCAGTTCCCCGGCGGAGTAGAGATCGTAGCGCTGGGTGAGGCGTTCCACGTGGTCCACTTCGTAGAAGAACTCGTAGGGGAAGCCCAGCGGGTCCTCCACGCGCACGGAGTCGCCGATGCCCTTCACGAAGCCGTCCTTCCGGCGTTCGGTGCGGCAGCCCATCTCCTGGTAGTACGCCTCCGCCACGTCCACGTCCTCGGGGGTGCGGACGCGGTAGGCCAGGGCGGCGACGGCGGCCACCGGGCCCTTGCGCAGCACCAGGTTGTGGTGGATGAACTCCTCAAGGGAGCGCAGGTAGATGGCGTCGTCGTCCTCTTCGGTGACGTGCAGGCCGAGGACGTCCACGTAGAACTTCCGGGACCGTTCCAGGTCGGTGACCACCAGGTCCGTGTAGGCGCAGCGGACGATGTCCGGCGGGGCGATGCTCGGGGTGGGAATGCGGTTTTCGATCTCCATGGTTTTGCTCCTTTGCAAACGGCGGGGGAAGTGTCGGGGAGGGGTTAGCCGTCGACCTTGGCGGCGTCGTCGGTTCCGAACTTGGGGGTGTGGACCTTGCCCAGGGTGATGTGCACGGCCTGCTGGTCGGTGTAGAAGTCGATGGAGCGGTAGCCGCCCTCGTGGCCCAGGCCGGAGGACTTCACACCGCCGAACGGGGTGCGCAGGTCGCGGACGTTGTGGCTGTTGAGCCAGACCATGCCGGCCTCGGTGTTCTGCGCGAAGTTGTGCGCGCGGGTGAGGTCCTGCGTCCAGATGTAGGCGGCGAGCCCGTACTTGGTGTTGTTGGCCAGTTCCAGGGCTTCTGCTTCGGTGTCGAAGGGGGTGATGGCGACGACGGGACCGAAGATTTCCTCCTGGAAGATCCGGGCGTCCGGGGCGACGTCGGCGAAGACGGTGGGGGCGATGTAGTTGCCTTCTTCGAGGCCTTCGGGGCGTCCGCCGCCGGCGAGCAGGCGGCCTTCGGTCTTGCCGATTTCCACGAAGGAGGCGACCTTGTCGAAGTGTTCGGGGTGCACCAGGGCGCCCACCTGCGTCTTCGGGTCGTGCGGGTCGCCGACGACGATGGTCTTGGCGCGGGCGGCGAAGCGTTCGCAGAATTCGTTATAGACCGGGCGTTCGACCAGGATGCGGGAGCCGGCGGTGCAGCGTTCCCCGTTGAGGGAGAAGACGCCGAACAGGGCGGAGTCGATGGCGGCGTTCATGTCCGCGTCCGCGAAGATGACGCAGGGGCTCTTGCCGCCGAGCTCCATGGACAGGCCCTTCAGGTTTTCCGCGGCGTTGCGGAAGATGGTCTGCCCAGTGGTGGTTTCGCCGGTGAAGGAGATCAGCGGGACCTGCGGGTGCTTCACCAGGGCGTCGCCGGCTTCCTCGCCCAGGCCGTTGACCAGGTTGAACACACCGGCGGGGACGCCGGCTTCGGTGAAGATGTCCGCCCAGAGCGAGGCGGAGAGCGGGGTGAACTCGGCCGGCTTGAGCACCACGGTGTTGCCGGTGGCCAGGGCCGGGGCGAGCTTCCAAGACTCGAGCATAAACGGGGTGTTCCACGGGGTGATGAGCCCGGCGACGCCGATCGGCTTGCGGTTCACGTAGTTGATCTGGCTGCCCGGGACCTTCATGGCATCGTCGAACTGGGCGACGATCAGGTCCGCGAAGAAGCGGAAGTTCTCCGCAGCGCGCAGGGCCTGGCCCTTGGCCTGGGTGATGGGCAGCCCGGTGTCGAAGGTTTCCATTTCAGCCAGGCGTTCTTCCTGGGCCTCGACGGCGTCGGCGATCTTGTTGAGGATGCGGGCGCGTTCGCGCGGCTTCATCTTGGGCCACGGGCCGTTCACGAAGGCTTCGCGGGCGGCGACGACGGCGGCGTCGATGTCTTCCTTCTGGCCAGCGGCGGCGGTGGCGTAGGTGGAGTTGGTGACCGGATCCAGTACGTCGAAGGTGGCGCCGTTGGCGGAGTCCACGAACTTGCCGTTGATGAAGTGCTGGATGTGGGTGGGCAAGTTCTCCGGGACGAAGTGCGTGCTCATGGTTTCCTCTTTCGTGTGTTTCTTTAGATCGGGAGGCTTTAGCTGTTCTTAGATCGGGGAGGGCGGCTGGTGGTTCTGGGCCAGGAACGCGTTGAGCGTGCTGGTGCGGTGCGCGCGGGCGGCGTGCTCGACGTCGGCTGCCGGGGCGTGTGTCTCGATCAGGTCCAGCAGCGCCTCGTGTTCCGCGACCGAAGCGTGCGCCCGGTCCGGGACGTACCGGAAGACCGAGGAGCGCATCCGGCCCAGCCGGTTCCAGCCGCGGTGGACCAGGTCCAGGATGTGCGGATTGGGGCAGCGGGCGTACAGCAGGGCGTGGAACTCGGTGTTCAGGGCGGTGAAGCGGACCGGATCGAAGTTGTCCAGGACCTCGCGCATTTGGTTGTTCAGTTCCCGGGCTTTCGCCAGTTCCTCGGCGCTGATGCGCGGGGCGGCGAGAGCGGTGGCGGCGCCCTCGATGATGCTGAGGGTCTGCATGGTGTGCAGGTACAGGTCCGGGTCAATGCCTGCCACGGTGGCGCCGACGTTACGGACAAAGTGCACCAGCCCTTCGGCTTCGAGCCGGCGGATGGCTTCGCGGACCGGGACCACGCTGAAGCCCATCTCCGTGGCGATGCTGCTGAGCACTAGGCGGTAGCCGGGGCTCATTTCGCCGCCGAGGATGCGGTCCTTCAGCTGGGTGTAGGCCTGCTCCGATTTCGAGCCGGTGCCCGTGGCGGTGCTGACGGATTGCCCGTTGCTGTTGGCTTCTGCGCTCATGCCTGTTCCGCTGCCCAGGCCTCGTACTTTTCCTTCCAGGCGGCGTTCATCGGGTAGAGCCCGTCGACGCCGTGGCCGGCCTTCACCATTTCGGCGATGAACTCTTCCTGGTGTTCCTGCCGAATGCAGGCCTCCACCAGCTCCTCGGCGATGACCGGCGGGATGACCAGGATGCCGTCGTCGTCGGCCACGATGATGTCGCCGGGCTGCACGGTGGCACCGCCGCAGGCGATGGTGATGTCGGTGTCCCAAGGGACGTGCCTGCGGCCGAGGACGGCGGGGTGCGGGTTGGCGCAGTAGACGGGCAGGTCGATGCCGGCCACGGTGGAGTAGTCACGGACGCCGCCGTCGGTGATGATGGCTGCGGCGCCGTTGTGCTTGGCGCGCAGGGCGAGGATGTCGCCCAGGGTGCCGGTGCCCTTTTCGCCGCGGGCTTCCATGACCAGGATTTCGCCGTCGCCCACGGAGTCGATGGCGCGTTTCTGCGCGTTGTAGCCGCCGCCGTGGGACTTGAAGAGGTCCTCGCGGTTGGGCACAAAGCGCAGGGTGCGGGCGGTGCCGACCACCTTGCGCCCGGTTTTGGTGCCGGTGAGGCCGTCGATGGAGACGTTGTTCAGGCCGCGGGCGCGCATCTGCGAGGACAGGGTGGCGGTGGCGACGGATTCGAGTTTGGCCTTGAGTTCCGGGGTGAGGGTTTTGGCCTGTTCCTTGGGGCTGAGGCCGGCCTTCTCGGCGGAGCCCCAGGCTTCTTCGCGCTGCTTGTCGTCGATCTTAGGCTGCGCACCGAAGGACGCCAGCGGGGTGATGCCGTCGGTGACCGTGGTGGCGAGGCGGCCGGTGGTTTTGTCCGTGCCGGGGACGTCGACTTCGACTTCGAGGCGGTCGCCGGGTACGGCCACGGAGGCGCCGGCGGGGGTGCCGGTGAGGATCAGGTCGCCCGGTTCCAGGGTGAGCAGCTGGGAGAGGTCGGCCACCAGCTGGGCGAAGGGGAACAGCAGGTCTGCGGTGGTGTCGTCCTGTGCGAGTTCGCCATTGACCCAAGTGCGGACGCGCAGTGCGGCGGGGTCGACGTCGGCCGCGTTGAGGATGGCGGGGCCGATGGGGGTGAACCCGTCACCGCCCTTGGAGCGGAGGTTGGAGCCTTTGTCTGCCCAGCGCAGGTCGTAGACACCCAAGTCATTGCTGGCGGTCACTCCCCCGACGTGGCTCCAGGCGTCCTCGATGGAGACGCGGCGGGCGGTCTTGCCGATGATGAGGGCGATTTCGCCTTCGAAGCCGAGCAGTTCGCAGCCGGCAGGGCGTTCCACGCTGCCGCCGGTCAGGGCGAGGGAGGAGCTGGGCTTGAGGAAGTAGGAGGGCTGTTCCGGGGTGCGTCCGCGTTCTGCTGCCCGTGACGGGTAGTTGATGTGGACGGCGATGACCTTGCCGGCCTGCTTCAGCGTGTCCTTGGTGGCGTCGTTGCCCATGTCTCTCCTGGATCAAGTACGAAATCGTATATGATCAGGGTTACATGTGGTGGGGGTCACGTCAAGAGGGTGAATTATCATGTCAGCGCCCGATCATGGCATTCAACTTGAACCCAAGCGATCACTAGACCGCGGCATCTTGCCAAAGCAGCGAGCCGCCCTCTGTGCGGACACCCATAACCACATCGTCTCAGGAATCCGGCATACGCATCCCGCCGGACAGGAAGTTCTACGCCAATAAGTCAGATCAGGAACTCTTGGAAGCAGAACGAAGTTCGACTCTACGAAGCACTTCGTCTACTTCCCGGACAATCATGGTGGGCACTCCAAGAGAGCTGAGATTCTGCCCCGACAGCCAAGCAACTGCTTCCGCAGTTGTGAGGCGTTCGTCCGCAATGAATTCGGAAATTAGGGTAGTAGCGGTACGGGATAGGCCCAGAGACATCAGAGATACGTCAGTTGGCCTCGAAACGCCCAACTCCAGCATCATGGTGACGTCAGGGCGGGGAGGAGTGTTCGCCTGCGGTGGGACGATCACATCGACAATGTCCGAGTAACAGGCCAGGTATTTGGGTGCGCGGAATCTTGCAACTTGTTCTACATCTTCCAAGACCCCCCGGATACATTTAGCAGTGCTGAAAGTATCGGGATTGTTACGGCGTTCATAATTAATCCGCT
This sequence comes from Arthrobacter sp. zg-Y895, assembly GCF_020731025.1. Lineage (NCBI taxonomy): Bacteria > Bacillati > Actinomycetota > Actinomycetes > Micrococcales > Micrococcaceae > Arthrobacter > Arthrobacter sp. zg-Y895. The sequence goes on from NZ_JAJFZY010000003.1 coordinate 546,526, forward strand.
CTGAAATAAGCCAAGGGATTGGGCGCCCTGTCATCCAGTTCAGGAGTAAGACCGACAATCGGGCCTGGTTCCCCGGCACCCCAAAACCCGCCCGCAGGTTCCTCTCACAACGAGCCAGAACCCGAACGAGCCTCTCGAACGCTCCTTCGTCATGGGGCGACAGGAGAGGCAGAGAATCTGGGTCCTTCGTTCGAAGATCCTCCAGCAAACGCTGCATGGCTTGGGGGTTGATTCCCGGATGCGACCGGCGAACCCTTTCTGGCACTATGAGTTCGCTCTCTTTCAACTCAAAGGCATCAGCCACATCAGCGGCAGCCGCCGCCGGGAGCGCTCGAAGCGCGATCGAACTCTCCTTCCGCGCAGCCGCATCAAACAGATGTGCCGCTAAGGCTTCCAGATCTTCATCCTTCCTAGTGCCACGTTCGTGCTCACCATTTCTATTTATGAAGTCCGTGATGCGCTTAGAATCCAACACCTTTGTCTCAGTAGCAAATGAAATGCGACCGCTTGACCTTTTTGTCGGTGCCGGATTTGTCCAGCCACCATTCGCTCTGGTGCCGATGCAAATAATATTTCCCGCGAACTCGGAGCCCCACCGTCCGGCACGACCTGCGAGATTCCAGAAATCGAACGCCGTCATTGGATTCCCTTTGCCCCTGCGAGGATTCATGATCCAGATATTGGTACAGGGCAGGTTCACGCCCTCAAGGAGAGTCGAAGTGCAAACAAGGAAGCGGATCAGTCCCTGGCGGTAGAGAGCCTCAACACCCTGCCGGACAGGCTGAGGCATATTGCCATAATGAAAGGCCACGCCTCGCGCGACCAGCTCCGCTAGGAGATAACTGGAATGAACAGATTTACGAATCAAGTCCTGTAGATCTTGGATTCGCACGTCATGTAGTTCAGCCTCTGGACCCAGATACTCGAAAATCTGTTTTGCGCATGTTTCTGCATCTGACGGCGTATTCGCATAAACGATATTCAAGGCGTCAGGCCCAGAGAGTTTGGCCGGAATTGCAGCTAGGCGCTTTAGGCGAGGATGAGGCTCTTCGCCAAGAGAGACTTCTGCAATCGTCTGCATCTCACCATCTTCGGATCGCTCGATCTTCCACTTGGGCGCATGGCGAGGAACGGGGTTCACCCAGTACAGGTTCTGACTGACGCTCGGTACAGGAGAGACGAAAGCATGCGTCTGCTCATCACTTGCCGATCGAGTAAGCAGCGCCTCGGGGTTCTCGGTCATAGGACTAGCAAAAACGGCCCGTAAGGATTTATTTCTTCGCACCGCTTCCTGAAGCACTTCTTCCAAGAGTATTCCGCGGTAACCCTCTCCAATCTTTTGCGCCTCGTCGAAGAACGCTGCCGTCGGGATCAGACCGCGAAAACGGTCGAGCGTAATCTGAACCCGTTCCTGGGTCATGACTAGAATCCTGGGTCCTTCGTCGACGAGACTGCTATCCCAAGGAATCGAGTGAATATGTACAGACTTGAGTTCTGGCTCATCTAGAAGTTCTTTAGTGACCTCGTCTACCAGTGCCCGCGTAGGAACCACGTATAGAACCACCGCCCGATCATCCGCAACAGCTTGATCGATTACCCAACGTTTGACGACATATGACTTACCCGCAGACGTAGGCGCAGAGACGCTCAGCCACCCGTTTACACCGGATTCTCTCCAAAATCGTTTTTGAAAATCACTTCCAAGGAACGGTTCGCCGGCAATTGGCTGAATCGTATGCTCAAGTTTGGCAGCGACGGAGTCAAGACGAAGAGGAAGCGGCAGGGAACGACGGTAGTATTCGCTGATTCGATCACGCTTCATCGCTAGAGCTATGGACGGCCAGTTTCCGAATCGTTCAAGCAGCAGAGCCGCAGCGGTCTTATTTTCGGCTGTGCTGGTGGCCGACTGCAAAGCCCCGAAGCTGATATCCATAACTGCTTGCTGAACTGACGCGCTTCCGTCTTCTTCGAGAGCACTAGTAAGAAAGAGCGCTAAATCCCAGTCAATCTGAGAGTAGCTACGTTCGAAGCTCGCTGACGGAAATGCTGTCCGATCGAACTCTCCTAAGACCGCTGCTCGAAGCTCTCGAAATACTTCGGAATCAAGAATCTCTTCATTGATCTCAATCATCAGTCCGCAACCCCAATGCCCCAAGGGTCAATTTCCGGAAGTTGGTAACGTTGGTGAACGGAACCATAAAGAAGTCAATATCGAATGTTCCCAGATTGTGGTTAGTGATGTGGGTCGATAGGTGGCTGGACCACGACGCGATGGTTGAATGGATGGCGTCGTCCTCCTTAATATCATTGAGCGACACGTAGGACGGGTATTTGTCGAGATCGAAACCAACTAAACAGGCGGCGCGGAGTTCCAATAAGTTCCACTCGGGGTTCTTTTTGATGAAGAACCTCACCATGGCGTCCTTGAGTTCTTTTCCCTCAACATCGAGGTTGTCCCTGACAAGACCCAAGTCTCTCGATGCCCTCTTCCTGTCGGGATCCGTCATAAAAGGACCTACTGAGTCAAGGCATTCGCGCACAGCCGCGGAGCGATTGGCGTGAATCTTTGATTCACCCCAATAGATCGCCAGGCCGCGTTCTGTTTTCTTCGCGTGAACACCGTCGGCACCGTGGTAATGAACCATGTTTGCCGTCTTAAGACTCATTTTACTGAGGATTTGCGGCGCTCCTAGCACCCTCTCCGTGAGCAAGTAGAGCAGAAGTTCACCGGCTTCACCGGACGTGCTGCTCTCCACAAATAGATCGACCGCCTCTTTTCGCAGCGCATTTGAGGCTTCTTGGGACCCAGTCCTAAGCTGCTCTTCTATGGCTTCAAGGCGTCGCTCCCGCGGTATGCAGTAGTCCGTCACGAGATTGGCAAGAAACTCTGCAAGTTTCGGCTCCTGAAATTTGCCGTTGACATCGGCCGGAATCAGGTGGGTCCTTAGATGAGTTTTTAGATTGGGCAGGTCCAGTGTCTCACCAACGGTGAGCATGTACCCGTCGAGGGTTTCGGGACCTTGGCGCGGCGATAAAGTATGCAGGCCTAGCGCGTTCGGGCTTTGCGAGTTCGAGCCGCGGCTTGAGCCTTCACTGGGCTCCACTGAATATGCCACTATCTATCCGACCGCACGGCATCTGCATAGGGCGGCACGGCGTTACCCCACCTGCACGAGTTACGAACTCCGACTTTAAGCGTCTTCAACAGTTTTCCGTTCCGGCGAACGGTCACATCTGGTGCGGATCGCCTTGCAAGAGGTGTCTTATGACACAGCCAATGTAGTCGAGAGCGTGCATAGTCGCCTCACGACACGCGACACTTAAAGCGCACGGAAGGCGATGTGCAGGATAACCGCTCCGTCCGCTGCCTGGTCAATTGGTTGGGAATGATTGTCGGTGGGTAGAGACCCGCGCATGACTTGCTTGTTCAGAACTGATGGCTGTCACCAATATGTGACGTTCCTAGCTCTGCGGAATATCCGAAGCGACGACCGTAGTTGTGCTCCCTAGCAAAGGTTAATTGCATTGAGCCTCTTCCTGAGGCACGCAACAAAAGGAACCCCTACTTGAAACTCTTCACCCCCCTCACGGTCGGCACCATGGAACTGCCCAACCGCCTCGTCATGGCACCGATGTCCCGGGTACGCGCCGACCGCACCGGCGTGCCCACCGACATCATGGTCGAGCACTACCGCCAACGCGCCTCCATGGGCCTGATCATCACCGACGGCATCTACCCCTCCTTCACCGGCCAGGGCAACGCCCTGATGCCCGGCCTGGTCACCGAGGAACACGTCGCCGGCTGGAAGCGCGTCACCGACGCCGTCCACGCGGCCGGAGGCCGGATCGTCGCCCAGCTGATGCACTCCGGCCGCGTCGCGCACGAGAACATCAACGGCGGACGCCAGCCGGTGGCCCCCAGCGCCATCGCGCTCGAAGGCATGGCGCACACCTACGACGGCAAGCAGCCCTACCCGGTGCCGCACGCCCTCACCGAAACCGAACTCCCCGGCGTCGTGCAGGACTTCGTCTCCGCCGCACAGAACGCGATGAAGGCAGGGTTCGACGGCGTCGAGCTGCACGGTGCCAACGGCTACCTGCTGCAGGAATTCCTCTCCCCCGTCTCCAACACCCGCACCGACAACTACGGCGGTTCCCCGCAGAACCGGGCCCGAATGGTCATCGAGACCTTCCGCGCTGTGGCCGAAGCCGTCGGCGCCGAGCACACCGGCATCCGTATCTCCCCGGAACACAACATCCAGGGCGTGCTGGAAACCGACCGCGCCGACGTGACCGCCACCTACACCGCCCTGGTGGACGGCATCGCCGACCTGAAGCCGGCCTACCTGTCCATCCTGCACGCGGATCCGGCCGACGAGCTGGTCCAGGACCTGCGCCGCCGCTTCGGCGGCCCGGTGCTGATGAACACCGGCTTCGGCACGGTCACCAGCCGCAGCGACGCCATCATGCTGCTCGAGGAGAACCTGGCCGACGCCGCCGTTGTCGGCCGTCCCGTCATCGCCAACCCGGACCTGGCCCGCCGCTGGCAGGAGGACCACCCGCTGAACGAGATCGACCAGGCCACCGTCTACACCGACGGCGCCGCGGGCTACACGGACTACCCGGTGCTGGCTCCGGTTTCCTAGGCAGGACGAGCAACGACGGCAGGCCTTCCGCATAACGCGGGAGGCCTGCCGTTCTTTGCCTGTACACGCCGTTGGCGCGGCATGGCCTAGGCCGAGTGGCCGACCGCCGTGCGGAATCCCCCGCTGCCATTGCTATGCTCCGATGGATCATGTGAGCAAAACCGATTGGGTCGGGAAACCGCATGGCTGACGACAACGAGCAGTATGAGTTGAAAACCGTGCGTGCCATCCGCGGCGCTGAAGCCCTGACCACAGCAAAGTGGCAGAAGGGAGGCTGGGAGTTCGTCTCCCAGGACAAGGGGACCTTGAGGACCGAGATCACCCTCCGTCGGCTGAAGCGGAAACTGACCTGGCGCCTCGTGGCCGTGGCTTCCGCCGCCGTCGTACTCCTCATCACCCTCACCTTCACGACTAACCTGTTCCAGGACGACGACGGCGCCGCCGTCGCAGATCCCGCCGCGGCGGAAGCGGCCCAAAGCGAGCCGGCTCCCACAATAAAGGCGAAGACTGAGCCGGTTGAAGAATCGGTGCTCACCGTAGAGAACAACGCGGATCTGGCGGAACTTCTGATTACGGACACTTGCAGTAGCGCGGTTTGGGACTTCGCCACCAAATACGAGGGGCAGACCATTGCGTTCGACGCGAATATTGGTGCCATGCAACTTCATGGCGGCTACACCACGCGTTACGACATCTTGATTAGCGCGGGGGATTTCAGCGAAACAACGTCATCTGGCCCATTATTTCAATACAGGGACGTGAACACCGTCTCCGATCTGCGCTACGCGGACGACAACCGTCCGGACACGATAGGTGTGGGCGACAACGTGCGAATCACCGCTCAAGTCGTCGAGTACGAGAGCGTCTCTTGCCAATTCATTCTTAAGCCGGTCAGCACCGAATTTCGGTAGCTGCGGAGGGCTGGTGGTCCTGAACGACCATGCCGGACGAGGCCGCACCCCCTCCCTCACCCCTCATCTGCTGGTAGAGGATAGCGCCGATCGAAATCGTTGGCTCGTGCGCGAACTTTACTTGCTTGATCGATGCGTCCGAGTTCTCGGAGGCCACGCTCAAGACCATCCAGAAGCTGCATGAACCGAAGTTTGTGCTTACTCGGTTGCAGTTCGGCGGGTAGCTGGAAATGGTTCGCAGCGCGAGCCAAAGCGTCAACGGCCTCGGGGTCGCGTTCGAGCTTACCCAGTGACGCGCAGAGGAGGATGAGCGTGTTCGCGAGCTTGATCTGGAGCTCGGCGTTGCTGGGATCAACATCAATCAGTTCTTGCCAGGCGAGGGCGGCCCGTTCGGCAAATGATGCTGACTCAGCAGGGCTATCGCACCGATCGTAGACGAATGCTAGGAGGAAGAGCGCATTCGCGACCTCTGCTCGCGCCTTACTGTCGTCAGGCTGAACACGGCATAAATCCAGGTACAAGTCTAGGCAGGCCTTGAGAGGTTGGACTGCGTCGTGCGACTGAGGCGTCGCTGCGAGGGCCTGGCCAAGATCTCCGTAGGCGCTGGCGAGCGATCTTCTGATGTCACAGGCGACGGGGCTTTGTTCCATCTCTTTCTGCCAAACGTCCACTCGATGCCTGAAACTGGCTATAGCTTCGTCCGAAGCACCTATCTGCAGACAGGCCTGACCGAGCACTGACAGGGACAGATTCAGAAATTGGCGGGCATCCTCAGAATCCAGATGGCTCAGGATTTTAACGGCACGGCGCGCGTGACTCACCGCATGTTCCTGATCGCCGGCCTCTTGAGTAGTCGCGGCTAGCCAGTAAAGAGACTGACCATACTTCGATTGAAGCTCGTCTGAGGGCGTGATTTGAACGAGCATCTCAAGAATGTTGACGTAGCTCGTGAAAAACGAAACAGCTGTGTCGTGTCTTTCGGCCGACCGGGAAGTTATGGCCGCACGGAAGTATGCGTCAGCCAGTTCCATGGGATTGTCACCCGGGCTCAAATCCTCTCGAGCACGAGTCAGTTCAAGGCAAACTTGTGTCAGATCGGCAGCATCTTGCACTCGCTCTCGGTTGATTGCTTTACGAGTCAGAGAATAGAGCATAGGCAAAAGTGAATCCTCAATGTCCGCTCGGATGCGCGCGTCAACGAGCGGATTTGGCTGAGCCACAGCTTCGGCGTGGTTTGCTGCACGGGTGAGCGTTGCCCTCGCATCGTCACATCGGCCTTGGTGCAACAAGACGCTGGCAAGAAGTACTGGTTCTCTTTCACTCCTTGTAAACCAGTCTTCGGCTTCGCCCCATTTGCCCGCCCGGGCGCAAATGTATCCCAGTTCAGTGGCGATTCCTCTGAAATAGACGATGCGGCCTAGCTCCGTTGTTTCATAAAGTTCCGCGGCCCTGCGCAAGTATTTTTCGGCCTCCTCAGTCCTTCCCGCCGACACCAGCCGACGGCCGAGCCCCGCTTGCGCTAATGCATCCGCTTCTGCGTCAGCGGGGACTTGCCCCGCCCCAATCGACAGCGCCCGGTCGAGTGCGGCCTCCGTGCGTTGCACGTCGGACAACTCTTGGTATAGGTCAACTAGTGCGAGCTGATTCGATATGAGCTTGTCCTCCTGGGCATTGCTCACTTGGAAACGCTCACGGAGTTTTGCAGCGTTTGTTCGTCTTTCGAAAGCTAGTCCGGGTCGATTCAGTTCGGTGTCTAGGTCCGCCAGCGACTCCAGATAGGCGGCTCGGAGGTCGTCAGAAAGACCCGGAATCTCGGTCAGTCGTTCATATATGTTGACGGCCTCCGTGAGGAGTTTGTCTGCACGCCCTTGCCGGCCGAGGCCCCTGTCGCCCAGCCCTATGCCCACTAGGCGTCGTGCAAGATCAGCTAGCCCTATGGCTCCTCCCCGCGACAGGTGCGGCCGCATTAGTTCAAGCTCATCACGTTCCCATCCGAGGACCTGTTCAGATGTCGATGGTTGTGAAAAGCCGAGAAGCGCAGCGGCGGTATTTCTGGCGGTTAACTTTAAGTTGGGCAGCGCCGCGATGGGGCCTATAGCAGCCCAGACATCCTTGGACTGTGTGTTGGCTGGATTCGCGGTGATCTCAAGCAACCACTGGTCAGCAAGGAGGGCACCGAGCTCGGCCAACGCCTCAGGGGCGGCGGATTCACGGATGGCTCTGGCAGCCAGCTGATGAATTGCCAGCCGCCCGTCTTGCCAGCCGCCGATGAGTCGAATGATGCCGTAGTCGACCAAGCGTTTGATGCAAGGGTGCATTCGGCCCCTGTTCGGGACAAGATCTGTTCCACCCGCAACCCATTCTCTGACGTCGTCGCGCTGCCACAGCCATGTTGGGTGGCCATCTGGATCCTGGAGGGCCGCGATCATGGCGGCACGTTCCACTACCCCGTTTGGCATGCCCTCAGAGGCTCTGTCCAGCGCAAGCTGCCACGTGGTACCAATAAGCCTCGGGTAGCCACCCACATCTGAGTAGTCGGCTGCCTCGTCCATACGGTTGGCATGGTCGAATTCCTCGATCCAAGCTGAGACCGCCATTCTGTTGGCCGCAATTGTCGATGCCGCGATGGAAAGTGCGAGCGGGTGCTGCCTAAGTGTCTGGGTTAACCTGACTCTGCTGTCCTGGGACGTCTCGGGTAGACGGTTTTTGAGGAATTCCTCGGCTTCGGCCCGCGAGAACAACTCCGCTTCGACATGACGTCCGACGCCGTCGATCCTGTGGGAGTTGCTCAGGGTCGTAATGAGTACCCGTCCCCTCGGGTTTACCCCTGTAGGGACTAGTTTGTTCTCGATCAGACCTTCGGCATCCGCATCGTCTAACACGATCAGCCAGCGCGTGTCGGTCGTTCTGAGATGATCGAGCAGTGCACGCGTAAGTTGGTTATCTCGATCGGCAGCATCGGCTGGAACCGAATCTCCGAGGCCGTTGAGGCGTTCCGCTGCGCGCGAAAACTCTCTGGTTACGGCCACTGAATCGGCGGAGTTCACCCAAATCAGCAAGTCGTGACGGTCGTCGTCTACACCGCTCAGAGTTTCCTGCATGACCTTTCGAGCGGTATAAGACTTTCCCAAACCCGGTCCACCGCGCAACCACACTCGGCGATCCCCGCCGTCGCCCCACAGGTGGGCAATTTCACTATCGATTCCCCTCCGTTGATAGCGATCACCTACTTCGGCGAAGTCGCCGACGAAGACTGGCCCATTGTGCTCCTGCGCTTTGGAATTAGCGGACATAAGGCCCGTACTAGCGGGTGCCAGCTCTTGGCCTGAACCTGTGTCCCAGACGACGCGCTTTGTTCCTTTGCCACCGTCGAGCAAGCAGGCTTCACCGACGTCAGGCACGGGCTGAGCACTAGATTCCAGGAGCCACTTCGCCGCCAGTACAGCGAGGCGTGCTGCCTGGCTAGCGAAGCTGGCACCCGTTGACTTACCCGGGACGCCTGACAGGTTTCTACGCTTTGTCCAGCGCATAGTCGCGAAGTCCACGTCCTGTTTGGGGACGGGAATATCGAGTGTGAACGGCTTGTCGTCCCGCCAGATTTGCCTGGGTTTGAGCGGCAGCCTGGGGCGCTGAGCGTTATGTTCCAGATTCCAGGCGATTTGTCCCAACAAAAGCACCTCTCCGTCGGAGAGCTTGTTGCTCTTATTTATCCTTCGGCGGATGTCGGCGTTATCGGCCATGGGCGTCAACACTCTATAGAGGGAGTCTCGCAGCGAATCGACGTCCTCACTGCGTGCTAGGAAGTGCTGAATAAATTCCCGAGCAGCGTTTGCAAGTGGAGGCAGCTCGAGCTTGTCCGGATCGACATGTTGGCTATCCGTCAATCCGTACTCATTCATCAGCGAATGCAGATAAGCCGCAAGCACAACCACGGGACTGGCAGTCGCCGGTGCTTTTCCCAGGACTTCTCTAAACGCTTTAAGTAGCGTGCCGTTGATCCTCAGCTCTCCGTTTATTCCCATGAACGCATCATGCCAGCATTCCGTTCACAGGAATGCTAGGCACTGCTAGGCATCGCGCCGGTTGATGCCTAGCGATGCCGCGATTGATCGTGTATTCAGCGTCAACCGGCGCAGACAGAACGGAAGAAAGGCAAAGACATGTATGGAATTACCTCGTGGCTGCTGATCGGAACAAGCATTCTGGTGGCTTTCACCCTCTGGCTATTCACCTACCTGAGAAGCCGGCGCTCGTCCCAGCCACGGTTGGCTGTACCACCCATTTACACAAACCACGCGAAGGAGCGAATGCTGGAACGCCAGGTGAGGCAGCATCAAATCGAGCAGGTGATCGCCAAGCCCAGTCGAACAGTACCGGACCGTCAAAACGGCAGCGTTCGACTCGAGCGTGAGCTCGACGGCCGCGTTCTCAAGGTGTGGGTAGTGGCAGAACCGTGGGAAACAGCGAAGGCGGCCACAGTCAAAACGACGGCATGGGCGGACCTCGCCCAGACGTTCGAGATCCCCCCAGGCCGAGCAGGACTCATTATCGGCCCTGGCGGTTCCACCGTCCGCGGGATCGAGGCGGCAACCGACACTCGAATAAGTGTCGATAGGACCGGGTCGGTACGGGTCTCTGCCGATTCGATGGCCTCACTTGAATCGGCCAAACAAAAGATCCACAAGCTCATCGAAGATGCAGTAGGCCTGCCCGGCAGCCACTACCGCGCAGCCTGAGAACTACCCGCTCCACAGGCAGCAAAACTAGCATCACGAAAGGAGGTGATCATGATGGCCAGCAACAATTCGACGGGTGCCGGTAAAGCCGGCAACACGCCCCGTACGGTCTCGCCGGCCCGTCTTCAGCAGAAATCCGGCACCACCAATGCGTTCGGCGGGTACGAAAAGGTACAGCACTCCGACGGGACCTTCAGTATGAGCAAAACGGAGAAGTAATGTGCGGTAGCGACGCCATCCTGATGCTCGAGGCGAACCCGCCGTCGTCGGCCGTCCCGTGATCGCCAACCCGGATCTGGCCCGCCGCTGGCAGGAGGACCACCCGCTGAACGAGATCGAGCAGGCCACCGTCTACACCGACGGCGCCGCCGGCTACACGGACTACCCGGAGCTGGCTCCGGTTTCCTAGCCGAAATGAACAACAGCAGGCCTCCCGCGTGATGCGGGAGGCCTGCTTTCGTTATCAAGCCGAGTACCTCCATCCCAGCCGGCAATCGTCATTGGGTCCTACCCGGGTCCTTTGGCGGTACCGGCCGACGTGTTCGGGTATTGATGCGGAATTCCACGTCCCGGGGAAGGCCGGTCAAATCAACCTGAACAACGTCCACGTCTCGGTCCGTCCAAGCGGTTGCCCTCCTGAGCACCTGCTCCTGGATGTCCTCCAGATGAAGCTTCTCGCCGCCCTCCAGCTGCTCATCGATATGGCGTCCCACAACGGTTCCCTCGTCATCGAAAACGGCCAGGCTGACCGTCTTTTTCACGCTGCTGAGAGTCTTTTGGCTGCCGCGGTCGTGGAGGAGGCCGAACGCCGAGCAGCCCTCGATCCCCTCGGTTTTGAGCACGAAGGTGAGTTCATCGGCGGCTTCCATCCAGACAAAATTGTCGGTTTCCTCATTGGCCATAGGCCCCACGGTCCTATGGGTGTTTCCTTTGTCTCGATATAGGTTTTCGCGAACTGCCGCTTGAACGGCTGGAACCTTTCGCCGTTCTGCATGCTAAGCGCGGTCAATTGGATATGGGCCAGGATGGGACGGGGCTCAAATCTCACCCGGTGGGTTATCCAGTGCAGGTTTTCGCCGCGGCGGACCAGCCAAACGGGGTTGAAAACGTTGGACATCGTAGATCTCCATTGGCTCTAGGTGAACATCGGCCCTCGAAACCGCCCAAGGTCAGGCGGCGGGAGCGCGGAGAGCTGCGGTCAAGGCTGGTCGTTCGTTCCGTGGCCACATACCAGCGGGCAACACCTTCATAGTGCTCCGTCAGGTTAGCGAGCGGTAGGTGGATCGGATTCGAAGCCGTCGCGGGATATGAAATGATCCGTCAATGACTGCCAGCTCCAATTCCCAAGGACCGAAAGTGCTCTCCGTCAGTCAAAGCAGCAAGCACAACTTCAGCAAGGACCAGGTGGAATCGGTTCTGCTGGTGGAAGGGCTGGGCGTTGACAGAGACGCGCATTCCGGCACCACCGTGCAGCATGTGTTCAGAAAGCGGTTCCACCCGACGGAACCCAACCTGCGGCAGGTGCACCTGATCCATGCGGAGCTGTTCGAGGAACTGGCGCAGGACGGCTTCGAGCTGCGTCCCGGCGACCTCGGGGAAAACATCACCACCCGCGGCATCGACCTCCTGAACCTGCCCGAGGGGACACTCCTGCGGATCGGACCCGACGTCGTCGTGCAGGTAACCGGGCTGCGGAACCCCTGCCGGCAGATCGACCGCTTCCAGACCGGGCTGCTCAAAGCGGTGCTGCCCCGCGACAGTGCCGGAAAAATCGTGCGCAAGACCGGAATCATGGGCATCGTGCTGGCAGGCGGGCGGGTAAACGTCGACGACGAGATCCGCGTTGAGCTTCCGGCCGGGCCGCAACGCCGGCTCAAGTGCGTCTGATTCCCCAGTAAAAAAGCCCCAACAAATCCCCTCAGGCCCCGGGTCGGAGGGGATTTTTCCTGCCCGTTTACGAAACGTCATGGATCCCGCACACCTCCGCATAGGGTGTGACGCAGATCGCGTAACCGTTTACGTAAACCGTTTGCGCCCACGCAGGAGTCCACGAGGAGGCGGGCATGGCAACCATCAGGGATGTCGCCAAGCATGCCGGCGTGTCCCCGGCCACCGTCTCCCGCGTGGTCAACGGACTCGTGGGCTACTCCGAGGACACCCGGCGCCGCGTCGAAGAGGCCGTAACCCGCCTCAACTACGAGACCGATTTCATGGCCCGCGGGCTAAAGACGCGCCAGACCTCGGTCATCGGACTCCTCGCCCCCATGGTGTCCGATGCCCTGGCGTCCGAGGTGATGCGCGGCGTCGAGGAAGCAGCACGCGAGCAGGGGTACGCCGTGATGCTCGGCCGGACGGGACTGCAGTCGGTCTTTATCGACGGCTACCTGCGGACGCTGCGGACCTACCGGGCCGCCGGCGTCATCCTGATTTCGGCCGTCATCACGCCGGAGATGCGGCAAATCCTCGGCCCGAACATCCCCCTGATTTCGGTCGCCATCAGTGACCGGTCCGGCTCCCCCAGCGTCTCCATCGATGACGAGCGGGCCGCCTACGATGCCACCCGGTACCTGCTGTCCCTGGGCCACCGGCGGATCGGCCTGCTCGCCGGGGATCCGGCGTCGGTCTTCGTCGCCCACCCGCGCCAGCGCGGCTACGAACGGGCCATGGCCGAGGCCGGCAACACCTCCGTCGTCGCCCACGGCACCTTCTTCTACGACAGCGGCGCCCCGGGCCTGGATGAACTGCTTCGGCAGGAACCGGACCTCACCGCCGTCTTCGCGGTCAGCGACGAGATGGCCGCCGCCACCGTCAACGAACTGCAGGAGCGCGGCCGCCGGGTGCCGGAGGACGTCTCGGTGCTCGGCTTCGACAACACGTCCACGTCCCAGCACGTCCACCCGCCGCTGAGCACCGTCGCCCAGCCACTGGAGGAGATGGGCAGGACGGCGGTCGCCAAGCTGCTGCGCGCCCGCGACCTGACCCCGCGGATCATGCCGCACACCATCATCGCCCGCGGATCCACCAGCCCGCCCCGAAACCAGCACCACTGAAACCAGCACTAAAAAGCCACGCACCACTCGCCACTACAAGGAGCACAGCATGAGGCAACGACGCCACTTTCGACAGATCCTCCTCGGAACAGCAGCACTGACCATCTCCGGCCTGGTCCTCACCGGCTGCGGCGCAGGAAGCAGCGAAGAACCCGAAGCAAAGCAGGACGCGGCCGCAGCCTTCGAGGGCCGGGGCCCCATCAACTACGTCTCCTCCCGGGATGCGTCCGGCGCCGCACAGGACACTATCGACAAATGGAACGCCGAGAACCCGGATGAGCAGGTGACATTCGTCGAGCTGCCCGATTCCGCGGACCAGCAGCGCCAGCAGCTGGTGCAGAACGCCCAGATCAAGTCGGAGACCTTCAGCGTCCTAAACCTCGACGTCGTCTGGACCTCCGAGTTCGCCGCGAACCGGTGGATCATGCCGCTGCCGGAGGATGCGCTGCCCACGGACACCATGGTCCCTGCCGCAGTGGAGACCGCAACCTACCGCGACACGCTGTACGGCGCCCCGTACTACACGGACGGCGCTCTGCTCTACCACCGCACGGACCTCCTCCAGGCGGCCGGCATCGACGCCCCGCCCACCAACTGGGAAGAGATGACGGCGGCGTGCGAGAAGGTCCTCGCCCTCCCCGAGGCCGAGGGCATGTCCTGCTACGCGGGCCAGTTCGACAAAAACGAGGCCCTGACGGTGAACTTCACTGAAGCCGTCGGATCAGCCGGCGGCCAGGTCTTCGACGATGAGGGCGCCCCGACGGTGGACACCCCCGAGGCCCTCGCCGGACTCACCCAGCTCACCGACGCCTTCAACGAGGGCCTGGTTCCCAGTGACGCCATCACCTACATCGAGGAGCAGGGCCGCCGCGCCTTCCAGGAAGGCGATCTCGTGTTCCTGCGCAACTGGCCGTTCGTCTACTCCTCGCTGACCGCCACGGACGGCTCCAGCGCCGTTGTGGACAAATTCGGCATCAGCTCGGTTCCCGGCATCGGCGACAATCCGGGGGTCTCCACGCTTGGCGGCCGGAACCTCGCCGTCTCACCGTTCACGGAGAACAAGGCAACGGCCCTGGACTTCATCAAGTTCTTCACCAGCGAGGAAGAGTCGAAAGCACGCCTGGACAAGAGTTCGCGGGCTCCCGTCTACCCCTCACTGCTCGAGGATCCCGCCGTCGTTGAAAAGCGCCCGTTCTATCCCACCCTCCTGGAATCCCTTGAGAACGCGCAGGCGCGCCCGCAGGTCGTCAAGTACGGCGCGACGACGACGGCAATTCAGGAAGAGGCGTACGCGGCCCTGACGGGGGAGAAAGATCCTGAAACTGCCCTCGCCGACATGCAGGCAAAGCTCGAAGAGCTCTCGGCCGAATAGGCCGCCGGCGGCCGCCGACGTCGGTGCCGGCGGCCGCCTCCGCAGCTTGATTCCCTTACCCCCTGCCCAGTTAGGAACTCCATGAGTACCAGCACCGCTGCGCCCCCGCGCCGTCCCGACGGCCGACCTCCTGGAAAACGCAAACCCGACACCCGCACCTCCGGCGAAGGCAGGATGGCGGCGCTGCTGCTGTCCCCCACCCTGCTGGTCCTCGCCCTGGTCATCGCCTACCCCCTGGTGTCCGCCCTCTACCAGTCGCTCTTCCGGGAGCAATCCGGGCTCGACGAAGACGGCTTCGTCGCCGAAGGCGAGACCTTCGTCGGCCTGGCCAACTACACCGACCTCCTCGTCGGGGAGTCCGGTGAACGGTTCCTGAACGCCCTCGCGAACACCACCTTCTTCACCCTCACCACCGTCACGCTCGAAACCGTGCTGGGCCTGTGCCTGGCATTGGCTATGAACCGGGCGTTCCGCGGCCGGGGCATCCTGCGCGCCAGCATCCTCATCCCGTGGGCTGTCCCCACCGCCGTCTCGGGGCTCCTGTGGCGCTGGATCTTCCAGTCGGACGGCATCGCCAACACCCTGATCGGCACGGAGATCCTCTGGACCGCCGAAGGTTTCCAGGCCAAAGGCGCGGTGATCATCGCCGAGGTCTGGAAGACGGCACCGTTCATCGGCCTGCTCGTCCTCGCCGGGATGCAGGTGATCCCCGAAGAGGTATACGAGGCCGCACGTATCGACGGCGCCGGCTGGTGGCGCACGCTGGGTTCAATCACCCTCCCGCTCGTGAAGCCGACGCTGCTCGTCGCTGTCCTCTTCCGGCTGCTCGATGCCCTGCGGATGTTCGACCTGCCGTTCGTCCTTATCGGCCCAGGCAAACAGTCCGTGGAGACCCTCTCAATGCTCGCCTGGGACGAATCCAACCAGCTGCGCTACGGGTCGGCGTCGGCATTCGCCATCGTCCTGTTCCTCTACGTTGCCCTGGTCGCGATCGTCTTCGTGAAGCTGCTCGGCGCCGACGTCGCCGGAGCCAAGGAGATGCGCTCCCTCCGCAAGACCGGCCGCTCCCGGAAGGCAAAGGCACTCTGATGACCCAGATTCCCGTCCTGACACGCGCGGACACCCCTGACGACGCCCCGCAGCGGAAACCCAAGAAGCGCGGCACGAAGAGCTACCTCACGTACCTCGGCCTCGCGGCGATCTTCGTGTACTGCCTCTCCCCGTTTTACTGGATGCTGGTCTCCAGCTTCCGCCGCACGGCAGACATCTTCGACAACAGCCTCATTCCCCAGCCCTTCTCACTCGAGAACTACCTGAAGGTCTTCGACGGATCCACGATGTTCGGCCAGGCCCTGCTGAACAGCCTGATCGTCGCCGGCATCACGACGACGGCGGCACTGGTCCTCGGGATTTTCGCCGCCTATGCCATCTCCCGGCTGAACTTCCGGTTCAAGTCCGTGATCCTCGGCCTCGTTATTGCCACCTCCATGTTCCCGGGCATCTCCGTGGTGGTGCCGCTGCTGCGCCTGTTTACGGACATCGGCTGGATCAACACCTACCAGGCAATGATCGTGCCCAACCTGTCCTTCGCCATCCCGCTTGCCGTTTGGAACCTCACCACCTTCATGAAGGCGCTGCCCTTCGACCTTGAGGAAGCGGCGATGATTGACGGCTGCACCAAGTGGCAGGCGTTCCGGAAGATCCTCCTGCCGTTGGCAGCGCCCGGCGTCTTCACGACGGCGATCCTCACGTTCATCCACAGCTGGAACGAGTTCATCATCGCGCTGTCGATGATTAATGATCCCGAACGGCAGACTGCCACGGTCGCCATTTCCAAGTTCACCGGGGCCACGGAGTTCCAGGCACCCTTCGGTGAGCAAATGGCAGCGGGAGTGATCGTCACCGTCCCGCTGGTCATCATGGTTCTTATCTTCCAGCGGCGGATCGTCGAGGGACTCACCTCGGGTGCCACCAAATGAGCGGGCCGACCGTCCGGGGACAGAGGCCCGGCTGGTGGCAGGATGCCGTCATCTACCAGGTCTATCCACGCTCCTTCGCCGACGGCGACGGTGACGGGGTAGGCGATCTTGCGGGCCTGCTGGACCGTCTGCCTTACATTGCCTCCCTCGGCGTGGACGGCATCTGGATGACCCCGTTCCAGCCCTCCCCGCAGGTGGACCAGGGCTACGACGTCAGCGACTACTGCGCGGTCGATCCCCTCTTCGGCACCATGGAACAATTCGACCAAGTGCTCGAGGCAGCGCACGCTCTGGGGCTTCGGATCTTCCTCGACGTGGTGCCCAACCACTGCTCATCGGAGCATCCCCTGTTCCAAGCTGCCGTCGCCGCCGATTCAGGCTCACCCGAACGGGCGATGTTCCACTTCGAGAACGGCGTGGATGACGACACCCCGCCGAACAACTGGCAGAGCGTCTTCGGCGGCCGCGCCTGGAGCCGGGTGAATCCTGGCTCGGACACGGACAAGGAGTGGTACCTGCACCTCTTTTCCCCGGAGCAGCCGGACTGGAACTGGCGCAACCCCGCAGTGGGCGACTACTTCGAAGGCGTACTCCGGTTCTGGTTCGACAAGGGCGTGGACGGCCTGCGGATCGACGTCGCACACGCCCTGTTCAAGGCCGACGGGCTGCCGGACACCGCCAGTACCGACGCCGTCGTCGACGGCCTGCGCTCCAACCCGCAGGTCTCCGACCAGGATGAAGTGCACGAGGTGTACCGGCGCTGGCGCCGCGTTGCCGACTCCTACTCCCCCACTCGGGTGCTGGTAGGCGAGGTAAACCTGGAACCGCACCGCGCCGCCCGGTACACCCGGCATGACGAGATGCATCAGGCATTCGCGTTTGCCTTCGTGAAGCTGGGCTGGGATGCCGCTGCATGGGCCGCAGTCGGCACTGAACTCGAAGCCGCTCGGAAAGAGCACGGGGCGCCGCTGACCTGGGCACTGGAGAACCACGACATTGTCCGCTCCGTGACACGGTTCGGCGGCGGTGAACGCGGAACCCTTCGTGCGCGTGCGGGCTTGCTCGCCGTCCTGGGGCTGCCCGGTGGCGCGTACATCTACCAGGGCCAGGAGCTCAACCTGCCCGAAGCTGAGGTGCCGCTCCATGCCCGAGCGGATCCCATGTGGACCCGGGCCGGGGTGTCCCGTGACGGGGCCCGTGTCCCGCTGCCGTGGACGGTCGCAGCCGAGAACACCTACGGGTTCTCACCCGCCGGGGCAGCAGATCCGTGGCTGCCGGTACCGGCGGCCTGGGGATCCAGGTCGGTTCAGATGCAGCTGGATGATCCGGCGTCGACCCTGCAGCTGGTGACCGAGGCGCTGAGGGTGCGCAGGGAACTGATCGAGAAGGAGATCCTGTCGCCCGACGATGCAACCACCTGGCACGTCCAGGACAACGGATTGCTCCTCTGCGAGCGCGGGGACCGGTTCCTGCTTGCCGTGGCCATGGGTGAGGAGCCCTGTGCCCTTCCGCAAGGCAGCGTTGTGTTGGCATCATCGCCCCTGACCGATGCGGGACTGCTTCCCGCGGACAGTGCGGTCTGGCTCCTCAGGGAGGACTCCCGCACCTGACCGGGCAAAGGAATAGCCAGAAGCAACCGTGCGCTTCTGGCTATTTCCATAAAGGTGCCGGGGCTCCGGCGGAATCAGGCTACTTCAGGTTCGCAATGGCGTAGTCGGCTTCCTCCGGGGTGAACTTCTCCCCGTATTCACTGACGAGCATGTGGTGGATCTCCTCGGGGGAGTCGCCCCACTCCTTGTACTCCTGGGCCTTCTTCAGCGCATGTTCCTTGAAGTCCACGCCCAGGTTGTCCACTGCGTACTGGGCCTCCTCCGGGGAGTAGCCCGTGTAGACCAGCTTGTCGATCATGTCAGCCTTGCTCAGGGACATGTAGGTAAAGCCCTGAGCGCTCTGCATAACCTCCTGGTACTCCTTCGGAACGGAGGGGTCCAGGGTGGGCGCATCGGATACGAAGGGAATGTACGTCTCAGCCGGAGTCGCGGTCGGAGCCGGAGCCGGAGCCTCGACTACCGTGCCGCTGTCCTCCTGGGACGCTGCCTGGCTGCTTTCGACGGCCGTGCCGACTGCCAGCGCTCCGGTGAGGAGCAAGATCAGCGAAACAACAACGTTGAGAACCCAGACGACGGCGGTGACGATCCAGGCCATCTTCTTGCTCTCCTGGTATCCGGCGAGAGGCTGACCGTGCTTATCCTTCTGGTTTCCGGTCAGGGTGATGATCAGGTCGACCAATGCCCAGATACCGAAACCGCCACCCGTCAGGAGCTTCAGGACGCCTGTCCCGATCTTGCCCAGGTAGAAGCGATCGGCGCCCAGCGTGCCCAGGAAGAGTGCGAGCAGCCAGGTCACAACGAAGGACTTCTTGGTGGCGGTGGTGGTCATATAACTTGTGTCGGTGGTGCTCATTAACGGGCATGCCTTTTCTGTGATCAGGGTCGTTTCTGTTTATCGAAGGGAATCCTGCCATGTGGTTCCGGTTAGGCGAAATCCGGCTGCCTGACGCATATTCGCCGGTGGAAAACCCGCGGCTTTCCGCACCGAAAGAAATTGCGGCAACTGGAATGTTGTATCGCGGTCAGCAATGCTGAATCAGAGAAATACCGAGCTTCCTTCCTCAAGCCATCCCGGCGGAACTCAGTGAGGGAGCCTTAGCAGGCCGTCAGTCCACCCGGTCCCCCGCCGCGTATATCCAGAACCGGAAACCTTCGATAGCATCCGGCCCCATGGACATCCTTGAATACCGCCCGCGTCCGGACCAGCTGGTCTACACCTTCGGCGGGGCCGAGCCCGTGATGAAGGTGAGACCGGGGACCGCCTTGAAGCTCTGGTCGGAGGACGCCTTCAACAACGCACTGACCACGGTCGAGGACCTGTCCAGCGAGAAGGTCGACCTCAACTTCGTTAACCCGCAGACCGGACCGTTTTACGTTGAAGGCGCCGAACCCGGCGATACCCTCGCCCTGCACATCGTGGAGCTGACCCCGGCGCGGAGCTACGGTGCCTCCGCCACCATCCCGTTCTTCGGCGGACTCACCAGCACCGACCGCACCGCGTTCCTGCAGGATCCGTTGCCGGACACCACCTGGATCTACCACGTGGACTCCGCCCGCTCCACCGTCGGTTTCTCCGCCCGGTTCGGGGACTTTGAGGTGGCCCTGCCGCTGGAACCCATGCTGGGAACGGTCGGGGTGGCTCCTCCCGGCGGGGAGGTCCGCTCCTCCCTGGTCCCCGAACGCTTCGGCGGAAATATGGATGCCCCGGAGGTGAAGGCCGGAACCACCGTGTACCTCGGGGTGAACCAGCCGGGCGCGCTGTTCTCCATCGGCGACGGGCACTACCGCCAGGGCGAAGGTGAAGCCTGCGGCACAGCCGTCGAAGGGGCCATGCATTCCACGATCCTGGTGGACCTGATCAAGGGCGGCGCACCCGCCTGGCCGAGGCTGGAGACCGACGCAGAGTGGATGGCCGTCGGCTCGTCCCGGCCCATGGAGGATTCCTGGCGCATCGGCCAGGTGGAGATGGTGCGCTGGTTCGGCGAGCTCTTCGGCCTGCACCAGATGGATGCCTACCAGTTGCTCACCCAGACAGCGCAGGCACCGATCGCCAACGCCGTGGACGCCAATTACTCCGTGGTGGTCAAGGCACGCAAGGCCCTGTTCCCGTCCGCCGCAGCCTACGGCGGGCTGCACGCCGACCTGCGCCGGCGCAGCGAAGAACTTCTCTAACCCCGACAACCCGCTCCGGAGGAACCATGGATCTGCAGTTGAACGGCAAGACGGCACTGGTCACCGGCGGCACCCGGGGAATCGGGCGGGCGATCGTGGAAGCGTTCGCCGCGGAAGGGGCCAACGTTGCCTTCTGCGCCCGGAACAAGGCGGAAATCACCGCCACCGAAACGGCATTGGCCGGCACCGGGGTCAAGGTGGAAGGCGCAGTCCTGGACGTGGGCGACGGCGACGCCGTGGCCGCCTGGGTGGATGCCGTCGCCGGGCGCTTCGGCGGATTGGACGCGGTGGTCAGCAACGTCAGCGCCCTGGCCATCGATGACAGTGCCGAATCGTGGGAGGCGTGCCTGCGGGTAGACCTGATGGGGACCGTACGCCTGATGCAGGCGGCGGTCCCGCACGTTGGGCGCAGCGAGTCGCCGTCGCTGGTGGCCATCTCCAGCGTTTCCGGCCGGGAGGTGGATTTCGCGTCCGGTCCGTACGGCACGGTCAAGTCGGCGCTGATCGCCTATATGGCCGGGCTGGCCTTCCAGTTGGCCGGGACCGGGATCCGCGCCAACACAGTGTCGCCGGGCAACACCTATCACGACGGCGGCGTCTGGCAGAGCATGGAACGGAACAGTCCGGAGATGTTTGCCTCGTCCATGGCGCTGAATCCCACCGGGCGGATGGGCAGCGCGCAGGAGGTGGCCGACGTCGTTGTGTTCGTCTCCAGCCCGCGCGCCTCCCGGATGACCGGAGCGAACGTTCTGGCGGACGGTGCCCTCTCACGGGGGATCCAGTTCTAGGAGAACGCGGTCCGGGCATAAGCGGCGGCTACTGCCAGGTGCCGCCTACGCCGCCATTTCTTACCCTGCTTTGACGGCTGCGGCTAATGCTCCTCACCGGAATACTGCGCTTCAATTTCTTTACTCCATGCACGCGCGTATAGGCCAAGGGTCGCCTGCTCCCTGAGCGCGAATCCCAGCCCGTTGAGTGCGTGCTGGCTAGCCCCCATTGCCAGTTGCTGCGCACTGCGGCTGACGCGTTGTTTGTCTGCCCGGTACAAATACTCATCCATGGCCCTCGCCCACCGCTTCCGCCAGATATCCACTGCCTGCTCTGAGGCAAGAGCGGCCATCACCCGATGTGCGGGCATAACCCGGGGTGCAATCCGGGCCATCATTGCCCTGCGCGCTTGCGCAGCGTTCGGGCCAAAAGAACCTGTGCAGGCGTGCAGATGAGCGTTCCAGTAGAAGTCCCAGCTAGTGGTTCTGCGGTCGGGCCAAACAGCGGACCGGGGGCCCCGCATCATGGCGTGGCCGGCGTCGAAGAGAAGCAGGGCAGCCAGCATCGAGCGCGTGTTGAGGCTGGGAAAGCGATTGACCGCCCACAAAGTCAGATCCATGGAGACCTCGCCAATCTCAGTTACCAGGTCCAAGCCCTTTGGCCCACCGAACCGTGCAAATGCCGCTTCCACCACCTCAGGTACCGGTTCGCCCGGCAGCGGCGGATAAACGAGCCCCGGCGAGTGGGAGATCTTCACAGTACCCAGCGTGGCAACGTTTTCGTCCGCCAGCGCGTGCGCAAACTTCCATAGGCGCTTAGCGACGTCGTCGGTGGCAAGCAAATGCAGGAGCACGGCGTGACGGTCGGATTCCGGGCTGCGTGACAACCGAAACCGGTTCCCCTCCCCGGCCCGCAGTTGGGAAGACAAAGGGGCAACAACATGGCGGATAATGTCGTCGCCGGCATTCTTACGCTCCGGCTCAATAGTCAGGATGGACCACAGGGTTGTGCTGGGGTGCTGCTTCCCAGGGCGGGTAGCTGCACCTCGATGAACAGTATTCGACTGCATTACGCGGCTCATTTCATCCCCAGGAATGATTGGCTGACATGGGTACTTTTGCTGTGTTTATCCTGTGTTCCCAAAACGTGTAGTCCATACCGCCCCCCGAAATCATTACCTGTTCGTGTTCTATTGGGCCGGTGCGCACCGAATGCCGGGAGGTACACGGTCTAGGTCGAGTTGGGAAAAACCGACTTCCCGTCACGGTTGGCGTGCTCCGGGGCCCTTTCCGCAGGCCGTGGCGGGATATGAAATGATCCGTCATTGACTGCCATCCGCAATCCCGAAGGATCGAAAGTGCTCTCGGCCAGTCAAAGCAGCAAGCACAACTTCAGCAAGGACCAGAGCGTCCGCGACGAAATCCGCGTCGAGGTTCCGGTCGGGCCGCGTCGCCAGCTCAAGTGCGTCTGACCCGGATCCATCAACCGGCTCTCAGCTGGCGTCTTTGGCGCCGGAGGCCAGTACGCTAACCCGTGGCCACTAGCCGGCGCCGCCGACGCCGTCATTCCTTACCTTGCTTTGGCGGGAGCGACTAATGCTCCTCACCGGAATACCGCGCTTCAATATCCTTGCTCCAGGCACGCGCGTATATCCCAAGGGCCCCCTGTTCCCGGGGTGGAAAGCCCAGCCGGTTGAGTGCCAGCCGGCTGGCCACCGTAGCCAGCTGCTGCGCACTGCGACTGATGCGTTGCTTGTCTGCCCGGTACAAATACTCATCGATGGCCCTTGCCCAGCGCTTCCGCCAGATATCCACTGCCGACTCCGAGGCAAGGGCGGCCATCACCCTATGCGCAGGCATAACCCGGGGTGCCATCTGGGCCATCATTGCCGTGCGTGCCTGCCCGGAGTGCGAACCAAAAGAACCTGTGCAGGCGTGCAGATGAGCGTTCCAGTAGTAGTCCCAGCTAGTGGTTCTGCGGTCGGGCCACACAGCGGACCGCGGCCCGCGCATCATGGCGTGGCCGGTGTCGAAGAGAAGCAGGGCGGCCAGCATCGAGCGCATGTTGAGGCGGGGAAAGCGGTTGACTGCCCACAAAGCCAGGTCCGAGGACAAGTCGGCAACCTCAGAAACCAGTTCCAAGCCCTTCCGTCCACCGAACCGGGCAAATGCCGCTTCCATTACTTCGTGCACCGGCTCGCCTGATCGTGGTGGATAAGTGATATCCGGCCACCGGGAGATCTTCACGGGACCCAGTGAGGCAGCGCTTTCGTCTGCCAACGCGTACACAAACTTCCAAAGCCGCTTAACAACGTCGTCGGCGGCACGCACATGCAGGTGCACGGCCGGATGGGCGGATTCCAGCCTGCGGGAAAAGCCAAACCAGCGCTCTCCCCCGGTCCTCGTTCCGGAAATCAGCGGAGCAACAATACGGCGGACTATTTCATCACCCGCATCCCTGTGCTCCGGCTCTACAGTCAACATGGACCACACAGCCGTGCTGTCGTGCTGCACAGGACGGGTAGCTGCCTCTCGATGGCCAGTGTTCGATTGCATTACGCGGCTCATATCATCCCCAAAATGATCGTCTTGACTTCGGTAGGTGCGTTCGCAACAGTGCGTTCGCAAGAGTGTGTTGCCAACATGTGAATGTCCATACGGGTTCTAAAAAATTTTCCATTTGTGTCAGGGGACTCTTTTCCTGCGCACGCTGGCCGACTATGGGTTTTGCGAACCAGCGACGCGCACTGCACCAGACCGGCTTCGGCACCGTCACCACGTGTAGCGATGCCACCGCCTTGTTTTGGGAGGAGCTGGCACACACTTTTAGAAGCGACAGCGGATTCCGTCCCCCAACCACCGGGGTCTGATGCCGACTCCCGCGTGCGCCGTCGGCCGCAGAGCGCCCTGCCATACTCTGACCATGACCGTCTACTTCGAGTGCACCACCCGGACAGCCCTGCCCGCATCGGAGCTGTTTGACCGTGCCCGAAGCATTGATGCGCACAAGGACTCGATGGCGCGGTCCCGTGAAGAGGCGGTCGGCGGCGTGACGTCGGGTCTCATCTCCCTGGGTGAGGACGTCACCTGGCGGGCTTGGCATTTCGGTGTTCCGCTACGGATGACTAGCCGGATCACCGAGATGGAGGCGCCGGACCGTTTCGTCGATGAGCAGGTCAGGGGCCCGTTCCGGCGGTTCCGGCACGTCCACGAGTTCCGTCAGGATCCCGCGGGCAGCACCATGGTTGACCGCATCGAGTTCGAGGCGCCGTTCGGCGTCGTCGGGCGCCTGGTCGAGAAACTGGTGCTGGCCCGCTATCTCCGGAAGCTCATTGAGTCGCGGAACCGGTACCTCGCCGGGGAGCTCACCTCCAGCTAGCCCCGGACCGGCCCGGGACTACGCTGGAACAATGACACACAGCTTCGACAAGGACTACTGGGAGCAGCACTGGCACGAGGCCCCGGACACTGACCCGGCCGCCGGACATCAGCCGCCCGCGAACCCCTACGTGGCACGCCTCGCGGCGGAACTCCCGGCAGGCACCGCACTGGACGCCGGCTGCGGCACGGGCGCGGAAGCCCTGGAACTGGCAGCGCACGGCTGGACGGTAGTGGGTACGGACGTATCGGCATCTGCCCTGGCCGCAGCGTCCCGGCGTGCCGAAGCGCAGACCCTGTCCGGCAGTGTGGACTGGATCGAGGCGAACCTGGTCTCCTGGGAACCGGGACGCCGCTTTGACCTGGTCACCACCAACTACGCCCACCCGGCGATGCCGCAGCTGGCGTTCTATGCCCGGGTCGCGGAGTGGGTGGCCCCGGGCGGCACCCTCCTGATTGTCGGGCACGCCCACGACGACGAGGCGACGACGGCGCACGGGCACCATCCGCCGGCCGAAGCGACCGTGACGGCCCGGGACATCCAAGCACTGCTGGATCCGTCCGCGTGGTCCATCACCGTCGCCGAGGAGCATCCGCGCTCCATGACCGCACCGGACGGCAGCCAGGTCACCCTGCGCGACGTCGTCGTCCAGGCCGTCCGCCAGCGCTAATCCGGAACTGCCTCTAGGTCGCGTTCCTTCCGGGTGCTTCCGGACCGGTGGGCCAGCGCAGCAGCGCGGCGACGCCCGCTCCGCCGGGCAGGACGCCGTCGGGCACCAGGAGAAGCTTGGAATCGGTCAGGGCCGCGGCGCGCAGCAGGGCCACAGTCGCGGAAACCTTGCCCAGCACGTCCGCGCCGAGTGCCTGTTCCTCCGCGGTGGCTACCCACGGCTCGGCACCGAGTGCCAGCAGCGGGTGGTCGGCGAGCGCGGTGTCGTTCAGGATCAGCACGTCCACCTGAGCCTGTTGGAGTGCCTGGACAACAGCACCGATGCCGGTGGTCGATTCGGGGTTGGCCTGCCCTTGCTGCAGGGCGAGGCGGTCCATGATCTGTTCCTGCTCCTCCGCCCACTGCAGGGCAATCAGTTCCTGGACGCGGTCCTCAAAACCCTCGTGATGGGCACCGCCGGTACGGGTATGCGAATCGAGCATGCGGACCAGGGGCCGGTGCGCCTCGGCGAGCTGGTCCTGCACCAGGCCCCGGGCACGGACATCACCGGCGAGCACGATCAGCCGGGCACCGCTGCTATCCACGATGCTGTCGATCTGTCCGGCGACCTCGTCCGCGTTCCGGCGCCAGATGTCTTCCGTCCTGCGCTGCTGCTTGTCCTGCGCCCAGCCGTCGCCGACGGAGAGTTTGCGGATATCCTCACTGGAGCCTGCAACATCAGAGATGCTGGCGGGACCGGGGCGGCCCACATATTCCAGCCGGATCTCGGCGCCTTCCCGCGACACTTCCGCAACGATGTACGGGAATTCTTCGGGGCGGTGCTTGAGCAGCGGCAGCAGGTCCGGAACTATTCCCGCGGAAAGGTGCTTCGGGCCCATCAGCGGGCCGGGCAGGAGTTCGTTCAGTTCCACCGTTCCCTGCCGGACGAGGACGAAGCGCGACACCGGGACGGGTACTCCGTAAGCAGGAGCCACCGCGGCTTCCATAGCCTCAAGGTCCGCCGGCGAGGCCCCCTTTTCCGCCAGCGCCGTCCGGACGTTGCCCGGGCGGACTTCAGCGGCTTCGCGGCCTTCCACGGTTCCGGCCCCGGCATCGACATAAGCGGCACACCAGGGTCCTTGTTTCCGGTAGAGGTCAGCGAATTTGTGGAGATGCTCGGTCATGGCGATCTCCTTCCCGTGCGGGTGTTCCCGCACATCGATTCAATCCGTGCCTCTAGCTAACACCGGCGTCCGCGGCAACTAAAGGGTTGCGCACGCCGCACGCCTGCCACGGCCGGTCTATTCCGCGAGTGAACGGATAACCCGGGCAGGTGACCCGACGGCGAGGGACCGCGCTGGAACATCCTTGGTGACGACGGCGCCGGCGGCCACCACGGAATCGTCGCCGATGGTCACACCCGGCAGCACCGTGACGTTGGAACCGAGCCAGACATTCCGGCCCAGTGTGACCGGCGCCGGATGCATGTCCGCCCGGCGCACCGGCGACAGATCATGGTTGAGCGTGGCCAGGACAACGTTGTGGCCGATCAGGCAGTCATCGCCGATGCGGATCCCGCCCTGGTCCTGGAACCGGCAGCCGGCGTTGATGAACACCCGTTTCCCCAGGCTGATGTTCTTCCCGAAGTCGGAGGAGAACGGCGGGAACAGGGCCACGGATTCGTCCACCGGTTTCCCTGTCAACCGGGAGAGCAGCTCCCGCACCCGGGCCGGTTCGTGGTAGCCGCTGTTGATCTCGCCGGTAATCTGCAGGGCGGCCTGGCTGGCGTGATGCATGGCCTCATGCAGGGGCGATCCGGCGGTAATGGTCTCGCCCGCGTTGAGCGCCGCGAGCAGTTCCTCGAGGTCCATGGTGCCCCTAGTCGGTTGGCCTACTCGTCCTACCGTCGCACCGGGGCGGCGGGGTGGCAACAGCTCTCGGATCGGCGGGACGGATGCCGCGGCACCGTCCCGCCGTCGTCGTCCGTCGGATCGCCGGCCGCCGGCCGCCGGCCAGCATCGGAGTCTTGCGGGGAAGGGGACTACTTCAGGTTCTGAATGGCGTAGTCGGCTTCCTCCTGGGTGAACATTGCGCCGTACATATCGGTGCTGGCGAGGTAATCCCGCAGCTCATCCAGGGGCATCGGGTTTTCCTTCTGCAAAGACTTCGCGGCTTCCAGCGCGTTGGTCTTGTAATCGGCCTTGAGGTTATCGACGGCGTACTGCGCGGCCTCCGGGGTGTACTGGCCGTATTCCCCACCCAGCTGCTCCTGGATGGCGGCCTTGCTCATGTGCAGGGAGTCGCTGTAGAACGTGGCACTGTTCAGCGCCTGCAGATTGTCATCGTTCTTTGGAACGGCAGGAGCAGCGGGGGCCTCCTCGGTCGGTGCGGAGTAGACCGGAGCCGGGCTCGACTGCGTAGTGCTGTTCGTCTCCGATGCCTTCTGGCTTTCCTCAATGGCCGCTCCCATTGTCGCCGTCATGGTGACAATCATGATCACCGAAACAATGACGTTCAGGACCCAAACGATGATGGTGACGATCCACGCCGTCTTCTTATTCTCCTTGTAGCCGTCCAGCGGGCGGCCCTGCTTGTCCTTCTGGTTCCCGGTCAGGGTGATGATCAGGTCGACCAGCGTCCAGATACCGAAACCGCCACCCGTCAGGAGCTTCAGGACGCCGGTCCCGATCTTGCCCAGGTAGAACCGGTCGATGCCCAGCCCGCCCAGGAAGAGCGCGAGCAGCCATGTCACGACAAAGGACTTCCCGGTGCCGGTAATGGGCTTATAGCTTGTTTCGGTAGTGCTCATTAAGGGGTATGCCTTTTCTGTTATCAGGGTCGTGCTTCAGTAGTTGACGATGTCAAAGCGTCATATCTTCGCCGCAGCGGAGATTGCAACTACGGTCGAATCCGCAGTTTCCGCACACCGGAACAATTAGGTCGACCCGGACATATTATCCGACGGAGCACCCCTGCTCTCACGTCGAAAGCGCGGGATCTCCTATAAATTACTGATTATCGGAGTTTCATGTTGCGATCAGCGACGAAATCAAGGGGATAACGAAATCCCTGCACGTTAAACAAATTTCCCCCAAGGCACGGCCATCGCCTATCACTATGAAACAAGGTTTCGCCCGGCCCGTGGCGAAGTGGGTACTGAAATCGGGACCATCCGCCGAACCTAGCCGTCGCGCCAGGAACCCCGCAGAGTTTCGATGCCGTCCAGCAGGACGTCGAGCCCGACGTTGAATTCGGCGTCATAGTCATAGCCTTCCTTCGCCAGCTCGCCCACCACTTCGAGCAGGTACGGATACAAAGCCGCGGCCTCCGCCGATTCCCCGTTGAGGGTGTCGGCGGCAGCCTCGGCCGACTCCTCCGGGGTTTCAAAGGACAGGGTCTTCTGCTGCAGGGCAAAGCCGTACACGTAGGCATCCAGCAGGCTCATGACGTGGACGGTGGTGCGGAACGAGAATCCGCTCTGCCGCAGGCAGCCCAGCATCGCGTTGTGCTGGCGCAGGCTCTCCGGTCCCGGCCGGCCGGCCGCTTCCATCCGTCCCACGGCCCAGCGGTGCCGGACCAGTGCGGCCCAGAGGGAGACGGCGCGGCCGCGCATGGCCTGTTTCCAGCCGCGCCCGCTGTCCGGTTCCGTGACCTCGGCCCAGACCAGGTCCACCATGCCCTCGAGCAGTTCCTGCTTGTTGGCCACGTGTTTGTACAGCGCCATGGGAACCACGCCGAGTTCGTCGGCCAGCGTGCGCATCGTGAAACCGTCAGTGCCCACGTGGTCAGCCAGCACGACGCCGGCGCGCAGCACGGCGTCCCGGTTGAGGCGCGGACGCCGCGCGGACGGTTCCTGCTGCCGCGCCTTGGGTACCTGTCCCACAGTGCCACCTTCCCGGGAAGAGATCCTTGACAAAGTGTACGACATACACCTAGGTTCATCGCATCTGGTGTACGCAGTACACCTTTGGCTGACAGGAGCGTCATGCAGACCTCTAACCGCACGGCCCGGACCGCCGGGATCCTCTTCCTCCTCACCTTCGCCTCCGCCATCGCCGGGGCTGCCCTGTACGCACCGCTGCTCACCGACCCCAACTACCTCGCCGGACCCGGTGCGGACACCCGGATCCTGCTCGGCGCCGTCTGCGAACTGGTGCTGATCGTGACCAACATCGGCACCGCCGTCGTACTGTTTCCCGTGCTGCGGCTCTACAGCGAGACCGCCGCGGTCGGCTATGTTGCGGCCCGGATCATGGAGTGCGCGCTTATTGCCGTCGGAATTCTCAGCGTGCTCACCGTGGTGACGCTGCGGCAGACCGCGGGTGCCGACGCCGGGGAGTACCTGCCCGTAGCCCGGGCGCTGGTGGCGGTGCACGGCTGGACGTTCCTGCTCGGCCCGGGGTTCGTGGTGGGCATCGGCAACGGGCTGCTGCTCGGGTTCCTGATGTACCGCTCGCACCTGGTGCCGCGGCCCATGGCACTGTTCGGCCTGATCGGCGGCCCGCTGATGTCGCTGTCCGGTCTTGCCGTGCTTTTCGGAGCCTACGGGCAGACCTCGGTTCCCTCGGCCCTGGCCACCCTTCCGGAGATCATCTGGGAGGCGTCGCTGGGGATTTACCTGACGGCCGTCGGCTTCCGGCGGCCGCGGGAAACCGCTGCCGAGACCGACGTCGACAGCAGGCAGCAGACGGCGTAGATTCCGCCTTGGGCGGGATCACCGTCAGACGGTGGCCGCCCCCGAGCCTGCGGCAGCCGGACCATTGATGAGGAGACACCCATGCGCGGTTCAGCACTGATCGTCGGAGCGGGCATCGGGGGAACCGCCGTTGCGCGGGGACTGCTGCGCGCAGGATGGTCGGTCCAGGTGCTCGAACGCGGCGCAAACCTGCCCGGCAGCGGAACGGCACTGGCCATGTGGCCCGAGGCGATGCGCGCCCTCGACGCGTTGGGCGCCGGTGACGCAGTCCGCGCCGGTTCGGTGGAAGAGCGCGGCGCACGGATCCTGAAACCGGACGGCAGCCAGATCGCAGCCATGGGCCGCGGCCGGACCGCCCGCTTTGTTCCACGCACCGTCCTGCTCGAGGCCCTGGCCGGGGACTTTCCTGCCGGGGTTATCGAATGGGATTCACCGGTCGCCGAACCCTCAACCCTGCCTTCTGCCGATGTTGTCGTGGCCGCCGACGGAATCTTCAGCCGCCTGCGCACCGCCGGCAATGGAGTATCGCCCCAGGCACTGGGAACAGTGGCCTTTCGGGGCGTTGTCCCCGGCCCGGCCCGCGGAGTCAGCGAGACCTGGGGGCGCGGCCGCCTGTTCGGCATTACGCCGCTGGATGCCGGCAGCACTAACTGGTTTGCCTGCCTCCGCTCCACAGACCTTCCCGCGCTGGGCTCCCCGGAGGCTATCGGCGCCCAGGGGGCCGACCTGCTGCGCAGCCTCTACCGCGGGTGGCATCCGGATATCGCCCAGGTCCTGGGGAAACTGGACGGGAAACCGATAGATTACCGGGAACTATTCGACATTCCGCCGCTCCCGTCCTACATTTCCGGCAACTTGGCGCTGCTGGGCGACGCGGCGCACGGTATGGCACCGAACCTTGGCCGCGGCGCCTGCGAGGCACTTCTGGACGCGGTTGCCCTGGTCGACGCACTCTCCGCGGCTCCCGACGTTGCCGCCGGCCTGCAGCGCTACGACGCCGGCCGGCGTCGGCGGGGAAACCTCATGGTCCGCGCGGCACGGCTGCTGAACCGTGTCGGCACGGCCGAACACTTCACCGGAGCTCGAAACCTCGCAATGTCCGCCGGGTCACGGCTCGCCTAACACTTCCGCCGCCCAGGGGAATTCCTCCGCAGCAGCGGCAGTTGCCTCCTTTAGGGGCTGCCGGAGGACACCCGCGCCAGTCCAGCCGAACATTATCGAAGGGATACGCAATGCCGACATTGGGCATCATTGGAAGCGGGAACATCGGATCCGCAGTCGCGCGGCTCGCGGTTGCTGCGGGCATGAACGTCGTTATTGCCAACTCGAGGGGACCTGAATCGCTCTCGGAACTGGTGTCCGACCTCGGGCCGCTGGCCCAGGCCGGAACGGTGGAAGACGCCGCGAAACTCGGTGACGCCGTCGTGCTGTCCATTCCACTGAACGCGGTTTCCGCTCTTCCGGACGGACTCCTGGCCGGCAAGATCGTCCTGGACACCAGCAATTACTACCCGTCCCGGGACGGGCGCATCGCCGAGCTCGATGACAGCACGGTGACCACCAGCGAACTGGTGCAGAGCCGGCTTCCCGGGGCGCAGTACGTCAAGGCCTTCAATAACATCCTGGCCCACCACATTCCGCTTCTGGCCCGCCCCGCCGGGTCCGCTGAGCGCTCCACTCTGCCCATCGCTTCCGACGACGATTCGGCCAAGGCTGAGGCGGCCGCACTCATCGACGGGCTGGGCTATGACGTCGTCGACGCGGGCACCCTCGCCGAGAGCTGGAGGTTTGAGCCGGACTCCGCTGGCTACACCCGTCTGTACCTCGCGGATGCCAGCATCCCCGACGACCAGCTGATGAGCTCGGTTCCGGGCACAACACCCAAGGCGAAGGTCGAGTCCGCACTGGCGTCGGCCACCCGGGTGAACGTGGCGGAACGCCTCTTCTAAGCAGTAGACGGGTGCAGGGTGCGCGGCGGTTGGATCCGATCCGGCCGCCGCGCGGGGAAGCATCGCCTCAGCCCACGGCGTAGGTCACCCGGACTCCCCCGTTGTCGAGGCGTTGTTCCCGCAGCAGGCGAAGGTCCAGTGGCACCCCGTCGGGCAGGGCACGCTGACCGCCACCGGCAATTACCGGACAGATCACCAGCGACACAATGTCCACCAACCCCATGCGCATGGCGCTCTTAGCCAGCTCCGGTCCGCCGATCATGACGTTTCCCGCGGCTTTGGCCCGTTCCACGGCTTCCGGGGTCAGGGTGGGTTCCAACGATGTCCGGCCGGTGAAAACATCCTGCAGTGTGGAGGAAAACACCACCTTGGGCACCGCCGACCAGGCGTCCGCGAACCTGTCAGTCCCCGGAAGGCCAACTGACGCGGCGCGGTCGGTCTCCCACACGGACAGGGTTTCGTACATCCGTCGCCCGTAGAGCACGGCGGCCGCGTCCTCCAGGTCCTCGGAATGTGAGGCAAGAAAATCTTCGGTCGGCTCCAACCAGGCGAAGTTACCGTCAGCGTCGGCGCTGTACCCGTCCAGTGAGCAGTTCATGGAGTACGTAAGGGATCCCATTCCCCAACTCAACTCTCCGGGTTTCCGCTGCACAAGGGTGCAGGTGCGCAGGGCACGCATGCGTCGCTAAGCAGTGCTCACGCAAGGCCTGGAACGGGCCTAGTGGAGCGACTTCAGCCCGATCACGCCGCCCACGATCATCGCCAGGAACACGATCTTCAGCAGGGACACGGATTCCGCGCCGGTGGCCATGGCGTAAATGACGGTCAGTGTCGCGCCGATCCCCACCCAGACGGCGTACGAGGTGCCCAGCGGCAGTTCCCGCATGGCGTAGGCGAGCCCGGCCATGCTGGCGATAAGGGCGGTAACGAAAATGGCCGACGGCCAGAACCGGCTGAATCCCTGCGATTTGTCCAGGGCGGTGGCCCATACTGCTTCCAGGACGCCGGACAGCACCAGAACAATCCATGACATGAGAGTCTCCCTCGGGCCGTCTTGTCGCACACCGGGTACGGCACCCCTCGTCCGGGAGACCGTGTCGCGGCCTCCCCTCCACGGTCGCACGTCCGGTTTTCCGGGGCAACCTGGCTTCGCGGCGGGTGAACCCGGGAGCTACTAGAGTGGCGCCCATGCTGCAACTGATTGCCCCCGACGCCGCCTGGCAGGACTCCTGGGGCGAGGCGCACGCCGAATGGGGTCCGGGACAGCATGAGGACGGCTTTGGGCTCCTGCCCGGCGACGACGTCGAGGCACCGGACGGGTTCGACGGGCCGGTTCGCCGCTACCGGCTCACCGCTGAGCCCGCGGGGATATTTCCGGCCGGCCGGTAACCGGGAAGCGCAGGCCGTCGACCAACCGGCCCGAAAGTGCCAGAGTTTTAGCCATGACTGATGAACAGTTTGAGCGCGATGACCTGGACATTGCCCTCTGGTGGCCGATGCTCACCGCCGAGTCCCGCGAGTGGCTGACCGCCAATAACGGTGACGCCGTAGAGCCGTGGGTGGTGGAGGAAATCTCCCGCAGCCGCGGCATGGCTTCCGACGGCAGCGGAGCCTACTACCTGCCGGATGCCGCCGTGGACTGGATTGAGGCCCGGGCAAACGGCGAACTGCCGGGGCTATGACTTCCGGATGACCCAGCCGGGCACCGCAGCGGAGTCCGACGGCGGGCCGGCGGCAACCGCCGTCGACTGGGCTTTCTTTACGTTCAGCGGCATCGGTGCAGCCTGGTTCGCCGTGCTGCTGCTGGAGGAGAGCCTGCAGCAGCGGCATATCTGGTTCCTGGTGGTGTTCTGGGCCGCGCTGGCGTACTTGGTGCTGCCGCGCCTGGACCGGGTCCTGACACAGATTTTCATTCCCAACTACTTCATGGGCCGCACCCGCACCAATGCCGGCCTGTTCGGCGACGCCGTCAACCTCGCCTTTCTGGGCAGCGAGGCGCAGTTGCGGGGCGCCTTGGAAAAGGCCGGCTGGCACCTCGCGGACCCGGTGACCCTGGCCAGCAGCTGGCGCATTGTCTCCTCCACCCTGCTGCATCGCAGCTATGTCCAGGCCCCGGTGAGCCCCCTGCTCCTGTTCGACCGGCAGCAGGATTTTGCCTACGAGCAGGAAATGCACGGCAACCCGCGGCAGCGCCACCATGTCCGTTTCTGGCGCTGCCCCGAGGGCTGGATGCTCCCCGGAGGCATTGCCGCGGACTGGCTGGGCGCCGCGTCCTTTGACCGTGCCGTCGGTTTGTCTCTGTTCACCCTGCAGGTCACGCACCGGGTCGGAGAGAACATCGACGCCGAACGGGACTACCTGATCAGCTCTCTCCGGGAAGCCTCCCCCGCGGTGTCCGTGGAGGTCATCAAGAACTTCTCCACCGGATACCACTCCCGCAACGGCGGCGGGGACTCGATTGTCACCGACGGGGACCTGCCGGTGGCGGACCTGAGCAGTCTCCCGGACATCGGCCCGACCGTGCCCATCGGCGCAGCTGCTGCCCGGGACCGGCCGCCGGCCGCGGTTATTTTGGGTGCCGTTCTGGTGTTCCTGCGCGGATTCGCCTCCCTGGCGATGGCGGCGCCCTTCCTGGTCCACTTGGCCGATATCTCCCCGGTGATCAACCTGCTGGGCACCCAGAGCCGTGGGATTGCCGAGCTGGGCAGTGCCTACGCTCCCACCAGCGTCTCGCTCACCGTTTTCGCCGGGGTGGAGGCGGTGCTGGCCGTGCTCATACTGCGCGGCAGTAACGGGGCCCGGATCACCGCGATGTGCCTGAGCTCAGTCGCCATGGCCCTGCAGGTGGCAGCCG
This sequence comes from Arthrobacter sp. zg-Y895, assembly GCF_020731025.1. NCBI lineage: Bacteria > Bacillati > Actinomycetota > Actinomycetes > Micrococcales > Micrococcaceae > Arthrobacter > Arthrobacter sp. zg-Y895. The sequence continues at coordinate 581,295 of NZ_JAJFZY010000003.1, forward strand.
TGTCCGCCGGACCCGAGGCGGCGCTGCGGACCAACTTGTTCGGCTACGCCTTTGACGTCCTGCTGATCCTCGCCCTGTCCGGCGATCAGGCTCGGATCTACGCCCACTCCCGCCGTCGTCGTCCGGCCAGCGCGAGCTAATCCACCGGCTCCAGCGCCCGCACCCGGGACCGGTAATGCAGCGGCGATTCGCCCACACTGCGCTTGAACGCCGTACTGAAGGCGCTCTCGGAGGAGAAACCCAGGTCCAACGCCAATGAACGGATCCGGGTATCCCCGGACCTCAGTTCCCGCTGCGCTACGAGCATGCGCCAGTTGTTCAGGTAGGACCGCGGCGGAGAGCCGGCAACTTCCCTAAACCGTTCGGTGAAGGCGGTGCGCGACATGGCCACGGCACCGGCCATGTCCTCCAGGCTCGGAGGCCGGGTCCCCTGGGCGTGGATCAACGCCAGCGCCGGCCGCAGCCGTTCGTCGGCAAGCAGTTTCAGCCATCCCGGCGGCAGTGCCGCATCGGTGATGAATGCACGCAACACCTCCAGCAACAGCAGCTGGCCGTACTGTCGTGCCGCAAACCCCGACCCGACCCGCTGCCCGGACACCTCCTCGAACAGCCGCTCGACGAGTCCGTGCAGGTGCGGCGCGGCGTCGGTTCCGGAACGTATGTGGGCCACGGGCGGCAGGGCCCGCAGCAGCAGTTCACGCCCGGTGGCGTTCACAGCCACTCGGCCGCCGATGACGATGTCCTCGGTGCCCGGTGCACCCTCCCCCACCCGGACGAACGTCCCGCTGGCCGGCGGTTCCAGGCGCAGCGGCGAGGCGTCCCCGCTGCCGCCCTCCAGCTTGAGCCAGCGGCGGCCGTTGAGGAGGGCAACATCGCCAGCCTCCAGGATCAGGGGCATGTCCGGCCCGTCGGTCGAGAGCCGCATCCTGCCCTGCACAACCGCGAAGAACTTCAGGTCCTCATCGAGACTGCTTTCGGTTTCCCACCGCCCGGACACCGCAGTGCTGCCCGAAATAATGCTCCTGACCTCTATCAGGTCGAGGACTTCCGATAACCGGTCATTCACCATCTTTGTACTGTAGAGCAAAAAATACGGACTTTTCGTTATTCCAAGTACACGCCCCTGCGGACAGACTGAAAGTGCCTTCCCGGTCGGGTTGGCCGTGTTTTCTCTAGGAGTCCCATGAATAACAGCATGATTTCCCTCGTCACCGGCGCCAACAAAGGTATCGGGCGCGAGATTGCCGGCCAGCTGGCGGCGCTCGGCCACACCGTGGTGGTAGCCGCACGGAACGCCGACGCCGGTGAGCGGGCTGCTGCGGAGTTGCGCGCGGAGGGTGGAGACGCCGTCGCCGTCGTCCTCGATGTGACCGATCCGGCCTCGGTGGCGGCCGCTGCGGACGAGGTAAAGCGCCGCTTCGGGCGGCTGGATGCCCTGATCAACAACGCCGGGATTGTGGCGACGCCGGGAGTCAGCTTTGCTGCCCAACAGCCGGGCTCGGCCGACGTGAATGAAATCCGCTCGGTCTTCGAGACCAACTTCTTCGGCGTCATCTCCGTGACGGCGGCCTTCCTGCCGCTGCTGCGCCTCTCCGAGGCCCCTCGGATCGTCAACGTCTCCAGCGTGGCCGGATCCCTCGCCGCAGTATCCAATCCGGCCAACACCGACCCGATCGCCGCCGGGTACGCGCCGTCCAAAACCGCCCTGACCTCCCTGACGCTGCAGTATGCGAAGGGACTTGCTCCGGAAGGCATCCTGATTAATGCGGTCTGTCCGGGTTTTGTTGCCACCGATCTGAACGGTTTCCGGGGAACACGCACACCGGAGCAGGGCGCCAGGGCCGCCGTCCGGATGGCCACGATCCCGGCGGACGGGCCCACCGGCACCTTCAGCGATGAGGACGGTCCCCTGCCCTGGTGACGCGCACCCGCGCCTGGGCGGGTTAGCCCCGGCCGGCTCGCCAAAAATGCGGCTATCCCCCCGGCCCGTGCTGAGCTATGGTCTGCGTAGACCGGGGGGACACATGAAAACTCGATTTACCGCAGCGATGGGCGTTGCCGCAGCCGGCGCCCTGTTTACCGGCGTGCTCGCCGGTTGCGGAACCACCGACGCGGAAAGCAACGAGGCGTTGGCCCGCGCGGAGGCCAGCGCCCGTCCCACGCCGGAGCCCACCATGACCCTACGGCCCTGCCCGGGCGGCGAAATTATGCGGATCGACCCGGCCGGGGGCTACGTGAGCATCAAACCCGATTGCTTCGACCAGGCGGTGGCGGAAGCCATCGCCGAGTTCCCGGAGCCGCTGCCGGCCGGGATGGATTGGCGGATCGAACTCAGCAACTTCAGCGACCCCGCGGCCGGAACCCAGCAGGGACAGACCAGCATCCAGGACGGAGTCCAGGACACCACGGTCGCCGGCTACTGGCTCTGCGCCTGGATGGATTCCTACCTCCAGGCCCTCGACAGCGGAGACGCGGCCGGCCAGGAACACAGCATGGAATACCTGGCCAAGTACACATCCCTGCCCGCAATACAGGAACACATGGTCAACCCCGAGGTCTTTGATGCCTCCGTCATTGCCCCGGCACAGGCCGGAGATCCCGCTCTGCTGCGCGAGTATTTCAAGGGCAGCTGTTCATCCTTCACCCGATAGGCCAGACCACCTCGAAGCGTTCGAACACCAGCTCGTCCTCCTCTGACCAGCTGCCACCGCGCGCTGCGGCCGTGCGTTCCCAGAACTTCCGGTGCTCGCGCTGCCAGGACGCCAGGCTCCGGTCATCTTCACCCTCGTCGTAGGCGAAAGCCTCATCCGCGTCGGCAAAGGTCCCGAGCCTCAGTTCGGTGGTGCGCAGGATCGCTTTCGGCGCACCGGCGCCGTCGCAGACAATCCAGTGGATGCCGATGCGCGGAAGCGGTTCGCCTTCCGCGACATACTCAGCGACGTGCGAGGAGGTGGCCCGCTTGCGGCCGTCCAGGACCAGGGCCAGCAGTTCATCGGCCAGTGCCGGGGAATCGCCGAAGGCTTCCACGGTGTATTCCCCGGCGGCCGCAGCCCGGGCGGGGAATGCCGCGGCGTAGGCGTCCCAAAGGAGCGCGGCGGCGTCGAAGTCGAGCGTGATTTCGGAAGGGTCGGAGCTGTCCATGCTGGTCAGTCTGCCAGCCCTGCCGCCGTTAACGCGGGACGACGGCGGCACCTAAGGCGCCGCCGTCGTCGTGCGTTGGGAACCGGTTACGCCTGCTGGCGGGCCGGCAGCAGGGGTGCGAAGAACCCGGCGAGCTCCGCGGTGGCCGTCAGCGGCAGCACGTTGGCGACGTACTGGTCCGGGCGGACCACCACCACCGCGCCGTTCCGGGAAATTCCGCGCTGCTCGAAGATGTCGGCGGTCGGGTCGGCGCCGTAGACCTTCGCCAGGTCGTCGAGCTGGAACGGTCCGACCTGCGGCTTGAACACCGCCGGCACGGCACCCAGATCAATGCCCGTGTGGTCCTGCTGGTAGATCACCTTGACGTCGAACCAGGCATCCCGGTCCGCTCCTTCCGGCGTGGCCGCGAGCGGGGAGTCCGGCGCGGTGTCCAGCCAGTCCGCCAGCTCGGCCACCGGCGAGGGCGTGCCTGCAGCCGCGGCGTCGGCGAAGACGTAGATCCGCCACTTGCCGTCCGCCCGCGCCTGGTGGCCCAGCTGCACCGGGTTGGTGTCGCAGACGCGCAGCACGGGTGCGGACTTGAAGCGCTTGCCGAGCGGGAAGCCGGCGGCCAGGTCCTGGTGCTTCGGCTCGGCAATGAGCATGGAGGGGGTGTACTCGGTCATGAACCCGGCCGGGAACTCGGCGGTGCGGACGTAGAAGTCCTCCAGGTCCGAGGGGTTCTCGAACTCTTCGGGCTTCTTCGCCATGAGCGTGGACCACTCTTTGTCGAAGTCGATGAGGTTCTTTGCCACCACCTGGCGTTCCGCAGAGTAGGTGGAGAGCAGGGTTTCCGGGCTGCGGCCGTCCAGCACGTGGCCGAGCTTCCAGCCCAGGTTGAAGCCGTCCTGCATGGAGACGTTCATGCCCTGGCCGGCCTTGGCGCTGTGCGTATGGCAGGCGTCGCCGGTAATGAAGACGCGCGGGGTGCGGGTGCCGAGGTCCTCGGGCACAACGTCGTCGAACCGATCGGTGAGCCGGTGGCCCACCTCGTACACGCTGTGCCAGGCGACGTTGCGGACGTCGAGCGTGTAGGGGGCCATGATGCCGTTGGCCTTGGCGATGATCTGGTCAATGGAGGTCTTGCGGACGGCACCGTTGTCGCCTTCGGGCACAACACCGAGGTCAACGTACATGCGGAACAGGTGGCCGCCCTCGCGCGGGATGAGCAGGATGCTGCCGCCGTTGGAGGACTGGATGGCGCACTTGGTGCGGATGTCGGGGAAGTCGGTGTTGGCCAGCACGTCCATCACGCCCCAGGCGTGGTTGGCCTTGTCTCCGGCCAGGGTGCAGCCGATGGAGTCGCGGACCTTGCTGCGGGCGCCGTCGGAGCCGACCACGTACTTGGCTTTAACCGTGCGCTCCGTGCCTTCATCCGGGCCGGCCGTGGACAGGAGGGTGACGGTGACCGGGTACTCGGCGTCGTCGTCGACCTCCAGACCGCGGAATTCGAACCCGTAGTCGGGCTGCATACGGGTGGGCGAGTTGGCCATGAACCGGGCGAAGTAGTCCAGCACGCGGGCCTGGTTGACGATCAGGTGCGGGAATTCGCTGATTCCGGCGGGGTCATCCAGGGCGCGGCCGGAACGGACGATATTCTCCGGATTTTCGGGGTCCGGGCGCCAGAAGCACATCTCGGTAATGCGGTAGGCCTCGGCGGTGATTTCCTCGGCGAAGCCGAATGCCTGGAAGGTTTCCACGCTGCGGGCCTGGATGCCGTCTGCCTGGCCGATGGCGAGGCGGCTGTCCCGCCGCTCCACGATCCGGGTGGTGACACTGGGGAACTGCGACAGCTGCGCGGCGGTGAGCATCCCGGCGGGACCGGAGCCGACGATCAGCACGTCCACTTTGTCGGGCAGGTCGGCGGGGCGGTCGACGCCGGTGCCGGCGGCGGGCTGGATGCGGGGGTCACCGGATACGTAGCCGTGGTGGTGGAACTGCACGGGGTCCTCACTTCGTTGTGCCGTTGGTGGCCGCCGATCGTGTTCGTTATTTGAACAGAACGTTCGATAGTCGAACCGCCGGCGGTGTAGTCACCGTACCGGAGACATGACGTGGGTCACAAGCGGAACGGTTCGGTGTGACGGTTCAATATTCAGCCGGGCCGGATGCCGGTTTGCGATCCTGCGCTTTGTCGCAATTCCTGCGCCGCGCGACGCAGGAATTGTCACAAACTGCAGGGATCACGACAAACCGTAGGAATTCCCGAGTTTCACGGACGTCGGAGTCCAGCCCATCCGACCGCGGCCGGACATTGTCGACGCCGCGGTACGTTTGGCTTTTCGACCGCATTATCTTCTAGGCGGGGCCACGGACTTCTATTCTTTGTGGCATGCCGCATCTGCCGCGCCCGCCGCTTCCTGCTGCCCGCATCTCGGATGAAACGCACCGGGTGACCACCTTCGAGTTGTTCTTTGACCTGGTGTTCGTGTTCGCCTTCACCCAGGTCACCGGATTCATGGTGCACGAGCATTCATTCCTGGGCGTGTTGCAGGGGATGGTCATCCTGGTCCTGCTCTGGTGGTCCTGGGCCCCCTTTTCCTGGCTCGCCAACCAGGCACACGTCGACGAGGGGTTGATGCGGTTCGGCCTGTCCGCCGTGATGGTAGCGGCCTTTATCGCCGCCCTGGCTATTCCGGAGGCGTTCGAAGACCTCGACGGCGGCCTCCACGGCCCGATGGTCCTTGCCCTGGCCTATTCTGCGGTGCGGATCCTGCACCTGGTCCTGTACGTGTATGCCTCCGGGAACGATCGGCCGCTGCGCCGGCAGATAGCCAAGCTGACCTTCACCGCCGTCCTGGGAGCGGCGCTGGTCGTCACCGGGGCGCTGCTGGGCGGCACCGCACAGACCTGGTTCTGGCTGGCCGGCATGGTGCTGGACACCGGCCTCACCTTCCTCATCTCGTGGCACGGCAACTGGCGGATCCACTCGGCGGCGCACTGGACCGAACGGTATGCACTCGTGGTCATCCTCGCACTCGGCGAATCCATCGTGTCCATCGGCGTCGGTGCCTCCGAACTGCCCGTGAGCGTGCCGGTGCTGACCGGTGCGGCGGCGGGAATCTGTCTGTCCATCGGGCTTTGGTGGCTCTACTTCGACGTCACGGCCGTCGCGGCCGAACACCGCTTCGCCGCTCTGCGCGGATCCACCCGGTCTTCCGCCGCCGTCGTCGCATACACCTACCTGCACCTACCCCTCGTAGCCGGCATTGTGCTCACGGCCCTGGGCGTCGAGGACGTGTTGGCGCATGTGGAGGAGGGGAAGGGCCTGAGCAGCCTTGGGGTTTTCGCATTGTTCGGCGGCCCGGCACTGTACCTGCTGGGCACCGCTGCCTTCTGGCGGAGGATGGGCGGCGGATGGAAGAAGTGGCGGCTGGGTACGGCCGCGCTGCTGCTGGCGTTGGTGGCCGCTGGTCCGCCGTTGACCTCCTTGGCGGCGCTTCTCCTCGTTACCGCCCTGGTTGCGGGGCTGGTTACCGTGGAGAGCCTGCTGTACCGCGAGGTCCGGCACCGGGTGCGGGGTGCGCAGGCGGCCGGGCCCGGCGGCGACCAGACCCGGTAACGGGGCGGCGGGTGACGTTTCCCTCCGCACCGGACGACCCTTGACGCAGCACGGGTTGGATTCCCTGCGTTTTGGGCAAAACCCTGCAGTTTGTGACAATCCCTGCACGGCGCGTCGCAGGGATTGTCACAAACCGCAGGGATTCCGACAACGTGCAGGATGGATGCCATGACCATTGCAAAAACCGTCCTCCTGTTCCTCCTGGCGGCTGCCGCCGAAATCGGCGGAGCCTGGCTGGTGTGGCAGTCCGTGCGGGAGGACCGGGCGTGGTGGTGGGCGGGTCTGGGCGTGATGGCCCTGGGCGCCTACGGATTTGTGGCCACGCTGCAGCCGGACGCGCACTTTGGGCGGATCCTGGCCGCCTATGGTGGAGTGTTCGTGGCCGGGTCGCTGGCCTGGGGCATGGTCTTCGACGGCTTCCGGCCCGACCGGTGGGACATCCTCGGGTCGCTGATCTGCCTGGCGGGCGTCGCCGTGATCATGTTCGCACCCCGCAGCCCGGTGTCGTAACTGCTTCCGCATCCGGATACTACTTTCCGGGATTGGCCTCGGACCAGCGGTGGTAGGCAGCCACGAGCGGCTTGGCCGAAAGCCCATGCGCGAAGACACTCAGGCCTACCGTGACAACCACCGTCGTCAGGAGCGTGGTTGCCGCCGGGATTCCCCCCTCAAAGGCCAGCAGGCCGAACACCACGGAGGCCAGCCCCCGGGGGCCGAACCACCCCATGAACACCTGGGTTTGCCACCGCACACCGCTGCCGGCCAGGGCGACGGCGACCGGCAGCATCCGCACGACGGTGAGGCTCAGCACGGCGTAGGCCACAACCTGCCAGGTGATGTGCGGGACGGCGGTCAGGACCGCGACCGCGCCGAAAATCACCCAAGTGGCTGCGGCGAGAACACTCCCCACCTCGGCGGTGAAGGAAGTCGTGTCGATGTTCCCTGCACGGCTGGACAGGCGGAACGCCATTCCTCCCACAAACGCCGCGATGAACACACTGCCGCCGAGCGAACCCGCCGCCGCGTAGGCGCCGAGGGCAACGGCCAGCGTGAACGGCTGGCGCCACTGCGTTTCAATCCGTCCGGCAGCGGCCCGCAACAGGTACCCGCCTGCTCCCCCGACACCGACCCCGGCCAGCAGCCCCCATCCGATTTGCTCCGCGATGGCACCCACGACAGCCGACGGTACGCTGCCGTCCAGCGTCGCCAACGAGATGTCCAGCGACACCAGAAAGAACGGCACCGCGATGCCATCGTTCAGGCCGCTTTCCACAGTCAGTGCCTGGCGCACGCGTCCCGGCACCGCGGTATCCTCGACGACCCTCTGCCCCAGCGCGGCGTCGGTCGAGCAGAGCATCGCCGACAGGAGGAAAACACTGGCCAGGGGAAGTTCGGGGAAGAGGAGCAGCCCGGCCCCGAAGCCAAGGACAAGGGTCAGCGGCAGCCCGATCAGCAGCAACCGCCCCGGCCACCCGAGACTTCGGCGCAGGATTCCAAGATCGAGCCGGGCGGCGTCGGTGAAGAGAAGGAACACAAGGGCCAGTTCGGTGACCCGCTCGACGGCGTGGCTTTCCAGGGTTGGTGATCCGCCCAACGCCGCCGCGAGGACAGTCCCGGCGAGCACGAACGCCATGGCACTCGTCACCCCTCGGCGGCTCAGCGGCGCCGAAAAAGCACCGAAAACTATCAGCACCGCGGCTCCGAGCAGTAGCGGAATCATCCTGTTCCTCCCCGTACCTGTCACAGCAGCGGCGGTCCTTGCCGTGGGGTATGACCACGACTCAAACTACGAGATAGTGCCGTGGCCGTCGAGAGCGGGCAGCCAGCGGGCCGCCGGAGCAGTCCCGGAAGACGGCGGCGAAAACGGGAGGCGGGGCCCTCCCCGGACGCCGGACCCATCCCCTCGGGGAAGGCAACCCGATATTCTATGGACGTCAGCTGCCGTACAAAGTCTGACCCCGCAGGACCTGCCGGATGGCGCAAAACGCCGTTGTAGAGAGGTCACCGATCATGGCCAGTATCGAGGTCACGCACCCGAGCGTTACGGAACGCGTGGCAGCAGGCAAGGACCGCCGGGAGACAACACCCGTCTCCGCCCATCAAGGGTGGGTTCCAGCAGCCGACCGCCCGGACCCCGTCGCGCTCATCGAAGAACAGAACCTCACCCGCGATGCGGACCTCGTGCCGGTGCGCCACGGCCGAATGCTTGACTCTCCGTTTACCTTTTACCGGGGTGCAGCCAAGGTCATGGCCGCCGACCTCAAGGACACACCGAGATCCGGCCTGACCGCCCAGCTCTGCGGCGACGCCCATTTGTCGAACTTCGGGGTATTCGCCTCACCCGAGCGGATCCTGCTGTTCGACCTGAATGACTTCGACGAAACACTTCCGGGTCCGTTCGAGTACGACGTGCTGCGGATGTCCGCGAGTTTCACCATTGCGGCCAGGAACAACTCCTTCACCAACGAAGAGGCGCGCTCGGCAACCCTTGCCGCGGTTCGGGGTTACCGCGAAGCGATGCGCGAGTTCGCACAAATGGGAACCATGGACATCTGGTACGCGCGTCTGACGGAGCAGGATATTTTGTCAACGATCCAGCTGGGGGCGGACAACGGGAAGGGCAAGGTGGAGAAAAAGGCAGCGAAGCAGATCGGAAAGAGGGCGCAACAGGCCGTGCGGAAGGCGCGTTCCCGGGACAACCTGCAGGCACTGTCCAAGCTGGCCGAGCGCGTGGACGGGAAGTACCGAATCGTCAGCCAACCGCCGATCGTCATCCCGCTCAGGGATTTCGGTGATTCATACGGTTTATCCGCGGACCAGATGTGGGAGGAATCCCGCGAACAGCTCCGGTCCTACCGGGCCACGTTGCAGGACGACAGGCGCCACCTCCTCGAGCGCTTCGAAATCGTCGATATCGCCCGCAAGGTGGTGGGTGTGGGCAGCGTCGGCACCCGGGGCTTTATCGCGTTGCTTCAGGGCCGCGATTCAGATGACCCGCTGTTCCTGCAGGTCAAGGAAGCAACACGGTCAGTCCTTGAGGACCACCTGCCCAAAAGCAGATACCGCCAGCCGGGCCAGCGCGTAGTGCAGGGCCAGCGAAGGATGCAGGCCGCCAGCGACATCTTCCTGGGCTGGACCAAGGGCGTGCAGGAAAACCGGTACCTGTACTGGCGCCAGCTGCGGGACATGAAGGGCTCAGTGGTCGTGGAAACGATGAAACCCCGCGGGATGGAGTTTTACGCCCGCACCTGCGGCTGGACACTGGCCCGGGCCCACGCCAGATCAGGAGACCCGGTCGCGATCGCCGCCTATCTTGGCAAGAGCGAGAAGTTCGATAACTCGATCACCGACTTCTGTGAGCGGTACGCAGATCAAAACGAGCGGGACTATCAAGCCTTCGCCGATGCGGTACGTTCCGGGCGCCTGCCCGCAGTCGAAGGGGTCTAGGCCCAGATCACCCCGCCACGTAGGCGGCCAGATGCTCTCCGGTCAGCGTGGACGCGTCCGCCACCAGATCCGCCGGGGCCCCCTCGAACACGATGCGCCCGCCGTCCCGCCCGGCACCGGGGCCCAGGTCGATGATCCAGTCCGCATGCGCCATCACCGCCTGGTGGTGCTCGATCACGATCACGGACTTCCCGGAATCCACCAGCCGGTCCAGCAGGGCCAGCAGTTGTTCGACGTCGGCCAGGTGCAGGCCGGTGGTCGGCTCGTCCAGCACAAAGACGGCTTCCTTGCCGCCCATATGCGTGGCCAGCTTCAGCCGCTGCCGTTCGCCGCCGGAAAGCGTGGTCAGCGGCTGTCCCAGATGAAGGTATCCGAGTCCGACGTCGGCCAGCTGGCTCAGGATCTTATGTGCGGCCGGGGTGCGGGCTTCGCCGTCGCCGAAGAACTCCTGCGCCTCGGCCACTGACAGGGCCAGCACCTCGGCAATATCCTTCCCGCCCAACGTGTATTCCAGCACCGAGGCTTGGAAGCGGCGGCCCTCGCAGTCCTCGCATACCGATTCCACCGTGGCCATCACGCCCAGCTCGGTGTAGATCACCCCGGCGCCGTTGCAGGACGGGCACGCCCCCTCGGAGTTGGAGGAAAACAGGGCGGGCTTCACGCCGTTGGCCTTCGCGAACGCCTTGCGGATCGGTTCCAGCAGACCGGTGTAGGTGGCCGGGTTGCTGCGCCGGGAACCGCGGATGGCGGCCTGGTCCACTGTCACCACGCCTTCCCGCCCGGACACCGACCCGGTGATCAGCGAGCTCTTGCCGGAGCCGGCCACCCCGGTGAGGACCACCAGGACACCCAGCGGAATGTCGACGTCGACGTCGCGCAGGTTGTTGGTGGCGGCACCGCGCACTTCCAGGGACGACGACGCCTGCCGCACCGAATCCTTGAGCCGCGCCCGGTCCCCGAGGTGGCGGCCGGTCAGGGTGCCGCTCTTCCGCAGTCCCTCCAGCGGTCCCTGAAAGGTAACCGTGCCGCCCCCGGCGCCGGCGCCCGGGCCCAGGTCCACCACGTGGTCCGCAATCGCGATGGTTTCCGGTTTGTGTTCCACCACCAGCACCGTGTTCCCCTTGTCCCGCAGCTGCAGCAGCAGCTGGTTCATCCGGGCAATGTCGTGCGGATGCAGGCCGATGGTCGGTTCGTCGAAAACGTAGGTGACGTCGGTCAGCGAGGAGCCCAGGTGGCGGATCATCTTGGTCCGCTGCGACTCGCCGCCGGACAGGGTGCCCGAGGGGCGGTCCAGGGACAGGTAGCCCAGCCCGATTTCCGCGAAGGCGTCCAGCAGGTGCTGCAGCCCGGCCAGCAGCGGCGCCACCGAGGGTTCCTTCAGCCCGCGGACCCAGCCTGCGAGGTCGCTGATCTGCATGGCACAGACGTCGGCGATGTTGAGGCCGCCGATCTTCGAGGACCGTGCCTCCGGGCTGATCCGGGTGCCGTCGCATTCGGGGCAGGTGCTGAAGGTGATGGCGCGATCCACGAAGGCGCGGATGTGCGGCTGCATGGCTTCGGGGTCCTTGGACAGCATGGACTTGGAGATCTTCGGAATCAGCCCTTCATAGGTGAGGTTGATGCCTTCCACTTTGATCTTGGTGGGCTCCTTGTACAGCAGGTCATGCAGCTCGCGCTTATTGAACTTTGCAATCGGCTTGTCCATGTTGAAGAACCCGGAGCCGGCGTAGATCCGCCCGAACCAGCCGTCCATGCTGTAGCCCGGCACCGTAATGGCGCCTTCGGACAGTGATTTCGCGCCGTCGAACAGTGCCGTGAGGTCGAAGTCGGTGACCGCTCCCGTCCCCTCACAGCGCGGGCACATGCCGCCGAGCCGGTTGAACACCGCCTTTTCCGCCCGGGTCTTCCGGTCGCCCCGCTCCACCGTGATGGCGCCGGAGGCCTTCACGGACGGGACGTTGAAGGAATACGCGTTGGGCGGGCCGATGTTCGGCTGCCCCAGCCGGCTGAACAGGATCCGCAGCATCGCGTTCGCATCGGTGGCGGTGCCCACGGTGGAGCGCGGGTTCGAACCCATCCGTTCCTGGTCAACAATGATCGCGGTGGTCAGCCCCTCCAGCAGGTCCACCTCCGGCCGGGCCAGGGAAGGCATAAACCCCTGCACAAAGGCACTGTAGGTCTCGTTGATCAGCCGCTGGGATTCGGCCGCCACGGTTCCGAAAACCAGCGAGCTCTTGCCGGAGCCGGACACCCCGGTAAACACCGTCAGCCGACGCTTGGGAATCTCGATGCTGATGTCACGCAGGTTGTTCACCCGCGCACCCTGCACCCGGATCACGTCATGGCTGTCCGCGGCGTGCGACGCCTGCCCGGTGCCGGTGCTCGTCGTAGTGTCCGTGCTCATTGCCGCTCCATCCGCCCGGGTCGGTCCCGTGCCTCATTGTCCCGCGCCTTCACCGACGGTCCGATTCTGCCCGGTCACTCCCGGCGCGGCAACGGCTAACGGGAACGACGACGGCGGGTCCCGGCAGGCGCGGCCTTTCCGCACGCATCGAAGGCCTGGCCGATCCTGCAAATCGGCGCCTGAGCTACACTCGGCCGCATGCCCGCACACGCTGCACCCCCTCCCCAGGCACCGCTGACCTTGGGCATGATCGTGTGGGCCATCTGCGGGGTACCGGCCCTGATCGGGGCAGTGCTGGCTGCAGCTTCCCTCCAGTCCGCCCTCGCCGGGACGGGCGCCACCTGGGACCAGGCTCTGCGCTTCCTGCCGTTTCTTCTCACGTTTTTCGGGGCGGTAGCTGCCTATATCGTGTTGCGGCGCGCCACCTCTGCGGGCCAGGCCTGGCTGTGTTCAACGCTCACCGGGATGTTGCTCCTTGTGGGTGCGCTTCCCGTTACGCTGAGCCTCGGCGGGGCATTGGTGAGCGAGTGGTGCGAGGGTGCCCCGGGCGGCCGGGGGTACAGCCCGTCCGGAGCAGCGGAGGAAGTTCCCTGGCTGTGCCGGTAAGCAGAAGAAAGGCACGAAGATGGCAAAGCTTGATCTCCGGGTACGGCTGGTGGGCAAGGTGCTGGCGCGCTTCTCCGTGGCCGGCAAGAGCGAGGAACAGATTCTCGCTGACCAGCAGCGCACCATCAAGCACAACCCGGTTCTGGACTGGGTGCTGGGCGGCGTCGCATCCGGCGTAAAAATGAAGGACGACACCGCCGCGGGTGCGGAGGGCCGGATCCCCGTCCGGGTGTACCGGCCGAAGGACGCCGATGGAACCTTGCCCCTGGTGGTCCTGATCCACGGCGGCGGCTGGACCGTCGGCAACCTGGACATCTATGACTCGCTGGCCAGCACTATCGCCCGGGACGCACGCGCCGTCGTCGTTTCCCTCGAGTACCGGCTGGCGCCGACGCATCCCTGGCCAGCCGCCGCGGAGGACTGCTATGCGGCGCTGGTCGAGGTGGCCGGACGCGCTGCCGATTGGGAGGCCGACGCCGGCCGGCTCGCCGTGGTGGGCGACAGTGCCGGAGGCAACCTGGCGGCGGTGCTGACGCTGATGTCCCGGGACCGGTCCGGTCCCGCCATCGCGTTCCAGGGGCTGATCTACCCCGCTACCGACCTGACCTTGGGCAGCTCGTCAATCGAGGAGAACGCCAACGCGCCCATCCTCACCAAGGAGGAGATTCTCCGCTACGGCAGCCTCTACGTTCCCGATCTGGCAGACCGCAGCAACCCGTATGCCTCGCCGCTGCTGGCCCTGGACCACACCGGGCTGCCGCCGGCACTGATCCAGGTAGCCGAACACGACCCCATCCGCGACGACGGGCTGCGGTACGCCGAAGCGCTGCGCAAGGCCGGCGTTCCGGTTCGCGTCACCACGTATGTGGGAATGCCGCACGGTTACCTGGCCTTCCCGCGGCTGTGCCGCAGCGCCCCGCAGGCGCTGGCGGAACTGTGTGCGGAGCTGCGGCGGCAACTCGTACCGGCAACGGTGCGGTAACTTCCCGCACCCTCCGCTGCCGGATCCGGCTTGAGGATGGCGGGGTACCCTCGCTGCATGGGGAACTCTGCCGCAGGCTTGAAACCGCTGCTTCTGCCCGCCGTCGTCGCCGCCCTCTGGCTGATTTCCGGCTGGGCCTTCGAAGCGCTGCTGACCGCAGGGAACGGCCGGATACCGATCTTCCTGGCTTCACTGGTCTCCCCGGACACTATGCCGGTCCGCATCAAGTCTCTTTTGGACGGTTCCGGCCTGGTGCTGGTGGCCGGGTTAACAGCCCTGGCCGTGGCCGCGTTCACCTTGGTGCTCCTGCCCAATAGCAGGAAGACCGGCACCCGGGGCGCGCTCTTCCTAGCCAACTGGATGAGCGTGACGCTGGCGGCCGTGGCCGGTTCAGCGGTGCTGGCCGTGGCTTCGGTCCTGGCCCAATGGCCCCTGGGCAGGGCACAGTGGATTTTTGACCTGCTTGGGCCCTCACTGCTCACCGGAGCGTATTGGGGGGTTGCATGGGGCTGGGTGCCGGCCCTCGTGGCCACCTTCCTTTCCGCCCGCGCTTCCGACGGGGCGGGTTCCCATCTGCCGGAGAAACGTCACGCAGCCCGAGTTCCGGAGGAACCCGCTCCCACCGCCCGGGTTCGGCAGCGTGGCTGGGCCCTGGGCGCATTCGTGCTGTTCTCGGCGGCCGTGCTGGTTGCACTGCCGCTCACCGCCCGCAATCCCTCGCAGCCTGTCCCGGAGCCTGTCACGACGCCCACTCCGGAGCCAACGGTTTACGGTGCCGACCCGGTGGGTGCCGCCCTCTCCGAGCCGGATCCGCTGTGGTGCACCGGTGAAGAAGTCGAGTCCTCGATCGGCGGGTGGGATGCAGCCCTGGGCCACCGGGCAGCGCAGATCACTGTGCGAAACACGGGAACACGGTCCTGCACGGTACAGGGCTACCCGGATCTGGACTTCGAGAGCAGCGACGGCTGGGTCATGGGCATCACTGCGGTGCACGGCGGCTCCCACATGACCGAGGATTCTCCCGTGCAGCCGGTGACGCTGACCCCCGGGGAAGCAGCCACGGCCTCGATCGGCTGGCGCGGTACCGCCGGGGCGGGCATGGTTCGGGTAGGCACCTTGCTGGTGGCCCCCTACTCCGGGACCGTGCGCCAGGAACTGGAGGCGGACATCGACTCGGCGGAGCCCGGCTTCCTGACGGTTACAGCCTGGGCGGCCGCAGGCTAGGCCTTACCGGCGGCCATGACCACGGCCTTGGACCGCGAAGACATGATGGACCCGACGGATAGCCAGGACATCACCGCCACCGCGGACAACGCCGATCCGATGGACAGCGCCGAGCCAAAGGACCCGATCGAGCCGATGGAGCACACCGACCCCACGCTGCCGATCGACAGCACCGAGTTCTTCGACCCGATGGACAGCACCGACCCGTATGACCACAACGACAGCACCGAACGTTCCACGTCTGCTCCTCTTCTCTTCTCTTCTCTTCTCTTCAGTGCACCGCTGATGGCGCACCGATCCCTGCACCCTAGCCGCCGCGGATCCCCGATACGCGAGTACCGGAAGCCGGATCAAGAAAGTGTCAACAAATCCTTGACGTTTCGAAGATGTCAAGCTTTGATTGACACCATGAGAACTTTCCGCATCTTCACGGCCGTTTACGCCGCAGTGATGTTTCTGGTTGGCGTTGCACTATTTGCCCTCTGGTTGCTGCTCGACCTGCATGGATTCCCCAAGGGCCTCTGCCAGGGTGCCGGCGGCGCCCTGATCGTGGGCAGCGTGTACCTTGCCGTCGCGCACGTCCGGCGGAGAAACACGGACAGCAGCGGCAGGGAGTACTGGCTGCCCAGCCGCGACGCCGGTGAACAGCCGTGACCCGCGGTCCGGTCACCGACCTGCAGGAGCAGATCGGCGCACTGATCCTCGGCGACTACGACGACGCCGGGACCCTCACCGAGGAGGACCACCTCGCCCTCGTGGCCCGGGCAGGGGCAGCCGAGCAGGCAAGCCAGCAGCTGCAGCACCGGGCGGTCGCGGCGGCCCGGAGCGCGGGAGTCAGCTGGGCTGCACTGGGCCGCGAGCTGGGGATGACCCGGCAGGCGGTACAGCAGCGTTTCGGTACGCGCCCGGAGGAACAGGCCCCCGGTTCCCGCGAGCGCTGGCTCGGCCCGGTCACGGCCTTCGATGAAATGCCCGAGCTGGAACTGGCCGGGCGGATGGGCTGGCGCACCATCGGCGTCGACATGCTCCGGCACCGGATGCTGCAGACGGACACCCAGTGGGAACACCGCCGTGTGCTCTGGACCCGGCCTTCCTCCCACTACGAAACGGACGGCTGGCAGGTGGGGAGCCGGTCCTTCCCGTGGCTCTACCTCGTGCGGGACCTGCATCGGGCGCCCGAACCTACTCCAAAGTGACCCCGCTCAAGCGGGCCACGGCCTTGGGGTCCCGGTGGTCGAAAAACATGGACTTCCCGGTATCGAGGTCGGCGATGGAGGCCATTTCCTGTGGGCTGAGCTCGAAGTCGAACACATCGAAGTTCTCCGCCATCCGGTCCGGGCGGACCGATTTCGGGATCACCACTATTCGGCGTTGAATCAGCCAGCGGAGCACCACCTGGGGAATGGACTTCCCGTGGGTGTCGCCAACGGCCGAGAGCGTGGGATCGGAGAAGAGATTGTTCTTACCCTCGGCGAAGGGCGCCCAGGACTCGTGCCGGACGCCGTGGTCGCTCATCAACTGGTTTTCGACCGCCCGCTGGTAGAACGGGTTGGTTTCAATCTGGTTCACGGCCGGAACCACGTCGTGGTGCATGATCAGATCGATCAACCGGTCCGGGGCGAAGTTCGAAACCCCGATGGCCCGCGCGGCGCCGTCGTTGTAGAGCTGTTCCATTACCCGCCACTCGCCGTAGACGTCACCGAAGGGCTGGTGGATCAGGTACAGATCCACATACTCCATGCCTAGGTTCTGCAACGAGTTCTCGAAGGCGCGTGTGGTGGTGGCCTCGCCGTTGTCCTGGATCCAGAGCTTGGTGGTGATGAACAGTTCGTTGCGTGCCAGGCCGCTCTTCTGCACCGCACGTCCCACGGCGTCTTCGTTTTGGTACGCCGCGGCGGTGTCCAGCGAGCGGTATCCCGCAGCCAGCGCGTTGGTCACGGCCTCTTCGGTCTCATCCGGCGGGACCTGATACACGCCGAAGCCCAGGATCGGCATTTCGACGCCGTTGTTTAAGGTGACGTTCTCCATCGGCTTTCCTCTCGGTGGTCTTCCGGAATACAGTCCCCGACACTACGCGTGACGACCCGCCGGACGGGAGGGTCTTGTCCCAGTCCCAGCCACCCCCGGCCTAACCCGAGCCCAGGATGCCTGCCCCTAGGCGGACGCCCGGCGCTCCTCGTCGCTGCGCAGGATGCAGAATTCGTTGCCCTCCGGATCTGCGAGCACCACCCACCCGGTGCCGTCCGCGTTGCGCCGGTCGTCGACTTCGCGGGCGCCCAGCCCCAGAAGGCGCTCGAGTTCCTGGTCGCGGGTACCTTCGGCGGGCTTCAAGTCCAGATGGACGCGGTTCTTGATCTGCTTGGCGTCCGGAACCTCAATGAACAGCAGCCGCTGCGTGCCGTCCTGGGAGAAGATCATGCATTCCTCCTCGCCCGGCCGGTTCGGGTCCTCCGGGTCTTCCCGGAAGCCGAGGATCCGCCGCCAGAACACGGACTGACCGTAGGCGTCGAGGCTGTCGAAGGATGTGTGGGAGATCAGGGATGCCATGGTGAGGAGCCTAAAGGGTTTCCTGCGCATATGACACTGCCCACAACGGGGGCCCTCCCGCGGATTTTGCCCGATTCCGCCGCCGTACGATCGGAAATGGGCCCCGCCCCACCACAGCGCCGAACGTGCCGTGGGAACCGGCAATCCAACCAGGAGGATCCAACCGTGAGCGAACGACTCAAAGACAAAGTAGCCCTGATTACCGGCGCAGCCAGCGGTATGGGCGCCTCCCACGCACGGGCTTTCGTGCGTGAAGGCGCCAAGGTGATGATCGCCGACATCAACGACGACGCCGGTGCCGCCCTGGCCGCGGAACTGGGCGACGCCGCACGCTACGTGCATCTGAATGTCACCAGCGCCGAGGACTGGGCCGCCGCCGTGGCAGCCACGCTCGAAACCTTCGGCGGCCTCAATATCCTGGTGAACAACGCCGGCATCCTCGACGGCGGTCCGCTCGGCCAATACCCGGCGGCGCGCTGGCAGCGGGCACTGGACATCAACCTGACCGGCCCCTTCCTCGGCATGTCCGCAGCAGTCGAGGCGCTCAAGGCGTCCGCGCCGTCGTCGGTCATCAACATTTCCTCCACCGCCGGACTGGAGGGCATTGCCGGAATGCACGGCTACACGGCGTCGAAGTTCGGCCTGCGCGGACTGACGAAGTCCACCGCGCTGGAACTCGCCGCATCACACGTGCGGGTCAACTCGGTGCACCCGGGGTCCATCCAGACGCCGATGACCGCCGTGATGGGCAGGCAGAAGCCGATCGACTTCACCGAAACCACCCTCACCCGGCCGGCCGCTCCGGAAGAGGTCACCAGTGTTGTCCTCTTCCTGGCCAGCGACGAGTCCAGCTTCTCCACGGGCGCCGAGTTTGTGGTGGACGGCGGGATCACCGCCGGGAAGATCTACAACGTCTAAACCGGCGGTGTTCCGCGGACCGGCACACGCGGTGCCGGTCCGCGGTCCCCTTACGCCGGCTGGACGGGCTGTTGCAGCTCCGTGACCCAGTCCGCCTGGTCATCGGAGGCCGCACGGATATACACCTCGCGGCACGGACCCGAGAGCACAAAGCCGCGGGCAATGGTCTCTGTATGCACGGCCTGCCAGCTTTCCCCTATGCGGTCCATGGTGCCGAGGTGGACACCGCAGATGGCGGTCGGGACGGACGGCAGATCCACCAGCTCCACGCCGTCGGGACCCGCAGAGGAGACGGCATACCCGGCCATGATGTGCATGCCGTTTTCGCTCGTCTCGTACTGGGCGATCGGCTTATCCAGGGATGCGCCGGTGGGTGCCAGGGCCTCCGCCACGGCATCGAACAACGGCCCGACGACGGCGGCCACCTCGTGCTGTTCGGAGACGACGGCGGTGCGGGCGGCCAAACGGACCGCAGGCAGGGACTTCTGCACGATTTCGATCTGGGACATGGCATTTTCCTTTTCAATGAGATGGAGCCGCCGTTCCACGTCGAGGAGCCTCGCGGCCGCTGTCCGCTGTTCGCTCTCCACCTCGGCCCGCCGGATGCGGAGCATCCGGGCGATCCGGTCGGCGTCGACGCCGGCATCGAGAATGGAGGCAACTTCCTCCAGGCCGAAGCCGAGCTGGCGGAGGGCGACGATCCGGTGCAGCCGTTCCAGCTGGGAGGGATCGTAGGAGCGGTAGCCGCTGAACTCGTTCACGTGGGCCGGGACGAGCAGCCCGGCGGTGTCCCAGTGCCGCAGCATGCGGTGGGTCACCTGGCCGATCTGCGCGAAGGCTCCGATGGATAACATGTCTCAGTTCTCCTGCCTGCCACTGTGTCAGGGTCAAGCACTTAGATGGCGCGGCTCCCAAACCCGGTAATCGCGGCGAACACCAGGAAGTAAATCAGCGTTTGGAAGATAGCCACGGTGATGGCGCACATAACCACGTTGACCCAGCCGAGCACCTTGCCCGCACTTGCAGGGACATTCAGCGCCTCGGCTTTCTGGGCGTAGTAAATGGCCATGGGACCGAGGACGAATCCAGCGACAAACAGGCCGAGCACACCGAAGAGCAGCGACTGGTTCTTGAAGCTCTCCCCCGCTGCACGCCCGCTGGGCCGCTGGGCAGACACCGGGTAGGACGGGAACTGCGTCTGCGTCTGGGGTCGGTCTTCCGTTTCCGTTGTCGACGGGTAGGGATACTGGCCATTCTGCGGGTCGGGGTGGGGCGTGGACACTGAAGCCTCGTTTCTGCGGTGCTGCGGAATTGCGTTTATCCTAGGGCTCTTCGGTCCCATCCGGAGCATAACGCCCTAAGCCGCAGGCCTTATTGTCGCCGGCCGCGCGCCGTCGTCCGCGGGCCATTCCCGAGCAGCCGCCCGGATAAGCTGTTGCAATGACAGCCCTTACTCGCGGAACCTCAGTTGCGGCGCAGCTGCAGCAACTCATTCTGGACAACCCGGGCATGGAGCTTTTTCTTGAAGCCTTCGCCGGACAAGCTGCTGAACTTTTCAGCGACCCGGACCAGCTGCTCTGCAGCATCACCCTGAAACGGGACAAACGCGCCCAGACGGTGGCCAGCAGCAGCACCGAGGCCAATCAGCTCGACGAACTCCAGTACGGGTACGGCGACGGGCCGTGCCTCTACGCGGCGGAGAGCGGAGAGCTGACGCTGGTGGCCGACACCCGCACCGGTTCACGCTGGATCGAGTATTTCGAGGCTATCCATGGCCTGGGCTGCTATTCCGTGCTCGCCGTACCCCTGCTCATTGGTGACGACGGCGGCGCGGCCCTCAACCTCTACGGCAAGAGCACCGGCATTTTCACCGATGACTTCGTGCATGCCGTTGAGGACTATGCAGCGGAAGCTGCCGTGACGCTGCAGGTTGCCGTTCAGATTGCGAACCACAAGGAGGTCAGCGACGATCTGCGTAAGGCCATGGAGTCCCGCACCGCCATCGACATTGCCGTCGGTATAGTTGCCGGACAGAACCGCTGCAGCCAGGAGGAAGCCTTTGGCATCCTCCGGCGGGCCTCCAGCCACCAGAACATCAAGCTCCGCGAGCTGGCTGAACGGCTGGTCGAATCGGTGACCGCCGCCAAGGTAGCAACCCACTTCGCGTAGGAAGCCCTCCTGGCCGCGGCCAACTAGGTAGCGGTGTTCCGAATACTCTCCCGCAGCTCCCCGAACGGCTCCCAGAAGAAATCGAAATGCTCCTGCGGGCTGCTCAGGAACCGCTGGGTGAACACAACGCCGATATCCCCGTTGGGAAAAACGGCGGCGCTGGTCCCGGATCCGCCGGCCCAGCCCCACATGCCCGGCTCGGACCAAGGCGCCCCACGCCCGGTCTGTACGGCGGTCATGAATCCCCAGGATTCGTCCGGGCCGGCCACTTCAGCCACGCCGACCTGCTGCGGGGAGGTCAACTGGTCCGCAGTGATTTCGTGCCGCAGCTCGGCCGGCAGTACCGTGTCATCCGCGAGCCCGGCGAGGAAGCGCACGAAGTCCGGCACGGTGGAAACCATCCCGCCGGCCAGGGACGCGAACTTCGGCGGTCCCGCAAGCGCATCCCGGTAGGACACCGCCTCGAACAACCCGCCGTCGTCGTTAACCGCGTACACCACCGGGAAATGTTCGGTGCCCGTCGGGAAGCCGGTGCCGGTCAGCCCGAACGGTTCGCTGATCCGCTCCTGCACCAGCTGGTCCAGGGGCGTGACAGTGGCTGCCGCGAGCAGGACCGAGAGCACGTCCGCGCTGGCGTGGTACATCCAGCGCTCCCCCGGCTGGTAGGCCAGCGGCAGGCTGCCGAGCCGGGTCAGGTACTCCTCGGGGGTCATGTCCGGCGGGTTGGGTCCCCAGAGGAAATCCTGGGTGGCCGCCACATAAGGGGTCGGATCGAAGTCGACGCCGAGGCCGGCGGTGAAGGTCAGCAGGTGGCGCACCGTGACGGGGCCGCGGGCCGGGACCGTCAGGGTCAAAGGGGCATCCGGCGTGGCCAGCACCCGCAGGTTTGCGAGCCCCGGCAGCCACCGTCCGGCCTCGTCATTCAATCCCAGCGCGCCGTCGGCCACCAGGCTCATGGCCAGGGCGCCGCCGAATAGTTTGCTCAGCGAGGAGATGCGGAACGGAGTGTCCTCGGCCATCGGCTCGGACTGGTCGAGTCCCAGCGAGCCGGTGGCGAAGATTTCGGTCTGCCCGTTGATCCGGACCCCTGCCACCAGTCCCGGGCACCAGCCCGATTGGACGGTCCCGGTCAGGGAATCCCAGAGGGGTGCGGCGATGCCTGGCATGCCTCAACTGTCCGCTTCCGCGGGGCGGGGAGTCAACGGATGGGGCCGCGGTTGCGTCGGAAAAGATGATTGCGAATGCGCCGTCCCGGCGCCGGCTACCCCTCGTGTCCCCTGACCGCTCCATAGATCAGCAGGTCCCGCCGCTGCCCGGAAATCTCCATGTAGCTGCGCAGTAGTCCTTCCTGCGCAAAACCCGCGAGTTCGGCCGAACGGATCGAGGCGGTGTTCCACGGCTCGATGTACGCCTCCACGCGGTGCAGCTCCGGAATAGTCCAGGCGAATTCCAGCAGTGCCCGCAGGGCGTTGGCAGCAAACCGGTGCCCCCGGGCGGTTGGCATGATGCCGTAGCCGGCCTGGGCACGGCCGTGCTGCAGCTCCCACCCCCAGAGTCCGATCTGCCCCACGCACCGATCGGTTTCGGCATCCGCGACGGCAAAGGAAAAGCCTGTTCCCGCGGCGTGCCGCTGCCGCTGCTGTTCCAGCCACTCCAAGGCCTGCCCATGGCTTGCCCGCGCCGGAAGGCTCCCCACCGTGGGGACGTACTTGTCCTGGGCCAGCTCCATGGCCATCCCGACGTCGGTGTCCCGGAACGCGCGCAGCCTCACGTTGGCATACTGCGGCTCGGCCGAAGGCCATGGGGGAATGCCGGTGGTGGTTTCCATGGCCACAGCCTGCCACAGCCGCACCTGCGGTGGCCGGAGGCTCGGCTTGCCCCCGCCGGTCCTGCTTACTTCCGGCCGAACAGTTTCCCGAGCCAGCCGCCGGACGGCTGGGCGCCGGCCGTAGCTTTTCCGGTGTCCGCTCCGCAGCTGCACCGGTCGGCCTTCGGCACCCCGCGCATCACCTGGTCAACGTGGTTTCCGCATCCGGCCCACGTGGTCTTGCCGCAGTTGCGGCACTTTACTGCTCGGCACATTTTGCTTGTTCCTTGGCTCGAATTCAACCGGACATTGCGTCCCTCCACCATCGTGGCAGATACCCCCTAGGGTATGCAAAAGCACGCCCCTCCGGTTTGCGAATATACCCCCCTAGGTATTACCGTCGAAGCAGGACGGATACCCCCGGGGGTGTCCAAAAACCCCGCAAAGGAGATTCCATGCTGCTCGAACGCATCTATGACGAGGACCTGGCCCAGGCAAGCTACTTCATCGGCTGCCAGCGCCAGGGCGAAGCCGTGGTGGTGGACGCCCGCCGCGACATCAACACCTACCTGGAGCTCGCCGCCGCCAACGGCATGCGCATTGTCGCGGTCACCGAGACACACATCCATGCCGATTACCTCTCCGGCACCCGCGAGCTCGCGGCCGCAACCGGCGCCGAAATGTACGTTTCCGGCGAGGGCGGCACGGACTGGCAGTACCGCTTCGAGGCAGCCCGCCTGCACGACGGCGACACGGTTCCCCTCGGCAACATCACCCTCCAGGCCCTGCACACCCCGGGCCACACGCCGGAACACCTTTCCTTCCTGGTCACCGACGGCGCCTTCAGCAGCGAACCCGGCTACCTGCTCTCCGGCGACTTCGTTTTTTCCGGAGACCTGGGCCGCCCCGACCTGCTGGATGAAGCCGCCGGCGGCGTGGACACCCGCTTCGAAGGCGCCCGGCAGATTTTCCGCAGCCTGCAGGAAAAGTTCCTGACCCTGCCCGACCACGTGCAGGTCTACCCCGGCCACGGCTCGGGCAGCGCCTGCGGCAAGGCGCTCGGCGCACTCCCCTCCACCACCGTGGGCTACGAACGCCTCTACGCGTGGTGGGGCAAATACCTTGCCGCCAATGACGAGCAGGGCTTCGTGGATGAGCTGCTCGACGGGCAGCCTGATGCGCACGCCTACTTCGGCAGGATGAAGCGCGAAAACCGGCAGGGTCCGGCCGTGATGGGCGAACGCGCCCCACTGCAGGAACTGTCCGCGGACGACGTCGCCCGCGGCCTGACGCAGGACACCCTCACCTTCGTGGACACCCGCTCGAACGGAGAGGTCCACAAGGGAACCGTGACCGGATCGGTGAATATCCCCGCCGGCACCAAAACCGCCAGCTTCGGAGCCTGGGCCGTGGACCCCGAAACCGACCACCGCCCGCTGGTGCTGCTCGCCGCCGATCAGGGCTCTGCACAGGAGATGTGGGACCACCTGGTCCGGGTCGGCATTGACCGGGTGGCCGGCTTCGCCACCACCATGGACGGCCTGCCGCAGACTCTGCCGCGCCTGATCCAGCCGGAGGAGCTGGAGGGCTTTGACGCAGCCCTGGTCCTTGATGTCCGCAACCGCACCGAGCACACCGCCGGACACATCCCCGGTTCGAAGCAGCTCAGCGCCGGCCGGGTGCTCTGGAACCTGGACCAGCTGCCGGACGAGGGCACCATCGTGACCTACTGCCAGAGCGGCGTGCGCAACTCCGTGGCCGCCAGCGCCCTGCGCCGGGCCGGGTACGACGTCGTCGAACTGGACGGCAGCTACGCCGGCTGGTCCGGCATGCAGGCCCGTATCAACAGCTGATTTCCGCTGGCAGGGGCGGCCGGCGAACCGCCGCCCCTGCCGCCTAGGCCAGGGAGAGGAAGAGCTTTTCCAGGTCCTTCTTGTCCATCGAGCCGTCATCGTTGAGCAGGCACTGCTCCAGGCCGGCCGCGATGATTGCGAATCCCGCCTTGTCCAGCGCCTTCGACACAGCTGCCAGCTGCGTGACGATGTCTTTGCAGTCCCGCCCCTCCTCGAGCATGCGGGTAACCGCGGTCAGCTGTCCCTGAGCCCGCTTCAGCCGGTTGATGACGGGTGCGAGTTCGTTGTTATCCAGCTGCATGGACTTCTCCTCCGGTGGTGATTTTCTTACCGGAAGTATACCCCCAGGGGTTTCGCTCCGGCGTTTCCCGCAGAACTACCTATCTACAGAAATGAGGGCCCATGGCCTCCTCCGCTTCCCCCGTAACCGAGCTCGACGCCGCCACCCTGCAGAACTGGATGGGCCGGTACGAAGACCTCGTGGTCCTCGACGTCCGTTCCGCCGCCGAGTTTGAAAGCATGCACATCCGGGGCTCCTACAACGTGCCGCTGCCGCTGCTGTCCGAGCACACCGATGAACTGGCCAAACGCCTGGGCGACCGCGTGGTGCTGGTCTGCCAGTCCGGCGTCCGCGCCGAACAGGCCCGCGGGCGCCTCGCCGGTGCGGCCGTCACCAACGCCCGGGTCCTCACCGGCGGTGTGCCCGCGTTCGCGGCGGCCGGCGGCGACGTCGTCCGCGGCGCACAGCGCTGGTCGCTGGAACGCCAGGTCCGCATGGCCGCAGGCTCCCTGGTGATCGCCGGCCTCGCCGGCGGCCGGTTCGTGTCCCCCAAGGTGCGGCTGCTGGCCGGGGGAATCGGCGCCGGGCTGACGTTCTCCGCTGCGACCAACACCTGCGCCATGGGCCAGGCCCTGTCGAAGATGCCCTGGAACAAGGCGGCGTCCGAACCCACGGCGCAGTCGGCCATCAGCCAGCTGCCCGCCGCCCGCTAACCCGCCTGCCCCACCGCCGCTCCCCTTTCCAAGGACACCATCCATGACCGTTACCCTCGCCGCGACCCTCCTGCTTTCCGTGCTGATCGGGCTCTCGCTCGGCCTGCTTGGCGGGGGCGGGTCCATCCTCACCGTCCCGATCCTGACCTACGTGGCCGGCATGAGCCCCCGGGAGGCCATCGCCTCGTCGCTCTTCGTGGTTGGCGTGACCTCGGCCTTCAGCGCCGTCGGGCACGCCCGCAAGGGTCGGGTGAAGTGGCGCACCGGGCTGCTCTTCGGCGCGGCGGGGATGGCAGGGGCGTTTGCAGGGGGCCTGCTTGGCGGGCGGATACCGGGAGTGGTGCTGATGGTCGCCTTCGCCCTGATGATGATCGCAACCTCGGTGGCGATGATCCGCGGACGCAGGGGCGGGTCCGCGGAATCGCATAGCAAGGAGCTTCCGGTGGGGAAGGTCATTGTCGAAGGCCTGGTGGTGGGGTTGGTGACCGGCCTGGTGGGCGCCGGCGGCGGCTTCCTGGTGGTCCCGGCGCTGGCCCTGCTGGGCGGGCTTTCCATGCCCGTGGCGGTGGGAACTTCGCTGGTGGTCATTTCCATGAAGTCCTTTGCAGGCCTCGCCGGCTACCTCACCACCGTGTCCCTGGACTGGGCGCTGGTGGGCGGTGTCACCGCTGCGGCGATTATCGGATCGCTCATCGGTGCCCGGCTGGTCGGGCGTATTCCGGAGGCCGCGCTGCGGCGGGGCTTCGGGTTCTTCGTGCTGGCCATGGGCGTTTTTGTCCTGGCCATGGAACTGCTGCCCTAAACCGAGCGGGTCTCCCCCGCCCGGTCCGCAAACGCGGACTCCAGGTCCCCCATCAGGGCCTCCTCCACCCGGCGGGCCATGTCGCGGACTTCCTGTCCGTCAGCCACCGCCAGGGTCCGCGAGGTGTTCTCGAGCACCAGCGAGGACTGCCGACGGATCTCCTCGCGCTGGTTCTCATTGACGGCAGTGGCCGCGCAGTCACGCAGCAGGCGCTGCACGGCGGTGAGCACAATCGGTTCGGAATCCGCGAAGCGGCGGACCGGCCCGCAGACCAGGTCCAAGAAGTACCGGTAGTCACGGCCCACAGTGACCAGGCGCAGCACCCCGTCGTTATCTTCCTGCCCTTCGGGGCCGAGCCGCCGGCGCGAGATGTCCACCAGCAGATCGGCACAGTAGCCCAGCGCGTGGGCGGCGGTGATCGGATCATTGATGCTTGGGGAAATGGCCTTGACCGCAATGTCGGTCAGCTGGCGCAGCCCCAGCGCGGCGTCCTGCTCAGGTGTCCGTTCATAGCCGATCTCCAGCGCACCCGCCAGGGACTCGCGCACGGCACCCAGCGGGACCGGGCCGCCGTCGTCGCTCCAGACCCGGGCCACCGGCGTGCCGATGGTGACGTGGTCGCCCGGCTGCACCTCCATCCGCATAGTCAGCCCGTGTTCGTGCAGCATCTGGACCAGGGGCTTCGCGTGCACTGCCTGCACGATGCCGCTGCGGCCGACGGGCACAGGAGTGCCGCCGTCGGGCCGGGGAAAGTCCTGCACCTCGCCGGTATCGGATGCGGGATAGGTTTCACGCAGCACCGCCAGGCAGCCCTGATGCGCGTTGAGCATCATGGTGTCCACCCGCAGTGACCGGGTGATGTGCCCGATGAACAGCAGCAGCACCACGCCGCTGGCAATCCCCAGCACGTAGACCAGGCCCACCACCAGCACCGGGACGGAGCGGTCCACCTCCATCCCGTAGAGGCCGGTGACGGACGCCATAAACGTTCCCATCAGCACGCCCAGGACGGTCTGGGTGCGGGCATCCCGAGCAAACTCGCGCAGCAGCCGGGGCGAAAACTGCTGTGAGGCCAGCTGCAGTGCCACCACGGTCAGGGAGAACGTCACGGTCGCTGCCGTCATCACGCTGGTGGCCACGGTCTGCAGCAGGCTGCTCGCGGCATCGACGCCGGCCGGCCAGATCCAGCGTGCCCACGCGACGTCGTCACCCGGGCGGACCTGCAACAGCAGCAGGGTCAGCAGCACCGCTGCAAGCGAGGCGCAGGTGGGCCAGAACCAGAGGGAGGCACGCAGTGCCTCCCGGGACACCCGGAAGCGCGGCTCCAGACCCGGGTGGCGCGGCGGGAAGGTGGACGAACCATGCACGGTATTGCTCATCGGTGCCCCTTGGAAAACGGAATCTCGGCCACCCTTCATTGTGCCCGGCTTCACCGCTGCGCGCTCCGACCCCACAGCCGGAAGACGACCTCATCACCTTTCCCCATGAGATCAGTCACCGAGGGGCGCATCTGGTCAGGGCAGCAAAAACCCCGGACGTACCGTTGATTTAAATCAACCTTTAACCGTCGTTCGGCTTTTTGGAGTACCCCATGTCCGTTTCCCCTGCCCCGCAGGGCGCCGCACCCGCAACCCGAGCCGAGGCGCGGGCTGAAGCAAAACGCAAGCACCGTGCCGTTCTCCAGGCCCTGACCGGCCTGCTGCTGGGCATGTTCGTCTCGATGCTGGCGAACACGGTGGTGAGCACCTCGCTGCCGGTGATCATCTCGGACCTCGACGGCGACCAGGCCGCCTTCACCTGGGTGGTCACCGCCACCCTGCTGGCCACCGCGGTGTCGACCCCGATCTGGGGCAAGCTCGCAGACCTGCTCAACCGCAAGGTCCTGGTCCAGCTGGCCCTGATCATCTTCATTGTCGCCAGCGCCGCGGCAGGTTTCGCGCACAACACCGACTGGCTGATCGCCATGCGCGTGGTGCAGGGCATCGGCGCCGGCGGTCTCGGCGCGCTGACCCAGATTGTCATGGCGGACATTGTCTCGCCGCGGGAACGCGGCCGGTACATGGGCCTGTTCGGCGCCGTGATGGCCCTGTCCACGGTGGGCGGTCCGCTGATCGGCGGCGTCATCACGGACACCGTCAACTGGCGGTGGAACTTCTACGTCGCGGTTCCGCTGGCTGCCGTCGCACTGGTGATGATCCAGAAGACCCTGCACCTGCCGCCGCTGAAGAAGCGGAAGGTGCAGATCGACTACGCCGGCATCGTGCTGCTTTCGGCATCCGTGTCCTGCCTGCTCATCTGGGTTTCCCTGGTCGGCACCGACTTCGGCTGGGCCAGTGCGGCCACCGCGTGGATGGTCGGCGGTTCGCTGCTGGGCCTGGCCGCGTTCGTGGCCGTGGAGCTGAAGGCCCCGGAGCCGCTGATCCCGCTGACCCTGTTCCGCAACCGGACCTTCACCTTCGCGGTGATCGGGTCCCTCGCCGTCGGCGTCGCCATGTTCGGCACCACCGTGTTCCTGTCCCAGTACATGCAGCTGGCCCGCGGCGCATCTGCGACCATGTCCGGATTGATGACCATCCCGATGATGGCCGGCCTGCTGATCATCTCCACGATTGTGGGCAGGATGATCACCAAGAGCGGCAAGTGGAAGGCCTACGTGGTGGTCGGGTCCGTGCTGCTGACGGCGGGCCTGGTCCTCATGGGCACCATCGAATATGACACGAACTTCGGGCTCGTCTCCCTGTACATGTTTCTGCTCGGCGCCGGCGTGGGCATGGTGATGCAGAACCTCGTGCTCGTGGTGCAGAACGACGTTTCCACCCGGGATCTCGGCGTCGCCAGCTCCAGCATCAACTTCTTCCGTACTATCGGCGGCACCGTCGGTGTGTCCGCGCTGGGCGCGGTGCTGGCCACCCAGGTGACCGACCGGCTGGCCGAGAAGCAGGGCGAACTGACGGCCGCCATAGGCGCGCTGGGCGAGGAGGGCAAGGCGGTCGCCGCATCGCTGGCCTCCGGCAGCATCCCGGATGTGAATTCCCTGCCCGAATCCGTGCGTCTCATTGTGGAATCGGTGTACGGCTCCTCGGTGGCGCACATCTTCATGATCGCCGCTCCGCTGGGCGTCCTGACCCTGCTGGCTGTGCTCTTCCTGCCGAACCTGCCGCTGGGCAGCCTGACCCGGCACGAGAAGATGCAGGCAGAAGAAGCTGCTGCGGCGTCCGGGAAGGACTCCGGGAAGGATTCCGGGACTACTGCAGAGACGGTAGCTGCCGTGTCCGAAGAGGCCGCCGGGCAGGATCCGGACGTTTCTGCGGGGAAGGATGTTCCGGCCGGAAAGAACAACGCATAGGGTGACGACGTCGGCAGCCGGGGACGCTGACAGCATCACCTTCGAGTCCGCCGTCCTGGAAGTGGAACGCGAGTTTTCCATGATGCTTGCCGCCGCGCGGGGGACGTTCAAGGATGCCGCCGCGGCGGTCCATCCGGGCCTGCAGCCGCTGGGGTTCACGGTGCTGATGACCCTGTACCGCGGCGGGGAATGTCCGCAGGGGAGCGTGGCCGAGGCGCTTCAGGTGGACAAGGCCCTGCTCAGCCGGACGGTGTCCCAGCTGGAAACCCTGGGCCTGGTGGTCCGCCGGGCGAACCCTGCCGACGGGCGGGTCCAGCTGCTGAATCTGACTCCGGAAGGTCGGGTCCGCTACGAGAACGCCCACTCTGCGAAGCGGGCCCTCCTGCGGGACCGGCTCGGGAGCTGGACTTCCTCCGAGCTGCAGAACCTTACCGACCTGTTGAAGAAGCTCAACGAGCGGAACTGATTCCGGCAGCGGTTTCCGCCGCCAGGGGCAGGGACACCGTGAACTCGCTTCCCTGCCCCGGACTGCTGACGAAGCTCAGCTTTCCTCCGTGCGATTCCACAATGTTCTTGGTGATCACCAGGCCCAGGCCGACCCCGGGCACAGCCGAGGCAACAGCGCGGCGGGACCGGAAGAACTTGGTAAAGACCTTTTCCTGTTCGGCCTCGCTCATTCCGATCCCGGTATCTGCCACGGAAAGGCGGACCGCGTGCTCGTCCTGGCAGAGGCGGATTGTCACTGTTCCCCCGTCCGGCGAGTACTTCACGGCGTTGGACAGCAGGTTATCGACCACCTGTGCCAGTCGCTGCGGATCCGCATCAGCAGTCAGCGAGACCGGAATCTCCGACACCAGGTCCACCCGTCCCGCAGCAGCCTTCGGGGATACCGACACCACGCCTGCCCGCACGATTTCGGCCAGATTCACCGGTCGGCGGTCCATTTTGGTGGCACCGGACGCTACGGACAGCAGATCGGACACCAGCGCCAACAGCCGTTCCGAGTTGCGCAGCGCAACATTCAGCGCCGAGGTCACCACCGGGGACAGTCCCTCCTCGTCCAGTGCGAGGTCAAGGTAACCCATGATCGAAGTCAGCGGGGTCCGCAGTTCGTGGGACACACTCGCCACGAATTCCTCCTGGGCCGCGACGGCATGGACCAACCGGCTGACGTCGCTGTAGACGATCACCGATCCGGAAACCACTCCTTCCGCCCTGATGGGCCGGGCGGAGACATTGAGGGCCAGCTGGTTTCCACGGTCCAAGGACCCGAACCATACCAACCGGTTCGAGAAGGACTCACCCGCGACGGCCCGCCTCACCGGACTCTCGACATCGGACAGGGGCGTGACGCGGTCCGGACCGAAAATCGGCCGGTCCCCGCCCGTGGCGATGTCCCCTTGGACCCTGTTCCAGGCGGACTGGAGGTGGGCGTTTGTCAGCATGGTCCGGCCCTGCGCATCCACCACAAGCAGGCCGACGTCGATCGTGTTGAGCACCGTTTCCAGTAAGGCTTCGCGCTCCCTGCTCTTCGCCAGGTTCGCCTGCAGGACGAGGTCTTTCTCCTCCAGTGCCTTCTGTTTTTCCCGGGTTTCTTCTTCCGCTGCGGCCCGCGCTGCTTCAGCCGCCTCGGCTTTGCGCAGGGCAGCCACCAGCTCCCGCTCGTAGAGCCTGCGTTCGGAGGCGTTAAAGACGGCGATCCGGTCCACGCCGGCGCCGTCTCGGGCGTCTTTTTCCTCCGTGCGCACGCCGGAGAGGAGAACCGGAATCAGGTCGCCGTCTGCGGACACCAGCTCCGCCGCCATCTCGTTGAAGCATCCCGCCACGGCCAGCTGCGGTACGGCGTAGGAGGTGAAGACCACCTGGTCGGCCAACGGCATCAGGTCAATGATGTTGCCTCCGAGCAACCCCTCCCGGGAATGCCCGGTCCAGGAGGCCAGCGTCTGGTTGGCATCCAGGATCCTACCGTCCGTGGTGAGGACGAGGTACCCGGAAGCCGCCGCATGGAAGTGCTCCTCGTACACGCCGTCGCCGGCCTGCGGACCATCCGCCGCTGCGCTGGTCGCGCCGGTCATGCCTGAACCGTCGGCAGGTACTGGAGGATGGCCTCGGCCGTCTCTCGGGGGTTGATGATGTGCGGCATGTTGCCGCGCGTTTCCAGTTCCACAAGCGTGCTGCCGGGGAGATGCTGGTGCAGGTACAACGACGCCGCTTCCGGGGTCAGCGGGTCGGCCCGCGGCTGCAGGACCAGGGCCGGAACGGATACCTGGGGCAGCAGGTGCCGGATGTCCGTGGCGAAGCTCATTCGCAGGAAGTCCCGCACGTACTCCGGATGCAACCGGCACAGCCGGTCCGCCAGCATGTCATTGACCTCCGGGCCTGCATCCGCTCCCGCTATGCCCGCGCTCATCGTCCTCGCCCAGAGGGGGTAGTTGGCCTCCACCGCATCAATAACATTCTGGATGTCACCGGGGGCGAATCCACCCGAATAACCCTCGTCGTTGAGGTAGCAGGGCGACGTGCAGAGCAGGATGAGGCATGCAATCCGAGGGCTGCGCACCGAGGCGGCCAGTGCCATGGTGCCGGCTATGCTGTGCCCCACGATGGTGGCGTCCTGGAGCTCCAAGGCATCCAGGACCTCGGTCAGGTCGCCCAGATAACCTTCCAGATCAGCGTATTTTGCTGCGTTGTAAGCCTCCGGATCGGCCGCCCCGGTTCCGACATGGTCAAACAGCACCACTTTGTAGGTGTCCGTAAACGCCGGCAGGATCGGGTCCCAGATCACCTGGTCGCAGCCAAAGCCCTGCACCAGCAGCAGCACAGGGCCATCTGGACGTCCAAGCACCCGGACGTTGTTGCGCTGGATTACTGCCTGCGCATTCATCCTCGGGCGGATTCTTCCGGGGGCGGCGAGGAACTGAGTGCGGGCCGTGCCGGGGCTGCGACACCAGCCCGGGCGAGGGGCTTACCGCTCGTTTTACACATGAAGTAGAGACCTTATATATCGAGACTTTGTTCAATCACCAGCAAATTGCTGCCAAGGAAGGCACGCAGCAACGCGTGGAATTCCCCGTTCGAAATCTAACAGAACGACCCCCACAGGAGAAAATCAGGTTGCTTAGCTTTCCATCGTGTTTGCGTGCCGGGAATTATCCATCCCTACTCCCGCCAAGCTCGCCCAGGATCCGAGCCAACTCCGCCCGGTCCCCCGGCTCCAGAACGGAAAAGAACTCGTCCGCCTCGCGCTTCCGGTCTGCCAGCACCGTTTCCCGCAGCCGCTCCCCTGCCTGGCTCAGCGTCAGCAGGGTAGCCCGACGGTCGGTCGGATGTGCCCGGCGCTCCACCAGGCCTTTTTCGGTCAACTGGTCCACCACCTCCGTGGCCGAGCGCGGGGCAATGCGCAGCCGCTCCGCCAGTTCCTTCAGCCGCAGCCCGGGCTCACAGCCGACCCCGGCCGTGTCCCGTGCGCCCCCATGCGCCCCGCCGTGCGCCCCGCCCCCGTGCCCCGCTGCCCGTGCCACCGCGCTCAGCGCGCGGAACTGGTGCGGCGTCAGGTCGTACGGGGCCAGCTGCTGCATCCAGCGCTTCCGCAGTCCGCGAAACGCCGTATGCATCAGTTCCCCCAGGGCCGCCGGATCGGCAGAAGCATCAGTCATGAAAACAGTCTACCCATTTCGCGGTAACCACATAATGAGGTAACCTCTGCATTAGCTGCCGAATCGCATCTCCCGGCAGCGACAGGAGGAACCATGGCTATTCCCGAAGCGGCCCCCGAAGGCCCCGGAAGCGGCAGAGGACCAGGCGGCGGCCGCGGCCCCGCCAAGCTGAATCCCGCCGACCAAAAGCAACTGAACCGGCATCCGGTTCACCTGCGGCGCATCGCCGCACTATTCGCCCCGCACAAGGGTGCCATCGCCGTCGTCGTCCTGCTGATCACCGCCTCGTCGGTGGTCGGCCTGGCACAGCCGTTCCTGGTCCGCGCGGTGATTGATGACGCACTGCCGCATGGCAACACCCGGCTGCTGCTGTTCCTGACCGCTTCCATGGTGGGCGTGGCCGCCCTGACCGCCGCCATCGGCGTCGTACAGACCTGGATGGCCACCAGCATGGGCCAGCGCGTTATGCATACCCTGCGCGTGAATCTTTTCACCCATCTGCAGGCCCAGTCGCTCGGCTTCTTCACCCGCACCCGCGGCGGGGAGGTGCAGTCCCGGCTCACGCACGATATCTCCGGCATGCAGTCCGTGGTCACCACCACCGCCACGGGCGTGGCCTCCAACCTCACGACGGCGGTCGCCACCGCCGTCGCGATGGTGGCGCTCTCCCCCGGGCTGAGCCTGATCTCGCTGGTGGTGCTCCCGCCGGCTATCTGGCTCTCCCGCCGGGTGGCGATGATCCGCCGCGACGTCACCGACGAACGCCAGCGCGAGCTCGCCGCCCTGCACACCCAGGTCGAAGAGGGCCTCTCGGTCTCGGGCGTCCGGCTGGCCAAAACGCTGGGCACCGTTCCGCGCGACGCCGACCGGTTCCGCGCCCGCTCCGAAACCCTGGTGGGACTGGAGCTGCGCAGCCAGCTCGCCGGGCGCTGGCGAATGGCCACCATGCAGATTGTCTTCGCCGCCATTCCGGCCGTCATCTACCTCGCCGCCGGCTTCCCCGCCACCAGCGGCGGCATGACCATCGGCACCCTGGTGGCGTTCACCGGACTGCAGGCCGGCATCTTCCGGCCGGTCATGGGCCTGCTGAACATCGGTGTGCAGTGGGTGACCGCGCTGGCCTTCTTCAGCCGGATCTTCGAGTACCTGGACCTCGAGCCGCAGATCCGCCCGGCGAAAAACCCGGTCCGGCTGGACCCGGCAACCGTGCGCGGCGACGTGCGGTTCGAGGACGTGCACTTTGCGTACGACGACGGCACCGAAGTCCTGCACGGCATCGACCTGACGCTGCCCGCCGGGACCGCCGCCGCCGTCGTCGGCCCCACCGGCTCCGGCAAGAGCACCCTGGCATCCCTGCTGCCGCGCCTCAATGACACCGGCTCGGGCCGCGTCACCATCGACGGCGTGGACGTGCGCGATCTGGCCCCCGAGGACCTCGCCCGGATTGTCGGCGTCGTGTCGCAGGAGACCTACCTGATCCACGCCTCCATCCGCGAAAACCTGCTGCTGGCCGATCCGGACGCCAGTGACGACCAGCTCTGGTCCGCGCTTGCCGCCGCGCAGATGGCCGACACCGTCGGCGCCCTGCCGGACGGTCTGGACACCCTGGTGGGTGCGCGCGGCCACCGATTCTCCGGCGGGGAGCAGCAGCGGCTCGCCATTGCCCGCACCATCCTGCGCAATCCGCCGGTGCTGGTCCTGGACGAGGCCACCTCGGCGCTGGACAACACCACCGAGGCGCAGGTTCAGCTGGCCCTGGAGCGGCTGTCCGCCGGGCGCACCACGCTGACCATCGCGCACCGGCTCTCCACCGTGGAGAACGCGGATCAGGTGGTGGTGCTCGACGCCGGCCGGGTCATCGAGGCGGGCACTCCGGCCGAGCTGCGGGCCGCCGAGGGCGCGTTCGCCCGGCTTGCCGCGCACACTGCCACACTGGAGGACAACCTCAGCCGCTAATCTGCGCGGCGCCGGCTGCCCCGGCCGGCTAGGCCTGGCAGAGGCAGAAGGGGTGACCTGCCGGATCCAGGAACACGCGGAAGGTCCTTCCCCGCTGGTGCTCATGTTTGGTTGCTCCAAGCGCGAGGACCGCCGCTTCCCCTTCGTCCAGATCGTCCACATCGACATCGATATGCATCTGCTGAGGAACATCCTGGCCCGGCCAGACCGGCGGAGTGTATTTTTCCACCCGCTGGAAAGCGAAGCGCTGGCCGGTGACGTCGGAGATTTCGGTCCAGTCGCCGTCGTGCCCGTCCAGGTCCACCTTCCAGTCCAGGAGGGCGCCGTAGAAGATGGCGAGTGCCTCGGGGTCCGGGCAGTCGATAACTGTGCTGGGTACTCGTGCAATAGCCATGGCTGGAACCTTAGAGCACCCTGCCGCCGGCTGTCACGGGAATTTCAGTCATCCTGCCAGCCGACGCAGAGGCAGAACGGATGGCCGGCCGGGTCAAGGAACACCCGGAAAGTATCCCCCGGCTGGTACTCGTGCTTGGTGGCGCCGAGGGCGAGCACGGCGGCTTCCGCCTCATCCAGGTCGTCCACATCGACGTCGATATGCATCTGCTGGGGAACGTCCTGGCCGGGCCAGGCCGGGGGTGTGTAGTTTTCCACCCGCTGGAAGGCGAAGCGCTGGCCGGTGACGTCGGTGATGTCCGCCCAGCCGTCGTCGTCCACACCCACCTTCCAGTCCAGCAGCGCGCCGTAGAAGGTGGCGAGTGCCTCGGGATCCGGGCAGTCGATAACTGTATTGGGAACGCGTGCGATAGCCATGGCGGGAAGCTTAGGTCCCCATCCCGCCGGCTGTCACGGGAATTCCGGCCGCCGGTTTACATTTCTGCAGCCGGTTTAAACCGGCTGCAACTGCACACAGTGGCAGCAGACGTTCAGCCCCGGGACTGCATGGCGCGGTTCAAGGCAACCAGCGCCTCCGACGCCGCCGCCAGCGCTTCCCGCTGTTCGACAGTCAGCCGCTCGATGCCGGCACGGATAGGGCCCGCCCAGGCGTGGGCAATGACCTCGTTCTGCGCCCGTGCCTCCTCGGTGGGCAACAGGAGGCTGACGCGCCGGTCCGTCGGACTGCCCGACCGCGTCACCAGCCCGCGCTCCGCCAGCGTTCGCACGGCGGCGCTGGCATTGCTCTGCTTGAGCCCCATCAGCCGGGCAAGTTCCGTGACCGTCAGGCCCGGGTTGTCCAGCACATGCTTGAGCACGGCCAGCTCAGTGTTGGGCAGCGGTTCGATCCCGGTGATCTCGGGCGCCTTCCGGTGGATGTTCCAGGAAAGATCGCGCAGCAGGTCCGCAATTTCGCGCGTTGCCGCCGGCGCGCCGTCGTTCGTCATGCCAACGATCCTAGCGCATATCTTAGAATATATATGTCTACATATGCTATGCTCGCTCGGCACTTATACGGTTTTAGAAGAAGGTTTTTCATGACGAGCACCACGCTCCCCGCACCGCCCTCCAAGCGGCCCAACGCCGGCATGCTGACGGGCATCTTGGCCCTGCTCACCGCAGTGGCCCCGCTGTCCATCGACATGTACCTGCCGGCCTTCCCGCACATGGCGCATGACCTGAACACCAGCGCCACCGGCATCCAACTCACCATGACGGCGTTCCTGGTGGGCCTGGCCCTCGGTCAGCTGGTCATCGGCCCGCTCTCCGACGGCGTCGGCCGCCGCAAGCCGCTGCTGATCGGCTCCTTCGTTGCCTTGCTGGCGACCGTGCTCTGCGCCGTTGCACCGAACGTTGAAATCCTGGCCACCGCCCGCTTCCTGCAGGGCCTTGGCGGCGCCGCCGGCATTGTGCTGGCGCGTGCCATTGTCTCCGACACCTCCCGCGGCGCAGCAGCCGCCAAGCTGCTGGGTGTGCTGACCATGATCAGCGTCATTGCCCCCGTGATCGGCCCGCTGGCCGGCGGCGGCATCATCGCTGCCGGCGGCTGGCGGATGGTGTTCTGGGTCCTCGCGGTCCTGGTCCTGCTGATGTTCCTGGGCGCACTGTTCGGCGTGAAGGAAACCCTGCCCGAGGCAGACCGCAACCGCGGCGGCCTCAAGACCACCTTCCGCGTGGCGGGTGAAGTGCTCCGCAACCGCAACTACACCGGTTACCTGCTGACCTTCTGCTTCTCCTTCGCCGGACTCTTTGCGTACATCGCCGCCTCCCCGTTCGTCATCCAGAACATCCTGGGCATGTCCGAGACCCGGTTCTCCCTCGTGTTCGCCATGAACGCCGTGGCCATCACCATCGTCAGTGCCGTAGCTGCCGCCCTTGCGGGCAAGGCACCGTACCGCCTGATGATCGCCATTGGCCTGTCCGTCGCCGTCCTGGCGGCCGCCGGCATGCTCATTTCGGTATCCAACGGCACCCCGACGGTCCCCACCCTGGTGCTGTTCGCCGTCTTCCAGGGTTCCCTGGGCCTGATCTTCGGCAACGCCACAGCGCTGGCCCTCGAAGAGGCCGGGCACCACGCCGGCACCGGTTCCGCTTTCCTGGGCTCGCTGCAGTTCCTGCTGGCAGCCCTCGTGTCCCCGCTGGTTGGCCTGTGGGGCGAAGAGACCGGCGTGCCGATGGGTGTCGCCATGCTCGGCTTCCTGGTCCTGGCCGCCGCGTCCTTCCTGCTGCTCACGCGTGCGTCTGTGGAAGCTCCGGCCGAAGAAGCCGCCGCCGTCTAGGCACGCTCTTCCCGGAACACAATTCCCGGAACAAAAAGGTGCCGCCCTTCCCGAAGGAAGGGCGGCACCTTTTTGTTCCCAGGGAACGGGCGGAACTAGCTCCGGACCGGTTCCTCCACCTCTGAGTGCTTCTCATCGACGTGCGGATGGCGGCGTTCCAGGGAAGCGCCCTCGACGTCGACGTCCGGCAGGATCTTGTCCAGCCACTTCGGCAGCCACCAGGCCTTGTCGCCGGCAAGGTGCATCAGGGCCGGGATCAGCAGCATCCGCACCACGAAGGCGTCAACGAGGACGCCGAAGGCCAGGGCAAAGCCGATCGGCCGGATCATCGTGCTGTGCGAGAAGATGAAGCCGCCGAACACGGACGCCATGATGATGGCTGCCGCGGCAACCACCGAGCGGCCGGCGCGGAAGCCCTGGGCCACGGCCAGGCGTGCAGGTGCTCCGTGAACGAAGGCCTCCCGCATGCCGGAGCCGAGGAAGAGCATGTAGTCCATGGCCAGGCCGAAGAGGATGCCCGCCAGGATGGTCGGCAGGAAGCTCAGGATCGGGCCGGGGGTTTCCACCCCGAAGATCCCGGACAGCCAGCCCCACTGGTAGATGGCCACCACGCCGCCGAGGGCGGCGAAGTAGGACAGGATGAACCCGAGCGTGGCGATCACCGGAACGAAGATGGACCGGAACACCAGGATCAGGATCAGCAGGGACAGTCCCACCACTACGCCGAGGTAGAGCGGCAGGGCGGAACCCAGCTTCTCGGAAATGTCGATGTTGCCGCTGGCAGAGCCGGCGACGCCGATCTCGTAGTCGCCGTTTTCGCCCTCAATCGGGGACATGCCGCGCAGCGAGTTCACGAGGTTCTCCGTGGATTCGCTCGTGGGGCCTTCTTCCGGAATGACCTGGAAGGCAGCCACGCTCCGGTCTTCGGAGGTACCGATGGGGGCTACTGCCGCCACGTCGTCCTGGTCGAAGATGGCGGTGGCGATCTCGTTCTGGGCCACCAGCGCTCCTTCTTCGCTGGGCTCGCCGGGCAGCTCCGCTACGAGCAGCAGCGGGCCGTTCTGCCCCTCGCCGAACTTCTCGGAGACGGCCGCATAGGCCCGGTACTGGGTGGTGTCGTGCGCTTCGGCGGAACCGTCGGGCAGGTTCAGCCGCAGGTCCATGGACGGCACCGCCAGCAGCAGCAGTGCGGCGATGGAGCCGATAACCGTCACCACTGCACGGCCGGAGGACATGGGCTTGGCCGCCGCGAGCTGCGGGCGGCCCTCCTTGGACTCGGCGCCGTCGGCAGGAGCGATGGCCGCGCGTTCCTTGCGGCTGAGGATGCGCATGCCCACGAGCTTCAGCAGGGCCGGGGTCAGCGTGACGGCAACCAGTACGGCGATGGCCACACACGCCGCGCCCACGGTACCCATGAGGCCCAGGAACGGAATGCCCGTGACATTCAAGGCGAGCAGTGCAATGAAGACGGTTGCACCGGCGAACACCACGGCGTTGCCCGAGGTGCCGTTGGCCAGCGCAATGGATTCCTGCAGGGTGAGGCCGGTCTTGAGCTGCCGGCGGTGCCGGTTGACGATGAACAGGGCGTAGTCGATACCCACTGCCAGGCCAAGCATCAGGCCCAGCACGGGGGTCACGGACGCCATTTCGACGACGCCGGAGAAGGCCAGCGCGCCCAGGGCACCGATGCCGACGCCGATCAGGGCGGTCAGCAGCGGCAGGCCGGCGCCGATCAGGGTCCCCAGCATCACAAACAGGACAACTCCTGCGATGACGAGTCCAACAACTTCGCCGATGCCGAAGAGTGCAGGAGCCGCGGCGGAGATTTCAGCGGAGAAATCCACCTTTACGCCGTCAATGGGTTCGTCCTCAAAGGCAGCGACCAGGTCATCCTTGGTTTCCTGCAGGATTTCCATCTGTGACTCCGTGAAGGTCACGTTCAGGATGGCGGCGCTGCCGTCCTCGGAAACCATACGGATCTCCTTGGCCATTTCCAGCAGGGCTGCGCCCTCTTCGGCCTGCACGGCTCCGGCTTCCAGCTCTTCGCTGCCGGCGTCCAGTTCCGCGCGCTTGGCATCCAGCTCGGCCTGCTGCGCGTCCAGTGCGGCCATCATTTCGGCGGGGGTGCCGGCTGCTTCGGCCTGCTGCCGTGCGGCGTCGAGCTGGGCCTGCCCGGCCTCCAGCTGGGCGCGGCCGTCCTCGATCTGGGCGCGGCCCGCCTCAACCTGCGCCAGGCCTGCCTCGAGCTCCTGCCCCTGCTTGGCACGGTCCGCCTCGGTGGCGAACGGATCGATGACGTTTTCCACGCCGTCGATCTCGGCTGCCTTGTTGACCAGTGCGGTGATTTCCTGCTGCTGGGCCTCGGTGAAGCGGGAGCCGTCCTCCGTCTGGACCATCACGGAGCCGGAGCCGCCCGATGCCTGCGGAAGCTTTTCCTGCAGGCGTTCGGTGACCTGGGTGGTGGGCGTGTTGGGAATGGAGAACGCGGTGGTGAGGGTACCGCTGAAGAGCGTGAAGGCCACGCCGGCCACCACGAGCACTGCGAACCACGCCGCCAGCACGGTGCGCGCACGGCGGGCTGCCGCTGCTCCGAGGCGGTAGAGGAATTCAGCCATTGAGAGTCTGTCCTTTAGAGGGATGGTTGGAGGAAACTACGGAACTAGGGCAGGGTTGGCCGGCTTGGCCGGCCGGTCCGGCGGCATGGCCGGTACGGACGGTTTCAAGGAGCTGGTCCAGCATCCGCGCCCAGCTACGCCGGGACTGCGGGGTGTCGACGGCGCCGGTGGCGCAATGCCAGTGGTGGTAGAGCACCCCAAGCCCGCTGGTCAGGGCGCCCACCAGAAGGTGCACGCTGAGTTTGTCGGCCTCGGGGTGGCGGCTGAGCATCACGGCTGACAGCCGTTCGCTGAGTTCGGTGAAGGCCCGCAGGGCCATGGGATGTGCCGTCACTGCCGGCCCGCCGTCGCCGAGCACGCGGTTCAGGTAGGCCATGGGCGCCACCAGGTCCGCGTTGCGGAAGGCCTCGGCAATTTCATCCAGCACGGCCGGGCCGTCGGACGCCGGGACGGCGGTCAGGCTGGCGACGGCGGCGCTGAGTACATCGCTGCAGACCTCCGAGACAATGTCGTTGATGGAGGCAAAGTGGTTGAACACCGTGCGGCGGGAAACGTCTGCGCGCTGCGCCAACTCGTCCACGGTGAAATCCGTGGCCTGGCGCTCGTCCATCAGCGCGGCCGCGGCAGCCACAATGTCCTGCCGGTGGCGGCTTTTCAGCGCTTTGCGGCGGTCTTCAACCGGGAGGGTGGTCAGCACGTTTCTACACTACGTGCATCATTGCACTCGGTGCAAACGATTCCGGAAGGCGTCAATACCCGAGCAGGTCCGCGCGGACCTGGCGGCAGTGGGCGGGGCCTGACGCGATCCGGCGGGTCAGTACCGGGCGCCCTCCGGCTGCGGTGCGTCATTGAGCAATGCCAGGTCCTCGCCACTGAGCACCAGGTCCCCGGCACCCACGTTTTCGCGCAGGTATTTGGGGGTCTTGGTGCCGGGAATCGGAATTACCCGCCGGCCCTGGGCCACCGTCCACGCCAGCGCCACCTGGGCGGGCGTCGCCCCCACCCGTGCCGCGACGTCGTGCACCCGTTGCACAATGGCGAGGTTTGCCTTGATGTTCTCCTGCTGGAAGCGCGGAAGCCTGCGGCGCATGTCATCAGCGGGCAGGTCGTCGAAGGAGGTGAAGCGGCCGGTGAGGAAACCGCGGCCCAGCGGCGAGAAGGGCAGGAACGCCATACCCTGTTCCTCGCAGTAGGGCACGACGTCGGCCAGCCGGTCCCGGGTCCAGAGCGAGAGTTCGGACTGCACGGCGGTCACCGGATGCACCGTCTGCGCCAGCCGGATCTGTTCCACGCTGGCCTCGGACAGGCCGATGGCCCGGGCCTTGCCGTCACGGACCACCTGGGCCATGGCGCCCCAGGATTCCTCCAGCGGCACCTGCGGATCCACCCGGTGCAGGATGTATAAGTCCACGTGATCGGTGCCGAGCCGGCGCAGGCTCGCATCGATGGATGCGCGGATGTGCTCGGGGCGGCCGTCCTTCTTCAGCCCGGGCATGGTTCCGGCGGCCGGGGCCTCGTTGCTGACCTCCAGCCCTACCTTGGTAGACAGCGCCACCCGCTCCCGGTAGCCGTCCTTCAACGCCCGGCCCACGAGTTCCTCATTGGTGTAGGGGCCGTACACGTCGGCGGTGTCAATCAGGGTGGTCCCGAGTTCGATCGCTCCGCGAATTACCGAGATGGAGGTTTCGTCGTCACGTTCCGCCTTCATGTCGTAGGCGTAGCTCATGCCCATGCAGCCCAGGCCGATGACGCCGACCTCTGGACCATTGGTTCCCAGTGAAGTTGTGCGCATTG
This sequence comes from Arthrobacter sp. zg-Y895, assembly GCF_020731025.1. Taxonomy (NCBI): domain Bacteria; kingdom Bacillati; phylum Actinomycetota; class Actinomycetes; order Micrococcales; family Micrococcaceae; genus Arthrobacter; species Arthrobacter sp. zg-Y895. Next base: position 623,867 of record NZ_JAJFZY010000003.1, read on the forward strand.
CAGGCTCCTTGCGTAGTGCAGCGGACAGGTTTAAGGCTTAACGCTCACTTCCAGCAGGCCGTCCCGGATCCGGGTGGAAAAAGCCGGCTGCGGGGAGGTAGCCGGTCCGTGCACCACTTCGCCCGACTGCACGGAGAACGTGCTGCCGTGCCAGGGACAAACAATGCACAGCTCGTTTTTCACTTGGCGGAGCTCACCCTCGTGCAGGGGTCCGCCGAGATGGCTGCACGTGCCCGCCAGGACGGAAACCGCACCGTCCGCGGCGCCGTCGGTCCGTTTAAGCACCATGAGGTTGACCGATCCGAGCCGGGCCGGCTGCGGAACCCCGGAAGCGAACGAAGCCGCAGGCCCCAGCGAGTGCCAGCCTGCCGGCACCTTCTCCGCGAAGTCCTCATTGCGGTTGACTCCGGCACCCTGGCGGTAGGACAGGTGTCCGCCCAGGAAGCCGCCGGCACCGGTGACCGCAAGGCCGGTGAAGGCCAGGACCCGGCCCAGTCCCGTCCGGCCCCGTCCCCGCACCACCCAGGAGGCGGAATAGAGGCCGACGGCGAGTGCGTTGGCGGCCTGGTGCACAATTCCGGTGCGCTGCTGTTCGGTATCCAGCTGGGAGAAGTCCGTGACACCTGCGAGCGCCGTGGGACCAGCCGCTGCTACCCCCACGCCTATCAGGGTCCGGACGGCCCGCTCGTTACCGGGCAGCACGTCCAGCACGGCAGCGGAAACCCAGGCTCCCAGCGGCACCACGATCATCAGGGGGTGCAGGGGATGTCCCAAGGGGACGCCGTGCAGGACGTCCCGCACGGCAGGCCAGGGCAGCACCGACTTCACGGTCCTCGCCACCCATCCGGCTGCAGGGTCCAGCCAGCCCGCGTTTTCCAGTTTGTCGGCAACAGTAACTAGGGGCAGTCGGCGCATGGCCTCTCCTCATGGGGATAAACAGCTGGTGGACTGCACAGGGTAGGCCCCGCCCGGGGCATGCACCACCGAAACCGCGGTACCGCGCCGCTCCCGGGGCACTGTTGCGCCGACCCCCGGCCGCGGGGGCCAACCCGGCCTAGAGCGCCTTGCCCGGGTTGAGGATACCCAGCGGGTCCAGGGCGGTGCGGATGGTGTGCATGACCTCCAGGGATACCCCGCCCAGCTCCTCCTCCAGCCAGTCCCGCTTGAGCAGCCCGATGCCGTGTTCGCCGGTGAGGGTGCCGCCCAGCCGGTGGGCAAGGTGGAACATCTCCCCCAGGGCCGCTTTCGCCGGACCGGTGGTCACCGAATCCTCCGGATCCAGCACGATCATGGGATGCAGGTTCCCGTCCGAGGCATGCGCGATGGTGAAGATGCGGACCCCGGTGCGCGCGGAGATTTCTTCGAGCCCAGTCACCACCTCCGCCAACCGTCCCCGGGGAACGCCGATATCGCCGATCGACACCCGGCCCAGCTTCTCCAGTGAGGGGATAGCTTCCCGGCGCGCAGTGATCAGCGCGGCGGCGTGCTCGTCGTCGACGGCCCTTTCGCAGCTGCCCAGCGTCGTCAGGACGTCCATCACCACGTCCTGCTCAAGGAACGCACCGTACCCGTCCGTCTGCACCAGCAGGAACGCTCCGCCCTTTGAGCGGTAATCCGTTCCCATGGCCATATCCACCGCCTCCAGCGTTTGTCCGTCCATCAGCTCCATCACGGACGGCTGGATCCGGGCGGCTACGACGGCGGACGCGGCCTGGGCAGCGGCGGTGACATCCGGGAAGAATGCAGCCACTGTGGCGGTATGCACCGGTAGCGGGCGCAGCCGCAGCGTGGCTTCGACCACCACACCCAGGGTCCCCTCCGAACCGATCATCAGGGCGTTGAGGTCATAGCCGCTGACACCCTTGATGGTTTCGCGGCCGGTCCGCAGTTCCCGTCCGTCCGCCAGGATCACGCGCAGGGCCAGCACCGATTCCCGGGTGACGCCGTACTTGGCGCAGCGCATGCCACCTGCGTTCGTGGCAATGTTGCCGCCGATGCTGCAGATGGCGGTGCTCGCCGGATCCGGTGCATAGAAGAGCCCGTATTCCGCGGCGGCCGCATTGAGGTCCGCGTTGAGGACTCCGGGCTCCACCACGGCCAGCTGCTCCACGGGGTCGATGCGCAGGATCCGGTTCATGCCCGAAACATCGAGCACCAGTTCGCCGGCACGGGAGGACGACGCCGCGGCCAGCCCGGTGCCGGCTCCCCGCGGAACCACGGGTATGCGGTGTTGAGTGGCCAACTGGAGGGTGGCGACGACGTCGTCCGCGGTGCGGGCGAACACCACGCCGTCCGGCAGCGATTCCGGAACGAAGCCGGACCTGTCCGTGCTCACCCGCTGCCGGTCCGCTTCCAGGAAGGAGACGGAGGGGAAACCGCTTAGGACGGTGCTGCCGGAACCGGCAGCGTTAGCGGGAACCGGGTTGAGGGAGTGCGTGCTCACGGGATTTCTCCTTGTAGTTCTTGTAATTCGGTGAGGTGGTTCGGGCAGGGATCAGGGGACCATCCAGCCAAGAATCGAGGTGGACTGCAGCCAGATCAGCACGGTGATGAACGCCAGCAGGCCAAGGCTCCAGCCGATGAGTTTGCGCAGCAGTGTTCCTTCCGCCCCTTCCAGGCCCACTGCGGCCGAGGCGATGGCCAGGTTCTGCAGCGAAAGCATCTTGCCCATAACGCCTGCGGAGGAGTTGGCTGCGGCCATGAGCGTGGGCGACAGCCCGGTTTCGTTGGCAGCGGCTACCTGCAGGGCGCCGAACAGGGAGTTCGAGGAGGTGTCGGAGCCGGTAAGGGCCACGCCGATCCAGCCCAGCAGCGGGGAAAGCAGTGCGAAGAAGCTTCCCGCGGAGGCCAGGGCGACCCCGAGGGTGGTGGTCTGGCCGGACAGGTTCATCACGAAGGACAGGGCCAGCACGGCGCAGACGGTCAGGATGGTCCAGCGCAGCTGCTTCAGGGTTTCTCCGTAGACGCGTAGGCCGCGGCCCGCCGCGATCCGGTACAGCACCATGGTGATGATGCCGGAGAAAAGCAGCAGGGTGCCGGTAGCCCGGATGTGGTCAAAACGCAGGGTCTGGGCAGCCACCGGTTCGCCGTTGTTTCCGGTGACGTCGAGTCCCGGCCACAGGAACGTGGTGCTGCCGATGCTCATCAGCCACGTCTTGACCACGGGAATCTGGGCAATGGAGAACACCACGATGATCACCAGATAAGGTGCGATGGCCATCCAGACGTCGTGCCCGGACGGCCTGCCGGTGGAGGAGGTGGTGCCGCTGGCGGCCCGGTCTCCCTCCCCGCCGTCTCCTACCCGGCCGCCGTCGACTCCCGCACCCACGGCGGTTGCTCCCCCGGCAGTGGCTCCGGCGCCGGTTCCGGATCCGGCCCCGGGTGCGGACCCGGGTGCGGACCCGCGGCCCGATCCGGTGAGGGTGTCCGTTCCAACGGATTCCGTCTCGGAAACCGACGCGGTTTCCCCTGCCTTCTCGGCCTCGCGGGTTTCACCGGTCATGCCGATGATCTCGGACGGCTGCCAGACTCGGAGCATCAGGAGTACGGCCACTACCGTCACGACGGCGGCAACGACGTCGGTCAGTTCCACGATGAAGAAGTTGGAGGCCGCGAACTGTGCCAGTCCGAAGGCCGCTCCGGCGACGAGCGCCACCGGCCAGGTCTGCCGCAGACCGCGTTTCCCGTCCACCAGGAAGACCAGGATCAGCGGAACCACCAGCGCAATGAAGGGCGTCTGCCGTCCGGTCATGGAGGACAGCTCCTGCAGCGGGATGCCCGTGACGCCGTTCAGCGCGATGATCGGTGCCGCCATGGCGCCGAAGGCCACCGGAGCCGTGTTCGCCAGCAGGGCGACCATGGCGGATTTCAGCGGCTTCATGCCTGCGGCCATCAGCATGGCAGCCGCGATGGCTACCGGCGCTCCGAAGCCGGCCAGGGATTCCAGCAGGGCGCCGAAGCAGAAGGCAATCAGGATGGACAGGATACGCAGATCGTCGGAAATGGAGCGGATGGTGCGTCCCAGGACCTCAAACCACGGCGTTGCCACGGTCAGCTTGTAGATCCACAGGGCGTTGATCAGGATCCAGAGGATGGGGAAGATGGCGTAGAAGGCGCCAAGCCCCGTGGCTGAAAGAACCTGACCCACCGGCATCCTCCAGCCCACGATGGCAAGGATGATGGACAGTGCCAGGCTGATCAGTGCCGCCTGGTAAGCCTTCAGCCGGAACACGCCCAGCAGGACAAACAGAATCAGCAGCGGCAGGGCGGCCAGGATGGCGGACAGGGGCAGGGAACCGGCAATCGGGTCGAGGGGCTGTTGGAACGCAGCAGCAATCGTCACAAAAACTCCTTTGTTTTTGTTTCCACATCCACGGTGATGATGCGTTGACCCTAGGCCCGCCCCTTGGCAGGGTCAACGGTTGGCGACCACCCGGAACAAAATCGGCTCAGCCAAACCGAAGGGCCGTAAACACAATCGCCGCCGCGGTTCCCAGCCGGTAAAGGCCGGAAACCGCGGCGGCGGCCGCAGTGGTTACTTATTGCCGCGGATCGGGATTACGCGGCTGCTCGCTGCCCATATCCGCAGCACCGAACAGTTTTTCCGCCGGCGAATTCGTGTCGGAGTTCGCGCGCGCCATCAGCTCGGGATGGTGGAGGTCCAGCGCGGGCCGTTCCGAGCGGATCTTCGGCAGCGAGGTGAAGTTGTGCCGCGGCGGCGGGCAGGAAGTGGCCCACTCGAGCGATCCGCCGAAGCCCCACGGATCATCCACCTCGACCTTCTTGCCGTGCCGCCAGGTGGCGTAGACATTCCAGAAGAAGGGAATCATGGACAGCGCCAGGATGCCCGAACCGATGGTGGAGAGCTGGTTCATTCCGGTGAAGTTGTCCTCCACCAGGTAGTCGGCGTACCGCCGGGGCATCCCCAGCACACCCAGCCAATGCTGGATCAGGAACGTGGTGTGGAAACCCAGGAAAAGCAGCCAGAAGTGGATTTTGCCGAGTCGTTCGTTCAGCATCTTCCCAGTGAATTTGGGCCACCAGAAATAAAATCCGGCAAACATTGCGAAGACCACGGTCCCGAACACCACGTAGTGGAAGTGCGCCACCACGAAGTACGTGTCCGAAACATGGAAGTCCAGCGGCGGAGAGGACAGGATGATGCCGGTCAGGCCGCCGAAGAGGAACGTGATCAGGAAGCCGATGCTCCAGAGCATGGGGGTCTCGAACGTTATGGACCCCCGCCACAGGGTGCCGATCCAGTTGAAGAACTTCACCCCGGTGGGCACCGCGATCAGCATGGTCATGAAGGAGAAGAACGGCAGCATAACGGCGCCGGTCACGTACATGTGGTGCGCCCAGACCGTCATCGACAGGGCGGCGATGGCAATCGTGGCAAACACCAGGCCCTTGTAGCCGAAAATGGATTTTCGACTGAAGACCGGGAAGATTTCGGACACGATGCCGAAGAACGGCAGGGCGATGATGTAGACCTCGGGATGGCCGAAGAACCAGAACAGGTGCTGCCACAGGATGGAGCCGCCGCGTTCCGGGTTGAAGATGTCCGCACCGAAGCGCCGGTCCGCGCCCAGGGCGAACAGTGCTGCGGCCAGGGGCGGGAACGCCATCAGCACCAGGATCGCCGTAACCAGGGTGTTCCAGGTGAAGATCGGCATGCGCCACATGGTCATGCCCGGAGCCCGCAGGCAGATGATGGTGGTGACAAAGTTGACCGAACCCAGGATGGTGCCGAAGCCGGATAACGCCAGGCCGAAGACCCACAGGTCACCGCCGAGGCCGGGGCTGAACGCAACGTTGGACAGCGGCGTATAGGCGGTCCAGCCGAAGGACGCGGTGCCCTGCGGGGTGATGAACCCGGACAGTGCAATCAGCGAGCCAAACAGGAAGAACCAGAACGCGAGGGCGTTCAGGCGCGGGAACGCGACATCGGGCGCCCCGATCTGCAGCGGCATGATCACGTTCGCGAAGCCGGCGAAAAGCGGGGTGGCGAACATCAGCAGCATGGCGGTGCCGTGCATGGTGAAGAGCTGGTTGTACTGCTCCCGTGTCTGCAGGATCTGCATTCCCGGCTCAAAGAGTTCGGCACGGATGAGCAGTGCCATCACACCGGCCAGCGAGAAGAAGACGAAGGACGCGATCAGGTACATAAACCCGATGGTTTTGTGGTCGGTGGAGGTGATCCAGTTGACGACGATCCGCCCCCTGGACACCGGCACCACCCGGGGTGCTACAAAAGTTCCGTCCGGTTCCGCGGTGTATTTCACTGTCGACATGGAACTTTCCCGATCCGCCGAAGGGTACTGCCCTGCCAGGAACACGAGACTGTGCTTGGTATCGTATGGCGGCGGCGGACGGCCCGCCAGCCCCTTGGGAGAATCAGTAGGCCTGGGCACACGATGCGGCAGTTCCGTTCCGGAACCGGTGCCGCCCGGAGGAAGGGCAAGGCACAATGCAATGATGGACAACCAGACCCGTTCGACCGAAACACTTCCGCCCCGGACCGCGGTTATTACCGGGGCAGGTTCGGGGATCGGCCGTGCCACGGCCCGGGCTTTCCTGTCCGCCGGCTTCCAGGTGGTGCTGGCCGGACGCCGGGAGGCGGAGCTGCAGGAAACCGCCGCCGGATTCGAAGCGGCACTCGTGGTGCCCGCGGACATTACGGTGCCCGACGACGTCGAGCGGCTTTTCGCCGCGGCCGTCGGCGCATTCGGGCGGGTGGACGTGTTGTTCAACAATGCCGGGACGTTCGGCCCCACAGGCAGCATTGACGAGCTGAGCATCGAGGACTGGAACCGGACCCTCGCGGTCAACGTCACCGGCACCATGCTGTGTACCGCTGCGGCCGTGCGGCATATGAAGGCCCAGTCCCCGCAGGGCGGCCGGATCATTAACAACGGCTCGGTTTCGGCGCACACGCCCCGTCCGCTTTCGGCGGCGTATACCGCGACGAAGCACGCGGTCACCGGCCTGACCAAAGCCATAGACCTGGACGGGCGCCCCTTCGGCATCACCTGCGGGCAGATCGACATCGGCAACGCCGCCACCGACCTGCTTGCGGGGATCAGCGGCGGGCAGGGCGCGCTGCAGGCCAACGGCACCCGGGCTGAGGAACCCTCGTTCCCTGCGGAGGAGGCCGCTGCCGCCGTGCTGTTTATGGCCTCCGCCCCGGCGTCGGCCAATGTCCGCTCGCTGTTGGTCACCGCGGCCGGGATGCCTTTCGGCGGCCGCGGCTAGGGCCCCCTCGCTAACTTTCCCGGGCCTTCCGGGTCTGCTTCTCGCTGGCCTTCTGCAGCGCCTCCACCAGCTCGTCCTTGGTCATCTTCGAGCGGCCGGGAATGTCCAGCCGGGACGCTAGGTCGTACAAGTGGTCTTTGGACGCGTTGGCGTCCACTCCCCCGGCCGTGTCCTTGGCCGAAGTGCGCCCTTCGGCGGCCCGGGCATCGGAGGGTCCCTTCCGCTCCTTTTACTCCCAGTGGTCGCCCACTTTTTCGTGGGTGTGCTTAAGGGAGGCGTACGCCGTCCGGGCGGCCCGCTCCCCGTCGCCGTATTCCTCCACCGCTGAATCGTAGGTCTTGGCGAAGGTGTCCTGGGCCTTGGAATCCGAGCGCTGCAGGGTCGAAGGCAGTTCGCTCTTCACTGCGTGGTCGTTCTTGCCGGTCTTAGGCATTCCCATCCCTGTCCGTAGTTTTCCCTTACGGTCTACCACCCTTCGCGGCACGGGCTCAACCAAAAACTCCCCCGCCGCTTCCGGGCGATACCCGGAAGCGGCGGAGGAGTTTGGCGGCAAGGGAACGTGCCCGACGCGCGGGTTAGGCAGTGGCGGCGGCGGCCTCGATGTCGTCGTCGTCAATGCCCAGCATCTCCAGCTTTCCGCTCTTGCGGTCTGCCAGGTACTGCTTCATTTCCTTCTTGATCACGGGCAGCAGCAGGTACACGCCGAGCAGGTTCACGAACGCGCAGACAAAGAGGGCGGCGTCAGCGAAGCTGATGACCTGGCTGAAGGACAGGACGCAGCCGGCCACGGTGAAGAGCAGGAAGATGACCTTGTAGGTGATTTCCCGGCGCTTACCGCGGCCGAAGAGGTATTCCCAGGACTTCAGGCCGTAGTAGGACCAGGTGATCAGGGTGGAGTAGGCGAAGAGCGCCACGGCAATGGACAGCACGATCGGGAACCACGGCAGGACGGTGGCGAAGGCGTCGGAGGTGAGGATGACGCCGTCGGGCGCGTCGCCTCCGGCCTGGACCTGGTCGATCCCTGCCTGCAGGCTGGGGGTGGAGGCCATGATGATGGCCAAGGCCGTCATGGTGCAGATGAGCACGGTGTCCACCAGCGGTTCGAAGAGCGCCACGAAGCCTTCGCTGACCGGCCGGCGGGTCTTGACCGCGGAGTGCGCGATGGCTGCGGAGCCAACGCCCGCCTCATTCGAGAAGGACGCCCGCTGGAAGCCGACGATCATCACGCCGATGATGCCGCCGGCGAAGCCCTCGGGACGGAAGGCGCCCTCGATGATGGCGCCGAAGGCTGCCGGTACGTTCTCGAAGTTGACGATGATGACGAACAGGCAGGCCACGATGTAGACGCCGGCCATGGCGGGCACCAGCTTGGAGGTGGTGGCGCCGATCGACTTGATGCCGCCGAGGATCACCACGGCCACCAGGACTGCCAGGACCAGGCCGAAGATCAGGGCCGCTCCCGCACTGCCGAGGATGCCGTCCTCGCCGCCGGTGACGTTCTGGATCTGCGCGAAGGTCTGGTTGGCCTGGAACATGTTGCCGCCGGCAATGCCGAAGATCAGGATCGCTACCGCAAAGATTCCGGTGAGGATCTTCGCGGGCCAATGGCCCAGGCGCCGGAAGGCCACCGGCAGGTACTTGAACGGACCGCCGCTGATGGAGCCGTCTTCGTGGACTTCGCGGTACTTCACGCCGAGCGTGCATTCCGCGAACTTCGAGGCCATGCCGAGCAGTCCGGCGAGGATCATCCAGAAGGTCGCGCCGGGGCCGCCCAGGGCCATGGCCGCACCGACGCCGGCAATGTTGCCCAGGCCGACGGTGCCCGAGAGAGCGGAGGTGAGGGCCTGGAAGTGCGGGACCTCGCCCGGATCATCCTTTGAGGAGAATTTGCCGCGGACCACCTGGATGGCCACCTTCAGTCCGCGGAACTGGATGAAGCCGAAGTAGAACGTAAAGACGATGCCGGCGATGATCAGCCAGGCAACGACTGCGGGGAAGCTGAAGTCGCCGATGGTGATCGGGAAGAACACGATCCCGGAGAACACAGCTGTAATCGGTTCGAAAAAGGAGTTGACGGCGGCGTCAATGGTGCCGAGCAACCCCACGTCCTCCGATGCCGGTGCCATGGAAACTGCCCGTGCTGCGTTCATTGGTTCGAACCCCTGTTTCAAGTAAGCGTGCTGTCGAATGCGACAACATAGCCTTGCTTAAGCCAGTGGTATTGCACAAATCACTTGCTGTACGTGAGACGGGGCGTCAGCACTCCACCACATTGACGGCCAGTCCGCCGAGTGCGGTTTCCTTGTACTTCGAGCTCATGTCGCGGCCGGTTTCCCGCATGGTCACAATGACCTCATCCAGCGAGACCCGGTGTTCGCCGTCGCCCCAAAGCGCCATTTTCGCGGCGTTGACAGCCTTCGCGGCACCGATGGCGTTCCGCTCGATGCAGGGCACCTGCACCAGCCCCCCGATCGGATCGCAGGTCAGGCCGAGGTTGTGTTCCATGGCGATTTCAGCGGCGTTTTCCACCTGTTCCGGGGTGCCACCCAGGATTTCGGCCAACCCGGCAGCGGCCATGGACGACGCCGATCCCACCTCACCCTGGCAGCCCACCTCGGCGCCGGAAATGGAGGCCTGCTCCTTGTAGAGCACCCCCACGGCAGCGGCGGCGAGCAGGAAGCGGACCACGACGTCGTCGCGCTGCTCGGGAGTGGCGTTCTCCATGCCGGGGCCGTAGTGGGTGGCGTAGAACATCACTGCGGGGATGATGCCCGCCGCACCGTTGGTGGGCGCGGTGACCACCCGTCCACCGGACGCGTTTTCCTCGTTCACGGCCAGCGCCACCAGGTTCACCCATTCCTGCCAGAATTTCGGGTCCCGGTTTGGATCCTCGGCACGCAGCCGGGTGTGCCAGGCCGGCGCCCGACGGCGGACCTTCAGCCCGCCGGGCAGCAGGCCGGTGCGGCGGATGGCGGAGTCCTTGCACTCCTCCATCACGTCGCGGATGTGCAGCAGGCCGGAGCGGATCTCCGCTTCGGTACGGGAGACCTTTTCGTTGGCCAGCATCACTTCGCTGATGCTCAGTCCGGTGCCGGTGCAGTGCTGCAGCAGTCCGACGGCGGTGCGGAAGGGGTACGGCAGGTCGGATTTGCTGGCCTCGAGTTCCAGGGCATCCGCCCGCTCTTCACCCTCGCGGACGATGAAGCCGCCGCCCACGGAGAAGAAAGTGGCCTCGTGCAGTGCGGAACCGTCGGCGGCCAGGGCGGCGAATTTCATGCCGTTGGTGTGCCGCGGCAGGACCGTCAGCGGGTGCAGCACGATGTCCGCCTCGCCGTATTCCAGCGGGCAGGCCACTGCACCGGGAACCTGCGCGCACAGCTGCAGTTTCCGGGTCGCCTCAATGTCGGCCAGCCGCTGCTCCACCTGTTCGGGCAGGATGAGTTCGGGGGCGAAGCCCTCCAGCCCCAGCAGCACTGCAGTCATGGTGCCGTGGCCCCGGCCGGTCGCCGCGAGGGAGCCGTACAAATCCACCCTCAGGCCGGCGACGTCGGCCAGGCTGCCGGCGTCGACCAGCTCCGCCGCGAACACGGCAGCGGCACGCATCGGGCCCACCGTGTGGGAGCTCGATGGGCCGATGCCCACGGTAAACAGGTCAAAAACGCCGACAGCCAAGGTAGTGCTTCCTAACGGTTTGCCGCAGCGGGGGCAGCGGCGAGATCCGCCACCTCCGGGTACAGCGGATGGGCCTGCGCGAGAGCGGTAACGCGTTCGCGCAGCGGTGCCAGATCGGTGTCCTCACCGGCGATGAGAGCCTTGGCAATAATGTCCGCGACTTCCCGGAATGCGTCTTCACCGAAGCCGCGGGTGGCCAGGGCGGGGGTGCCGATCCGCAGGCCCGAGGTCACCATGGGCGGCCGCGGATCGAACGGTACGGCGTTGCGGTTCACGGTGATGTCGATCTGGGCGAGCCGGTCTTCGGCTTCCTGGCCGTTGAGGGCCGCGTTGCGCAGGTCCACGAGCACCAGGTGCACGTCCGTTCCGCCGGAGACCACGGAGATGCCGGCGGCAGCGACGTCGTCGGCCAGCAGGCGTTCGGCAAGGATCCGGGCGCCGGCGAGCGTGCGCTCCTGCCGCTCTTTGAACTCGGGGGTGGCTGCAATCTTGAAAGCGGTCGCCTTGCCGGCAATCACGTGTTCCAGCGGACCGCCCTGCTGACCCGGGAACACTGCAGAGTTGATCTTCTTGGCAATGTCGGCGTCGTTGGACAGGATGATGCCGCCGCGGGGACCGGCAAGGGTCTTGTGCGTGGTGGTGGTGACCACGTGGGCGTGGGGCACGGGGCTGGGGTGCAGTCCCGCGGCCACCAGACCGGCGAAGTGGGCCATGTCCACCATCAGGAAAGCACCCACCTCGTCCGCGATGCGGCGGAATTCGGCGAAGTCCAGCTGGCGGGCGTAGGCGGACCAGCCGGCGACGATCAGCTTGGGCTGGTGTTCCTTGGCAAGGGCCTCCACCTCGGCCATGTCCACGCGGTGGTCCTCTTCGGACACGTTGTAGGGCACCACGTTGTAGAGCCGGCCGGAGAAGTTGATCTTCATGCCGTGGGTCAGGTGCCCGCCGTGCGCCAGGGACAGGCCCAGGATGGTGTCTCCGGGCCGGATCAGGGCGTGCATGACGGAGGCATTGGCCTGCGCGCCGGAGTGCGGCTGCACGTTGGCGAAGCCCGCACCGAAGAGGGACTTGGCGCGGTCGATGGCCAACTGCTCAATGACGTCCACGAATTCGCAGCCGCCGTAGTAGCGCCGTCCCGGGTAGCCTTCGGCGTACTTGTTGGTCAGCACCGACCCCTGGGCTTCCATGACGGAAACGGCAGTGTGGTTCTCGGAGGCGATCATCTCCAGGCCCTGCTGCTGCCGGCGGAGCTCGTTGTCGATCTGCGCTGCGACCTCGGGGTCAACTACCGCGAGGGAGTCATTGAGGTAATCGCTCACAGGTCGCCGCCGTTCTTCTCCGCGTATTCCTCGGCGCTTAGCAGTGCGCCTTCACTCGTGGCGTTCACGGTAAACAGCCAGCCGGCGCCGTACGGGTCCTCGTTCAGCAGGGCCGGATTGTCGATGGCCTCCTGGTTGATCTCCACGATTTCACCGGAAACCGGAGCGTAGAGGTCCGAGACGGACTTCGTGGACTCAACCTCGCCGCAGGTTTCGCCGGCGGTCACCGTGTCGCCGACGGCGGGAAGGTCAACATAAACGACATCGCCGAGGGCGTCTGCGGCGACGGCTGAAATGCCGACGCGGACGGGGCTCGAGGAGTCGACCCACTCGTGCTCGGCGGAATAACGGAGTCCTGCGTTTACTTTGCTCATCTTGGGCCTCTCGAAAAGTTGATCGTGTCTGGTTCAAAGTCTAGGTTCCGAGTGCCCGCGGGGCGGCATTCGCCGCCCCTTAGACACCTCGCTCGTTCCTCGCTCGGCGATGCGGGCTACACAGAATGCCCCGCGTCCGACTCGTTGGACTCGCCTTGCACGCACTCACGTCCCACTACTGCCGGTCGCTCGCGCTACGTTGCCTCACGACGGCAGCTCGCGCCGCCGTCACAAGAATCTTTTGTCTTTGGCGCTACTGCTTGCTGCGCTTATAGAAAGGAAGCTCGACAACCGTGAAGGATTCGGGTTTGCCACGGAGGTCGACGTTAAGTTCCGTGCCGGGTTGTGTGTAGGCCTCATCCACATAGGCGAGGGCGATAGGGAAGCCGAGGGTCGGGCTGGGAGCGCCGGAGGTGACTTCACCGATAACCGTTTCGCCGTCACTGCTGAGAACCGGGTAGTGGCTGCGCGCCGAACGCCGGCCGGAGCCCTTGAGACCCACGAGGCGGCGGGCAGGTCCGGCGGCCTTACGGGTTTCGAGCGCGGAACGGCCCACAAAGTTCCCCTCCTTGGAGAGGGCGACGACGGGTCCCAGGCCAGCGGCGTACGGGTCCGTGTCCAGCGTGAGTTCGTTGCCGTAGAGCGGCATCCCGGCTTCCAGGCGGAGCGAATCGCGGCAGGCCAGGCCCGCCGGAATCAGCCCCCGGCCCTCACCGGCAGCCAGCAGCGCAGACCAGAGGTCCGCGGCGTCGTCGTTGGGGACGTAGATCTCGAACCCGTCTTCGCCGGTGTACCCGGTGCGGGCCACGAGCAGGTCCAAGGTCCGCTCCCCCGCCCGGATGCCCACCGTAGCCGCGGCGTAGTACTTCATCCCGGTAACGGTCTCAGCCTGTTCGGCGGGGACCAGGTCCAGCAGGATGGCTTCGGCAACGGGGCCCTGCACGGCAACCAGTGAGGTTTCCGCCGAGACATTGTTCACCGCGACGTCGAAGCCCTCGGCGCGGGACGCCAGTTCGGCGGCGACGGTGTCGGCGTTGCCCGCGTTGGGGACCACCAGGTAGGAATCGTCCGCGAGCCGGTAGCTGATCAGGTCATCGATGATCCCGCCGTCATTGTTGGTGATCAGCGAATACTTGGCGCGTCCCACCTTCACTGCGGAGAGTTTGCCGACCAGGGCGTAGTCCAGGAACGCCCCGGCGTCGGGCCCGGACACCTCCACTTCACCCATGTGGGAGAGGTCGAACAGCCCGGCTGCGCTGCGCACTGCCTTATGTTCGGCCAATTCGGAGCTGTATTTGAGGGGCATCTGCCAGCCGCCGAAGTCGGTGAAGGAAGCGCCCAGCTGTTTGTGCGCCTCGTAGAGCGCCGTGTACTTCTCAGTCATGGAATGTTCCTTCTAGTTTTCGAAGTCTTCGATGGGCGGGCAGGAGCAGATCAGGTTCCGGTCCCCTGCGGCGCCGTCAATCCGGCCTACCGGCGGGAAGTACTTGTCCATGCGCAGGCTGCGCAGCGGGAAAGCGGCCTGTTCGCGCGGGTAGGCGCGGTCCCATTCGTTGGCTGCAACGACGACGGCGGTGTGCGGGGCATTGCGCAGCGGGCTGCCCTCGAGGGTGAAGTCCCCGGCCGCCACCTGGTCGATCTCGGCGCGGATGGCGATCATCGCATCGATGAAGCGGTCCATCTCGCCCAGGTCCTCGGACTCGGTGGGTTCCACCATCAGGGTGCCGGCCACCGGGAAGGACAGCGTGGGGGCATGGAAGCCGTAGTCCACCAGGCGCTTGGCCACGTCCTCGGCGGTCACGCCGGTTTTGGCGGTCAGTTCACGCAGGTCCAGGATGCACTCGTGCGCCACGAGTCCGCCCTTGCCCGTGTAGAGCACGGGGTAGTACTCGTTCAGCCGGGCGGCCACGTAGTTCGCCGCGAGCAGGGCGTGCTTGGTGGCGCTGGTCAGTCCTTCGCCGCCCATCAGGCTGACGTACGCCCAGGAGATGGGCAGCACGCCGGCGGAACCGAAGCGGGACGCGGAGACGGGAATGTCCTCGCCGCCGGTCCAGGTGGCGGCGTCGCCGGGCATGAAGGGCGCGAGGTGCGCCTTGGCTGCCACGGGGCCGACGCCGGGGCCGCCGCCGCCGTGCGGGATGCAGAAGGTCTTGTGCAGGTTCAGGTGGGACACGTCGCCGCCGAACTCGCCCGGCTGTGCCAGGCCGACCAGCGCGTTGAGGTTGGCGCCGTCAATGTAGACCTGGCCGCCGGCCTCGTGGACCGCTTCGCAGACGTCGCGGACGTCGTCGTCGAACACGCCGTGGGTGGAGGGGTAGGTGATCATGATGGCGGCGAGGTTTTCGCGGTTCGCATCGATCTTGGCGCGCAGGTCCGCGTGGTCGATGGCGCCGTCGTCGGCCGTGGCCACCACCACCACCTTCATGCCGGCCAGCACGGCGGAGGCGGCGTTGGTGCCGTGTGCCGAGGCGGGGATGAGGCAGACGGTGCGCTGTTCGTCGCCGCGGGAGTGGTGGTAGCCGCGGATGGCAAGCAGTCCGGCCAGTTCGCCCTGCGAGCCGGCGTTGGGCTGGATGGAAACCGTGTCATACCCGGTGATGACCGCGAGCTTCTCTTCCAGGTCCGCGATCAGTTCGCGCCAGCCCTCGGTCTGGGAGTCCGGAGCGAACGGGTGGATGGAGGCGAACTCCGGCCACGTCATGGCCTGCATTTCCGCGGTGGCGTTGAGCTTCATGGTGCAGGAGCCCAGCGGAATCATGGTGCGGTCCAGGGCCAGGTCGCGGTCCGAGAGGCGGCGCAGGTAACGCAGCATCTGGGTTTCGGAGCGGTAGGAAGAGAACACCGGGTGCGTCATGAACTCTGAGGTGCGCAGCAGCCCCGCCGGCAGGTCGAAGCCGTCCGCCGCTTCCACGGAGGCGGCACCGAAGGCTGCGGCGACGTCTGCGATCACGGCCGGCGTCGTCGTTTCGTCGGCGGAGATACCCACGGTGTCCGCATCGATCCGGCGCAGGTTGATGCCCTTCGCCTCCGCGGCGGCGATAACCTCCGCAGCACGGCCGGGAACGCGGGCAGTAACGGTGTCGAAGAAGGACTCGTGCAGCAGTTCGACGCCGGCGGCCTTCAGGGCGGTAGCCAGCGTCCGGGCGGAGTCGTGGGCGCGGCGGGCAATCGCGGTGAGGCCTTCGGGGCCGTGGTAGACGGCGTACATGGAGGCCACGATGGCCAGCAATGCCTGCGCGGTGCAGATATTCGAGGTCGCCTTTTCGCGGCGGATGTGCTGCTCGCGGGTCTGCAGCGCCAGGCGGTAGGCGGGGGTGCCGGCGGAATCCTTGGAGACGCCCACCAGGCGGCCGGGCAGGGAACGTTCCAGGCCCTTGCGCACGGCCATGTAGGCGGCGTGCGGGCCGCCGTAGAACAGCGGAACGCCGAAGCGCTGCACGGAGCCGACGGCAATGTCCGCGTCCTGCTCGCCGGGAGGAGTGATGAGGGTCAGGGCCAGCAGGTCCGCGGCCACGGTGACGAGCGCGCCGCGGTCCTTCGCTTCAGCGATCACGCCGGCAGAGTCGCGGACCACGCCGGAGGCGCCGGGCTGCTGGAGCACGACGCCGGCCAGCTCACCTTCGGGCAGGCCGTTGGCGAGGTCGGCAACAATGACGTCGAAGGCAAGCGCCTTGGCCCGGCCCTTCACCACGGCGATGGTCTGCGGGAAGAGCTCCGAGTCCAGCACGATGGCGCCGTTGCTGTGGGCCTTGTTGGACCGGCGCATCAGCAGCACGGCCTCGGCCACGGCAGTGGCTTCGTCCAGCAGGGACGCGTTGGCGATGGGCAGTGCGGTGAGGTCCTGGACCATGGTCTGGAAGTTCAGGAGGGCTTCGAGCCGGCCCTGGGAGATTTCGGGCTGGTAGGGGGTGTAGGCGGTGTACCAGGCCGGATCCTCCACCACGTTGCGCAGGATCACCGGAGGGGTGTGGGTGCCGTAGTAGCCCTGGCCGATCATCTGGACGGCCGTCTTGTTCTTCCCGGCAATCCTCCGCAGGGCTGCGAGGGTTTCCTCTTCGCTCTTCGCCGGATCCAGGACCAACGGGAAGTTCTGCCGGATCGCGGCGGGGACGGCCATGTCCACCAGACCGTCAAGGGAGTCGTAGCCGACAGCCTTGAGCATGGTTTCAACGGCGTCGGCACGGGCACCGATGTGCCGGTCCACAAACGCGGCGGCAAGAGTAGAGGAGGACGGTTCTACAGGCATGTGAGGCTCCAGGAAAGGCAGACGGGGGTACGTCGACGGCGACGGCTCCTCCCCGCTCTGTATTGGACCTGAGAGATTCCGCGGGTGTACTTCCGCTTGCACCGTCGGTGAGTTTCCGGCACGGCCGGGAACTGCTTTCCAGAGTTGCCTCGCTGTGGCGGTACGGGGGCCTGAGAGATTCCCGGGGAGGGTTTGCTCCTACGGCGCCCGCCGATGCTGATGCGCATCCGGCGGGACTCTCCCGCCACGGCTGATAAAGGCATGTTCAGTTGTGAATGCTGATGTGACACGGCCAACTTTAGCCTGCTCCCGGCACCGCCTCAACCCTCTGACACGCCCGGGCGCGTGGTCCCGGCTTCCGTCCGGGAAGGCTCCCAACCCCCGTGTGACCTGCAACGTCACAGCTGCCTGAATTTGACGGGGCCTGTTAACGGCTTCCAAACTGAAATGTCGGCGGCAGCGCCAACATCCAGGGTTGCCTCATCGGGCGGCATAGGCGATTACGGCGGATGAGCTGCCGGCGGGTGCCTAAAAGAGAGATTTCAATGTCTGAGCACATAACCCGCCCACCAAGCGACAGCCCTGTTTCCGCGCCGCAAAACAGGGCGGAAGAACCCCACCTCGCCCGTTCCCTGTCCAGCCGGCACATCCAGCTGCTGGCTATCGGCGGGGCCATCGGCACCGGGTTGTTCATGGGGTCAGGCAAGACCATCTCCGCGGCCGGCCCGTCAGTGATCTTCGTCTACGCGATCATCGGCTTCATGCTCTTCTTCGTGATGCGGGCCATGGGCGAACTGCTGCTCTCCAACCTTCGTTACAAGTCCTTCACCGATTTCTCCGCGGACCTGCTGGGCCCCTGGGCAGGCTTCTTCACCGGCTGGACCTACTGGTTCTGCTGGGTGGTCACCGGCATTGCAGACGTGGTGGCAATTGCCCACTACGTCACCTTCTGGTGGGGCAACGCTCCCCTGTGGATACCTGCCCTGGCCTGCATCCTGCTCCTGCTGGCCTTGAACCTGCCGACCGTCAAGGCGTTCGGTGAAACCGAATTCTGGTTTGCGCTGGTCAAGATCGTCGCCATCCTGACGCTCATCGTAGTTGGACTGGTCATGATCCTTACCGGCTTCACGCACGGCGAGGGGGTTACCGCCGGCTTCGGCAACCTCTGGGAACACGGCGGCTTCTTCCCCACCGGGCCGATGGGCTTTGTTGCCGGCTTCCAGATCGCGGTGTTCGCGTTTGTCGGCATTGAACTGGTGGGTACCACCGCGGCGGAAACCAAGGATCCGGAAAAGAACCTGCCCCGGGCCGTGAACTCCATTCCGATCCGTATCCTGCTCTTCTACGTAGGCGCCCTGACCGTCCTGATGGCCGTCATCCCTTGGGACGAATTCAGCGCCGACGAAAGCCCGTTCGTCGGTATGTTCACCTTGGCCGGACTTGGCACCGCCGCGGCCATCGTGAACTTCGTAGTGCTGACATCCGCGGCATCTTCAGCGAATTCCGGGATATATTCCACTTCGCGTATGGTTTTCGGCCTGGCGCAGGACGGCGACGCTCCCCGCCAGTTCGGCCGCCTCTCCCGGCGGAAGGTGCCCCAGAACGCCCTGTTCTTCTCCTGCACCTTCCTGCTCGCCGGCGTCGCCCTGCTGTACGCGGGTGAATCCGTCAGCGCGGCATTCACCTTGGTGAGCACCATTTCGGCCCTGTGCTTTATGTTCGTCTGGTCCATCATCCTGATCAGCTACCTGGTGTACCGCAAGCGCCGGCCGCAGCTGCATGAGGCGTCGAAGTTTCCGATGCCCGGCGGCGTCGTGATGGCCTACCTCGTGCTGGCGTTCTTCGCGTTTATCCTGTGGACGCTCACCACCCAGGCAGACACGCTGCAGGCGCTCCTCGTGACGCCCGCGTGGTTCGTCCTGCTGGGCATTGTCTATGCCGTCCTGCGGCGGACCCCCGTGCACCAGGCACGGGTGGCTGCACACCACGACGACGTCGCCCGCGAGCGCGCGGCGCTCACCGCCGCGAAGCCATAAGCGGCGCCTAGTACACCACCGTTCCCCGGGAGCTGACCGTTGCGCCGCCTCCCGGGGCACCGGCTTTGCTGCTGGCGTCTATCTCCAGTCCGAAGGTATTCAGCGGCACCTCCAGGGCCGAGACCAGATGCGGCACCACTTCCTGCTGGATCCGGGCGATCACGCCCTGCACGTCGGCATCGGAATTCACCGTCACCTTCATGGCTAGGTCCGGCTCGTCCGCAGTGCCGCGCAGGCGGACGGTTGAGCCCACCACTCCGGGCAGCTGTTCCGTTTCATTACTGACGGCGGAGGCCAGCACCTGCGGATCACACACGGTGACGCCGTGCGCCGGGTCTTCCTGCAGCCGGAACGTCCCCGCCGGCCGGGACCGGGGAATCTGCGCCAGAAGCCACCACAGCCCCAGGATGCCCAGGATCACCCCGGCCAGCAGCATGCCCCAGGGCACGTACTCCCCCGCGAGGAACCCCTGGCCGTCAGATTCGGACAGCACCCGGTCCGAACGGCCCGGGCTGCCGCCGATGAGGCGATCGAGCGTTCCGCTGGCGATAAGTGCTGCCAGCACTCCGGCAGCAAGGAAAAGGACCCCGAGGATAATCAGCCAGGTCCGGTTGGCTCTTCCTGAATGGTGCCTCATTGCCCCTGCCTTCCTGTCCTGGTTCCGGCTGTCAGTCCCGCGTGCGGATGGTTGCCGTGACTTCCGGCACCGGATCCAGTCCGGTGGCGGCCAGGCGGGAGCGTACCCCGTCCACCACCCAGTGCTGCAAATCGGTGGTGCCGTGCAGCGCCGTCCTCACGTCCAGATGGACCTTGCGCGAGGACGCCGTCGCGGAGGCGGAGGCCACCCCGTCAATGTGGTCGCAGGTGGATGCCGCCAACCGCGCGACTGCGCGCCGGCTCATCACCACGGTTTCCCCGCCCCGGACCGACGGAACGCCGCCCGATTCCCCCGCTCCGGGCAGCCCCGGCATATTCACCGGCTTGGCCCGCAGCGGCAGTGCGGAGAAGTCTCCGGGGACCATTCCGCACAGCAGCAGGATCAACCCGATTAGGAGCAGCACTACGGTGCCCGTCCAGCCCCGGGTGCTGTCCCACCCGGTCTCGGAGAGCCAACGCAGCGGTTCCGTCACGAAGGCCGGCCAACTCTCCTGAAGAAGGCGGGCGACGGCGGCCCAGACCAGGCCCACACCAAGCGCCAGCATCACGATGGCGGAAATTGCTGCGGGAACGGAGCGGCTGGGCCTGCGCCGCATGGACACCGGCGGCGGGATCTTCGCGTTCATTGCAGTTTCCTTCGACCACGCGTATCCCGCTGCGGCGGCTTCAGCCAGGCAACCGTAATGTCCACCTGCCGCACCTGGACTCCGGTCAGCTCGGTGACCCGCTCCGTGATCCGGCGGCGCAGTTGTTCGGTGGCCTGGCGCAGCGGCATCGGATACGGCAACCCCACAGTGACCTTGAGGCTGGCGACGTTTCCGGCCAACTCCACGCTGGCATCCGGCCGTGCGGAAAGATCCGCGCGGCTGCCGATACCGAGGAATCCTCCGGAGCTTCCGCCGGCAAACGTTTCATCCCGGGCTACCTGGCTGGCCGTTTTCTCCAGCACCCGCCGGGCCAGGACGGTTTCGCCGCGGTCATCGGCATCCCGCCCCGAATGCAGCGACGGCAGTGCCGAGGGAATGCTCATCGGCTTGACGCTTTACCGAGCATTCCCGCCACGTCCACCTTCCCATCCGCCACCAACCCCACCAGCAGCCCGATCAGGCCGAACAGCAGCGTAATGAGGAAGGCCAGCCAACCGCCGAAGGCCAGCACGATTCCCAGCACCAGCCCGATTAACAGACACCACCGCGTTGCGGACATGGAGTCCTCCTTTTGGTTGTTGTACGGCCCTTACTCCAGGCTCTTGGACTGGCTGGAAGGCTGCTGGTCGTCCTGGTCCTCGTTCTCATCCGGCAGGTGGACATCGGTGACATTCACGTTCACCTCCAGCACTTCCAGGCCGGTGGCGTTTTCCACAGACCGGATGACGTTGCGCCGGATGCCCTGGCTCACCTCCACCACGGAAAAGCCGTACTCCACCACGATGCTGACGTCGATCGCGGCCTGGCGTTCACCCTTTTCCACCGTGACGCCGTTGCTGACGTTGGTCTGTGAACCCGGGATCCTCTCGGTCATGGAGCTGAAGGCCCGCCGGGCGGCATTGCCCATGGCATGCACGCCCGGCACCTCGCGGGTGGCCATGCCGGCCAGCTTCTGCACCACGGTTTCCTCGATGGTGGTGTCGCCCCGGGGTGTGTGCAGCGGTCCGGTCCGGCGCTCGGCGTCAGTCGACGGCGAGGCAGAGGAGCTGCCCTGCCCCTGGGGAGAACCCTGTCCGGTCTGCATACTCTGGGCACCCTGGGGATGGGCCGTAGCGGACGTTGCCCCCGCTGTCTTTGATGGATCTGCCATGGGAATCATCTCCTGCGTTCATTGCGGATGCACCGCGCGCGTCCCTTACAGAGTTAATGACGCGCGAAGGCCCGAATCGTCACGGCAGAACCGGGACTTCAACCGTCTTTCGCCCTGCCCGTCCTGCGGTTATTCCGTCATGGCCCCCGTTCTGGGACAATCGACCCACGTCCGGCCGCTGCCGGACGGGACAGGGACACCATGGCGGGATCCGAGCTGCCGCAGGCGGCGCATAACGGCGGGAGATCCCCGCGCACCGGGCCAGGGAACCGGCATCCGGACGAGGCCGCCCTGGTCGCCCTGGCCCGCGGAGGAGACCTGCCCGCCTTCGAGTATCTGGTGGCCATTTACCAGCGCAGGTTGTTCCGCCTCGCCTACCGCATGCTTCGGGACCGCGGTGATGCCGAGGACGTCGTGCAGGACACGCTGACGGCCGGCTGGCGGATGCTCCCGACCTTGAACCGGGAGGAAGCCTTCGGCGGCTGGGTCTACCGGACGGCAACCAACCGCTGCCTGGACGTGCTTCGGCACCGCACCTCCCACCCGCAGGACCTGCCGGGCGCCGATCCGCTGGCTGACGCTGCCGCGGTTGCCACCGCCCGCGACCCGGACCGGGAAGCGGATCCGCACCGGACGGCGGAGGTGGCGGCAGAATTGGAGGCGCTTCGGCGGGCCCTCTCCCTGCTTCCTGCGGATCAGCGGGCCTGCTGGCTCCTGCGTGAAATCCATGGACAGAGCTATGCGGAGATCGGCGCTGCGCTGAGCATCAGCCCGCAGGCCGTGCGCGGACGGTTGTTCCGGGCCCGCGAACACCTATCAGCAGCCATGACGCCCTGGCGGTAATCCCTTGTAATTCCACTTCCCAGACAATAATATCCACGATACGGAAGAAGTAACCGGCATCACTTTTATTTGCTGTCCACCGGCATTGCCACAGGGAGAATCATTATGGCCATTGAAGTAACCGACTCCTCGCCCGCCGAAGGATCGGAACACATCCTGACCCCCGAAGCGCTGGAATTCATCGAGGAACTCCACCGCCGCTTCCGCAGCACCCGCGACGAGCGGCTTGCCGCCCGCTCCGTCCGCCGCGAGGAAGCCGCCTCCACCGGCCGGCTGGATTTCCTGCCCGAGACCGCCGATATCCGCAGCGGGGACTGGAAGGTGGCCGAGGCGCCCGCCGCGCTGCAGGACCGCCGGGTGGAAATGACCGGCCCGGCTTCCCCCGCCAAAATGGCCATCAATGCCCTGAACTCCGGCGCCAAGGTCTGGCTGGCCGACCTTGAAGATGCCTGCACCCCCACCTGGCACAACGTGGTGGATTCGCAGGTGAACCTCTACCGTGCCGCACGCAACGACCTCTCCTTCACCTCACCCGAGGGCAAGGAGTATGCGCTGCGCACCGATGCCCCGCTCGCCGTCGT
Organism: Arthrobacter sp. zg-Y895; assembly: GCF_020731025.1. Classification (NCBI taxonomy): domain Bacteria; kingdom Bacillati; phylum Actinomycetota; class Actinomycetes; order Micrococcales; family Micrococcaceae; genus Arthrobacter; species Arthrobacter sp. zg-Y895. The sequence continues at coordinate 646,646 of NZ_JAJFZY010000003.1, forward strand.
CGTAATGCGCCCGCGCGGATGGCACCTGCCCGAAAAGCATGTGCTGATCGACGGCGAACCCGCCGTTGGCGCCCTGGTGGATTTCGGACTCCACTTCTTCTCCAATGCCCGGCACCTGCTGGACAACGGACAGGGACCGTACTACTACCTTCCCAAGATGGAAAGCCACCTGGAGGCACGCCTCTGGAACGACGTCTTCAACTTCTCCGAGGAGTACGTGGGCGTGCCGCAGGGCTCCGTCCGCGCCACCGTCCTGATCGAGACCATTCCGGCCGCCTTCGAAATGGAGGAGATCCTCTACGAACTGCGCGATCACGCCTCCGGCCTGAACGCCGGGCGCTGGGATTACCTCTTCAGCATGATCAAGGTCTTCCGTGATGCAGGGAAGGCCTATCTGCTGCCGGACCGGGCCGACGTCTCCATGACTGCACCCTTCATGCGCGCCTACACCGAACTGCTGGTGAAGACCTGCCACCGCCGCGGCGCCTTCGCCATGGGCGGTATGGCCGCCTTCATTCCCAACCGCCGCGAACCCGAAATCACTGCAAGCGCACTGGAGAAAGTGAAGGCCGACAAAACCCGTGAGGCCGGGGACGGGTTTGACGGTTCCTGGGTGGCCCACCCGGACCTGGTGCCCGTCTGCCGGGAGGTCTTCGACGACGTCCTGGGCGACAAGCCGAACCAGGTGGACCGCCAGCGCGAGGACGTGTCCGTGACGGCCACCGACCTGCTCGATGTCAGCACCGCCGGAGGCTCCATCACGGAAGCAGGACTGCGGTCCAACCTCTATGTGGCCATCAACTACGTTGCCGTCTGGCTCTCCGGCAACGGTGCCGTCGCCATCCGCAACCTGATGGAGGACGCGGCCACTGCGGAGATTTCCCGCTCCCAGGTCTGGCAGCAGGTCCGCAACAACGTGGTGCTCGAGGATACCGGCGAGACCGTCACCGAGGAATTGGTCAGCCGGATCCTGGCCGAAGAAACGGAACGGCTGCGCGGAGAGGTGTCGGACGAAATGTTCACGGGTTACTTCGAGCCGGCCAGCCGGATCATCGGGGAGATCAGCCTGTCCAAGGACTACACGGACTTCCTGACCCTGCCGGCGTACGAGCTGATCGACTAGCCCTCGGGCGGGCGGGCCTTGCCGAAGTGCGGCAGGGCCCGCAGGTAACCGCTCCCCCAGCGGGTGATTGCGTTGTACGCCTGGGCCCGGACCGCCGGTGCCGACAGGAACACGTCGTGCATCGCATTGGAGATCCGGTCCACGCTCACGGTGGAGCCCAGGGAGAGCGAGCGGTGAGCCACCACGTTGACGTCCAGCACGACGTCGGAGCGCGCCGCATCTTCCGACCAGCGCGGATGCAGGTAGCTGTTGTCTGACAGCAGCACCAGCACAGGCAGCTGCAGCTGCAGTCCCGCGGCGACCGTTGCCTGGGCGGAGAACACTGCATGCAGGAAAGCGACCGTGACCGGGAACCCCCGCACGGGACGCCAGTCGGTGTCGTAATGCCATTCCCCGCCGAACGCCGCAGACACCGTCCGGGTGTAGATTCCGGGATCAACCGGCGGCAACGGGCGGCGCGGGTGATGCTGTGCCTCCAGGCTGACAAGCGGTGAAATAACCCGGCGGGCCAGTTCCGTGGCCTGGAATTCCAGCCACGGGCTGTTCAGGATCAGGGCTGCGGCCCGGCCGGAGTGGCGCTGCGCCCAGAGCGCCAGCGTCAGGCCGCCGGTGGAGTGCCCAAGCAGGATCAGCGGTCCGGCGTCTGCCGCGTCCTGCCCCATGGCTTCCAGTGCTGCACCCACATCCGCGTCATAGTCGCGGAGGTCCTGGACGTATCCGGGTTCCTCCCCCGGGCGGAGGCTCCGCCCGTAGTTGTGCAGGTCAAGGGCGAAGAACCGCGCGCCCTGCCCGGCCCAGTAGCGCGCCAGTTCGGTCTGGAAGAAGTAGTCCGACCAGCCGTGCACGTAGAGGACATCCGGCGGCGGGCCGGACGGTGTTGGGCCGGACAGCGGATCCGGCGGCGTGTAGCGGACCAGGGTGGCAACCTTGCCGCCGGGCAGGTCCAGGGTCAGCTGGTCGAATCCTTCGCCCAGGATGTCCGGTTCCCACCGGCGCCGGGGGCGCGGTTTGCTCATGCAGAAGCGCCGTCCGGCTCGAAGCGGATGACCTGGCGGATGGCGAGGCCGTCCGCCAGGGTATCCATGGCCGAGTTGATGTCCTCCAGCGCAATGGTGGAGGAGACCAGTTCCTCCACCGGCAGTTTTCCCTCCCGCCACAGCTGCGCGTAAACCGGGATGTCCCGGGCGGGAACGGCGGAACCGAGGTAGCTGCCGATGATGGTCCGGGCTTCTGCGGTCAGCGTCAGCGGCGTGATTTCGGAGGTTTGGTCCGGGGCCGGCAGCCCCACCGTGACGGTGGTACCCCCGGGGGCGGTGATCCGTACGGCCGTTTCGAAGGCGCGGGGATGCCCGGCAGCCTCGATCACCAGGACGGGGCGGATGCCGGCGTCGAGCGCCTCCTGCGGCGTGTACACCTCGTCGGCGCCGAGCTCCCGGGCGCGTGCCAGTTTCTCCGGCAATGAGTCAATGCCGATCACACTGTGCACATCCAGGGACAGTGCCGTCAGGAGCGCAGCCATGCCGACGCCGCCGAGCCCGACGATCGCGACGTCGTCGTCCTTGCCCGGACGGGCCGGGTTCAGCACCGCGCCGCCTCCGGTGAGGACGGCGCACCCCAGCAGGGCTGCCACGTGCGGCGGGATGTCGTCATCTACGGGCACCACTGACTTCCGGTTGACCACGGCATGCGTGGCGAAGCCGGAGACGCCTAGGTGATGGCGTACTTCGCCGCCGTCCGCGGCGGTCAGCCGCATCCCGCCGTCGAGCAGCGTACCGGCATTATTCGCTGCGGATCCCGGGATGCAGGGCATCTTGCCCTCGGTCCGGCAGCCTGCACATTCACCGCAGCGGGGCAGGAAGGCCATCACCACGCGCTGTCCGACGGCGAGGTCGTCCACGCCCTCGCCCAGCTCCTCCACCTTTCCCGCGGCCTCGTGCCCGAGCAGCATGGGCAGCGGCCTCACCCGGCTGCCGTTCACCACCGACAGGTCCGAGTGGCACAGGCTGGCAGCCTCGATGCGCACCATGATTTCACCGGGCCCGGGCGGCTGCAGCTGGAGGTCCTGGACCACCACCGGCCGGGACTGAGCGTAGGGGCGCGGGGCGCCGATGGTCTGCAGGACCGCGCCGCGGATGGACCTGGTGCTCTCGGTGCCCATGAACTCTCCCTCGAGTAAATTTCGAACCGGCTTCCGGTCCCTTTCGATACGCCAGCCCTATTCCACCACGAAGAACCCGGGCCGTCCCGCTGTTTCCACTGCCCGAACCGCCTCAACACGGCATCGGTGCCCGCCCGCCCGCCATTCCACTGGCAAGATTAGGGCCATGAATGAGAGTTCCAGGACCGTACCGGCGCTGCCGGACAAAGACACCCTTGCGCTGAAGCGCGCGCTGGCTGCCGGCGATGTCACCGTCTTCGTGGACGGAACGGCGCTGCGGCTGCCCGACGCCGCCCGGGACGCTGTGCTGGACCTGCTGTCGCGTCTCGCGGCGGGCGCCCCCGTGACCGTGTCCTCGGAGCCGGCGGCGCCGGTGGATCCACCGCTTCCGGCCGGATCTGTGCCGCTGCTGACCACTTCCCAGGCGGCCGCTGCCGCCGGCATCTCGCATACCTACCTGCGCAACCTGACGGATGCCGGGATTATCCCGGTCCAATACCGCGGTTCGCACCGCCGCATCCGGATGGAGGACGTCCAGGCCTGGCTAGAATCGCAGGCCGCGAGGGCAGCCAAGGCAGCCGGGGAATCAACCGGGAACAGCGCGGAGGCTCCCGGCGACTGATACCGGAAGTCCGCCGGTGGAAAACCGGCTTCCGGTGCCACTGCACGGCCGTGTGGCGGGGACCTATGCTGGGGATGTGTCGGCGGACACCCCGCCGGCTGACCCTACTGACGGAGCAATACTGTGATCATCGGTATCCCCAAGGAAATCAAGAACAATGAATTCCGTGTAGCAATAACCGCCTCGGGCGTGCACGAGCTGCGCTCCCATGGCCACCAGGTGCTGGTACAAAGCGGTGCCGGCACCGGCTCGAACATTACGGACGCGGAATACACCGCCGCCGGGGCGCAGATCCTGGACTCAGCCGACGACGTCTGGGCGCAGGCAGCCATGATCCTCAAGGTCAAGGAGCCCATTGCCGCCGAATACCGGCATTTCCGGCCGGGCCTGATCCTCTTCACTTACCTGCATCTGGCGGCGGAGCCGGAGCTGACGGCTGCACTGCTGGACCGCGGAGTCACGGCGATCGCCTATGAGACCGTGCAGCGCGGCCGGGCCCTCCCCCTGCTGGCGCCCATGTCCGAAGTAGCCGGGCGGCTTTCGGTCCAGGTAGGTGCGCAGTCCATGATGGCCCCGGCGGGCGGGCCAGGCCTGCTGCTGGGCGGCGTTCCGGGTGTCCGGCCGGCCAAGGTCGTAGTGTTGGGGGCCGGAGTGGCCGGGACCAACGCGGCGGCGGCCGCCGTAGGCGCCCATGCGGACGTTACGGTCCTGGACATCAATATCGACCGGCTGCGGGAACTCGATGAGCTGTATGCCGGCCGGATCAAGACGGTGGCATCCAACGCTTTCGAGATCGAGCGGGCCGTGGTGGATGCGGACCTGGTGATCGGCTCGGTACTGGTCCCCGGGGCACGGGCTCCGAAGCTGGTCACCAATGAGATGGTTTCGCGGATGAAACCGGGAAGCGTGCTGGTGGACATCGCGGTGGACCAGGGTGGCTGCTTCGAAGACAGCCACCCCACCACGCACGAAGATCCGACCTTCCGGGTGCACGGTTCCCTGTTCTACTGCGTGGCCAACATGCCCGGTGCGGTTCCGAATACGTCCACCTACGCGTTGACCAACGTGACCCTGCCGTACGCGGTTTCGCTGGCCAGCCTCGGTGTGGCCGGCGCCTTTGAGAAGCACCCGGACCTCGCGCACGGGCTCAATATCGCCGGCGGCCGGGTCACCCACTCATCGGTCTCTGCAGCCCACGGGTTGGAGCTGGCCTCGGAGTGGCCTGATCTGGTGACTTCCTAGCAGTTCCACCGGCGACCGTCCGGTCCGCAGCCGTGCGGACCGGACGGCGGCTGTTAATGAACCGGTGCGGCAGCCTTGGGGCTGGGTCCGCGAAGGACCGGCTGGCCCAGCATGGAAATGATGACGGCGCCCAGCGCCATTGGGATAACGAACAGGAAGTACAAATCTCCGGGCGTCCATCCGCCGTCCATCAGGGAACCGGCAAGGATCGGCGAGATGATGGCGCCGATGCGGCCCATGCCGATCACCAGTCCCAGGGCGGTACCGCGGACCTCGCTCGTGTAATAGGTGGGGCTGATCGCCAACATGCCGGCGATGGGCGCATTGGAGCCGAACCCGACCAGCGCTGCCGCGAACAGGGCCCAGCCAAGCGAACCATTGGTCGAGTTGGCGAACACGACGAAGGTGGCGGCCCCAATCACGAAGAACACGGCCAGGACCTTGCGCATGGGGAAGCGTGCCCCCAGCAAGCCCAGCAGGACGCCGCCGACAATCGCGCCGACGCTGAAGAGCACACCTGCGTTGATGCCGTCCTGGGCGGTAAAACCGCTTTCCGCAATAAGTCGAGGGGTCCAGGAGTTCGCGAAGTAGAAGCTCGCCATGAGGACAAAGTAGGCCAGGGCCAGCAGGATGGTTCGGCGCGCGTTGTAACCGGTAAGGACATCCGCAAAACGGGATTTGTTCTGCTCGACGGTGACGGATTCCGGCAGCACATCCACGGCAGGCTGCCCGATGGCCCGCAGGCTGCGGTTGACCCGTTCCAGTGCGCCTGCCGGCCGGCGGGTCAACAGATAGTCGACGGATTCCGGGAATACCTTCATCACCAGCGGGATCATCAGGAGGGTGACGACGGCGCCGAACAGGAACGCGGAACGCCAGCCGTATTGGCTGATCAGGACACCGCTGATCAGGCCGCCGAGGACGCCGCCGATCGGCTGCCCGATGCTGACGAGGGACAGGGCGGTGGATCGGCGCTTGGCGTTGGAGAACTCAGAGGCAAAGACGCTGATGGTGGACTGGAGCGTTCCAATGGCCACGCCCGTCAGGAGGCGCAGAATCAGCAGCACCGCATAATTCGGGGCGAAGTAGGAGGCCAGCATGCCGGCGGCGACAATGCAGACGCCGATCAGCAGCGTTTTCTGGCGCCCGATAATGTCGGAGACCGTCGAGACGAAGATGGATCCGACGGCCATGCCCACCAAAGCGGCGCTGAGCAGGTAGCCCAGCTGTGCACCGTTCAGTCCCCATTCTTCGGCCACATGGCTGGCACTGAAGGCCATGACCAGGACATCGAAGCCGTCGATCATATAAAGGGTGGTGCAGATGGCGATAATAGCCACCTGCCGGGGGCTCATCCGCGAATCTTCGATCCGTTCCTTAATTTGCACCAAACAAAGCTAACTGAGAACTACGTCACTAAAAGATTCCATGTCGCCGGACGTCGGAATCGTTACGGACCCGGCACCGGCCTAGCAGGCCGCGGCGCCTCCTGAGCCCGCTTGTCCGGCGTGGATACTTCACAATAGGATGACCATTGGTCAAGACGTGGCCACAGGCTGTTTGCCAGCCGCACCCAACCTTTAAAACCTCCGAGGAACCAGTGCCGTTTTGCCACGTCTGCCCACGCGACGCCTTTTTCCTAAGCGCCGCTAGCACTCCGATTACGCGCTTGACTGCCAGCCCCCGCACATCCCGGGCCGCAGCGTGACTGGGGCCCGCGAGGACGAAACAGCTTCAGGCCTTCCATCCGGCCCGAACCCCGTATCCGGTTCCGAACCCGGCGCGGCACCCGGCTACTTCCCCCGCCTCCTTTCGGCAGCTGCCCACGTGACCCACCTTGCCTCAGACAGTGCGCTGGAACGGTTCGGCCTGAACCAGGGCAGCTTTCACCTGCTTGGATGCCTTGCCGCGGCTGCTGCTACGGAAGCCGTGCTGGCCGAGACGACCGGCCAGTCCTCAACGGCTATTCGGAGCGATCTTCTGAACCTCCAGTCCTGCGGATACTCCGCCCGGGACGGGTCCGGGACCTGGTCGGTTACCGAGGCGGGCGTCAAAGTCATGGAGTGCGCCAATCTGGCACAGGCGGAAGCGACCTTGGACGCAGAGGACAGCCAGGAACTGCGGCAGGCGCTACGCGCCCTCATCTCCTCGCTTCGGCTCGAGCAGCCCGAAGGCGGGACGCACCAGGAACCCTGAGCTACCCGGGGCGGGCGAGTGCGCCCACCAGCTCCTCCCACCCCTTCTCCAAGCGGGGCAGGCTCATGCCTTCCTCAGCCCGCAGGTGGAGAAGCAGGCCTGCATCCAGGAAGGCCATCAACTGGTAGGCGGCGAGTTCCGGGTCCGGAACCGTACCGGCCAGCCGGAGCAGCCCGGCAAGGTGCCGGCGTGCAAGGCTTCGGGATGGATGCTGGTAGCGGGTCCGGGGATCGACGTCGGCCGCCCGGGCCAGCTCTCCGGTCACGGTCAGCGATGCCAACCGTGCCCGGCCGAAGGCGAGCAGCCGGTCCCTGGGCGGCGCTCCTGGCCCCAGCGGGGGCGGGCCGAACAGGTAGGCCGTCCGGAAACCCTGCTCGGCATGGTCCAGCAGCGCCTGCATCAAGCCGGCACGCGAGCCGAAGCGCCGGAACACCGTCCCCTTGCCCACCCGGGCCCGCTCGGCAAGATCATCCATCGTCAAGGCGTCCGCACCGCCGGCGGCTACGAGTTCCACGGCCGCTTCGAGCAGGCGGTGATGATTCCGGGCGGCATCCACCCGGATACCCGCTTGTGATGGTCCTCTCCCGCCCATGCGGGCCAGTGTAGCGCCGTGGGGAATAAAATCGGACTGTAGTCCGCTTAAGGCCTTGAAGAAGAATCCGTGCCCGTGCCCCCAAGGCGGCGCGGCCAAGACAGGAGTTCCAATTTTGAGCACCACCATCCTGACCCTCGTCGGCAGCCTCCGCGCCGGTTCCATCAACCGCCAGCTCGCTGAAGCCGCTGCCGCCGGCGCTCCGGAAGGCGTCGAAGTGAAGCTCTTTGACGGGTTGGGCGAAATTCCGTTCTACAACGAGGACATTGATGTGGAGGGGCTCGTCCCGGAGGCAGCACAGGTACTGCGCGACGCAGCCGCTGCGTCCGACGGCCTGCTGCTGATCAGCCCCGAGTACAACGGCACCATGCCTGCAGTGCTGAAGAACGCCATTGACTGGCTGTCCCGCCCCTTCGGCGCAGGCGCCATCTCCGGTATGCCCACCGCCGTCATCGGTGCCGCCTTCGGCCAGTACGGCGGCGTTTGGGCGCAGGACGATGCCCGCAAGTCGGTCGGTATTGCCGGCGCCCGCGTAGTCGAGGAAGTACGCCTGGCCATCGGCGGATCCGTAACGCGTTACGCCGGACTGCACCCGCAGGACGACCCGGACACCGTTGCCCAGCTCGGCGAGGCCGTCCGCGTTCTGGCTGAGGCTTCAGTCTCCGTAGCCTAGCCACAGCAGACAGAAAAGAGGGACGGACCGCTACTGGTCCGTCCCTCTTCGGCGTCCTGCTAGTACCAGACCTCGTCCGCCCAGGCCGCGTCCCTCAGGTATTCACGCGCCGGGCCGACATTCCAGGCTTCGCCGTAGGGCGCCAGGACTCCGCTGTTCTTCAGATCCGCCAGGACGTCTTCCGAGCAACCGAGGACCGAGCCGAGCTCCTGCGCGTCCGCTACCACTACTTCTTCATGATCGGCCACCGGATGGGCCCCCTTCCCATAGTGCGCAGGTTCAGCGCTTATCGAGCAGAACTGATTCCCGTTCCGGACTCCAGGTCCGTGCGTACAATCCCATGGCCGCTTCCTCGCGGAGGCTCAGGCCCAGGCGGTTCAGAAGCATGTGCGCCTGGTAGACCGTCAGGTGCTGGGCGCTTCGGCTGAGCCGGGCCTTGTCCGCCCGATACAAATACGTGTCGATGCCCCGGAACCAGCGTCGCCGCCAGTTTTCGACGGCGGATTCCGCTGCCGTCGCTGCCATCAGCCGGTGGGTCGGCATGACCTTTGCGCCCACCTGGACCGTCATGGCCTGCCGTACACCGGCGGCCCGCGGGCCGAACCCTGCCGTGCAGCTGCGCAGGTGACTGTCCCAGTAGTAGTCCCAAGAGAGGCGGCGCCGGTCCGGCCATGCTGATGCCCGGGGGCCTTTCATCATGCTCCGGGCCGCATCGAACAGCAGGAGCGATCCAAGTGCCCAGCGGTTCTGGACCTTGGGAAAGCGCGCGGTGGCCCAACTCGCCAGATCGGAAGAGAGCTCAAATACCTCTTCGGCGAGGGAAAGGCCCTCCACGCCGCCGTATTTCGCGAGGTCTGCTTCGACGCGCGGGTCCTGCGGTTCACCGCCGCCCGGGCTGAGCCGGTCCGTCGCCGGCTCGCTGAACTGCTGGCTGGTTTCCAGGTGCCCGATGACACCGCTGGACTGGTCCTGCAGGGCCACCAACAGCGACTGCAGCCGGTCCAGCGTGCTCGAAGGTGCCAGCACCCGGAGTTTTACGTGTGCGTTGGCCGGGTCCGTGCACCGCGTGAAATACCAGCGCTGCGCACCCAGAACCTGGGCCTGAGCCGCCAGCGGGGTAACCAGTTCTCCGATGATGCCGTCCGCTACATCAAAGCCCCCGGTATGAATGGAGAGCGACCACCAATGAGTGCCCGGTTGCGTCCGTGAGGCTGGTCGAACTGCAGCTAGCTGGCTCATATGCGTCTTTCCCCTCGGGGTGCGGTTACCGCCACTGGGCGGCCTTGCAGTGTTCTAGTTACTTGTGTTTGACCCCTTGGGGGCCCTCAGTTAGAACCAATCCCAGCTCTTCATGATCGCTATCCCCCTTGGGTCTTGGGCTGTTGCTCAGCCGGCGCCTTGATTTGACTCCGAAAGCTTCCCCCGCCGCTGCACGGCCTGTAAATAGCCTCCGCTGCCCGGTTCCTGACATGTCCGGATGTGGACCCGGCAGGTTCCTTATCCCGGCTGCAGCCGGGATAAGAAAGCGCCATGACCTGAGGTTTTCCGCGGCAGGAGCTCGGCGCCGGCGTCGTTGGCATTAACCGGCCATGTCCTGCATTCCAAAGTGTGTTGCCGTCATAAAACACTTTTGTCACATGGGGCCCCGAAACCGGGCCCCATGGGTAGGGTAGCTGTGGGGGCTACAGCTGATGCGTTGAAAGGATTCGCCGTGCTGTCTCAGGTTTCGCTCGACGTCTACCGCTTTGCCGTAAGCCGTCCGGGGTGGACGGCGGAGGAGGCTTCCGAGGCCTTGGGGTACACCAGCAAGGTAATCGACGGCGCCATCTCCGAACTGACCGCAAGCTGCCTCCTGCTGCAGCAGGACGCGGACTGCCCGAGCTACACGGCGGTTTCCCCTGATGTTGCACTCGCAGAACTGGTGGATCCGGACGAACGGACGCTGCTGGAACTGCGCGGAAGAATCAGCACCCGCCGGCGGGAAATGGCGGCATTGACCCCGGCCTACGCCGAGGCACGCAAGCGCCTGGCCGCCGATTCATCGGTGGAGGTGGTCGAGGACCAGGAGAAAGTCCAGCGGGTACTGATCGAGTACGGGCGCAGCGCCACCGACCGTGTCCTGATCGCCCGTCCGGGACAGGGTGCCAACGCAGACATCCACGAGGAAAGCGTGCAGAAGGACCTGGATCTCCTGCGCAGCGGCGTCCGCCGGCAAACGCTGTACCACGCGAGCACGCGGGACCATGTGCCCACCCGCAAGGCCGTAGAAGTTATTACCCAAGCAGGAGGGCAGTTCCGCACCCTTCCCTATATGCCGCTGAGAACCCTGATTTTCGATGACAAAGTGGCGGTGGTGGCCCGGGATCTGCACCCCGGCGACGTTGCCGGGCTGGTAGTGCGGGATACCAATCTGATCCGCATCTTCGGGTTGCTCTTCGAGTTTGCATGGGGCTTGGCGGAGCCGTTCCTGATTGACGACCCCGGCAGGGAGGGACTCACCAGCACCCAGCGGTCCGTCCTCACGGCGCTGGCCTCCGGTTATTCGGATGAAGCCATTGCCCGACGGGTTGGCATCAGCGTGCGGACCTGCCGCCGCCACATCGCCTGGATGCTGGAGGAGCTGGGTGCCGAGAGCCGGTTCCAGGCCGGGATCAAGGCCCACAAGGCCGGCTGGATCTAAGCTCCGCCGGCTGACCGGGTTCAGCCGGACCCAAGGCCGGGGGTTGGTGTACTAAACAGCCGTTGCCTGACGGTCAACTATTGGGGTTAGCATGGGTGGCATGACCCGCGAGGAATTCTCCGATGCCGTAGAACTGCCCGTTGACACCATGGCCGCTTTGGAACGCGCCGCCGGCTCCCATCGCCACGAGGTGCTGTTCTCCAACCGCGCCTTCCACATCAAGCAGTCCGCGGTACGGGATGTCTTCGACATTTCCATCCGTCCGGGCCTGATTTCCCTGGCAGGCGGGAGCCCCTATCTGCGTTCGCTCCCACTGGAAGACCTCGGCCGGACCGCCCAGCGCATTATTGCGGAACACGGGCTGGAGGCGCTGCAGTACGGCGGCGGGCAGGGGATGGAAGAGCTGCGCACGCAGGCATGCGAGGTCATGGCTGCCGAGGGCATCCTCGACGCCGATCCGGCCGACATCGTCATCACCACCGGTTCGCAGTCCGCGCAGGATGTCGCCGCCAAGGTCTTCTGTGATCCGGGAGACGTCATCCTCTGCGAGGATCCCACGTACGTAGGGGCGCTGAATGCCTTCGAGGCCTACGAGGTGGACGTACGCACCGTTCCGATGGACGACGGCGGCCTCGTCCCGGAGGCACTCGAGCAGCGGATCCGCGAGGTACGTGCCGAAGGCAAAACCATCAAGCTGCTCTATACGATCCCGAGCTTCAACAATCCCAGCGGCGTCACCCTGACCGCCGACCGCCGGCAAGCGGTGGTGGAAATCTGCCGGCGGAACAACATCCTGATCCTGGAAGACAATCCCTACGGCCTCCTCCGGTTCGACGGCGAACCCCTGACCCCGATGCGGGCAGGGAACGCCCAGGACGTGCTGTATTTGGGCTCGTTCTCCAAGATCTTCGCCCCCGGAGTCCGGCTCGGCTGGGCGCTGGTCCCCCGCCACCTTTACCGGCGGTTCTACCTCGCCTGCGAGGCCGTGGTCCTCTGTCCCTCGCCTTTGACCCAGATGCTGGTCTCTGCGTACCTGCGCGAGTACGACTGGATGGGCCATGTGCGCAGCTCCCGCAGCCTCTACGCCGAGCGTTGCTCCGCGATGCTGGACGCATTGGACGAACACATGCCCAAGGGCGTCACGTGGACCCGACCGGACGGCGGGTTCTTCATCTGGGTGACGCTGCCCGAGGGTGTGGACACCTATCCCCTGCTCTATGAAGCGATCGACGCCGGGACGGTCTTCATTCCGGGCGCGGCATTCACGCCAGGCGAGGGCCCCTCCAACAAGCTGCGGCTGGCCTTCAGCGCGGTCTCCTCCGAAGACATAGCCGAGGGTGTGCGCCGGCTTGCACCGATCCTGAGTGCCGCCGTCGACGCCGTAAGGGTTCGCTGAAGACCCGCACGGTGCCGTAAGTGCCTAATCCAGGAGCAGTGCAGGCTCTTCCAGGATTGAGGCGACGTCCGCCATGAAGCGGGCAGACAGGTCGCCGTCGACCACGCGGTGGTCGAAGGAGCCGCCCAGGGTGGTGATCCAGCGCGGCACCACCTCGCCGTCAACTACCCAGGGCTTCTGCTTGATGGTGCCGAACGCCACGATGGCCACCTCGCCGGGATTGATGATCGGGGTGCCTGTGTCGATGCCCAGCGAACCGATGTTCGTGACGGTCAGCGTGCCGCCCCGCATATCGGCCGGCGGGGTCCGTCCCTCTCGGGCCGTTGCCGCCAGGGTGTTGAGGGCGATTGCGAGTTCCTTAAGGGACAGTTCCTGCGCGTCCTTGATGTTCGGCACCATCAGTCCCCGCGGGGTGGCGGCCGCAATACCGAGGTTCATGAAGTGCTTTACCAGGATCTCGTCGCCGGCCCAGGTGGCGTTGACGGAGGGATTCCGTGCGGCCGCCCAGATGACGGCCTTCGCCAGGATCAGCAGCGGTGAAACCCGGATGCCTTCAAAGTCCTTGGCCGCCTTCAGCCGCTTCACGAACTCCATGGTCCGGGACGCATCCACATCGACGAAGATGCTGACGTGGGGTGCGCTGAAGGCGCTTTCCACCATCGCCTTTGCAGTGGCGCGGCGCACGCCCTTGACGGGGATCCGTTCAATCCGCGAATCAATGGCACCGGCACCCGGGGACCAGAACTCGCCGGCCGACTCGCGCTCTGCTTCACGCTGGGCCTGGTAGCTGATCAGGTCCTGCTTGGTCACCTCGCCGCTGGCTCCGGTGGCGGTGACGTCCGACAGGTTGATGCCCAGATCCTTGGCAGCCTTGCGTACCGGCGGTTTGGCCAGCACGCGCTGGATCAGCCGGTTGACCCGGTCCTGGACTGCTGCGGTTCCGGACGACGCCGGGGCCGAAGCCGCCGGAGATGCGGGAGTTGCGGGAGCGATAGGAGCCGGGGCGATAGGAGCCGGGGCGGCGGGAGCGGCCGCAGCCGGCCGTGCGGCTGGTTCCGGCTTCGCGGCCGCCGGCGCACCGGAGGACACGGGGCGGCGCGGGCGACGACGCACCGCGTCCGGCTTGGGGCCGGTGCCGGTCAGCGAGGCTGCCGGAGCTTCCCCTGCCGGTGCGAACGGCATGGGATTTGTTTCCGCGGGAACCTCTTCCGGGGCGGACGCTGCAGGCTCCCCTGCCGCCGTCGGCGCCTTGGGCCCGGCGCCGTCGTCGACCGTCACGCTGATGATGGGCGTGCCGACGTCGACCGTCTCGCCTTCCGCAACCATCAGGGCAGAGACCGTGCCGGCGAACGGGGAGGGAAGTTCCACCAGGGACTTCGCCGTTTCGATTTCCACGATCACGTCATTGACGGCAACCGTGTCCCCCGGCGACACCTTCCACTGCACGATATCGGCTTCGGTCAGGCCTTCGCCCACGTCCGGCAGGCGGAATGTCTTTTCAGTCATTGCAACTCGTTCTTCGTCATGGGGTGTAGGCGGGCGGGCAGGCGCATCAGTAGGCGAAGGAGCGGTCCAGCGCCTCAAGCAGGCGGTCGATGTCCGGAAGGTAATGTTCCTCGACCTTCGCTACCGGGTAGGGCATGTGGAAGCCACCCACGCGAAGCACCGGAGCTTCCAGGGACAGGAAGGCGCGTTCCGCCACCCGTGCGGCGATCTCGCCGCCGATCCCGCCGAAGGTAGGGGCTTCGTGGGTGACAATCAGCCGTCCCGTCTTCCGCACGGACTCGGTCACGGTGTCGAAGTCGATGGGCGAAATGGACCGCAGATCCACCACCTCGACGGACCGTCCGTCCTCTTCAGCCGCTGCGGCCGCTGCCAGGGCGACGGGGACCAGCGGGCCGTAGGCGACGATGGTTGCGTCGGTTCCTTCGCGGACAATATGGGCAGAGAACGGATCCGACGTCGGTGCGGTGGTGTCGACGTCGCCCTTGAGCCAGTATCGGCGCTTGGGTTCGAAGACGATGACCGGGTCCTTGCAGGCCACGGCCTGCTGGATCATCCAGTAGGCGTCCTGGGGGTTCGACGGCGTGATGATGCGCAGCCCTGCAGTGTGGGCAAAGAGCGCTTCGGGCGATTCCGAGTGGTGTTCGATGGAGCCGATGCCGCCGCCGTACGGGATCCGGATGACCACGGGTGCGCTGAGCGCCCCCTCGCTGCGGGAGTGCATTTTCGCCAGCTGGGTGGTGATCTGGTTGAAGCCCGGGAAAACGAACCCGTCGAACTGGATTTCGCAGACGGGCAGGTAGCCGCGCAGGGCCAGGCCGATCGCGGTCCCGATGATTCCGGATTCGGCCAGCGGCGTGTCCATAACGCGGTCCGCACCGAAGTCTGCCTTCAGGCCCTCGGTGACCCGGTACACGCCGCCCAGGGAACCGATGTCCTCGCCCATCAGCAGGGAGTTCGGGTGGGATTCGAGGGCTGCGCGCAGACCGGCGTTGATGGCCTTGGCCATGGTCATGGTGGTGCTCATGCGGTGTGCTCCGGGGCGGCGGGGTTGGTGGTGGCGGGGCTGGCGTCGTCGTCGGCGCCGGCGAATCCGGCTTCGTACCGGCGATGCTCATCCAGCTCTTCGCGGATTAGCGGATGGGCCTCTGCGTAGACATCGGCGAAGGCGTCTTCAAAGCCCGGCGCCTCCATCTGCTGGACGTTCTCGCGAAGCCGGACGGCCATGTTGCGGCCCTCCTCGCGGAGGTCCTCAAAGAACGCATCATCGGCAAGCCCCTGGCTGCGCAGGTACTTTTCCATCCGAAGCAACGGGTCCCGGTCCAGCCAGGCTTCCTCGTCGGCGCTGAGGCGGTATTTGGTGGGGTCGTCCGCCGTCGTATGCGCGCTCATCCGGTAGGTGAAGGCTTCAATGAGCACCGGACCACCACCCGAACGGGCGTGCTCCAGCGCCCAGCGTGTCACGGCGTGGACGGCCAGGACGTCGTTGCCGTCAACGCGCACTCCGGGGAAGCCGTAGCCCTGTGCCCGATTGGCCAAGGGGATGCGCGACTGGACTTCGGTGGGCACGGAGATGGCCCAGTGGTTGTTCTGGCAGAAGAAGACCACCGGCGCGTTGTAGGACGCGGCAAAGACCATGCCTTCATGCACGTCGCCTTCGGAGCTCGCCCCGTCGCCGAAGTACGCGACAGTGGCTGCCTCGGGCAGCTTGGGGTTCGTCAGCCGGTCACGGGCCATTCCCATGGCATAGCCGACGGCGTGCGGCACCTGGGCAGCCAGCACCAGCGTGTAGAGGTGGAAATTGGCTTCGCGGGGGTCCCAGCCTCCGTGGGAAATGCCGCGGAAGCGCCGGAGCAGCTGGGCGAGTTCCAGGCCCCGGGTGTAGGCGACGCCGTGTTCCCGGTAGGTGGGGAATACGTAATCCTGCGGCTTCAGGGCCCTGCCGGAACCGATCTGCGCGCCTTCCTGGCCGGTGAGCGGAACCCACATCACCAGTTCGCCCTGCCGCTGAAGGGCGGTGGCTTCTTCATCGAACCGTCGGACCAGGAACATGTCGCGGTAGAACCCGCGGAGTTCCTCGGAAGTCAGGCCCTGGACGTAGCTGCCATAGGTATCGTCCTGCAGGAGCTCGCCGTCGATACTCAGCAGCTGAACCATGTCCGGGACAGGGTTTTCCTCCGGAGCACCCATGAGGGATTGCTCTAGTCCGGCCGAGTCGAACTCACTGGCCGGCAAATGTCCTACGTCCATGCCTTCTCCTTGCCTGGACAGCCGAAAGCCGCACCGCGCTGGAAATATACTTCGCAGGGAATACATTCCCTGTGTCGCATATAAGTGGAAGTTACCTTCCAAAGCCTAACGACGGCGCGGCTTCCGCCCCTACCTAAGACACGCTAGGAAACGCGCGGGCCTTTTGTATAAGTCGCACATAACGCCAGGAACCGCGTGTTTGCTTCCTCTTCGCCGATGGTCACTCTCACACCTTCGTTGCCAAAGGCCCTGACAGCCAGTGCCTGTTCCCCTGCCAGCGCTGCAAACTCGGGGGTGTTTTCGCCCAGGGCCAGCCAGACAAAGTTCCCCTGCGCAGCCGGAATGGACCATCCCAGCGCCTCCAGCCCCTCCACCACCCGGGTCCGCTCGGCGACGAGTCCTTGTATTCTCTCCACAATTTGCTCGTGGTGCCGGAGGGAGGCCACAGCTGCCTGTTCGGCGATGGTGGACACGGCAAACGGGACTGCCGCTACCCGGAGGTGCTCGGTGATCGGCGCGTGCGCAATGGAATAGCCCACGCGCAGTCCGGCCAGTCCTGCACCCTTGGAGAAGGTCCTCAGCACCACAACGTTGGGATGCTTGCGGTACATTTCGACACCGTTGACGGCGTCATCGTCCCGCACGAAATCCTCATACGCTTCATCGATGACCACAATGATGTTGGTGGGAATCCGTCGGAGGAAGTCCTCCACCTGTGCTGTCGTCAGGACCGGGCCGGTCGGGTTGTTGGGGGTGCACAGCAGGATCACCTTGGTCCGTTCCGTGACCGCCTCGGCCATGGCTGCCAGGTTGTGAGTGCCGTCGGAGTTCAGCGGTACCTGGACGCTCCGGGCACCGGCCAGGCCAACGCTGATGGGGTACGCCTCGAAGGAACGCCAGGGGTAGATAACCTCGTCTGCTGCTCCGTCCGGGTTCTGTCCGGCAAAGGTGGCGAGCAACTGGTTCAGTGCTCCCAAGCTGCCGCCGCCGGTCACAATGTCTTCCGCTGGAACGTCCAGGAAGGTGGAGAGTTCATTGCGCAGGGCAGTGGAAAGCGGATCCGGATAGCGGTTCACCGTAGCGGCTTCGTTTATCGCATCCAACACGGCCGGCAGCGGCGGGAACGGGTTCTCGTTGGAAGAGAGTTTGTAGCTCTGAAGTCCTTCGACAACCACCGGCGGCTTGCCCGCGGCGTATTGGGGCAGCTGCCCGATAACGGGCCGTGGGGCGATGCCGGGTGCGGGAACTTCAGCTGCGTCGGTGTCATTCTCGGTAGTGGTCATGGCGTTAACAGTAATGGTCCATTTTCTGCCAGCATGGGGGCATGTTCTCTCTGTTGCTGCGGATAGTCCTGAACGCCGTTGCCCTCTGGGTAGCCGGGTGGCTTTTGCCGGGCCTCACGGTGAGCGCGCCGACCGGGAGCCTCAGCGGTGATCCGGTGATAGATACGGTGCTCGCGTATCTTTTTGTGGGCCTGATTTTCGGCGTGGTGAACGCCCTGGTCCGTCCCATCGCACAGGGACTGACCTTGCCGTTGGCCATCCTGACCCTGGGGTTGTTCCGCATAGTCATCAATGCCGCCATGCTCGAGCTCACCGCCTGGCTCAGCAGCTACACGCCCATCCGCTTCGAGGTTGATTCCTTCTTCTGGACAGCCGTTCTGGGCGCTGTTGTCATCAGCCTTGTGTCGCTGGTCCTGGATACGGTCACTGGCGGGCGGAGCCGGAACCGGAGCTACAGCCGGAGCCGCGACTAGCCGCAAGCGGGAGGCGAACCGTTTCGGTCGTCCGGATGCTAGGGCCCGACGGGCGGACGGTAGTCCTTCCCCGGCGAAGGCCTCGGCACAACCCTCACTTCCCGCTGCGGCAGTTCTTCCCTGGAGAGACGGTACAAGTGCCTGGTGGCAACGCTTCCGGCTGCGACAGCGGCACCGAGGGATGCCACAGCCGCCCGCAGCGACGCATCATCACTGGCGTCTGCGAGTGCGGCACCCCGGCGGTAATTGTCCAGCCGGTGCCCGGGACCCAAACCGGCGTCCTCGCCCTCGGGAGTGGCCGCCGGATCGGTCAGTGTCATGGTGACCCGGTCCGGTGTGTCAGGATTCGGGATGCCGTCGATCCCGGGCACCCAGTCCTGCACATGCTCCAGGTGCAGTGCGGGGACGCCCGGGGGCAGGTCCGCGGCTCCCGTGTGGCTGCCTGCGGTCAGCAGGGGTACGCCACGTTGTACTCGCTTTCCTCGGCCAAGTATGCGGCAACGCGGATGGCGTGGTCCCCGCCCTGGCTGTAGCCGGAAAGGATGACGACGTCCTCCGCTTCAGCCCCGGCCAGCCGCAAGGCCTCCCGCACTCCCGCCGTAACGTACGAACTGTCTTTCAGGGACGGTTCGAAGACACCCATGGCATCGAACGGGTTCTCGCTTCCGGGGGAAATGCCGGGGCTCTGCGTACCGGGAAGGGTGACAACAAACGTCTTCCTTCCGTCGCTCCCCGTGACCGGCAGGACTTCGATCACGCCTGGCCTGTTTTCCCGCAACAGCACCTCCGACCGCTCCAGCAGGCCGGCAGCAGTTCCGTCCAGGCGTACGCGGCCTTGTTCACCGGGCAGCTCGGATACCTCCACCGGCCGCAGCTTCCCCCTCCCGGCTCCGTAAAGCAGGAGCAAAGCAGCGTTCATCAAGGTTTCGGAGGCCGGATCGGCAAGGCCCATCTCCGACTGGCGCAGGGTGGGGAACCACCACTCAGCCCGCGGATAGGGGCCGCGGGCAAACCAGGGGTTCACCGGGAACAGGCCGATGGAAGGCGTCCGTTCCTTAACCCGGCCTTCCGCTTCCGCATAGGCACGGGCACTTTCGCGCACCCCGTCCGTAAGGGCGTCGACGGCGACAGCGGAGGTTTTCAGGGTCTGGGCCGCCTCCAGTATCCGCAACCTGACCCGGGCCGTCGCCGAACTTCCGCCCCACCCGCCCATTTCCAGCCAAAGCTCCGTCACCCTCTGCCCGAGCAGCCGCAGGCGGTCCGTGGTCGACTCCAGCCTGCCCGCAACCCGGACCAGGTCCTCGTACTGGACAAGGAGACCTGCGGCCCCGCCCCGCACCTCGTACAACGGCCGGTCGCAGGTTCCTATCTCCGCCATGGTCAGCTCCCCGCAGCCAACATGAGCGGATCCTGCTGCAGCTCGCCCGCGGCGAACCGCAGCTGCAGCGAAACGTCGGGGAACCGCTGCGCTACGGCCAGGAGCTCCTGCCGAAACGCGTCTGCCGCGGGAGACTCCCACTGGACGACTGCGGCGGCGGCAACCTCGCGCTCCAGCTCGTCGGTTTCTACTGCGAACGCCAAAAGCAACCGTTCCGTCTCCGCCGCGTAGGCCGCAGCAGCCATTTGGTTCATCATTTCCTCCCACGGGTGACGTAGCGTCCACAGCCAACCTGACCCGGCCCAGGCCTTCCGGGGACGGGGACTGCTCAAGAACGACGCCGGTCCCTCAAGGGTGCCGGGCATGTCACCGGACCGCGGCGTTCCGCACACCTCCGGTGGAAAGAACCGGGCCTGTGTGCGGCGGCGCCCGGCTGTCGAGGGACAGTGGCCGGCCAGGGCAAAACCGCCGAGCAGCGATGAGTCACACACCAACGTCGCTGCCCCGGCATGAAAGAATTACCGCATGGCCGAATCCGAACCCCGTGTATCCCTCGCCTCCGTAACCCCCGCTATCGCCCTGGGCCCGCTGGACGGCCGCTACCGCAGCGCCACCGCGCCGCTGGTGGACTACCTGTCCGAAGCCGCGCTGAACCGGGACCGGACCCATGTGGAGGTGGAATGGCTGATTCACCTGACCTCCCACGCCGTCCTGCCGGGCACCGCGCCGCTTACAGAGGACCAGCAGAACCAGCTGCGGGAAATCGTGACGAGCTTCGACGGCAACTCCGTGGCCGAGCTGGGCGAAATTGAAAAGCGCACCGTGCACGACGTCAAGGCCGTCGAGTACTACATTGCCGACAGGCTGCCGGCCCTCGGTCTCGAGAACCTGAAGAGCCTGGTGCACTTCGGCTGCACATCCGAAGACATCAACAACCTTTCCTACGCCCTCGGCATCAAGGGCGCCGTCGAAAACGTCTGGCTGCCGGCCGCGCAGGACCTGGTGGACCAGATTGCCGCGATGGCGGAGGACACCCGCACCGTGCCCATGCTGTCCCGGACGCACGGACAGCCGGCCACCCCCACCACTTTGGGCAAGGAACTGGCCGTCACCGTCCACCGCCTCACCCGCCAGCTGCGCCGGATCCGCAACACTGAGTTCCTGGGCAAGATCAACGGCGCCACCGGAACGTACGCCGCCCACTACGCAGCGGCTCCGCAGACCGACTGGCAGCAGGTGGCCCGCACCTTCGTGGAAGGCCTGGGCCTGGCCTGGAATCCGCTGACCACGCAGATCGAATCCCACGACTGGCAGGCAGAGCTCTACGCAGACATCGCCCGCTTCAACCGCATCCTGCACAACTTCTGCACGGACGTCTGGAGCTACATCTCCATCGGCTACTTCGCGCAGGTCCCCGTGGAAGGCGCCACCGGCTCCTCCACCATGCCGCACAAGGTCAATCCGATCCGCTTCGAGAACGCCGAAGCAAACCTGGAAATCTCCAACGGCCTGCTGGACACGCTGGCTTCCACCCTGGTCACCTCCCGCTGGCAGCGCGACCTCACCGACTCCTCCTCGCAGCGCAACATCGGTGTGGCCTTCGGACACTCGGTGCTGGCCGTTTCCAACGTCGCCAAGGGACTCCAGCGGCTGCACGTCGCCGAGCAGGTCCTGGCATCTGACCTGGACTCCAACTGGGAGGTGCTCGGGGAAGCCATCCAGATGGTGATGCGCGCCGAAGCCGTGGCCGGCGTTGAGGGCATGGAAAACCCCTATGAGCGGCTCAAGGACCTCACCCGCGGCCACCGCGTGGACGCCGACCGGATGAAGGAATTCATTGCCGGCCTTGGCCTTCCCGCCGAGGCGGAGGCCCGCCTGCAGGCCCTCACCCCGGCCAAGTACACGGGCATCGCGGACGTCCTGGTGGACCACCTCAAGTAGGCTGCCCGCTTTAAGCCAAAACGACGACGGCGGGAGCCGGGCTCGCAGCCCGGCCTCCCGCCGTCGTCGTTAAACCTTTGTTCCCGGTGCTAGTCCGCCGCGGCGAGCTGGCCGCAGGCCCCGTCGATCTCCTTGCCGCGGGTGTCGCGGATGGTAGTGGGGATGCCGGCGTCGATCAGGTGGTTGATGAACTCCTGCATGACCTCGGGCTCCGGCGACGTCCAGATGGAACCGGGCGTGGGGTTCAGCGGAATGGGGTTCACGTGCACCCAGCCGCGGCCGCGGGCATTGAGCTTCTTGGCAAGCAGGTCCGCACGCCAGGCGTGGTCGTTCATGTCCTTGATCAGCGCATACTCGATGGAGACGCGGCGGCCGGTGACGCGGTAGTAGTTGTACGCGGCGTCCAGGGCCTCGTCCACCTTCCACCGGCTGTTGACCGGGATCAGCTCGTCGCGCAGCTCGTCGTCCGGGGCATGCAGGCTCAGTGCGAAGGTGACCGGGATGTTTTCCTCGGCAAGCTTCTTGATGGCCGGCACGAGGCCCACGGTGGAGACGGTGATGTTGCGGGCGCTCATGCCCAGGCCTTCGGGAACCTCGGCGGCCATCCGGTGCACGGCGTTCATCACGCGCTTGTAGTTGGCCAGCGGCTCGCCCATGCCCATAAAGACGATGTTGGTGACGCGCTCGGCGTCGTGTCCGCCGTCACGCCGCTTGCCGCCGAGGCCGCCTTCCTTGATCACCCGGTTGGCCTGGACAATCTGGTCCAGGATTTCCGCGGTGGACATGTTGCGGGTGAGGCCGGCCTGGCCGGTGGCGCAGAACGGGCAGTTCATGCCGCAGCCGCACTGGCTGGAGACACACAGGGTGATGCGGCCGGGGTAGCGCATCAGCACGGACTCGACGAGGGAGCCGTCGAAGAGGCGCCAGAGGAACTTGATCGTGTCCCCGTTGTCCGTGGTCAGGCGCTTGATCTCGGTGAGCAGCGTGGGGAACATTTCGCCCACCAGCTCGTCACGGCGTTCCTTCGGGAGGTCGCTCATGGCTTCCGGGTCGGTGGTGTAGTGCTGGAAGTAGTGCACCGACAGCTGCTTCGCGCGGAACGCAGGCAGGCCCAGGGACTTCAGCTTCTCCTGGCGTTCGGCCAGCGTCATATCGGCCAGATGGGCCGGCGGCTGGGACACGCGCGGTGATTTGAACTGCAGCAGGGGCCGGCCGTCGGGCTCCTTGGCCTGTTCCCAACCCTCCGTGGCGGGGCGGACCTGCGGTCCGGTGGCGGTGGGAACCGAGCGGACACGGCGCAGCTCGGACTTTTTGGCGGGGGAAGATTCAACGGTTGACATCAGCACTATTCTCGCACGATTCGCATATCCGGAACATTCCTTTTGCCGGGACGGCACACTCCCGAAACACAGGCGAAACCCCGGGCTCCTAGCGTGGAAGCACTACCACTGACGCTGGAGGCAGCATGTCGGATTTGCGACCCTTTTCCGGATTCCGTCCCTACTCCACCCCGCACCTGCGGATCCGCGAAGTGCCGTGGAGCAACCCCGTAGGTGCCGACCTGCGCGAAGCCCAGCAGGCGGAACTGGACGCCCGCTACGGTACTGCGGAACACGATCCCAATCCGCCGCGCGCGTCCGATTCGGCAGTTTTCCTCATCGCCTACGAGCGCAGTACGGGCCAGCCGCTGGGCTGCGGCGGGCTTCGGCGGCTGGATACCACGACGGCGGAGATCAAGCGCGTGTATGTCCTGCCGTATGCCCGCGGTTCAGGAGTGGCGACGGCGGTCCTCGGGGCGTTGGAGGCACGAGCGAAGCAGATGGGATTCGCTGTCCTTACGGCAGAGGCAGGCTCCGCCCAGCCGGACGGCCACCGCTTTTACGAGAACGCCGGCTACCGGGTGGTGCCGAACTTCGGCCCGTACATCGCCTCCGATGGGTCAACCTGCTACTCCAAGACCATCGGCGCCGCACTGGAGCACCGGTTCTAGGCGCCCGGGGCCCACTGCGAGCGCCGGACGAACCAGAGCCTAGTAATCGATCCGCTCCGACGCCGCGGTCCAGGCATTAAACGGAGCCATCGCCGGACTGCCTTCCACGGCCAGCTGGGCAACCTGCATGGAACGCTGTTCCACCGGCGTTTCAAAGAACTCATAGAAGACTGCGTCATCGAAACCTGCGCTGGCGGCATCGTGCCGGTCCGCAGCGAAAACCACGCGGTCCACGCGGGCCCAGAGTGAGGACGCCAGGCACATGGGGCAGGGTTCGCAGCTGGTGTACAGCACCGCACCCGTGAGGTCGAACGTGCCAAGAGTGGCACAGGCGTTGCGGATGGCCGTTACTTCGGCGTGCGCGGTGGGATCGTTGTTCGCGGTCACCCGGTTCACGCCCTCAAACGCCGCACCTTCGGCGGTGACGACGACGGCACCGAACGGTCCGCCGTCGTTGGCCACGTTCTCGGTGGCAAGACGAATGGCCTGGGCCAGGTAAATATCGTCCGAAGTGCTGCTCATGGCTTCTCCCTTGGTCCGGTTGTGCCAGGTAGATAGCCGGAAGTGCCCGGCCCGCCTTCGCAGCAGTGACACTAGCAGTTATTGGGACAAGGGGAATATGGGCGGCGTCATGATGCGAAACCAGTTCCGGCTTCACCGCGGGCCTCGCGCTCCCAGCGGGAGCCGGGTCCCTCCAGCGCGGCCTGGTCGCCGGGGTTGAAAATCCCGCACCTGTCCCGGGACAGGCATCCACATCCGATGCAGCCGTCAAGGGATGCCTGCAATGCCTGCAGCACGCGGATTCTTCCGGCGACCATCCGTGACCAGTCGGCACTCATGGCTGCCCACTCGCTCCTCGTGGGCGCCCGGTCCGCAGGTAGGGCGCCCAGGGCAACACCCACTTCCTCGAGCGACAAACCGATACGACGGCCTGCGGATATGACAGCCAGCCGACGCAGGACGTGGCGCGGGAACTGTCTCTGGTTGCTGCTGGTGCGTTGGGAAACGATCAATCCACGCTCTTCGTAGTAGCGGACGGCAGGAACTGAAATTCCGGCACGCTCCGCCACCTCGCCGATAGCCAGCAGTTGGCGTGGTCGTTGGTTCACTGGTCCAGTGTTGCGCACGCTCGCGGACAGCCGAAGAACTGTGACGGAAATTTGACCTCAAGTGCACTTGAGCACGTTTGCTGTTGCCCTGAGCTCCCAAAAGGGGAGCGGCAAGGGAGGCACCGCCATGAATCGCAGACAGGCCAAGAAGAACCGCCGCAGTCTTCCCGGACTCGAGTCTGATCCCCGGCAGACGCCGCAGCGAGGACCCCGCGATCAGCGTTCTGCAGACCTGCTGGTCCGGGTGCTGGCCGAGAGCGGACACTTGCTGTTCCCTTTCCGCTGAGGGCGGGAGGAGGTTTCCTTTCTAAAGTGAATCGTGGCCTTCTGGACAGCCCGTCGAGGGCGGAGCCCCGGATCCGCTGCCGATCGTTCCTGCTACCCGTTGTCAGCGGGAGCGGGCAGTGGGAACGTGAAGGAACAGCGCGTTACCCGAACGCACCTCCACCGTGGGTTCTCCGCAGTGAAGCGCACCCGCGGGCTTCGAAGGAAGGACCAGACATGGAACGCATGATTTTCCCCAACCTGCCGGTGGCAAACCTCAAGACTGCAGAGAACTTCTATCTGGGGCTCGGATTCACCAAGAACCCGCAGTTCAGTGATGAACGCACCAGCGCCATCGTCATTTCGGACAGCATTGTGGTGATGCTGCTGCAGGAGGACTTCTACCAAGGCTTCCTCCCCGAAGGAGATACCCCGCACCTGGCTTCCGCAGGCAAGGAAGTACTCAACTGCATCAGCTGCGACAGCAGGGACGAAGTGGACCGTTTCCTGGCCGCCTGCGCCCCCGGCGGGGGTGCCCTCTACGCGCCGGCTGAGGAGCGTATGCCGGGGATGTACAGCGGCTCGGCAACCGACCCGGACGGACACGTCTGGGAGTTCATGTGGATGGATCCCTCCAGTGTCGAGCCGCCCGAGCGGACCTTCGAGGTTTCCTCCAACGCCACGGTCCAGGAGCAGAACTCCGCGCTTTGACCGGGCCGGGATGCGGCCCGGCCAAAGCGTCAGCCGCTTACTTGACTGCACCCATGGACAGGCCGCGGACCAGCTGCTTCTGCGCCACCCATCCGGCAATCACCACCGGCAGCGAAGCCAGCACCGACGCCGCCGAGAGCTGCGCCAGGAACAAGCCTTCGCTGGTCATCTGGGACACCAGGAAGACCGGGACCGTAGCCGATTGGCCCGCCGTAAGGATCAGCGCGAAGAAGAACTCGTTCCAGGCGAAGATCACGCAGATCAATGCCGTCGCGGCAAGGCCGGGGGCGACCATGGGCATTAGGACCCGCAGGAGGGTCTTCATCAGCCCGGCTCCGTCCATCTGCGCCGCCTCGAGCACCTCGCCGGGCACTTCCAGGAAAAACGAGCGCATCATCCACACGGCGATGGGCAGGTTCATCGAGGTGTACAGCACCACCAGCGTCCACACGTTATCCAATACCTTCAGCTGCCCGGCAATCACGTAGATCGGCATAATCACGGCCACGACCGGCAGCATGCGGGTGGAGATAAAGAAGAACAGCACGTCCGAGGTCTTTTTCACCGGCCGGATACTCAAGGCATAGGAGGCCGGCACCGCCAGGATGACCACCAGGATGGTGGAGACGCCGGTGGCAATCGCCGAGTTGGCGAAATAGCTTCCGGCCCCGCTGTCCAGTACCGCCCGGTACTGGTCCAGCGTGGGGGCGAAGAAGAACACCGGCGGATCGGATGCGGCGGCGGACTCCTGCTTGAAGGAGGTCAGCACCATCCAGAGCACCGGTGAGAAGAAAATCAGTGCCAGCACCCATGTCACCGTGGTGAGGATGGGTGCGGAGTTGAAACGCCGGGCCGGTTTCCGAACGGTTTTGGCAGCGGGAGTTGTTTCTTTCCCGGCGGGAGTAGGTGCAGCAGTCTGGGTAGCCACGTCGTCAGTCCTTTACGTCGAAGCTCTTGAAAATCAGGCGGAGGGCCAGGGTGGCCACAATGATGGTGGCAATAACAACCACCACGCCCATGGCAGCGGCCTGGCCGATGTCAAAGCCAAGGAAAGCCCGCTGGTAGATGTAGAACGGCAGGTTTGCACTGGCCGTCCCGGGCCCGCCGGCGGTCATGAGGTAGATCTGGTCGAAGGTATTCACCACATAGATGGCGCCAAGCAGGACTCCGAGTTCGATGTACCGGCGCAGCTGCGGCAACGTCACCGAGATGAACGTCCGCCACCACCCCGCGCCGTCCACCTGCGCTGCCTCCAGCACGTCCTTCGACTGCGCCTGCAGCCCGGACAGGACCAGCAGCATCATGAACGGCGTCCACTGCCACACCAGCGCCATCAGGATGGACACGATCGGGTGCTGCGACGTCCAGTCCACCGGCGGGATGCCCACCAGTCCGATGATCCAGTTCAGCAGGCCGTAGCTCGGATTGAGGATTGAAATGGACCACAGCAGGGAGCTGGCCACCGGCATGATCAGGAACGGGGTGATCAGCAGGGTACGCACCACTCCCCGGCCGGCGAAACTGCGGTCCAGCAGCAGGGCGAAGATGATGCCCAGCAACATCGCGAAGAAAACACAGGCCACGGTGAAGAGGACGCTGTTCAGCGCCGCCCCGCGGAACGTGGAGTCGGAGAAAATATCGATGTAGTTCCCCAGCCCCACAAACTGGTTACCCTCCGGCCGCAGCAGGTTCCAGTTCTGCAGGGAGTACCAGATGGTAAAGAGGAAGGGCACCTGCGTCACGATCAATGTGAAAATCAGGGCCGGCAACAACGGCAGGCGCCGCCGCCATCCCTCGGCGGAGGACATTCCCCCGCCCTCCCGCTCCGTTGCGGCCTTCCTGGCGCGGACCTGTTGCCGCTCAACCAACGTGGACATTTAACCCGCTCCGTCCTGGTAGCTTTCCGCCACCGTTTCGGCGTAGCCCTGGGATTGTTCCAGCGCTTCTTGGACTGTCTGCTGCCCGGCTATGGCCGCCGATATCTGCTGCCCCACCCGCGTGCCCAGATCCTGGAACTCCGGGATACCGACAAACTGGAGGCCGGTGTAGGGCACACCGCGGACCATGCTGTTTTCCTGGGATGCCCCGGCCATCGCATCCAGGGTCGGCTCGGCATAGGCCTCGGCCACCTCGGCGTATTCGGGGATCTCATAGGTGGAGAGCCGGCTGCCCGGCGGCACCCGTTCCCAGCCGATCTCCTCGCCCACAAGCTGGATGTATTCCTTATCCGTCATCCAGGAAACAAAGTCCCAGGCAGCGTCCTTGGAGTTGCTGGTGGTGGGGATGGCCAGGGACCAGCTGTAAAGCCAGCCGGCGGACTCCGTCTCCTTGACGGGTGCCGGCGCGTATCCGCTTTTCCCGACTACGAGTGAAGACGCCGGGTCCTCAATGGCGGAAACCATGGCCGTGGCGTCGTACCACATGGCCGTATTTCCCTGGCTGTAGAGGGTCAGGCAGTCCCCGTAGCCGCTGGTGGCGGCACCGGCCTGCCCGTAGTTCTGCACCAGGTCCACATAATCGGTGACGGCTTCTTCCACTACGGGCTCATCCAAACGGGCATTCCAGTCCTCGTCGAACCACCGGCCGCCGTAGGTGTTGATCATGGTGTCCAGCGGCGCCATGACCTCACCCCAGCCGGCCAGCCCGCGCAGACAGACACCGGACATATTGTTCTCCGGATCGTTGAGTGCTTCGGCGAAGCCGCGGATGTCGTCCCAGGTGGGGCTTTCCGGCATGGTCAGGCCTGCTTCGTCGAACAGGTCCTGCCGGTAGACGAGGAAGGAGGATTCACCGTAGAACGGAACGGAGTAGAGGTCTCCCTCGTAACTCAGCGCCTCACGGATAGTGGGGACGAAATCGTCGGGATCATATCCTTCGGTGGAATCGGCATAGTCCTGGAGATTAGTGATCCAGCCGTTTTCCGCCCACATCGGCGTTTCGTAATTGGAGATCATCACGACATCGAATTCCCCGCCCTGTGTGGCAACAGAGGCGGTGATTTTCGCTCGCGCCTCGTTTTCGGGAAGGGATACAAAGCTGACGTCAATGTCCGGATACTGGGCCTTGAATTCGTCCTGGAGCGTGATTGCGTCCTGCATCTGCGGGTTGGAGACAATTGCTACGACAATCTCATCCCTGCCCTCCGCCTCAGAACCGCCGCAGCCGGTCAGCACCAGGGCGGCTGCTGCCGCGGAGGCCAAACCCGCTCGAAGCCGGTAACGGCGGTGGTTGCGATTCCCCCTGCTGCGTCGAAATCTCATCTGGTCACCTTTGCTCATTTGAGACAGCGGTTCCGCTCACGTGGGCGGAACACTACGTTCATCCATTCGAGTGGGCAAGGGCTATCCACGGGTCACCGGATCAATTGGCGCAAAGCATTTCCGGAGGCACGGGACAGCGGGGAATGCTTGCGGAATGGGGCAATGAGGAATAACCGCGGCGGCAGGCCGGGAAACGTTTGCCGACTAAGCCGATCCGGTGCGGGTGCAAATGGTATCCATAACTACTTCCGCGGCTCCCTCGCCGGGTTCGCAGCTCAACCGCACTTCAATCTCGGAAACAGCTGCCAACGAGGCCAGATGGGTGCCGCCGCAGGGAATGCTGACCGAGCCGCCGGGCAGTTCGCAGACCCAGCGCCGCATACCGGTGAGAAGGTCCGATTTCCGCTCGATGCGGACCTCTGCGTCGGAGGCCACCCACTCGGCCAACACTGCGTTCACACCCTTTTCCACGGCCGCCAGGTCCGTCAGCAGCGCGTCCGGCAAAAAGCCCTTCCGCCGCAGTGATTTCCCCACCCGGTAAACGTCCCGGGAGCCTCCGGGCAGAATCGTCGATGTTTCGATCGCCAGGGCGTCGAAGTTCGGGTTACCCGCCG
Organism: Arthrobacter sp. zg-Y895; assembly: GCF_020731025.1. Lineage (NCBI taxonomy): Bacteria > Bacillati > Actinomycetota > Actinomycetes > Micrococcales > Micrococcaceae > Arthrobacter > Arthrobacter sp. zg-Y895. The sequence goes on from NZ_JAJFZY010000003.1 coordinate 676,104, forward strand.
CATCCACCTGCACCTCTTTCTTCCAGGCGCCGGCGAGCTGCCGGTTCAGGGCCAGGGACGCCAGGTGGCAGGCTGTGTGACCGGCCGAAAGCGCGGCCCGGTGTTCGCCGTCCACCCGGACCCCGACACGGTCTCCCTCCGCAATGCCGGTATCCCCCGACAGCACATGAACCACCGCGAACACCCAGCCCTCGGTGCCCTTGCGGACCGGGATGTCCCGGCCCAGGAACAGTGCGGTGCCGTCCGTGGCCCCGAGCACGCAGTCAAGCACGGGTACCTCACGGCCGTCCGGCGTCGTTAGCGTGGCCAGGTCCGGCCCCTGGTCCGGCCAGCCGGCGTCCACCGGGTGAACGGGAGTGGTATCCAGCAACACCGCAAGCCTTCCGCCCGGCAGTGTCTCCAAGTGGAGTACGGCTCCCGTGCCCGTCAGGGCTCCGGCGGGATAGGTGACGGCGGTATCGGTTTTCGGCAGGCTCACCCGCCCCAGCGTACCGAACGGGACGGCAGGAATTGTGAGCCCCGCCACTGGATTACGCTGTGCGGCGGATCTGCGGTAAAGTTGAGACCACGCCGCGGGGTGGAGCAGTTCGGTAGCTCGCTGGGCTCATAACCCAGAGGTCGCAAGTTCAAATCTTGCCCCCGCAACCAAGAAAAAGATCCCGATCCGGAAACGGATCGGGATCTTTTTTGTCTTCCGCTCCGCACGGCAGCGAACACGCCGGACCGCCCGCCGAGGCGCCAGCTGAAATCCTTGAGCCTATACTGGCGCTTTCCACACCCGGCCAGGGCGTGGTTCGAATGGGGGAATTTCTAACCATGGGTACATCCACCGGCCTGCGCCCGGCTTTTGCGGCAGCAGGTCTGGCGTTGCTGGTAACCGTCCTTTCCGGCTGCGGCAACGGCCCGGCCGGCACGGAAACCAGCAAGGCCCCGGCCAGCGCCCCGCCGTCGGCTTCCCCGTCCTTCAAATCGACGGAAAAAGCATCACCCAAGGCAAAGCCCTCCCCCACGCCAACGACAACCCCGGCGCCGACGTCGTCCGCTTCCCAGCGCGGGCGGGGAGTCAAGGGCAACGTGGAGACGGCCCAGGGAACCTACCTGCAGGTCTCGCCGGCCGAAGACGATCCGGCATGGACCCTCGATCCGGCGGTGGTGGAGCCGAACCTGCTTTCCCTGTACTCGCAGGAGCAAATCGAGGAAGCGCACCGGAGCAACCTGGCCTTTATGGTCGAGGAGGGACTCGACTCCCCGCTCAACGGCGGTGCGTGGATGCCGGAGGAATGGTGGGCCGAAAATGGGGAACGGATCGCCCCAGAGCTCCAAGGCATGGCCCGGCAGAGCCTTAGTGACGGTTCGCCCTTTGGCGGAATCGTTATGCAAAGCACCTTCCACCAGGAGCGTTACGGCGATTCCTACCGGTACATCTACGAATCCGACCGGTCCCGCTTCACGAAGCTGGACATCGAAGTCGTTGACGTGTGGCTGGCCGAGGACAACAAGAGCATCGTCACCGAGATTTACGTGGCCGCGGAAATGGAAGTGGCCCCCGGTGCCGGGGAACCGGGAACAGATACGCAGATCATCGAGGCGTCCATGACGCTTTGCTCTCGGCCGGGGCAGGGCGCAGGCGAATGGCTGATTACGGACTGGCGCAACAAGTTCCAGGTCACGGCGGGGTAGGCCATGGCGGACGACGCCGGACCGCCGGCATGAGCGCCTCACTGCCCCAACGCTCGGTTCTTTCCGGCCGGTTTGTCCGGCTCGAGCCGCTCACCCTTGACCTGATCCCGGACCTGCATCGAGCCATTGCGGTACCGGAGGTCTTTGCCGGCGGCTACGGCGGCGGTCCGGCCGGCCTGCACACCGATCTGGACGGGTTCACAGCGTGGGCCCAGGCCTACTACCGGTGGAATGAGCTGCCGTTCGCGGTGCGGCTGGTCCACGGAAACCATCCGGGCGCCGTCGTGGGAACCAGCAGCCTCGCTGACCTGGATCTGTCGGGCGAATCCGTGCAGCTGGGGTGGACCGCCTACGCTCCCGCTGTCTGGGGAACGGCGGTCAACGCGGAAACGAAGCTGCTCCTGCTCGGCTCCGCCTTTGAAGCCGGTTTCGGACGGATCAGCATCCAGGCGGACTCGCTCAATGCCCGTTCCCGTGCGGCGATCAGCGGGATCGGTGCCGTTTTCGAGGGCATCCGGCGCCGGGACAAACGCCGCGCCGACGGCAGCTGGCGGGACACCGCGGTGTACTCGGTCCTGTCCGACGAATGGCCCGCAGTCCGCGCCGGACTTGAGGAACGGCTGGAACGTTTCGCCGCGGGTCGGCAGGATGCCCCGCCGCCGCTGGAGTAGCATCCCGGGCAAAGCGGAAAACCGGCAAAGCGGCCGGAAAGAAAAGGCGGAGCCTCCATGAGCACGAACTACGGCGATTATCAGCTTGGCATCTACATGAACGGCGCACGCGGCGTCCTGCCGGATCTGCCGATGAGCTCGGCCGGCATGGAGGAGTTGGCAGAAAGCAGGATGGATCCGCGGATTCTGGGTTACGTTGCGGGCGGTGCCGGAAACGAGCACACCCAACGTGCCAATGTGGCTGCCTTTGAGCGGCTTGGCATCATGCCGCGCATGATGGTCGGAGCCGCCCAGCGCAACATGGGCATTGATCTGCTGGGCCACCGGCTGCCGTCTCCCCTGTTCTTCGCTCCGGTGGGCGTGCTGGGTGCCGTGGCCGACGACGGCGACCTGGCGACGGCTGCGGCTTCCGCGGAGCTGGGCATCCCGATGGTTGCCTCCACCCTCTCCTCCGCTCCGCTGGAACAGGTCCGTGCCGCCGCCGGTGAAACCCCCGGGTTCTTCCAGCTCTACCCGCCCGCCGACCGGGAGCTGGCCGAGTCCCTGGTGCACCGTGCCGAAGCAGCCGGGTACTCGGGCATCGTCATCACGTTGGATACGTGGGTGAACGGCTGGCGGCCCCGCGACCTCAGTGCCGCGTACCTGCCGATGCTTTCGGGCCAGTGCCTGGCCAATTACCTGACCGATGACCGGTTCCGGAAGCTCCTGGCCGACCAGGGGTCTCCGGATCCCGCCGCTGCCGTCATGCTGTGGGCCTCACTGTTCGGCAACCCCACGATGACGTGGGAGGACCTGGACTGGTTCCGATCCATGACGTCGCTGCCGATCATCCTCAAAGGCATCTGCTCCCCCGAAGACGCCCGGCGCGCACTGGACGGCGGAATGGACGGCATTTACTGCTCCAACCACGGCGGACGGCAGGCCAACGGCGGCATCCCGGCAATTGATTGCCTGCCGGGCGTCGTTGAGGCGGCCGACGGCGCGCCCGTGCTTTTCGATTCCGGCGTGCGATCCGGTGTGGACGCGCTGCGGGCACTGGCACTCGGCGCGACGGCGGTGGGGATCGGCCGGCCCTATGTCTACGGTCTGGCGGCGGGCGGGCAGGCGGGAATCACCCATGTGATGCGTAGCCTGCTCGCTGAAGCGGACCTGACCATGGCGGTCAACGGCTACCCGGACCTGGCCTCGCTGCGCGGATCCCTGCACCGGCTCTAGGTATTCTTGGTGGCGCTGCTGCCCTCCGCCGGCGGTCCCACCCGGAACTCTTCCGCAGCGCGCTTCCGCTGTGACGAGGCGCCCCAAAACACCACTCCGCCGATCACCAGGACTAGAGGTATCCACCACCCCTGCCGGACTCCGGATTCAACAGCAGAGCGGTACCCAGAACAACGGTCGCCGCGGCCACGCTGAGAGACGACCAGTACCAGCGCGCCCGGCGGTCCATGGGATTTATCCACGGCTTCATTTCCACTCCCCCGAATAGGTCACTTCCGGGAAGCTAAGCGGCTTCCCTGCGGCCGGGCAAGAGTGGACACTGGATCCCTGCCCCGTCACCAAGGCACGCGGCGAAGCCCTAGTCCTCCGGGAAGCCGTCCCTCGGCCACCAGCACGGGAGCAGGTGACGCAGCGTGGCCAGCCGGGCTTCGACGTCGTCGTCGTCACTGACCACCCACTGTTCGAACCAGGAGGCATAGGCGCCGCCCAGGAAGGCCGCGGTCGCGTCCAGGTCCAGGGCCGGGGGCGGCGCGTTGTGCGCCCGCCAGACATGCAGTGCCAGAAGAATCCGCACGTTTAGCTGGTCGGCGAGGATGCCGAGGAAGGTCTCGGTGTGAAAAAGTGCCCGGTAGACCCGCTGTTCTGCCTTGGTGTGCTGCAGGATCTGCCGGATGGACTCGACGTACAGGTCCCCGATCTCCGCGATTGTCCGGCCGGTGCCGCGTTGGTCCAGTTCAACTGTGCCAAGCCGGTCCACGACGCCGGCGTATACCGAACCGGCGAAGTCGAAAATGTTCCGGTGGTGTCCGTAGAAGGTGGTGCGGTGCACCCCGGCCTGCCGGCAGAGTGCAGCCACGCTGATCTCCGCGAGTTCGTGGTCCCGAAGCAGCTCCCACAGTCCTGCCTCGAGCGCATCCCGGGTGCGCGTTATCCGCGGCTCATCCGACGGTGAGTGCCGATGCGGCTTCAGGGGGTGCAGTCCGGGCATGGGACTAATCTTCTCAGATACACGGAAGGGCCCCGCCGAAGCGAAGCCCTTCTATGCCGCGGCGCTGGGGGACGCCGCAAGCTTTGAGTTGTAGCCGGCCTCGTGGTTCGACAGGAACAGGACCGGATTGTTTCTATCCTGCCCTATTCAACACCTGTAGAAGAACCTGCCGTTCCCAAAACCGTCGAATGTGACTGAGGAGACAGCTGCTGGCGCGGGTTAAGGGCTGGCGACCCACTCCGCCGCAGAGGATCCCACCGCGTGGTGCTCCTGTGAAACCTGTGACAACAGGAAGCAACAGCGGCCCCACCCAGTGGGACACTGTGCCCGGATCAGGGCCCGGCGACCCACCCAGCATTCCGCCTGCCTCCCCGTCTAGCGGGCGTGCTTTGAACCTAGCCGTGGAGGAAGCGGAACGAGTGGGGAGGTCCGGCGCCGGTACCGTGCGTAGTCGGGGTAGCGTGCCAGGGAAATGCTCTCGGTGAAGGCGGTGGACCCGGCGAAGAGCAGGGTCAGCAGGACCGGGCCTGCCAGCGTCCAATGCAGCCACTCCCCCGAGGCGGTGACGGCGAAACCGTAGAAGAGCCACCATTGGAGCTGTTCAAAGAAGAAGTTCGGATGGCGCGAGTACCGGAACAGTCCCGATTGGAGGAAGTCGGCCGACGGAATACGTCCGGCGGTCCGCAGGGCCTTTTTCCACTGCTGGAAGTTCCACTGCTGCTGGTCCGCCACGGTCTCTGAAGCCAGTGCGGCCAGAAACAGGACCGACAGCAGCCAGTCCCAGCCCGTGAGTGCTCCGGGGTGTTGGTAGGCGGTCAGCACCGGCAGGGTCATCACCCAGATGACGACGTTCTGATAGATGCTGATGAACAGCAGGTTGAAGGCCTGGAACTGCCACGGCTTCAGCCGTTGGCGCAGGATCCCCCACCGGTAGTCCTCGCCGCCCGGGGCGTAACCGCCCTTGCGGGCAAAATTGAACGTCAGCCGGACGCCCCAGAGCGTAACCAGGACCGCCATCAGCGTTACCCTGTGGTCGCCGTCGGACGCAACGGCAAAAACCCATAAATAGGCCAGCGGAACTATGGACCAGATGCGGTCCGTCCAGGAGTATTCCCGGGTGAGCAGTGAGAGCACCCAGGTTCCGGCGCAGGCGGCGGTGAATATCTCGAAGCAAACGCGAACCGGGTCCATCCTCGGAGGATACGGTCGGTTTCCTGTCTGCGGGAGCCCTCTTAGCCCAGCAGCCGGTGCTCATACGCGAAGGCCACCATCGAAATCCGCGTAGCCAAACCCAACCGGTCCTGGATACGGCGGATATGCGTCTTCACCGTGGCCTCTGAAAGGAACACGCTGCCCGCAATGTCCGCATTGCTGAGCCCCTTGGCCACGAGCAGGAACACGTCCTTTTCCCGCGCGGTCAGCTCGGCGATGGCCGCCGTGTCCGGTTCCGCCGGATCCGCGCTGCGGGTGAGATGCGCAAAGAGGTCATGGGCCGATCCGGGGGCCACCACGGAATAGCCCGCATAGACGGTCCGGATGGCGGAAAGCAGGAACTCCGGCTCGGCGCTCTTGAGCAGGTAGCCGCTGGCGCCGGCGCGGACGGCCTCCACCACGGCCTGGTCCCGGTTGAAGGTGGTCAGGGCAATCACCTTCGGCCGCTCCCGCCCGGCTTCGTCCGCTGCTGCCATGATGCGACGGGTGGCTGTGATGCCGTCCACCACGGGCATGCGCAGGTCCATCAGCATGATGTCCGGGCACGCGGCTTCGGCCAGTTCCACGGCTTCCATCCCGTTGCCGGCGCTGCCGCAGTAGGCCAGGTCCTGCTGCGAGCGGATCAGCATTTGGATACCGGTCCGGAACAGCGGCTGGTCATCCACCAATGCCACAGTGATGGGGGCGGCGCCGGCCTTAGCCTCACTCATCTGCGCCCACCAGCTCCGCGGCGTAAATCTCCGCGCCCGGAGCACTTAGAGCCAGGCCGTAGGGAAGGAACGCGGTTACCCGGAAGCTGCCTCCGTCCGGACCGGCCGTAAGCCACCCACCGGCAAGGTGGGCCCGCTCCCGCATGCCGGGGATGCCGCGGCCGGTGCCAGCCGTCGTGATGGCTCCGGTGTCCGGTTTTCCGGGTCGATCCGCATAGGAGGCTATCTGCAGCGAAAGTCCGGGACCGCTCCAATCCAGATGCACGGTTACCCGCGTGCCTGTCCCGCCGTGGCGCAGGGCATTGGTCAAGGACTCCTGGACAATCCGGAAGACGGCCATCTGCTGGCCCTCCGGAAGTTCCACCGGGGTTCCGGATTCGGTGCTCTCCACCAGCAGGCTGCTGCCCTGCTGTTCCAGCAGTTTCTCAATATCCTCCAGCCTCGGTTGCGGGAGAGCGGACCCGCCGTCGCCCACCCCCTCGATCACGCGTTGGGCATCCGTCAGGGCGCGGCGTGCAGACGAAGCTATGTTCTCCAGCGCGTCAAGCACAGGCTGTGGCTGATCCTTGCCCAGATACCGGGATCCGTCCGCCTGGGCCGCGATTACCGCCAGCGAGTGGGCCAGGACATCGTGCAGGTCGCGGGAAATCCGGGTGCGCTCCTGTTCCACGATCAGATCCACTTCGGTGGCCTTCAGCGTGTCCACGGCCGCCGTCCGTTCCGCCGACAGGGTGCGGCGCTCCTCCCAGCCCCGAAGTGCGTAGCCGGCCAGCCACCCAACGGTCAGGAGGACCAGCAAGAAGGAGGTATACAGAATCCAAAAATCCCGCATTGTGTGCCACGAGACACCGTAAACCGGCAGCCAGCCAACTCCTCCCGAGTAGCTTCTGTTTAGCATCAGGTAGGACATGGTGGCGGCGAGGAAAGGCGCGGTGGCAATTCCAGCCACCCGCTGCCACTTGTCTCCCGAGAACGCGGCAAAAAAGAGAACGACGGCGGAGCCCAGGTAAATCGGCCAGGTATTGGGTTCCAACGGCGGTACCGCGCGGAGTAGCTGCGCACCAAGGACGGCAGCGGGAATGAGCATTGCAGCATAGGCAAACCGTGAGGCAAGCCCTATGGCCAAAGTGAAGGCCAGCAGCGGGAACACGCCAGACCAGGTTAAGAAGTCTCCGCCCATCCGACCCGCCTCGCCGATAATCCAGAGCACCAGAAATACTGCGGCTGCCGCCGGGGCGCCCCAGGTACGCGTGTAATTCAGGAATTGAGTCATGGCCCCGAAGCTATCCCGCCCCCAACCGACTTTCGGATGAAACGGCAGTCTTTCATCCCATGGGCTGGTAATCCTGCCCATTTGGTTGATTTCCTATAAACCAACCAAATTAAACGGCCGTACAATTCCCCAATGGCAACCCTGATTACCCCCGATGTCCGTTTCCGGAACAGTTGGCTGGCCGCAGCCGAAGAATTCAACGGCGAGAGGATGGACGGTTCCGGCGTGTACGGGGACACCTCGAAAGAGCGCATTCGCACGGAAATTGCCGGGGACTTTGCCGATTTCGTCGACGGCCTGGTCAAGGAACGGTTCCCGGACACACCGCGGCAGGAAGGCTTTGTGCCCTGCACCTATCTGTGGCTCGTGGACGGTGATGAATTCCTGGGTTCGCTTGCCATCCGGCACACCCTGAATGATTTCCTGTTCGAGCAGGGTGGCCACATTGGATACAGCGTCCGGCCCTCCGCACGACGGCGGAGGCATGCCACACGGGCGCTTCAGGACGCCCTGCCGGTTGCCCGTGAGCTGGGCATTGCACGGGTGCTGGTCACCTGCGCGGAAAACAACGCCGGATCCCGGGCGGTCATCGAGAAGAACGGCGGAGTCTATGAGGACAGCCGGGACGGCACGCGACGGTACTGGATCGGGCTGGCCGAATAACTGCCCCACGGGCTCAGACCGCTACCGCACCAGCGAGCGGCAGCACCACGGTGAAGCTGGTGCGGCCGGGTTTGCTCTCGACCTCGATGGTCCCCTCGTTGGCCGCAACGAGGGCACAGACAATGGCCAGGCCGAGCCCCGTGTTGCTCGTATTCCCCGTCCGGGCGGAATCGGCCTTACTGAACCGGGAGAACAGGGAATCGATGAAGTCCGGATCTATCCCCTGGCCGTCATCCGTCACCGTCAAGGTGGCCCAGGTTGCTCCCGCCTGCAGTCCGATTTCCACGCGGGTCCCCCGAGGCGTGTGCTTATGGGCATTGGAAAGCAGATTAATAAGCACCTGCCGCAGCTCGGACTCGACGGCGGACACCACTACCGGTTCATCAGGCAGCATCAGCGTCCACTGGTACTCCGGGGCGGAGACCTGCGCGTCGCTGACTGCCTCCACGATCAGTTCGGTGAGGTCGACGTCGGCCCGCTCGCCCCGCTGCCCCTCGTCCAGCCTCGCCAGCAGCAGCAGGTCTTCAACCAGCGCGGACATGCGCTTGGACTCACTGTCCACGCGTTCCAACGCGGCCCGGCCCGGAGGGCTGACGTGTTCGCTGAGCAGGACCAGCTCCGTGTACCCGCGGATAGAGGTAAGCGGCGTGCGCAGCTCGTGGCTGGCGTCGGCAACGAACCGCCGCACCTTCGTTTCGCTGGCCTGCCGGGCGCGCAGGGCGTTGGTAACGTGATCGATCATGCCGTTCAGGGCCATCCCCACCGTTCCGACTTCGGACCCGGGCCGGGCCGCCGCCGGGGGCACGCGGACTGGGATTTCCACCTCGCCGGAGGCCAGCGGCAGCTTGGATACGGAGGTCGCGACGGCGGCCAGCTCATCCAGCGGGCGCAGCGAGCGGCGGATGATCACCGTGCCTGCAAACCCGGTGACGAGCAGGCCTGCCAGGGACAGGACGACCATAGTCAGATCGAGCGAGGCCAGGGTGCTCTCCCGCTGCGCCGTTGAAAGTCCGGTGACCAGCATTCCGTTCCCGGCGCCGGCCGGGACGGGGAACGCATCCAGCCGGTAATGCCCGCTGGACAGGTTCATGTCCTGGGGGCCGCGGGCCGGATCCATTCCCGCCAGCAGGTCCAGGTCCGCCCCGTTCAGGGAAACGGCAGTGCCGTCCTCAAGCACAAGCGTGGATCGGCGGGCAACCCCGTCCTCGAAGAAGGCATTCAGGGAGCCCGGGCGATGGCCGGACTGGTAGTCGCTGCCGTCCCCCCGCCCCCCGGCTCCGTTGTCCTTACCGGCGGCACCCGGGGCCAACTCCTTTTGGGGCGACTTATACTCGCCCGGAGACTGGGCGAGGCGGAACCCGGCTCGGGCCGCAGCTCGTTCCAAGCCGTCGTCGAGCACTCCGGTGAGATACCGGTCCATGGCCACGTGGCTGAAAATGCCCAACGCCGCACAGGTCACTGTCAGGAGCGCCAGTGTGGTGAGTATGAGCTTGGTGCGCAGCGGATGGCTGCGCATTTGCGATCCCCCGGCAGCCGGACGAGTACCCGCCTGGATCATGGGGCCGCCGGCTTAAGCACGTAGCCGGCGCCCCGGACCGTATGGATCATGGGCGGGCGTCCGACGTCGATCTTCTTGCGCAGGTAGGAAATGTACAGCTCGACAATGTTCGCCTGGCCGCCGAAATCGTAGTTCCAGACATTCGTCAGGATCTGCGCCTTACTCAGCACCCGCCTCGGGTTTTCCATGAGGTACCGCAGCAGCTCCCACTGGGTGTTCGTGAGGGCAATGTCCTCCCCGCCCCTGCTGACCTCGCGGGTTTCGAGGTTCATCACCAGGTCGCCGACCACCAGTTCGTCCGAGCCCGACGCCGCGGCCCCGGAACGCTGCACCAGGCGGTGCAGGCGGAGCATCAGTTCCTCCATGCTGAACGGCTTGGTTACGTAGTCATCCCCGCCGGCGGCCAGCCCGGAGATACGGTCCTCCACGGCATCCCTGGCGGTAAGGAACAGAGCGGGAACCTGCGGCAGGAAGGACCTGATCTTCTGCAGGGCCTGAAGCCCGTTGACCCCGGGCATCATCACGTCCAGCACCAGGACGTCGGGCCGGAATTCACGGGCAGCAGAAACCGCACCGAGTCCGTCTCCTGCAGTAACGACATTCCAACCCAGCATCCGCAAACCCATGCCAACAAGCTCCGCGAGGCTGGTCTCGTCGTCGACCACCAGCGCCCGGATCGGACTGCCGTCCGGGTGCGCGAGGCGCGGAAGATTACCCGTGGGCGATTGGGACGAAACGTGTGCCATGAATACGTCCTTTTGGCTCGGTGCCGGTGGCTGGGTCAAGCGTAAGCGCAAAGTTCCCTTTTGCGTCCCGGTATTTTCCCTGCTGTCTCCACCCTGTGCTGGGACTGTGCCTTGTCTGTGCGAAGCCGGTACGACAAGTGCGCCGTGCGGCGGCAACAAGCTCTGCCGGCGGCCCGGAAAAGCAGGCACTTGCGCAGGGAGGATAAGCTGACGGGACAGCGTGGGGACCGCGAGCCGGACAGTCAACGACTAATCCGTCAACCTTTTCAGCAAGATCCGCACCTCCCGCCTGGAAATTGACTCCTTCTCTATTGCCCGCGCGCCCGGCCGTCACCCTTCACTGGTGACCGGCCCGGACAGGTCCAAGCGGTCTCGGGAGCCCGCTTCCGAAGCAAGCTCGGAACCATTTGAACAGAGGGACGTCATTTTGAATTTCACCGTCGGGCAGACCCTGGTGTACCCGCACCACGGCGCCGTCACCGTTACCGATATTTCCCCGATGACAGTCAAGGGGGTGGAGCGGGAAACCCTGACCTTCCGCGTCCACGCCACTGAACTGACCATCAAGCTCCCGGCCGACAACGCCGAAGACGTAGGGGTACGTTCCGTCATCGACGAAGCCGGCGTAGAGGCCGTCTTTGCAGTGCTGCGCGGTCCGGTGGGGATGGAACCGGACAACTGGTCCCGCCGGTTCAAGGCCAACGAAGGCAAAATGTCCACCGGCGAACTGCGCCTGATCGCAGAAGTTGTCCGTGACCTGTGGTGCCGCGAGCGGACCCATCCCCTGTCCACCGGGGAGAAGCGGATGCTGCTGAAGGCCCGGCAGCTGCTCGTCTCCGAGCTTGCCCTTGCCCGGTCCTCCTCAGCGGAGGACGCCGGCGACCTGCTCGATTCCGTCCTGATGGAAACGGTTACCGAGCCGGAGCTGGCGACCAGCTAGTTCCCGGCCGCCGCTTCCCGTCCTTCCGCATGCCACCGGCGTGCGGAGGTACGGGACGGCTGCGGAAACTGCCCGTTTTGGCTCAGGACGCGCTGGCGTTGTATCAAGGAAAGTAGGACGGTTTCCGCTTCCCGCGGGGACCCTCCGCTGCGGATCAAGAGAACTTCGAGGGCCTTGATGCGAGGGCCCGGAAAGGCGCCCGTGAACTTTCCCTGCACCTGCTTTTGCCAGCCCGTGCCCGGCACCGGCCGGCTGGGGATTGAACTTTATGACCCGTTTTGTCTGGTGCGCCAGCACCGGGTGGCTGCCTCCACCAACCACGAGCCCACCTATCGGCATGGGCAGGGCAGCTGGTAGGCATTGACGTGGTTTCCGGCTATAACCTGAAGGAAACCTTGGAACAGGAAACAGGTCCATCCTGTAACATTCCTTGGACTATGGATGACCCTCCCTCACATAAACCCATGCCCCTCCCCGTCCTGACCGATCTGCAGACTGTGCCCACTCCGGCTGCAACGGCTATCACGAGAGAGGGGCAGCCCCATGTATGAATGGCTCATGGTCGGCGTAGGATTGTTCCTCACCGTCGGCACCGGACTGTTTGTCGCCTCCGAATTTGCGCTCGTCAATTTGGACCGTGCGGACCTTGAGTCCCGCCGCGACAAGGGCGAGAAACGCCTCAATCCCACAATCAACGCGCTGAAGATCACCTCCACCCATCTTTCCAGCGCCCAGTTGGGCATCACCCTGACCACCCTGCTGACCGGGTACACCTTTGAACCGGCAATCAGTTCGATGCTGCGCTCCCCGCTCACGGCGCTGGGCCTGCCGGAGGGGATGGTGCCGGGAATCGGTGCCGTGGCCGGCATTTTCCTCGCCACCATCTTCTCGATGATCATCGGCGAACTGGTTCCCAAGAACTTTGCCCTGGCCCTCCCCCTGGCAACCGCCAAGCTGGTAGTGCCCTTCCAGACCGTCTTCACCACGGTGTTCAAGCCCGTAATCCTGCTGTTCAACAACACGGCGAACGCCATCATCCGGTCCTTCGGCATCGAACCCAAGGAAGAGCTCTCGGGTGCACGCAGCGCCGAAGAACTCAGTTCCCTGGTTCGGCGTTCAGCCCTGGAAGGCGTGCTGGACCTGGACCACGCCGTGCTCCTGAACCGGACCCTGCGCTTCGCCGAGCACTCCGCGGCAGACGTTATGACCCCCCGGGTCCGCATGCGGACGGTCCACGAGTCCGACACTGCCGAGCAGGTTGTCGCCGTTGCCACGGCAACCGGCTATTCCCGCTTCCCCGTGATCGGACGCGATTCGGACGACGTTCTGGGCGTACTGCACCTCAAGCAGGCCTTCGCCGTGCCGCTGGCCGCACGGACCTCCGTCACTGCCGCAGAACTCATGGTGGAACCGCTGCATGTACCCGAGTCCATGGGCGTTGACACCCTGCTGGGACTGCTGCGGGCCCAGGGCCTGCAGGTCGCGATCGTGTCGGACGAGCACGGCGGCACCGCCGGCATCGTGACCCTCGAAGACCTCGTGGAAGAGATTGTCGGCGAACTCGAGGACGAACACGACCGCGCGCGCATCGGCGTCGTCCGCACGGGCCGCGCCATCACGTTCGACGCCGCGCTGCGGCCGGACGAACTCCTGGACCGCACCGGCGTCGAGGTTCCCGACGGCGAGGAATATGACACCATCGCCGGCTTTGTCACGGACGTACTGGACCGGCTGCCGGAGCTGGGCGACGAAGTGGAAATCGAGGGCGGCACGCTCCGGGTGGAACGGGTGATCCGAAACCACATCGAACGCCTGCGCTTCACCCCGTCGGGCTCGCTGGAGACCCCGGTGAGCGCCCATGACCGCATTGTCGACTCGCTGACCAAGGACCTGACCCATGAGTGAATACCTGCCCGGAATCATCTGGCTCGTAGTGCTGCTGGTGGTCAACGCGTTCTTCGTCGGTGCTGAATTCGCCGTGATCTCGGCGCGCCGGTCACAGATTGAGCCCAAGGCCGAAGCCGGCAGCAAGGCCGCGAAAACCACCCTGTGGGCCATGGAGCATGCCACGCTGATGCTGGCGACCAGCCAGCTTGGCATCACCGTCTGTTCCCTGGTCATCCTGAATGTCTCGGAACCGGCCATCCACCACCTGCTGGAGATCCCGCTGGGCCTGACTCCGCTGTCCGCAGACGCCATTGGGATTATCGCGTTTGTGGTGGCGCTGCTGCTGGTGACGTTCCTGCACGTGGTGGTGGGTGAAATGGTGCCGAAGAACATCTCGTTCTCCGTGCCCACCCGCGCCGCACTGCTGCTGGCTCCGCCCCTGGTGATCGTGTCCCGCATTGTCCGTCCGATCATCTGGACCCTGAACGGCATAGCGAACGGTGTCCTGCGCCTGTTCCGGGTGGAACCCAAGGATGAAGCCACCAGCGCCTACACCCTCGACGAGGTCGCGAACATCGTGGAGCAGTCCACGCGTGACGGGGTGCTCTCGGACCGCAGCGGCACCCTGACGGCCGCTTTCGAGTTCACGGAGAAGACCGTGGCCGACGTCGAGGTTCCGATCAGCCAGATGGTGCTGCTGCCCGAGACCGCAACCCCCGCGGACCTGCAGCAGGCCGTGGACGTCCACGGTTACTCGCGGTACATCCTCACCAACGACGACGGCGACCCCGACGGCTACCTTCATCTGAAGGACGTTATGGACCTCACCACGCCGGACGAGTTCGCCGCATCGGTGCCCGCCAAGCGGATCCGCCGGCTGGCGTCCGCTTACCGGGGCAGCGAGCTGGAGGATGCCCTGGCCACCATGCGCCGCACCGGCGCCCACGTGGCGCGGGTCTTTGACGCCAAGGGCAACACCACCGGCGTCTTGTTCCTCGAGGACATCATCGAAGAGCTGGTGGGCGAAGTCCACGACGCCACCACCGTCTAGCGCCTAGCGTCTGCGTTTGAACCAAGGCCGCCGCGGCTCCGGTTCCGGAGCGGCGGCGGCTTCTTTTTCGGCCGCCTCGGCCTTCCGTTCCCGCCAGCGCTGCACTTCCTGCCCGACGTCGCGGGTGCGCGTAACGACGGGCGGGCCGCCTTCGAGCTGGCGGCGCGCATCGATGACACGCGCATTGAAATCCTGGACGATCTCGCGAACCTGCTTTTCGGTCCACCGCGTGTCCAGCCGGGCGTCCAGTTCCGCGTCTTCCGTGCGCAGCAGGATGGCCTTGGGTCCTAATCCAGTCACGTTCTCGCGCTGCATCAGCCCCTTGATCCACCAGTCCGGATCATGGCCGTCGCCCAGATTAGGGATAGGTTTCCCGGCGTACTTCAGGTTGTCGAAATCGCCCCGTGCCATGGCATCCCGGACAAGATAATCGGCCTTGGCGGCGTCGTCGACCTTCCGGCGCTTGTGCCGCAGCCCTTCTTCGGCCTCCGCACGTTCCAGGTCTTCATCGTCGAGCCCTCCGCCGGCCGCCGCGGCCCGCAGCCGCGCGGCCCGTTCCATCCTGCGCCGGTACTGCTCAACACCCCTGCCGTCCATGATCTCCCGCCACCTCAAGTGTCCCGTGTGGTGTTTTAACCGATTCGGACCTCTCCGGTATTCCTACTAAGGACCAACGGCAGACACGACGAAGGCGTGCCCGGGTCCGGGTTACTTCCGCAGCCGGCGTTACTTCCGCAGCCGGCGCACCACGGCGCCGACGGCGGTAGCCGCCCCCGCGCCGGCCAGCAGCCACGGGCCGCCGACGATGATCGGGTCGATCCACTGGTGATTGACGTCCGCCCGCTTCCGGCCCGCCCGGGAAGAGAAGCCGGCGGGTGAACTCGCTCAGCACCCCGGTCTCCGTGATCGGATTGTCCGGGTGCAGGGTCGCGAAGGAAGCCAGATGGCTCTCCACGGCGTCCACCCGGTCCGCGGCGAGCAGGATCAGCCAGTGGGCCGCACGGGCCTCGCTGTACCGGCGGTAGGCGTACCGGCGCATCACGCCGGACAGTCCCTTGGGCGGGCAGGCGGTGCCGAACACCGGGGTGAGGAACTTGTGCTCGATCGAGCGCTCCCGCGGGAACTTTTCTTCCTGCCGTTCCGGGAATTCCCAATGCGCGCCGCTGCGGGTGGGATCAAACTGCAGCTTGGGCACCGCAGGACGGTCCCGGGGATCCAGGTCAACGCCCCAGCCCGGGATCCGCGCGCGCAGTTCCTCGCTGGAGGGGGTTCGGGTCGGCTTTTGCGGCGTGTAGGCCATTGCAGTGTCCTTCCTTTCAGGAACCGGGGACGATGACGGGCTTGATGCAGTTATCCAGCTTGGCGGAGAACATGTGATAGCCCTCGGCGATGTGTTCCAGCGGAATCCGGTGCGTGATGATCTCGCTGGGCTTGAGGTAGCCGGCCTTGATGTGCTCGAACAGGCGCGGCCACTGCCGTTTCATCGGCGTCTGGTTCATGTTCAGCGTCAGGCCCTTGTTCAGCGCGTCGCCGAACTTCACGGCGTTGAAGAGCGGACCGTAGGCGCCCATGACGGACACGGTGCCGGCCTTGCGTACCGAGTCGATCGCCCAGTTGAGTGCCACTGCGGACCCGCCCTGCAGTTTGAGCTTCGTGCCCGTAACCTGCTGCAGGAAATTGCCGTCAGCCTCGGCTCCCACGGCGTCGATTGCGACGTCGGCGCCGAGGTAGTCGGTGATCTTCTTCATGTGCACCACAATGTCGTCGTACTCGGTGAAGTTGTAGGTCTCGGCGTGGGCGAAGGTCCGGGCCTTTTCGAGCCGGTAGTCCAGGTGGTCAATCACGATCACCCGGCCGGCACCCATCAGCCAGGAGGATTTGGCGGCGTACAAACCCACCGGGCCGGCACCGAAAACCACCACCGTGTCCCCTTCGACGATGTCCCCCAGCTGGGCGCCGAAGTAGCCCGTGGCGAGTGCATCGGTGCACATCAGGGCGTCTTCTTCGTCCATCCAGTCGGGGATGATGGAGGGCCCGACGTCGGCGAACGGGACCCGGACGAACTCCGCCTGGCCGCCGTCGTAACCGCCGGTGGTGTGCGAATAGCCGTAGAGGCTGCCTACGGCCGTGGCGTTGGGGTTGACGTTGTGGCAGTTCGAGTAGAGCCCCCGCGCGCAGAAGTAGCAGGATCCGCAGTAAATGTTGGCCGGGACCATCACGCGGTCCCCGATCTTGAGGTTCTGCACGGACGATCCGACTTCCTCAACCACTCCGATGAACTCGTGGCCGAACGTCGTGCCGACCCGGGTATCCGGCATCAGGCCGTGGTAAAGGTGCAGATCGGAGCCGCAGATTGCCGCCTGGGTGACCCGCACGATGGCATCGTTGGGATGCTCGACCGGCGGTATGTCCTTTTCTTCCACCCGCACCTTGTAGGGCCCTCGGTACACCATCGCTCGCACTGGACAGTCTCCTCGTTTGAAGCCGGATCTGGCCCCTTAACGATAAGCAGACTTACTAACTTTGCAAGCCTGAACCCGGTCCGGCCGCCGGAAGCTTCACGGTGAAGACGCTTCCCCGCCCCGCCTCGCTGCTGAAGTCGATACTGCCCCCGTGCTCTTCCACGATCCTGCGGGTGATCACCAGGCCCAACCCTGCCCCGGGGATGGCCGCGGTGAGAACCTGGCCGGACCTGAAGAACTTGCTGAAGACCTGTTCCTGTTCCGCCGGCGTCATGCCGATGCCGGTGTCGGCGACCTCAATCACCACGGTTTCATCCTGCCTCCGCGCCCCGATCCGCACCGTTCCGCCGCCGGGCGAGAACTTGACGGCATTGGACACCAGGTTCTCCAGCACCTGCCGGATCCGGTCTTCGTCCGCCACGGCCCGCAGCCCGGCCGCTACCTCCACACCGATTTCCACCCCGTTGATCCGAGCGTGGGGGCGGAAGGAATCCGCGGCGGCTGTGACGGTGGAAGCCAGATCCACTTCCTGCAGTTCCATCGCGCCGCTGTCGGATGCCACGGACAGCAGATCGGAGACCAGCTGCAGCAGCCGCTCGGAATTTCGAACCGCTGCCTGCAGGGCCGATTCGACAGTGCCGGGCAACTGTCCTTCTTCTTCCAGGGCCATATCCAGGTAACCGAGGATGGATGTCAGGGGTGTTCGCAGTTCGTGGGACACATTACCCACGAACTCACCCTGTGCCGCCAGCGCGCGCACCAGTTGGGTGACGTCACTGAACGCCAGGACCGAGCATTTGAAGTCCCCTCCGTTCCGCACCGGGCGCGCACACACGCTGACCGCCATCTTGCCCTCGCCGGTGCCGATCCACATGATCTGCTGCGAAAAGGATTCACCGGCAACGGCACGGCGGATGGGGAGCAGCTCGTCCGGAAGCGGTGTGATCCGGTCCGGACCGTAAACAGACCACACTCCGGACTCGAAGTCGCTCAGGTCTTCGGCCCCCAAGATGGTCCGGCTGGCCTCCATATGGGCGTTGGCGAGGATTTCCCGTCCTTCGTCATCCACCACGAGCACCCCCACGTCCACCGTGTCCAGGATGGTTTTCAGCAGTGATTCCCGCTCCTTGGCCGCACGCTCGGCAGCACCGCGCGCAGCTTCTGCGGCTTCGGCCTGCTGGAGCGCGTCAACCAGGTCGCGTTCATACCTGCGCCTTCCGGGCATGGGGAAAACCGTGATCAGGTCCATGGTGCGGCCGCGGGAGGCGGTCCGGACCGCCGAGATGTGGGCCGGCAGCCTGGTGCTTCCAGCTCCGTTGAAGTCGACGCTCAGATTCGCTGCAGGTACTGCAGTGAGTGCCGCGCTCCAGCGCTGGTATTCCAGCAGGTCTTCGGGCGAAAGGAGATCAGCAAAAACGGTGCCTGCGAGCGCACTCCGGTTCCTGCCGATCCAAGCCGCGAAAGTGGAGTTTGATTCCAGGATGACGCCCTGCCCGGAAACCACAACGTACCCGGACGGGGAACAGTGGAAAAGGGCCGGCCAGTCCGGAATGGACGTCCGTTGCCGGCCGATGCGCGGAATGGAAAACATGGGCATGCCGGACCTTTTGGAAGAACAAGTTATGCAGGGACAATTTTCCGGGTTCCGCATTCATCGAATATTCGAAGAAGTCTTGTGCCCGGCCAAACAATTTATCAGCCTGCTTGCGATTTCTGTAAATATGACGGAATTTCCCTATTCCCGGCCCCTCGCGGCACGGGGGTGCGGCTGTGCGGCACCTCTGGACCTGCGTGCACAAGCAGGAGATATTACTCCTAATCGAGCGCTTCGGGATGGGTTCCGTCCGTCTTCGCAGCGAGGAACCTCAGGTGGTGGACACGGCCGCTGGATTGGGAAAGACTTCCATCCCGGGACGCGCTGAAATAGGCGTTCCGGGTGGGGTGGCTCAGCACAACAAGCACCGAAAGGATGGCCATGACCCAGCCAGCCGCACTCCGCACTCCCTCCCACCCCTCTCCTCACCCCACATGGTGGAACCTGACTGTTGATGCCGGTGGCTTCGAACTGGCAGATCGGATCATCGGTGAACTTGTGACCCCCCTCGTTGCGCAGGCCAGGCTTTGCGGAACCAAGCGGTGGTTCTATACCCGACGCATGCAGCCGTCCAATGCGCAGGTCCGGCTTCGGGTACTTGCCCCCGTGGAAACCCTGGACCGGCTGCAGTCCCTGCTGGGGGCACTGCAGGAGCAGTCCGGGGATCCGGTGCGCAGCCTCTCGGTGGAGCATGAATTTAACGAACCGGTGCTGGACCGGACAATCGGCACGGACGCGCTGCTGCCGTCGGTCGAAGCGGACCTGGCCCGCTACGGCGGCGTTGACGGGCTGGCCCTGGCGGAGGAAGTCTTCGAGCTTTCCTCCGATCTCTGCCTCTGGGCGACCGCCCGGTTTGCGAAGGCACAGAACCGATCGGCGCTGGCATCCCTGCTTCTCTTCGATTCGGCCTACGCCATGATGAAGGGACCGCGTGCCTCCACGTGGCCGGACCGCCGTCGGGTTTCCTGGGAGTACTACTGGGACAGCCATCTCCATAGCTGCACCGCTTCCGATCCGCGGGCTGCCGGAGTGCAGAAGGCCACAGGCGCGCAGGCCCAGGCCCAGTTGATGCCCGTGCACCGGCTGATGATGGCCACCGCCTCCGAACCCGCCGTCACCAACTGGCGCCGGCGCTGGCTGCGGACCATTGACACCTACCTCTACCGGGCAGACAAGGCCGGAGCCAGCCGCAGCGCCCAGCACCTCACCGTGTACCAGGCGCACGGCCTGTTAAACCGGCTGGGATTCACGCTTCGCCAGGAGGCACTGATCGGGGTCTATGCCAGGACGTGGAGCAGGGAAAAGGAAAACGAACTGGCGGAGGCCACCTAGGCGTGGGCGGGCAGCGGATGCGCGGACGGGGGCGGGGCAGGGCGGCGATAGAATCAGCGTATGAGCCTAACCGCGGACCAGCAGTCCGTTGCAGCTGAATTGCAGCAGCTTATCCTGCAGACCGAGTCGGTGGAGTTCTTCCTTGAGGGCTTCGCCACGCGTGCCGCTGAGCTTTTCAGCAATGATGCCGAAGTCCTGGCCGGGGTGACCCTGCTTCGGAACAAGCAGGGCACCACCGTCGCCAGCAGCAGCGAGGCGGCACGGGCTCTGGACGAGGTCCAGTACGGCTTCGGAGACGGACCGTGCATGCGGGCCTCGCGGACAGGGCGGACCGTTGTGGTGGAAGACGTGCGTACCGACCCGCGGTGGCCGGAGTATGCGGACGCCATCCGGGACCGTGGTTTCCACTCCATCCTCGGCGTCCCGCTTATCCTCGGCAGCGACGGCGGTGCCGGGCTCAACCTGTACGCCCGGGACGCGGGTCACTTCACGCCGGACATCATCCGGTCAGCCGAAACGTTCGCCGCCGAGGCGGCAGTTACCCTGCAACTGGCCGTCCAGATCGCCCGGCACAGGAGCACCGCCGATCACCTCCGCGCGGCCATGGGAGCCAGGACCACCATCGACGTTGCCGTCGGTATTGTCATGGCGCAGAACAAATGCAGCCAGGAAGCGGCCTTCGAGATCCTGCGCGATGCCTCCAGCAACCGGAACCTGAAACTTCGGGACGTAGCCGAGCGCGTGGTGCAGTCCGTGACCTCGCAGGCTGTGAAAACCCACTTCGTCGACTAGGGCGTGCCTCCGGGACGCTGTCCCGTCAGGCCTTGTCCACCAGCGCGGCGACGGCAGCGGCGGCTCCGCTGGCGTGCAGGGTGCCCAGAGCGGATAGGTACGCTTCCGTGAACCGGGCATTGGAGGCCAGGTCGGCGAAGAACTGCTGCTGTGAAATAAAGGCCAGCGGATCCTCCCGGTTCCGGGCGGCTACGGCCATTACCTCGTCCCGCCGGTTGTCCACAACGCGTATGGGCTCGCCTGCCTCATCCACACCCTCGGCGTAACGTGCCCAGGCGGCAATGATCGCAGCGGAACGGGAGACTTCGCCGCCGGCAGCCACGTTCTCGCGGACCACCGGAACCAGCCATTTCGGAATGCGGTCCGAGCTTTCGGCGCACAGGCGGGCGAGGGTGTCCCGGACGTGTTCATTGCCGAAACGCTGCAGCAGCCGTTTCTTGTAGGCCGTCAGGTCCACCCCCGGAACCGGAAGCAGGGTGGGGGTGGCTTCTTTATCCATGTAGTCCAGCAGGAACTGTGCCAGCTGCGGGTCACGAGCTGCTTCATGCACATATCGGTAGCCGGAGAGGTAGCCCAAATAGGCCAGGCCCTGGTGACCGCAGTTCAGCAGGCGGAGCTTCATCCGCTCGAACGGCTCCACATCCGTCGCCATGCTCACACCGGCGTCTTCCCACGGGGGCCTGCCCTGCGGGAACGCGTCCTCCAGGGCCCACTGCTCGAAGTCTTCGGCCACCACGGGCCATGCGTCCTCGACTCCGAACTCTGCCGACAGCAGCGTGCGGTCGGCATCGGTGGTTGCCGGAGTGATCCGGTCCACCATCGAGGAGGGGAAGGAAACAGCCGCCTGCACCCATTTGCCCAGCTCCGGGTCCCGCAGCCGGGCGAACTCTCCGAAGGCCTTTCGGGCCACTTCGCCGTTGCCCGGGACGTTGTCGCAGGACATCACCGCGAACGGTGCCACCCCTCGGTCACGCCGGCGGCGCAGTGCCTCGACAACCAGGCCGAAGACGCTCGAGGGCACCGCACCGGCCTGCAGGTCCGCCGCTACGCCGGCATTCCGGGGATCGAATTGTCCCGTGGTGTCGCTGATGTTGTAGCCGCCCTCGGTAATGGTGAGGGAAACGATGCGCGTGGCCGGGGATGCCATTTTCTCAATGACCGCTTCGGGATTTTCGGGTGCGAAAAGGTACTCGGCAATCGAGCCGATCACGCGGGCTTCCAGGGCCCCGTCGGGGTGCTTCAGGACCAGGGTGTACAGGCAGTCCTGGCTGTCCATCACGGTTTTCATGGCGGCGTCGGAGGGCAGCACACCCACTCCGCAGATGGCCCAGTCCAGGGCTTTGCCCTGGTTCATCAGGCGGTCCAGGTACATCGCCTGGTGTGCCCGGTGGAATCCTCCGACACCGAAATGCACGATGCCGGTGCTGAGCCGGGAGCGGTCATAGCCGGGCCGGGCAATGGACTGCGGGAGATGGGGCAGGGACTCGTCACTGAGCTTGGTCATAACGCCGCCTTAGGCCGGGGTGCGGCCAATCTAGCAGATTGGCTCAGGCCCTCCCATAGAAGCGTTGGTGCCGCACCCTTACTCGACGGCCTGGGCGTCCAGTTCGATGAAGGCCCAGTCCGGCTCGGCGAGGATGGGGTCCATGACAGGGCCGCCGGCCTCGGCAATCCGGTCCTGGACCTTGGGCGGCAGGCCGTCCTGGCGGAGATTGTGCCTCAGCCAGTCCTTGGCCGAACCGTCCAGGTAAGGCCACCAGCGTTCGATTCGGATAGGTTCCACAGCAGCCCCCTTCAGCGTTGCGTAAATCCACGGTGACACCGGCAATGAGGGGGCGCAAGGGGGCAACGAAAGAGCAGCGGGGGAAGCCCGGGTGCTACCGGCAGGTAGCACGCCGGGCCCGTGGAACTAGTCGCGGACGGTGATCGATTCCAGCGCCTCGCGGGCCTCTTCGGCCAGGGAATCGGGGATGGGGGCGCTCTTCGCTGCCTCCGCGGATGTCTGCTGTCCCTCCTCGCTCACCACATACTGGCCGAAGGTCCGCACCCGCTCGACGAGGTCGGCATCGTCATAGGAACTGCAGTAGATCTGGTAGGAAACCAGCACCAGCGGGTAAGCCCCGGGCGCCGTGGTCCGCCGGTCCAGCTGGAGCGCAATGTCATGTTCCCCGCGGCCGGGGACGCGCTTGGACTGTTCGACGGCGGTGCTCGCCGCTTCGGCGCTGATCGGCACGAATTCGGTCCCGACTAGCAGGTTGGCGGTGCCCATGGAATCGTCGATCACCGAGTCGTCGGCGTAGGTGACGGCTCCCTCGGTGCGTGTCACCGTACTGACGACGCCGGAGCTTCCCTGTGCATTTTCGCCCTGCAGCCCTCCCGGCCAGGTTCCGGACGGTGCATCCGGCCAGGCATCGGGCGCCACTTCGTGCAGGTACTCGGTGAAGTTCTCCGTGGTACCCGAGTCATCCGCTCGGCTGACGGGGGTGATCCGGGTTTCAGGCAGCTGGACGCCCGGGTTGAGTGCAGCGATGGCCGGATCATTCCAGGCTTCAATCTCGCCGCGGAACATCCGGGCAATGGTGACGGCGTCCAGGTTCAGCGACTCGATGCCGGGGAGGTTGAAGGCCACGGCAATCGGGGAAATGTAGGCGGGAATGTCCAGGGCGCCCTCCGGCCCGCAGACCGCCTTGGCGTCCTCGATCTCTTCTTCCTGCAGATAGGCGTCGGACCCGGCGAAGTTCACCGCACCGGCCAGCAGTGCGCTGCGCCCTGCACCGGAGCCGTCCGGCGAATACTGGAGCTGGACTTTGGGATGCAGCGTCCCGAAACCGGCGATCCAGGAGTCCATTGCAGGGCCCTGGGCACTCGATCCGGCCCCGGACAGCACTCCGCTGAGGTTGGAGGTGCTGTTCTCGGCAGCCTCGCGCTGGGCGTCGCCGAGGGGGTAATCGGATCCACACGCGGTCAGGGCAAGCGTTGCCAGCACCACCGTGGCCAGGGAACGGGCGGGGCGGATTGGGCGCAAAGTGTGTCCTTCCAAAGAAGCGGCTACGGCGTCCAACGCCGGGGAGGCAGGTACGAAAAAGCTGCCCTTTCAAGGCTAACGGGCAATCGGTCCCGCCTGCCAACCGAAATCCCCTTCCCCCTTGAGGAGCGCCGGGGCTGCTGTCAGCATTGACGGCACTGCGGAGAACACTGCTGGGGACAATACTGCTGCGGACAATACTGCTGCGGCGCGACCGCGCCGGAGACCACATGCCCCATGACCCCCACATGCCCCATGACCCCCCGCATGCGCAAGGAGTGCCCGTGCTGATTGCCGCCGCGATTTTTGCCGTAGTAGCCGCCGCCGTGGCGTTCTACTTATTTATGCTCGAATCCCTGCGCTGGGCCGAGCCGGAAACCGCGGAGATCTTTCAGCTGCGGGGAACCAATGCCGCCGCCACCGCACAACTGGCCTACAACCTGGGGTTCTACAACCTGTTCCTGGCGGTGGGCGCAGGACTGGGCGTGGTCCTGCTTGTCGCCGGTAATGCCGTGGCCGGTCTGACGCTGATGACCTTCACCACTGCCTGCATGCTGCTCGCTGCGGTGGTCCTGGTGCTCAGCGACAGGAGAATGGGCAGGCTGTCCCTGGTGCAGGGCGGGCCGGCGGCGTTCTCCCTCGTCTTTTCGCTGCTCGGGACCTGACGGGCCGCCCGCCGCGGAAAGCTACCGCGCAGCGGGGGCCGGCACCGCGTAGGCTGCCCGGGTCCAGAGGTGGAACAGGGCGTAGGAGCGCCACGGACGCCAGGGCTGCGACAGCAAGGCTGCCTCCCGCCCGCTTCCCACCCCGAGGGCGCGTTTCAACACCAAGTCATCGGCCGGGTAGGCATCACGGTCCCCCAGCACCCGCACAGCCAGGTAGTCCGCTGTCCACGGTCCGATCCCGGGCAGGGCCAGCAGGCCGGTGCGCACAGCCGCCGGCTCCGCCCCCGGGCGCAGCGGCAGGCCACCGGCCACGGCTTCGGCCAGCGCAGACAAAGTCCGGGCACGGGCATGGGTGATCCGGACCGCGGATTGGATCTCGGCGGCCGGCACCGCTGCCAGCCGCTCCGCCGTCGGGAAAGCAAACAACCCGTTCGGCCCGGGATCCCCGAACGCCGCAACCAGCCGGGCACCGAAGGTCCGGGCGGCCGCGAGGGATACCTGCTGCCCGAGGACAGTCTGGACGCCGGTTTCAAAGCCGTCCGCGGAGCCGGGCACCCGCAGGCCGGGGTGCCGGTTCACCAGGGGTTCCAGCAGCTCGAATCGGGAGAGGAACGGGTCCACTACGCCCGGATCGGCGTCCAGGTCCAGCCAGGTCCGGACCGTTGTTATCAGGGCGGCTTCCTCCGCTGCGGGCAGCGCGGGCAGGTCGAGGACTACTCCGGCGTCCCCCAGGGACACTGCCACGGCGAGGGGTGCCGAAGCTCCCGCCAGCAACCGCTCGACCGTAGCGCCGTCCTCCGTCCGGGTGACCCGCTCCAGGCCGGGCACGGCGTGCGCCTGCAGCGCACTGGCGAGCGGTTCCCAGGCGAAGGGGCCGCGGTGCCGGAGCGGACGCCGCTGCCTGCCTGCCAAAGCCGCAGCCTCGGTCATGACAGTCCGGTCATGCGCAGCGTGATATTGATCCGCCCCGCGGGCAGGCCGGATGCGGGGTCCGCCGTGCCTGCCAGGGTCCGCGGAACGCCGTGGTAGGCGAACCGGGAGGGACCGCCGAAGACAAACAGGTCTCCTGATTCCAGCTCCAAGTCGGTGTAGGGCCGGGTCCGCGTTTCAGTGTTGCCGAACCGGAAAACGCAGGTGTCCCCGATGCTGATGGATACCACCGGGGCGCTGGATTTCTCGTCCTTGTCCTGGTGCATGCCCATGTGGGCGCCCTCGGCGTAGTAGTTGATCAGCGCCGTATCGGGGGTGTAGTTCTCCGGCCGGAAATCGTCGCGGGCGTAACCGCCGTCGGGTTGCCGATAGGCCTCGCGGAGGGCATCGCGGCCCAACTCGACCAGCCAGTCCGGCAGGTCGGCGACGCGGCCGCCCCCGACGTCGTCGGCCGTCCGCGTGTACTTGTAGGGCTGCCAGTGCCAGCCCAGGCATACGGTCTGCACGGACATGGTGTGCCCGCCGGGGAGGACGGCGGCGCGCATGGGTACCGGCCCGATGGCCCACTGACGGCAGGCCTGGACAATGCGCTGCTGTTTCTCCGGCGGCAGCCAGCCCGGCACATGGACGGCGCCGACGGCGGGTTCGGAGCGTTCGCGGGGAAAGAGGGAGTTGCTCATGCGGCGGCTTCCAGGTCGAGGAGGATCTTCTTGGCGTCGGGACCGCCGCGGTAGCCGCCGGTGGTCCCGTCAGAGCGCAGGACCCGGTGGCAGGGGATGACCAGGGGCAGCGGATTGCGGCCGCAGGCGGTGCCCACCGCCCGGACGGCTCCGGGGTTTCCGGTCAGTGCGGCTATGCCCGCATACGTGGAGGTGTGCCCGTAACCGATCTGCTGCAGCGTCTGGACCACCGTCCGCCGGTATCCGGCGGTAAGCCGCAGGTCCAAGTCCAGGTCGAAGCTGCGCCGGGTCCCGCCGAAGTACTCGCGGAGTTGGGCGGCGGGACGGGCCAGGCGCTCCGGAGCCTCGAGGATCCGCGGGCTGATCCGGGTGCTGAGGTCCTGCAGAACGGTGTCCACCCCTTCGCATTCGAACGCGACCCGGACCAGGCCGGCGTCGGTGGCGGCAAGGATGAGCCGGCCCACGGGACTGTCGATGACGGTGTAGGCAACGTCCAGCAGTCCGGCGAACTCGGCTCCTGCGGCCAGGCGGGAATGCAGGGCGGCAAGGACCGCGTCCTCGCGGGGATCGGGGTCCAGGAGGCCGGCGCTGGAGGGGCCGGCGCCGGAGGTCTCAAAGGATGCCATGGCGGTCCTCCTCATACAGGGTTCGTAGTTTCTTGATGCCGTCTGCTGCGGAGCGCCGGCAGGCTGCTTCGCTGCCGCCGAGCAGCCGGGCCACGTCGGCATACGGGAGCCCGGCGAGGTGGTGGTAGGCCAGCGCCTCGCGCTGGCGCACCGGCAG
Source organism: Arthrobacter sp. zg-Y895 (assembly GCF_020731025.1). NCBI lineage: Bacteria > Bacillati > Actinomycetota > Actinomycetes > Micrococcales > Micrococcaceae > Arthrobacter > Arthrobacter sp. zg-Y895. The sequence goes on from NZ_JAJFZY010000003.1 coordinate 702,961, forward strand.
GGTTTTCAGGGCCCACCACAATCCGTCCGTGTCGGCCTGCGGTGCCCTCACCGGTTCGGGCACGTCGTCCACCGGAACCGGGTTGCGGGCGGTGGAACGGTGCTGATCCACGGCCTTCCGCTTGGCTATGGTCACCAACCAGGCCTGGACGTTCGCGCCGTCGGGCAGGTCCGGGTAGGCGCCCAGGGCGGCGAGGAACGTTTCGGACCACGCGTCTTCGGCCTCGTCCGGACCCAGGACGGCACGGCAGACGCGCAGCACGGCCGGGCCGTGCTCGCGGACAATCTGCTCAAAGGGTTTCACTTCCACATACGGTAGACGTTTTCCGCGCTCCGTTTGTGAGCCGCCGTGTTAAGAAAGTTTCCCGCGTTCGACGGCGGTGGCTAGACTTCCCTCTACGTCGCAGATCAAAGGAGATCACCCCCATGCACAACCTCGCCGGCATCCTGACTGACACGGTGGCGCGCTTTCCGGAGCGGACAGCCCTGAAGCTAGATGAAACCGTAGTCTCCTACGCGGCCCTCGACGCCATGAGCGCCAAGGTTGCCGGCCTCCTCGCCAGCCGGGGGGTGGAGCCCGGAGACCGCGTTGCGCTGGTGATGCCGAACATCCCGCAGATGGCGTTCCTGTACTTCGGCGCCCTGCGCCACGGCGCCGTCGTCGTTCCCATGAACCCGCTGCTGAAGGCCCGCGAGGTGGCCTACCACCTGCAGGACTCGGGTGCCCGGATTGCCTTCGCGTGGGAGGGCGTGGCCGCGGAAGTCTCCGCCGGGGCGGAAGAGGCCGGCGGAGTGGAGGTGGTCTCCGTGGATTCGGCCGCATTCCTGCAGTTGCTGGCCGGTGCGGACAGCCGCACCGAAGTGGCTGAAGTGGCTGACCAGGACACCGCGGTGATCCTCTACACCTCCGGAACCACGGGCCGGCCCAAGGGTGCCGCCCTCACGCACCGGAACCTCCTCACCAACGCCTATGTGGCCCAGTCCCTGCTGAACACGGTGGAGACGGATGTCCACTTCGGCGGCCTGCCCTTCTTCCACGTGTTCGGCCAGACCGCGGCCCTGAACTCGTCCGTCCTGTCCGGTGCGTCCATCAGCCTGCTGCCTCGTTTCGATGCGGGCAAGGCCCTGGAGATCATCGAGCGCGACGGCGTGACCATCTTCGAAGGCGTGCCCACCATGTACGTGGGCATGCTGCGTCACCCGGCGGTCAAGACCACCAATCTGTCATCCCTGCGCGGCGCCATCACCGGCGGTTCCGCCATGCCGCTGGAAATCCTGCACGAGTTCGAGGAAGTTTTCGGCATTGAGCTGCTGGAGGGTTACGGCCTCTCGGAGACCTCGCCGATCGTCTCCTTCAACGTTCCCGGCGGCGACCGCCGGCCCGGCTCCATCGGTAAAACAGTGGCGGGGACGGAGGTCCGGATGCTGGACCCGGACGGCAACGACGTTCCGGTCGGCGAGGTCGGGGAGCTGTCCGTCCGCGGCGACGGCGTGATGAAGGGCTACTGGAAGAACGACGACGCCACGGCCGCTGCGATCCCGGACGGCTGGTTCCGGACCGGGGACCTGGCCCGTTTCGACGAGGACGGCAACATCTACATCGTGGACCGGAAGAAGGACATCATTCTGCGCGGCGGCTACAACGTCTATCCCCGTGAGGTCGAAGAGGTCCTCTACGAACACCCGGCCGTGGCCGAAGCCGCGGTCATCGGCATCCCCGATTCTCTGCACGGCGAGGAAATCGTCGCGGTGGTGGGACTTCGTGAAGAAGCAGTGCCCGCTGACGACGCAGCACGGGACGAGCTGATCGCAGACATCCAGCAGTTCACCAAGGACCGGTTGGCCGCGTACAAGTATCCGCGCCGGATCGAGCTGACCGACGCGCTGCCCAAGGGACCCACGGGCAAAATCCTGAAGCGGGAAATCAAGGTTTCCGCACCCCTGGCGGCCGAAGCGCCCGGAGCATAGGGGCTTCGGAGCTTACGGGGCCATCCCGGGGACTTTCGCGGGCCTGGAGGGGCCTGGAGGGGCCTGGAGGAAGGCGGCTTTAATATTTTCCGCGAGCTCTGCGAGCGGAAAATTTCGTTGCCGCCGTTCCAGGCCCCGTAGGGCCCCGTAGGGCCCCGTAGGAACCGGGGAATGCAGCGCTAGGCGTAGGGCTCGACGTCGGCCGCTGCCTCCCCGGGCAGCCCGGCCGGCTCGTCGGAACGAACCAGCACAACGCCGGCAACAATCAGGCACCCGCCTGCCAGCTGGACGGGGCGTGGCAGCTCCGAAAGCAGCAGCCACGCCCACAGGACGGCGAACAGCACCTCGGTCAGGGACACGAACGAAGCCACCCGGGAGCCGAGAGAGCGGGCCGCAATGATCCCGGTGACGTAGGCCAGCACCGTGGAAAACAGCACCAGGCCGATCAGCGGGACCCACCATGCGGTCCGCCACCCTGCCAGGTCCACATCCGTGGTGCTGAAATTTAGGGAAAGGATGCCCGTGAGGCCCAACGCGGCCATGGTGGCACCGCCCACAAACATGCCGCCCGTGGCCAGCACCAGCGGCGGGAGGGAATCGTTCTGCTTGGCGGTGATGAAGAAATAGCTCGCCAGGCAGACCGCGGCGGCGAGTCCCCACAGCACTCCCACCGGGTCAATGCGCGTGCTGCCGCCCAAATCCAGTACCAGCACCAGCCCCGCCACGGCGGCCACCGTGCCGAGGACCGTGCGGATGCCGGGGCGGCGTCGCGTGGCAGCCCAAATCCAAAGCACCATCAGCACCGGTGCCAGGAACTCCAGCAACAGGGCCACTCCCACGGACAGGCGCTCCACCGCATTGAAATAGAAGAACTGGCACCCGGCCACCCCGATGAACCCGAACAGCACGATGGTGCGCCAGTTGCTCCGAACCTGGCTCCAGCGTCCGCGCAGGACGAACGCAGTAGGAACCGCGAGGACTAGTGCCGCTCCGAGCATCCGGACAGCAACGGCGCCGGTGGGGCTCCAACCGGTTTCCAGCAGCGCCTTCGCAAAGGATCCGGACAATCCAAACACCGCCGACGATGCCAGCGCCACGAGAATCCCGGCAGCTCCCGGCCGCAGTGCCGTTTGGCTGCCTTTTGTCCGCGCCCGTGCCATGAATCTCCCTGCGGTTTAGTACAGCCCGGGACACGGGGTCCGGGATTACGACGGCGACCCTACCCGGCCTGGGGAGCGCTTTCAATATGCTCTTGGCCCAGATAATCCGCATCCTTGCTATCTAGGGAGGGGCACGCTATTCTCGCCCTTACCTGCGGTATGGGTCTCTATCCGTTGCAGGTACCACTTATTGATGGCGCACAATACTGTGCGCACTTCAAATACTTGTTCAGCAGTTTCAGTCTCGTTCCCTCCGCATTCTCCATTTGCCGCCTTACCAGCATGGAAACGTCGGGGGTCGACGGTTTTATGGGGGAAAATTTCATGCAGGAAAATTCACGCAATATTTCGGCACGGCTCGGCGCCGTTAGCGCCGTCGCGCTTTTGACGGTCAGCGGTGCATTCATTGCCAGCCCCGCGATGGCCGGAGAGATGCCGTCTCCGGAGCCCAGCGAGACCACCACGCCGTCTCCGGATCCCAGTGAGACCACCACGCCGACTCCGACGCCGACTCCTTCGGTCACCACCACGGCGGCTCCGGATCCCACCGGTACGGCAACCCCGACGCCCACGGGCACCGCCACCGCGACGCCCACCGAGACCGCACCCGCGGCCTTGGCAGCGCCCACCGTTAACCTCAAAAACGGTGATGTCGTCAAGACGAGCCAGCGCATCACGGGAACGGCTCCGGGGGCAACCTCCGTGGAGTTGACCGCCAATGGAGTGGTGCAGACCATCCCGGTAGCGGCAGATGGCACGTGGAGTGTCCTCGCGCCCACCGTCGTCGCGGTGGACGGGGAGCCGCTGACCCTTTCGATAGTTGCCATCAACGGCGACACCAGGTCAGCTGCCACCACTGTCACAGTGGCCCTTGAAGATGCTCCGCTGCCGGCTCCGGCTGTCACCACCCCGACCCGCGTCGTGGACTCCCTGAAGGTTCTCACCGGTAACGGCGTCCCGGGGGCCACCGTCACGATCACGATCAACGGGGACGTAGCAGCACCGATTACCGGCGTCGTCACAGTCGGCGAAAACGGCATCTGGGAGCTGACCCTCGAGACGCCGCTGGGCTACGGAGAGTATGACCTGACCCTCGTGCAGTCGCAGGAGGGCAAGGAAAGCTCCGAGACAATCAACGACTTCATCGATGTGGTCCCCGCCGCTCCGGTGGTCACCACCCCGGGCAACGGTGCCGAAATTCCCGTCAACAAGCTGCCGGCAGCAATCACCGGTACCGCGGTGCCCGGTGCGGACGTCGAGCTCGTCGTCGACTTCGATCTCGACGGTGAGGCGGATGTGGATGAACTCGCGATCCAGGCAACCGTCGCCGATGCCAGCGGCAACTGGTCCGTCCCGTTGACTCCTTTGGCTGAGGGCGCCCACAACATTGTTGCCATCCAGGCCGTCGGAGATGCTGTTTCCGATTTCTCCGACACCAGCTTCGTCGTTACGGCTGCAGTTGTTGACCCGCCCGTCACCGTCAATCCCGTTCCGGCCGGAAACCCGGGAGCGGGCGGACTGCCCGACACCGGTGCAGCAAACCTGGGCCTGCTGGCCGGAGGCGGAGCAGCCCTGCTCACCGCCGGTGGTGCAGCCCTGCTGTTCAACCGCCGCCGCAACGCGGCTTCCGAATCCTAGGAATTCCTAATCGATAAACGAGGCGGGCCCCGGCGAATAGCCGGGGCCCGCCTCGTTTATGCCCTTTTACGCGAACCCCGGTGACGTTAGACCCGGCATGCAAAGCGCCCATGCACAAGCCTTGCCATACCGGGCGGTGACCGCTATTCTTTCGCGTGTCTGTGATCTCGGTTACCCGGTGCTTTAATTCCGGCCGGTTGAATTCATTGGCAGGATAACGGCCTTTCAGGGAATCGGCCGGGATCGGTACAAATTCAGTAGTGTCAGTCTCATTACCTCCGCAGTCTCCAGGTGCCGCACGTGCGCCTGCACGGAAACGCCGGGGGCCAATGCTTTATGGGGGAAAAATTTCATGCAGGAAAGTTCACGCCCGCTCTATGCACGGGTAGGCGCCCTTAGCGCCGCTGCCCTTTTGGCGGTGAGCGGCGCATTCATCGCCGGCCCGGCCATGGCTGATACCGGGGACGCCCCGCAGCCCACCGAAACACCTGCCGCTGCGCTTCTGCAGGGCACCGAAACCCCGGCCTCGGATGCCGGAGAACTGGCCCCCGGCCTCGAGGAGGCCCTCCAGCGCGATCTCGGCATGACCGTCGACGAATTCGTAGCTGCAGGCGACCTTGGCAAGAAGGCTTCGGACAACCTCGAGCGGCTCAAGGCCACTGCGGGCTTTGTCGGCATTGAGGTCCTCGACGGCAGCCTGGTTATCACCGGCAGCGGCGAAGAACTCCAGGCACTCGCTACCGAACTCGACGCCACAGTCGTTGAGCCCGAGGCCCCGGCCGCAGAGGCTCCCAGCGAAGATCAGGCACCCGAGGCGTCCCCGGCGCTCCAGCCGTCCGAAGCAGCCGAGGAAAAAGCTCCGGCTGACGTGGAAGCAAAGCGGGCATCGGATCTCCGGAGCCTCCTGTCCGAGTACGCCGCAGCAACGGGCAGTGCGGACAAGCTGCAGTCCGTCAGCGGCAACATCGACCAGGGGTTTGAACTCAAGGTGGGCGAGCCCGCAGAAGCGCTGGGTTCCCCCACGGCCCGCGGCACGGCTGCACCAATGACGCCGCAGCAGTTCGACGAGCTGTACTCAAACGTCACGGTCACCTACGACCACGGGACCACGTTGAAGTTTGAGGACATTCCGAATGGTTCGGGCTACCTCTTCGAGACCGCCGAAGGTGCCTTTGCCTGCTCCATCGGTTTCGCCGGGTTCAATGCCGACGGCGAGGCTGCGGCCATCACCGCCGGGCACTGCCCGGACGGCGCATTCCCCGAGACCGTTCTCGAACACCATGCCTACGCCTTGGGCCTCTTCAGCGCCACCTACGAATTCGGCGGCACCGAGACCGATCCCGGTACCGATATCGGCGTCATCGACGAGATCAACCCCGAACTGACCCTGCTCCCGGAAACCCTGCAGTGGAAAAACGTTGATGATCTTTCCGCCACCACGGTGAAGGTCACCGGATCCACCGCTCCCGTCGTGGGCGCACCGATCTGCAAGTCCGGCCGGACAACCTTCTGGACCTGCGGCACCATCCTGCAGAGTGATCATCTCGTCAACGTTGAGGGCTCCTGGGTTGAAGGGTTTGAAGCCGAGCTTCAGGCTGCACAGGGTGACTCCGGCGGATCCATGATCTCCGGCAACCTGGCCGTAGGCCTCATTAGCGCAGGCGTACCCGGCTCCGGCAAGGTCACGGGTGCGGACCTCGACCGTGCAATGGACGTGCTCCCCGGCTACACCCTCGCCGTGCACCTGGACGCACCCGCGCTGACCAGCCCGGCGAACAACGGCACCGTTGACACCGACGCGGCCATCACCGGCACGGCTCCTGCCGGCAGCACCGTAAACCTGAACGTCGACGGTGTGGACTCGACGGTAGAGGTCGCCGCGGACGGCACCTGGTCCTTCAAGGCACCGACTCTGGTACCGGCCGACGAAAAGCTCACCATCACCGCGCAGGCCATCAACGGGTTCAGCAAGTCCACCGTCAGCAACTTCGAACTGACGGTCAAGGAAGCTCCCCTGCCGGCTCCGGTCTTCACGACTCCTGCCACAGTGCTGCATTCCATTGAGACCATTGAAGGCACCGGCGTAGCCGGCGCCACCGTATCCCTGACCGTGCCGGGCGACGCCGAGGAAGAGGAAGTAGCAGCCGCTGCAGTTCTCGATACCGAGGTCGACGACGAAGGCAAATGGTCGGTAACCCTCGAGGAACCGCTGACGTACGGCGTCTACAAGCTGTCCGCAGTCCAGGGCGGCATTGCCGGCAAGGAAGACTCGGGGGCAGCGACGCTGAACCTTACGGTCGCACCCGACGCTCCGGTGATCACCTCCCCCACTGACGGCCAGGAGTTCGTTGAAGGTTCACTCCCCAACGAAATCACCGGTACCGGCACCGCCGGCGTCGAGGTGACCGTTGCGGTCGATGACGAGGCCCTCGAAGCCGTAGTCGTGGATGAAGACGGCAACTGGTCTGTTCCGATGGGCGATTTGACCGTGGGCGACTACGGAATCACGGCCGTACAGACCATCAACAGCGCTCCGTCGGCCAACGCCTCCGCGAGCATCACGGTCACCGCAGCCCCGGTTGTGGTGAACCCGGCTCCGGCCGCTAACCCGGGTGGCGGACTGCCTGACACCGGCGCCGCCAACCTCGGCCTGCTGGCCGGAGGCGGAGCATCCCTGCTCGCCGCCGGTGCCGCAGCGCTGATGTACAACAAGCGCCGCCGGGTTTCTGTGGGCGCCTAACAACACCAGCGGTACACACTGAAGCGGGTCCCTGCCAACGGCCGGGACCCGCTTTGACTTAAGCTACAGTCACGCACCAGGAGGAATCATGATCCGAAACCGGACACCGCCGTCGCTCCACCTGCTTACAGTCCGATCCCTGGCCGGGGCCGCCCTGGCAGCCGTGATCGCCGCAGGCGCGGTTACCGGCTGCGCACCGCTATCCGCAGACGGCGGGCCGGGCACCCCGCCGGATTCGCCGTCCGGCACTGCCACGTCAGCTCCACCAGGATCGGATGCAACCATGACAACGAACGGACCCGGTGCCCAGCTGCTGCTGCTGCACGCGCGCCTCAGGAACGAGCTGGGAACCGAATACGCTGACGGCTGGATTGACCGCGGCGTTCTCCACATCGCGGTGACCGGTCCGGAGGCCGAGGCCCAGGTGCGCGACGCCGGTGCAGAGCCGGTCCTCGTGGCGTTCAACGCCGACCAACTGCAGCAGGCCCGCAGCCAAGTGCAGACCTGGCTCGCGGACAAGCCCGTTCCGAACCTGGAAGTCCACTCGATCAGCACCAGCGGACGCACCGGAGCGGTGACCGTCCAGGTCCCCGCGGATCAGGTCGCCGCCCTGCAAGCGGCAGCCGACGAGCAGGCACCTGCCGGAGAAATATCCGTCATTGTGGAGGAATCAGCGGGAATGGCAACCCCGCTGTCCACAAAGTAGGAACAAGCTCCGCAAAACCGGCGGTGGAGCCGCCTGCGGGCCTAGGGTTGATGGGTCAAGCAGGCGGCACTTCCGCCTATCTGCCTGGATTTTCGCCATGGAGCAAAAGCTGCTCGCCCTTGTTCGCCGCCGCACCGCCTGGATTGTCCTCGCTGCCTGCGCGGCATACTGGCTGGCCCTTTGGGCCGGATTCCTGGAGGCACCGCTGGGAACCCCGCCCACCCTGATGTTCCTGTGGATGTACTGCACTCTCATGATTGCCCTGGGAAGCGCACCGGTGGCTGCGGCCGCCGTCGCCGCGTTGTTTCTGCACCGCTCCGCCGCCCGGGCCGGCGCGGCAAACGGAGCCGGTGCCGCCGTGCCGGAGGATGCCGGCCGTTCCCGGCGCTTATACCTTCTGCTCCATCCAGAGCTCAAGAAGCAGTAACAAAACAGGTGGTCCGGACTATTGATAACCCGTGAGCGCTCTGGTGTCCTGATCAGGCGGTCCAGCAGGGGGCCGAACCTGCTGCTGAAAACCCGTGCTGCTCATGAGCGCTTTCTCCGGTGTTCCGTCCTCCTTGCTTCCGTTTGAAAAAGCCCGCCAGGCACGCGGTGACCTGCAGCAGGCGCTGCACAACGAACTTGTCCTCCGGTACCGGGAAATCGCTGAAACGGCTGCCGCCGCCTACGCGGGGAGAGGGCGTGAGCTGGCGGACCTGCGCCAGGTCGCCTACATGGGCCTGATCAAGGCGGTACGCCGCTTTGACCCTGCCGTCGGCCCGCATTTTCCGGCCTTCGCGGTTCCCACCATTCACGGAGAGCTCAAGCGCTATCTTCGGGACCACTCCTGGGTAGTCCGGCCGCCGCGGCAACTCCAGGACCTGCGGACCGCCATCGCCAGGCTGCAACCGGAACTCCTGCAGACGCTCGGGCGGGAGCCGTCACTGCGTGAACTGTCCGAGGCATTGGGAGTTCCCACGAAAGCCGTTTCTGAAGCACTGAACTGCCAGAGCAGCCTTCGCCCGGAATCCCTGGAAGCGCTGGCGGACACAGCCGGTGCGGAGCAATGGGCCGTAGCCGATGGCCGGCTGGAGCGGGCCGAGAACCTTGCCATGCTGCGCCGCGCCGTGCGGAATCTGACCGACCAGGACAAGGAGCTGCTGTTCCTGCGGTATTTCCACGAGGAATCCCAGCAGGCCATCGGAGAACGGCTGGGCCTGACCCAGATGCAGGTCTCCCGCGGACTGGCGAGGATCCTGGTGCGGCTGCAGCATGACCTGCTGGATGCTGCCCCCAAGCCACTCACCCAGGCAGCGACCCCCGCAGCCAGGGACAGCGCAACCGCCTGAACCGCCGCGCGGCCTGCGCTGCCCTACCCGGATACCGTACGGCGCCCTGTTACCGTTCCACCATGGATCCTGCCGCTGCCCCGGAAACCAGTGCCCCGGAAAATAGAGTCCCGCCAGCCACCGTCCCGCCCAAACTGGCCAGGGGCGACCTGCTGCGCGTCATTGCCCCGGCGGCGAGCCGCGCCATGGTGGCCGAACACGATCACAGCGCCCTCATCGAACGCCGTTTCGCTGACTTGGGCCTGCGGCTTTCCTACGGCCGCCACGTGGATGAGCGGGACATTTTCGACTCCACCTCGGTCGCCTCCCGCGTTGCCGACCTGCATGACGCGTTTGCGGATCCGGAGGTCAAGGGGATCCTGACCGTCATCGGCGGCTTCAACAGCAACGAGCTGCTCCCCTATCTGGATTGGGACCTGATTGCCGCCAATCCGAAGATCCTGTGCGGATATTCCGACATTACGGCGCTGCAGAACGCGATTTTCGCCCGCACCGGCCTGGTGACCTATTCCGGTCCGCATTGGTCCAGCTTCGGTATGCGGGACCACTTTGACCTAACGCAGCAGTGGTTCGTGGACGCCCTGGTGAACGGCTACCGGATGGAGCTTGCCCCCTCCCCCGAGTGGACCGATGACCCCTGGTTCCTGGACCAGGACAACCGCAGTCCCCAGCCCGGGGAAGGATGGTGGCCCCTGCAGCAGGGCAGCGCCTCCGGCCGCATTATCGGCGGGAACCTGTGCACCCTGAACCTCCTGCAGGGCACCGCGCAGATGCCTCCGCTGGCCGGCGCCGTGCTCATGCTGGAGGACGATGCAGCCACCGATCCCAGAACCTTTGCCCGGGACCTCACCTCCCTGCTCCAGCAGCCGGACGCGGAGGATATTCAGGGCCTGGTCATCGGCAGGTTCCAGGCGTCCAGCGGCATCACGCTGCCGCATCTGCAGGAGATCGCAGCCCAGCCCGCCCTGGCAGGCCTGCCGGTCCTGGCCAACGTCGATTTCGGGCATACCCAGCCGCAGCTGACCCTGCCGATCGGCGGGCGGGCGGAACTAACCGTGGACGCATCCGGCGGCCGGCTGCGCCTGAGCGACCGCTAGAGCGCCTCGAGCTTCTCCACGGCGGCCAGGACGTCCTCCACCGTGACCGCCAGCAGTGCAGGGTCCGGATCCGTGGCGAAGGTGTCTCCGCGGCGTCGGCTTCCTTCGGTCAGGGCGATGTGCGGGCCCGGCGGCGGACCCCATTCACTGACCGGCGCCGGGCCGAACAGGACCACTGACGGCCGGGCATAGGCCGACGCCAGGTGCGCCGCACCGGTATCGGCCGAGATCACCAGCCGGGACCGGGAAATCACGGCGGCGAACTCGTCCAGCCGGAGCTCCCCGGCCACAACGCACTCCGCTCCCAGCCCGGCGGCGTCGGCGACGGCGAGCGCCCGCTGCCGCTCGGACCGGCTGCCCGTAAAGAGGATCGGGGAACCGGCGGCGTCGAGTTCACGGGCGACGTCGGCAAACCGGTCCGCGGGCCAGAGCCGGCTGCCGTAGGCCGCGCCCACATGGATCACGACCGCTTCCGGCGCATTTTCCGCCGCCGACGGCGGATCCAACCGGTAATCCAGCGGATCCGCAGGGATGCCGTGCCAGGACAGCAATCCTGCCCACCGCTCCCGTTCGTGGACGCCGTCCTTCCACGGCGGACCGTCCCATCCGGGTCCGGCGTGCCCGATCCGGCGCCTTGGCTGCAGCGCCTCGATCCGGCTGCAGCTCTCCGGACCGCTGCCGTGCAGGTTCACGGCAACGTCTACTTGTCCGGGTTCGAGCGGAATGGGCACATCCAGGCCGTGCAGGGGAAGCAGGTCATCCACGGCACCGGTGAGCGGCAGGATGGGGCGCAGCCACTCCTGCGCCGCATACCGGATGCGGTGCTCCGGATACTCCCGCCGCAGGGCCTTCAGCGCCGGAACCGCGACCAGCAGATCCCCCAGTTTCAGGGCCCGCAGCACCAGCAGTTCGGGACGTCCGGCCACCTCGGGCATGGGCGCAGTTTCCTTCCGGTCGGTCAACTCCTGCCAGAACGTCCACATCCTGCCAGAAGATTGTGCCGCGGGATACGCGTGGGGCGGCAGTTCCGGTTGTCAAAGAAGTAGTCCCCGCGGTGTTTAGCTTCCCTTCCGGCGGGGAACAGATGCGGTATGGGATTTTTGCCGTCGCCGCCGCGTGCCGTCCTGTTTGACCGGGACGGCACGCTGATTTTTGACGTGCCCTACAACGCGGATCCGGCACTCGTGCGGCCGCTGCCCGGCGCCGTCGAGGTGCTGGCCGGGCTGCGGCAAGCCGGCGTGGCGGTAGGGGTAATCACCAACCAGTCCGGCATCGGCCGCGGGATGCTGTCCGCCGAAGAAGTAGCGGGAGTGAACGACGCCGTCGAAGACCTGCTGGGACCGTTCGATGTCTGGGAAATCTGCCCGCATGCACCGGGCTACGGCTGCGCCTGCCGCAAGCCGATGCCCGGCATGGTGCTGCGGGCGAGCCGCCGCCTGGGGCTCGATCCTGCAGAAGTCGCCGTCATCGGTGACATTGGTGCCGACGTCGAGGCCGCCGCGGCCGCCGGTGCACGCGGCGTGCTGGTGCCCACTGCCGTTACCCGTGCCGAGGAAACCGCCGCGGCTCCGCTCGTGGCGGACGACCTGGCCGAGGCCGTGGAGTTGCTGTGGGGCAGCCGATGAGCCGCCGGGTATTGGTGGCCCGGCTCGACGGCGCCGGGGACGTCCTGCTCGCGGGTCCGGCCATCCGTGCGGTGGCGGCGGCACCGGATGTGGAAACGGTGCTGCTGTGCGGTCCGCAGGGTGCGCCTGCCGGACGGCTGCTGCCCGGGGTCGCGCAGGTGCTGGAGTGGTCCTGCCCCTGGATCCTGAATCCTGCCCCGGAATCTTCCCGGGACCTGCTGGAGGCACTGCGGGTCATGCTGCGGTCCGTCGGGGCCGAGGAAGCGGTGATCCTCACGTCCTTCCACCAGTCCCCGCTGCCCCTGGCATTGCTACTCCGCGAAGCCGGAGTACGCACTATTACGGGGGCGTCCACGGATTACGCCGGTGCCTTGCTGGCCCACCGGCTCAAACCCGGGGAGGACTTCCCCGAAGACCAGCCGGAGGCGGAGCGTGCGCTGCGGATCGCTGCCGCCGCAGGTTTTCCGCTTCCCGCCGGCGACGACGGCCGGCTGCGGCTGGGACCATTGCCCGATGTCTCCCATCTGGTGGGCACCGGACCCTACATCGTGGTGCATCCGGGTGCCGCCGTGCCGGCCCGGGCCTGGCCGGCCCTGCACCATGCCGCCGCCGTCGAACTGCTCACCGCCGCCGGCTTCCGCGTGGTGGTCACCGGCGGCCCCGGCGAGAAGGAGCTGACCGCCACCGTGGCGGCGGTGGCCGGCCTGGATCTGGGCGGACGCACGGATCTGGCCGCTCTGGCGGCCGTCCTGGCCGGAGCGGACGCGGTGGTGGCCGGAAACACCGGGCCGGCCCATCTGGCGGCCGCGGCAGGCACTCCGGTGGTGAGCCTCTTCGCACCCGTGGTGCCCGCCATCCGGTGGGCGCCCTACGGTGTTCCGCTGGAACTGCTGGGGAACCAGCACGCTGCCTGCCACGGAACCCGTGCCCGGATCTGCCCGGTGCCCGGGCATCCCTGCCTCTCCGGCGTTTCCCCCGAACAGGTGGTGGAAGCGGTGCAGCGCCTGGTCACCGGCGTGCCGTCGCTGCAGACCCACCGTGAAATGAGGCACCGATGAGGCTCCTGCTGTGGCACGTGCACGGCGGCTGGATGGAGGCATTTGTCCGCGGCGCCCATGAGTACCTGCTGCCGGCCACCCCCGCACGGGATGCCTGGGGACTGGGACGCGGCGGCCGGTCCTGGCCGGCAGCTGCGGTGGAAGTGGCGCCGGAAGAGCTACGCACCCAGCAGATCGACGTCGTACTGCTGCAGCGTCCCGAAGAGATCGACGCCTGCACCCGCCTGCTCGGCCGGCGGCCCGGCCGGGACATCCCGGCGGTGTATCTGGAACACAACACCCCGCGCGGCAATGTGCCCGAGACCCGGCATCCGCTGGCCGGCCGGACGGACATCCCGGTTGTGCATGTCACGCAGTTCAACCGCTTGTTCTGGGACACCGGGAGGGCACCGGTACGGGTGATCGAGCACGGCATCCCCGACCCCGGCTACCTCTACACCGGGGAGCGCCCGCATCTGGGGGTGGTGGTGAACGAGCCGGTCCGCCGCAGCCGGGTGGCCGGCACCGATCTCCTGCCCCAGTTTGCCCGGACTGCACCGCTGGAAGTCTTCGGGATGGGTACGGAACGGCTGCCCGGACTGCTGGGTGCAGACCGCCTGCTGGTCCGCGGCGACCTGCCCGTTGCCAGGCTGCACCGGGAACTGGCCGGCTGCCGGGCCTACCTGCACCCGATGCGCTGGACCTCGCTGGGCCTGTCCCTGCTTGAGGCCATGCACCTGGGACTGCCGGTCCTGGCCCTTGCAACCACCGAAGCGGTCCGGGCAGTCCCGCCGGCGGCGGGGATCACCAGCAACGATCCCGAGGAGCTGGTCCGGGCGGCGCGGATGTTCCTGGCCGAGCCCGAGCAGGCACGCGCCTGCGGCCGGGCCGCCCGGGCTGCTGCCTTGGCCCGGTACGGGTTGGACCGGTTCCTGTCCGACTGGGACCGGCTCTTCGCGGACCTGCTAACAGAGACGGTTTCCGCCGCAACGTTTCTTCCGGCGGCGGGAACCGCACCGGCATCAACAGGAGGGGGACAACAGTGAGAATCTCAATGGTGTCCGAGCATGCAAGTCCGCTGGCCGCGCTGGGCGGGGTGGATGCCGGCGGCCAGAACGTGCATGTGGCCGCGCTGTCCGTGGCGCTGGCCGCCCGCGGCCACACCGTGCAGGTGTACACGCGGCGGGACGATCCCGGGCTCCCGGACCGGGTGCAGGTGCAGGACGGCCTGGAGGTAGTGCATGTGAGCGCCGGGCCGGCCCTGCCGCTGCCCAAGGATGACCTGCTGCCCTACATGGGGCAGCTGGCCGACGGCGTGCTGGCCGACTGGGGAACCGAACCGCCCGACGTCGTGCACTCGCACTTCTGGATGTCCGGGCTCGCCGCACTGGAGGCGGCCCGCAGCGCCGGAGACGAGGGCGTGCCCGTGGTCCACACCTTCCACGCACTGGGCACCGTGAAGAAACGGCATCAGGGTGCCGAGGACACGTCCCCGCCGGAACGGGCCTGGCTGGAACCCTCCGTGGGCCGGCGGGCGGACCGGGTGCTGGCCACCTGTTCGGACGAGGTTTTCGAACTCAAGGCCATCGGGGTGCCAGGCAGCCGGATCTCCATTGCGCCCTGCGGCGTGGATCTGTCCCTCTTCTCTTCCAGCGGGCCGGCGGAACCGCGCGGACGGCGACGCCGGATTGCCGCCGTCGGGCGCCTGGTGCCGCGCAAGGGTGTGGACCTGGCCATCCGGGCCCTCGCACTGCTGCGGGACGAGGGCCTGGAAGATGTGGAGCTGCTGATTGTCGGCGGCTCCAGTGACAGTGCCGGACTGGAATCGGATCCGGAGGCCCGCCGGCTGCTGGCCCTCGCCCGGTCCCTGGGTGTGGCGGACCGGGTGCTGCTCCGGGGCCAGGTCCCCCGCGAACAAATGCCCGCGGTGCTGCGCAGCGCCGATGCCGTGGTGTGCGCTCCCTGGTATGAACCCTTCGGGATCGTGCCGCTGGAGGCAATGGCGTGCGGAGTCCCCGTTGTGGCCTCGGCAGTGGGCGGGCTGATCGACACCGTGGTCCACGGCAGAACCGGCCTGCACGTGCCGCCCCGGGATCCGGCAGCCCTGGCCGCCGCGCTCTCGGAGCTGCTGCAGAACCCCCGCTACGCCCGGCGGCTCGGGGCAGCAGGCAAGCAGCGCGCCTCCGCCCGCTACTCCTGGGACCGGGTGGCACTGGAGACGGAGAAGGCCTATCAGCTGGCCCTGGGCGCCGCGGCGAGGCCCGGCCGGCTGCAGTCGCTGGGAGGGAAGGCGCTGTGAGCATCGAATCACCGGTCACCGCTCCCGTCGCCGGGCCGGAGCAGGCAGTGCTGGACCATCTGGCCCAGGCGCAGCCCGCCCTGCTCTCCGTCCAGCGGCAGGCCCGGCATCTGACGGAGTGGGGCCTTGAGCTGGCGGCCCGCCTGTTGGCCGGGCACCGGCTGCTGACCGCCGGAAACGGCGGCTCCGCGGCCGAAGCCCAGCATCTGAGCGCGGAACTGGTGGGACGGTTCGACGGCGAGCGCCGCCCGTTTTCCGCCATTGCCCTGCATGCCGAAACCTCAGCCGTGACGGCCATCGCCAACGACTACGGCTTCGACCAGCTCTACGCCCGGCAGGTGCAGGGCCACGGCAGGCCCGGAGACGTCCTCATCCTCTTCTCCACCAGCGGCGCCAGCCCCAATCTGCTGGCCGCCGTGCAGGCCGCACACGCTGCCGGGCTGCGGACCTGGGCGTTGACCGGCCGGGCGCCGAATCCGCTCGCGGCGGCCTGCGAGGACTTCATTGCCATTGATGCACCGGCAGCAAATGCACAGGAGGCCCACCTGGTTGCCCTGCATGCCCTCTGCCGGTCCTTTGACGCCGAGATCGAACGGCTCACCACTGCAGGAGGAACCGCGTGAAGACAATCGTTGTGGTGGGTGATGTCCTGCTGGACACGGACATTTCCGGCTCGGCCCGGCGCCTCTCCCCCGACGCGCCCGTGCCCGTGGTGGACGTGGACGACGTCGGACGCCGGGCCGGCGGTGCGGGCCTGGTGGCGCGCCTGCTGGAACGGGACGGCCGGCAGGTCCATCTGGTGACGGTACTCTCCGACGACGACGCCTCCGGGCTGCTGCGGACCGCGCTGGCCGGCATCCCCCTGACCTCCGGCCCGTCCGACGCTCCCACCCCGGTAAAGACGCGGATCCGGGCCGGTACCCACGCCGTGGTCCGCTTCGACCAGGGCTGCTCCGCCGCCCCGGTCCCTGCGGTCACCGCACAGATGCTGTCCGTGCTCGCGGCGGCCGATGCGGTGGTGGTTGCCGACTACGGCCGCGGGCTCACAGCCAATCCGGCCCTCCGGGACCTGCTGGGAACCCTTGCCCGGCGTATTCCAGTGGTCTGGGACCCGCATCCGGCCGGGGCCGAACCGGTGCCCGGGGTTGCGGCGGTGACGCCGAACCTGGCCGAGGCCCTGTCCGCTGCCGGGGAGGCACCGGGCGGGGTTCCGGCGGCACTTCGGGCGGCGGAAAAGCTGCTGACCCGCTGGCAGAGCCAATCCGTGGTGCTCACCCTGGGGGCGCAGGGCGCGCTGGCCCTCCCCGCAGCAGGGTTGGCACAGATCCTTCCGGCGCCGAGGGTTTCCGCGGAGGACACATGCGGTGCCGGAGACCGGTTTGCCGCTTCCCTCACCGTGCGGCTGCTCGACGGCGACGGGCTGGAAGCCGCCGCCGAAGGCGCCGTGCAGGCGGCGGCCTCCTTCCTGGCCGCCGGCGGCGTGGCCGGACTGGAAGCGGAGGACCCCCTCTTCGGCACCGGGACACCGGACGCGATGGCGACGGCGGCGCAGGTCCGGGCGCGCGGCGGAACCGTGGTGGCCACCGGCGGTTGCTTCGACCTGCTCCACGCCGGACATGCCCGCACCCTGCTGGCGGCCCGGGGGCTGGGCGACTGTCTGATTGTCTGTTTGAACTCCGATGATTCCGTCCGGCGGCTCAAAGGTGAGCAGCGCCCGATTATCGGTGCCGGAGACCGGACGGAACTGCTGCAGTCCCTGGAATGCGTGGACGGGGTGCTGGTCTTCGAGGAGGACACCCCGGCCGCCGTGCTGGAGCGGCTGCGGCCGGACATCTGGGTCAAGGGCGGGGACTACCGCGAAGACCAGCTCCCGGAGGCGGCGCTGATCCGTTCCTGGGGCGGCGAAACGGTCACGGTCCCGTTCCATCCGGCCCGTTCCACCACGGCCCTGGCCTCCGCACTGGCGAAGGTCGGCTGAGCAGACCGTTCCCTGGCTCCACTGCCCTAACCATTCCGCCGAAAGGACATCCCATGACCCTGTTCCCCGCGGCCCCCGCACCGGCCTCCCTGCCCGATCCTGTGCCCGGTCCTCTCCCGGTCCCGGACCCCCTCCCCCAAACGCCTCCCCTTCCCGCGGTGTTTACCGGCCGGGTGCTGGTCACCGGCGGCGCCTCCGGGCTGGGTGCCGCCGTCAGCGCCGCCGTGACCGCCGCGGGCGGATCCGTGGTGGTGCTGGACCGCGATATCAGCGCCGTCACGGCGGCCAAGGCCGTGCAGGTGGACGTGGCGGACCGCGCCGGCGTGGAAGCGGCCGTCCTGGAGGCGGCGCAGATCCTGGGCGGACTCGATGCCGTGGTCACCGCCGCCGGTATTGACCGCTGCGGCCGGCTTGAAGACGTCGCGGCGGAGGAATGGGAGAAGGTCATCGGCGTGAACCTGCTGGGCACGGTCTCCGTGGTCCGCGCCGCCCTGCCGCATCTGGCCGTCTCCCACGGCCGGGTCATCACCGTGGCTTCCACCCTGGGGCTCAAGGCCGTCTCCGACGCCACCGCGTACTGCGCCTCCAAGTTCGGGGTGATCGGTTTCAGCCGTGCCCTGGCCGCCGAGACCCGCGGCCAGGTGGGTGTGACCACCATGATCCCGGGCGGCATGAAAACGCGGTTCTTCGATGACCGCACCGAGCAGTACCGCCCGCAGGACGATTCACGGCTGAACGATCCGGAAAACGTGGCTGCCGCGATCCTCTTTGTGCTGGGCCAGCCCGCCGGCTGCGAGGTCCGTGAAATGCTGATCTGCCACGAGGATGAGGATTCCTGGCCCTGAGTCCGGCTCCGGTGCGTGCCGGTCAGGCGGACGACGGCGGTGCCTTTCGTCCACGGGTCCGCACCGCAACGCCCGCGCAGAGGATGACGGCCAGCCCGCCCAGGACGGTGCCCCAGGCAAGCCGCTCATGCAGCAGCAGGGCTGCCCAGCAGATGGTCAGCACCGGCTGGGCCAGCTGCACCTGGCTGACCCGGGCCATGGGGCCGATACCCAGGCCGCGGTACCAGGCGAAGAAGCCCAGGAACATGCTCACTACACCCAGGTAGGCGAAGGCAGCCCATTCCCCCGGGCCACCGGCAGGCGCCCTCCCGGCAAGGCTGAACACAGTCAGGCCTGCCATGACCGGCGAGGCGAGCACCAGCGCCCAGGAAATGGTCTGCCAGGCACCCAGCTCCCGGGTCAGGATGCCGCCTTCGGCGTAGCCAACCGCTCCGGCGATCACCGCGGCGAACAACAGCAGGTCCGACGGGTGCAGTCCGGCCAGCCCGCTGCCCTGGATGGCCGCGAATCCAACGGCGGCCGCTGCCCCGACGGCTGCCATAACCCAGAACCGGCGGGGCGGACGCTCATGCGTGCGCAGGACTGCCATCACGGCGGTGGCGGCGGGCAGGAGGGCGGTGACAACGGCACCGTGGCTGGCCGGGGCGGTGGCGAGCGCGAAGGATGTCAGCAGCGGGAAACCGGCTACCACGCCGCCGCCCACCAGGGCCAGACGCGCCCATTGCGTGCCCCGCGGCAGCCGCTGCCGGGTCAGTGCAAGCGCGGCGGCAGCGAGCAGGGCCGCGACCACCGCCCGGCCCGATCCGACAAAAAGCGGCGCCATGCCGCCCGCCACGGCGAGTCGGGTGAAGGGAAGGGTAAAGGAGAAGGCGGTGACGCCCAGCAGGCCCCACCACAGGCCCTCGCGGCTGGTCGGTAGCAGTGTGGGCATGCTGAGAGTAGCGCTATTATGTGGCTTCATGGCAGATAGTAGCAGTGCGAACCGGATCGTGGCAGAGCTGCACTCGTGGATCTCGGCTGCGGCTCCCGGGGCGCAGCTGCCGTCCACCCGTGAGCTCGTGGCACGGCACGGAGCCAGTCCGGTCACGGTGCAGAAAGCGCTGCGGACACTGGCATCCCTGGGCCTGGTGGAAAGCCGGCCCGGCGCAGGAACATTTGTCCGCGCCCGCACCGTTGCCCGCGCCCACGACTACGGCTGGCAGACCGCCGCCCTCGGCGCCCCGCGCAGCCTGCCCACCCTCTCCAGCGCCATGCGGTCCGTGGCGGATGACGTGATTGCGCTGCACTCCGGCTATCCGGACCCGGAGCTTCTGCCCGGACGCCTGGTCCGGGCGGCTTTCGCCCGCGCCGCCCGCACCGATGCCGCCCTCTCCCGCTCCCCCGCCGCCGGGCTGCCCGAACTGCGTGCCTGGTTTGCCGCCGAACTGGGCAGGGATGCCCCGGCGGGGGTGGCACCTCCGGCAGCCTCCGACGTCGTAATCCTCCCCGGCAGCCAGATCGGGCTCAGCGCCGCGTTCCGCGCCCTGGTGGGGCCCGGCCGTCCGCTGCTGATGGAATCCCCCACTTATTGGGGCGCCATCCTGGCCGCCGCGCAGGCCGGAGTGCAGGTGATCCCGGTGCCCAGCGGCAGTGACGGTCCGGACCCGGAGGAGCTGGCACGCGCCTTCGCGCAGACCGGTGCCCGGGCTTTCTACGCCCAGCCCGCCTTCGCCAACCCCACCGGTGCCTATTGGTCTCGGCAGCGGGCCGACCAGGTGCTGCAGACCGTACGGCGGCACGGAGCGTTTTTGATCGAAGATGACTGGGCACATGACTTCGGCATTGCCGCTGATCCCGCGCCCTTGGCCGCCCGCGATGACGGCGGGCACGTGGTGTACCTGCGCTCCCTCACCAAAAGCATTTCCCCGGCGGTGCGGGTGGCAGCCATCATTGCCCGCGGCCCTGCGCGCGAGCGGCTGCTGGCCGACTTCCAGGCGTCCTCGGTGTATGTCAGCGGAATACTGCAGGCGGTGGCGCTCGACGTCGTCACCCAGCCCGCCTGGCGAACGCATCTGCGCCAGTTGCGGCACCAGCTGGCGGGCCGGCGGGACCTGCTGGTTGATGCGCTCCGGGAGCACGCTCCGGGCGCCCAGGTGGAGGCGGTCCCCAAGGGCGGACTCAACCTGTGGGTACGCCTGCCGGACAACACCGACCTGGCCGCGCTCACCCGGGACTGCGAAAGCGCCGGCGTTCGGGTGGCACCTGGCAATGAGTGGTTTCCGGCCGAGCAGGCCGGTGCCTACCTGCGGCTGAACTACTCCGGACCGAATCCCGGTGCGTTCGGCGAGGGGGCGCGCATCCTGGGGCGGGTCCTGGAGCAGCACCGGCGCGGCTGACCGCTAGTCCCGCGCCGCCGCCGAATTCAACAGCTCGAACGCCCGCAGTGCCTTGGCTACAACCGCCGAAGGCGTGTCCGCATCATCCTGGAATGCCCAGAACGCGAGGGCTTCCATGATCACTGCCTGCACTGCAGAGGCCAGCACCCTCGGCTGCAGCGCGTCGCCGGGTTCGCCCAGTCGCCTGGCGATGATCTCTACCAACTGACCGTGCCACAACTGGTACATCTCCGACTGGCTGGACTGCAGTTCGCGGATGGTCACGATCAGCCGCATGCGGCGGCGGCTGAGCACGGAATGTTCATCGGGTTCCCCAAACGCCGCCGTCACGGCGGCGATAATGAGGTCGATGAGGGGAAGGTCCTCTCCCGCCTGATCGAACCCCTGCTTCAACGCCTCAAAAGCAGAGTCAACGGCTCCCCAGACAATGTCCGCCTTGGCAGGGAAGTATCGATGAAGGGTACGGACGCTTACTCCTACCTCCGCCGCGATGTCGCCAACGGTGACATTTTCGTAACCCTGACGGACGACGACGTCGAATGCCCGTGCACGCAATTCAACTTCTTCCAGAAGCGGGGGGCGTCCCGGTGCTCGTCTGCTCGAACTCATGGCTCAACCGTAGCCCTTGTCCCGTTCTGCGAGTTATGGCAGACTCTGCCGGAATTGAGGTCCCGACAAGGAGGTCGTTATGCCCGAAGTGCAGCAGTTCGATGTGATCGTAGTGGGGTACGGAGATGCAGGTGCGGCAGCAGCCATTGAGGCAGCCGACAACGGAGCACGGGTGCTGGTGTTGGATCGGTCTTACGGCGGCGGAGCGAGCGCCCTGTCCGGAGGCGTCGTCTATGCAGGTGGCGGCACCCGGCAGCAACGCGAGGCCGGCTATGAAGACACCGTCGAGAATCTCTACAACTACCTGCGGCAGGAGGCGGGAAACAGCGTTGATGACTCAACGCTTCGCCGCTTCTGCGCCCAGAGCCCGGGGACAATCACCTGGCTGGAGCAGCAGGGAGCGGTCTTCGGAAGCAGCGTTCCGTCCTACAAGACGTCGTACCCCACTGACCAGCACTACCTGTATTTTTCCGGCAACGAGAAGGCCTATCCGTACAACCTCACTGCCGAACCCGCACCGCGTGGACACCGCGCCGTTGCCAAGGGGCTGGCTTCAGGCAAGGTGCTGTGGTCAGCCCTCGCTGCCGCCGCCCGGCGGAAGGGGGTGGTTTTTGTTCCATTGGCCCAAGTGAGTGACCTGATCGTGGAGGACGGAAGCGTGGTGGGGGTGCGGTATCGCGTACTCGGGCAGGACCATGCCAATGCGGCGGAACACGCACGGCTGACCCGGCTCACGGGGAAGCTGGGCAATTGGACTCCCGGTCTGGTGAAAGGACCGGTGGCGAAGATCAAGAGCCTGTGGGAAAGCGGCGCCGAAGAGAAGGAAGCCCGCGCGTCAGCAGTGGTTCTGGCTGCTGGAGGCTTCATCTACAACCAGGAATGGGTCCAGCGTTATGCCCCGGAATTCACCGGGATTTCCCCGTTGGGGACACCGGCGGATGATGGTTCGGGAATCCAGCTCGGCATGAATGCGGGCGGAGCCACGGCCAAGATGGGCAACGTGACGGCCTGGCGGTTCCTCTCCCCGCCGAGCGCCTTCATAGAAGGAGTTACCGTGGGGCTGAACGGCCGCCGGATCAAGAACGAGGATCTCTACGGGGCCACCCACGGCAACGTGCTGATGCGGGAGTTCGGCGGCAAGGGCTGGGCCGTCTATGACTCGGTGAGTTGGAAGAAGGCGCGCGGCCAGGTCTGGTCCCAGACCCAGATTTTCCAAAAGCTACAGGTCGCCTTCCTTCTGACCGTTGGCCACAAGAAAGCGGGTACCCTCGCGGAGCTGGCGATGAAAATCGGTGTTGATGCCTCAGGTCTGCAGCAAACCGTAGAGGCCTACAACCAAGGTATTGCCAGCGGCGCCGGCGATCCCGCCCATAAAGCTCCTGAACTGTCCGTTCCCGTAGGCAAGGCTCCCTTCTATGCCTACAACATTTCCGTTGATGCCTCGCCGTTCTATCCGATTCCGGGCCTCACGCTGGGCGGACTGGTGGTGGACGGGGAGTCCGGGCTGGTGAAACGGCAGGACGGCACGCTTATCCCTGGCCTCTATGCCGCTGGCCGCAACGCTGTCGGCGTCTGTTCCAACAGTTACGTCAGCGGACTATCGCTCGCAGACTGCATTTTCAGCGGCCGCCGTGCCGGACAGCACGCTGCCGCGCGGCTAAAGGCCGCACGGGCAGAAGACGCGGCTTCCGGACGGGAAGACCTGCAAGGAGGCCAGATCCTCACGGACACGGCGGATGAATCGATGGCCTAGCCTGCTGGTTGGCGGGGCACGGCGTCGAGGAACCCGCCGCTGTCGTCGGCCCCGTCCGTTTCACTGGCCTCCCAGCGCAGCAGGTCACCGGGCTGGCAGTCCAGGACCTCGCACAACGACGCCAGGGTGGTGAACCGCACCGCCTTGGCGCGGCCGTTCTTCAGCACGGCCAGGTTCGCCGGGGTGATGCCGATCCGTTCGGCCAACACACCGACGGGCATTTTGCGCTTGGCCAGCATCACGTCGATGTCCACAATGATCGGCATCAGATCACCCCGCCGAGTTCGGCGCGCAGGTGGCTGGCTTCCGCCGCGGTATCGACGGCGGAGGCCAGCAGCGCCCGCATCACCAGCACCAGCAGGGCGCCGGCCGCCACGGTCACCCCCATACCGCCAATCAGCAGGACGGTGCCGGGGGCCGCCTCTTCTCCCGGTGCCAGCACGGCCCCCAGGGCAAAGAGCAGTAGCGCTGCTGCCGACAGCGCACCAATCACCACATCTACGTAACGGAAGGCCGCAGAGGAAAACACTGTTCCCCGCCGGACCATGGTCAGCAGGCGCCAGACGCAGACCAGGCAGACCTGGAAGGCGAGGACCCCCAGCACCACAATCACCAGGACCGGCACACGGACGGCTTCGGCTCCCGCCTCGGCCAGATCGACGCCGAACAGCGGCACCAGCACGGCCTGCACAAACAGGGTGCCGAGGAACACCAGCACCAGCACGATCCGCAACGCCAGGATGGTTGCTTTTCCCATCATGCTCTCCCTACGGGATCACTTCGATTGAAGGACAATCAATACTTATCGACAATCGAGAGGTCCCGCAAGGGGTCCCGGTAATTAGGGATGCTTACCGGAGAAATTGACTGAGCGGCTCAGTCGCCCCGGCCGTGCACCGGCCTGGCGTTCGCCGGAGGTTCTCCGACCTCGTGGACGGTATGGCTGCCGCAAGCCGTCTTGGTTACGCTGGCCCGCTCGATGCGCGACACGGTGAACCATCGCATTGCGTTGCGTAGTCGGCACCACCCAACGAGGTACCACTGGCCGTTCGTGGAGGCGAACAGCACGGGTTCGACGTCGCGGGTGGTCGTGGTCCCGTCTTTCGCTGCGTAGCGAATGCGGATTACCCGCTGCTCGGCCATCGCCTCCTCCAGTGCCGACCTGATTGTGCGCGAAGAAGGAGGAACCGCGTTGATCCAGACGCGGCCGGCCAGCTCGTCGGCTCTTGCCCGGGTTCCGGGATCGAGGACGTCCAGGATCTTCTGGATCCCGGGGGCTGCGAGATCGGCGTAGGGGGCATCGGGTGCAGCGGACACGGCCGCCAGGAGCGCCACGGCCTGCGCCGGGGACAGGCTGACGGGCGGCAGGGACGCGCCTACGGCCAATCCGTAGCCACCGCCCGGACCCGGGCGCGACCATACGGGCGCGCCGCTGTTCCCGAGCGCAGCGAGGTCTCGCTTGACTGTGCGCACGGACACGCCGAACTCTCTGGCCAGCCGCTCGGCGGAGCACCCCCGCGACCCGTTGCGGCGCAGCATCTCGGACAGGGCATGGAGCCGTTCTGCTCGCTTCACCGTTCAGCCCGGATCAAATTCATGCCACAAATAGTGACATACACCTGCCCATTGCGCCTACGAAGGTAGGGATATGACAACTACTACGAGCAGTCCCACCATCATCCTCATCGCCGGCCACTGGCTGGGCGCGTGGGCGTGGGATGAAGTCCTTGAACACCTGAACACCGGCCACTCGCGTGTAATCGCGATGACCTTGCCGGGCCTCGATGAGGACGATCCTAAGCGCGCGGTGAAGACTCTCGACGATCAGGCCGCAGCGGTCCTGGAGGTCCTCGCCGGCCTCGGGCCGGATCAGCCCGCGACCATCGTCGCCCACAGCGGCGCGAACGCCCCCGTCAGCCTCGTCCTTGACCGGCACCCTGAGCTTGTTGGCCGGGTGGTGTGGGTCGACTCCGGCCCTGCGGCGGCGGGAAGCGTCTTCGCCCCGGACCTCCCGGAGGAGGTGGAGGAGCTTCCGCTGCCGCCCCTCGACGTCCTGGCACAGCAGGCGAGCCTTGAAGGCCTGAGCACAGAGGTCCTCGAGCGTTTTCGGGCCCGGGCCGTCCCCGAGCCCGGCCCCGTCCTTCGCCAGCCCGTCGAGCTCACGAACGATGCCCGCCGCAAGGTCCGGACCACCCTGGTGTGCTGCTCGATCCCGAGCGCACAGGTGCTGGAGCTGGCACGCTCAGGCCATGCCGTGTTTGCCGAAGTCGCGAACATTGAGCACCTCGACGTCATTGACCTCCCGACGGGGCATTGGCCGATGTGGAGCCGCCCCCGCGACCTCGCCGAGGTCATCCAGTCAGCGGCTCGAACCAGCTGAACTTCACGTACAAAGCGACCAGCACATTAAACGACGACGGCGCCGCCCGGACTCGCAGGGAGTCCGGCGCGGCGCCGTCGTGCGTTGTTGCTTATTAGAGCTTGGAAGCAACCAGTCCGGTCAGGTCGACCAGGCGGTTGGAGTAGCCCCACTCGTTGTCGTACCAGCCGACGATCTTGACCTGGTTGCCCATGACGCGGGTCAGGCCGGAGTCGAAGATGCAGGAGGACGGATCGCCCACGATGTCCGAGGAGACAATCGGATCCTCGGTGTAGGTGAGGATGCCGGCCCAGCGCGGATCCTGTGCAGCCTTGGCGTAGGCGGCGTTGATCTCCTCGACCGTGGCTTCCTTTTCCAGCGTGACGGTCAGGTCGGTAACGGAACCGGTGGGGACGGGGACGCGGATGGCGAAGCCGTCCAGCTTGCCCTTCAGCTCCGGCAGGACCAGGCCGATGGCCTTGGCGGCACCGGTGGAGGTGGGAACCATGTTCAGGGCTGCGGCGCGGGCGCGGCGCAGGTCCTTGTGCGGGCCGTCCTGCAGGTTCTGGTCTGCCGTGTAGGCGTGCACGGTGGTCATGAGGCCCTTTTCGATGCCGAAGGCGTCGTTGAGGACCTTGGCCAGCGGGCCCAGGCAGTTGGTGGTGCAGGAAGCGTTCGAGATGACGTCGTGCTTCTCGGCGTCGTAATCGCCCTCGTTTACGCCCATGACCACGGTGAACGCGTCACCCTTGGCCGGTGCGGAAACCAGGACCTTCTTGGCGCCGGCGGAGATGTGCTTGCGTGCATCGTCGGCGTTGGTGAAGAAGCCGGTGGATTCGATGACGATGTCCACGTTGAGGTCGGCCCAGGGCAGGTTGCCCGGATCGCGCTCTGCGAAGACCTTGATGGTGTTGCCGCCGACCACGAGGTTTCCGTCTTCGACGGTGACCTTCTCGGACAGGCGTCCGGCTACCGAGTCGTACTTGAGCAGGTGGGCCAGCTGTGCGGGATCGGCGAGGTCGTTGACTGCGACAACCTCGAACCCTTCGCCGTGCTGCAGGGCTGCCCGCAGGTAGTTGCGGCCAATCCGACCAAAACCGTTGATTCCGACGCGTACCGTCACTGGTGCCTCCTTGATGCTGAAACTAAATTTAGGAACTAAATTTATTGTCTCCTATAATTATGCTGTTATTACCGCCACACGTCAAAGGGCACTTCCATGGACGCCTCAGCAAACACTCCGCAGCTACTGCGCCGCACCAACCTGCGCGCGGTGCTGGAGGTGCTCCGTGCTGCCCCCTCCGCCACGGGCACCGACCTGATCAACGCCACCGGCCTGACCCGCGCCACCGTCATTGCCGTGTGTGACGATCTGATTGCCCGCGGCTGGGCGAGGGAAACGGTTTCCCCGCGCATCGATCGGCAGAAAGGCCGGCCCGCCCGCCGGTTCGAATTCAATGAAAGTGCCGGCTATGTCCTGGGGCTCGACGTCGGCATCGCCACCGTCCGGGTGCTGGTCGCCGACCTCGCGGGCGCCGTCGTCGGCGAATCGGAGGCCCGGTTCCCGCGCCACGGCGGAGAACCGGACCAACGACGGCGCGTGGTCACCGAGGCCGTCGATGCCGCCTTGCAGGACGCAGGGATTTCCTCGTCGGCCGTGCTGTGCGCGGGGATGGGCATCGCCGCGCAGGTAACCGGCGCCGGCGACGTCGCCCCGGGCCAGGAGGTGGCGCCGATGTTCGATCTCGGACTGAGCTCCACCTTCAGCGATTCCCGGGGCTGGCCGCTGCTCGTGGAAAACGATGCCAAGCTCGCGGCATTGGCAGAACGCTGGCGCGGGGTCGGTGCGGGCGAAAACAACCTGGCGGTGATCCTGGCCGGCGAGCGCCTCGGCAGCGGCATCATCGAGTCCGGCCGCCTGCTGCACGGCGCGTCCGGCGGCACCGGCGCCATGGGTGCGCTGGATCTGGTGGAAGGGGTGGGCAACGAGGACGGCATCGCCAAGCTCGCCCGCCTTTGGGGCAGCGCCGCCCTGAAGGAAGGACACAACGGCCGGATCCGCGAACTCGTGGGACCGGACACCAACCGCGCCTCGGCCCGGCTGGTGTTCGAAGCGGCCGAGGCAGGGGACCCGGTGGCCGAAGAAATCCTGGACCGGATTGCCCGGCGGATGGCCCGGGTACTGGCACTGGTGTCCTCGTTCTTCGATCCGCGGCTGATCGTGATCGGCGGCGCGGTGGCGGCGTCGGCCACTGCCCTGCTGCCCGCCATGACGCGTGAGCTGGACCGGTACGTGGTGACACCGCCCCGGGTCGCCGTCTCGAACCTGGGCACCATGCTGGTGCCCACGGGTGCGGTGCGCCTGGCCCTGGACTACGTGGAGACCCACCTCCTGGACCTGGTGCCCGAGCCGCGCCGGGAGTAGTCCCGGAGACCTACCGCAGTTCCTGGATCCGCAGCTGATTGCCGGCCGGGTCCCGCAGCGCGCAGTCCCGGGCGCCCCAATCCTGTTGCATGGGCTCCTGGACCACCTCCGCTCCTCCGGCGACGGCGCGCTCGAATGCCGCGTCCAGATCGGCCGTCGCCAGCAGCATCCCGGCATAGGTGCCCTTGGCCATCATTTCCTCGATGGTCCTGCGCTCGGCGTCAGTGACTCCCGGGTCCGCTGCGGGCGGTTCCAGCACAATGGAGGTTCCCGGCTGGTCCGGCGGACCTACCGTAATCCACCGCATGTCGCCGTAGCCGACGTCGTTGCGGACCTCGAAGCCCAGCACGTCGCGGTAGAACGCCAGCGAAGCATCGGGGTCCGTTTGGGGAAGAAATACAGCATTGATGGAGATGTCCATCGGGCTCACCCTCTCTGGGGCGGCGAAAACCGCCCTTTCCTGATCGGTCTTTGCACAGTGCGCCTCACGCACCCCGGCAGGTCCAGTTCCTGCTGTGCAGCCAGCCGTCGATAGGTTCCCGGCGGGACCCCCACCAGCTCGGTAAACCGCGTGCTGAAGGTACCCAGCGAGGAGCACCCCACGGCGAAGCACACGTCAGTGACACTCCTGGTGCTGCAGCGCAGCAGGGTCATGGCCCGTTCAATGCGCCGGGTCATGAGATACGAATACGGCGACTCCCCGTACGCCAGGCGGAACTGCCGGCTGAGGTGTCCGGCGGACATAAAAACTCCGCGGGCGAGTGCTTCAACGTCCAGCGGTTTGGCATACTCGCGGTCGATCCGGTCCCGTACCCGACGCAGTCGGGCCAGGTCGGCGAGCCGGCGGGAGTTCTCCAACGCCCGGCCGGATCCTCCGTCCTTGTCCACGGCTGCTGATACGACACTCATCGCGCTTTCCCTGCTGCTGTCCTGTCCGGTGTTTCCTCACGCTACCGACGGGCGGACGGAACGCGCTTCTTGATTCCTGATCGGTTTGTCCACCGGCCTTTTTGCCATGGTTCCACTCCAGCGAGCGGCAGGATACCGAAAACCGCACGTTGGTTCCCCAAGAGCCCAAGCGCACTGCTTCGGTGTGGCTGTTCGGTTGCTCCACGCGCAAAAGGGCCGGGCGCCTCTGCACCCGGCCCTTATGGCTGTGAACTACGCGGGGGCCGATCCGTCCCCGCTTCCGCTCTCGGATTCCCGGTCCCCATCCGGCCCGCCGTCACCGCCGCGAGGGCCGTCATGGTGCCGGCCGTGGTGGCGGCCGCCGTCGCCCCGGCCTTCACCCGCCTCGGCGTCCTGGTCCTCCTGGTCCTTCTGGTCCTTCAGGTCGGGACCTTGGCCGTCCGGATCCTGTTCCTCCTCGGCGTCGGTGTCCTGATCCTGGTTCGGCCCCTCGGCATCCTCCCGGTCGGGACCCCGTCCGTCGCCGTCGCGGTCACCGTCGCGGCCGTCGGCGTCCTCGCCCTTCTCGTCCTGGGTGTCCTGCTCGTCCTGAGTGTCCTGCTCGTCCTGCTCGTCGAACAAATCCCGGCTCTCGTTGTCCCCGGCGTCCTGTTCCTGGGTGGTGGAGCCGGCCTGCTCAAACTCCGGATTGTCCGCTACAGCCGTACCCGCAAAGAAACTGGCAACCAGCAGGCCCACACCGGCAAGGGCGCCGCCGCCCCAGACGATGGCTTTCCGAGCTCCGCTGCCTATAGCCATGGTGCTGTTTCACCTCCGAATAAGTGGTTTTCTGACAGTTTCCATCCTCGAACTTGTTTCTTTGAGAATTCTTAAAAGCAGCTGAGGGCCAGCGGCACGCGCACCAGGGAGATGCCGGCGGTGGGATTCGGCCCGTTGATGTCCGGCCCTGCGCCAGCATTCCGCTCAGGCCTCGGTCATCTTCGACCGCGCCGGGCGCCCAGCGCCTGCGCCGTCGTCCGCCTCAACAATCATTGACTTTATCAATAGATTGCTGTTCCAATGGTTTTTGAATGTGAACTAGCTCACGACAAAGGAGTCACGGTGAATCTGGGAATCGGTTCCTGGCCGGCACGGCGGGCAAAGGTACGCCCGCATGATCCGGCGATCGTGTTCGAGGGTCGCGAGTGGACCTACGCGGACGTGGACCGCCGCGTCCGCCGGCTGGCCAATGCCCTGCTCAACGCCGGGATCCGCCGCGGAGACCGCGTGGCCTACGTCGGCTTCAACCATCCGGCCCTGCTGGAAACCTTCTTTGCCGCCGGCCTGATCGGTGCCGCCTGCGTCCTGGTCAATCCGCGCCTACGGCAGGCCGAGGTGGACTACATCCTGCGCGACTGCGGCGCCAAAGCCGTGGCCTACACCGAAGAGCAGCGGGAGAACATCGAACAGCTCGCCGCGGAGCTCGACGTCGACACGTGGCTGAGCGTCGACGGCGGCGGGCCGGGAACCGGGTTCGAAGACTTCCTCTCCGCCGGCAGCGGGGATCCGGTGCCGGACGGCGTCGAGATGGAGGATCTCGCCCTGATTATGTACACCTCCGGCACCACCGGCCGGCCGAAGGGTGCGATGCTTTCACACCAGAATCTGTTCTACCAGTACGTCAATGCGCTGATCGGCGTCGATCTGCGGCAGGACGAGGTGCACCTAGCCGTGGCGCCGCTGTTCCATATTGCCGGGTTGAACATGATGACCCTGCCCGCCTTCACCCTGGGCGGCCGGATCATCATCCACCGCTCCTTCAAGCCGGACGCCGTACTGCACGAAATCGCCGCTTCCCGGGTCACCTCCTCCTTCATGGTTCCAGCCATGCTCGATGCACTCAGCGAGCACCCCGGGTTTTCCGAGGCGGATTTGTCCTCGGTTCGTGGATTCATGGTGGGAGGATCACCGGTTCCCGAACGGATGATCCGCACCTGGGCGGACAAGGGGGCGGCCATCATGCAGGGCTTCGGCATGACGGAGACCGCTCCCGGGGTGTGCATGCTCGAGGCGCGTGACGGCGTTACGAAAGCCGGATCAGCGGGCCGTCCGCATTTCTTCACGGAGCATCAGGTGGTGGATTTCGACGGCAGGCCCGTGCCGCAGGGAGTGCCCGGAGAAGTGATCGTCCGGGGCCCCAACGTGATGTCCGGTTACTGGAACAAGCCGGAAGAAACCGCCAAGGCACTTGATGGCGGCTGGTATCACTCCGGTGACATCGCCGTCGTGGACGAAGACGGATACATGTACATCAAGGACCGGATCAAGGACATGTACATTTCCGGCGGCGAGAACGTTTATCCGGCCGAAGTGGAAAACGCGCTGCTGAACATCCCCGGCGTCCGGGATGCAGCGGTCATCGGCATCCCCGACTCGAAGTGGGGCGAAACCGGACTGGCCTTTATTGTCCTGGCCGACGGCGACGCCCGCACCAGCGAGGACATCCGCGCCCAACTGAGCCAGCGGCTGGCCACCTACAAGCTGCCGCGCCGGGTCAACGTCGTCACCGAGCTTCCCCGCACCGCGACCGGCAAGATCCAAAAGCACGTCCTGCGTGCCGGTGCCTGAGCAGGTCCCAGCCTGCAACCCCGCCATCCATCACTCCCCTTCGAAGGAAACCATGTCATCCGCTCCTGACGCTCCGGCCTCCCCGGCGCTGCGCCCCGGAAAGAACGAGGCCCGCCGGGTCATTCTCTCCAGCTACCTCGGCTCGACCATCGAGTTCTACGACTTCCTGCTTTACGCCTCCGCCTCGGCACTGGTGTTCCCGCATGTCTTCTTCACCAACCTGGATCCGCTGGCCGGCACCATCGCCTCCTACGGCACCTTCGCCGCCGGCTATCTTGCCCGGCCGCTGGGCGGAGCCGTGTTCGGGCACTTCGGTGACCGACTGGGCCGCAAGAAGATGCTAATTCTGTCGATGCTCATCATGGGCATTGCCTCCACCCTGATCGGTCTGATCCCGAGCGCCAACACCATTGGTTCCTGGGGCGCCGTGATCCTGATCCTGCTGCGCGTCTGCCAGGGCATTGCCGTAGGCGGCGAATGGGGCGGAGCCGCCCTCATGGCGCTGGAGCACTCAGCCAAGGGGAAACGCGGATTCGCAGCCTCCTTCACCAATGCCGGAGCCCCCACCGGCGCGGCCCTCGGCACGTTCATCCTGGGCCTCTTCGCCTCCATGCCGGAGGACCAGTTCCTGTCCTGGGGCTGGCGGGTTCCGTTCCTGCTCTCGGCGCTGCTCCTTGTGGTGGGACTCTTTGTACGTTCCCGCGTTTCCGAAAGCCCCATTTTCAAGGCAGCGGTGGAGAAGGAAGCAGCCGATCGGGACTACGCCAAGCCCAAGCTGCCGATCATGCAGGTGCTGCGCCGGCCGCGCGCGTTGATCTTCACCATGCTCGGCGGAGCCTCGGGCTTTGCCCTGCAGGTATTCCTGGCCACCTTTGCCGTGAGCTACGCCGTGGAACACGGAGCCGAGCGCCAGTCGGTCCTCTACGTCTTCGCCGCCGCTTCCATCCTCAGCGTCGCGTTCGTGGTGGGTATGGGCCGGCTCTCCGACCGGCTGGGCCGCCGTCCGGTCATGGTCGCCGGCCTGGTGCTGTTCATCGCCATGATCTTCCCGATGTTCTCCTGGCTGTCGACCGGCAACGTCTGGCTGATCTTCGCCGTCTTTATGCTGGGCCTGCTCTTCCATGCCGCCATTTACGGACCACTGGCCGCGTTCATCTCCGAACAGTTCGGCACCACCGCCCGGTACACCGGTGCGTCCCTGGGCTACCAGTTCGCCACCCTGCTCGGCGCCGGCTTCACACCCGGCATCCTGTCCTCGATCTATGCTTCCAGCGGCCGGGACACCGGGCCCGTGGTCTGGTACCTGGCCGGAATGGCACTGATCAGTGCCATCTTCATCCTGCTGACCCGCGAATCCAAGGACTATGACCTGGAGACGCACGAGCACTGACCCCGCCTCAAAACAGTGCCGCATCCTCCGCTCCAAGAGGATGCGGCACTGCGGCGTCCAGCGGCAGCTAGAAAGCGACCCGCTGCAACAGCCGCCGGAGTTCGTCCTGTTCGTCGGCGGAGAGCTGTGCCATGGAGGCCGCCGTGGCTCCGAGCACTGCCTCCCTGGCCCGTGCGTACAGCGCGTCTCCGTCCTCGGTGGGCACAATGACCTTGGAGCGGCGGTCCCGGGGGTCGGTCTGGCGTTCGACGGCGCCGCGGCTCTCCAGTTCGTCGATGATGGCCACGATCTGGCTGGGATCCAGCACCAGGAACTGGCTCAGCTCCCGCTGTGTCGGCGCAGCTCCGCTGCAGGCCAGGGACAGCACGGAGTAGTGGCGCACTTTCAGGCCGAGGTCCGCCAGCCGGCGGTTGGCCTCGGCCGAGCCAATGGACGCGGCGCGGGCCATCAGGAAGACGGGTTCGGCACCGAGATCGGTAGCGGCGAAGCGGGCGGCAACGCCGTCAGGGAAGGTGCTCATGGAGTGTTTGATCCTTCAGCAGGGGCACGGTCAGAACCCCATCCTAGGAGATAGTCGCTTCTCCCAATAAGTGAGGATATTAACTGTTGACTTTTTCAATGATATGTCGTGGAATGGGAACACCGCCGCAACGTGGCCGCAGTCACATGCGGCAGGCCTGAGCAAAGGAGCTTCGCATGACCACTGAATCCACTGGTGCACTCGCCGGAAAGGTCGCCGTCGTCACCGGCTCCGGCCAGGGCCTCGGGCTGGCCTACGCCTCCGAACTCGCCCGCCAGGGCGCCGCCGTCGTGATCAATGACGTGGTCCAGGAAACAGCTGACCGTGCCGTCGAAATGATTACTTCCGCCGGAGGCCGGGCCGTCGCCGTCGTCGCCCCGGTAGGCACCACTGAAGCCGCCACCGCCCTGGTGGAAGGCGCAGTGTCCGCCTTCGGCCGCCTGGACATCCTGGTCAACAACGCGGGTGTGCTGCGGGACAAGTCGCTGCTGAAGATGACGGACGAGGATTTTGACCTCGTGATCCAGGTGCATCTGCGCGGAACGTTCACCTGCGCCCGCGAGGCCTACCGGTACTTCAAGGAAAACAACGTGGCCGGCCGGATCATCACCATCGGCTCCCCCACCGGCCAGTACGGCAACTTCGGGCAGACCAACTACGCCGCCGCCAAGGCCGGCATTGTCGGCATGGTCCGCACCTGGGCGCTGGAAATGCGCAAGGCCGGCGTCACCGCGAACGCCGTCATTCCCGTGGCCGCCACCGCCATGACCGAGACGGTCCCCTACTTCCGCAGCGCCGTGGACGCAGACCGCCGCGGTGAGCCGATGCCGGACTTCTTCCGCAAGGACCTGGGTTTCGGCACCTCCGCCGACGTCGCCGGGCTGGTTGCATATCTGGCCTCCGACGACGCGGCAGGGATCACCGGGCAGGTCATCGGTGCCGGCGGCGACCGGCTGCAGATCTTCTCCCACCCCGTACCCGTGGTCACCGAATACCGTGAGGGCGGGTGGACGTTTGAGGCCCTGCGCGAGCAGTTCCCGGCGCTCATAGAGGGAAACCTCCAGCCGGTCGGCGAGAAGATGCCTCCGCTGCCCGAAGAACTTGAACCGCAGGCCCGGTAGGGACGGAAACCGCTATGCGCTATGAATACGGCCTGGACCTCGCGTCCCTGGACGCCATCGACATGCACGTGCACATCGAGTGCTCCGACCACGGCCACGCGTCGCTGCCCGCAGCCCTCACCGAGGCGTCGGCCAAGTACTTCAAATCGGAGGACCGCAGCCCCTCCCTGGACACCATCGCCGAGCGGTACCGCGAATGGCGGATGGCCGCCGTCGTCTTCACCGTGGATGCCACCACCGCTCTGGGCCACGAACCGAACTCCATCGAGGAGATTGCCGAGGGCGCGGCGCGCAACAATGACGTGCTGATTCCCTTCGGTTCAGTGGACCCGCTGCAGGGCAGCCGTGCCGTGGACCGGGCGCGGATGCTGGTGGAGGACTACGGCGTCAAGGGCTTCAAGTTCCACCCCTCGCTGCAGAACTTCGATCCCTCGGACCAGCAGTTCTATCCGATCTACGAGGCCATTTCCGCCCTGGGTGTCCCGGCCCTGTTCCACACGGGGCAGAACGGCATGGGGGCCGGGCTGCCCGGGGGCTACGGCATCAAGCTCGCCTATTCGAACCCGATGCTGCTCGACGCCGTTGCCGCGGATTTCCCGGAACTGCAGGTCATCATGGCGCACCCGTCCGTGCCGTGGCAGGACGAGGCCAACTCCATTGCCACCCACAAGGCCAACGTCTGGATTGATCTGTCCGGCTGGTCGCCGAAGTACTTCCCGGAGTCCCTGGTCCGGGCCTCGAACTCCATGCTGGCCGACAAGGTCCTGTTCGGCACGGACTATCCGCTGATTTCCCCGCAGAAGTGGCTCGGCGCCTTTGAGCAGCAGAGCTTCAAGGATGAAGTGCGCCCGAAGATCCTCAAGGACAACGCGGTGCGCCTGCTCGGGCTGGATACAGCGGCCGGCGCCGCTGCCGGCGCTGCCGGCGCAGGGGAAAGCGCATGACCGGGGTGCTGACCGAGCCGCGCCTGTACCCCGACTGCGATCCGTTCAACGTCGAGGGGCGGTTGACCGAGGCGGAGAAGGCTCCGCTGCGGCGCCTGCGGCGCGTGCTGGAGGACTCCGCCCGGCCGCTGCTGGCCGAGTACTGGGAGGCCGGGGAGTTCCCGTACCAATTGGACGGCCCGCTGCGGGAGCTGAACCTGATGGTTCCACAGGAGCTGACTGCCGACGGCGCCGAACCCCGCGCGCTCTACCACGGCTTCCGGATCTTCGAACTGGCCCGCACCGACGCCTCGCTTGCCACTTACTACACCGCGCAGGCCGGGCTCTTCCGCACAGCCTGCCGGGTAGGCGGAACGCCGGAGCAGTTCGCGCAGTGGGATCCGTTGATCACCTCCTTTGAGATGACCGGCGTGTTCTGCCTGACCGAGCCCGAGCACGGTTCGGACATTGCCGGCGGGTTGGCGACGTCGGCACGCCGTGACGGCGAGGAGTGGATCCTGGACGGGGCCAAGCGGTGGATCGGCGGGGCGTTCACTGCCGACTACCTGGCGGTCTTCGCCCGGGACGTCGCCGACGGACAGGTCAAGGGGTTCCTCGTGGACCGTGAAGCGCCCGGGGTGCGGCTCGAAAAGATCCGCGGCAAAACGTCGCTGCGGATGATGCAGAATGCCGATATTTACCTCGACGGTGTCCGTGTTCCTGAATCCCGTCGGCTCGGCAACGTGAACTCCTTTAAGGATGTCGCGGCGATGCTGCGGGCTATGCGGTCCGACGTCGCCTGGATTGCCACCGGCATCCAGGCCGGAGCATACGAAGCGGCCCTGCGGTACGTGCGCAGCCGCGAACAGTTCGGCCGGTCGCTGGGCAGCTTCCAGCTGGTCCAGGAAAAACTTGCCCGCATGCTGGGCAACGTCACCGCGTCCCTGAATCTGGTGGCAGGCCTCGCGGAGCGCCAGCAGGAAGGGATTTTCCGGGATGAGGATTCCGCCCTGGCGAAGATGTGGATCAGCCTGCACATGCGTGAAACCGTTGCCCTGGCCCGCGAAGTGGTCGGCGGCAACGGGATCACCCTGGCCACCGACGTCGCCCGTTTCCACGCCGACGCCGAGGCCGTCTATTCCTACGAGGGAACCCACGAAATCAATGCGCTGGTCGTAGGCCGCGCAGTCACCGGCAAGAGCGCCTTCGCCTGATACGTTCCGCCGTATCCGTCCAACAACCTAGGAGTTTTCCATGACTGAAGCACCCGCCTCCGCCCAGACCGTCGTAGCGTTCGAAGAGGTCAAGGACCTCATCGGCAAGAACGTCGGCACCTCTGCCTACCGCGAGATTACGCAGGGTCAGGTGGACCTGTTTGCCGATGCCACCGACGACCATCAGTGGATTCACGTTGATCCGGAGCGGGCCAAGGACGGCCCCTTCGGCGCCCCGATAGCCCACGGGTTCCTGACGCTGTCGCTGCTGATCCCGATGTGGGGCGAGCTGCTCGACGTGACGGGCGTCAAGACAAAGGTCAACTACGGCCTGGACAAGGTCCGCTTCACCTCACCGGTGAAGGTCGGTTCCCGGATCCGGATGACCGCCACAATCGCCGAGGTCCAGGAGGTCAAGGGCAACGGCCTGCACGTGGTCGCGGACCTCACCATCGAAATCGAGGGCCAGGAGCGTCCGGCCGTTATCGCCCGGTTCCTCAGCCGGCTGTACGCCTAGGCCGTCGGGGCAGGCGGGCCGAAGGACTACCGCCAGTAGTTGTTCGCGGCCGCAACGGTCGCGAACTCTGTGGCCACCACGTGCGAGGCTGCGATGATGCCGTCCGGGTTGTTGGCATAGGCATCCCGGATGATGTGCTCCGCCTGCCCGTCCGGCTGGATGGCAAAGGCGGTCTGCAGCGCCAGTTGAATGGCCAGCTGCCGGCCTTCCTCCGGCGTTGCGCACTTAAGCGAATTGTTCGGAACAAGCTCCATGGTGTCCGTCCTGTCTTTTCAAAGTCCGCCGGCCTGCCGGTTCGGCGCACGCGGGCGGATACACCCGACGCCAACAGTCTTGCGCCGCACCGCCCGGCAC
This sequence comes from Arthrobacter sp. zg-Y895, assembly GCF_020731025.1. Classification (NCBI taxonomy): domain Bacteria; kingdom Bacillati; phylum Actinomycetota; class Actinomycetes; order Micrococcales; family Micrococcaceae; genus Arthrobacter; species Arthrobacter sp. zg-Y895. Next base: position 740,460 of record NZ_JAJFZY010000003.1, read on the forward strand.
TCAACCGTTTCCACTGCATTGCCCTCCCCCGGAGCCAGGACGGCGGGTGCCGGCTACGTCCCGGCGCGCTGCTTCAGTGCCGCCTCCACTGCGGCAACCACCGCGTACAGCAGGATCGAGGCCAGGGTCACGGCGACGACGGCGGCCGCCCTTAATAGGCGATAGGCGGCGCAGAAACGCATTCAGTTGACTAGACACCTGTCTAGCCAACTGGCATGATGTGGTTCACATCACAACGTGTCAGAGGAGTTCGCGTGGACCTGCAGGACAAGATCGCAGTTATTACCGGAGCCGGCTCGGGAATGGGTCTGGCCGCCGCCCGGGCTTTTCTGGCCGAAGGCGCCAGGGTCTATGCCCTGGACATCTCCCAGGACGCCGTGGACCGTGAATTCGGTGAGGAACCGCACGCCACCGGGCTGGCTGTGGACATTGCAGACTCGGCCGCTGTCACCGCAGCGTTTAAGCGGGTGGCAGACGAGCAGGGCCGATTGGATGTGCTGATCAACGCGGCCGGCGTGAATACCCCTCACCGGCAGGCCACCGAGTGGCTGGACGGAATCAACCACCGGATGCTGGCCGCAATGAAGGCCGGAGAGCCGTTCAGCCCTGAATTCATCACAGAGATTCCTGACGAGGACTTCGACCGCGTCATGCGGATCAATGTTTACGGAACTTTTTACTGCCTGCGCGCAGCCGTCCCGCTGCTGAAGGCCGCCGGCGGGGGCGCCGTCGTCAACTTCGCCTCGGTGGCCGGACTTGTGGGCCTGCCCATGCCCACCTACTACCCCGCATCCAAGGCCGCAGTCGTCGGGATGACTCGCACCACCGCCGGTGAACTGGCCCCCTTCGGCATCCGCGTGAACGCACTGGCTCCTGCCGGCATCAACACTCCCCTGCTGACCCAGTCCGGGGAGGAGCATGTTCAGGCACTGCTGGCGCTGCAACCGCTGAAACGGCTCGCCGAACCCGAGGAGATTGCCCGGACTCTGGTCTTCCTGGCCTCCGACGCCGGCGCTCATTACACCGGACAGGTGCTCTCGCCGTCCGGCGGCGCCCTGATGTCCTGACCAGCACCATCTCCCCCGTATAAACCCGTCCCCGGAAGGCTCCATGATCAACAACGTTGAGGGTCTGAACCCCTCTGCCCTGAAAACCCTTGAAGACACCATCGAGGCGGACATCCAACGCGGCGACTACGACGGGGTGAACATCATCGTGGCCCGCCACGGCCGGATCGGCCTGCAGGGCAGCTACGGGTTCGCCGAACGGGAAACCAGCCGGGCAACTCAGCGCGGGGACGTTTACCGCATCCTGTCCATGTCCAAGGCATTCACCAACACGCTGGCCTACCGTGCCCTCGGTGAGGGCAGGCTCGCGCTGTCCACTCGCGTGGTGGACGTGATACCCGAGTTCTTCGGCACCGACCGGTTCCGTGCCGTACGCAAGGACAGAATCAATCTTGGTCACCTGCTGACGCACCGCTCCGGCATGCCCGCGACCCCGGACCCCGGACTGCCGGCGGAACGTTTCGGTGTCCTGGCCGATGTCATTGCTGCTCTGGGGAGCGTGGACGTGGTCAATGTTCCAGGCAGCAACCTCAATTACGCCCCTTCCATCAACCACGCGCTCATCGGTGAGATGGTCCGCCGCGTCTACGGCTACGAGCATTTCCGCGATTTGGCCCGGGACCTGGTCTTCGATCCTCTGGGGATGCAGGACACTGCCTTCGGGCTCCCGTCGGGGAGGACCGGACGCGCGGTACCGCTGAAGGTTTACGTGCCTGAAGACGGCTGGCTGGCACCCGAGGATATCGAATGCCTGAACACGCATATCACCGAGGACGCGGAGATGCCCTGGGTCGGCGCCACCTCCACGGTCGATGACGTGTTCCGATTTGCCGAATTGTTCCGCAACCGCGGCGCCGTCGACGGCGAGCAGCTGCTGGCGCCTGCCGTCATCGACGCTGCCACCACCCTGCAGACCGGGGACCTGCCCAACGACCTGTACGCAGGAATCGCTGCCATGCGGGGTTGGGAAACCCCGCGCGGCAACTTTGGACTCGGTTTTTCCCTTTCCGGCACAGGTACCGCTCCCAACTTCTTCGGCCCGTTCACCAGCCCCCGGACTTTCGGCAACTACGGGGCCGGATCGACCCTGTTCTGGGTGGATCCCGCGCGCGATCTCACGTTCGTATTCCTCTCTTCCGGCGTGATGGATGAGGGCGAGAACGTGGCCCGCTTCCAGAAAATCTCAACGCTCGCCGTCGCCGCTGCCCTCTGACTTCTTTTCCAAGGAATCCGCCATGACCGCTGTCCCCTCCGCTCCGTCAAAATGCCCCGTGGCCCACGGCTTCGATGCTATGGGCGATGCCTACTACCGCGACCCGGCCGCACACTTTGCGGAAGTCCGTGACGAGACCCCCACCTTCTTTTATCCGCACCTCAATGCCTGGATTGTCACCCGCCGCGAGGATGCCCTGACCGTGCTCTCCGACTGGCAGAAGTTCTCTTCCGCATCCAACGGCGGATTGATCGAGGTGCCGGAGGCCTACCAGTCCACCATTCCCGCCGAGCTGATGTCCCGCATCCTCGTGGGATCGGATCCGCCCGGACACACCACCGCCCGCAGTGTGGCACAGCTGGGCTTCCTGCAGGAACGCATGGACGCGCTGCAGCCGGAGATCGAGTCCCGCGCGCACCGCATCATTGACGGGTTCGAGGACCAGGGGAAGGGCAACCTGCTGGAGGATTACTGCCTCGAGCTGACCACCCAAACCCTGATGGCCCTCATGGGTCTCGATTACGAATATGACGCGATGATGCGCCAGCTGCGGGACGACTTCTTCCAGATTCTGGCCTCGGCGCAGGAGCCGTTCCCGGAACCCCTCCGCTCGCAGGTCTGGAAACGCTACACCGAGGCAAACCTCGTGCTGCGGGACATCATTGAATCACGCCGCAACTCCGACGCCGGGGACCTGATCAGCGTGATGGCTTCCGCGCGGAGCGAAGACGGTGGATATGCCCTCGGCGCGGACCAAATAGCCATACACCTCACCGAGTTTGCCGCGGCAGGCACCGACACCACCGCTCAGGCCATGGCGAACGCCGTACTGTTCCTGGCTGCAAACCCGCAGGCACGGGAAGATGCCCTGGCCGAGCCTGAGCTCTGGCCGCGGGTCTTTGAGGAAACCGTCCGCCGCAGACCTTCCTCCACGTTCGCTTCCCGCCGGTCCAACATTGACATTGAGCTCGGCGGGGCACAGATCAAGGCCGGGGACATGGTCTGGCTTGCCCTGGCCTCGGTGAACACAGATCCGGCCCACGTGGACAGTCCGTTTGCCTTCGATATCCACCGCCAGGATCCAGTAGACCATTTGGCCTTCTCCACCGGACGCCACAAGTGCCTGGGCAACCCGCTCGCCCGGGTCCAGGGGGCTGCGGGTTTGAAGGTGCTTTACGAACGCCTGCCCTCAATGCGCCCGGACGACGCTGATGCCGTGGACTTCGTCCGGTTTGCTCTGCTGCCCGCGCGCCGCTCACTGAACGTGCACTGGGACGTGGCCGACGTCGCCCGCTCCCGGGAACGCGCCGTGCGAACCCTGAACCTGCGGGTCCTGGAGCGCCGGGAAGAATCCGACGGCGTGGTCTCCCTGCTCCTGGGCCACCCCGATGGAGGCGCCCTGCCCGGGTGGAAGCCAGGCGCGCACATCGATCTGCACGTACCCGGGGACCCCGAGACGCTGGTGCGCCAGTATTCGCTGTGCTCGGATCCGGGCAACACAGCAGCCTACCGCGTGGGTGTGCTGCGGTCCGATACCGGACGCGGCGGCTCGCTGGCGGTGCACCGTACGCTCCATCAAGGCAGTACGGTCACCGTTTCCTGGCCACGGAACAACTTCCGCTTTGCCCCCTCACCGAAGTACCTCTTCATTGCCGGCGGCATTGGCATCACACCGCTCCTGACCATGATCCGCGAAGCGGAAAAGGCCGGCGCCGACTGGCAACTGGTGTACGGCGGACGCACACGGGCTTCAATGGCGTTCCTCGAGGAACTGGCCGCCTACGGGGAGCGCGTCACCCTCGTGCCGCAGGACACCCACGGACTGATGGATTTGCCGGGACTGCTGCAGGACGCGCGGGAAGACACCCTCATCTACTGCTGCGGACCCGAACCGGTGCTGCGGGCCGTGGAGACCCACTCTGCCCATTGGCGCAAGGGCTCACTGCGGGTGGAACGGTTTGCCGCCAAGGTGCTGGAACGCTCTGAACCGGACACTGCCTTCGAGGTGGAGTTCGCAGCCTCGGGAGTCACCGTTGAAGTGGGTCCGGACGAAAGCATCCTCGACGCTGCGGACCGGGCCGGGCTGCCGGTGATTTCTTCCTGCAAGACGGGAACCTGCGGCACCTGCGAAACCCGGATCGTGTCCGGGCAGGCCGAACACCGTGACTCGATCCTCACGCCGGACGAACAGGATGCCAATGAGACGTTGATGATCTGCGTTTCCCGGGCCGGGCGGGGCTGTCCGCGGCTGGTCCTGGACCGGTAGCCGCGCCGGGTTTCCGTTCCAGTTGCTGCCGGGACTCCGGCAGCTACTGGGACGGAAACCTGTCAGCGAACAGGCTCAAGAGTTGGCGGGTCAGCGCATCGAGCACCATCTCGTGCCGCTCCTGGTGTCCCCGGACGTAGAGGAAGTAGAAGTTGCGGTCCAAACTCATCATGAAAGTCACGAGATGGGTCTGCAGCTCTTCCCGCTCCTGTTGCGAGGAGCAGGAGCGGTAGAGCCGCTCCATTGACCCGCTGACGCGCCGCAGCATCCCGAGCCACTCGTCCGCCACCGCCGTGTCTGCGGCCATGGCCTGCTCCATGGCCGCAAATTCGATTGCGTACCGCGACCAGAGCCCTTTGGTGTCTACCAGCCACCCGCGGAGGGCGGCAAAATCGTGCTGCGGCAGCTCATCCAGCGCGCGGTAGCCGTCCGTGATTTCCTGTTCAATGTCCCGCATTTTGGCCATGACCAGTTCAGGCTTGTTCCGGAAATGCAGGTAGAGGTTGGCGCGGCTGCCGCCGGCGGCAACCGCGATCTGGTTCATGCTGGTCGCGGTGAACCCCTGCTCCTGAAACAACTGCATGGCGGTGTCAATGAACCGCTGCCGGGTTTCGCTCCGTTGCTGCTCGCGCAGATTCACCGGCGGCCCACCGTACGGCAGGGGACGCCGTCGGGCTGCAGCCGCGAGGCCGGATACCAAATGTGCATACCCCGACCTTAGCGGGCTTCCCGAGCCTACCCGAGCAGCTGGTCGACGTCGGCCCACACATCTGCGGTCCGCACTTCCGCCACAAACGAGTCATCGTGTTCGCACCGCTCGGCAGTCCAGCCGACCTGGGTGACGTCTGCCTTGCAGACGGGACACTCCGACACCCAGGACATGTGCACCCGGTGCCGGGTGCGGCCCATCGCCCCGGCGTTGACGACGTTGCCGAACCAGTAGATCCCCACCGTGGCGGCTCCGGCCGCCTGCGCCAGATGCCGGGGCCCGCTGTCATTGCCCACCATCACCGCACTGGCCTGCAGCAGGGCCCCGAGCGTGCCGATGCCCAGTTCGCCGGCGAGCGAGCGGACGGGGGCGTCGGGTCCGGCCTCGGCGAGCGCAAGGTCCACGACGTACTGCGCGAGGCTCCGGTCGGCGTCGTCGCCCACCACCACAACCTGGCAGCCCCGGGCGACGGCACGCACCGCCACCTCCGCGAAGCACGACGCCGGCCACCTGCGCCGCGGGTCCGTGGCCCCGGGGTGCAGGGTCACCAGGTTCCGGCCCGGCAATACCAGGGCCCGCGCCGCCGCTGCCTCTTCGGGCAGGACGGGCAGCTGCGCGTCCAGGCTGACGGGGGCTGCTCCGGCGAGCCCGGCCACTTCCAGCGCCCGGAATACCTCGTGCTGGTAGTAGATGTAGGGAATGCTCCGCTCCAGGGCGGCGGCATCGGGGGTGCGGGTCCCCACCGTGTGCCGTGCCCCCAGGCGGAGCAGGAAGGGATTCGAATTCCGGCCGCCGCCGTGCACCTGTACGGCCAGGTCAAACCGCTCCCGCTGCATCCGGGCCAGGAATGCCTCAACGGCCTCCGGGTCCTCCGCTCCGGAGGCAATGCCGGGGGCGGCGGGCAGGACCTCCACCCGCTGCACCGGCCCGGGCCGGTTCGTCAGGAGGGCGGCGTGCAGCGCAGTGCCAAGCAGCGTGATGGACGCGGACGGATATGCGGCGGCGAGAGCTTCGACCGCCGGCAGGGCGAACATCAGGTCTCCCAGCCCTCCGCCGCGCAGCACGGCGATTTTCTGCACCTCCGGAAAGGGTGCGGCCAGGGGGCCGACGCCGCGGACAAGCCCCGGCCGGTCGCTCCGGGGGTACAGCGGCCCGCGCTGTTCCGTGGTCTTCTGCTTCATGGGGCTTCCTTTCGCCGAGGACCTGCGTGCCGCGCCGGTCTGCCCTGTGGGCACTCACCTTAGGTGCTGGCGACGCCGGACCCAAGGGAGGTGTTTACTCCATGTGAGCGGGGCCCGCACCTGCTTTCCGCGCCTGTCTGAACCCGCCGGAAACGGGGTATGGGAGCTATACAACGCGCGACAAGGAGCAGCATGTCCACCACCATTCAGCCGCCGGTCCCCCGGTCCGCCTCCCCGATGCACCCCACCGGTTCCCCCGAGCCGCTCACCATTTGCGATCCACGGGACGGAACGCTGGTGGGTCGGGTGGAGCAGGACGGACGGGCCGGCATCCGAGCCGCCGTGGCCGCAGCCCGCGGCGCCCTCCCCGGCTGGGCAGGCACCGCCCCTGCAGAGCGGGGGCGCCTCCTGCACGCCGCTGCCGCTGCCCTGGAGCTGCGGGCCGCCGAACTGGCCGAGTGGAACACCCGTGAGACCGGACGGCCCGCGGCCGAAGCGCTTGCCGGGGTGCAGGCCGGGGTGTCCACGTTGGAGCAATACGCCGAACTTGGCCCTGTGCACCGGGGGCTCAGCCTCCGCGGTGCGGCACTCGCTGCGGACTACACGGTAGCCGGGCCGCGCGGCGTCGCCGTGGTGCTGACCCCGTGGAACGACCCGGTGGCCGTTGCCGCCGGGTTGATCGGCGCGGCGCTGGTCACCGGAAACACGCTGATTCACAAGCCCAGCGAGCGTTCTCCCCACACCGGGAAACTGCTCGGGGAGATCCTCGCCCCGGCGTTCCCCGCCGGTGTCCTGACAACGGTCACCGGCGGCCCGGACGTGGGTGCCCAACTGACCTTGGAAGCAGGGGTGGACGTCCTGGCACACGTGGGTTCCAGTGCGACGGGTGCGAGGATTGCCCGGGCGGCTGCCCTGACGGGAGCCCACGTCATCCTCGAGAACGGCGGCAATGATCCGCTGCTGGTTGATGCAGATGTGGATCCGCGATGGGCGGCCGGACAGGCAGCTGTCGGGGCATTCAGCAACAGCGGCCAGATCTGTACCGCGGTGGAGCGCATTTACGTTCACCGCAACATCGCGGATGCGTTCTGCGCCGAGCTGATGGCCGAAGCGCGGCGACGAAACCGAGGGCAGGCGATGGCGCCGCTGGTGGATACCCGGCTCCGCGATACCGTGCACCAGCAGGTAACCCAGGCGCTGGTCCGCGGCGCGACGGTTGCGGAGGGCGGCGCGTTACCGGAAGGACCCGGAGCCCACTACCCCGCTACCGTCCTGCTGAACTGTTCGGCGGGGATGGAGGTCTTCGACGCCGAAACGTTCGGCCCCGTGGCCGCCGTGCAGGTGGTGGACAGCTTCGACGAAGGGCTCGCCCTGGCCGCTGCGGGATCCTACGGGCTGGCCGCCACGGTCTTGACGGGCAGCATTGCCCACGCTCAGCAGGCAGTGGCTGCCCTGGACGTGGGCACCGTGAAGATCAACGCCGTGTTCGGCGGCGCCCCGGGCGGCTCGGCACAGCCCAGGCGTCGGAGCGGCCGCGGCTTTGGCTACGGCCCGGAACTGCTGGACGAGTTCTCCCTCGTAAAGGTGGTCCACGTCGGCTCTCCGGGCACCGCCTCACCGGGACTGCCGGAGTGACGGACTTCCGGAACCCCGGGGAGGTCCGCAGCCTCGCTCCGGGGCTGCCGGCTCGTCTCGCGGCCGCCTCCCTGTGCATAGCGGTCATCGGCGATGTGATGCTGGACGGCTGGTGGTCCGGGGTCACCGAACGGTTCTGCCGCGAGGCTCCGGCTCCCGTGGTGGATGTGCAGCGGAAGAACTACGCACCCGGCGGTGCGGGAAACACGGCCATGAACCTGCAGGCGCTCGGAGCACGGGTCCGGCTCGGCGGACTGACCGGCAGCGACGCCGCCGGTGACCGGCTGCGCGGCATCCTGGCGGAGGCGGGCGTGGACCTGCGCGGCATGGTGCGGCACCCCGACGCGCAGACCGCCACGAAGGACCGGATTGTCGCCGCGGAGCAGGTACTGTTCCGGCTCGACGACGGCGGGCGGTTCCCGGCCGAGGCAGAAGACCTGCTGGCGGCCTCCGTCCCTGCACTGCTGGAGGGCGCCGATGCATTGGTGGTCTGCGACTACGGCACCGGGCTGCTGCACGGGGCCGTCCGCGACGCCCTGGTGGCACTGCGCGGCGGCCGCCTCACCGTCGTGGACGCCCACGACGCCGCGGGCTGGGCCGATCTGTCCCCCGACCTGGTCACGCCGAATGCCGCCGAAGCCGCGCATCTGCTGGGCGGGCCCAGGTCACTCGGGCCGGACCGGGCCGCAGCGGTTCGCACCTATGCGCAGGATCTGCTGGCCGCCGCCGGCGCGGCAGCGGCAGCCGTCACCCTGGACCGTGACGGCGCGGCCGTGATCGGCGCCGACGGCGGGTTCCACCGCACCTGGGCGCGGCCCGCTGCCGAAAAACAGGCGTCGGGAGCAGGCGACACGTTCGTTGCCTGCCTGACGCTCGCCCGGGCCGCAGGCCTGCCGCTGTCCACCGCCGCGGACCTGGCGCAGAACGCCGCCGATATTGTGGTCCAGCGGCCCGGCACCTCCGTCTGCAGCACCGCCGATCTGGAAAAGCATCTGGACAGCTTTGCCGACACGGCGCTCAGCCAGGCGGATCTCCTGGCCCGGACCGCCGTCGAACGGGCTGCCGGGCGCAGGATTGTCCTGACAAACGGCTGTTTCGACGTCCTGCACCGCGGGCATACCCGGTACCTGAACCAGGCCAAACAACTCGGCGACATCCTGGTGGTCGCCCTGAACAGCGACTCGTCCGCCCGCCGGCTGAAAGGACCGGGCCGTCCCATCAATCCCGTCCATGACCGGGCCGGGATCATTGCCGCGCTCAGCTGCGTGGACTACGTGACCGTATTCGACACGGACACTCCGATTCCGCTCATCCGGGAGCTGCGGCCGGATATTTACGCGAAGGGCGGGGACTATTCCGCCCAGATGCTGGCTGAAACCCCGGTGGTGGAGGAATGCGGCGGCCGGGTGCTGATCCTGGACTACGTCTCCGACCACTCCACCACTGCCCTGGTGTCCCGGATCCGGTCCGGCGGCACCGGGGAGACTGAGGGAAACCCCGCGGGCGGCGGAGGCTCAGAAGCAGCCGCAGGCGGGAACGGCCCCGGGGACCCGCCGTGACGCGCCGCTGGTCCGGGGACTGGGCCCGGCCACCCGATTCGGGCAGTGCGGCAGAGGTGGACGTGCTGATTCCGACCCGCAACCGGCCGGCCGAACTCGCGGTCACCCTCGCCGGGCTGGCCGCGCAGGACGGGCCGGACTTCGCCGTCGTCATCAGCGACCAAAGTACCGATGTTCCGTCCTGGAACCATCCCGCCGCCGAAGCGATGGTCCGGGTCCTGCAGGCGCAGGGCCGTCCCGTCCGGCTACTGAGGCACCTGCCGGCCCGGGGGCTGGCGGAACAGCGGCACTTCCTGCTCGGGCAGGCCGGCGCTCCGCTGGTCCTGTTCCTGGACGACGACGTCTGGCTGGAACCGGACATGCTGGCCCGGCTGACGGCTGCCCTGACGGCGTCCGGCGGCGGGTTTGTGGGGGCTGCCGTGCAGGGGCTGTCCTATCTCGCCGACCGGCGGCCCGAGGAACAGCAGCCGTTCGAGGTCTGGGAGAACGGACAGGTGCAGCCGGAACGGATCCGCCGCAACCAGCCGGGTTTCTCGCGTTGGACCCTGCACAATGCAGCGAATCTCGCGCATGTGGCGTCCGGCCTCGGAATCCCTCCGGGGCAATGGCGCCTGTACCGGATCGCCTGGGTGGGGGCCTGCGTCCTCTATGACCGGCAGGCCCTGCTTGCGTGCGGCGGCTTCGGGTTCTGGGATCAGCTGCCGCCCGGGCATGCCGGGGAGGACGTGGCAGCCCAGTGGCGGGTGATGGAGAGGTTCGGCGGCGCCGGAATGATTCCCTCCGGTGCTGTGCACCTGGAGTCGCCGACCACGGTTACCGACCGGTCCGCTGACGCTGCCGAGCTCATCCTGGGCACCGGCGGGTGCGACCCGTCCAGCGGACGGGAGATCTAGCTGCTCAGGCGGTGGGATCCGTGGGCCGGGGCGAATCGTCCTGATCCGTTGCGGACGGGGTCGGCTTGCCCACGTTTCCCGCACCGCCCGGAATCTTTGCCGAACTGCGGTGGACACCCGAGCCCTGGCTGAGGTGCTCGGGGTTCGGCTTCTCCGTCATCAGCAGCAGCGAAGAGACCAGCAGCGACGCGATAAACGCAATGCCGACGGCAATGAGCCCGAGGTCGAACCTCAGTTCCTGCTCCGCTCCCCCGGTGGCGAAGATCATGGTGGCAATGCCGGCAATCAACGCCAGCACGGCAGAGAAAATCAGCGGTGCCTTAACGGAGTTCCGCCTCTGCGGTCCACCGGTTGAGCTGTTCGCCACTATGATTGCCTCCTGCTGCGTTGGGGTGGCGCGGATCGATGCGTAAATGCACCGCGCGCGTTACCTAGTTTACGGCCTATGCCCGCTCGTCCACGGCTGCACGGGAATCATGCCGGACGCCCAGGGCGGAAATGGCCACGATCACCGCAATGATGATCGCCGCGCCACCGGTCACGCCAAGCAAGGCGCGGACACCCAGGCTGTAGACGAGCGGCACCAGGATGCCGGCCGCCAGGGCGGCGGCACCGGTGATCAGCCAGTCACGGGCCGGCAGGAAGTCGCCGCGGTTCCGGACCCAGAGGATGAGTTCGAGGACTCCCCCGAGGATGAGGGCGGCGGCAGCCGCTGCCCGGAATGCTTCGGCCGAGGCGAAGACCAGCGTGGCTGCACCGGCCAGAACGTAGGCGGCGGCTTCAACCAGCAGGAAAGCCCGAACGTTGCCGTGTCCGCGTGCCGCGGCGAGCATGGGCCAGAGTGCGACGCCGGTGAGCAGCAGGTAGGTGCCGCCGGCAACCACCAGGACGGGCTCGGTGGGGTCCTGCCAGAACACGGTCAGCACGCCGTAGACTGCCGCGACCATTGAACGGACCAGCATGGGTCCCCAAGGTGCTCCGGGATTGGATCCGCCCACTGCAGAGCCTCCGCTTTCACTTTTGCATCATTTCGGTGGCCGGTTGGCCACCGTCAAGCTTAGTCGCTCCCCGCTCCGGACCGGGCACCGGTCACCATCCAGGCGTCCCGCCGGGTCCGCCAGGACAGGGTGATTCCGCGTGCGCTCATGTAGCCAAGGGCGAACGCCGCCCACAGCCAGGCGATCCCCCCGGCGCCGGACAGGCCCGCAGCGTGCACCCAGATCAGCAGCGGCAGATAGGCGGCCAGGTTCAGCACGCCGGTAAGGGCCAGGTATTTGGCGTCCCCCGCGCCGATCAGCACTCCGTCCAGCACAAACACCAGCCCGCAGATCGGCTGGGAGACCGCGAGGACCCAGAGCCCGGCGGTCATGGCCTGCTGCACACCGGCGTCGCTGGTGAAGAGCACCCCTGCCACCGGCGCCACCAGCGCCAGCAGCGCCCCGGTAATGACGCCGAACCCCACACCCCAAACGATCATCCGCCGGGTCAGCGCGCGGGCCGTCACGGTATCTCCGGCGCCCAGTTCCTTGCCGATCATTGCCTGTGCCGCGATGGCCAGGGCGTCCAGCGCGAACGCCAGGAAGGTAAACACAGTCATGACCAGCTGGTGGGCCGCGAGGGATTCCGGTCCCTGCGCGGTGGCGACCAGGACTGTCGCGAGCACCGCGGCACGCAGGCTCAGCGTCCGCAGCATCAGCCACGACCCCACGTGCGCCGTCGCCCTGATTCCCGACACCGCGGGCCGCAGGGAAACCCCCTGGGAGCGTGCCATCCGCGCCACCGCGATCAGGTAGAACACCGCCATGCCCCACTGCGCGATGCTGGTGCCCAGGGCCGATCCCGCCACGGACAGGGAGAACCCGTAGACCAACAGGTAATTCAGCCCGATGTTCACGGCGAAGCCGGCCGTGGCCACCACCAGCGGGGTGCGGGTGTCCTGCAGCCCGCGCAGCACGCCCGTGGCGGCCAGGACCACCAGCATCGCGGTCAGGCCGGGCATCGAAAAGCGCAGGTAGTCCACGGCGTAGCGGTGCACGTCACCGGTGGCGCCCATGGCACTGCACAACTGTGGAGCGAAGAGGTACCCCGCGGTCGAAAGCACGGCGCCCAGCAGGACGGCCAGGGCAATGCCGTCCCTTCCTGCGGCGAGCGCCTCAGGCTGCCGGTTGCCGCCGAGGTAGCGCGCCACCGTGCCGGTAGTGGAATAGGCCAGGAAGACCATCAGCCCGACGGCGGTCTGCAGCACCGTCGACGCGAGGCCGACACCGGCCAGCTGGGCCACGCCGAGGTGGCCGACAATAGCGGAATCCGCCAGCAGGAAAAGGGGTTCGGCAATCAGAGCGCCCAGCGCCGGGAGGGCCAGGGCCAGGATCCGGCGGCTGAGCCGCCGGGAGGAAAGGTCGGCTTCGGTCTTCACACCTTCCAGCCTACGTTTTACGTCCGTTGTCCGGTGCCGCTGCCGCGGGGTCCGCCGTCCCGGCGCCGTCGTCGTTGCTGCGCAGGACCAGGACGGCCGCCAGTGCCGCCGCCAGCAGCAGCACACCGACAAAAAGCACCAGGAACTTCCAGCCGCCCTGCTGGAAGTAATAGCCGCCCACCCAGCCCAGCAGGCTGGACCCGGTGTAGTAGAAGAGATTGTAGAGCGAGGAGGCCTGTGCCCGCCCTTCCCGGGCGAGTAGCGGAGTCCAGCCGGAGGCAATGGAATGCGCGGCGAAGAAACCGGCGGTGAAGACCAGCAGTCCGGCCACGATGGCCGGAAGGTTCTCGGCCAGCGTCAGGGCAAGACCCACCGCCATGGCACCGAGGGACAGCAGCAGCACCGGCTTCCGCCCGCCGCGAAGCCGGGCCGCCAGGGTGCCCGCGGCCCGGGAGGACCAGGTGCCGGCGAGATAGGCGAGGAACAGGGAGCTGGCCAGGCTCTGGGGCAGCCCGAAGGGCGGCTCGCCCAGCCGGAAACCCAGATAGTTGTAGACCGCCACGAACCCGCCCATCAGCAGGAAGCCCTGTGAATACAGGACCAGCAGCCGCGGGCTGCGAAGGTTCGCCGCCAACCGCGCAGCCAGGCCGTGTCCGGAGGCGGCACGGCGGACGGGCACAAAACCGTGCTGGCGGGGTGCTGTGAGCATAAAAACTACTGCGGCTCCGGCTGCCAGGAGGCTCACCGCGGCTACACCCACCCGCCAGTTCACCAGTTCCGCCAGGGGTGCGGCCAGGATCCGACCCGCGAGACCGCCGATGGTGGTGCCCGAAACGTAGGTCCCGGCCGCCACTGCGGCATGCAGCCTGCTCACTTCCTCGCTGAGGTAGGCCAGCGCCACCGCCGGAATCCCGCCCAGGGCCGCCCCCTCGAGGAAGCGGAGTCCCAGCAGCATCGGCAGATTGGGGCTCAGCGGAACGGCCAGGCCCAGCACCACTGCGGCCAGGATCGCCAGGCGCATGGCCGGCAGCCGGCCGAATCGGTCCGCGGCGGCGGACCAGGGAATCACTGTGACGGCGAGTCCGAGGGTGGCTGCGGAAACCGTCAACGCCGCCGACGAGGCGGAGATACCCAGATCGGCAGCGAGTTCGGGCAGGACTCCCTGCAGGGAGTACAGCTGGGCGAAGGTCGCCACACCGGCCGCGGCCAGTCCCACCAGGACGCCGCGGTAGCCGGGGCTGCCGCGCCGGTGCCCGGTGAACTGGCCGCGGAAGCCGGGCGCGTCATCGCGTCTCGTCATGGCTGGTCCGTTGCCGCGTCCGTGGCCGGGGCGGCGGGCGCCGTCCGCGATGCACCGGACGGGTCACCCGCCAGTTCCGCGGCCAGGTTGCGGCGGGCCCGTTCCTCCCAGAGCTGCCGTCCGGCGGGCGTCCGGTAGAGCGGATCGGCTGCGACAAGCCGCCGGACCACCCGGCGTCGTCCGGCAGTGAAGTCCTCGGCTGAAAGGTGCGCGTACTCGGCGCGGACCGCCTGCAGGTAGGCGGCATACCCCGCTGGGTCGCGGGCCAGCACTGCCAGGTCCGCGTCCGTGAGCAGCGCTCCGTTGGCGTCCGCTGCAGCCGGATCATGGCTGGCGGTCAGGCGGACCAGCCGTGCGCATTCGGCGGTCTCGGCGGCAGTCACGCCCGCGCCGGAGAGCAGCTGCTCAGCCAGCCGGGCCGAGGCGCCCTCATCGGCACCGGCCCGGCCGGTGTACACGGCGTCGTGGAACCAGGCGGCCAGGGCCACGGGGCGGGGCACTTCGCCGCCGGCAAGCAGGTCCAGGGCCTCCAGGACCTGCAGCAGATGCCGGCGGTCGTGGTAGCGGCGGTGCGGTTCATTCCAGAGTTGAAGCAGGTGTTCGCCCAGCTCCGGTGTCCCGGGCAGCAGCCGGTTCCACCGGTGGCGCAGCGGGGCGGCAAGGGCGGAAGGGCGCTCCCTCGCCGGGATCCGGAGCCCGCTGGAAATGAGGATGCGGACCAGGTCGCCGCAGCTGACCGGCACGGCCCCCAGCGACACGAGCGCGTCATAGCGTTCCCGGGGCACGTCGTAGTGGTCGCCGTCGAACGCCCGGTCCGAGATGCCTGCCTCCCGGGTGAACGCGTGCAGCTCGTCCAACCCGGAGTTGGAGATCAGGTGCGAGAAGAGGGTGTTGTGCGCCGGCCACATCGGCGGATCGATGTAGATCATGGACGCCGGGTTTCCGGCTGCAGCAACAGCATCTTGTATGTCTATCGCACCCGGGGCAGCAATTTCCATGCGGCGGCGCATCCGTCGGGCCGCCGGGCAGCCGGTCTTTGCGCAAACCCTTGTTCCGGGGACCCCCCGGTGCTGGAATAACCGCATGGATGCCGTGCCCGAGGCCATGCCCGCCGCCGAACCCGCCGCCAAACCCGCTGCCGCATCCCCCGGCGCCTCCACCGTGGTCGCCATCGGAACCCGCAAGGGCCTGTGGCTGGCCACGAGCCCCGACCGCCGCAACTGGGAGCTGCGCGGGCCGGAATTTGCGATGACGGAGGTCCCGTCCCTGGCCTTTGACGCCCGCAGCGGCACCCCGCGTCTGCTGGCCGGTGTGCGGTCCGAGTGGTGGGGCACCAATGTCGCGATTTCGGACGACCTGGGGCGGACCTGGCAGGAACCCGAGCAGGCGGCCATTGCCTTTCCGGAGGACACCAGCGCCTCGCTGGAGCGCATCTGGCAGCTGGCGCCGGACAGCGCGGACCGGCCGGGCGTTGTCTGGGCGGGCTGCGAACCGATCTCCGTGTTCCGCTCCGAGGACGGCGGCAAGCACTTCGAACTGGTGCGGGGGTTGTGGGACCACCCGCACCGCACCCAGTGGGGCGCCGGCTACGGCGGCCCGGCCGCCCATACGGTCCTGCCGAGCCCGAGCGACGATTCCGTCCACGTGGCGATCAGCAGCGGCGGGGTCTACCGCTCCGATGACCGCGGGGAGACCTGGGACGCATTCAACACCGGCATCATCGCGGACTTTATGCCGGAGAAATATCCCGCGTTCGGGCAGTGCGTGCACAAGGTAGCCCGGGACGCGGGCAACCCGCAGCGGCTATACGCCCAGAACCACGGCGGGGTGTACCGCAGCGACGACGCCGGCGGACAGTGGTTGTCCATTGCGGACGGCCTTCCCGCGGATTTCGGTTTCGTGATGCTTGCCCACCCCACCCGCCCGGATACCATCTGGACCATTCCGCTGGGTTCGGCGGGGGAACGCAATCCGCCGCAGGGCCGCCCGGCGGTATACCGCAGCACCGATGCAGGCGGGAGCTGGGAGCGGTTCGACGCCGGCCTGCCCGCCTATGATTTCAACGCCGTGCTCCGTGATGCGGCCGATGTGGACGACGCCGATCCCGCCGGCATCTACTTCGGCACCCGCGGAGGCGAAGTCTATGCCAGCGCCGACGAGGGCGAGACCTTCAATCTGGTGGCCGCCAATCTTCCGGATGTGCTCTGTGTCCGCGCAGTTGCGGCCTGACGCTCGCGGCCGCGGCCACGGGTGCGCCGACGTCGAGCTGTTGCTCCCTGCGGCGCTGGCCGACGCCGCGGACGGACGGCGCCTGTTGACCCTTCGCCCCAGGCCTGGCGAAGGGACACCGGAAAACACCACCGTTGCGGATGTCCTGGCGCTCCTGCAGTCCGATTTCGCGGGCGTGTACCGCCGGATCTGCGACGAGACCGGGGAGCTGCGCCGCTATGTGAATCTGTACCTGGACGGCGATGACATCCGGGACCTGGACGGTGCTTCCACCGTGCTGCCCGCCCGTGCGGAACTGCTGGTCCTGCAGTCGATCGCCGGCGGATGAGGATAGTTAAAAGGGAACGGGCGCTTTACGCATTTCGCGTAAAGCGCCCGTTCTGCTTCGATCTCCGCACTAAGGCGGAACATCTACCGAAGACTAACCCATGCCGAACAAGGCCGGCCGCTGCAGGGGCTGACCGGTGTAGATCAGGTCCTGGTGGATAACGGTGTCCAGGTTGGCGTTGTACAGCGCCTGCCAGCCGCCCTCGATGCCAAGCTTCTCGGCGATCTCGGAGAGGGTGTCGCCGGCCTGGACCACGTAGGTCTCGCCGGACAGGGCCGGAGCCGGGGTCTGTACCGGAGCAACGGCCTCAACCGGGACGCTGGTCGGTGCCGGAGCAACGGTCTGCGGCTGTACGTAGGTCTCGACCGGAGCGGCCTCGACCGGAGCGGCTTCGACCACCGGGGCGGGCTCGGTGTAGGTCTCAACCGGAGCGGCTTCGACCACCGGGGCGGGCTCGGTGTAGGTCTCAACCGGAGCGGCTTCGGTGACAGGAGCCTGCTCAACCGGAGTCTGGGCTGCCTGCGGGTTGGCAGTAGCGCCGGTCATGCCCAGCTTGGCGGTGCAGGCAGGCCAGGCGCCGGGGCCCTGTGCTGCCAGGACACGCTCAGCCACGGCAATCTGCTCTTCGCGGCTGGCATTAGCTGCGTCGCCGGTGCCGCCGAAGGCTGCCCAGGTGCTGGGGGTGAACTGCAGGCCGCCGGAGTAACCGTTGCCGGTGTTGATGGACCAGTTACCACCGCTTTCGCACTGTGCGAGGGCGTCCCAGTCCATGGAGGCTGCGTTGGCCGGAGCGGCCATTCCTGCAAGGCCTGCAGCGCCAGCACCGGTGATGGCGGCGGTAGCCAGGCCACGGCGGACGATACGACGGATCTTCTGGTTCTTCATAAGTCTTTTGCTCCCATGGGTTCCACCTGCGCTCGTCCCGTCCCCGGGCGTCTGCACGCCGTCGCCTTCCCCAACTTGATAGAGGTCTTCGTCGATGCCACGCAGCGGCGACGTGCAGTGGACGCGTGGCATCAGGCTTACTGGTTTGAGGCCGCACCAGGATTGGTGCCGGCCGCCGCCGACTTCGATCCAGTCAGGCGGTCCAGCCCTCGATCAGGGCCTTAACCAACGTAGGGAAGTCTTTTATCGAGATCAAATCGAGATCAAGTATGCACGAATCGTTATCTTTTCCAGATCCGCGTAAATAAGCGCGAGAAGTACAATCAACACCCGTTTTTGTAGATTCCGTCACATATTCGGTTTTGGCGTTTAGGACCCGTTTTCCGTGATCCGGGTCATCTCCGGGCAGTGAGGAATGCCACCAAAACGACGGCGGCAGACGCCGTGCGGCCGTCCGCCGCCTGCAGCTTCTTGCCGACACTTGCTCCCCGCCCCATGTGCGACAGGCATACCGTTATTCAGGGTGCCTCTGATCAGGCTCCGGTGATCGCGCCGATAATGGTGCCCGGGTTGCGGCAGGTGCCGGGGAGCCAGCCGCGCCCCGGCCCGGGAAGGGCACTGCCGCCGCGTTTTTCCACTTCTGGACAGTGCAGGCGGACCGGTCTAACGTTGGTCCTCGTGCTCACATTCTTCAATGCGCTCAAACGCATTCTGGTCGGGCGTCCTTACGGCAACGAACGGCTCTCGCACACCCTCCTCCCCAAGCGGATTGCGCTCCCGGTTTTCGCCTCGGACGCCCTCTCATCTGCTGCCTACGCGCCCGATGAGATTCTCCTTACCCTGGCGCTGGCCGGCGTCGCTGCCGTGACCCTCTCCCCCTGGGTGGGGCTGGCCGTTATTGTCGTCCTGCTCACGGTGGTGGCGTCCTACCGCCAGAACGTCCATGCCTATCCGTCCGGCGGCGGAGACTACGAAATTGCGAGCACCAACCTGGGCAAGCCCGCCGGCCTGACCGTCGCCTCCGCACTGCTGGTGGACTACGTGCTCACCGTCGCTGTGTCGATGTCCTCGGCGGCGTCCTACCTTGTGACGGCCATCCCCGCACTGCACGGCACCCAGGCCACCATCGCCGTGATCGGGGTGGCCGTACTGGTCCTGGTGAACCTGCGCGGCATTCGGGAGGCCGGCGCCTTATTTGCCGTACCCACCTACATCTTCATGATCTCCGTACTGGGCATGTGCCTCACCGGCTTCCTCCAGTTCCTCAGCGGAGACCTCCGCCAGGCCCCCTCGGCGTCCTTCGAACTGGTGCGGGAATCCGGTTTCGACGAAGGGCTCGTAGGACTTGCCGGCGTCCTCCTGCTGCTGCGGGCCTTTTCCTCGGGCGCAGCCGCACTGACCGGCGTTGAAGCCATCAGTAACGGCGTCCCCACGTTCCGCAAACCCAAGAGCGCCAATGCCGCCACCACCCTGTTGCTCCTGGGCGTGATTTCCGCGGCCATGATCGGCGGGATCATCGCCATGGCCAACCTCACCAAGGTCCATGTAGCCCAGGACCCGGCCACCCAGCTCACGTTCAACGGTTCCCCCGTGGGCGAGGACTACGTGCAGCATCCGGTGATCAGCCAGTTGGCGGAGACCATCTTCGGCGATGGCAGCATCGCGTTCTACCTGGTTGTGGCCGCCACCGGGCTGATCCTGGTCTTTGCCTCCAACACCGCATTCAACGGCTTCCCCGTGCTGGCCTCGATCCTGGCCAAGGACGGGTTCCTCCCGCGCCAGATGCGCACCCGCGGGGACCGGCTGGCGTTCAGCAACGGCATCATTTCGCTCGGTCTGGGCGCCCTGGTGCTCGTCGTGGCCTTCGACGCCGATGTCACCCAGCTGATCCAGCTCTATATTGTCGGGGTCTTCGTTTCCTTCACCGCCAGCCAGCTGGGTATGATCCGGCACTGGACCGGCAAGCTGCGCACAGAGCGGGACAAGGACGTACGACGCCGGATGCAGCGTTCCCGGGCGATCAACTCCCTCGGCTTCGGCATGACGGCCCTGGTGCTGCTCATCGTCATCATCACCAAGTTCACCCACGGCGCATGGATTGCCCTGCTGGCCATGGCCGTGCTCTACGTGATCATGTACAGCATCAGGGTCCACTACGACACGGTTGCCCGCGAGCTGGCGCTCAGTGCTGACGACCACGGCCTGGCCCTGCCCTCCCGGGTCAATGCGGTGATCCTGATTTCGCAGGTCCACAAGCCTGCCCTGCGGGCAATTGCCTATGCGCGGGCATCCCGTCCCTCCAGCCTGAACGCGATCATTGTGGATCTTGATCCGGAGGACACCCGCCGCACGCTGGCTGACTGGGAGCGGCTGCAGATTCCCGTGCCGCTGACGGTCCTTTCCTCGCCGTACCGCGAGACCATCTCCCCCGTGCTGGCGTACCTGCGCGATGCCCGGCGCAACTCCCCGCGGGAACTGTTCGTGGTCTACATTCCGGAGTACGTTGTGGGCCGTTGGTGGGAGCAGTTGGTGCACAACCAGACCGCCCTGCGCATCAAAGCCCGGCTGCACTTCGAGCCGGCCATCATGGTTGCCTCCGTGCCTTGGCAGCTGGCCTCGAGCCACGATGCCCACGGAGAGCCGGCCGGCGGTCCCGGCGCCTCAAACCGGGGCTAGGCGCACCGCTCGGGCCAGGGCCTAAGGCACCGGCCGCGGTTCCCTTCCGGGGTCCGCTTACTTCCCTGCGCGGCCGGCCAGGATGGACCGGTAGGCGTATTCAGTAAGCCTGCCGTCCTGCACGGCCTGCTCCACGGCAGCAAATGAGCGTGCACCGGCGTCGTTGCTGTACGGGAAATGGATGAGTTCGGCTATGAGCTCCCATTCCTCGGTGATGGAGTCAATGAGATCATCCGGGGTTTCCTCGGCGGACGGACCGCCGCCCAGGACCGTCCACGCGTCGTCGGGCACCCGGTAGGCCTGCAGCCGGTCCAGGTCCGCCTCGAGTGCCTCAAGGGAGTCGTACTCGGTCTGCGCCACGACCGGAACGGAGCCGTCCGGTGTCGCCAGCTGGCTGACGAAGGTGCTCTCGGAGGACGGGTAGATGGAGGTGGGGACGGGTTCGCCTTCCTCCAGGTACGCCGGCAGCTGGGACGGCATCCAGTACCAGGCATCGCCCTGGTCCGGGCCGCCGGGCTGGTCCCGCTCACTGATCCAGCCGCGGGCGGTGAGCAGCGCCTCTGCCTCATCGCTGAAGTACGCGGTTTCGCCGCGCAGCAGGGCATTGACTTCATGCTCGGCGCGGCGGGCCTGCTTCTTCTTGGAGACGGCCTTCTTGCGGGGCTTGGACTTGGGCATGGCGGATCTCCTGGGGGAAGCGGTGGGCGGTAAGCGGTGGTAGGCGGGGACGAGGGGCCGGGGCCGCGGCTAGAAGCCGCTGCCGCCCTCAACCGCCATGTTCGAGAAGCGGGAATAGTGGCCCTGGAACCCCACCACGATGGTTTTGGTGGGGCCGTTACGGTGCTTGGCCACAATGACGTCGGCCTCGCCGGCACGCGGCGATTCCTTGTCGTAGATGTCCTCGCGGTGGAGCAGGATGACCATATCCGCATCCTGCTCGATGGAACCCGATTCACGCAGGTCGGAAACCATCGGTTTCTTGTCGGTACGCTGCTCCGAACCACGGTTCAGCTGTGACAACGCGATCACGGGTACTTCCAGTTCCTTGGCCAGCAGCTTCAGCGCACGCGAGAACTCGGAAACTTCCTGCTGGCGGGACTCCACCTTTTTGCCCGAGGACATCAGCTGCAGGTAGTCCAGCACCACGAGCTTGAGGTCATGGCGCTGCTTGAGGCGACGGCACTTGGCTCGGATTTCCATCAGGGACATGTTCGGGCTGTCGTCGATAAACAGCGGCGCGTCATTCATCCGGCCCATCGTGGTGGCGATCTTGCCCCACTGTTCGTCCTTGATGGTGCCCTTGCGCAGGTCCTGAAGCCCGATGGTCGCTTCGGCCGAAAGCAGGCGCATGGCGATTTCGTTGCGGCCCATTTCGAGGGAGAAGAAGACGGTGGTCATGTTGTTCTTGATGGCCGCGGACCGAGCGAAGTCCAGCGCGAAGGTGGACTTGCCGACGGCAGGACGGGCAGCGATAACGATCATCTGTCCCGGGTGCAGGCCCTGGGTGAGCTCGTCCAGTTCGTAGAAGCCGGTGGGTACGCCGGTCATGCCTTCGCCGCGGTGTCCGGCGGACTCAATCTCGTCCACCGTGCCCTCGATGATGTCCTTCAGGGGCACGTAGTCTTCAGCAGTCCGCCGCTCGGCCACGGCGTAGATTTCGGCCTGGGCAGCGTTGACGATGTCATCCACTTCCATGCCCTCGTTGGAGTAGCCCAACTGGACAATCTTGGTGCCTGCGCCAACAAGGCGGCGGAGAACCGCCCGCTCACGCACGATTTCGGCATAGAAGCCGGCATTGGCCGCGGTGGGAACGGACTGGATCAGCTCGTGCAGGTAGGCCGGTCCGCCGATCCGGCCAATCTCGCCCCGCTTGGTGAGTTCATCCGAAACGGTGACGGCGTCGGCCGGTTCCCCGCGGCCGTAGAGATCAATGATGGCCTCATAGATGGCCTCATGTGCAGGGCGGTAGAAGTCCAGGCCCCGCAGGACTTCCACGCAGTCTGCGATGGCGTCCTTGGAGAGCATCATGCCGCCAAGCACCGATTGTTCTGCGACCAGGTCCTGCGGCGGTGTCCTCGCGAAGTCCGGACTTGATGTTGATGCCGGGGAGTCCGTATGCGTGAGCGACACTGTGACCCTTTCCATAAAGGCTAAGACGTTTCGATCCCTGCCCTGCCGGAGGGCTTGCTTATCTCTATCAGCCCGCACTGACTTTCCGCCGGAACGGCGGCGGCGGTGCTGACGGATCCGAGCCGGCGGACATGCGTCTGAAGAAGGGATTCACCGCAACCGTATGCCTCCTGCGGCCTGCCGACAAACGAGTTATCCACAGGTCCTGTGGACAGTCTGTGCATAACGCGGCGTGTCTTGTGCACAGGCTGGGTATAAGCATGTGGATAAATCTTAGTTTTTTCCACAAAAGGGCCTCTGACTAGGGCAAACGCTTGTCCACACCTGTGTAAACAAACTATTTTTCCGCCGCGCCGGACTGCCGGCGCCGTGTTGACAGGAGCTCCAAACAGGCCTAGGGGTGCCGAAATCCACAAATATCCCCCGCGATATCCACAACAGCCGCCTCAGCGGACGATGGATTGCGGGCATCTGCTGCCGGGGCGTGGAGAACGGGGGCCGCAGCAGCGGCCCCCCACACAAAAAAGCACCCTCCTGCCCGAAGGCAGGAGGGCGCTTTAGTGTCTGCGTCAGACGTTAGCCTGCAACGACCTCGAGGTCGATGACGGCTGCAACATCGTTGTGCAGGCGGACGTTGGCCTGGAAGGAACCAACCGACTTGATGTGCGTCGGGAGTTCAACCTTGCGCTTGTCGATGGCGCCGAGACCGGCGGCTTCGACAGCAGCGGCAACGTCGCCGGGCTTGACGGTACCGAAGAGGCGTCCGGACTCGCCGGCCTTGACGGTCAGCTTGACCGGCTTGGCGGAGAGAGCAGCAGCCTGCTTCTGAGCATCTTCCAGGGAAGCGTGCTCGCGGGCAGCGCGGGCAGCCTTGATGGACTCAACCTGCTTCTCGCCACCCTTGGTCCAGGTCAGAGCGAAGCCGCGGGGCAGGAGGTAGTTACGTGCGTAACCGTCCTTAACCTCGATGACGTCGCCGGCAGCGCCGAGACCGGTTACTTCGTGGGTCAGAATGAGCTTTGCCATGAGTTAGGTTCCTTTCCTTTAGCCGCGGCCAGCGCCGGAGTAAGGCAGGAGAGCAACTTCGCGGGCATTCTTGATTGCCTGGGCGATCTTGCGCTGTTCCTGCACGGAGACGCCAGTTACGCGACGAGCGCGGATCTTTCCGCGGTCGGAAATGAACTTGCGCAGCAATGCTACGTCCTTGTAGTCGATGACAGTGATGTCAGCGGCCTTCAAGGGATTGGACTTTGGTTTGGGCTTGCGAAGTTCAGCCTTAGCCATCGTGGAGCTCCTTATGTCTAGTGGAGCCCGTGGATACATTTTCCACGGGATGGGCTCGACGGCGGTTGCCGTCTGAGGATGGCGCCCGAAGGCGCCGGGTGAAGGGCCGCTTCTCCCGAATGGGGGTTGCCGCTCTTCGGATGAAGAGGTTTAGAAGGGCGGATCGTTCGAATCCGGGCCGCTGCCCCATCCACCGGAGTTGCCGCCCGCAGGGGCGCCCCAGGGATCGTCAGCCGGTGCGGACTGCGCCGGCTGCTGCTGGCCGCCGCCCCAACCGGAGTTGGAGTTGCCGCCGAAGCCGCCGCCACCGCCGCCGTTGTTTCCGCCGAAGCCGCCGCCGCCACCGCCGGAGCGCTGGGTGCGGGTGACCTTGGCAGAGGCATAACGCAGCGAGGGGCCGATTTCGTCGACCTCAAGCTCCATTACGGTGCGCTTTTCGCCTTCTTTGGTTTCGTACGAACGCGACTTCAGGCGGCCCTGGCAAACTACGCGGGTTCCCTTGGTGAGGGACTCGGCGACGTTTTCAGCAGCTTCACGCCAGACAGACGCGCGGAGGAACAGCGTTTCGCCGTCCTTCCACTCGTTGGACTGACGGTCGAAGGTCCGCGGGGTCGAGGCAATGGTGAAGTTCGCCACTGCCGAACCGGACGGAGTGAACCGCAGTTCCGGGTCGTTGGTTAGGTTACCGACGACGGTGATTGTTGTCTCGCCTGCCATGAAAGCCTCCTGATATCAGTACGGGTTGCCGAAATTATTCTGCGGAAACCTTTGCAGCGTCCTTAGCGGCCTTCTTGGCATCCTTCTTCGAGATCTTCTGCTCTTCAGGGCGGATGATCTTGGTGCGCATGATGGTCTCGTTGAGGCTCAGCTGGCGATCAAGCTCGGCTGCTGCTGCAGGCGTACCGGTGAAGTTAACCACCGCGTAGATGCCTTCAGTCTTTTTCTGGATTTCGTAGGCCAGTCGACGACGGCCCCAGATGTCTACCTTGTCGATGGTTCCACCATCGTTGCGGACAACATTGAGGAACTTGTCGAGCGAAGGCTCGACGGTACGCTCTTCGACCTCGGGGTCGATGATTACCATCAGTTCATAAGCACGCATTTGTGAACCCACCTCCTTTGGGCTATACGGTCACGGCATTTCCGTAACAGGAGGTTCTTTTGCGTTGTCTCCCCTCGGCATGCAGCTGATCCGCAGCGGGGGGGAATCTGCCGACCGAAGCCGACAGCACAGACTTTCTTATCCTATCCGATTTCCCGGGACGGGATTGACACGCCGGGATCCGCCGGCCGTTCCGTCCGGGTCAGGCGGCCCCCGCCGCGAAGAACAGCTGTGCCACTGCGGCCAGGCGCCGGGGGTCATGCACGCCTGCCATTTCCCGGGCCGAGTGCATGGAAAGTACGGGAATCCCGACATCCACGGTCCGGATGCCGAGCCGCGTTGCGGTCAGGGGTCCAATGGTGGAGCCGCAGGGGACGGAGTTGTGGGACACGAATTCCTGGTACGGCACCTCGGCGGCCGCGCAGAGGCTCGCCCAGCGGGCCATGCCGGGGGCGTCGGTGGTGTAACGCTGGTTGGCGTTGATCTTCAGCAGCGGCCCGCCGTTGAGCACCGGGTGGTTGGCGGGATCATGCCGCTCCGCATAGTTGGGGTGGACGGCGTGGCCGACATCCGCGGAAATACAGAAGGAGGCGGCCATCGCGCGGGCACGGTCCGCCGTCGTCGCACCGAGTCCGTCACCGATCCGCAGCAGTACGTCTTCGAGGAACGGGCCGGCAGCGCCGGACCGGCTGCCGCTGCCCACCTCTTCGTGGTCGAACGCCGCGAGGACGGCAACCGGTGCCGTGGGCGCGACGTCGGCCGCGATAAGTGCGACGACGCCGGCATGGACGGAGGAAAGGTTGTCCAGCCGCCCCGAGGCGAAGAACTCTCCCTCGGCGCCGAAAACCTGCGGTGGCTGGGTGTCGGCGGCAACGATGTCGTAGCCGCCGATCTCCTCCGGTGCCAGGCCGGCCTTTGCCGCCAGCAGCGCCACGAGGTCGGAGGTGGACGGGTCCCCCAGTCCCCAGACCGGGTTCATGTGCTGTTGCTTATCCAGCTTCAAGCCCTCGTTCACGGCCCGGTCCAGGTGGATGGCCAGCTGCGGAAAGCGCATCAGCGGGCCGGTCTCCACGAGCCGTTCCTCGCCGGCCAGGGTGACCATCCGACCGGCAAGCTGCAGCTCCCGGTCCAGCCAGGAGTTCAGCAGCGGGCCGCCGTAGACTTCGACGCCGGCCTGCAGCCAGCCGAGCCGTCCGGTGGTGGGCCGTGGCTTGAGCTTGAAGGACGGCGAATCGGTGTGGGTACCGAAGATCGAGAACCCCGTGGCGGGGCCCGCGGCCTCAGGCGTGACCCAGGCGATGAACGCGCCGTCGCGCACCACAAAGAACTTTCCGGCCGAGCGCGGGAAATCTCCGGTCTCGAGTACTTCCGTGAACCCTGCCTCCGCCAGGCGGCGCGCGCCTTCACGCGCAGCGTGGAAGCTGGAGGGTGAGGCGCTGACAAACGCGCCGAGGTCATTGATGTGGGCCAATGCGTCAGACATGCTCCGATTCAACCAGAGCCCGTCGCCCCGGCGTAACCACCGGCCTTCTCGGACGTAAAGAACCCCCGGCACGACCATTGCCGGGGGTTGTGGAGGAATTGTTGGTTGGTTCCGGTGCGGGTGGCGGCGGCCGTTCTTCCGCCGCCGCCCGCACCGAAGTTCAGTGCCCCTAGACGTCCCGTTTCTTGGTTACGACCAGGGAAGCGATCAGCAGTACAGCTGCCCAGGCTGCGAGGACCAGGCCGCCCTGCAGCTGGGTGAGGGCTCCGTCCGCAATCGGGCCGGCCGTCACCAGCTGGGTTCCCGCGTTGCTCGGCAGGAACCGTGCGGCGTCCGGAATCCAGTCCGCCAGGTTCTGCACGATGGCCACCACCAGGGGCAGGACGAAGATGATGCCGATGGCGGTCACCACGCCTCCGGCGGTGTTCCGCAGCAGGGTGCCGATGGCCATGGCAAACACGGCGATCAGTGCCAGGCACGTTCCGGTGTTGAGGATGCTGGCGAGCACTCCGTCATCATCCAGGGACAGGCTGAGGTCTGCGCTGCCCAGGATCGGCTGGGCCACCAGGAAGGAGATGAAGGCGGCACCTGCACCGACCGCGAAGGAAATCAGGGCGATAAGCAGGTTCTTTGCCAGCAGCGCCGGAATGCGCTTGGGAACAGCGCTGAAGGTGGAGCGGATCATTCCGGTGCCCCATTCGGAGGCGATGAGCACCACCGCGAGGGAAGCGATGAGCAACTGGCCGAAGAAGAGTCCGCTGGCGGGGATCTCCGGAACCAGGCTGTCGGCCGCGGGCGGCCCGGCCTGCGCTGCGTCCGGGCTGCCGGCACCGCCGCCGAATTCATTGACAATCTGGGTGGTGCCCCAGGCACCCAGAGCTGCCAGTCCGACCATCACCACCACGGTGATGGCCAGGAGGATGACGGTGGAAGGGACCGTAGTGATCTTGATCCACTCGGATTTCAGGACCCGGAGGAAGCTCAGTCCGGAGCCGGAGGAGGCGGCCGGCGATGACGCGGGATTCTTGGATGTTGTAGCGGTACTCACGGTTTTATTTCCCCTTCCCGGAGGCAGTTCCCGCGGCGGTTAGCTCCTGCGGCAGGTCCTGGGACCGGTATTCAACGTCATCTCGGGTCAGCTCCATGTAGGCGTCCTCGAGGGACACCTGCAGGGGTGTCAGTTCGTACACCAGGATCCGGCGGTCCAGCGCGGCCTCGGCGATGATTCGCGGTTCCGCCCCCGTGACCTCCAGCAGCCCGGATTCCTTCTCCACGCCGGCGACCCCCGGACCGGCCACTGCTTCCAGGAGTTCGCGCGGGCTGTCCGTACGGACGAGGACGCGTACCTTGTTCTGGCCGGCAATAATCTCGGCGATGGGCGCGTCGGCAATGATCCGGCCGCGGCCAATCACGATCAGGTGGTCCGCCGTCTGCGCCATTTCGCTCATCAGGTGGGACGAGAGGAACACGGTGCGGCCTTCCGCGGCCAGCCCCCGGGCAAGGTGCCGGACCCAGAGGACGCCTTCGGGATCGAGTCCGTTGACCGGCTCGTCCAGGATGACCGTGTGCGGGTCTCCCAGCAGCGCGGATGCGATACCAAGCCGCTGCCCCATACCCAGGGAGAAGCCGCCTACCCGCTTCTTGGCTACCGGGCCCAGGCCGGTGAGCTCAATGACTTCGTTGACCCGCTTGGCGGAGATGCCGTGGGTAGCCGCCATGGCCCGCAGGTGGTTGTACGCGCTGCGCTTGGTGTGGACCGCTTTCGCGTCAAGCAGGGCGCCAACCTCGCGGAGGGGTGCCGCGTGCCGGGCGTAGGGTTTGCCGTTGACCAGCACCCGGCCCGAGGTCGGACGGTCCAGACCCACAATCATGCGCATGGTGGTCGATTTACCGGCCCCGTTGGGACCTAGGAAACCGGTGACCTTGCCGGGCTGGACAGTAAAGGAAACGTTGTCGACGGCGGTTTTGTCGCCGTAGCGCTTCGAGAGGCCGGATGCCTCGATCATGGGTGATCCTCACGTTGGGAAGCAAAAGCTGGGGGGCTACCCTCCACCATAGGGGGCCAGCGCCGCAACGGGACCGGTCCAAGGGATGATTCAGGGGTCCCCCTTAGGGATGACTAGGGATTTCCCCGAGGCTCCTGCCCGATATCCCGGGATTGGTACTCGACCTCTCCACGGGTCAACTCCATATAGGCGTCCTCCAGGGATGCCTGCCGCGGGGTCAGCTCGGTGACCAGGATCCGCTGCGACAGCGCCGCTTCGGCAATCCCGCGGGCGGACAGACCGAGGATTTCGAGCTGGCCCGGTGCCGGCCGGCGTATTTCCACGCCGTCCGCACCTATCGCCGCCGCCAGGGCATCGACGTCGTCCGCGCGCACCAGGGTGCGTTCGCGCCCGCTGCCGGCGAGGACCTGGTCCATGGGTGCATCCGCCAGGATCCTGCCGCGGCCGATCACAATCAGGTGGTCGGCGGTGACTGCCATCTCGCTCATCAAGTGCGAGGAAATGAACACCGTGCGGCCCTCCGCAGCCAGGCCCCTGGCAAGATGGCGGACCCACTGCACGCCCTCCGGGTCCAGCCCGTTGACCGGCTCGTCGAAGATAAGCGTGCGGGGGTCCCCCAGCAGTGCCGCCGCGATTCCCAGCCGCTGGCCCATCCCCATGGAGAAACCGCCCACACGTTTGTTGGCTGCCGCACCGAGGCCCGTCAATTCGATGACCTCGGTGATGCGGGCTTTGGGGATGCCGTGGCTGGCGGCGAGCGCCCGCAGATGGTTGTAGGCCGTCCGCCGAGGGTGGACCGCCTTTGCCTCCAGGAGCGCACCGACCTCCCGCAGGGGCGCCGTGTGGCTGGCGTAGGGCCGGCCATTGACCTCCACACTGCCGGCGGTTGGATGGTCCAGCCCCATGATCATGCGCATGGTGGTCGATTTACCGGCCCCGTTCGGGCCGAGGAAACCGGTCACCTTGCCGGGCTGGACATCGAAGGAGATGCCGTCGACGGCAGTCTTGCCGCCGAAGACCTTGGCGAGGCTGCGGGCCTCAATCATGGTTGACCTCGTTTCCGAAGGGCTCCGCCCCGCTACCGGGAGCTGATCGACTCGAACTTCCGTACCGCCAACGGGACGAAGACGACGAGCATCACTGCCGCCCCGATCAGCACCGTGGCAACGGCGTTCTGCATCGGCCAGGTGTCCGGCACCGGGGCGGTGCCCAGGTTGCCGAACAGCTCACGCACGGCCTGCACGAGTGCCGAGACCGGGTTCCAGTCCGCAAAAGTCTCCAGCGGGCCGGGGAGGTTGGAACTCTGCACAAATGCGTTGGAGATGAAGGTGATGGGAAACAGGATCATAAAGGACGCGTTGTTGATTGTCTCCGGTGATCGCACCGCCATACCGAGCAGGGCCATGACCCAGCTGAAGGCGTAGGAGAACAGCAAAAGCAGCGCGATGGCGGCCAGGAACCTGCCGGGTGTGGAGTTCACCCGCCAGCCCACCAGCAGGCCGGTACCCATCATGATGAGTATGGAGATCCCGTTGAGCGCCAGGTCGGCGTTGGTTCTGCCGATCAGCACTGCCGACGGGCTCATCGGCAGGGTCCGGAACCGGTCAATGATCCCCTCCTTCAGGTCCTGTGCCATGGCGGAGCCGGAGAACGTGGACCCGAACACCACGGTTTGGGCAAAGATGCCTGCCATCAGGAACTGGGTGTAATCCGTCCCCGCAACAGCAATGGACCCGCCGTAGACCTGGCTGAACAGCAGTACGAACATGATCGGCTGCAGCACGGCGAAGATGATCATGTCCGGCGACCGCTTGATCTTGATCAGGTTCCGTTTGGTGACGGTCCACCCGTCCCCTACCCAACGTGCCGGAAGACTGGGGGTGCCGGTCCGGATGCCGGTTGCTGATACTGCCGCGCTCATCGGTGTGCCTCCTCTTTCTCCGTTTCGCTGTCCGCCGGCTTGCCGGTGAGCTGCAGGAAGACGTCGTCCAGGGTGGGGCGGCGGATGCCGGCGTCGTGCAGTTCGATGCCGCCGGCCTCCAGCTCGGACAGGATGCGCTGGAGCGCTGCGGGACCGTCGACGACGGCGACCTCGAGCGTCCGGCCGTCGCTGGAAACGTGCGGGTCGCCGGAACCGTGCCGGCCCAGGATGGTCAGCGCTTCGTCAGAGTCCTCCTGGCGGTGCAGGGCCACCGCCACTCGGTGCCCGCCGATCTGTGCCTTCAGGTCATCCGAGGTGCCCTCCGCAATTACCTTTCCCTCATCGATCACGGCCACCTTGTCTGCCAGCTGGTCCGCTTCCTCCAGGTACTGGGTGGTCAGCAGCAGCGTGGTTCCCCGGGCAACGAGGTCGGTGATGACGCCCCACAGCGCGATCCGGGACCGCGGATCCAGGCCCGTTGTCGGTTCGTCCAGGAACAGGACCCGGGGTTGGTTCACCAGGGCGCCGGCGAGATCCAGGCGGCGGCGCATGCCGCCGGAATAGCCCTTGACCGGCCGGTTGCCGGCGTCGGACAGTTCGAACATGTCGATGAGTTCGATTGCCCGTTCCTTCGCGCGCCGGGCGGGCAGGTGGTACAGATGCCCCACCATGTCCAGGTTTTCAATACCGGTAAGGTTTTCGTCCACGGCGGAGTACTGGCCGGACACCCCAATGACGCGGCGTACTTCTTTGGGGTCGGTGAGGACGTTTATGCCGTCAATGACGGCTGTACCCGAATCGGGCCGGATGAGGGTGGTGAGGACCTTGACGGCAGTCGTTTTCCCGGCCCCGTTGGGGCCCAGCAAAGCGGTCACCGTTCCTTCAGGGACAGTGATATCCAGTCCGTCCAGGGCATGCACGGGACCGGATTTCGAGGAGTAGACCTTGGTCAGCCCCTCGGCGGAAATCAACGGCGTGGACTGTGGTGAAAAGGACATGCGTTGAGGGTAGGACCGGGACGGGCCGCCGCGCCCGTCCTTTGCGGACAGAAACGGTCCGCAGCTTTAGGCAGGTTCGGGCTCGGCCTTCTGCTCGGCAGCGGCCGGAGCAAAAGCAATGGACACCAGCATGGCCGCACCCACCACCAGCAGGGCGTTGCGTATGCCCCAGTGCTCGCCCAGGAAGCCCAGCACCGGCGGGCCGACGAAGAAGGCCATGTAGCCGATGGTGGACACCACCGATACCCGGCCCGCAGCATGGACCGGATCTTCCCCGGCGGCAGACATGCCCATTGGGAAGCCCAGGGACGCGCCGACGCCCCACAGCACGGCGCCGAGGGCGGCGAGCCCGAGGTTCGGGGCAAAAACGAAGAGCAGCAGGCCGGCGAGGGAGGCGCTCATGCACACCCGCAGCGCCGGTACGCGGCCCATCCGGTCAATCAGCCGGGCACCGAACCAGCGGGTAAGGGTCATGGCTGCCACGAAGATCCCGAACATCACGGCACCGGCGGACTCGCTGGTGCCCAGTCCGTCCACGGTCGCCTTGGCCACCCAGTCATTTGCCGCACCTTCGGTGAGGGCAGCGCCCATGACGACGACGCCGATCAGCAGCGTCCGGCCCTCCCGCCAGGCACCGAACCGGGAGGGTTTGACCGTCGCGTCGGCTCCGTGGCCTGCGGGTGCGTGCGGCAACTGGAGGAAGTTCCGCGGCACGATCAGCACCGCCACGCAAACCACCGTCAGGATTCCCAGCAGATGCAGGGACAGCGAGATTCCTGCCCAGGAGAGCAGCGCACCGATCATGGCACCCACAAACGCCCCGGCGCTGAAGGCGCCGTGGAACTTGGGCATCACCGTCCGGCCCACCCGGCGTTCGACGTCGGCCCCCTCCAGGTTCATGGCGACATCCCAGCCGGCAATTCCGACGCCGAAGACCAGCAGACCGGCACCGGTCAGCGGAATCGACCCCAGGCTGAGTCCGGCGGCGATGGCCAGGGAGGCTATCGACGTCGTAATTCCCCCGGCGCGCACGGTGCCTGCGGTGCCGATGCGCTGCGCCACCGAACCGGCCAGCGGCAGCGCGGCCACGGATCCGATGGCCGAGAACAGCAGGAGCAGGCCAACACCGGCGGCGCCGATTCCCAGATCCTCGGCGGCGGCGGGAATACGGGCTGCCCAGCTGGCGAACACGAGGCCGTTGAGGCCGAAAATCACGAAGACGGCAACGAGTGCCTTATTCAGGCCGGTTTCGTGGCGGAGGGCGGCATCATGGAGGGGCTGCGCACTGTTTTCGTTCACGCCAGTATTCTCCCCTACCGCACCCGCTCCACGCGTTTCTCGTCCCAGACCGGCGTCTCGGATTCGTAAACCCTGCCGTCGGAGCCGAACACCAGGAACCGGTCGAAGCTGCGGGCAAACCAGCGGTCGTGGGTGACCGCCAGGACGGTCCCCTCAAACGCGTCAATGGCCTTTTCCAGCGCCTCGGCCGAGTGCAGGTCCAGGTTGTCGGTGGGCTCGTCCAGCAGGAGCAGGGTGGCGCCGGAGAGCTCCAGGAGCAGGATCTGCATCCTCGCCTGCTGACCGCCGGAGAGGGACTCGAACTTCTGCTCCGAAGACGAGGCCAGCCCGTAGCGGTCCAGGGCTCCCGCGGCTGCTTCGCGGCCCAGCCCGGACCGGTGTTCGTCGCCGCGGTGCAGGATGTCCAGCAGGGTCCGTTCGGCCAGGTCCGGGCGCATCATGGTCTGGGCGAAGAACCCGGGCCGGATGCGGGCACCCAGCTTCACCGAGCCGGCATGCGGCACCGGGGCGATCTCCACCTCTGACACCGGCTCGTGTTCCCGGTCCGGATCGCTGCCGCCCAGGGCCAGCAGGCGCAGGAAGTGGGATTTTCCGGAGCCGTTGGAGCCGAGCACCCCCACCCGGTCACCGAACCAGATCTCGGTACTGAACGGTTTCATCAGTCCGGTCAGTTCCAGCTTCTGGGCGACGACGGCGCGCTTGGCCGTGCGGCCGCCGCGCAGCCGCATCTTGACGTTCTGTTCCACCGGCAGGGCTTCCGGCGGGCCCGCTTCCAGGAACTTGGCCAGCCGGGTCTGGGCCGCGTGATAGCGGTTGGCCATGTCGGAGCGGAACGCGGCCTTGTTCTTGTACATGTTGACGAGTTCCTTGAGCTTGAGATGCTCCTCGTCCCAACGCCGGCGCAGTTCCTCGAACCGGGCATTGCGGTCTTCCCTGGCCTTGACGTAGCTGCCGAAGGCGCCGCCGTGGATCCACGCGGAGGCCCCGTTGATGCCCGGCTCCAGGGTCACGATGCGGGTGGCGGCATTGTCCAGCAGCTCCCGGTCGTGGCTGACGAACAGCACGGACTTCTTGGAGGCGGCCAGTTTTCCTTCGAGCCAGCGTTTGCCGGGCACGTCGAGGTAGTTGTCCGGTTCATCCAGGAGCAGGAGCTCGTCGGGGCCGGCGAAAAGTGCTTCCAGGACGAGCCGCTTCTGCTCGCCGCCGGAAAGCGTTGCGGCCTTGCGGTACTGCGCCCGGTCGAAGGGCAGCCCGAGCGCGGCCATGGTCACCTCGTCCCAGACGGTCTCCTGCTCGTACCCGCCGACGTCGCCCCATTCGGTGATGGCGGTGGCGTAGCGCATCTGGGTGGGCTCGTCGTCGTGCTCCATCATGGCCAGCTCGGCGGCGTCCACTTCGCGGGCAGCGGCAGCGAGTGCCGGCGGGGCGGCTGAGACGAGCAGGTCACGGACCGTGCTGTCATCACGGACCTGTCCGACGAACTGGCGCATGATGCCCATGTTCCCGGACCGTGAAACCGTGCCCTCGTCCGGCATCAGGTCACCGGCGATGATCCGGAGCAGGGTGGTTTTCCCGGTGCCGTTGGGGCCGATCAGCGCGGTCTTGTGCCCGTCGCCGACCTTGAAGCTGACGCCGTTGAGCAGCTGCCGTCCGTCGGAGAGGAAATAGTCAATGTTGGATACGTCGAGGTGCGCCACGTACCCATCTTCCCATTCCTTCCGTCCCGCCCTCCGGTGGCCCGGCGCCGCCGTCGGGGCATACGATGAAAACCCCCGAGAATTAGCGAAAGCAGGACCAAAATGATCTTCATTACCGTCAAGTTCCTCGTCAAGCCCGAGTGGACCGAGCGCTGGCCGGAACTGACCGCCGGGTTCACCGAAGCCACCCGGGCCGAGCCGGGGAACCTCTGGTTCGACTGGTCCCGCAGCCTGGAAAACCCCAACGAGTTTGTCCTCGTGGAGGCGTTCAAGGACGACGCCGCGGCCGCCCACGTCCAGAGCGACCACTTCCAGCAGGCCATGAAGGACATGGTCCCGGCGCTGGTGGAAACCCCGAAGATCATCAACACCGTCATTGAGGGCGAAGAGTGGTCCCGGATGGGCGAACTGACCGTCGAATAGGGCCGCTTTCCAGCCGGAGCCGGAGTGCTGTCAGTCAGCGAAGGTGAGGGACAGTTCCTCGCCGTTGATCTCCACCTCGGCGTACATCCAGTAAAGCTGGTAGCTCTCCCGCTCCGGTTGCCACGACCCGCCCCGATTCACCTCGGAGTCCAAGATGAATTCCCCGTCCACGGCCCGCACCGAAAACGGTCCTGTGGGATCGCTTTCGATGGGGTCGAGGGTGGGCGGAGTCTGCATGCTCCAGGAGATGTTCCGGTAGCTGTCCGGATCCTCGGCCGTCCACTGGTTCGGGCAGCCCTTTGGCATCAGTTCAGTCGCCTTCATGCAGTTTTCGAGGTGCGCCGTTAGCCCGGCCTCGATTTCCCCGCGGCCGGCGTCCGTGACCTGCGGCTTCAGGTCGACGGTTCCCTGCCGTACAGCCGCAGCGCCGTCCGGGTTCACGCGCGCGCTCACCACCCGGTCCGGATAGCCGGAATAAGGGCTGCCGGTAGAGGCACTCAGGGTGTAGTCGCCGGGCAGGAAATTAAACAATGCGCTTCTGCGGAGCGCCTCCAGGTCCTGGCCGGGGATGTCCACCCCGTTGACAGCGACGGCAGTGGCGTCTCCCCGCAGGATGTAGTGCACCTGGGTGCTCCCCAGGCCGATATTCAGCTTCCATTTTCGAAAGAACAACGCTTCGCTGCCGGCGGTGCGCAGATCCAGTGTTACGGAATGGCTATCGCCGCCCTGTTCGATGTCCACGCTCACGTCAGCCTGGCCGTCGGTGACCACCACATCGGTCACTTCAAATCCGGTAATCGTGTTTTCCGCCTTGGCGTACGCCTCGTTGGTCATCAGGGAGTAGTCCTCCCAGTCAAGGTCGGGACCCATGCCGATGGCCCGTTCCACGTCACCGTCAACAATTGCCTGAAGATACTCTTCGGCCAGCACCTGCGGGCCGTACACGGCCTCGTTGAAGTGCCTGAAGGCGAAATAGCCTCCTGCAACCAATGCGGCCAGCACGGCGATGGTAACGCCGGCGGCGATCAACAGGGTGTTGCGCTGCGACGGGTCGGCTTTGGGCGGTGCCTGTCCTTGCCGGCCGTTCTGTCCGGGCGGCGGCGGCCACTGCTGCTTTGGCCACTGCTGCTGGTTTTCGCTGCCCGCACCCGGCGGCGGCGAGGCAGGGTACACCCCTGCCCCCGGCCCATAGTAATCAACGTTCTTGTCCGCCATGACTTGTTCCCCCGGTTCAAGTACCCGGCTGCGCGGCCGGCACTCGATAACTTATCGGGTTTTATGACGGAGGTAACAATTGCGGACCAGGGGCTACTTCCTGCCCGGTTCGTAGCCGGCGCGGTGCAGCATTCTCCGCAGGTCCACCAACGTCTGCTCATCGATGTCCTTGCCGTGCGGCACCGTGAGGTAGTCCGTCTGCCCGGCCAGGGTGACCTCGTATTTGCCGTTGTGCTCGCGGGTGGTGTCCGCCACGGCATCCAGCAGGGACAGGACGTCCTTCCACTCGATGTTGCTGCTGGAGGGATGGCGCAGGATCTTGTCCAGGGTGTCGCGGTGATGGTTGTTCAGGTGCTCGGTCATGGGGAACCTCCTGGTTATCAGTTCCCCATGACCGCGGTCCGTGCGCAAGAGCCTGCACCGATCCTCTGTGGTTGCCTGCTGCTAATCAGCGAAAGTCATGGTGATCGTTTCGCCCTGGATGTCCACCATGGCGGGCATCGAGTAGAGCTCAACGGTCCCCTTCATGGTCCCCCACTCGTCACCCTCCTTCATTTCCGCATCCAGGGTGAACTGCCCGTTTACTGCCTCCACCGAGAACGGGAGTGTTGGGTCCCCTTCAATCGACTCGTAAGTGGGTTCCTTGGCCATGCTCCATTTGATGCTGCGGAAGTTGTTGGGATCCTCGCCGTCCGCTTGGTTAGGGCAGCCCTTGGGCTGCAGTTCCGTCAACTTCATGCAGCTTTCCAGGTGCGCCCTTGTCTGGGCCTTGATCTCCTCGCGGGCCGCATCCGTGAGCTCCGGGATGAACCCGACCCCCATCAGCGATTCCTGGCCGTCCAGGCGGACCGCCATTTTCTCGTCCCCGCCGTAGCTCACGAACTTCGTTCCGGTAGGTGCATTGAAGGTGTATTCCCCCGGCAGGACGGCCAGCTTCTTGCCGTCCTCGGGCATTTCCACGCTGACGCCGTTTACGGCAGGTTCGGAGGCATCCGCATCCAGCGTGTAGCGCAGCGACCAGGAGCCCAGCGGCGCGTCCAGCTTCCACTTCTTGAAAAACACTGCCTCCGTGCCGTTCTCTGACAGCTCCAGCTTCATGGCTTGGGTATCATCACCCTGCTTAACGTCCACGCTCACGTCAGCGGTGCCGTCGTTGACCACCACATCGGTCACTTCGAATCCGCTGATCCTGTCGGTGGCCTTCGAGTAAATCTCGTTGGTCATCAGTGAGTAGTCCAGCTCATCCCCGGTGGCAGGAGCCATTTCCATGGCGCGTTCCACGTCCGCGTCGACGAGTGCCTGGAGGTATTCCTCTGCCTGCACCCGGGGGCTGTAAGTCGTCTCGCTGAGGTGTTTGTAGCCGAAGAACCCGCCGACGCCCAGAATCAGCAGCAATCCAGCCGCAACGCTGCCGGCAATGATCAGGCCTTTACGCCGCTTCGGGTTCGGCTGCTTCGATGCCTGTCCCGGCAGTCCGGGTCCCCCGGGTGGCGGAGGAGCCGCCTGGGGCCATTGCCCCTGCGGAGCCGGTTCCTGCGGAGCCGGGGGATTGGGCTGGTGCGGCTGCTGTCGTTGTTGCTGCTCGGTGCCCGGGCCGGGCGGCGGCGGAGCCCCCTGGTTTCCCTGTGCGCCAACAACCGGACCGTGGCTATCCATTTGTCTGTCCCCCATGACTTGTCCCCCAGTTCAAGTACCGGCTGCGGTGCCGGTACCCGATAACATACAAGGCTTTATGCCATGGGCCACAATCGCGGCAGGGAGAGATCCGGGGTGCCGAGGAACCCGGATAACC
Source organism: Arthrobacter sp. zg-Y895 (assembly GCF_020731025.1). Lineage (NCBI taxonomy): Bacteria > Bacillati > Actinomycetota > Actinomycetes > Micrococcales > Micrococcaceae > Arthrobacter > Arthrobacter sp. zg-Y895. Next base: position 778,167 of record NZ_JAJFZY010000003.1, read on the forward strand.
GGGAGGCGGAGGTCCCTAGCGGGCTCTCTGCGCAGGTTCCAGCGAGGGCATCGGCAGTCCGAACACGTCCTTCAGTGCCAGCTTCGCAGCATGCAGGCCGCCCATGCCGTGCACGCCGGGCCCCGGCGGGGTTGATGCCGAACTGAGGTAGACACCGGGAAGCGCCGTACGCCACGGCTTCGGGGACAGGACCGGCCGAATCAGCATCTGGGCCAACGTCACGGCCCCGCCGCCGAAGTCCCCGCCCACATAGTTGGCGTTGTACCGGGCCAGGTCCGCCGCCGTCGTCACCCGCGAATCGACAATCACGTCACGGAATCCCGGCGCGAAACGCTCAATCTGCGCCGTGACCGCTTCCGTCATGTCCACCGTGGATCCGGCCGGCACATGGCAGTAGGACCAGAGCACGGAACGGCCCGCGGGGGCCCGGGTGGGATCGAAGCCGCTGGGCTGGGACAACAGGACATAGGGGCGGGCCGGGTGCCGGCCGGCCGCGACGTCGGCCTCCGCTGCGGCCAGTTCCGCCCGGGTGCCGCCCAGGTGTGCAGTGCCGGTACGCGCCATTTCCGGATTCGCCCAGGGCACCGGGCCGGAGAGGATGAAGTCCACCTTGCAGGCAGCATTGCCGTAGCGGAAGCGCTCCAGCGCCCGCGCATAACGCGGCGGCAGGCGGTCCCCGCCCAGCTCCAGCAGCACCGACGGGGAGACATCGAGGATGACGGCCCGGGAGCCGGCCACCTCGTCCAGGGAGGTGATGCGGTGGCCGGTGGAGATCTTGCCGCCGTGCGCCCGCAGATCGTCGGCCATCGCCTCGGCGATGGCCTGGGAACCGCCTACCGGGATGGGCCAGCCGACTGAATGGGCGAGGGTGCCGAGCATCAACCCGCCTCCGGCGGAGGGCAGGGAGGGCATTTTTCCCACCGGATGCGCCGCTACGCCGGAGAGCAGTGCCGGTGCGGCGTCCTCCACAAACCGCCGGTTCCACAGGGGCGTGCCCTGGTCCAGCGCGGCCAGGCCGAAGCACGCCAGCGCAATCGGATCACGGGGGACGCTCAGGAGGGAACCCATCAGCAGTTCGGTGACTGCCTCGCTGCGCCGGACCAGCGGCTCCATCAACCGCCGGTAGGCGGCACCGTCCCTTCCAAGTCCCTCCACCGTCCGGTCCAGGTCCCGATACGCCAGTGCGGCGCGACCGCCGTCGAGCGGTGAGGCGTAGGAAATCTCCGGCACCACCAGGTCGATCCGCCGGTCCAGTCCGAAGCTGCGGAAGAACGGAGAGGCCAGGGCCATGGGATGCACTGCGGAGCAGATGTCGTGCAGGTGGCCGGGTTCCATCAGTTCCTTGGTGCGGCTGCCGCCGCCCACTGTGGACTGGGTTTCAAACACCTCGACCTTGAGGCCGGCGCGGGCCATGATGACCGCCGCCGCGAGTCCGTTGGGACCGGCCCCGACTACACTGACATCGCTCATTAGGCCGCCTTTTCGCCCTTCCGTCCGGGGATCCGGCCTGCAAGACCCTTGGCGGAGGCCGGCAGGCTGCGCAGCTTCGCGGGCGCCTCGCGCCGCAGCTTCAGGGCGTTTGCCACCAGGGCGTACCGCAGTGGATGGAGGGGAACGTCATAGGTAGTGGGGATGGTGACCACGGTCTTGGAGAAGTTCCGCTTGAACGTGGTGACGTTGATCAGGCTCGGGTAGTTGTCGCTGACGATCCCGGTCAGCCCGCACGCCCTGTTGCCCGCTTCCTTGAGGACCTTAAAGGCCTCCCAGAGCAGCAGGTAGGGCGCGTTGGTCTTGCGGGCACTGTGCGAGCTCGCCGCGAAGTAGTAGACGGAGTAACCGCGGTACTCGGTGGTGATCAGCCAGGAAACGGCCTGTCCGTCCATGTACGCCACCATGAGGCGCAGATGGTCACCGAGTTCGGTAAGCAGGGTTTCGTAGAAGGAGGACTCGAAGCTCGAGAAACCGTCCCGCGAAGCGGTTTCCTGCATGATCGGGAAGAGTTCCGTGCGGAACACCTCCGCCCATCGGGCGCGCTCGATGGTCTGGACCTTGACGCCCAGCTTCTCCGCCTTGCGGATCAGGTTCCGCGCGTTGGAACGGAAAGACGCAAAGATTTCGTCCGTATCCGGAGTCAGGTCGACGACGATTTCCCGTTCGTACCAGCCGTGTTCCAGCGGACCGGTGACCGGCGGCTGCGGATGCGCGATCTGCATCCGGATGTACAGCGGGTCCACGGCGGGATCGGCCCGGAACTGTTCCTGCACGGTGGAAACGAGCCGGGCCTCGGCGTTGTGCGTGCGCGTGGTGAACCAGGTGGGGCCGTTGACGACCACCAGGGACGGCCTCAGCCGCCGTTCGGAGCGGAGGTAACTGGCGGTGGCAACCAGGGTGTCGCCGTCGTAATAGGCCCAGATGCCGTAGGGGCTGCGGCCAAGCTTCCGCTCAAAATCCGCCCAATAGGGGGTCTGCTCCAGCGGGATCACCACATCGGGGTGCGCGGCGGCGAGCGCCTCGAACTCCTCGTGGCTGAGCTGCTCGGAACGGTATGGAACGGGGGTCACTGTGCTTCTTTCGCCGGGGCCGCATGCGTTTCCAAGGATACCGGCCTTCGCCGCCGCAGGGCCCAGCGGTCGGGGGCGCCGTTGAACGGCCCGCCCTGCGGATCGTCGACGCCGCCCCGGCGCACGGGGTCGCCGTCGGGCTCCAGAATGTCGGAGACCACCCGGTACATCAGATAGAGCGTGGCCAGCACGTGGCCCAGCACCGCCAGCACATAGTAGGGCGAGTCGAGGTTGTTCTCGGCCGCGCCGCCGGAGGTCTCCTTCGCGAGGTACATCCAGATAGCCCACCAGTGCATCACTTCGAAGAACTGCCAGATCAGGAAGTCGAGCCACCTCGGCCGGGCCAGGGCGACCAGGGGAATGAGCCAGAGGACAAACTGCGGCGAGTACACCTTGTTGGTGAGGACGAATGCCGCCACAATCAGGAAAACCAGCTGCGCCAACCGCGGCCGCCGCCCGCACCGCAGCGCCAGCACGGCGATTCCAAGGCACGCCAGCGCAAACAGCAGATAGGCCCACAGGTTGATGAATTCGGGTCCGACGCCGGTTCCCCCGGCCCGCTCCACGGTCAGGTTCCAGGCGAACCAGATCGAAGAGTAGCCCGCCGGGCGCTCCGCGGTGAACGTGAGGAAGAAGCGCCAGGACTCGTAGTCGCGGAGCAGGAACGGCAGGTTGACGGCCAGCCAGGTTACTGCCGCAGCCGTGACGGTCAGCACCGCCGGGCGCAGGCGGAGCGTCCGCAGCGCGAGCACCAGCACGGCACCGAGAATCAGCACGGGGTAAAGCTTCAACGCGGCACCCAGGCCGATCAGCACTCCTGCTGCCACCGGACGGTTCCGGGCAAAAGCCAGCATGCCGGCCGTGGCCAGCATCACGGCGAAAATGTCCCAGTTGATGAACACCGACAGGATCGCCGCCGGGGCTACGGCCACCATGGCTGCGTCCCAGGGCCGGCGCCCGGCCAGGCGCATGGTTGCTATGACCGTGGCAATCCAGGCTCCAGTGGCCAGGAGTGCGTTGACGTCGAAATACTGCAGCGACCTCAAGGCCGTGCCGCCTTCGCCGGGCACCACCAGTGCGGTGGCACCGGCCAGGAGTCCCAGGAGGACCGGATACTCAAAAAGCGCGCCCTCCGTGAGGAACGGGAAAACGCCGTCGCCTATCCCCCGGGTCCGGAAGAGCTCCGGCCAGTCCGAATAGCAGGCGGAGTAAAACTGGTCCGGTGTGCCCCAGCCGGCCGCACGGCAGGGGGTTTTAACCAGGACGGCCAGCAGCGCGGAGACGATCGTGAATAGGATCAGCACCCGTTCCACGGTGAAAAATCCGGGCGAGACCATGCCCGGGGCGGCGTGGCGGCCCATGGGGCCGCCGATGCCTTCCGCGAACTTCCTCAGGAACGGATCGTTGCGGGAGGGCGCCGCAATGCGCTGCGGACCGCGCCGGGAGTTGGGCTGCATGGGTCCAGTATCCACTAGGGAACCATCGCTTCGGTCCCGGCGGGGAACGGGGGAAACGGACGGGGAACGAGGCCAAAACGCCCCCCTGATGAGCCAGCGGTCCGAACCCAAACCGAAGATGTGATGCCGAGCACGTAGACTGTGGAGGTTGTCTGCGCCGGGGGCGCAGCGTTCAACATTTTTCTTCAAAGGAGAACCGTGTCCGAGAACCCCATCCGGGTGGCAATTGTCGGTGTTGGAAACTGCGCAGCTTCGCTGGTGCAGGGTGTCCAGTACTACCGAAGCGCCGATCCCAACGAAACCGTCCCTGGCCTGATGCACGTGAAGTTCGGCGAATACCACGTCAATGACGTGCAGTTCGTTGCCGCTTTCGACGTCGACAGCAAGAAAGTCGGCCTCGACCTGGCCGATGCGATCGGCGCAAGCGAGAACAACACCATCAAGATTGCCGATGTCCCGCAGACCGGCATCACCGTGCAGCGCGGGCACACCCTCGACGGGCTGGGCAAGTACTACCGGGAAACCATCACCGAATCCGATGCGTCGCCGGTGGACATTGTGGCTGCCCTTCGGGACAACGCGGTGGACGTTATGGTCTGCTACCTGCCGGTCGGCTCCGAGCAGGCTGCGAAGTTCTACGCCCAGTGCGCCATCGACGCCGGCGTGGCCTTCGTCAACGCGCTGCCCGTCTTCATTGCCGGCACCAAGGAGTGGGCGGATAAGTTCACCGCTGCCGGCGTACCGATTATCGGCGACGACATCAAGAGTCAGATCGGCGCCACCATCACGCACCGCGTCATGGCGAAGCTGTTCGAGGACCGCGGCGTCATCCTGGACCGCACCTACCAGCTGAATGTCGGCGGCAACATGGACTTCAAGAACATGCTCGAACGTGAGCGCCTGGAATCCAAGAAGATTTCCAAGACGCAGGCGGTCACCTCCAATACCTCGGCAGACCTGAAGGCCGACGACGTCCACATCGGCCCGTCGGACTACGTCGCGTGGCTCGATGACCGCAAATGGGCCTTCGTCCGCCTCGAGGGACGCAACTTCGGCGACGCTCCGGTGTCCCTGGAGTACAAGCTGGAGGTCTGGGACTCCCCCAACTCCGCCGGCGTCATCATCGATGCCGTGCGTGCCGCCAAGATCGCCCTGGACCGCGGCGTCGGCGGGCCCATCCTCTCGGCCTCGAGCTACTTCATGAAGTCGCCGCCCGAGCAGTACAACGATGACCTCGCCAAGGAAAAGGTAGAGCAGTTCATCCGCGGCGAGGTCGAGCGCTAAGACCCCGGCAGCACAAGGCCCCCGTCCCCGGAACGCTCCGGGACCGGGGGTCTTGCCGTGTCCGGTCCTCCCCCGGGCCCCGGACCTGAATCCTAGATAAGTCCGCTCGGCGTCCCGTCCGCGGCGACACCCATGCGCAGCGCCGCAGGCTCCCTGGGCAGTCCCGGCATGGTCATGACTGCCCCGGTCAGCGCCACCACGAAGCCGGCCCCGGTCTTGATGGACAGATCCCGCACGTGCAGGGTGAAGCCCGACGGCGCGCCCAGGGCCGCGGGGTCGTCCGAGAAGGAGTACGGCGTTTTGGCCATGCAGACCGGCAGATGCTCCAGTCCCCGCGCCGCAATCTCCTCCAGCCGGCGCAGCGCGGCCGGAGCAAATTCGACGTCGGCGGCACCGTAAATCTCCCGGGCCACGGCCCGGATCTTCTGCTCCACCGGCAGCTCGTCCGGATAGAGGAACCGGAAGTCCGCCGGTCGCTCCAGGGCCCGGAGCACCGCCGCCGCCAGGTCATCGCCGCCCGGTCCGCCGCCGCCGTGCGCCCACACTTCGGCCACCGCGGCGCTGACGCCCTGCTCGGCGCACCAGTCCATCAGCCAGCGCAGTTCTGCGTCCGTATCGGTGCTGAAGCGGTTGACCGCCACCACGGGGTTGATTCCGAACCGGCGGACGTTGTCCAGGTGCCGGTGCAGGTTGACTACGCCGGCCCGCAGTGCAGGAAGGTTCTCCGCCGCCAGGCCGGTCTTGGGCACGCCCCCGTGCATCTTCAGGGCCCGGACAGTGGCCACCACCACTATGGCGTCCGGGGCGACGTCAGCCACCCGGGACTTGATGTCCAGGTACTTCTCCGCCCCGAGGTCCGCCCCGAACCCGGCTTCCGTCACAACGAGGTCGGCCAGGCGGAGGGCCGCGGACGTGGCAATGACCGAATTGCAGCCGTGCGCGATGTTGGCGAACGGCCCGCCGTGGACGAGGGCAGGGGTTCCGGCCAGGGTCTGCACCAGGTTCGGCTTCAGGGCGTCGCGCAGCAGCAGCGTCATGGCGCCCTGCGCTCCGAGATCGGCAACGGTGACGGGCCGCCGGTCGTAGGTGTAGCCGACGGTGATCCGGGACAGGCGTTCCGTGAGGTCCGCCAGGTTCCGGGCGAGGCAGAAGACAGCCATCACCTCCGAGGCCACGGTGATGTCGAAGCCGTCCTGCCGCGGCACGCCCTGGGCCGGCCCGCCGAGGCCGATGACGACGTCGCGCAGGGCACGGTCATTCATGTCCAGGACGCGCTTGATGGTGATGCGCCGCGGATCCAGGCCCAGCTGGTTGCCCTGGAAGATGTGGTTGTCCAGCAGTGCGGCCAGTGCATTGTTCGCCGAGGTAATGGCGTGGAAATCGCCGGTGAAATGCAGGTTAATGTCCTCCATGGGCACCACCTGCGAGTAGCCGCCGCCGGTGGCGCCTCCCTTCATACCGAGAACCGGCCCCATGGACGGCTCGCGCAGGGCAATCATCACGTTTTCCCCGGCCCGGTGCAGGGCGTCCGCCAGGCCCACCGTCACAGTTGATTTGCCTTCACCGGCAGGCGTGGGGCTCATGGCCGTCACCAGGACCACCCGGCCGCGGACCGAATCCTCCCGCAGGAGCGCCGGGTCGATTTTCGCTTTGTACCGTCCGTAGGATTCCAGGGCTGCGTCGGGAATCGACGCGGCGCGGGCAATCTCCGTGATCGGCAGCAGGCGGGCCGCCCGGGAAATTTCGAGGTCCGAGGGCATATCGGCACTGATACGCATGGTCTGCGTTCCTTCCGCTGTGCCGTCAACGGATTCGCTGGACGGCTGCTGGTCGCTGGATGAAGCCAAGCTACCAGCAGTGCCGGCCCGCGGGGGCTGCTTCGGCCTACTTGCGCACGGAGCGGCTGGCGAACTGGTCCGCCGCCTCGCGGTAGCTTTCCGCCGTCAGCATGGCGGTCCGGCGCCAGCCGAACGCCTGGGCGTGGGCAGCCGCGCCTTCTCCGAGTGCACGACGGCGGTCGGTGCCGTCGTAGAGTGCCTCCAGTTCGGCGGCCCACCGGCCCGGGGCGTGGCCGTCAACGAGAACGCCGCTGCTGCCGTTGCGCACGGCCTTGGGCAGCCCGCCCACGTTGGCGGCGAGGACGGGGGTGCCGCAGGCCTGGGCCTCGAGGGCAACCAGGCCGAATGATTCGCTGAAGGAAGGCACGGCCACGACGTCGGCGGACCGGAACCAGGCGGCGAGCTGGTGCGGCTCGACCGGCGGGCGCAGGGACACCGTGTCCTGCAGTCCCAACCGGCGGACCAGCGGTGCCAGGTCAAGCACGGAGGAGCCGCTGCCGGCGCCGAGGATGCTTACGCGCAGGGGGATGTCCGGCCGGCGGCGGCGCAGCTCGGCGGCGGCCTCCACCAGGATCTGGGGGCCCTTCATGCGCTGGATCCGGCCCGCGAAGACCACATGGAAGACCCCGGGGAGGAATCCCAGTCCGGCCTGCACTCCGGGCCTGCCGCGTGGTGAAAACACATTCAGGTCCACGCCCGGCGCCACCACGTCCACGGACTCCGGATCGGCTCCGTAAAGCGTTTCCAGCTCGGCGGCCTCGGTGCTGGTATTGGCTATCAACCGGGTGGCGCCGCGGACTATCTGCTCCTCGCCGTCGATCCGGATCTGCGGCTCGAGTGCCTCACCGGGCTGCCCCTGCAGGTTTTTGACCCGGGCCATGGTGTGCATGGTGTGGACCAGCGGAAGGTCCCACTGCTGCGCCACGGATAGTCCTGCGGCGCCTGAAACCCAGTAGTGGGAGTGGACGACGTCGAAGCCGCCGTCCAGCAGGAACGGCTGGGCTTCAGCCACCGCGCCGGCCAGATCCAGGTACGGCAACTGTTCCTTGGCCACCTTGCGGACGGGACCGGAAACCACGTGGCGAACCTTCACCCCGGGGGCCAGGGCAACGTCGGCGGTCTGCAGCGGGTCGGTGGCCCGGGTGAAGATCTCCACCTCAGTACCTGCGCGTGCCAGTTCGAGGGCAACGGACCGGACGTAGACGTTCATGCCGCCGGCATCGCCGGACCCGGGCTGTTCAAGCGGGGAGGTATGAAGGGAGAGCATGGCCACACGCTTGACCTGGGGCACTTCGCTCCCTTCCTGACCGTTATCTTCTCTATCGACTTTATAACGCCACGGGCTCGAGCTTTGTTTCCTGTCAGCCAGAACACGTTCGTCCCCTCGCCTCCGGATGCCGGGCACGGCACTGCCCGGCATCCCAAGAGAGGTGCCGGGCAGTGACGGTTGAAGGGGTCCGGGCGGGACCTTCGATTACTTGACGGAATTGAAGTAGTGCATCAGCAGGTGACCCTGTTCGCCGGTCAGGGCCGCGTCCATCCGGGCTTGGTGGACGGCGTTGGAACGGAGAAAGGAGCTCCGCAGGCGCTTGAGCATTGTGTACACCCCCTTGGCGGCGCGTCGCAGGACAGGGGCGGCTTGTTCCGGGGGCCGGGCACGGGGCAGCAGCGGCTCGTCGCTGCCGGCGGCATCATTGGGCAGCCTGGCCTGGAGCCCGGTCCGGGGGCCGGGTTGGTTGTTTTTGGGCAGAGTGGTATTAGGCAGGGACAATTCAGGCATTGGAAGCTCCGACAGGAAGGCGCAAAAAAGGGCGCTAAAGAATAAGCGGATAAAAGGACGTCGAAATGACGCAGGAAGCCAATCAAGGACGTTAAAGCGGCGTCAAGGCGATTTGCGGGAAATACCCGACCATGACGTGGCAATGTCTTTCATTGGGGAATTCCGGCTGCAGTTCCGCACACACCCGATACGCGGGTTCCGCCAACTTCCCTGGGAAAAGAGGGGTGCTGAAAGAGCGCGTGGAGTCGAACGGGAGTGCGCGGTGCTTGCCCCGGTGGCGTGGACGGCTTGCCGGGCCGGCAGCGTTTACGCTGAAACGGCCGGCCAGCTGGCAGTCACGGTAAACCGGGAAGCGGCTTCGGGCCGACCGGAGAGGACCGAAGGCGGTACCTGCGGGTTCCGGAAGGACGGCCGGAGATTGCCGCCGGTGTTGCCACCGGTAACTACGATGTGAATTCCATTAGTGTTCATCAATCTCCACCTCCTGTTCGCGGTACCCGGGGTACTGGGCCCTGACCCAGGGCTGCAGAAGCAGCTGCCTAAGCGGGGAATCCAGTTCGGTCTATTGTGGACAATTAATGTGCCCGCAAAAGAAAGGTACAACAGAGTTCACAGCCCTGCCAAGCACTTTCGCCAAATTCCCCAAAAAACTTTTATTCCAGGGTCGTGCGGGCAGGGCCGTATCGCGGTACTAGAGGTTCCAGCCGACAACGGCGGGCGTGTGTTTGTCCCAGCCGAGGGTGCAGACCGCTGCGGTGCTGAGCGCAAAGTGCCGGCCCATCTCCGGGGCAAGGCCGAGCCAGCGGGCCGCCAGGATACGCAGGAAATGGCCGTGCGCGACGAGCAGGACCTTCTCCACCGGCGTCGCCTCGGGGTCGCGGTCCATTTCGGTGCCGCAGCCGGCCTGCACGGAGGAGATGATGAGGTCGGCCCGTGCGGCAACCTGCGCCAGGGTCTCCCCGTTGGGCACGCCGTCCTTCCAGATCAGGTAGCCGGGATTCTCGGCACGGACCTGCCGGCTGTTGCGGCCCTCGTTGTCGCCGTAGTCCCACTCGTGGGCGTGCGGAACCACCTCGGCGTCGGGGTAGCCCACCAGCTCGGCGGTGCGGCGGGCACGGATCAGCGGAGAGGTCAGGACCCGGTCAAAGGTCACCGGACCGATCTTGTCCCGCGCGGCCTCAGCCTGGGCCTCGCCCTCGGCCGTAAGGGGGATATCCGTCAGGCCGGTGTAGTTGCCTTCCCGGGACCATTCGGTTTCCCCGTGGCGCAGCAGCCAGAGACGGGGCAGCCGGGTTCCGGACGGAGTCAGGTCCGGAACTGCCGGTCCGAAGTTTTCCCCGTTGCTCATTTTTCGCTGTCCTTCACATTCGTCCCTGATGCTTCCGGTTCCCGCTGGGGTTCCGTTTCCGTTGTATCAGGTGCTGTGCCAGCGGCAGCAATCTGGTTCTCGGGCTGTTCCGCCCACCAGGCGCGGAGCAGCTCCGCTGTTTCAGCCTCGCTCCGCGGACCGTTTTCCATCCGTTCCTCCAGCAGGAACCGGTACGCGCGGCCCACCACCGGCCCGGGACGGATCTGCAGCAGGGCCATGATCTGTTCGCCGTCCAGGTCCGGACGGATCGCTGCCAGCTCTTCCTGCTCGGCCAGGGCAGCAATGCGCTGCTCCAAATCGTCGTAGGCGAAGGCCAGCCGCTCGGCCTTGCGGCGGTTGCGGGTGGTGACATCGGAACGCGTGAGCCGGTGCAGCCGCTGCAGCAGCGGACCGGCGTCGTTCACGTAGCGGCGCACTGCCGAGTCGGTCCAGCCTGCATCGCCGTACCCGTAGAAGCGCATGTGCAGTTCCACCAGCCGGGCCACGGCCTTGATGGTGTCATTGTCGAACCGCAGGGCCTTCATCCGCTTCGCGGTCAGCTTGGCGCCGACGGCGTCGTGGTGCAGGAAGCTCACGGACCCGGTTGACTCAAAACGGCGCGTGGAGGGTTTTCCGACGTCGTGCATCAGGGCCGCGAATCGCAGCACGAAATCCGGTGCCGGCACCGGACCGTCGCTGCCGGTTTCCAGTTCGCACGCCTGGCGGAGGACCGTCAGCGAGTGCTGGTACACATCCTTGTGCCGGTGGTGCTCGTCAATCTCGAGGCGCAGCGCCGACACCTCGGGCAGCACGTGGTCGGCCAGGCCGCTCTCCACGAGCAGGTTCACGCCGGTCCACGGCGCCTTGCCGCAGATCAGCTTGGTCAATTCGTCCCGGACCCGTTCGGCGGAGATGATTTCGATCCGTCCGGCCATGTCCCGCATCGCTTCAAAAACGTCCGGCGCCACTTCAACCCCCAGCTGGGAGGCGAAGCGCGCGGCCCGCATCATGCGCAGCGGATCGTCGGAGAACGACGTCGACGGCGCACCGGGGGTACGCACCATACCGGCATGCAGGTCGCGGGCTCCGCCAAAGGGATCCACCAGTTCCATCGACGGCAGCCGCAGCGCCATCGCGTTCATGGTGAAGTCACGGCGGAACAGATCGTCTTCAAGCTTGTCGCCGAAAGCCACGGCGGGCTTGCGGGAGTCGGGATCATAGGCATCGGCACGGTAGGTGGTGACCTCCACCTGGAAGCCGTCCTTGCGCATCCCGATGGTGCCGAACTCCCGGCCGATCTCCCAGTAGGTGTCGGCCCAGCCCTTGATGATCCGGATGATGTCGTCCGGGCGCGCGTTGGTGGTGAAATCCAGATCCGGGGAGACCCTCCCCAGGAACAGGTCGCGGACGGGGCCGCCAACGAGCGAAAGCTCGTACCCGGCATCCTCGAAACGCGCCCCGAGTTCCGGGATCACCTCGGGTAACGGGGACTTCAAGGCCGAACTATCAAAAAGGTGCACCATAGTGCTTTAAGCCTGCCAGATAAAACGGTGAAGGCCGACAAGGGGCGGGAGCCGGAGGGCGGACACGCCGAGGGTTCCCGCTTCCTCTCCGGCAGCCCGCACAACAGTCATCATCCCCCGGCAAAGATCGTTACAGTGGGAGTATGGCCCATCCCGTACCGAGCGCCCCCAAGCGGACCCCGTTGACTGCGTCAATGGGCGGCGCCGGTGCGCATTCGGTACATACCCCCCTCCCCACGGTGGAGGAGGTCTCGGCCGGCGGGATTGTGGTCGACACCTCAACGGAGCAGTTGCACGTGGCGATTATTGCCCGCCTGAACCGCGGCGGCCGGCTGGAATGGTGCCTTCCGAAGGGCCACCCGGAAAACGACGAAGACAACCAGGCTGCAGCCATCCGCGAAATCGCGGAGGAAACGGGCATTGACGGCCGCATCCTGACGGCCCTGGGCAGCATCGATTACTGGTTTACGGTCAGCGGGCACCGGGTGCATAAGACGGTCCACCACTTCCTCCTGGAAGCCTGCGGCGGGCACCTGACCATCGAAAACGATCCGGACCACGAAGCTGTGGACGTCGCCTGGGTTCCGCTGGCGGAGCTCGGCCGGAGGCTCTCCTTCCCCAACGAGCGCCGCATCGCGGACCTCGCCCGCGAGATCCTCCCCCGCTACCTGTGAGTCCCCCGGTGCGCAGCGCCGTTTGAGGCAATCCGGACCTGAGGTGAGAACATAGGGTCACGATGGCCGAAAAGAACATAGCCCCCAGTACTACGCGTTCGAGTGTTGTGATGGCATCGGGAACCCTGGTGTCCCGTGTCCTTGGACTGGTCCGCACCGCCCTGTTGGCAATCGCCATCGGCAGCACCGGACTGGTCACCGATATCTTCAGCTCAGCGAACGTGCTGCCGAACTTTATCTACCTGATGGTGGCCGGCGGTGTCTTCAACGCAGTGCTGGTCCCGCAGATCATCAAGGCGAGCAAGCGGCCGGACCGGGGCGCCGAGTACGTTTCCCGGATCCTCACCCTCTGCCTCCTCGTGCTGGCCGGCATAGCGCTCGTGGCCACGCTCGCGGCACCCGTGATCCTGTCCACGGTCTTGTCGCTGGGCCCGGACCAGCTGACACTGGCGACCACCTTTGCCTACTGGCTTTTCCCGCAGATTTTCTTCTACGGCGCCTACGCGGTGATCGGGCAGATCCTCAACGCCAACGGCAGGTTCGGCGCCTATATGTGGGCGCCCGTGGTCAACAACATCATCGCGATCGCCGGCCTGCTCATCTTCATTACGTTCATCGGCAGGGAGGAGACGTCGTCGTTCTCCCCGGAGAACTGGACTTCGCAGGCCACCCTCATCCTGGCCGGGAGCACCACCCTCGGCATTGTGATGCAGGCAGTGGTCCTGCTGGTCCCGCTGCGCCGCCTGGGCCTGGGGCTGCGGCCCTCGTTCGGGCTTCGCGGGGTGGGCCTGCGGGAAACCGGGAAGGTGGCCAAGTGGACCATCATCACCATGCTCGTGGGCAACGGCGCTTACCTGGTCTACACAGCCGTGGCCACGATCGCCTCGGAAGCCCGGCCCGAATACCAGGCCATGGGCCGTGAGATTGCCGGACAGATGAACCTGGAAACGGCGTCGATGCTGTACATCATTCCGCACTCGGTCATCACGTTGTCCCTCGCCACGGTGCTCTTCAACCAGATGTCCCACGCTTATGCGGAGAAAAACTACGACGGCGTCCGGGAGACCCTTTCGCAGGGGCTGCGGGCCATCGGGGTGGCCACTGTCTTTTGCTCTGCGGTGCTGATTGTCCTGGCCGGACCGATCAGCATCTGGTTCAGCGGCGGATCGAATGTTTCCGCCGCGCTGCAGGCCCAGGTGCTGGTGCTGCTGGCGATCACCGCACCCTTCCTCAGTGCCACCTTCCTGATGAACCGTGCCTTCTATGCCAACGAGGACGCGAAGACCCCGCTCGTTATGCAGCTGGTTCTTTCGGCCTTCGGCATCGCGCTGGCCCTGGGGGCAGCCACCCTGCCGGCAGACCAGATCATCTTCGCCCTGGCAATTGCCTATTCCCTGGGCAACGTCGCGGCCGTCGTGCTCAGCCACATTTTCCTCCGCCGCAGCCTCGGCGATTACGGTGGAGCCCGGGTCTTCGACGTCCACGTCCGGCTGGTGGTTGCCGCTTTGGCGGCTGGCGCCGTCGGCTCGGCCGCCCTGGCCCTGCTGGGCGGGTACTCGGCCGATGGCTTTGCCTGGCAGTCGGTGCCTTCCGCCACAGTGGTCCTGGTGGTCTGCGGCGCCCTGATGGCCGTGGCGTACTACTTCATGCTGCGGGTTCTTAAGGTCTCCGAGCTGGACGCGTTCCTGGCACCGCTCCTTGCCAAACTCCGGCGGACTGCCTAAAGTGCCGCTTCCGGCATTCTGCTTTCGGCACGGGTAGCATGGGAACAAAGCAGGCAGTTCAGGACTGCGGCAGCCGGCCGTGTTCCGTGTCCGTGAACGAACATCCGAGTACGCAATGTCAGATAAGCCTGACGCAGTCTTATTGCCGTTTTCATGGGAGGAACACGTGCCACAGTCCGTAGACGTCGGTTCAGTACTGGGCGGACGTTACAAGGTGACAGCCCTTGTACTCGCTTCAGCTGAGCAGGACATGGTGCTCGATGGTGTGGACCAGGTCCTGAACCGTTCCGTCAGCATCCTCGTAGCCGCCCCCATGAATGCCAGCCAGGTCTCGGCAAGCGCCCGCGAAATCGCCACCGGTGAACGCCATGGCAATGTCCAGGTGCTGGATTTGGGCGTCAGTGACGGCCGCACGTACCTGGTCACGAATACCGCCAGCGCAGCGGATCTCCTGGATCTCGTGATTGAGCGGGATGCCCCCTACGTCGAGCCTTTCTTCACCGACACCCTGGGCTCGGAAATCTTCGGCATGCCCCGCTCCCGCGAACCGGAAACCGTCGAAGAAGACCGCTACGTCGAACATGAGGAGCGGGAGCCGCGCAAGCCGCTGCTCTCCGGGGCGCACAAGCCCAAGCTCCCCCGGTTCGGACGCAACGCTGCTGCTGCCGGAGCCGGGGCCGGGGCCGCCGGAACCGGAGCCGGGGCCGCTGCGGCCGCGCGGGATCTTCAGTTCGGCGAGGCCGCCGACGCTCCGGCCGAGGCCGCCACCGGCGGTGCCAACGTTCCCCCGGCTCCCACTACCCGACCCAAGCAGTCGGCCGCCGAAGCCCGGCCCGCCAAGGTCACCAAGTGGGAAGATGACGAGCCCCAGGCGGCACCGGTTCCGGAACGGAACTCCCGCTCTGCGTCGACCTTCCCCAAGTCCGCACTGGCGGCAGGCAGCTACGACGATGACGGCTACGCGTACGGCGATCCGGACGACGACTACGAAGAGGACAGCGCCGAGGAGAAGCCGAACCGCAAGTCCGGCCGCGTGCTTATCGGGGCGGTCCTGAGCCTCGTGCTTGTCCTCGCAGTGGTGCTCGCAGTTTCCCAGCTGGGCAAAATGGGCGACATGTTCGGATCCGACCCGGAAGCCGGCGCATCCACCTCACCCACGCAGGAGGCTGCACAGGCCGCCCCGAGCGCGGACGCCGCCGCACCTGCACCGGCACCCGAGATCGCCGGCATCACGCGTCTGGTTCCAGGCAATCCGCAGCTTGATTCCGCCAACGACGGCGCCCTGCCGCAGATCATCGACGGCAACCCGTCCTCGTACTGGTCCAGCTATGTCTACGCCAGCGACACGTTCGGCGGGCTCGCTCCCAGCCTGGCCTTGGTGGTCGACCTGGGCGCCGATTCGGCGGTCAATGAGGTCAATATCACCCAGCTGAACGGCACGGGCGGCAGCTTCTCCGTAATGCTCAACGACACTCCGGACCTGGAGGGTGCGACGTCCGTTGCCCAGAGCGGCTTTACCGGTCCCACCACCAGCATTCCGGTGCCGAAGACGGACGGCCAGGCTGCCTCTGCCCGCTACGTGATCGTCAACTTCACGCAGCTGCCCCGCCTTAACGGGGTCCAGGCTGCATACCCGTGGGGACTCAAGATCGCCGAAATCGGCGTGTCCTGACTTCTACGTTCCGGACCTGCCGCCCGGCTGTGATGTGCATGTCCAGAGCTGGGCTGCCGGAATAAGCTGGACCCGGTATCCGTTGTGCCGGGTGATCCACTTAGGAATCGGTCCTTTCGGATCGGTCCGTATTTTTAGTTAGACCCTGTAGTTCAACAAGGAAGAGGAACACCCCCCAGTGAGCACCGCAAACTCCGTTGCCACCGACGGCGCCGCTGCTGCCGGCGACGTCCGCGAGGTCATCATCGTCGGTTCCGGCCCTTCCGGATACACGGCGGCCGTTTACGCGGCACGTGCCAATCTGAAGCCGCTCCTGATTGCGAGCTCCGTCACCGCCGGTGGGGAGCTGATGAACACCACCGATGTGGAGAACTTCCCCGGCTTCCCCGAAGGCGTCATGGGGCCGGACCTGATGGCCAACTTCGAAAAGCAGGCCGCCCGTTTCGGCACTGAAATCCTTTTCGAGGACGTCACCGAGGTGGACCTCGCCGGCGACATCAAAACGGTGACTATCGGCACGGGCGAAACCTTCCGCGCCCGCGCAGTCATCATCTCCACCGGGTCCGCCTACCGTGAACTGGGACTGCCGGACGAGAAGCGCCTTTCCGGCCGCGGTGTCAGCTGGTGTGCAACCTGCGACGGCTTCTTCTTCAAGGGCCAGGACATCGCCGTCATCGGCGGTGGCGACTCCGCTCTGGAGGAAGCGCTGTTCCTGACCAAGTTCGCTTCCTCGGTAACCGTGGTGCACCGCCGCGACAGCCTGCGGGCCTCCAAGATCATGCAGGAGCGGGCCCTTTCCCACGAGAAGATCCGCTTCGCCTGGGATTCGGAAGTAGCCGCCATCCGCGGCGAGGACAAGGTCACCGGCCTGGTGCTGCGCAGCACCAAGGACGGCTCCGAATCCGAGCTTCCCGTCACGGGTGTGTTCGTGGCCATCGGCAACGACCCCCGGGTGGACCTGGTCCGCGGCCAGCTTGAACTCACCGAGGAGGGCACGATCGCCGTCCTCGGACGCACCTCCAAGACGTCCCTTCCGGGCGTCTTCGCGGCCGGCGACGTCATCGATCCGACTTACCGGCAGGCCATCACCGCCTCCGGCTCCGGCTGTGTGGCCGCCGTCGACGTCGAACACTACCTCGCCGATCTGGGCGATTCCGTCTCCACTGCGGCGGAGGTCCCCACCCCGCCGTCAGAGGCTGTTTCCGAACACGCAGCCCTCTAATTCCGTTCCTCGCTTAGGAGAGCAAAAAATGAGCAGTGCAAAAGCAGTAACCGATGCTTCTTTCGGTACCGATGTCCTGGCCGCGGACAAGCCCGTAATCGTGGACTTCTGGGCTGAATGGTGCGGCCCGTGCCGCATGCTGTCCCCCATCCTCGACGACATTGCCGCCCAGTACAGCGACAAGGTGGATGTAGTGAAGGTGAACGTGGATGAAAACCCCGCGATCGCCGCTCAGTACGGCATCACTTCCATCCCGGCGGTTTACGTGTTCCAGGGCGGTGAGGTTGCGGCGACTTCCATCGGCGCCAAGCCGAAGCAGGTCCTGGAGCAGGAATTCGCGGCCTTCCTGAAGTAAACAGCAATGAGTGTGCATGGTGAAAGCCTGCGGAGGCTGGATGCCAGCCGGCGTGTGGTGGCGCTTCGTGAAGCGTTGCTGCGCGCCGGTGTCACCCTGTCCTACCTGGCACCGGACGCCGTAAACGATCCGACCATTTTCGATGACCACGTTGACGCTGCGGTCCGCGCCTTCCAGCAGAGCCGAGGCCTGATTGTCGACGGCGTTGCCGGCCCGGACACCCAGCGGGCTTTGTCCGAAGCGCAGTTCCGCTTTGGAGACCGGACGCTGAACTATGTTGAGGGCGGGCAGCTGCGGGGCGACGACGTCGCCGAGCTCCAGCGCCACCTGTCCCACCTGGGGTTCTACTACGGTCACATCGACGGGAGTTTCGGGGTGCGTACCCGCTACGCAGTGGCCGAGCTGCAGCAGAACCTCGGGCTGCCCGGCACCGGTGTGTGCGACGCCGACACCATGCGGTCCATGTCCCGGGTGAACCGCGCCATTTCGCCCAGCCAGGCTTTCGCCCTGCGCGACTACGAACGGCTGGACCGCTCCACCGCGGCCCTGCGCGGACGCGTTATTTCCGTGAACATCGGCCGCGCGCGGCTGGTGTCCCCGCACGGCGTCGAGCGGCTCAGCGGGGAGCCGCTGACCGAACTGCTGGTCACCACGGACATCGCCGGGCGCGTGGAACGCATCCTGCGTGAATTCGGTGCCCGGCTGGTTCCGCAGCAAAGCGGTGCTGCCACCGAATCGGGATCACGCCGGAACGTGCCCAGCCTGAACCTGGATATCCACTGTGACTGGCTGGACCAGCAGGCCGCCTCCGGCATGGCGGCCTACTACTGGGGCCTGCCGGGTACCGGTGAGGCACGCTCCCCCATCGGCCACCGGGCCGCCGTCCTGCTTTTGAAGGAACTGGGTGCCCGTACCGACTTGGACAATCTGGGCGTCCACGCGCGGACCTGGGACACCCTCAAGGTGCCCGGCGTACCGTCCGTGGGACTCGATCTGGGCTACCTCAGCAATGCGCACGACGCTGAGCGCCTCGCCGATCCGGTATTCCGCCAGACGGTTGCCGATTCAATCGTGATTGGTATCCAGCGCCTGTACCTCCTCGAGGAGGAGGACCAGCCCACGGGCACCCTGGCTTTGGACGATGTGCTGAAGTTCAACCCGACGGAAGAGCCGGCTACCAGACGGGTTTCCGGCCTCTAGTCAGTTCTTCGGCTTTCCTGGCCCTGATGAAGCCCTGAGCAGAGCGTTCCGCAGCTGTCGGGGCGCGGAACAGGTACTCACAAACCTGGAAACCCGCGCCCTCCAGCAGCGCGGCTGTTTCCCGGATGTCGTGGAGGTAGGCCGTGAGTTCCACGTCATGCCCGTAGGCGTTTGTTATTTGACGGGAACCCGTTCCCGCCTGAAAACCCAACAGGAGACGGCCGCCGGGACGCAGGATCCGTTGAAACTCAGCGAAAACCGCCGGTAGCCCCGCAGGCGGGGTATGGATAATCGAATACCAGGCCAGCACCCCGTGAAATGACCTGTCACCGTAGGGCAACGAGGACATCGCCGTGACTGCAAACTGCCGTTGCGGATGTGCCTTCCGGGCCTGCCGGACCATGCCTACCGAAATGTCGCACCCTTCGACAGCCAGCGGCGCCAGGGTGTCGAGATAGGTGATCATTCGGCCGGCTCCGCACCCCGCATCCAGGACGGCTGCCCCGGACGGCAGCGAACCGGCAAACCTGCGCACCATCGCCAAGTCCCGCTCGTCCTCCGGGTCTCCATCCCTGCCGGCAGTGGGGATCAGCTCCGCGTACGTCCGGGCGACGACGTCGTAGGCCCGGGCGACGGCGCCGGGGACGCTGTGCGGGCCTCCATCGTTCATCGCACCAACGTACCGTGTCGTATGCCATGCTTCTGGCATGACGGTCCGGGGGAATGCCATGGCGACGGAAGTAGTATGACGACGACGACAAGGGACGCTTCCCGCCTCTCTGCCAACGAAGCAGCTGTCGCGGCAATGCTCTCCGCGGAGCCCGAGTTGATCGACGTACTTCCGGCCCTGGAGGCAGTCCCGGGCATGGCCAAGGACATCATCCTCGTCTCGGGCCCGCTGATGCGGTGGCAGGATTACACGGGTTGCCAACGCTTGGCGGTTGTCGGCGCGGCTGTATTCGAAGGGCTTGCTGCCACTGAGGCAGAGGCTGACGGCTTGCTCAGCTCCGGCGCGATCCGGCCGGCCTCCTGTCACGAGTACGGTGGCGTAGGTTCGCTTACGGGCGTTTGCTCCGCCTCGATGCCCGTACTGGTTGTACGGGACCGTCTGTCCGGACGCACCGCTACCTGCAGGATGAATGAAGGTCCGGGGACTCAGGCGCTTACGTTCGGATCCCAGGGGCCAGCGGTCAACGGCAATCTGGCCCGCATCAGGGACCAGGTGGCGCCGGCCTTGGCGCAGATCCTCCGTGAATCTCCGATACCGCTCCTGCCGATCATGGCTCAGGCGCTGGCCATGGGCGATGAACTGCACGGCAGGCAGACCGCTGCCGGGCTGCTGTTCCGGAACGCCGTCTTGGAACGCCTCCTCCATCTTCCGGGCAATGCCCCGGAGACCGCGGCGTTGCTGGCATACCTCGACACAGCGGAATTCCATTTCCTGCACGTCGCGATGGCAGCCGCAAAGGTTATTGCGGACACAGCAGATTCAATTCCGGGGAGCTCAATCGTCACGGCCATGGCGATGAACGAGAAGGAGTTCGCGGTTAGGGTTTCCGGCGTACCGGGCCAGTGGTTCCGGGCACCCCTACCGCCGATCTCCGGGTTTCCCGGAAGAATCATGCCGCCCTGGACGCGCGCCGATCTG
This sequence comes from Arthrobacter sp. zg-Y895, assembly GCF_020731025.1. Classification (NCBI taxonomy): domain Bacteria; kingdom Bacillati; phylum Actinomycetota; class Actinomycetes; order Micrococcales; family Micrococcaceae; genus Arthrobacter; species Arthrobacter sp. zg-Y895. The sequence continues at coordinate 798,453 of NZ_JAJFZY010000003.1, forward strand.
GGGTACAGCGGTGGTGACAGCTTGATCATGGAAACGCTGGGACTGGGCGGCGCCGCTGCGGCGGCGGCTCCCGCCCTGAGTCCGGTCTCCATCGGGACTCCGGCGCAAATGATGGAACTGACCAGCTCCCTGTATGCGGTTGCGTCGTCGGAGCATCCGACGCTGCGGATTCCGGCACTGGGCGGGCGGGGGGTCCCCTGGGGTATGGATGCTGCCGCCATCGCGGGGCACCGCCTCGTACCTCCGGTGCACATCGGGGCGACCCTGCGCAACGGCGGCCTTGCCGGCGCGATTTATTTCACCCCGCCGCTTCAGCCTTTTATCGACGCAGTCGAACACCTGCAGTCAATCGCCTAATCCGTTTCACGTGAAACAACACGCTTTCTCCCGCCACGCAGCCTGGCGCCGTCGTCGAATACGGCCTGGCTAAACCGTCAGGAGTTGCCCTCACTGGTTTTTCCCGGGTTCGGCACCGGGTGCTGGTCAGGATGGATGGCCATAAAAACCGAGTAGTGGATGCTGCCCTCGGGAGGTTCTTCGGCTTCGAACTCATCCAACAGATCCTGGACACGTTCTAGAAGCCGGGCATGTCCTTCTTCCGTTAGGCGTACACCCAGCCGGGAGATTCCGACCTGTTCCGACGCAGGGAGCTGTCCGACCTCGGATACGAACGCGCCGATCATTGCGCCTCGCAAGCGGAGATCCCGGCCATCGAGATTCAACCGCCACGACTTCCCCGTGGCACGGTAGGGGATCTCATATGCGCCACTCGGTCCGGACCGCGCCTCTTGGGGTTCGAGGAAGCCGGCCGAGACCAGCTTGCGGACGTGATAGAGCACTGTCGCCGGGTTGGCGGCGAGCATGGTCGCAATTTCCTTGTTGGTCAGCTGCTCTTTCAGGCAGAGGCGCAAAATGCGGATACGCATTGCCGAGGCAAGGGCTTTCGCCTCTTCCTCACTTGCTGACCGCCGAGGGACCTGGCCGCTCTCCTCTGTCATGTGTGCAGAATACCAGAGGGCCTATTGACAAACACCAATCGATTGACCAGAGTCAACCGCATGACGACTGAAGATGGCCCAGGAGCGACGGTACCTGGCGGTGTCCTACGGGACCGTGACTTCCGATTTCTGTTCTATTCCACTTCCCTGAGCCAGCTAGGCCAGCAGGTATCGAGTCTCGCGCTGCCACTCGTAGCAGTGGTGACGCTGACAGCCAGTGAGTTCGAAGTGGGGCTGCTTTCGGCCCTGAGCACCGCTGCGTTCCTGTTGATTGGCCTGCCCGCAGGAGTCTGGGTCGATCGGATGCGGTACCGCTCAGTGCTCATCTCTTCGGACCTGATTCGGGCGGCGGTCCTGCTCACTGTTCCCCTCGCCTGGTGGCTCGGGGTGCTGACGGTCTGGCAGCTCTACGCCGTGGCGCTGCTCATCGGCGTCTTCAGCGTCTTCTTTGACGTCGCTTACCAGAGCTTTCTGCCGCGCCTTATCGGGCGTGACCATTTGATTGAAGGAAATGCCAAGTTGGAAACGGTGCACTCAGTTGCCCAACTCGCGGGTCCTGTCGCAGCAGGCCAACTGATTGCGTGGCTGACGGCACCCGTTGCCCTCGCCTTGGATGCAATCGCGATGGGATTGTCCGCACTGTTTGTCGGGCGCATGCGGCACCTTCAGCCCAAGCCGGAGCCGGTACCGGGATCCCGGCTGGGCACGGACATCGCAGAGGGCCTGCGTTTCGTTCTAGGTAACCCGTTGCTGCGGGCGATTGCCGGGTCCACCGCGTTGTTCAACCTGGCTTTCGCGGCCTATATGGCGATGCTGGTGTTCTTCCTTCCGAGAGACCTCGGGCTGGGCGCACACCACCTCGGCATTGTCTTTTCGGTCCTCGGTGTGGGCGGCCTTGCCGGCGCCCTGGCAACTCGGCGGGTAACACTGTGGCTGGGTGAAGGGCCTGCCATTTGTTGGTCCGTGGCGGCGACAGCACCTTTTGCGCTCTTGATGCCTGCAGCGGGGGGTGAATGGTCGGTTTGGCTCGGCGCGGCTGGACTGGCTGTGGCCAGCTTCGGCATGGTCGTTTACAACGTCACGCAGGTGAGCTTCCGGCAAAGACTGACGCCCGACCGCCTGCTTGGGCGCATGAACGCCACCATGCGTTTCCTGGTCTGGGGTACCCAGCCCGTCGGCGCGCTGATAGGAGGCCTGCTCGGTCAGCTATACGGAGCTGAGGCAGCACTGTGGATCGCGGCGGCAGCGGCCTGTGTGGCCTTCCTGCCGGTCACCCTGTCGCCCCTGCGAACGATGAGGAAGCTACCCGACGAACAGCCAGCACCGACCTCCCCTTCCGCCTCATAGGCGTTTATAGGTTCCTGCGACCCTGATCCCGAGCTGAGTTCGGCGTCGCGTTTCACGTGAAACACGACGCCGAGGGCGGTCCTGGCCGACGGGCTGCCGGGCCCTGGCCGACGGGCTGCCGGGCGGTGCTCGGTGCTCGGTGCTCGGAGCCCAGGGCCTAGGGCCCAGTGGCCGGTGCTCGGTGTCCCAGGGCCTAGGGCATAGGGCATAGGGCCCAGTGGCCCAGTGGCCGGCGCCCAGTGCTCGGTGTTCGGTGTTGAAGCATATTTGGTTCTCGCGCGCAGCCTGCATTTCTGTTCCTCCAGGACAAGCAGCGTTGCAGCTACGCGCTATTCGTTCGATGTACCTGCCGGCTACTGACCGATGGCCTCGGTCCATCAGGGTGGATGAAGAACACCCAGAGCGTCCACTGGGGGTCCCTCACCCCGCGGGAGACACCCGGGCCGGGCGGATGAGACGCTCACCCGGGGACGGACGGCCGCTGGACGTACCACAGGAGCGGCTGGCAATCGACGGCCGCACGCGCGGTTTTGCACGACAAGTGCATCGCGCGCTCCCCTGAGAATGGCCCTTTGGGCGGCGTTACCAAAAATCCGCACATGCTCCTGGCGCTGGGCTGACGCAGCTGCTGGACTACTCCGGGGCCGGCGTTTACCCCCAGCGGCGGTTTCCGCTGCGGTATTTCCAAGTGGGCATGGTTTGGAACGGTACGGACCCGTCTCCATGGAGGCGACATGCCCGCTGTCGACCTTGGCTCGGTTCTATCTCCGTCTTCTTTTCGCAGATGGGTTCTCTGAGGCAGCGGCGTTTAGTTGTCTCCTACCGTGGCTTCGCAACTTCCGTTTGGCAGAGCCTGTGCAAATCCGGTCTAGATGCAGACGTTAGGTCGCAGGCCTTCCATCGCGAACACTAGGTATCGCTCACACATCTGCATACCCGGCAGTGATGCGGGAGGCGGCATCGGTGGCACCTGTGCGCGTTCTGGCCCACGAGCCCGCCACCCACGGCAAACGGATATTGATGGGGAACCTGCTGTGCCGGTAGCAGGCCAGCTCGCTCACGGCCCGGCAGGAGGGCAGAAGCCCGCCGGAGTACGGGGCAGCCCATGACAGGCGCCCCTGGCCGCTCACATCGCGCCTATGGCCGTCTGTAGCCCTACACTTCCCCGCGCAAATGCCTCGCCTTCTTTGCCGCGTACAGGCCTAGGGAAGGGATCACCTCTAAGGTATGAATGATCTGGTTTCACGTGAAACACCGCTACCCGGTGAGCGTTGTTCTAAGAATCCGAGGATAGCCCGTGCTGCGAGGTGGGGCGTACTCGTGCGCCGCACCCGGCACGTCCGGCTGTGTTTGAGCTCCGCCGTATCCGCACGTTGCACGAAGCCTGCGCATAACCAGCTCCCTGGTTGCCGTCTTTGTACGCTGTTTCACGTGAAACCTCCCACGGCTATTCTCTACCTGCGCTAAGTGTGTACGAGCAATCGAACCATGCCAGACTCCTAGACCAAATCAATGTCCGGCGCGCTACACCCGGGCTAGGCTCGAAAAGCGACCGGTATTCGTGTATTTCTCCGGGCTCCATGCCTCGTATCCAGGACCCGACACCAAGCGCGGTGTGGTGGATAGCCTGTCTCCTTGGACCTGTAACGGAGTGCATGGCACCCGTTAGACACCAATAATGGCCGTTCGAACTATCCACAACGCACGCCGGCTAGGCGCCACCCGACCTGACTCATCGCCAGGCACTGCACCGCCGACCCTTAGAGCCGCTGCAATTATCGGGTGTGACATTCTTACAGGCAGCAAATGCGTGGTTTCACGTGAAACACCGACGGCTTATTAGCGGCTCCGGGCCATGTGCCCGTTCGAGCCAAGGAGCATAGGCGGACGCGGCGAAGCTAATGTCACCTGAGGCTGCACAGTCACGACCCGCTCTTGTCATCCAGCCGAACCCTAGTCCACCGCTCGTACCGCCACAAATCAACCCGCGGGTGCGTCGTGATCCGGCGAGCAGCTCTCAAGGCGGCTCTACTGACCGGACCCGAACGCAAGCAATGCTGTCATTTCAACGGAAGTATGCTCACCCCGAACGGCCTCGTCTCGGTTGCTACAGGCAGCCTGACTCGATACGCCTATGTCGGCCCGTGACTTGGAAATCGTAGTGCCGACTCAACGGCAGCTAGGTTTCACGTGAAACCCAGCCTCAATCGCTGTCCCTAATCAGTGACGGTATCGAGGATGTGCCTGGGTAGTGACCGATTCGAGGATCTGTCTGCGTAGTGACGGATTCGAGTATGTAAGCGATCGGCGGAGACACGCTCCAAGAATCCGCGGCTCAACAAGTCACGTTTCACGTGAAACACCAAAGGCCAGGACGCTGCCGCTGGCTCTAGCTCTAGCCCTGGCTCTGGCTCTGGCTCTGGCTCCGACTCTGACCCCCGCGATACGCAGATACCTCCCTCTGTATCTATGCGCGTTACACGCAGCTTGGGTAAGCGACGAATACCCACCGATCGCGCATTCGTCTCGCACATCATGACTGACGGCGTCGCAAGAATCCGGCTGCCCACGGTTAGGAAGCCTGGCTCAGCGGCCGGCGGTTGCAGGTTCATTCCACGGGCAGCTTCCACGCCGACTGCCGATCCCGATATGCCTGCATACGATCGTTCCACGGTCAGCAAAAAGGGCCGGTGTTTCACGTGAAACACCGGCCCTTGAGGAGCCTTGCCGCGCTAAGAACTACTCCGCGGGTGAGGAGAGGACGCCCATAATCCGATTCAGGTCATCCACGCTCGCGAATTCGATGCTGACCTTGCCCTTCCGTGCTCCAAGGGTGATCTTGACGTTGGTGTCCAGGCGGTCAGCCAGAGACGTTGCCAGGTAGTCCAGCCGTTCGTGGCGTGCACCGATCTTCGGCTTCGAAGTCTTTGCCGGCTTCCGCAGGCCGTCGGCCAGCGAAACGATCTCTTCCGTGGCGCGAACGGAAAGGCCCTCGGCTACGATCTTCTGCGCCAGCTTTTCCATCTCCGCCGGATCTCCCAGCCCGAGCAACGCGCGTGCGTGGCCAGCTGACAGAACTCCGGCCGCCAGCCGGCGCTGAACCAGCGGAGGAAGCTTCATCAACCGCAGGGTATTGGTTACCTGCGGCCGGGAGCGTCCGATGCGGTCTGCGAGTTCTTCGTGGGAGCAGCCGAAGTCATCCAGAAGCTGCTGGTAAGCCGCAGCTTCTTCCAGCGGGTTCAGCTGGCTTCGGTGCAGGTTCTCCAGGAGGGCGTCACGGAGGAGATCGACATCCTGTGTAGACCGGATGATGGCCGGCACCGAGGATAGTCCGGCTTCACGTGATGCACGCCAGCGACGTTCACCCATAACAAGTTCGTAGGGGTGTTCCGCATCCGACTCGAGCGAGGGGCGAACAACAATCGGCTGGAGCACGCCGATTTCCCTGATGGAATGCACCAGTTCGGCCATGTCGTCTTCATCGAAGACGGACCGCGGCTGCTTACGGTTGGGGTGAATGGAATCAATGGGAAGCTCGGCGAACGTCGCGCCCGGAACCTGGACCAGGCCTTCCTCGCCACTGTAATCCGGGGACGATGTTTCACGGGAAACATCCGCGTCCACCGGGGCATCAACCACCTGCTTCGGCGCCTCCTTGGCGGCCTCCGCGGGGACCGGCACAGAAGCAGGCGCCGACTGTACGTCTTCTGCCGCGGTTACAGGGCTCTCGGGAGCCTTAGACTTCCCCGCACCCTCCGCAGCGCTCTGGGTGGCTGTGGAAGCCCGCTTGGTGCCCTTAGTTCCGGAGGCCGGGGTGGAGACCGGGGTGGTCCCAGCGTCCGTCCCTACAGGCTTGGAGTCTTCGGGTTTGGCTGCCGGGACAGGGCTGGGCACTTCCGTCTCCGCAGCTTTACGGACTCCGGGACGGGCCGCTGAGCTGCGCGTGGTCGACTTCTTTGCCGGCCCCCGAAGCGCTTCCTTGTTAATCCCTGCACCCTTACGCGGACCCGTACCGCCGAACTGTGAGCGGGACTCATCGGCTGCGGCGAAGAACAAATCAGCCGGACGTCCCGGAGTAACGGTTCCCTGGTTCGAGTTTTCTGTCTCCGCAGGTTCCGCACTGCTAGGAATCAAAGCTCCCAGACCGCGGCCTAAACCCCGACGCTTCTCGGCCATGGGTAAGTCCTTCCCTTATGCCCGCACTTCAAGCGGCACGGATTGATTGTGAGAGTATTCTATGGCGCGGAACCTAGCTGGCAGCCGAACCCCGCCGGGGTGTCACTAGGCGCGCTGGGCTATCTCGGCTGCCGCTTCCAAATAGGAAAGCGCACCCGTTGAAGACGGGTCATACGTCATGACCGTTTGCTGGTAACTGGGAGCCTCCGAAACGCGCACGGAGCGCGGGACGACAGCGCGCAGGACCTGCTCCGGGAAGTGCTCGCGCACCTCGGCGGCGACCTGCGCGGCGAGGTTCGTTCTGCCGTCGTACATGGTGAGCAGAATGGTGGAGACAACCAAGTCAGCGTTCAAATGCTTTTGGATCATCTCAATGTTCTTCAGCAGCTGGCTGAGACCCTCGAGCGCGTAGTACTCGCACTGGATCGGGATCAGGACTTCCCTCGCCGCCACAAAGGCATTGACGGTAAGGAGGCCCAGGCTCGGCGGGCAGTCAATGAAGATGTAATCCAGACGCTCCAGGCCCTGCTTTTCCCGTTCGGCCGCGTAGACGTTGATGGCGCGGCTCAGACGCTGTTCCCGCGCAACCAGGGATACCAGTTCGATTTCCGCCCCCGCGAGGTGGATCGTGGCGGGCGCACAGATGAGGTTACTGATGTCCGGGCACTGGGCAACCACGTTTGCCAGCGGCAGGTCATCGATCAGCACGTCGTAGATGCTCTCCACCTCAGCGCGGTGGTCGATGCCGAGGGCCGTCGATGCGTTGCCCTGCGGATCAATGTCGATAACCAGTACGTTCTGGCCGGCAGTCGCCAGGGCAGCAGCAAGGTTGACCGTGGTGGTAGTTTTTCCCACCCCGCCCTTCTGGTTGCTCACCGTCATGATGCGCGTCTGGGGCGGCCGCGGCAAAACGCGTCCGCGGAGCTTCTCCCGACGCCGGTTTTCACTGGCCAGTTCCCGCGCCAGCGGGGTGCTCTCGTCCATCAAATCCATAACGTCTTCCGAGGTCGCCACAGGAGCGGCTTCTTCGGATACACCACCTTCGATAGCTCGGGGGGCCTGCACGAGTGCGGCACTGCTTTCAGTCTGGGCGGGTTCCAGCGGCTGGGCAGGTTCCTGCTGCCTGGCAGGTTCCTGCTGCTTGGCGCGTTTCACCGGCTCGGCCGGCACCGTTTCACGTGAAACGATCGCCGGCTTTTCCACTACCAATTGAGGTTGCTTTCTACCGAATGAGGCGGACAGGGCAGAACCGAGCGCGGCGAAGGGAGGAATTCGTTTTGCGGCAGAATCACGCGCACTCACCTGGTCATGCTCACTTTCCAACATAAAGCGTTAAGGCATTAGTCCATCTAGACTATCCGCTTCGCGGCCATTCCCCGGGACCGGCATGGGTGTGTGCATGAAAGCTAAGGTGTCGGGCTTCTCACCCTACGGAGATGCGTACCACCGTGGTGGGTTCTTCAAGTACGTCTGCCCCTACGGTCAGCACTGCGGTATCCCGTCCACCCAGCTTGCGGATGGCTTTCGCAGCCTTCAGGACTTCTTCTTCTGCGCTGCGGCCCTTGATGGCCAGCACCTGCCCCTTGCCATGCAGCAGGGGTACTGTCAGTCCGGCCAACCCGCCGAGGGCTGAGACGGCCCGGGCCGTGGCCACATCCACATTTACCTCGTCGACTACCTGTTCGGCACGGCCGCGGATCACGCGGACATTGTCGAGTCCAAGATCCGTAACGACTTCGTTGAGCCAAATGACGCGCCGCTCCAGGGGCTCTATAAGCGTCATGGAGAGGTCAGGCCGGGCAATGGCCAGGCACAAGCCGGGAAGCCCGGCACCGCTGCCGACATCGGCGACGGCGGCGTTCGCAGGGATCAGCTCGGCCACCACGGCGCAGTTCAGGACGTGCCTGCTCCAGAGCCGCGGAACTTCCCGCGGGCCCAGGAGTCCCCGTTCCATGCCCGACGTCGCGAGGTGCTCTACGTATCTTTGCGCCAGGTCCAGGCGGTCACCGAAGATCTTCCGGGCTGCGTCCAGTTCTGCGGGAGTTGTTTCTACCACTTACTTGATATTCCTTGTCTGCACTGCCGGGTGGGGATAACTAGGAAGCAGGCAGGGAAACGACGATGTGGCGGTCTGCGCCTTCACCTTCGGATTCACTGACCAGGCCAAGTTCGGCCACGGCGTCGTGAACAATCTTGCGCTCATAGGCGCTCATGGGAACGAGCGCCACTTCCTGCCCGGTTTCCTTGGCACGGTTGGCTGCGTCCTCGGCTATGGACTGCAGCTGCCCGCCACGCTCTTCACGGTAGCCGATGATGTCCAGGACCAGCCGGGACCGGTTTTCGGTCGCTGTGAGCACCGAGAGCCGCGTGAGTTCCTGCAATGCCTCGAGCACTTCACCATCGCGTCCCACCAGGGCCTGGAGAGCGGCGTCGTCGCCTTCCTCCGACACTACGGAGATGTACGTACGACCGTTCCGGACCTCAATGTCGATATCCCCGTCGATGTCGGCGATATCCAGGAGCTCTTCCAGGTAGTCAGCGGCTACATCGCCCTCTTCCTCAAGCCTCCCGCTGCGGATCTGTTCAGGCTCCGCCGTTTCCTCAAGGGGAACCACGGGGTCGTCAATGTGCTCAGTGCTCATTTCCTTTTCCTGTTCTTCCGCTGAGGCTGGGTGCGCTGGGCTTTCGGTGCTGCGGGTACCTCGACCGGTGCCTCGCCCTTCTTCTCTCCGAGGAGCGGGGCCATCGGCAGGCCCTTGCGGGCACGGCGCTCGGCGAGGGCCTTTGCTGCCGGCGAGCCGGGGGTGGGCATCCGCCGGATGACGAAGAACTGCTGTCCCATGGTCCACAGGTTGGTGGTGGTCCAGTAAATGAGCACACCGATGGGGAAGTTGATGCCGCCGACGCCGAAGACGATGGGCAGTACGTAGAGCATCATCTTCTGCTGGCGCATGAACGGGCTGGCAAGGGCCTCTTCGGACATGTTCTTGGACATGATCTGCTTCTGCGTAATGAACTGCGAAGCGGTCATCGCCAGGATCATGATGATCGAGAGCACCACAACCGAGAAGTGGCCTTCGTCGCCGAAACCGTGCAGGAGCGAGGAGGAAAGCGGGGCACCGAAGATGGTGGCTTCGTCAAACTGCTGGATGGCGCTGTGTGACAGCGCGCCCTGGCCCTTGCCCTCGGCATTGGAGGTGGAGATTCCGTTCAGCACCTGGAACAGCGCAAAGAAGAACGGCATCTGCACGAGCATGGGCAGGCAGGCGGCAAACGGGTTGGTGCCGTGCTTCTTGTACAGGGCCATCTGCTCCTGCGTCATTGCCTGACGCGAAAGCTGGTCGGTCTTGCCCTTGTACTTCTGCTGCAGCTTGCGCAGGTCCGGCTGCAGGGACTGCATGCCCCGCTGCGCCTTGATCTGCTTGACGAAGACCGGGATCAACGCGGCGCGGATCACGATCACCAAGCCGATGATGGACAACGTCCAGGTCCACCCGGATGCGGCATCCATCCCGAGGAAAACGAAACCCTCGTGGAAGACCCACATGATCCATGACACTACCCACTTAAAGGGGAACAGTATCGTCTCGAAGAAACCCATTTACTCTCCTCAGGCCGCCGAGCGGCTGTCTTCGTCAGCTGGAATCACGGGGTGATTCAGCACAATGATCCTCGGGACCTTCTTTGAGTCCCAAATCCGGTGTCCATCAGGTACGGGGTCCACGCCGCCGCCGTTCCAAGGATGGCAGCGGACAAGCCGTCGGAAAGCCAGCCAGGAACCTTTTACGGCTCCGTGGACGGTGACTGCTTCGAGGGCATAGGCGGAACACGATGGGAAAAATCGGCAGACCTGGCCGTAGAGCGGGGAAACGGCCTTCCGGTACCCCATCAGCAGGCCGATGAGGAGCATGCGCGGGAGGTTCCATAAAAAACGGGCAACAACAATCAAGGCCCTCAACGGAATAGATCCGGAGTCCCTCATCGCTGGCTCATCCTTCCTCACCTGGCATGTCTAAAGCTGCGAAAGTTTGGCTATGCAGGCGTTCAAAGCGCTGTGGTAGTCGGCACTGAGTACCGGCCACGACGCCGAGGCGGAAGCAGGCAGTGCCCGCACCACCACGTCAAACCCGGTGGGGTGGAGAGCGAGGCTCTGCGCTGCCGCTTCCCTCAATCTTCTCTTAACGAGGTTGCGTGTCACTGCGTTCCCGACGGATTTGGCCACTATAAAGCCTATGCGGCTCGGTTGGTCACCCGTAGGAAGCGCATATAGCACTACGTTCCGGCGCCCACTGCGGGCACCGGAACGTACAGTACGAGAAAAATCTGCCGATGCCCTTACCCGGTTCCGCACGGCCAGCATTATGACCACCTGGAATCCGGAGTAAAGCTGCTAAAAGGCAGCATCGACAAACTTTGAGGTTATTTAGGCCGACAGTTCGGTACGGCCCTTGCCACGGCGTGCGGAAAGGATGGCACGGCCGGCACGGGTACGCATGCGAAGGCGGAAGCCGTGCTTCTTGGCACGACGGCGGTTATTCGGCTGAAAAGTCCGCTTGCTCACGGTAGTTACTCCAAGACAATCTTGAGTCGCGCCGGCACTTGTTGCGACAAGGGGGAAGAACAAGCGGCGCTTTTTTCATGTGTCTGTCTGTACTCGCCCGGACCTGGACCCTGATTTCCAGAACCCCTGCAGGGCATGTGTGAGTACAGATAGCAGACACAAAGGACTACTCAACGTTAGGTGAGACGGGGGCACCAGTCAAACCGGGCTCGGTCACCGACTAATCCACAGCCCGCGCCGGACTGTGGATACCCTGTGGATAGTCCGCACATCCGGTTGTGCACCCAGATTTTTCAACAGCTGTGGACAACTGCTGTGGGTATCTTGCGGCCACAGGCTCTGTGAGAGAGCCAACAGGCCCTTGTACAGGCGGATTTCCAGCTACCACCAAGGGAAATCATCCTCTAGGCTTGGCGACGGGTACTTTATCCACTATCTGTGCATAACTCTGTGGATGAAGTACCGGGATCCCCATCGGGATCCCGAGTTTTCTTAGACAGCCGCAGGGCGTCATGAGAGGTTTTTGTGGGTACGGACGAAATCAACGATGTTGGCAGCTCTTGGCGCAAGGTCATTCGGACTTTGGAGACCGATGACAGGGTCACTCCCCGACAGCGTGGATTCGTGGTGCTTGCGCAGGCCCAGGGCCTGATCGGCACGACCCTTCTGGTGGCGGTGCCCAACGAACTGACCCGTGAAGTGCTGCAGACGCAGCTGAAGAACATCCTCGACGAAGTCCTGCGCGGCGTTTTCCAGGCCGATATCCAGTGTGCTTTCGTCATCGACTCCGACCTCACTCCCGTGGCGGAAGCCGAACCGGAGCCCGAAGAGCAGCCGGCGGCACCCAGCCCCGTACCCTCCGGCGAAAGCGGCGCGCCTTCCCCGACGCCGCCGAGCACCAGCCAGGAATTCGGCCGCCTCAACCCCAAATACGTCTTCGAGACCTTCGTTATCGGTTCCTCCAACCGGTTTGCCCATGCAGCAGCCGTAGCGGTGGCTGAAGCGCCGGCGAAGGCCTACAACCCCTTGTTCATCTATGGGGACTCCGGGTTGGGCAAGACCCATCTCCTTCATGCCATCGGGCACTATGCACGTCACTTGTACACCGGGATCCGCGTCCGCTACGTGAATTCGGAGGAGTTCACGAACGACTTCATCAACTCCATCCGCTATGACGAAGGCGCCAGCTTCAAACAGCTGTACCGCAACGTGGACATCCTGCTGATTGATGACATTCAGTTCCTTGCCAACAAGGACGCCACCCAGGAAGAGTTCTTCCACACCTTCAATGCCCTCCACAACCACAACAAGCAGGTTGTGATCACCTCCGATCTGCCGCCCAAGCAGCTGTCCGGTTTCGAGGAACGGATGCGGTCCCGGTTTGAGTGGGGCCTGCTGACGGATGTGCAGCCGCCGGAACTCGAAACACGTATCGCCATCCTGCGGAAGAAGGCCATCGGCGACAGCCTGAGCGCTCCGGATGACGTCTTGGAGTACATCGCCTCCAAGATCTCCACCAACATCCGGGAGCTCGAAGGCGCACTTATCCGCGTAACCGCCTTCGCCAGCCTGAACCGGCAGCAGGTAGACGTGGGCCTGGCCGAAATCGTGCTCAAGGACCTGATTACCGACGACGGCGCCCAGGAAATCACTGCCGCATCCATCCTTGGACAGACGGCAGCCTATTTCCAGATCAGCCTTGAGGAACTCTGTAGCAAGTCCCGGACCCGAACACTGGTCACCGCACGGCAGATCGCCATGTACCTGTGCCGCGAGCTGACCGATATGTCCCTGCCGAAGATCGGCCAGGAACTTGGCGGCCGCGACCACACCACGGTGATCCACGCGGACCGGAAAATCCGCGAACTGATGGCTGAACGCCGAGCCATCTACAACCAGGTCACCGAACTGACCAACAGGATCAAGCAGCAGCAGCGCGAGGCCTGAGCCAGTAGGACTGCAGGGCCCCGCAGGGGCCCAAAATTAACATTTGTGGACAAGGGTGTGGATAACCCGGTGGACAACCCGTGGTTACGCACACTTCCCTGTGGATACGCGGAATCCTAAAAAAGTTTCCAACAGGCCCGGACTCGGAGGCTGCGGCGAGTCCACAGGTTATCAACAGGCATAAACAGCCGGGACGCCCCGGTGCCGGGGGTTATCCACAGTATCCACAGGAGTTATTAACACTACGGATCTTAAGAAATTCGGTTCCACCAAATAACAACTATGCTTCCGGCACACTCCAAACCCTCCGAGATGACTCCACAAAACCTCTCTGACGAGAGGGGACCTCACCTCGAGCGGTCCCCTTCCGTTCCCCGGGCCGGACAGAACCCGGTGCAGCGCACCGGCGGACGGGGCTAAGCTGTCACAGAGTATGGTTGTCATTCGCATGTAAACGAGTACGGTCCGTCCATGGCTACATCCTTGGGATCTGCACGGACTGGACCGGTCCACGGATGCTTCCGCGATTTACACACAGCCCAAGACAAGTTCAAGACAAGATCAGTTGTACTGAGAAGTACGTTGCGAAAGGCGGCACCCTTCAGTGAAGTTTCGAGTTGAGCGGGATGTCCTGGCCGAGGCCGTCACGTGGACAGCACGTTCCCTGTCCCCGCGCCCGCCCGTTCCGGTCCTTTCGGGGCTGCTTATCAAGGCTGAAAACGGTTCGCTGAGTCTTGCCAGCTTCGACTACGAGATTTCCGCGCGGCTCCAGATTCCCGCCGATGTGAGCGAAGAAGGAACCATCCTGGTCTCCGGCCGCCTGTTGGCCGAGATCTGCCGCAGTCTCCCGTCTGCTCCGGTGGAAGTGGAGACTGACGGGGCCAAGGTCACGCTGACCTGCCGCAACAGCCGGTTCAACCTGGCAACCATGCCTGAAGCCGAATACCCGGAACTGCCGGCACTGCCCGAGGTAAGCGGCGTCGTCGACGGCGATGCCTTCGCCCAGGCCGTTTCCCAGGTCATCATTGCCGCCAGCCGGGATGACACCCTGCCCATCCTCACCGGTGTGCGCATGGAAATCGAAGATGACCTCATCACCTTCCTTGCCACGGACCGGTACCGTCTGGCCCTGCGCGAATTGTCCTGGAAGCCCGCAACTCCGGGGATTTCCACCAGTGCATTGGTGAAAGCCAAGACCCTCAACGAAGTGGCCAAGACCCTTGGCGGGGCAGGCGACCTCAACATCGCCCTGTCGGATGACAGCGAACTCATTGGTTTTGAAAGCGGCGGACGGCGCACCACGTCGCTTCTGGTGGACGGCGATTACCCCAAAATCCGGTCCCTGTTCCCCGAAAACACGCCGATTCACGCCACTGTGGAAACCTCCGCGCTGGTGGAAGCCGTACGCCGCGTGTCCCTGGTTGCCGAACGGAACACCCCTGTCCGCCTTGCCTTCACCGATGGGCAGCTCTCCCTGGACGCCGGCACCGGCGAAGACGCCCAGGCATCGGAAGCACTGGAAGCGGCGCTTGTAGGCGACGACATCACGGTTGCCTTCAACCCGCACTACCTAAGCGAAGGCCTGGGCGCGTTCCCGAGCAAGTACGTCCGCTTCTCCTTCACGACGCCGCCGAAGCCGGCCGTGATTTCGGCCCAGGAAGAGCTCAACGGGGATGACCAGGCAGATTACCGCTACCTGCTGATGCCGGTACGCCTGCCAAACCAGTAGGACGCCGCCGCCTGGCCGCCGGACCAGCTGCAGATCGGTCCGGCAGCGGCGGAGGACGAAGCAAAAATTCGTCGTAACAATGCCGATGTAACACAATTTGACAATGGCATGCCGAGCGGTGGCGGAGCCCCTGCCGGTACGGCCGGCGGCGGCTCGACGGACAGGAAAGGACCAGGAACCCATGTACGTTGACCACCTGTCCCTTACCGGTTACCGCAGTTATCCGCAGCTGGACATCCGGCTCGAGCCCGGTGTCACGGTGTTTGTAGGACCCAACGGCACGGGTAAAACCAACATTGTCGAGGCAATCGGCTATCTGGCCACACTGTCTTCACACCGGGTAAGCACTGATGCCCCCTTGGTGAATTTCGACGCCGACCAGGCGCTGATCAGGGCCCGTCTGGTACGCGGTTCCCAGGCCACCGGCGTGGAGCTGGAACTGAACCCCGGCCGCGGCAACCGGGCCCGGATCAACCGTGCCAATCCGGTCCGTGCCCGGGACATCCTGGGCTTATGCCGGACGGTGCTTTTCGCTCCTGAAGACCTGGCGCTGGTCAAGGGTGATCCCGGCAGCCGCCGGCGTTTCCTGGATGAGTTGATTGTTTCCCTGGTACCGCGCCATGCGGCGACCCGGTCCGACTATGACCGTGTGCTGAAGCAGCGGAATGCCCTGCTGAAATCAGCACGGGCCGCCGGCCGCTTCACCTCTGCCCATGAGGCAACACTGGACGTCTGGGACCAGCACATGGCCGTAGCCGGTGCCGAGCTTGTGGCCGCTCGGCTCGAGGCGCTCCAACGCCTGCAGCCTCACCTGCAGGCGGCCTATCGAGACCTCACCGACGGTTCGAAGGCTGCCCGGGCCGTCTATCGGTCGACACTGCAGGGAACCGTCAACGACGACGGCGCCGTGGAAGGTTCGCAGGATCCGGACGAGTTGTATTCCTTGACGGTGCCGGAACTCACCGAGCGGTTCCTGCAGGCATTCGCCGCCAACCGCCGGCGCGAGCTGGACCGCGGGATTTCCCTGGTGGGCCCGCACCGGGACGAACTGGAACTGGTCCTCGGCAAGGCGCCCGCCAAGGGGTACGCCTCCCACGGAGAAACCTGGTCCTTCGCACTGTCCCTTCGCCTGGGGTCCTACTACCTGCTGACCAGCGACGATCCCACCCCCGGTGCCGGGCCGATCCTGATCCTGGACGACGTGTTTGCGGAGCTGGATGTGCAGCGCCGGCAGCGGCTCGCCGGAATTGTCGCTGGAGCCGAGCAGGTGCTGGTGACTGCGGCTGTTGGCGACGACATCCCGGAAGCACTGGCAGGGCGGGTCATCAACGTGATCCCGGGAGGCGTCAGTGTGCCCGTCTCCTGATCCCGTTCCTCCCGGCGAGGATCCCGGAGAACGGCCCGACGCCGCCCGGGAGCAGCTCAACCGCATGCGCCAGGCAGCACAGGCCCGCGGAAACCAGCGCACTCCCGCAACCCGGCGCAAGACCGGCCGCAGCCGGCAGACCCCCTTTATCCCTGGAGAGTATGTCGGACGGGACCCGCAGGGCCTGGGCAATGTCTTCACCCGGTTCGTGAATGAACGCGGCTGGAACTCTCCCGTCGCCGTCGGATCGGTGATTTCCCGCTGGGAGGAACTGGTGGGAAGCGAGGTCAGCGCCCACTGCAAGCCGGAGTCGTTCCAGGACACCACGGTGCAGGTTCGGTGTGACTCGACGGCCTGGGCCACTCAGCTCCGGCTCCTCAGGGCCACCCTGATTGCCCGATTCGACGCTGAACTCGGTTCCGGCGTCGTCACCAAGATCGAGGTCATCGGCCCGGCGGCGCCCAACTGGCGCAAGGGACTGCGAAGCGTCAAAGGGCGGGGACCCCGGGATACCTACGGGTAGGAAGACCGCTCGGCAGCCGGGGCGTCGGCGCGGAAGCGACCGGAAATCCCGCCCTTACAGGAGCCGGTTAGGGGCCGGAGAACCCCCTTGCTGGTATCCGTCCCTATCCGGGGCGCTCCGATTCGCTTCAAAGCA
The DNA here is from genome assembly GCF_020731025.1 of Arthrobacter sp. zg-Y895. NCBI lineage: Bacteria > Bacillati > Actinomycetota > Actinomycetes > Micrococcales > Micrococcaceae > Arthrobacter > Arthrobacter sp. zg-Y895. The sequence continues at coordinate 815,235 of NZ_JAJFZY010000003.1, forward strand.
TCATTAGTGGCCTGTCAGAGGGTGTTTTGGACAGGTTTGCCCCCTGCGGCGCGGTAGAATTGAGAGTGGAGATGCCTGTCCGCTGGGGAGGCTTCAATTCTGACGAACACAAGAGGAGTCGACAGCACCTGTGGCTAACGACAATGAGATGGACAACTCAGAGGTAACACCAGAGGACCACGCAGTGCCGGAAAAGGCCACCCCCGTGGAATACGGCGCGAATGAAATCACGGTTCTGGAAGGCCTTGAGGCAGTCCGAAAGCGCCCGGGCATGTACATCGGTTCCACCGGCCCCCGCGGCCTGCACCACCTGGTGTACGAAGTGGTCGATAACTCCGTCGATGAGGCCCTGGCCGGCTACTGCGACCACATTGAAGTGGTTCTGCAGGCCGACGGCGGCGTGCGCGTCACGGACAACGGCCGCGGTATTCCCGTGGACCTTCACCCCACCGAAGGCATCCCCACCGTCCAGGTTGTTATGACCATCCTGCACGCCGGCGGCAAGTTCGGCGGCGGCGGTTATGCGGTGTCCGGCGGCCTCCACGGCGTCGGTATCTCCGTGGTCAACGCGCTCTCCGAGCGGGTGGAAACTGAAGTACGCCGGCAGGGCTTTGTCTGGAAGCAGAGCTTCGCGAACGGCGGCCACCCCGTCGGCGAACTGCGCCAGGGCGAAGAAACCAGCGAAACCGGCACTACCCAGACGTTCTACCCGGATCCGGAGATCTTCGAGACCACCGAGTTCGACTTCGAAACCCTGCGTGCCCGCTTCCAGCAGATGGCCTTCCTGAACAAGGGCCTGCGCATCCGGCTCACGGATGAGCGGACGCTGGAAGAGGAAACCGAGGAAATAGCCGAGGCCACTGACGAGGATGCGGCTCCGAAGCACCGCACGGTGGACTACCTCTACGCGGACGGGCTGCTCGACTACGTCAAGTACCTGAACTCCGCGAAGAAGGTCGAAGTTGTCCACGATGATGTGATCGCCTTCGAAACCGAGGACTCGGACAAGAAGATGGCCGTGGAAATGGCCATGCAGTGGACCACTGCCTACTCCGAGAGCGTCCACACCTACGCCAACACGATCAACACGCATGAGGGCGGAACGCACGAAGAAGGTTTCCGTGCCGCCATGACGTCCTTGATCAACCGGTACGCCCGCGAGAAGAACATCATCAAGGAAAAGGATGACAACCTCACCGGTGATGACATCCGCGAAGGACTGACCGCCGTTATCTCGGTTAAGCTCGCCGAACCGCAGTTCGAAGGCCAGACCAAGACCAAGCTGGGTAACTCCGAGGTCAAGGGCTTTGTCCAGCGGGTGGTCACCGACCAGCTCGGTGACTGGCTCGAGCGCAACCCGGGCCCGGCCCGCGACGTCATTCGCAAGTCCATCCAGGCCTCCCAGGCCCGCCTCGCGGCCCGCAAGGCCCGTGAATCCACGCGCCGCAAGGGCCTGCTGGAATCCGGCGGTATGCCCGGCAAGCTGAAGGACTGCTCCTCCAAGGATCCGTCGAAGTCGGAAATCTACATTGTGGAGGGCGACTCAGCAGGCGGTTCGGCAGTCCGCGGACGCAACCCCGAAACGCAGGCCATCCTGCCGCTGCGCGGCAAGATCCTGAACGTGGAACGTGCCCGTTTGGACCGCGCGCTCAGCAACGCCGAAGTCCAGGCCATGATCACCGCATTCGGTGCGGGGATCGGCGAGGACTTCGACGTTGAGAAGGCCCGGTACCACAAGATCGTGCTGATGGCCGATGCCGACGTCGACGGCCAGCACATCACCACGCTGCTGCTGACGCTGCTCTTCCGCTACATGCGCCCATTGATTGAAAGCGGCTACGTGTACCTGGCCCAGCCGCCGCTGTACCGCATCAAATGGTCCAACCACGCCCACGACTATGTCTACAGCGACCGGGAACGGGACGAAGTCATCACCCGCGGCCTGGCCAACAACCAGCGCCTGCCGAAGGACAACGGCATCCAGCGCTACAAGGGCCTGGGCGAGATGGATTACACCGAACTCTGGGACACCACCATGGACCCCGACCACCGCACGCTGCTGCAGGTCACCATGGATGACGCGGCGGCCGTGGACCAGGTCTTCTCCGTGCTGATGGGCGAAGACGTCGAGTCCCGCCGCAGCTTCATCCAGCAGAACGCCAAGGACGTGCGCTTCCTGGACATCTAGCGGATTCAGTGCCGGCGACTGGCTGCCGGAGAGCATGAACTTTAGCGACTTAGAAACGGAAGCAGAACTATGAGTGATGAGACTCCCGAGGTAACCGGGGACGAGACTCCCCTGGCCGGGACCGCACTGACAGACCGGGTTGAGCAGATCGACCTGCAGACCGAGATGCAGCGCTCCTACCTTGACTACGCCATGGCGGTCATTGTGGGACGCGCCCTTCCCGATGTGCGGGACGGCCTGAAGCCCGTGCACCGCCGCGTGCTCTACGCAATGTTCGACGGCGGCTACCGCCCGGACCGCTCCTTCAACAAGTGCGCCCGCGTGGTCGGCGAGGTCATGGGCCAGTACCACCCGCACGGCGACTCGGCGATCTACGACGCCCTGGTGCGCCTGATCCAGGACTGGACCATGCGCTACCCGCTGGCCCTGGGCCAGGGCAACTTCGGTTCCCCGGGCAACGACGGCGCCGCAGCACCCCGTTACACGGAAACCAAGATGGCTCCGCTGGCCATGGAGATGGTCCGCGACATCGACGAGGAAACCGTCGATTTCCAGGACAACTATGACGGCCGCAACCAGGAACCGACCATCCTGCCCGCCCGGTTCCCGAACCTCCTGGTCAACGGTTCCTCCGGCATTGCCGTGGGCATGGCCACCAACATCCCGCCGCATAACCTCCGGGAAGTTGTCGACGGTGTCCAGTGGTACCTGCAGAACCCCGATGCCCCGAACGATGAGCTGCTCGAAGAGCTGATCCGCCGGGTCAAGGGACCCGACTTCCCGACCGGCGCGCAGATTCTTGGACACAAGGGCATCGAGGATGCCTACCGCACCGGCCGCGGCTCCATCACCATGCGTGCAGTGGTCAACGTCGAGGAACTCCAGGGCCGCACCTGCCTGGTGGTCACCGAATTGCCTTACCAGGCCAACCCGGACAACCTGGCCGTCAAGATCGCCGAACTGGTCAAGGACGGCAAGATCACCGGCATCGCCGATATGCGCGACGAAACCTCCGGCCGCACCGGCCAGCGCCTGGTGATTGTGCTCAAGCGCGACGCCGTCGCCAAGGTGGTCCTGAACAACCTGTACAAGCACACCCAGCTGCAGGACAACTTCGGTGCCAACATGCTGGCCATCGTGGACGGCGTGCCCCGCACCCTGAGCCTGGACGCCTTCATCCGGCACTGGGTCACCCACCAGCTCGAAGTCATCGTCCGCCGCACCCGGTACCGGCTGCGCAAGGCCGAGGAAGCCGCACACATCCTGCGCGGCCTGCTCAAGGCCCTGGACGCACTGGACGAGGTCATTGCGTTGATCCGCCGCTCCTCCACCGTCGAGGACGCCCGGAACGGCCTGATGGGCCTGCTGGAAATCGACGAGATCCAGTCCCAGGCGATCCTGGACATGCAGCTGCGCCGCCTGGCTGCCCTGGAACGCCAGAAGATCCAGGACCAGCACGCCAAGCTCGAAGCGGAAATCGCCGAGTACAACGTCATCCTGGCCTCCGACGAGCGCCAGCGGCAGATTGTCAGCGAGGAACTGCAGGAAATCGCCGACAAGTACGGCGATGACCGGCGCACGCACATCCTCATGGGCTATGACGGCGACATGAGCATGGAAGACCTCATTCCCGAAGAGGAAATGGTGGTCACCATCACCCGCGGCGGCTACGTGAAGCGCACCCGCAGCGACAACTACCGTCAGCAGGCCCGAGGCGGCAAGGGCATCAAGGGCGCCCAGCTGCGAGGGGACGACGTCGTCGAGCACTTCTTCGTCACCACCACGCACCACTGGCTGCTGTTCTTCACCAACCTGGGCCGGGTCTACCGGGCCAAGGCCTATGAACTGACCGAAGCAGGCCGGGATGCCAAGGGCCAGCACGTGGCCAACCTCCTGGCCTTCCAGCCCGACGAGCACATCGCCCAGGTCCTGGCGCTGCCGGACTACGACGCCGCTCCGTACCTGGTGCTTGCCACCAAGCGCGGACTCGTCAAGAAGACCCGGCTGGCGGACTATGACACCAACCGGTCCGCCGGCGTCATTGCCATCAACCTGCGCGACGGCGACGAGCTGGTCTCGGCCCAGCTGGTTTCCGAAACAGATGACCTGATGCTGGTCTCTCGCATGGGCCAGTCGCTGCGCTTCACCGCCACCGACGACGCCCTGCGCCCGATGGGACGGGCCACGTCCGGCGTTACGGGCATGAAGTTCCGGGAAGACGACGAACTCCTGGCGGCCGACGTCGTCACCGAGAATTCGTTTGTCTTTACAGTGACCGAAGGCGGCTACGCCAAGCGCACGAGCTCGGACGAATACCGTGTCCAGGGACGCGGCGGCCTCGGCATCAAGGTCGGCAAGCTCGCTGAGGAACGCGGCCACCTGGTCGGCGCCATGGTGGTCCAGGAAGAAGACGAAGTCCTGGTGGTTATGCAGGGCGGCAAGGTAGTCCGTTCTTCCGTCACCGGCGTGCCGTCCAAGGGACGAGACACGATGGGCGTTATCTTCGCCAAGCCGGACAAAAATGACCGGATCATCGCCGTTGCCCGGAACTCCGAGCGCGACCTCGCCATCGAAGAGGACGCCGAAGCAGCGGACGGAACCGCGGCGGCTCCGGCGGCCGCCGGTTCGGAACCTGTGGAGCCCGCACGCGATGAAGTACCGTTGTCCACAGACGAAACGGCTGCGCCCGATGCACAGTCAGCACAAGATGGAGGTAGCGAGTGAGCTCGACCAACCCAAGCCCCAGGTCGTCCTCGGGCGGCGGGCCGCGGGTGAAAACCCCCGCCCGCCCCGCCCAGCGTCCTGCAGGGGGTCAGAGCACCTCGGGTAACCGCCAGCCGCTGGTGAAGCCGGCTCCCAAGGCCAAGGCGCGCAAGGCCCGGCTGCTGGTCAGCAAGATCGACCCCTGGTCCGTCCTGAAGATGGCGTTCCTGCTCTCGGTGGCACTCGGCGTCGTCACCGTGGTGGCCGCCATCGTGCTGTGGACCGTGCTGGACCTGACCGGCATCTTCGACCGCGTCAACACCCTGCTGGGAGAGATCGCCGGCAGCGAGTCCGGCGGCTTCGACCTCCGTGATTTTGCCTCGCTGGGACAGGTGGTTTCCTTTGCAACCATCATCGCCGTGGTGAACGTCCTGCTGCTGACGGCACTGTCGATGCTCGCGGCCGTGCTGTACAACATCGCTTCCACCCTGGTGGGCGGCATTGGCGTGACACTGACGGACGACTAGCGTTTTCCGGTTCCGGAGGGGCTCAAACAGCGCCTCCGGAACCGGAAAACCACTCGATTTGGCGCCGGGCCGAAGGTACGGTAAAGTCATATCTCGGCCCGAAGAGGTTCGGGGCGTATAGCTCAGGCGGTTAGAGCGCTTCGCTGATAACGAAGAGGTCCCAGGTTCAAGTCCTGGTACGCCCACGGAACACCTTGCAAGAGGTGGACCACAACGGCAAGGAGAATTCCGTGAAGAAGTTGCTGGCAGTAACGGCAGCTGCGGCTGCGGGAGTCTTTGCTTTCAAGAAGTGGCAGGAAACTGCCGCTGAGAAGGCCGTTTGGAAGGAATCGACCGACAAGGTCGACTAAAACCAAATAGCTTCCTGGTCATAACCTGAGGCAACAGTAGGTTATACTGGATAAGTTCTCATTTCGGGGGCATGGCGCAATTGGTAGCGCACCTGCTTTGCAAGCAGGGGGTTCGGGGTTCGAGTCCCCGTGCCTCCACCGAATACAGAAGGTCCCCGCTCTTAGGAGCGGGGACCTTCTGCGTTAAACCCTGCACTAGTGTTGGCCTGTGAATATTTTCCTCGCGGTGGTAGGAGTGCTGGGCGTCTCCGCCTCCGGGCCCATTATGGCCGCAACCGCGGCTCCTGCCCTGGCCATCGCTTTCTGGCGCAATGCCATCGGCGCGGTGCTGATGGGTACTCCGGCCGTGTTGGGCCGGCGTCGGGAGTTCGGACAGCTCACTTCCCGCGACTATAAGTGGACCGCTCTTGCCGCTGTCGCGCTGGCACTGCACTTCGCCTGCTTCATCACCTCGCTGCAATTGACGTCTGTTGCGGCTGCCACGGCGTTGGTATGCCTGCAGGCAGGCTGGATCGCGTTGTTCAATGTGCTGCGCGGCATCCGGGTTCCGCCCGTCGTCCTTGCCGGACTCGCGGCCGCGTTTGCAGGCGTGCTGGTGATTTCCGGGTTCGATCTGGGTCTGTCCCGGGAGGCCCTCATCGGCGACGTGCTCGCCGTGGTCGGAGGCGCCCTGGCGGGCGTGTACACGATTGCCGGCGGGAAGGCCCGGGAATCCATGTCTACGGGCACCTATACAACCCTCTGCTACGGCGCCTGCGCGGTACTCCTCCTGGCCCTGTGTGCAGCCTTCCGGCAGCCGATCGTCGGCTTCCCGCCGGCGGCCTGGATAGGGATCCTCGGAGTAACCGTGGTGGCGCAGATCCTGGGCCATACCGTGTTCAATCACCTGCTGGCCGTGATCAGTCCGTTGGTCGTGTCAATGATCATCCTGCTGGAGATCCCGGGAGCGGCCATCCTTGCGGCTGTCTTCCTCCACGAACAGCTTCCGGCCGGTACTTACGCGGGGCTGGCACTGATCCTGGCCGGACTAACCGTGGTTGTTGCCGGCCAGGGCAGGCTCCGCAGACGATCCGGGGCCAATGCCCGGCCGGTGCCTCCCGCCCCGCCGGCCCTGGGCGGGGACCAACTCTAGGCAGTGGTTGCAAAGCAAAGAAGGAGGGCTCCGCCATAGGCGGAGCCCTCCTTCTCTATACTCGTCCCGGGACCGGCCCTAGCCGATGCCCAAGCCGGTTCTACTACTTACCGGTGTTGTTCTCCGAATGGGCACCGGAGGGCTTTGCAGCGCCCTTGGCGTCTCCGGAGGCTTCCTTGCTGTGCTTGCCGGCCTCGGAGGCCTTCTCGCCGGAACGGGCCGCAGCGCGCTCGGCTGCTTCCTTGATGCTGGCTACGGTCTCTGCAGTTTCGGACGGAGCGGGCGCAGCAGCGTCCGTGGTCTTCGCGGCGGGCTTGGCAGCCGGCGTCGGCTTGGGCACCTCAGCGATCGGCGTGGTGGCCGCAGCCGGCTTAGCCGCAGCAGCCGAAGAAGCACCGGTGCCGGCAGGAGCCGTTGCCGGGGTGGTGGTTGCCGGCTTGGGCGCTGCACCGTTGCTGGCGGCAGGCTTGGGGGCCGGAGTCTTCCACGGATCCTCGACCGGGCGGGAAGCGCGCCAGGCGGCCACGCCTGCCGTTACGGCCGCTGCAATGATGCCGAAGACCAGCCAGCCCTTGCCGCCGCCCTTCTGGCTCTTGCGGGCTTCCTTGGCAGCCTGCGCGGCCGCCTTCTGTGCCCGCTTCAGTGCCTTCTTGTTGCCCGTGACCTTCGCAACGGCCGTCTGCACGGGTACGTTGGCAGCGGTCAGGCTGCGCGAAACGCTGTCTGCGGCAACCCCGATGCGCGTGGACAGGGCCGGAATGTAATCATCCACAACCCGGTCCTTGGCCGTGTTCAGTGCCGGGGTGGCACGGTCCAGGGTGTTCTGGATGCGCGGAGCGGCTTCATCCACGGCGTGGCTGATGCGCGGCCCAACCTTCTCGAGCCCGCCCTGGATGCGGGGCGTGACGGTGGCTACGCCCTGGGCGATTTCATCAGCAGCGCGCTTGATGCCGTCCTGGATCTTCGGGGATGCGGTCTCGATCCCCTTTTCAATCCGCGGAACGGCCCAGCCCTTGGCTGCGTCGACCTTGGGTGTTGCCCAGTCGCGGGCAGTCACGATGCCTGCTGCAACATTGGCTTCGAGATCATGGGTGATGCGGTCCTTCTTCAAAACTACCTCCCGGGATAGTTGTCGTTTCAGCCTTAGCCTACGTGTTCCTGCGGGTCTCTGCTATCAAGGGCCCTGACAGGCCCAGGTTTTCACTGTGCGCTGAACACGGCCGATTCCGCCCACGCGTAGAAGCGCCGTGGAACAATGTCCTTATGACTGCTATTCCTACAGCAAAAGCAACCATCCACACTTCCATGGGCGACATCCGTGTCAACCTGTTCGGAAACCACGCCCCCAAGACGGTCAAGAACTTCGTAGGCCTGGCCACCGGCGAAATCGAGTGGACCGATCCGGCAACGGGTGAGAAGACCACCCGTCCGCTCTACGACGGAACCATCTTCCACCGCATCATCAAGGACTTCATGATCCAGGGCGGCGACCCCCTGGGCCGCGGCACCGGCGGACCGGGCTACCAGTTCGACGACGAGATCAACCCCGATCTCGACTTCTCCGCCCCGTACAAGCTGGCCATGGCCAACGCAGGTGTCCAGATGGGCCGGGGCACCAACGGCTCGCAGTTCTTCATCACCTCCGTGCCTACCACCTGGCTGCAGGGCAAGCACACCATCTTCGGTGAGGTTGCCGACGACGAGTCACGTGCACTCGTTGACCAGCTCAACGCGGTTTCCACCGACGGACGCGACAAGCCGTCCGAAGACGTGGTCATCAACAGCATTACCGTCGAGCAGCTCTAGCCTGTTCGAAGGTGCCCCGGCCGAACTCTCGGCCGGGGCTTTTCGTCAATCCGGGAGTCCCAGCAATGTCATATGGTGTGCCGGCCGAAGTGCCGGCTTCTCAGGTGCCCGTGTGTCCCCGCCATCCGGACCGGGTCAGCTACATCCGCTGCCAGCGCTGCGGGCGCCCTGCCTGCCCTGAGTGCCAGCAGAACGCTGCAGTAGGCGTCCAGTGCGTGGACTGCTTCAACCAGCAGCGCAAGACCCAGCCGGCCTACCGGACTCCCTTCGGAGGGCGCGTCGCCCCGGGCGGAAAACCGGTCGTGACCATCACCATCATGGCGGTGTGTGTCGTGGCCTACGTGCTGCAGCTGCTGCTGCCGGCATTTACGCGCACGTTCTTCTACGCACCCGTGCTGACCGATTATCAACCGTGGCGCCTGTTGACCTCAGCGTTCCTGCATTCCCAGGGCAGCCCCATCCACATTGCCTTCAATCTCTACGCCCTCTGGTTCCTGGGCCGCAGCCTTGAGCCCTTGTTCGGCCGCGTCCGGTTTGCCCTGCTGTACCTGATCTCGGCTTTGGGCGGCTCTGTGGGCGTGATGTACCTGGCGGATCCCGGGGTGGCTGTAGTGGGCGCCTCCGGCGCCGTGTTCGGCCTCTTCGGCGCCCTCTTCGTGGTGATCCGGCAGCGGCAGGGCGAGCTGCGTTCGCTGCTGATCCTGCTTGCGGTGAACCTGGTCCTTGGGTTCGTGGTCCCGGGGATCGCCTGGCAGGCCCATGTGGGCGGTCTGCTCACCGGTGCAGCCTGCGCGGCTATTTTGGCCTATACACCCAGAGGGAAGCGCCGCACAGCCATTCAGTTCGCCGGGCTTGCCGGAGTTGTGCTGGTACTCGTGGCGGCGGCTGTGCTCTGGCAACCGCCGGTGCAGATTATCCCCGGGTAGCCCCTCGGGAAAATACACCTGCTTATGTGCCCGCCGTCACCGACGGCGGGCACACCCGTTTAATACCGCCGATGTGTCTGCCGTCCAGCCGGGGTGCCGGGATGAAGGCCCCAGGGGAGCTCCGGGCACTCGAAAGTTATCCACAGGGATACCCACAGTGTTAATAACCTACATGGATGTAGTTTTCGTGCCCGGCCGCTGATCCACAGGGTTATCCATAGGCTGAACGGAGTTACACACATGTAATTCCACAGGTGTGGATAACCTCCTTCCCTTTATTTGCAAGGAAGTTGCCGAAGTAACCCACAGAGTTTCCCACACCTGTGGATAACTCCGTGCACAACCTGTGAACAACGTGGAAAACCGGGGATAGCGCTCGTCAGGGCAAATAAAAAGGCTTCCCGGCGCCAAAACGGCACCGGGAAGCCCAGGGTACGAACGCCGGAGCGTCAGCGCCAGCGCGTTGTCATCAGGAAGCCCACAATCGCGATGCCAAAGCCCACCAGGATGTTGCTGGCACCGAAAGCCGGCACCGGGTACTCCCCCTGGGTGATGTAGTACGTGATGATCCACAGCAGGCCGAGGATCATCAGGCCGAACATAACCGGCTTGTACCAAACGGGGTTCTCTTTGGGCACTGACGCAGTCTGTGCGGGGGTTGCGGGGCGGGAAGGCTTCTTGCGGGATTTGGACTCAGGCACGGATCCTCCTAGCGGAACCGGCTCTGCAGACGCCGGTGGTTGTAGTCATGGGCTGGGACAACCAAGGTCGGAGCAGGAGAAGTCTCCTTCAACGCACGGACCTGTTAGGGTCATCCCTATTCTGATTATCCTAGCGAATTCCGCGGCCAAGCAGTCCCGGGTTCCCTGAGGCCGTGAAATACCGGTACCAGCCACAAGGAGAGCGTTGGCCGAGCCATCCGTGACCACCAGGCAGCGCCGACGCCGGCGTCGTGCTTCCCCGCGCCGTACAGGCGGAAAGGGCCGGATGGTGGTCCAGGTAGCCGGAGAGCTCCTGATAACGCTGGGAATCGTCTTGGCGCTGTTTGTCGCCTGGCAGCTCTGGTGGACCAACATTGACTCGAACCGGGCCCAGCAGGAGGCCATCGACGGGTTGTTCGAGGACTTCGACCTCCCCGCAGTACCGGCACCGGCTTCCTCGCCCCAGGACTACGGAGATCCGGTGGTGCTGGACCCGCTAACGGAGGAAGGCGAGACATTCGGCGTCGTTTATGTTCCCCGGTTCGGGGCCGATTATGCCGCTCCGGTGACCAGCGGCGTCGGGACGGCCGTGCTGGACCGCCTGGGGCTGGGCCACTATCCCGCTACCGCGATGCCAGGGGCCGTTGGGAACTTCGCCGTTGCAGGCCACCGGCAGACCCACGGCAAGGCCTTGGACCCCATCCACACGCTCGTGCCCGGAGACCACATCTACGTTCAGACCGCGGACGGTTACTACGACTACGTCTACCGCAATACCCAGATAGTGCTGCCCGCCCGGGTCGATGTGCTCGCAGCCGTCCCTACAGACCCCGCAGCCATCCCCAGCGAACGGTTCCTTACCCTCACCAGCTGCAACCCGCGTTTCGGCTCCGAGGAGCGCATCATCGCCTACGCCCTGCTGGACTCCTGGCAGCCTCTGTCCGCCGGTCCCCCGCCGGCCATTGCAGACATCGTTGCCGCCAACGCCTCCGGAGGTCGCTAAAATGTATGGATGGTTGTTTCGGCACCTTCCCGGACCGTTGTGGTTCCGGATTCTGCTCTCCGCGGTGCTGATTGCCGCGGCCGTGCTGGCCCTGATGGAGTATGTCTTCCCCTGGCTTGCCGAGAGCAGCCTTCTTCCCTCACTGACGGATTCAACGATTGGCGGTTCCTAGCACCATGAGCACCCGGATCCTGGTGGTCGACAACTATGACAGCTTTGTCTATACGCTGGTGGGCTATCTGCAGGAACTCGGGGCGGAAACCACGGTGATCCGCAATGATGACCTGAGCGTCGAGTCAGCGGTTGAGCTGGCTGCCCGCCATAACGGCGTGCTGGTTTCCCCGGGCCCGGGCACGCCGGGCGAGGCGGGTGTATCGGTAGAGCTGATCCGCTGGTGCGGAGCAACTGCAACGCCGATGCTCGGCATCTGTCTGGGCCACCAAGCCCTGGCGGAGGCATACGGCGGCACGGTGACGCACGCCCCTGAATTGATGCACGGGAAGACCTCGCTCGTGGAACACGGCGGCGAGGATGTTTTTGCGGGACTGCCCAGTCCGCTTACCGCTACCCGGTACCACTCGCTGGCGGCTGTCACCGACAGCATTCCCGCCGAACTGCGGGTGACGGCGCGAACGGCCAGCGGAATCATCATGGGCCTGCAGCATGCGACAGCACCGCTGTCCGGCGTGCAGTTCCACCCTGAGTCCGTCCTCACCGAGGGCGGCTACCAGATGCTGGGCAACTGGCTGGAGTCAGCCGGACTGACAGGAGCGGCGGCCCACGCGGCCACGCTGAGCCCGCTCATTGCAAGCTCAGCGCAGGCCGGGACTCCCGCCCGCGCCTAGCGCCGTCCCGGCGGGGTGGCGGGCGTGCTGGTGGGCGAGGCTGTCGGAGCAGGCGTCGGTTCCGGAGCCGGTGCCTTGGCAACCGACAGGATCACGGAAGTTCCGGGGGCCACGTCCGTGCCACCGGGAACACTCTGCGCGATGACCGTGCCGGGTGCTGCATCGGCGGATTCGACTTCCGTTTTTTTCGGAGTCAGAAGGAGCGTCGGATCGAGTAGTTTGCCTTCGGCCTGCTCCCAAGACATCCCCTCGAGATTCGGAACGGTTACCCGTCCGGTGGACACCACGATGTCGACTTCGCTGTCTGCCGGGACGGTCTCGCCGATAGCAGGGTCGGTGCCGAGGACACGTCCTTGCTCCATGGTGGAGCTGTTGCCCCCGATCGTGGCCCCGCCCTTGAGGCCGAGCCCGCGAAGCTCGTCGCGGGCTCCCGATTCCGTCATTCCCACCAAATCCTGCGGGATGACCATGCTGGAAGGCCCCTTGGAGATGTAGAGCGTGATGCTCTCATCCTTGACGACGTCAGCGCCACCCGCCGGAGTGGTGCGGATGGCCAGGTCCTCGGCCACGCTGTCGCTGTATTCCTCGGTGATCCGAGGTGGCTGGAAGCCCGCGCTGATAATGGCGTTCATCGCATCGGTCTGGGATTTGCCTTCGACCTGGGGTACGGCCGCCGTTACCGGTGCGGCGGGTTCGGCATTGATCATGTTCCATCCGACAAATCCGCCGACGGCGAGAACCAGGACCACAAGAATGCTGAAGACGGTGATCCAGGCCCGCCGGCGGGCCTTTTGCTGGGGGTCGCGGTCGCCTGTGGAGCCGACGGGAAGGGCCGGGTGGTCTTCCGTCTGGGGATGGTCATCGTCCGGAAGGAGTGAGCCGCCGGCGAGCACTTTGGCCATGGCCCGCGTCTGGGGTTCGTCTTCGGGAGCAGGGGTCATGGCAACGGTGGCGGGTTCCGCCGGGCGTGCCACGGAGATTGCCTGCGTTGCAGCGGTGACGGGTCCGCCGTCGCGCGCCGAAAGCAGCGCTTCCCGGAATTCCCGCGCGGTCTGATAACGGTGGTCGCGGTCCTTGGCCAGCCCGCGTTTCAAGACGTCATCCAGGGCGGCTGGAACTTCGGGGTTGAGGCTGCTGGCCGTGACGGGCTGTTCGCGGACGTGCTGGTAGGCCACGGAGACGGGGCTTTCACCGATGAACGGAGGCCGGCCGGTAAGCAGCTCGAACAGCAGGCATGCCGTGGAGTAAAGGTCGCTGCGGGCATCCACGGTTTCACCGCGGGCCTGCTCGGGGGACAGATACTGTGCGGTACCGACTACGGCCTGGGTCTGCGTCATGGTTGCGGCTGAATCCGCCATGGCACGCGCGATGCCGAAGTCCATGACCTTCACTCCGCCGTCGGCGGTCACCATAACGTTGGCCGGCTTGATGTCCCGGTGGACGATCCCGGAGCGGTGGCTGTAATCCAGGGCGGCGAGGACTCCGAGGGAATAGTCAATGGACTTCTCGATGGTGAGCTCGTCTGCCTTGAGCAGGTCGCGCAGGGTCCGCCCCGGAACGTATTCCATCACGATGTAGGGCAGCCGCACGTCGTCCCGCGGCGAGGCGGACTCCTGGTCGCCGGTGTCATAGACGGACACAACGGAGGGGTGGTTCAGCCCCGCCACGGCCCGCGCCTCGCGCCGGAAGCGTGACTGGAACAGCGGATCGCGGGCCAGGTCCGGCCGCAGCACCTTAATGGCCACGGTCCGGCCCAGGCGGATATCCCGCCCAAGGTACACGTCGGCCATTCCGCCGCGCCCGATCAGTTCACCCACCTCGTACCGCCCGTTCAGGACGTTATCGGTGTTGAGGGTGGGCTGCCCTCGAAGGAATTCTGCGCTCATGGTCTCTTAGCTGCTGCCTGTAGGGCCGGTCATGCTGGCGCCGCCGGACTGATTCAGACCGGTACCGGTATCGGGATCGGATCCAGTGCCGGCGCCGTTCCCAGCCGCCGGGGCGGAAGGAGTCGTGGTCGTCGGAGCCGGAGCCGGTGCCGGGGCTGAAGGGGCGGCTTCTGCGATGTAGTAGGTGACGGAAGAGCCCCGCGCCACGGCAGCGCCCTCGGTGGGATTGACCCCCACGACGGTGCCCGGGGCGGCATCGGACTGCTGGGTGCCGCCGTTGACCGGTACCAGTCCGGCATCGACGATGCGCTGTCGTGCCGCAGCCTCAGGCTGGCCTGTCAGGGCAGGGACGGAAACAAGTTCCGGGCCGGAGGAGTAGACCACCGTCACCGCGTCTCCGCGGTTGAGCGGCCCCGAGGGATTGACCTCAACGACCAGTCCTTCGGCGATATCGGCGTCGGACACGGGAAGGCGGTTGACCTGCAGACCCAGGTTGCTCAGCTCGGTGGCCACCTCGTTCACGGGCCGGCCCTCGTAGGTGGCCGAATCGATCCGGATTTCGTCGGGTGTTTCGGACGGGGTCGCAGTCGCTGTGGTCTTGGAAGGCGAGGGGCTGCGGGACGGGCTGGCGGCTGACGAGCTTGCGGCGGGGGCCGGGTCCTCGTCTCCCTCGGAGCCGGTGAGTACGAAGAACGCCACGACGCCGGCCAGGATGAGCACAAGCAAGGCGATCAGCGGGATCGTCCAGGGGCTGCGGCGCTTTTCCTCTTCGACGTCCCCCGGGTCGCCGTCGTCGTAATCGACATCGTCTTCATCGGTCCATTCACGGGACGCGGCAAGCTCACCCGTGCGGGCATCGGGCACGGACGCACCGGCGACCGTGGGCAGTGCCGACGTCGACGGTGCGGTGTCCACCACGCGGGTTGCTGAAGTGCCGGTGGTGGGCACCGGGGCCGTGACCGCGCCGGCGGAGGAACCGAAGAGCAGCATGCCGGGGACGGCTTCCTGCGCTGCGTGGATGTCTCCGCGGCGGATGGCGGCGACCGCAAGGGCCAGCGACTCGGCGTCGGCCGGACGATCTGCGGGGTCCTTCGCCAGCATGGACATAATCAGGGCACGCACCGGTTCCGGAATGGTTTCCGGCAGCGGCGGAGGCGTGTCGTTGACCTGTGCCAGGGCAATCGCGATTTGGGATTCACCGGAGAAGGGACGGCGGCCGGCAAGGAGCTCGTAGCCAATGACACCAAGCGCGTAGATGTCGCTGGAACCCGTCGCCTGCTGTCCGGTGGCCTGTTCCGGAGCCAGATACTGGGCAGTGCCCATGACCTGGCCGGTGGCCGTCAACGGCACCTGGTCGGCCAGGCGGGCGATCCCGAAGTCGGTGATCTTGACCTTGCCGTCGGGCATGATGAGCAGGTTGCCCGGCTTCACGTCGCGGTGCACCAGGCCCTGGTTGTGGGCTACGGCAAGCGCAGTGGCAACCTGGCCGATGATGGACAGCGTCCGGTCCGGTGAGAGCACCTTGTCACGCTCAATGATGCTGGACAGCGGCTGGCCCGGAACAAGTTCCATGACCAGGTACGCCGAACCGTCCTCTTCGCCGTAGTCGAAGACATTGGCAATGCCGGGATGGTTGAGCAGCGCCGTGTGCCGGGCCTCCGCCCGGAAACGGTTAAGGAAGCCCGGATCCCCGGTGTACTCCTCCTTGAGGATCTTGATGGCAACAATGCGGCCCAGGACAAGGTCCCGTGCCTTCCAGACCTCGCCCATACCGCCGATGGCAATACGGTCGGTCAGCTGGAACCTGCCGCCTAAGGTGATACCCGATGTAGGCCTCACTTATTCAACACCGCCTCTAGGAGTTTCTGCGCGCTTGGAGTGGTCAATTGGGCACCGGTGGCCAGGTCCACGTCTTCCATAACAACGGAAATGGCCACCTGCGGATCGTCGGCCGGCGCGAAGCCGGTGAACCAGGCATTGTCTCCCCGGCCGTCCACCTGGGCCGTGCCGGTCTTGCCGGCCACCTTGAAGCCGGGGACCTGGGCAGATTTGGCTGAGCCGTTGTCTACGACGCCGACCATCCACTCGGTGAGCTGGCGGGCTGTGTCGGGGCTGACAGAAGTATTCAATTCAGTGGGCTTCGGTTCGTCGATCACGGACAAATCGGGAGCGCGGACGCTGCGGATCAGGTTGGGGGTCATCTGCACGCCGTCGTTGGCGATGGCTGCGGAAATCATGGCAACCTCCAGCGGGGTAGCGGTCACGCTTCCCTGTCCGATGGAGGCAAGGGCCAGTTGGGCCTCGTCCTCGTTCTCGGGGAAATGGCTGGCCACAACCTCGTTGGGGATCTGGAGGGAGGTATCGAAACCGAACTTCTTGGCCTGCGCTGCAATGTTGTCCTGCCCCAGGTCCAGTGCCACCTGGGCGAAGACGGTATTGCAGGACCAGGCGAGGGCAAAGGCGAAGTCTGCCTCGGACCGGGCCGAGCAGGCGCCAGTGGTGAAGTTCGGAAGGGAGATGTTGGTTCCGGGCAGCGGGAGTTCCGGCGGATTCGGGATCACGGATTCGGCGTCATATTTTCCAGACTCCAGGGCTGCTGCCGTGTCCACGAGTTTGAAGACGGACCCGGGGGCCAGCAGGGACTGCGTGGCCGGATTCGTGTAGGGCGACAGGCCCGGCTGGGAGGTCAGGGCCTCCATGTTGGTGCCCAACACCGCAGTGTCATGGCCGGCCAGGAGATTGGTGTCGTATGAGGGCTTGGAGACCATGGCGAGGATATCGCCCGTCTTCGGGTCCATCATCACGATGGATCCCTTCTGGCCGTCGGGAATAAGGTCGTAGGCCAGCTGCTGGAGTTCCGGATCGATGGTCAGTTCCACCGAAGCACCCTGGCTCTGGGCACCGGAGAAGAGCTGGACCAGCTTGTCGTTGAACTGTTGGGAGCTGTTGCCGGACAACTCGTCGTTCATGGTCATTTCCAGCTGCGTGGTGTTGTTCAGGTTGAAATAACCGGTCAGATGCGAATACAGCTCCGGGCTGTTGTAGACCCGCTGGTAATTGAACTGGTCGTCCGAGGGAACGGATTCCGCAATCGCCTTGCCGTCCACAAGGATGGAGCCGCGGGGTTCGCCGAAATCACGGTACAGGGCCCGGTTGTTATTCGGGTTGGTGTTGAGCTTCTCAGCGGCGAAGAACTGCACGTAGGTCAGCGAACCGAGAATGAGCACGAACATTGCCAGGGCCACTACCCAGCTGTTACGGATAGCCTGGTTCATTCGTCTCCTCCCTTAGGGGAACGCCGGGCACGGGCGGAAGAGCCGGACCGGGAATCGGACATGGCGGGAACCATATCGGTGGCCAGCGGGCCGGTGGGCGCGGGCCGGCGGGCAGCGTCGGAAATCATGAGCAGGAGCGCCACGATGATCCAGTTGGCCAGCAACGACGATCCGCCGGCAGACATGAACGGGGTGGTCAATCCGGTCAACGGGATCAGGCGCGTAACGCCTCCGATCACCACGAAGCACTGCAAGGCAATGATGAAGGACAGCCCGCAGGCCAGCAGCTTCCCGAATCCGTCCTTGGTGCCCAGGGCGGCACGGAATCCGCGGGATACCAGGAGCACAAACATCAGCACGATCGCAAAGATGCCGATCAGGCCAAGTTCCTCGCCGAGGGCGGCAATAATCATATCGCTGTTCGCGAAGGTCACCAGATCCGGGCGGCCCTGTCCCAATCCCGTGCCGACAAGCCCTCCGCTGGCCAGGCCGAAGAGCCCTTGCACTACCTGGTAGCTGCCGCCGGCCCCGTTGTAGACCTCGGGATCAAAGGCGTTGAGCCAGCCATGGATACGCGCCTGCAGGTGGCTGAACAGTTGGAGGGCGACGAATCCGCCGGCCGCGAGCAGGCCCACGCCGATCAGTACCCAGCTCACGCGGCTGGTGGCGACGTAGATCATGGCCATGAACAGCCCGAAGAAGAGGATGGACGAGCCAAGGTCCCGTTGGAAGACCAGCACGCCGATGCTGACAAGCCAGGCAACGAGCATGGGGCCCAGGTCCCGCATACGCGGGAACTGCAGCGGCCCGACCTTCCGTCCCGCGAGCAGGATGAGGTCCCGGTTGGTGGATAGATACCCGGCGAAGAATATGGCCAGGGTGATCTTGGCGATCTCACCGGGCTGGAAGGTTCCGATGCCAACGTTGATCCAGATCCGGGCTCCGTTGATCTCGCGCCCCACGGGAGCCGGCATCAGCGGAAGGAGCAACAGGATCGCGCTGACGATCAACGAGATATAGGTGTAGCGGCGCAGGATCCGGTGGTCCTTGATGATGAACAGCACGGCGATTCCTGCCGCCACGGCCACTGTGCTCCACAACAGCTGCCGGTCCGCTGCATCATCGCCGTTGGTGATATCCAGGCGGTGGATCATGGCCAACCCGATGCCGTTAAGGGCAGTCACGATGGGAAGTATTACCGGATCGGCATATTTGGCACGGAAGCGCAGCACGAGGTGGAAGATGATTACCAGGGCCATGAGGGTCCCGCCCTGGACCCAGAAGTCGGAGTCGAAGGCACGGTCCTCGTCGAGGCCGACAATCATGTTGGCCCCCACTCCGACCAGGAGCGCAACGAGGAGGAGGAGGGCTTCAGTGTTCCGGCGCGGTTTAGGCACGGTGAGGACATCCGACATTACTGCTCACCTCCGCAGGCACTGTTCTGTTCGGTGTCGGGCGCAGCAGTCGCACCCGGCGAAGGTGCAGCAGTCGGGGAATCGGTGTTCACCGGCGGACACAGGACCGCCTTGGCGGTGTCCCGCAACTCGCTGACTATTTCTCCGGCATGCTCAAGATCCCGGGCAGGAAGGGTGTCCTCCACCCGGTTGCGGTGATATTCGGCGAGGCTGTCCACCGGAATATCGGATACGTCGGTGACATGTGAAAGCTGGATCGGTCCGATGGTTTGGGAGACACCGTTGTAGATGGCGACCCGGTTTTCATAGGAGCCCACGTAGTAGCGGGTCTGCGTCCAGGTGTAGCCGAGCCACACGACGACGGCGAGCAGCAGGGCAACCACGGTCAGGAACGCCGGCAGCAGCCAGCGCTTCCAGCCGGTACGGGGTGAATCCCCGGTCTGCTGCTCTGCCTGCTCCTCGGAGTCGGCCTTGTGGGTAAGCATGCGGGCAGCGCGCCGCTCGGCGGACCGCTTCGTGACGATCGGAATTTCGCCGGTCTCGGTGGCAAGGGAAGCCGCGCCAACCAATACGTGCGGTCGGGAGGCCAGATCCTGGCGGATCAGCTGGGCGCGTTCGCGCTCACTATCGGCGTCGTCGGCATCGTCGCGGGCAGCGGTATTCTCCGTGCGCGGTCCCGGCTCGTCTTCGGTCACGGGCGGCGCCGCAGCTACAGCAGCCGTCGGGCGGTAAACGTTGTCCCGGGAGGACACCTCGGAGAGCGGAGCGGTTGCCGGTGCGGAGCCGGCGTCGGGGTCCTCATCTATTTCAATGACTGCCACTGTCACGTTGTCCGGAGAACCGCCGGCCAGGGTGAGTTCAACCAGGGTGTCCACGCATTCCTGCAGGTCCGAGGTGCCGCGGAGAACGCCCTCGATGTCGGAGTCGCGCAGGACGGCAGTAAGCCCGTCCGAACACAGCAACCAACGTTCGCCGGGCTCGACGTCGAAAGTGGCCAGGTCCAGTTCGGGGCTGGCATCAACGTCACCGAGCACGCGCATGAGGACGTTCTTATGCGGGTGCACTTCGGCTTCTTCGGGCTGCAGGCGCCCTTCATCGATAAGCCGCTGCACGAAGGTGTGGTCGATGCTGATCTGTTCGAACCGGCCGTCTTTGAGCCGGTAGGCGCGGGAGTCGCCGATGTGCGCCAGTGCCAGGCGCTGCTCGTGCAGCAGCAGCGCAGTGACTGTGGTGCCCATGCCGGAGAGCTGGGGGCTGGTGGTCACCAACTCGGACAGAAGCGAATTCGCCGCCTGGATTTCATCGGCAAGGACGGTCAGGGGCTCGTCCTCGTGGACGCTGCTGTCCAGATGGACCAGATCGAGCACGGTGGAGGCGGAGGCGACGTTGCCGCCTGCATGGCCGCCCATGCCGTCGGCGACGACGGCGAGGTAGCGGCCGACGTAGGCGGAATCGTCATTCTTGAAACGAACCATTCCAACATCGGACCGTGCTGCATATCTGAGGACCAGGGCCACTGTCAGGGCCTCAATTCGATGACCGTCTTACCGATGCGGATCGGCACACCGGGTTCGACGGGCAACGCCCGGGTTAGTTGGCTTCCGCCGAGATAGGTTCCGTTGGTTGAACCGAGGTCCTCAACGAACCAGCGGCTGCCCTGGGGGAAGAGGCGGGCATGGCGCCCGGAGGCGTAGTCGTCTTCCAGGACGAGGGTTGCTTCCTGTGCCCGTCCAAGCAGGATGGGGCTGGCAGCCAGGTCAAGCGTGGTGCCGCGCAGGGGGCCTTCCGTCACTACGAGTTCCCTCGGCGTCACCTTGCTGGGGGCCGGCGCACGCTGTTCAAGGTTCGGGTCTTTGCGGATCTGGCGGGCCGTCGGGGTGCCGGTCCGGTTGCGGCTGCCCACGGCGAGGTCGCGTCGAATGGCGCCGACAACGCTGACCACCATGATCCACAGCAGGATCAGGAAGCCGTAGCGCAGGAGTGTTTCAGTTAATTCGCTGAGCACTAACGTCCCCCGGTCCGGACAGGCAGCAGCCGAAAGACGATTCGGGTGCGTCCCATGGTGATTGTGGATCCGTCGGTAAGCACTGCTTCACCTTGAACTTTCTGGCCGTTGACGAAGCTGCCGTTGGTGGAGCCCAGATCGACGGCACGGCTGGCTCCGTTCTCGGTACGGATCTCCAGATGGCGGCGCGAAACACCGGTGTCGTCCACGAGGATGTCGGCTTCGGAGGAGCGGCCCAGGACCACTGAGGGAGCATTGAGGGTGTAACGCTGGCCGTCAACGTCCAAGACAGGCTGCATCCGAGCCGAGGGTCCCTGCCGCGGTGCAGGAGGAGAGGGCATCCGGGCCTGGGCCGAGGGGGACTTTTCGGTGGATGAATCCACTTCAAGCACCCCTGCCTTAAGGGAGGAATCGCGGGTAAACGAAACCCGTACCGGGCCCTGGAGTGTGTAGGACTGGCTGCGTGCGTGTTTAATGACCACGTCGCAGAGCTCTTCAGCCAGGGGTGCACCCCACTTCTGTGCCTGGGCGAAGTCCGAGGTGGAGAGCCGCACAGTAAAGACATTCGGTGCCAGGGTCCGGCCCTGGCCCAGGACCATGGAATGCTGATCCAGTTCCTTGCGGAGTGCGATGGCAAGCTCCAGCGGTTCAACACGGCCGGACGAACCGGACGCGAAAGCACCACGAACAATCTTTTCGATGCCGCGTTCGACATTGTCGAGTATGCCCAAGTTCGTCTCCTTCCGTGTCCTGTCCAGTGAATTGCCTCGTCTGCAGTACCTGCCTGGCACCGTGGTGCCGGCGGAATCGACCGCCGGGACTGGTTCGGGACTGGTTCCGGCAGGGCACAGGTACATGCGTCCACTTCGATACTACTGGTGAGTGCAGATAATTGTCTTACCGCCGTCCCGGCGCCCCGCGTTCCGCTCCGGTGGCTGCGGCAAGCCGGTTACCGCTTCACGGCGTCCCCTGCAAAGCCGGAAGGACAGCCGGTGATTCCTTGCAGCAGTGCGGTTTTAGGGTGGCTTCGGAAGCCGTTTAGGTGTTTGGCCAAATTGCCGGTATGCTTGATTCTGCTGTTCCCGAGGAAACGCAACGAATGATCACAGACAGGATCCACTTGGATCGTGTGAGATTGTCCGCACAACGTTGCCACGGGAAACCATTTATGCGCGAGTGGCGGAACGGCAGACGCGCTGGCTTCAGGTGCCAGTGTCCGAAAGGGCGTGGGGGTTCAAATCCCCCCTCGCGCACATAGAAAAGAATGACCCCGGCCAGACGGCCGGGGTCATTTTTTTGCGTCGTGGATGATCGTCCCGCGAAGCAGGGGGGCGGAATAAGGGAGGGGCCGCGCAGCATCTGCGCGGCCCCTCCCTTATTGCGAATCCGGTGGGCTCCTAGGCGCGTTCGGCCTTCTTGGCTTCGGCTTCCTTTACCCGCTGGGCTTCCGCACGGACGGCTGCAAAGCTCGCACGTTCTTCAACCAGCCAGGCCGGCGGCTGGGCAAGCAGTGCCTTGATTTCCTCGGTGGTCAGGGCCTCGGTCACGCCGGCGCGGGTCAAACCGCCGATCGAGACGTTGAGCTTCTGCGCCACGACGGGGCGGGGATGGGGTCCGGTGCGGCGCAGCTCGGTGAGCCACTCAGGCGGATTGGACTGGAGTTCGTCGAATTGGGCCCGCGAAATAGGACCGTCCTGGAAATCCTGCGGCGCTGCGGGCAGATAGATGCCCAGTTTCTTGGCTGCCGTGGCAGGCTTCATGGATTGGGGAGATTTCTCGGTGGTCATATTCCAAGGGTATCCGCCCGCCGCGCCACCTCCCGGTGGGCTAAGGTGTTCTGATGCCCACAGACACATCAGCATCCCTGCAGGGGGCAACGTCGCGGCCGCTGACCGTGGCCTACGTACCGGGCGTGACGCCGGGCAAATGGATCACCCGCTGGCGTGAACGGCAGGACCAGGAACTGAGGACGTTCCAGTGTGAGGAGCCCGCAGCGCTGGAGGAACTTGCCTCCAACCGGGCGGACCTGGCGTTTATCCGTATTCCTGCCGAAGGTTTCGCGCGCCCGGACGGCGTGAATGTGATTCCGCTGTACGAAGAGCAGCCGGTCGCCGTTGCCTCAAAGGAGCACCCCCTGGCGGCCTTCGACGCCGTCGACCTCGCGGATCTCGACGGCGAGACGATCCTGGACATTGACGAGATGGGAGGCGCCGCCGTCGCGCTTGAGGTGGCTGCCGCCGGCAGCGGTGTTGTGATCCTCCCCATGTCGGTAGCCCGCCTGCACTCCCGGAAGGACGTTGCAGCGCGGCCCGTGAACGGTGTTCCGGCAACACGGATCGGAATTGCCTGGTTGCAGGACCGGGACGAGGCGGACATCGAAGAGTTTGTCGGGGTGGTGCGCGGGCGGACCGCGAACAGCTCCCGCCAACCCTCCATCCAAGCCGAACAGAAGTCCTCAGCCAGG
This sequence comes from Arthrobacter sp. zg-Y895, assembly GCF_020731025.1. Taxonomy (NCBI): domain Bacteria; kingdom Bacillati; phylum Actinomycetota; class Actinomycetes; order Micrococcales; family Micrococcaceae; genus Arthrobacter; species Arthrobacter sp. zg-Y895. The sequence continues at coordinate 838,461 of NZ_JAJFZY010000003.1, forward strand.
AAGCGGACCAAGGAGCGCCAGACCCGGAGCGCGGCCAAGCCCGCGGCAAAGTCCGGCGGGCGTCCCGCAGGCAAGGGCAAAGGCGCCGGCAAGAACGGCAAACCGCGCCGCAGCCGTTGAAGCACCGTTGATTCCACAGCTGATCCGGCACTGCTGACACCGGCCGGAGCCGGAGGTACCCTTTCGCAGATGCGGATCAAAATGAGCGGCATCCATGTGGTCGACCCGGAACGTGCCTACGAGTTCTACACGGGCACCCTTGGCCTGGAACCCTTGATGGCCATGCCGGAGTACAACCTGTTCATCGTCTGCTCGCCTGAAGATCCGGGTGGCCCGGGGCTGCTGCTCGAACCCAGCGACAACCCGGTTGCCGAAGCGTACCGGACGGGGCTGTACCGGGAGCAGCTGCCCGTGCTGGTGCTCGGCGTACCGGATGTGCAGGCGGAGTATGAGCGGTTATCGGGGCTCGGCGTCCAGTTCCTCGGTGAACCCACCCTTGATTCAACGGGTGCCCAGGCGGTTTTCGACGACGGCTGCGGCAACTACCTGCAGCTTCACCAGGACTGACGCGAGGGCCAATCGCGATGCTGGGCCGGCGGTGTCCCGGCCGCCTTTCTCCGCCTGGGAGCACTCCCGCTAGCGTTCCCCCAGCCGCGGGTGCAGGCGGGATTCCTCCAGGTCCAGCAGCCGCTGCGCCTCCGAAAGGGTTCGGGACGCATAGCGTCCCTCTCGGCGGGCCAGCAGCAGCTGGTTCCGTTCGGCCTCGACGACGGCGCGGCGCAGCTCCCGGTATTGGAGCTGCGGCGTCGGATCCTCGTTTTCCCCGAGTGCACGTACCCGTTCCCAGGCCAGTTCGCTGCGGAGGAAGGTGCTCTGGCGGACCCTCTCAACCACATCCGGGTCCACCACCGGGCGTACGCCCGGGCATTGCGCCGGTTGCTCCAGGACGCTGAGCCCGGCACCGCTGAGCTCGTCCAGCAGCTTGGCCAGCTCCCTCAGATCCGATGCCACATCCCGGCCCCGAACCCCCAGGAGACGGATCAGCCACGGCAGGGTGACGCCCTGCAGCAGCAGGGTTGCCACGGCCACCGTGAAAGCGATCAGCACCAGCTGCTCGTGGTACGGGGTCTGCTCCGGCAGGGACTGGGCCGCGGCCAAGGTCACCACGCCCCGCATGCCGGACCAGGAGATCACCAAGCCTCCGCGCCAGCCCAAACCCTCGCGGCCGAGTTGCTCGACGTCGGCCCGGCGGCGGAGGTAGAGCAGCTCGGCCCGCCGATGCCGCCTGCGCTGCCGATCGTCGTTCAGCCCGCCCGCCTTGATCCGGTCCAGGCCCAGCCGGAACCGCTTGGTCCGCCGTTCCTGGTGACGGACCTTCAGCCGCAGCAGGTAGATCAAAGGAGTAACCCAGGCGAAGCGCAGCAGGATCAGCAGCACGGTGGTTGCCAGTCCGATCAGTACGGCATCGAGGACCGGAAGCAGGCTGGCGTCGACGTTCTCCACCAGATGCCGCAGTTCCAGTCCCATGAGGAGGAAAACGCCGTTTTCCAACAGGAACTGGATGGTCCGCCAGTTGATGCTGTCATTGATCCGGGCCTGCGCCGTCAGCGCTGAGGCACTGCGGTGCCCGGTGTACAGCCCGGCCACGACGACGGCGAGCACACCCGAGGCCCCGGCTTCCTCCGCCGGAATGAAGGCAATGAAGGGAACCACAAAGGAGATTGCCGTATCCAGAACCGGATCGGAGAGTTTCGATCGGACATATACCGTGGCCGCGCCTACCAGCAGTCCGACGAGAACGGCCATGACGACGGCGAAAGCAAAGTCACCGATGCCGGCCCAGATGCTCGACAGGCCCCCGGCGGAGGCGGCGACGGCGGAGCGCAGCAGCACCAGGGCGGTGGCATCATTGACCAGCCCCTCGCCTTCGAGCACCGTGACTAGGCGCGGCGGCAGGCCCAGCTTCTTTCCGATCGAAGTGGCAGCGACGGCGTCGGGCGGACTGACGACGGCGCCCAGCGCCACTGCGGCGGCGAAGTTCAGGTCCGGCAGCAGCAGGTAGAGGAGCAGCCCCGTGGCAAAAGCCGAAAACAGGACGAGGAAGACGGACAACGAGGAAATGGCACCGATGTTGCGCCGGAAGTCCACCACGGGGACGTTCACCGCGGCGGCGTAGAGCAGCGGGGGCAGCACGCCCATCAGGATCCATTCGTGCGGAACGGAGAACTCCGGCATGCCCGGCGTGTAGGAAAGGGCCAGCCCCACCACCACCAGGATCAATGGTGCAGCTATCCCGAGGCGTTTGGAAAAGGCAGCAACCGTCACAATGACGGCAACACCCACGACAGCAAAAAGAGCCAGTTCCACACTTCCACTTTAATCCTGCCCCGGCTGTGCTCCCGTCCGGGGAAGCGGTCTAGGTATAGGGGGACCAGCCGGTCAGCGCCGTCATGCCGTCCACGGTGACGCCGTATATCGCGTAAATGGTCACGGGCACCATCAGGGCCCATTCCCGCCATGATCCGGCCGCGCCGATCAGGGGCAGCGAGAAGCAGCCGCTGCTCCGCCAGAGCTTACTGACAACAGGGAAGCGGACCAGGGAACGCGGGCGCTTGATGCGCAGCGGCCACAGGATCATTACGCCCTGGTGGGTGAGGAGGTCACCGACAATATGCACTGCCACGCCCAGGCCCACCGCCACCGGCAGCCAGTCATTGTTTTCCGGGGCGTAGACGGCAATGAACCCCGAGAAGGCCAGGGCGAGGAACCAGCTGCGAACCGGCCCGCCGGCGATCTTCAGCGCCTTGAAGGCAAAGCCCATAAGCAGGACGGACAGGATCCCCGCTCCCACCGCCACTGATCCGAAGACCGGCACCTCGGTGGTCACCCTGCCCAGTGCTGTTGCCAGCGCCACGAAGACCGCCAGCCCGAGCAGGGAATGAGTGCCGCGCCGGTGGCCGCCGCTGACGGCCTCCGTAAAGCGGGCAAGGATTTTGGTGAGCGGGGGAAGGGAATGGGCAATGGTCCCGCTGTGATGGTCGAGATCGGGCAGCAGCGCGGCGCCGGCGGTCAAGAGGGCTCCGGTGACGACGCCGAGCGGCGTCACCGGATACCAGCCGAAGGCGTGGGGAGCGGTGGAGGCGACGGCAACCCATGCCGCGGCGCCGCTAGCGGCATGGTGGCCACCCATCATGGTTGAAAAGTCCTTCCAGAGGGCGGTGCAGGCGCCAAAAGAGTTTATTGAAGCTACCTATTTTTCCACGGTTTCCCCGGCCCCGCGTTCACCTTGGACCGACGGCGGAGATGCTTAGGCAACCGTGAAACCCAGGTGCCGGAGAATGGCATCCACTATTTCCGCGGGAGAATCCGTTATTTCAATCCGGATACCGGCCTCGTCCAGTGAGAGCGGCTCCAAAGTGCTCAACTGCGAGGGAAGCAGGGACGGCGGCATGAAATGTCCGCTTCGGGTTTTCATGCGTTCGGCGAGCACGTCGCTGCTCCCGTCCAGGTGGACGAACGTTACGTCCCCGGTCGCCTGTGCAAGTACGTTCCGGTACGTGCGTTTCAGCGCGGAACAAGTGACGATGGTGCATCGGCCGTTTTCCGCCTGGACACCCATCCAATCGCGGATGGCGTAGAGCCACGGCCAACGGTCGTCGTCGTCCAGGGGGACGCCGGCGGACATCTTGGCGATATTAACGGCCGGATGGAACTCGTCAGCCTCTGCTGCAATCCATCCGAGCCGTTTGGAAAGCAGATTGGCGATGGTGGTTTTGCCCGATCCGGCAACACCCATAATGACCAGGTGCTGTGCTGCTGGGGACATAGAAATCTCCTTGGGACGCCGTTGTCGCGGGTTCGGACCGGTTTGCCGGACGAACTTCTGAGCACAAAGGTATCACCAACTGTTGGAGCGGGGCCGGGTACATTGGGGCTCCGTCGGCGGCTGACCGAAGGCATGCTTCGGAGGCTAGGCTGAAGCAGGGAGCGGATGGCCGATACGAGCGGTATCCCCGCCGATTCGGCACCACTCACTCATATGCACTCTAAGGAATATACAAGGAACGTAGCTGGAAAGATGCGGATATGAACGAACATGCCGGGCCGCCGGCCGCGGTCCTGAACGCCCGGATCATCGAGACCCTGGGCCAGGACATTGCCTCCGGCGTGCTTGCCCCGGGGGACCGGCTCACGCTTGACGGGCTGCAGCAGGAGTTCGGAGTTTCCCGAACCGTGGTCCGTGACTGCATGCGGATCCTCGAGTCCATGAACCTGGTGTATTCCAAGCGCAGGGTCGGCATTGTGGTGCAGGAACCGCAGCTGTGGAATGTGTTCGATCCGCGGATCATCAAGTGGCGCCTGGCCGGACCGGGTCGGGCAGAGCAGTTCCGCACCCTGACCGAACTGCGGGTGGGCGTGGAGCCGGTAGCCGCGGCGGCCGCCGCCAGCCACGCGGCACCTGCTGAGCGGGACCGGATGGTGGAGCTGGCCGCGGAGCTTCGAAGGCTCGGCGAAGCGGGGGAGCTGGATGAGTTCCTGCAGGCCGATATTGAATTCCATACGTTGCTGCTGCGCGCCAGCGGCAACGATATGTTCGCCTCGCTTCAGGATGTGGTTGCCGAGGTGCTTACCGGCCGTACCCGGCAGGGCATGATGCCGGCGAACCCGAGCGAGGCTGCCCTGCGGGGACATGTGCTGGTGGCGGACGCCGTCGCTGCCGGGGACGGCGCTGCCGCACTGGCGCACATGATGGATTTGCTCGAAGAAGTGCGGCAGGCCATCGCCGGTTAGCCTTCCACTGGGCCAGCTGCCTGCCGGCGGTGCGGGGGGACGGCAAAGGCCGGCGCACCCCGTGGAAAAGGGATACGCCGGCCCGGAAGCCGGAGTCCTAGCGGGTCGGTTCCAGGTTGCTGTCTTCGGGGGTGACAACCTCTGCCGTGGCGGAAATGTTCTCGGCATCCACCATCCAGGCGTACTGCTCCAGCTTGGCAATAAAGCCGTGCAGGATGTCCGCAGTGGTCGGATCCTCTTCGTCCACCTGGTCGTGCACGTCGCGCATGGTCTTGACGACGGCCTCGAGCATGGCGACCACGTGCGTCACGGTATCGCTGGTGTCAACCAGCCCGGCGGGGAACGGCGGCAGGCTGGTGCCGTTGGCCACCGCCACGCTTCGGCCGTCCGGAACGGCGCGGAGGGCACGCATGCGCTCGGCCAGCTCGTCCGCGAAGATGCGCGCGTCGTCAATGATCTCGTCAAGCTGCAGGTGCAGGTCCCGGAAGTTCTTACCCACTACGTTCCAGTGGGCCTGCTTGCCCTGCAGGTGCAGTTCGATCATGTCCACCAGGACGGCCTGCAGGTTGGTGGTCAGCTCTTCAGATGCCTTCATGTTTCCTCCAATATTGACGAAAAATGAGTACTGGACTCACCTGCCGGAAAAACCCGGCTACGTTCCGGATCAAGCGCCTCCGGCAGGTGGATTGTTCCCCAGCCTAACCCCGGGGCGCGGCTCGGAACAGAATGGACCGGTTCCCGGGAAAGCTAATATAAGCAACCTTACTTCCAGTTGAAGGAACTTGTCGTCCTGTGTACGGTGAGGAAAACGGGGCCTGTGAGAAGCGGCCCGGCCAAAGGCAGGATTCGCACTACCGGAGGGACAGAATGACCACCGTAGAAGAGTCAATCAACGTATCAGTACCGGTTACCACCGCTTACAACCAGTGGACCCAGTTCGAGTCCTTCCCTCACTTCATGGGCGGCGTTCTCTCCATCACCCAGCTTTCCGACACCACCACCCATTGGGTAACCAAGGTGGCCGGTGTCGAGCGGGAATTCGACACCGAAATTACCGAGCAGCATCCGGATGAGCGGGTCGCCTGGAAGAGTACGGACGGAAAGTCGCATGCCGGCGTCGTAACGTTCCACCGCTTGGGCGACGCCGAGACCCGGGTCACCGTCCAGCTGGACTGGGATCCCGAAAATATCGTTGAGAAGCTGGGTTCCGTGGTCGGCGCCGATGACCGGCAGGTCAAGGCCGACCTCGCGCGGTTCAAGGAATTCATTGAAAGCCGCGGATCGGAAACGGGTTCGTGGCGGGGAAACGTTGATGCCCCCGGCAATGCCGCCACCGGGGCGGCCGGCACGGCTCCGGTAGGACCTACCTCGACCGACACCTCGCGGCTGGCGGCAGCCCCGGACGCGGATCCGGCGATGGATGATCCGGAATCCGGCGGACCCCGGGCCGGCCTCTAGCCGCCCGGCAGGTCAAACAAAGACTGCGGATGCCTTGCATGGCATCCGCAGTCTTTTTGGTTAAAACCGGGTCCGGCGATCAGGCGGGATCGAGGTTCTTGACCGCGGGACCTTCGAGCAGTGTTCCCTTCGCCGTGAACCGGGAGCCGTGCAGTGGACAATCCCAGGACTGTTCGGCGTCGTTCCAGTTCAAGACTCCCTTGAGGTGCGGGCACACGGCCGACACCCGGCTGGTCTCGCCGGCCACGGTGCAGGTCCCCACCGGTTTCCCGTTCTCCCGGGACACCACGCCCTGCCCCTCCGGCGGGGCCGTGTCAGTGCTGTTGGCCAGCCCGGCGGCCCAGCCGGTGAGCATGGAAAGCCCCACTTCGGCGTTGTCCCGCAGGGTGGACGCGGCATCCAGCGGGGCGACCCGGGGCTTGTACAGCTCGCGTGCCCACGGGTTTTCGCCGCCGAGAATCTCCGCGCTCAGGGCCAGCGAAGCCGCGACGGCATTGGTCATGCCCCACTTGTTGTAACCGGTGGCTACATAGATGTTGGACCCCATCACCGGCAGCTGCCCGACGTAGGGCAGGCTGCGTGCCGGTGAGTAGTCCTGCGCCGACCAGGCATAACTGGCCGCGCTTCCCACCGCGAAGTTCTCCACGGTCCAGTCCACCAGATCGTCCACCAGTTCCTGGGTGTGCTTTTTCCGGCCGACCGTGTGCCCGTTGCCCCCGGCGAGCAGGTAGGAGATACCGTCTGCCTCCGCGGTCCGCAGGGAGCGGGTGGGTGAATCGACGGAGAGGTACATGCCCTGCGGAACCTCTCCCGTCACCGGCAGGGCTACTGCGTAGGAACGCTCGGGTTTCAGCACGGCAAAGTAACCGCCGCGGTCAAGGATCGGGATGCCGGTGGCCAGCACCAGGTGCCGGGCGGTGACCTCGCCCTGGCTGGTTGCGACCTTGATGCCGGCGCCCTCCTCGTGGCGTGCGCCGGTCACCCGGACGCCCTCGATCAGGCGGCCGCCATGGGCGCGGTAATCCTTGGCCAGGCCGGCCAGCACCGTCATCGGCTGGATCTGGGCCTGGTCGCGGAGCCGCAGTGCACCCGTGGTTGCAAAGGGCAGCTCCGTCTCCGCTGTGAACTCGACGTCGAGTCCTGCCGCCTGGGCTGCCTCGTGTTCCTTCCGCAGGCTCTTGAGTCCCTGCTCGGTGGTGGCGTAGGTGTACGCGTCCCGGACCTCGTAGCCAATCCCGTTTTCGTCGCAGAAGCGCAGCAGCCAGCTTTGTCCCTGCCGGTTGGCTTCCACGTACTGGCGGGCAGTCTCCGCGTTGTGGTGCGAGGTGATGCTGGACAGCTGCGTTCCCTGCAGGAGGGAAACTTTGGCTGTGGTGTTGCCGGTGGTGACGGCGCCTACCGTGCGTGCTTCCAGGAGGGCTACGCGCTGTCCGCTGCGTGCCAGCAGGGCTGCCGTGGTGAGGCCGGTGAGTCCGGCGCCGACCACCACGGTGTCATAGGACGCCTCGGGGTCGAAGGGATCAGTGGGTATAACGGGCGCGGTATCGAGCCATAGAGATTTCAAGTTATCCTTCCCGCCAAGCTGACGAAGTGATGTGGGAGCCGCCCTGCGGTCCCATCTGGAGCATGCCGCCGTCGACGGCCCAGGAGGCCCCGGTGACGTAGGACGACGCCGGTGAGGCCAGGAAGGCCACGACGTCGGCGATCTCGGAGGCGTAGCCGGGCCGGCCCAGCGGAATCCCGGGGCGGTCCTCGGCCCGCGGATCGGAATCCGTCTGCCCGGTCATGGGTGTGGCGATTTCCCCGGGTGCCACCGAATTGGCCGTGATCCCGTAGCTGCCCAGCTCCAGGGCAATGGTCTTGATCAGCCCGCCGAGGCCGTGCTTGGAAGCGGTGTACGCCGCGGCACCCACCCGTGGCTGGAGTTCGTGGACGCTGGTGACGGCGATCAGCCGGCCGCCGTTGCCGGCCGCGACCATGCGCTGAGCTGCCCGCTGCAGGCAGAGGAAAGCCCCGCTGAGGTTGGTGTCCAAGGTGGTGCGCCAGGCGTCATAGCCCAGGTCCAGGAACTTCTGCCCGTCACCGGTTCCCGAGTTGTTGACGAACACGTCCAGGCCGCCCAGCTTCTCCGCCAGGGAATCCACGACGTCCGCGCACCCTGGGAGATCGGTGGTATCCAGATGGGCGACGACGGCGGTGCGGCCGTGCGAGCGGACCTCTTCCGCAGTGTCCATGGCACCGCGTTCATCCGAATGCCAGGTAATGCCCACATCCATTCCCGCCTTGGCGAGTGCTACGGCGGCGGCGCGTCCTATGCCGGAGTCCGACCCCGTAACTATTGCCGTTTTAGGCGCAAACTCCATCTGGTACCCCCTCATGGTCTTGGAAAGTCAGTATGCTTCCCACCTTGCCCCAATTGTGCAACAGTTTAAAGTCCTGATCACCGAATCCTCCCGGTCCGGTTCTCCGGTGCCGCGGAGCAGAGGAGTCATCATGGCATACCCCAGCTACAGTTCCAGCGGCGGACTCTCGGCACGCAGGACCAATGCGCAAAAAGCCGCAATTGCGTTCGGGATTGTTTTCCTGCTTATCGGAGTCCTGGGGTTCATTCCCGGGGCCACCATCAATTACAGCCAGCTTTACTTCTCGGGTTACGCATCCGAAGCCGCACTTCTGGGCATATTCCAGGTCTCGGTTCTCCACAACGTGGTCCACATGCTGCTGGGCTTTGCCGGGCTTGCCCTGGCGCGGAAGCACTCCTCGGCCAAGCTCTATCTGCTGGGAGGAGGCATCCTCTACGCCCTGCTCTTCATTTACGGGCTGCTCATCCCGCTGGACTCAGACGCCAACTTCGTTCCTTTCAACACGGCGGACAACTGGCTGCACGCAGTGCTGGCAGTGGTGATGATCCTGCTGGGCATCTTCCTGGGCCGTGAGAGCGAACCGAGCTCGTACCGCAGCAACCCGAACCCCGGTGAAGGGTCAGTCCCCAACTAGCCGGGCTGCCGCGTCCGATGCTGGAATCCGCAGCCCGCCCCGGTTAGCGTTGGAGCCATGGACGAACAGGAAATCCAGCACCGGATCCAGGAACTCGTAGCGCGGGAGCAGTCCCTGCGGGAGGCGGACCCGGGTGCGGAACCACAAAAGCATGCCGCGGAGCTAAAGCGGGTGGAGGAACAGCTGGACCAGTACTGGGACCTCCTCCGCCAGCGGCGGGCCAAGGCCGACGCCGGACAGGACCCGGATGAGGCGCAGGAGCGGCCCGTGGGTGAAGTCGAGGGATACCGCCAGTAGGGATCATCCCGTACGGCCGGCCCCGAGCGGACTAGTGCTGCTGCCGGCTGCCGGCCACCTTCGACGTGCCGGCTTCAGTATCCGGGTCCGCCGGTCCGGTGACCTCATGCAGCAGGGTGGCGGCACCGATGCTGCGCCGGAAGCCGCTGTCACCTCGGAAGGTCTCCCCAAGGGCCCACACCATCAGGCAGCCTTTGCTGAGGGTCTTCAGCAGCCCGGCGTTCCTGGGCGTCAGTGCCATCATGGACGCCACGCCAAACACGCCCCAGCCGATGAGCGGCCCGTTAGGCACCTTGAAAACGGTCTGCCGGCCGAACCGGTCCGTGAAGAAATTACGAGATGCCATAGCGGTCAGGCGCCTTTCCGGGTTTTGGCTGTGCTCTTGGTGCTCTTCGAGTTCGCGGTTTTGGCGGGAGCCTTCTTGGTGCCGTCCTCTTTGGTGCTTTTACTGTCGGTGCCGCTCTTTTTGTCGCGGTTCTTCTCTACGCTCCGCCGCAGCGCCTCCATGAGGTCCAGGACCTTGCCGCCCTCATCCTCCTCGGATTCTCCGCCGAAGGTCTCCTCCGTGTCGAGCGAGTCTCCCTGTTCGAGCTTGGCATCGATCAGGGTCTTGAGTTGCTCCTGGTAATCGTCGGTGAATTCGGAAGGATCGAAGTCCCCGCTGAAGGAATCCACGAGGGCCGAGGACATCTCCAGCTCCTTGGCGGAAATCCGCACCTTTTCGTCGAGGGAGGGGAAGGTGGCCTCCCGGACCTCGTCCTCCCACAGCAGGGTCTGGAGGGTCAGCACGTCGCCGCGTACGCGCAGGGCACCCAGCCGGCTCTTCTGCCGGAGCGAGAACTGGACGATAGCCGTGCGGTCGGTGTCCTCAAGGGTGCGGCGGAGCAGCACGTAGGACTTTGTCGATTTGGAGTCCGGCTCCAGATAGTACGTCCGGTCAAACAGGATGGGATCCACCTGCTCGCTGGGCACGAATTCCACGACGTCGATTTCCCGGCTTTTCTCCACGGGAAGGGACGCCAGATCCTCGTCGGTAAGGACTACCGTCTGCTCGCCGTCGTCGTACGCCTTTGCGATGTCCTTGTATTCCACCACCTCACCGCAGATCTCGCAGCGGCGCTGGTAGCGGATGCGTCCGCCGTCTTTGCCATGCACCTGGTGAAGGCTGACGTCGTGGTCCTCGGTGGCGGCATAAACCTTGACCGGCACGTTGACCAGCCCAAACGCAATGGCGCCTTTCCAGATCGCTCTCATGTAGTCCAGTGAACACTAGATTCCGGTTCCGTTGCCAGAGCCGGGTTTGTCTGCGCGTGCCTCCCGCAGATGCTCCCATAGCTGCCGGTATACGCGTGGATCGGAAAAATAGGCGGTATGGGATTCGGGAAAGGGCTTGCCTGAGTCGACTTCGCTGTCGGTCACGTTCACATCCCGGCCGGCAAACACGCGTTCGGCGCAGAAGGAAATCAGGTCGCGCTCGTCCCAGAAGTTCAACCAGGGGACTGCGGGCCCTGAACCGCCGCGGACCGGTCCGAGATAAGCGAGGGCATCGAGGAGATAGAACCACGGCGCCTGCGAGCCCACGGTCACCAGCAAATCCACCCGGATGCCGTTCGCTTCCGGGGAACTGAGCAGGTCAACAGCGGCCACGGAGCCGAGGCTGTGGCCGAACAACACGACAGGCGCGTCCTGGTCCGTGCTGCGCAGGGTATCCGCAATGCGGGCGCAGGCGGCCGGACCGTGGCGCAGATAGAAGGCGACCTTGCCGAAGAAGCTGCCCGCGGCATCCGTGAGGCGGATCCGGTGCCGGATCCCTGCCTCCGTGACCACCCCCAGGACCAGATCCTGCAGCGTTTCCCCCAGGAACGCGGCGTCAGGACGTGCCGGCGGGGCGCCGGCACTGGAGGCCTGTTTCAGCCAATCAGCCGCCCCCAGGTCCATGCCGAAAAGGGCCAGGGCCAGGGACGTATCGGTCACTCCAGGCGGATCGTCGGCCACATAGCGCGGGGGCAACGCCGGGACAAAGCTGACTTTATCGGGTGCGGCGGCGGCCCAATCGACCGGCAGCACCCGGTAATCGGACAATCCCGGCACCGCGGCCATCTGCTCCCGGATCCGGTCCGCGAGCTGCGGATTGGGCTGGCCGGTGCCCGGCAGGAAAACCAGCGTTCCGGGTTTCTCCGGTGGTCCGAGGGGTGCGGGATCCATGGCTGCCTCCTTCGTTGCGGCGGCACCTTCACCGGCCGCGCGGGCCAGCCGTTTGGGCCCGATAGGGACACTTTCACATGCCGCAGTCCATGCCGCCAGTGAAGGGGAGGACGTCAGCGCGCAGCGGCAGCGACGGGACTGAAAACGCGGGTCTGCATAATCACGTCGCCGGGCCCCTGCAGATCAACCACCAGGCCTTCGCCGCTCTTCAGCGAATTGAAGATGCCGGCCGCCTTGCGCGTCCGCATCTGGATGCTCGACTCCCAGCCCACGAGGTGGCCCGTGTCCAGAGTGAAGCCTTCCCCTGCTTTCAGGGATACAACGTCCAATGCTCCGTAGGAGGACACCAGGAGGTTGCCCTTGCCGCTGACCTTCAGCACAACGAGTCCCGAACCGGAAAACATGCCGTTCAGGGAGGCGTCCGGGCCGACGTCGAGATTCCCGTCGTTCGCCAGCCAGGCTCCCTTCGTCAGGCGGAAGCCCGTTGCGTTATCCACCCCGACGGAAACCACGTCTCCGACGGACTCGGAAATGACATCGACCCAGCCGCCCTCGGCGGGGGCGGTGAAAACGGTGGTGTGGAAGCTCTCCCCGCCGATCATTTTCCCCAGGCCCTTCATAAAGCCGCCGTCAGCCTTCGCAGTGAGCGTTACTCCGAAGGAATGCGCCATCATTGCTCCCGGCTGCACTTTCATTGCTTCGTGGGGTTCAAGGAAGCAGCGGGCTACTGCGTATGCCGGGCTGTGACGGATTTCTACTTTCACAATTACCTCTTATAAAAATATGGGATTCGGTGGTCTGCGCTGCGAATATAACTGCCTGAATCCTAAGTGCGGGGTTCCGTGGACCGGCGCGTCCGCAGAATTGCCTGCGGCAAGTCAGCGGCGGCAGCGGGCGGATAATGGGTGCAGTGAGGGAAGGCGAGGCCGTGGAAGCGAATATATCCGGATCCGGGCCCGCGCGTGTGGAACTGTCCGTGGGGCAGGTGGCCGAGCGCAGCGGCGTCAGCGTCTCGGCGCTGCACTTTTACGAACGTCAGGGCCTGCTCTCCAGCCGGCGGACACAGGGTAACCAGCGGCGCTATGACCGGTCGGTGCTGCGGCGGGTGGCCGTGATCCGCGCGGCGCAGCAGGCGGGCATTCCGCTGGCCGTGATCAACAAGGCTTTCGCCGAGCTGCCTCCGGACGGAGTTCCGGACCAGGCGGACTGGCAGCGGCTTTCTGCCGCCTGGCAGCAGGAACTCAATACCCGCATCCGCCACCTCCAGGCTCTTCGTGACCGGCTCGGCGGCTGCATCGGCTGCGGCTGCCTCTCCTTGGCCCAGTGCCGGTTCGTGAACCCCGACGATTCGGGCACCGGCACCGGTGCCCGGGCATTCGACATCTGAGTCTCCGATTTGACCTCAACTATGGTTGAGGTTTTAGCGTTGAGGGATGCCCTCGATGGGTTGGTCTGCGGAAGGACTTCAGATGACGCGGAATACGGCTCTGTGCGAGCGGAATGTAACGGATGCATTCAAGGACGCCTTTCGGGCCCACCCGGCGGGCGTGGCGATTATTACGGCCGACGGCGGCAGCGGCCCCGTGGGCCTGACGGCCTCCTCGGTTTCCTCGGTTTCGGCGGAGCCGCCGATCCTGTCCTTCTCCCTGGCGTCAACCCACGGGACAGCCGGCGTAATAGCCGCGGCAGAGACCGTCGTCGTCCACCTGCTTGGCGCCGAAAATGCCGGACTCGCCGCACTTTTCGCCCGGCAGGGCGCCGACCGGTTCGGCTCCACGCCAACCCGCACGCTGCCCGGCGGCGAACCCCTCCTGGAAGAAGCTCCCGTGGCACTTCGCTGCCGGGTCGACGGCAGGATCCCGGTGGGCAGCTCCATCCTGATTGCGGCCACCGTCCTGGAAATCCTCCCCGGCAGCACGGAGCAGGAGCCGCTGGTCTACCACAACCGGACCTATCACCGCCTGGGCGGGCACTCCGTTCTTGGCCAGGCCGGCCAGGTTGCTTCCGGAAGCGGCCAATAGCGGATAATCGGGTTCAGACCCGTACGGCGACCGTCGTCGGGAACGACCCCCCGGAAGGCACGGCGATGGCAAAGAAAAAACTCAAGGACCTGAGCAGCGGACAGAAAAAGGGCCTCGGAGCCCTGACCGGAATCCAGTTCCTGCTCGCCGGAGCTGCGCTTCGGGATTTGAAGAAGCGCCCTAAGGAGCAGATCCGCGGCAGCCGCGGATGGTGGATGGCTGCGTGCGGCATCAACTTCGCCGGTCCCATCGCCTACTTCCTCTTCGGCCGGCGGTCCGCCTAGGCATGGTGCGTTCCCGCAGCACCGGAACCAAACCGCCGGTCCTGGAGCCGGTCCGCCCGCAGGACCTGAGCGACGGTGCCGGCGTCCCGGTGGGCAGCCACCAGGAAGCGGTGGCCTATACCGGAGAATCCTTCGCCGGGTTCGAGCTGCGCGGGGCGGTGTTCTCCGAATGCAGCCTCACCGGAGTGTCCCTGGACAACGCCGACCTCACCGCTGCCCGGTTTCTGGAATCAACCCTGGAAAACCTGTACGCCCCGGTGTTCCGGGCGGCACGAACCACCTTCCGGGACGTGGAGATTTCCAACCCGCGGCTGGGTTCGGCTGAGCTTTACGGCGGAAGCTGGAACTCTGTCCGGGTTGACGGCGGCAAGATCGACTTCCTCAACCTGCGCGGCTGCACGCTGACCAATGTGCTGTTCTCCAACTGCATCATCGGGGAACTGGACCTGGACGGCGCGCGGCTGAACCGGGTGGCATTCCGCGACTGCCGGATCGACTCCCTGCTGCTGGGAAGCGGCGGCACGGCAGTGGATGCAGACCTGCGCGGATCCGCGTTCCGGAGCATCACCGGACTTGCCGGGCTTAAGGGGTTCACCGTGGACGAAGAACAGCTGGTGCTGCTGGCCCCGTTGCTCGCGGCCCAGCTGGGCCTGCGCGTAGAAGACTAGGGCTGCCCGGCGTACTGGTCCCAGGGAATGTTCCAGTCGCCGTAGCCGTCGTCAATGGGGACCGGACCGGCTTCGGTGTTCAGCACCTGCACCACGTCCCCGGCGTCGAAGGTGTCGTAGAAGTACTTGGCACCCTCGGCGGACATTCCGACGCAGCCGTGCGAAACATTGATCCGGCCCAGGGCACCCACCGCGCCGTCGAGGGCCTGGTGGACAAAGACGCCGCTGTTGGTCAGGCGGCTGGCCCAGGAGGCGTCGAACGGTTCGTAGTAGTCCGGGTCCCCGGGCGACAGCCCGATGCTTTCGGCGCGGAAGGGCAGCTTCTCGTGCTGGCTGACGACAACCTGGTAGCCGCCGGGCGAAGGCCAGGTGGGTTCGCCGAGGGTGACGGGGAAGGTCCGGACCAGCTGCCCGTCCAGGAAGACCTGCATGGTCTTGGTGTTGTTATCCACCACGGCCAGGCGGGTGTTGTGCGTGTTGAAGGTGCGGGTTTCGTTGAAGTTGCCGATCATGCCGTTGCCGAAGTCGACGCCGAACAACTGCATGTCCACGGTGATGGCGCTGTTGGGGGCCCAGAAGGCTTCCGGTCGGTAGCGGACCCGGTTGTCCGTGATCCAGAAGAAGGCACCGGTCTGGCCCGAGGTGCTGGTGACCTTGATGGCCTGTTCCACTGCGTCTTTATTGGTGACCGGTTCACTGAAGGTGATGTCGATGGGCTGGCCCACGCCCACACTGGCGGCGTTCTGCGGATACATGAAGGCATTGGCTTCATTCGCGGGAAGCACGGTTTCGAAGCCCTGCTTCCGGGTGGTCTCCTTGCCGGCGGAATCCGTGAGCACCACTTCCATGCCGTACCGGGTGTTGAAGGCCAGCGGCGCATCGGCGGTCCAGACGGCTCCGTCGCCGGACATCACGCCGGGCACGGGCTCTCCGCCTGCTTCGGGCTTCAGGATGACCTTGTTGATGACGGCATTGGTGGCCGTGACGGAGGGAAGTTCAGCGGGGTTGACGCCTACGGCGCCGTCAGCCGGCGTGGTGGTGATGGATACCGGGGCGGCCTGCACAGAGGGCGACGCCGATGCGGATGTACCGGCTGAGGGGGACGAGCCGGTTTCGGAAGGGCCCAGACGGCCGGTGGCGAAGGCTGCGCCGAGACTTCCGCCGATGACGAGCACCGCGGCAACCGCCGCGGCTATTGGCCATTTACGGCTCTTCTTGTCCTGCACAGCCAAGTCCCCTCAAGTACAAGCCGGGAGCCGTCACAAAGACGGAACCGGCATAGTTGCAGCTGGGCCGGCTGGACCGGCGCGTATTGTCCTACCGATGATATTAGCTTCTTTGGATTTCCCGAACGCTGTTACGCAATTGTCGCCTAAACGGTTTCAGGGGCGGCCGGCGTTGTCAGCCGTGCCGCCTGCCGCGTGATGTTCTTCGCCATGGAGGGAAAGATCAGGCCGTGGAAAGGGGCAATGAGCCACCAGTAGAGCTTGCCGCCCAGACCCTTAGGGAAGTAAATGGCGCGCTGCCGGTACAGGCTGCCTCCCTCGCCGTCCGGGTCCACGCGCATCTCCAGCCAGGCCTTGCCGGGCACCCGCATCTCCGCACGCAGCCGCAGCAGGGTGCCGCGCTCCAGCAGCTCCACCCGCCACCAGTCCACCACGTCACCGGTGAACAGTGTGGTGGGGTTCCGCCGGCCGCGGGTAAGGCCCGCCCCGCCGACGGTTTTGTCCAGGACCCCGCGGATGGCCCAGGCCATGGGCAGCGAATACCAGCCGTTCCGGCCGCCCACGCCCTCAATGACCTGCCAGATCGCGGCCGGGTCCACGGCCGCGCGGCGCTGCCGGGAGTCCACGTACACCGTCTGCCCCGCCCAGTCCGGGTCGCTGGGCAGCGGGTCGGAAGCCAGATCGGACGACGCCGAGGCGCTGGCCCAGGTGGTCTCCACCTCGCCGCGCTTCTCCTTGCCCAGCGCCCGCTTCACGGCGTCGTGGTAATCCGTCAGCCCGCCGTCGGGCTGCGGCAGGTATTGATCAATGTCGTGTTCCTTGGCGACGGCGTCGTGCTGCAGGGATTCCACCAGCGGCAGCGCCATCGAACGCGGGATCGGGGTCACCAGGGACACCCAGTGTCCGGCCAGCCGCGGCGCCGGCAGCGGCAGGGCGTAGATGCGGCGCCGGGGCAATCCGGCTTCCTCCGCATATCCGTTCATGATTTCCGCGTAGGTCAGGACTTCCCGTGATCCGATGTCGAACGTGCGGTTCACACCCGCGGGGATGTCCACGGCCCGTACCAGGTAGTGCAGGACGTCCCGAACCGCAATCGGTTCGATGCTTCGCCGGACCCAGCTTGGCGCCGGCATCACGGGCAGGGTTTCCGTCAGGTGCCGGATCATCTCGAAGGAGGCGGAACCGGAACCAATCACGACGCCGGCCTGGTACACAATGGCGGGCACCTCGCCATCGAGCAGGATCCGGCCCACCTCGGTTCGAGATTTCATGTGCGGCGACAACTCGCCTTCCTCCGGGTGAAGCCCGCCGAGATAGACGATCCGCTGCACGCCGGCCTCCGCGGCGGCGTCGGCCACCAAATGGGCGATGTCCGACTCCTGGCCGCCAAACCCCTTCCCGGACGCCATCGAGTGCACGAGGAAGTACAGGGTGTCGATGCCGGCGAAGGCCGCCGCGGCGGATTCCCGGTCCGAAAGATCACCCTGGACGATTTCGACCTCGGACGCCCAGGGCACATCGGAGAGCTTTTCGGGCGAGCGAGCCAGGACCCGCACCCGGTGGCCGTCCTCAAGCAGCAGCGGGACGAGCCGTCCGCCGATGTAGCCGGTGGCCCCCGTGACCAGGATGTGCTGGCTTTCTGTCATTTTTCCAACATACACACGCGCCGCCGCCGATGGTCAGGGCAGCCGGACGCTCTGGGCGAAACCCTCCGAAGACTCTCCCGGTTCGCTGCGGCGGTTGCCTCCGGATTGATAAGCCCCCTGATGAAATACTGGTATTTGCCCGGTATCCCGGTAAGACTAGGGGGCATGGCGACAGGCGGAGGAAAAAACCAGGAGACCGTCAGTGTGGAGGGGCACCGGCTCCGCCTGACCAACCTGGACAAGGTGCTTTACCCGGAAACGGAGACCACCAAGGCGGATGTGATTGCCTACTACGCTGCCGTGGCCCAGTACATGCTGCCGCACTCGCGCAACCGCGCGGCCACCCGCAAGCGCTGGGTGCACGGTGTGGGGACGCCCGAGCATCCCGGCCAGGTGTTCTTCCAGAAGAACATCGAGGACTCCGCTCCTTCCTGGGTGAAGCGGTTCTCGATCGAGCACAAAACCTCCACCAATACCTACCCGCTGGTGAATGACCTGGCCACGCTGACCTGGCTGGCCCAGTCCGCGGCCCTCGAAATCCATGTGCCGCAGTGGCAGTTCGGACCGCGGGGCAAGATCGGCAATGCGGACCGGATGGTGCTGGACCTGGACCCCGGCGAAGGGGCGGGGTTGGCCGAATGCGCCGAAGTGGCCCGCCTGGCCCGGGCCATCCTCTCGGACATGGGCCTGGATGCCCGGCCCGTGACCAGCGGCTCCAAGGGTATCCACCTCTACGCGGCGCTGGACGGCAGCCAGAGCTCCGACGATATCAATGCGGTGGCCCACGAGCTGGCCCGAGCCCTGGAGGCCGACCATCCGGACCTGGTGGTCAGCGACATGAAGAAGACCCGGCGCGTGGGCAAGGTGTTGGTGGATTGGAGCCAGAACAACGGCAACAAGACCACCATTTGCCCCTACTCGCTGCGGGGACGGTTCACTCCCACGGTGGCCGCCCCGCGGACCTGGAAAGAACTCGAGGATCCGGATCTGGCCCAGCTGGATTATCTGCAGGTGATGGACCGCGTCCACAACGGGTCCGATCCGCTGGCTGGAATGGAGAGCGGCGCCTTCGAGGAGGAGTCGCTGGAGCAGGCCACGGAGGAATCCGGCGGGGCATCAGATGGGGTCCGGTCCGCGGGCGGCGGCGTGGACCGGCTGACCAAGTACCGGAGCATGCGGGACGCCGCGAAGACGCCGGAACCTGTCCCGGAGGAACCATCCACTCCCTCGGAGGGCAACAGCTTCGTCATCCAGGAGCACCACGCCCGCCGGCTGCACTGGGACTTCCGCCTCGAGCACGACGGCGTGCTGGTGTCCTGGGCGCTGCCCAAGGGGCCGCCGGCCACGTCCGGAAAGAACAACCTGGCCGTGCAGACCGAGGATCATCCGCTGGATTACGGCAAGTTTGAGGGACATATTCCCAAAGGGGAATATGGCGGCGGTGACGTCACCATCTGGGATCACGGCACGTATGAACGGGAAAAATGGCGGGACGGCAAGGAAGTCATCGCGGTGCTGCACGGCCAGCCCGACGGCGGCCTGGCTCGGGAAGGGGCAGCCGACCGGCGCTACGCGCTGATCCACACTGGCTCGGGCGGTGACAAGGCGAACAACAACTGGCTGATCCACCTTATGAAGAGCCAGCCGAAGCCGGGCGAAAAGGGGAAGCCGGAAGCTCCGGCCGACGGGTCCGCCGACGCTCCCGCGGATGCTCCCGCGGCTCCCGCCGACACTCCCGCGGATGCGCCGGAATCGCCCACGCGGTCCGTGGCCGCTGCCGCCCGGACACGGCCGGCCACGGCCGCCGCCCCGGCAAAGACGTCATCCGTCGACGTCGGGAAGGTGGCCCGCGACGCGGCAGACGCCTCGGTGCCCGCCGTCGAGCCGATGATGGCAACGCTCGGCAGCCGGGCCGAGATCAACGACGACGACGAGTGGGCCTTCGAGATGAAATGGGACGGGGTACGCGCCGTCGTCACGGTGACGCCGGAAGGCACCCGGCTGATCTCCCGCAACGGCAATGACATGACCGCCGCTTATCCGGAACTGCAGGACCTCAGTGCGCACCTCAACGGGGAGCGGGCCGTGCTGGACGCCGAAATCGTCGCGCTGAACAAGGCCGGCCGCCCGGACTTCGGCCTGCTGCAGCCCCGCATGCACCTCACCAAGCCGCGGGAAATCGCCGCTGCCGCCGGACGGACGCCGGTGCACCTGATGGTCTTTGACCTGCTCTGGCTGGACGGGAACTCGCTGGCGGACCTCACCTACGAACAGCGCCGGGAGATCCTCGAGCAGGCCGTCGAGCCCGTCCCCGACGGGCACCTCCAGGTTCCGCCCGCGCTGGACATGTCCATGGACGAGGCGGTGGCAGCCAGCAAGGAACTGGGGCTGGAAGGCGTGATGGCCAAACGCCGCAGCAGCACCTATTCCCCCGGCCGGCGTTCCAAGAACTGGGTGAAGCTGAAGAACCAGCTGACCCAGGAGGTAGTGGTGGTGGGCTGGCGGCCGGGGCAGGGAAACCGGCAGAACAAGGTCGGTTCCCTCCTGGTTGCAGTTCCGGACGGGGTGGACCTGAAATACATCGGACGGGTGGGGTCCGGCCTGAGCGAGAAGGACCTCGCGACCATCGGTCCGCGCCTGAAGAAAATGTCCCGCAAGACGGCGCCGCTGGACGATGTGCCCTCTGCCGATGCCTCCGATGCCCAATGGGTGCGGCCGGCGCTGGTGGGTGAAGTGACCTTCTCCGAACGCACCGGCACCGGAAAACTGCGCCATCCCGTCTGGCGCGGCCTGCGCCCGGACAAGAAACCGTCCGACGTCGTGGTGGAGACCGCCTAGGCGCACCATGCCGATACTGACCGGAAAGGACCCTAAGATGACCGAGACCAGTGCTGCCTCCACGGCCCGCATTCCCGGTACCGAACCCCATCCCGACAGCGCCCTGGACGGTGTGGACGCCTGGTGGCGGGCCGCGAACTACCTCTCTGCCGGCCAGATTTACCTGCGCGACAACCCGCTGCTGCGCCGACCGCTGGAAAAAACGGACGTCAAGGCGCGGCTGCTGGGGCACTGGGGGACCACACCCGGACTGAACTTCATCTACGCCCACCTGAACCGGCTGATCCGCGAGCAGGAACGCAACGTCCTGTTCATTACCGGACCCGGGCACGGGGGCCCTGCCAATGTCGCGAATGCCTGGCTGGAGGGCACCTACTCGGAGATCTACAGCCACGTGGGCCGGGATGAGGAAGGGCTGCGCACCCTGTTCCGGCAGTTCTCGTACCCCGGCGGAATCCCCAGCCATGCGGCGCCGGAAACTCCCGGATCCATCCACGAGGGCGGTGAACTGGGCTATTCCTTGGCCCATGCCTACGGGGCGGTCTTCGACAACCCGGACCTGGTGGCTGCCACGGTGATCGGCGACGGCGAGGCCGAAACCGGTCCGCTGGCCGCCAGCTGGCATTCCAACAGCTTCCTCGATCCGGCCGTCGACGGAGCGGTGCTGCCCATCCTGCACCTGAACGGCTACAAGATCGCCAACCCCACCATCCTGTCCCGGATGCCCGAGGAACAGCTGCTGAAACTGCTTGAGGGCTACGGCTACCGCCCATATGTGGTGACCGTGGAGGATCCGGCCGCCGTCCGGCAGGCCCACGAGGACTTCGCAGCCGTGCTGGAGACCTGCCTCGCGGAAATCACCGCGATCCAGGAGCCGTACCGCACCGGCGAAAAAACCGCGGTGACCCCGGACGTCCCCGGCGCCGACACCATGGAGCAGCACGCTCCGCGCTGGCCGATGATCGTCTTCCGCTCGCCCAAGGGCTGGACCGGGCCGGCCGTCGTCGACGGACTCCAGGTCGAAGGCACTTGGCGTGCGCATCAGGTGCCGCTGTCCGAAATCCACGACAACCCGGAGCATCTGGCCCAGCTGCAGGAATGGCTGCAGTCCTACCGGCCCGGGGAACTGTTTGACGCTGACGGCCGGCTTGCCGCAGGGATTGCCGCACTGGCTCCGGAAGGGGACCTGCGGATGAGCGCGACGCCGTACGCCAACGGCGGGCGCCTGCTGCAGGACCTGCACCTGCCGGAGTACGCCGACCATGCGGTGAAGATCGATCATCCGGGCTCCGAACGGGTCAGCCCGATGTTTAACCTGGGCGGATACCTGCGCGAAGTGATCCGGAAGAACCCGTCCAACTTCCGGATCTTCGGGCCGGATGAAACAGCGTCCAACCGGCTGCAGGCCGTCTACGACGTCACGGACAAGGCCTGGCAGCAGCGGATTGACGACCTCGACGAACATCTGGCCCGCAGCGGACGCGTGGCCGAGGTACTCAGCGAGCACCTGTGCGAGGGCTGGCTGGAGGGGTACCTGCTGACCGGCAGGCACGGCGTGTTCAACTGCTACGAGGCATTCGTGCACATTGTGGATTCCATGTTCAACCAGCACGCCAAGTGGCTGAAGGTCAGCCGCGGGCTGAGCTGGCGCCAGCCGGTCGCGTCGCTGAACTACCTGCTCTCCAGCCACGTCTGGCAGCAGGACCACAACGGGTTCTCGCACCAGGATCCGGGCTTCATTGACCATGTGGTGAACAAGAAGGCAGACGTTATCCGGGTCTACCTGCCGCCGGACGCCAACACCCTGCTGGCCGTGGCCGGGAACATCCTGGACAGCAGGGACCGGGTAAACGTGGTGGTCTCCGGCAAGCAGCCGGCGCCGGTCTGGCTGGATCCGGAGCAGGCGTTGCTGCATGTGGAGCGCGGCGTCGGGATTTGGGACTTTGCCGGCAGCGAGGCCTCCGGTCCGGGCACCCGGACCGATCCCGACGTCGTGATGGCCTGCGCGGGCGACGTGCCCACGCTGGAAACCGTGGCCGCGGCGGCGCTGCTGAAGGAACACCTGCCGGATCTGAGGATCCGGGTGGTCAACGTGGTGGACCTGATGGTGCTGCAGGACCCGCGCGAACATCCGAACGGGCTTCCGGACCGGGATTTCGACACCCTGTTCACGCAGGATAAGCCGGTGATTTTCGCCTATCACGGCTATCCCTGGCTCATCCACCGGCTGACCTACCGGCGCACCAACCACGACAACCTGCACGTGCGCGGCTACAAGGAGGAAGGCACCACCACCACGCCGTTCGACATGGCCATGCTGAACCAGATCGACCGGTTCCAATTGGCCATCGACGTGCTGGACCGGGTAGCGTCGCTGGGATCGACGCAGGCGTCCTTCCGGCAGCATTTGCAGGACGAACGGGCACGTGCCCGGCAGTACACCCGCGACGAAGGGCAGGATCCGCCGTACATCACCGGCTGGAACCTGCAGGAAGCAGAGCAGGACACGCCCGGCTGATTTTCGCAGGCCAGGTGCGGTACGCACAAGCTTCGGCGGCGCCCGTAAAGGGCAGCACGCCGTGGAAAAGTACGATCCATCCATAGAAGGAGAGTTCATTGACCACTGATCAGACGAGCGTTGTAGTTTCCCGGGTCATCGATGCCTCGGCAGCAGACATTTTCAACCTGTTGTCCAACCCCGAGCGCCACCACGAGCTGGACGGCTCCGGCATGGTGGTTTCGGACGAGAAGACCGACCGCATTACGGCTTCCGGCCAGGTCTTCAAAATGAACATGCACAACGAAAAAATGGGCGACTACCAGACGGAAAACCACGTCACCGGGTACGACCACAACAAGCTGCTGGCCTGGCAGACCGCTCCGGCCGGCACCGAGCCCATGGGCTGGCAGTGGGTCTGGGAACTTCAGGCCGACGGCGCCGACTCCACCGAGGTCACCCTGACCTACGACTGGTCCCACGTCACCGACAAGGAAACCCTGAAGAAGGTCTCCTTCCCGATGGTGTCCAAGGACGACCTTGAGGATTCGCTGAACAAGCTCGCCGCAGCGGTTTCCGGCGCTTAAGGGCTTTTTCTAACGTACGACGGCGGCCGGTGCCTTCCTTCGGGGAGGCGCCGGCCGCCGTCGTTGTAGGGTGGCGCAATGCGTGAAGGAACACTGATCCGTGAAGCCACTCCGCTGGATGTCCCTGCCTTGGCGCGCCTGCGGGCGGTGTGGGCGGCCGAGGGAGGCGGGGACAGCCCAGTTGATGCCGGCTTCGTCAAGGAGTTCAGCACCTGGTTGGCAGCCAACCCCCGCACGTTCTTCGTCGCCGAAGCCGATGGCGGCGACGCCCTGATCGGCATGGTGAACCTGTCGATCTTCGAGCGGATGCCGAAACCGGGCAAGCCGGCCTCCGTCTGGGTTTATCTGGCCAATGCCTACGTGCTGCCCGCGCACCGCAACGCGGGGGTGGGCAGCGCCCTGGTGTCCGCGGCGGTCGACTATTCACGGGGCATCGGGGCGGCGCGGATTGTCACCTCACCGTCGCAGGCGTCGAAGAACTTCTACGCCCGTCACGGTTTTGAGGCGGCGGAGGAGCTGGCCGTCTACCGGTTCTGACATGCCAGGAAGCCGTGCGAGGGGCGCTGGATCTCAATTTATCTACCAGGTTCTTGAAAATCAGTTCTAGCCTGACAGCCTGCCGAACACTAGACTGACCACACACGATTACAGCGCTGGGGGAAGACATGGAAAAACCGACAACACTATATAGTTTTTTAGACCGGAACTACAAGGTCGAAGCATATGATTTTGTGGTCGAGAGACCGCACATGGCGTTGCAATTCGGTCCTTTAGCGCCTACAGGCTTCGTTGAACCTACAATAACCGGGGAAGACAGAACAGACCGTAGTCCATTTATGCTTATTTCAGCGCCGGCCGCCATGGGAAAATCCATAACGAGCGCTGCGATAGCCAGTCGGCTAGGCTGTCCCCTATTCGATCTCGCCGAGGTAACTGTTGGAGCCGATACGCACATCGGTACCCTTAGTTCTGTCTTGAAAATGTCCTCTTTTGCTGACCTTATCGCTAAGTGGACAACAGGCGAAATGCCTATTGTCATTGACTCTTTAGATGAAGCACCACTGCGAAGCGGTGAGCGCGCCTATCTGGCATTCCTAGACTCGATAATCGAGACCGCGCGTCGCTTTGAGAGGCCTGCAGGACAAATAATTCTGCTTGGGCGTCCACAGACGATCGACTTTTTTAGCGGATACTGTGAATCCAACGGGGTTCCAGCGCCAGTCTGGTCATTGGAGGCATTGACGCTAACTTCCGCACTGGATCTTATCGACATCCAGCTTACGCAGCGGCTAGGAGAATCAGCGGCCCACAGGCTCCACCGGGAGCCGGCACGGAGATACTGGCAGGACTATCTTTTACGCTTGGGTGGGCTGATAGCTGGCAATTCAGCACAGATTCGAGCGGAAGAATGGGGTCGTGTAGCAGACTTCTTGGGATATCCTCCCGTGGTTGCTGCACTTGCCCCCACTCTTGAGCGGAACAATTATTCAATTGGCTCTTATGCTGACGGTGATCGATTGCAGGCTCATGATCGCACCGAGGTCTTGGTAAAAATATTGGAGCAACTGACCGATAGGGAGTCTCTCAAGGTTCAGACTCACCTGGCCAAAATGTTTGGCGAACGGCTAGATAAAAGCACGTTGCTGGCCATGTATGCACATGAGGAGCAGCTACAACGAGTGCTCGGAAAGCTGGGGTATGTCGGGAATGCAGAGACTCCAGCCGTTCTCCCTGACAGCCTACGGGGAGAGTATGAGTCATCAATAGACTCGTTCGTTGATGATCATCCGTTCCTCAACGGTGCAGATAAAGCGCTCCCACGCAATGTGGTTTTCTCCGATTACGTTCGGGCACTCCTCGACTGCGAAATAGCTTACATACCGGTCGGTGTTTCTAGCCTCCTGCCGCACCGAGGTTTGCTACCGATCGGCCCGTTCTACGCCAGGTTTGTCCACTATTTCTCGAGTCGGGATGGTGGTGTTGCTTCTCTGCCGTCTGAAGACCTAGTCGATGATCTGGTTAAGTCTTGGCAGGCCACCGTAAGTGATTTGGCGACCCTCTCCTCTTCGTATCATCACGTTGAAGATAAACCCTCATTTCTCGAGCTTGTGAGGTGGCCAGTTCATTCAACGGGCGTTCCCGAGCAGCTCGACTTCGAAATCGTTAAGCCGTCCGGAGTATTGGTGTTGACTTCTCCGATCTCGGGAATCAGGGTATCTACTGACCATGCCGTCTCACTGGCCCCGACAAGTGGTAACCTCGCGCTTGGCCCCAATGTGAGCATCAATGCTGTGAATATAGAGGCATCCCCTGTACAGGAGGTTATCTTTTTTGGTTCTGCAAAGGATCATCATCGCACTGTAGAAGTTGCTTTAATTGCGAATCAGCTGGACGTGATAGGTGACTTCAAGATGAAGTCGATTCCGGCTACAGCGGTTGCCGTGGTAGTCAGTAATAACGTCGACCACAGGTTTGATTCGGTGCGTCCCCGCTTCAAATCCTATGCAAATGTTGACCCTCGCAACATATACCAAGCCGTTCTCAACCTGCGTCGAATCTTCAGCTCGTTTCGAGGAGCGCTCAATATAAACAGCGATCGGTTTAATCGGTATGTTGTCGGTCGAAGTCCCATGATGAAAGCCCTGGCCGACTCATTATTCGCGGTCGGCCTCATGCAACACGGAGGAGAGTCGGAAGCCCTGAACCTAAACCGCCTCAGCGAGTTTGGCGTAAGTTACGGATCTCTGCAAACCGAGGGTTGGGAGGAGAAGTGCTTCCTGATACTCGAATACTGCATTCAAAACGATTCAAAGTTGCGTGCTGTTCTGAGGAAGGAACCATAGCTTTCGGCCTTTGAAGGAGCGCACAACGACGACGGCCGGCACCTTCCATAGGGAAGGCACCGGCCGCCGTCGGGGTAGGCCCTGAGACCGACGAACCAGCGGGGATTAGACCGCGGACCAGCCGCCGTCGGAGGGCAGGATGGCGCCGTTGATGTTCACGCCGTCATCGCTGAGCAGGAACGTGATGGAGGCCGCGAGGTCCTCCGCCGAGGCCAGGCCCGGAATGTTCACGCGTGCCGGGGACAGGCGGGCCTCGCCGTACTCGCTGGTCTTGCCGCCCATCGGAATGCCGGTGGCTACGCCGCCCGGAGCCACGGCGTTTACGCGTATGCCTTCACGGGCATACATGAACGCGGTGCTGCGGGTAATGCCGACGACGGCGTGCTTGGACGCCGTGTAGGCCACACCGGAAGCGGAGCCGCGCAGGCCGGCCTCGGAGGTGATGTTCACAATCGAGCCCTTGCGTGCTTCGAGCATGGTCGGCAGCACGGCGCGGGTCAGGCGCATCAGGCCCTCCACGTTGACGGCGAAGATCTTCTGCCACATGGCATCGGAGACCTCGTGCAGCGGGGAGAAGTCGTCATTGATGCCGGCCACGTTGGCCAGACCGTCGATCTTGGTACCGGCAGCAGCCATGATGCGGTCCACGGCGGCGGCGTCGGTCAGGTCCCCCGCAACCGGAACAATGGCCTCGCCCAGTTCTTCGGCGAGTTCCTTGATCTTCACCTCGGCGATGTCCACGGCAATCACGCGGCCGCCTTCGCGGGCAATGCGGGCGGCGGTGGCGCGGCCGATGCCGGAACCGGCGCCGGTGACAATCACGGTGCGGCCTTCGAAGCGTCCTTCAACGGTCGGCAGGACGGTTTCGGCGATCTCGGGCATCACGCCGCCGTTGGCCTGCTTCACGAGTTCATCCACGGCAGCCTGCGGGAACTTGCCCTGGCTGAGGTCAACCAGCTGCTGCAGCTTCATGGTCAGGGCGGGGCCGAGGGTCTTCTCGTCGCTTCCGGCCTGCGCGAGCATGCCGCGGATGGCGGGGCCGCCGGCGGGGTGGTCGAGCCACTGCTGGACGGTGTTCTGGGCGGTGATAGGCGAATTGGCCACGAACCGGTCCTTTCAATCGGGGAGCGGCCGTAATCTGCGGCCGCCGGTATCGGCAGCTCACCACGATGGTTACACGTGTAAGTTGCCTGTATCGTCAGACTACCGGAGAAATCTCCAATGGATAAGGGCTGACGCCGTCGGGTTTGGGCGGGTCGCAAGGGCTAAGCGAAAGAGGGGCGGAATGAACCGCAGGGTTACGTCCACCGACGTCGCGCAGGCGGCGGGCGTCTCCCGTGCCACCGTCAGTTACGTGCTCAACGGCCGTGCCGGGCAGAGTATCTCCCCCGCGACGCAGGACCGGGTGCTGGCCGCAGCCCGCTCACTCGGGTACACGCCGTCGACGGCTGCCCGCACCTTGCGCCGCGGCCGCAGCGACCTGGTCCTGATGCTGCTGCCGCCCGAGCCCCTGGGCCGCGCCCTGGCCATCATGATCGACGCCGCCTCCGAGGAAGTGGAACGGCAGGGACTGCGCCTGGTGGCGCACCGGCTGCCGGCGCAGGGGGGAGCGCCGTCCCTGGTGCAGTCGCTGGCTCCGGCAGCGCTGATCCTCATCACTCCGCTCCCGGAGACGGAACTGGCAGCCCTGGCGGCCAGCGGCATCAAGGTGGCGTCCCTGCACCAGGCGCTGGAAGACCCGCTGGCGCCGGACCTCGGCATTGGGGCATGCCAGGTACAGCACCTGGCCGCGGCGGGACACCGGCGGATCGGCGTGGCAGTTCCACCGGAGTCCGGTTACGCCTGGCGGGTGGATGTCCGGCTGGCAGCCATTGCGGACGCCTGCAACCGGCTCGGGCTCCCGCAGCCCGACGTCGCCCGGCTGGGCCTGGACGCAGAGGAGGCGGCCGGCGTCGTCGACCGCTGGAGATCAGGACCGCAGCCGGTGACCGCGGCCTGCGCGTTCGACGACGAGCATGCCTTCGCACTGCTGGCCGGGCTGGCCGCGCACGGCCTGACTGCGCCGCAGGACATGGCGGTGATCGGTGCGGAGGACATTCCGCTGGCGTCGCTGGCGGTTCCGCCGCTGACCACCGTACGGATGGACGCCCGGGAGTTGGGGGAACGCTTCGCGCGGATGGCAGTGGCTCCGCTGGACGCACCGCTGGATGTGCCGGAATCCGGTGCGGAAGCTACCGTGCAGCCGGCCGGGCCGGGCCTGCCGCCGGTTCGGCTGGTGCGGCGCGTTTCGGCCTGACCGGGCGGCCGCGGTTCCCCGGCACGCAACCGGTCAGCCGTGCGGCCAGTCAGCGACCGCCTGCTTAATGGCCTGCCGCTTGGCTGCCGAGACCCGTTCCACCAGGTCGATGACCGGTTCCGGGGTGGCCCGGGAGGTGCGGGGCAGCCGCCAGGTGCCCACCGCCACGCCGTCGTCGAGCACGGCCGGGCGGAAGACCCCGTTGCCGCCCGGGACAATTGCCGCCAGCATCGCCGGGCTGGCAACCAGGGAACGGTCCGCGTAACCGAGGATCCACTCATCGAAGGCCGGCACCAGTGACACTCCCGAAGGTTCCGGAATCTCCGGCTCACCGATGATCCACGCCGGCAGGCCCTCCATTTCCACCTGGACCAGATCCGCCACGCCGGCCGCCGCCTTGCGCACCATGGTTTTGGGCAGTTTGGTCCACCAGGCCAGATCGTTCTCCGTGACCGGCCCCCGGGCGAGCACGAAGCCGCGGACCACCGCGGCCAGGCCGGCTTCGTCGGCCGCGCCGGGGTCGACGGCCCGCGGTGCCGTGAGGGTGAGGAGCTGCTCGGTACCGGTCTCGAAGAACTGTCCCCAGTGCGCCAGGCCTTCCACGCAGAGGTGCATCAGCAGGTGGTATCCGCGGCCGTCGGAGGTGTTGATCCCGGCAGCTTCCCAGAGTTCCAGCGCTTCGGAGCGCCGCAGGGGCCGATCGCCCAGGGCTTCGCGCAGGGTGTCCCGGCCCCGCGCGAGGACCGTCCCCTCAAGCCCCAGCTCGGCCCGGCGGCGGGCAGCCATGCTGCGGATCCGTTGCGCGGTGAAGGTCAGCAGTGTCGCCAGCTGCTCCGGAGTGGTTGCGAACAGGGTGCCGCGCATCGGCCAGCCGCGCACCAGCTCACCGCGGTCAAATGCGTTCCGGACGTCCTGGACGGTGGTTCCGGGGCGGGAACGGACGGCAATGGCCCGCAGCACCGCGGGCAGGTCCTGGCCCTGCAGCGCGACGGCACGCCGCACGACGTCGGCCGGGGACAGGTCCGAACCGCCCAGCAGCTGCGAGGAACGCCGGATCCGCCGTGCATCCTGCCCTGAAAGAGAAATGACCACGAGGCAAAGCTATGCGGCACGGCGGTGCCCGGCAAGGTTCCGGCGATCGGCTACTGCCCCTGCTCCGCCTCCCGCGCCCGGTAAAGCTGCATCAACCGGTAACGGCGGCCGAGGGACTCCCGGCGCGGTTTGACCGGTGCATCCTCCGGTTCGGCCGTGAGGTCGATGTGTTCCTTGCCGAAACGCCAGAGCAGCAGGTCATCGAGCAGCCGGTCCGGTCCGGGGGAGTAGCGGTGGTCCAGGGCCGCGCGGACCTTGGTGATGGCCTCGGCCTGCAGCAGCCCGGCCAGGTCCATGGTGGTCTTCATACCGTGCGCAGCCAGCATTTCCGCTGCCCAGCCCCAGTCATCACCGGACTTGCGGTTGACGTGCGGGAGCAGCGTCATCCAGATGTCCCGGATCCGGTTCGGAGTCAGCGGCGCACTGCCCTGGCCCTCCTCGTCCCAGAAGCCCGTGACGGTTTCGTACCGTTCGTGCAGCTCGGCGAAGGCGGTTTCCACCGTCTCCAGCATGGCTGCGGTTGCCGTGAACTGCCGGTCGAAATACGGGCTCCAAGCCCGCGGATCACCGGCCTTGAACCGGATGTCGTGTTCGATCTCGGACCAGGCATGGGCCAGCACGGTACGGATCTGCACTTCGAACAGGTAGCTGCCGTTGGGCCGCTGGTCCGGTTCCAGCAGCTTGTGGAACTGCCGCACGGTCTCGTTCTGGATGGTCCGCAGGATCAGGTGCCGGCTGGAGTAACCGTACGTACCGGATTCGATGGAGCCAATGTCTTTCTCACGGTCGCCGCGGCAGTCGAACTCCGCCCGCTGCCGCTTGATCAGGTTGGCCGCTTCATCCACCTCGTGCGGCAGCGTCATGATGATGCGCAGGCCTACCAGGTCGGTGAGGTTGCGCAGCGGATCCGGGAACAACAGAGTGGGAAGTTCGCCGGGGTGCTCCGGGGGCAGCATCCGGGAAGCCTTGTCCCGGAACGACTCCACGCTCTTGGTGCGCGAGGCAACGAACAGCGGCTTTACCGGGCTGTCGGCAAAGACAGCGCGAAGATTCGCTTCCATCTCCGCGGTGACCGCTTCCAATCCGGGCCGGACCCGGGCGTACTCATCGGTACTGGCCTGGACTATGGGCCGCAGCCGCTCATCCAGTGTGTCCCACGCGCTCAAAGCTGTTCCCTTTCCCCTGCCTGCCCCCCCAGCCTATGGCACGGCGTTTCTCCGACTCCGGCGATAGGCTCCCTATCAGATTAAGCCCCGCGAGCAGAAGGATCGTTATGCCAGCGACTGCACTGCGTATCTCCTACGGTCCGGACGCGGACCAGTACGCCGAACTTACCCTTCCGGAAAGCGGTGCGGCGGCGCCGGCCGTGGTGGTCATCATCCACGGCGGCTACTGGCGCGCAGCCTACGATGCGGAACTGGGCAGGCCGCTGGCTGCGGACCTGGCCGCGCGCGGGTTTGCCGCCTGGAACCTGGAATACCGGCGGGCCGGCAAGGGCGGCGGCTGGCCGGAAACGTTCGAGGACATCTGCGCCGGAATCGACGCGCTGGCGCCGGCTGCCCGGGAGCACGACTTGGATCTCTCCCGCGTCGTCTTCCTGGGCCACTCCGCCGGCGGCCACCTGGCCGTGCTCGCCGCAGCCCGGACCGACCCGCGCGTCCTCCCGTCCGGCGTCGTCAGCTCCTCGGGCGTCCTCAACCTGGCCGAGGCCCATGAGCTGGGCCTGAGCAACGGGGCGGTGCGGAACTTCCTCGGCTGCACACCGGAAGAGGATCCCCGGCGTTTCCGGGATGCGGACCCCATGTGCGCGCTGCCGCTGCAGGTTCCGGTGTGGGCACTGCACGGCGAGGAAGACAGCACCGTGCCGCTCAGTTCCTCCAGCAGCTGGGTGGACGCTGCCCGGGCAAGCGGCACGGCGGCGCAGCTGCGCCTCATTCCCGGCGACCACTTTGCGATGATCACCCCCGGCACTCCGGCGTGGGACGCCGTCGTCGAGGCGGTCCGCGAGGCTGCCGGAATACCTGTTGTTTAAGGAAACCCAAAGGCTGCTCTGTTAGGTTGGCAGTGTGCTTACAGTTATTGGGGAAGCCCTTGTTGATGAAGTAGTCAGCGATACGGCGCCGCGGCGTTCACACCCCGGCGGCAGCCCGCTGAACGTAGCTGTGGGCGTGGCGCGGCTGGGCCGTCCTGTCCAGTTCGTGGGCCGCTTCGGCTCGGATACCTACGGTGCGATGATCGCCGAGCACCTCCGGGCAAACTCCGTGCTGACCGCCTTCGAAGCCGATGACCGGCCGACCAGCGTGGCCACGGCCGTGCTGGATCCGGCGGGCGGCGCCCGGTACACCTTTGACCTGGAGTGGCAGCTGCCGAGCCTTGCGGAGGATCTTCCGGCCCTGCTGGACGGAACCACCATGCTGCACACCGGTTCCATCGCGTCCATGCTCTCGCCGGGTGCGAGCCACGTGCTGCGCGCCGTGGAACAGGCACGGCCCGGCTGCACCGTCACCTACGATCCGAACTGCCGGCCGACCATCATCACCGACGTCTCCTACGCCCGTGAACAGGCCGAGAAATTCGTGGCACTGGCCGACGTCGTCAAGGCCTCCGACGAAGACCTGCAGTGGCTCTACCCGGACGAATCAGTGGAGGAATCCGCCCGGCGCTGGCTCGCTGCGGGACCGTCGCTGGTAGTGGTCACCCGGGGGTCGAAGGGGCCGTGGGCCGTGGCCGCGGCGGGGCACTGCGAAGTAGTCGCACCCACCGTCAGCGTGGTGGACACCGTGGGCGCCGGGGATTCGTTTATGTCCGCCCTCCTGGTGGGGCTGATGGACCGGGAGCTCGACGGCGGTGCCCGCCGCAGCGACCTGGCCCGGATCGGCGTCGGCGAACTGCAGGAGCTGCTTTCCTTCGCCGCGCGCGCAGCAGCCGTCACCGTTTCCCGCGCCGGAGCCAACCCTCCCTACCGGCGCGAAGTTCCCTGATCCAGCCGCACGCCGCGGCATCAATGCCAACTACCTGAAAGGAAATCAGTGGAAAGCCGAGACCCGTATGAGGCACTGCCGCAGGTGCCTGAGTTCACCGTCGAGAGTGAAGAATTTGCGAACGGAGGCACGTTCGCACCGGCCCAGTACAGCGGCAAGATGGGCGTAGCCGACGGCGGCGATGCCTCGCCGCAGCTGACCTGGTCCGGCTTCCCCGAGCAGACCCGCAGCTTTGCCGTGACGATGTACGACCCCGATGCACCCACCGCCAGCGGCTATTGGCACTGGGCGGCCTTCAACATCCCGGCGTCGGTCACGGGTCTCGCCGCAGATGCGGCCAATACGGGGCAGATGCCCGCCGGCACCGTGCAGTTGGCCAATGACGCCGGATTTGCGGGCTTTGTGGGCGCGGCCCCGCCCGCAGGACACGGACGGCACCGCTACTTCGTGGTGGTCCACGCCGTGGATACGGAGGAACTGGACGTTCCGCCGGACGCCACCCCGGCCGCCCTCGGCTTTGCGCTCTTCACCCACACCCTGGCGCGGGCCACGATGATCGGCACCGCTGAAATCCGGGAGGACTAGGGCCCCGCAGGCGGACCCGTTGGGGAGGCCTCGCACCGTTCCGGTCCCCGCCGCAGCCGGAAGTAAGCTTGATGGCATGCAGGAACAGCGGGGGCCGGTACGGCTGATAGCAAGTGACATGGACGGCACCATCGTGGGTGCGGACAACAGCATCAGCGACCGGACCGTGAACGCTTTCCGCGCCTGCATGGCTGCGGGCATCGACGTCGTCTTCGTGACCGGGCGCCCGCCCCGCTGGCTGGACCCCCTGCGCGAGCGGATCGGGCACGCAGGGACCGTGATCTGCTCCAACGGGGCCATCACTTATGACCTGGCCGCCGAGCGCGTCCTCGCCACCCGGCTCCTCCCGCTGAAACAGATGTTCGCCGCCGCGGAGGTCATCAGGGACCTCTTCCCACGGGTACGCTTCGCGGCGGAGACGGTGGACGGCCTCCATCTGGAGGACGGCTTCGTGGACTCCGGATCCGTGGAACTCCTCGGCGGCATAGTTCCCGGCCCGCTGCACCAATCCCTTGCAGGCTCACCGGGCGTGGCAAAATTCCTCGCCCGGGGTGCCGACATCTCCCCGGACGAGTTCCTGCGCCGGGTGGCGCCGGCGGTGTCCGAACTGGTGGAGACCACCCATTCGGCCCCGCGGATGCCGCTGCTGGAAATGTCCCTGCCGGGCCTGAACAAAGCCGTCACGCTGGCCGGCTACGCCAAGGGGAAGGGTATTGACCCGGCGGAAACCATAGCTTTCGGCGACATGCCCAACGACATTTCCATGCTGGATTGGGCCGGCCGGGGCTACGCGATGGCAAGTGGCCACCCGGCTGCCCGCGCGGCGGCGGACTTCACGGCACCGGGCTTCACGGACGACGGCGTGGCGGTGGTTCTTGAGCGGCTGCTCGATGTTCGGGAAGCCTCCGCAGAAGCTGGTGCGCGGTAATTACCACCGCTAGCCAGGCCGCTCCGAGTGTCCAGGCCACCAGCACATCCGTCAGCCAGTGGTGGCCCAGGTAGACCCGGCTCAGGCCCACGGCAAACGTAAAGACCGCTGCCGCGAGCACTGCGGAGACCTTCGCCCAGCGGTTATGCACGTGCAGGATCACCAGGTAGGCCAGGATCCCCGCGATGACGATCGAGTTCAGGGTGTGTCCGCTCGGAAACGAGGCGGAGGATTCGTACGGCGGAACGGCATCCGCCAGGTCGGGCCGGGTCCGTCCGATCAAAGCCTTCCCCGTGACCGTCATGAGCAGTGAACCGGCGGCTGCAGCGGCGGTGAGGATCAGCGGTGTCCAGGAACGCCAGCGCAGGCCCATAACGAGCACCACGAGCCCGGCGATGACGGGCATGCCGATGGTCCCGGCAAGGTTGGTGAAACCGGTGACCGCGGCATCCAGTGCGGGAGTGCGCAGTCCCAATGCCGTTTCCAGCGCCGGCCGGTCCAGGCCGGCGATGCCGTCCGCGTCGGTGACCGAGTCATAGACCTCTGCGGACACCAGGGTCAGGGCCAACGCCGGCAGGAGGCCGACGGCAAGGATCACCAGCAGGGTCACATGCGGCGAGGTTGCGCGGCTGATTGCATGCAGCAGCCGCCTGAGCGAATTTACGGCCGGAGAGGGGTGAGGCGCGGGCACGGGGCTCATGGATCAAGTATGCCAAGCCGCCTACAGAGCCAGTCCAGGTTGTTCTCCAGCCCGGCCCGCCAGACCTGCCAGGAGTGTCCGCCCGGAAGCTCCTGGAACTGCACGTCCGCGCCGGCCGCCCGGGCTGCTTCATACACCTGCCTGCCTTCCGGGGCGTACACCTTGTCCTCGCGGCCGACGACGACGATCCCTGCAAGTTCCGGAAATGACATCCGGCGAAACCGGTCCACGGCATTCTGTTCTGCGAAGGCGGCCTGGTCGCCGTCGAAATACGTGTCCAGTAGGGCCTGCTGCCCATCGGCGTCGGTGGGCTGGTTTTCGCCGGCGATGTCCAGGAATGTCGGATAGGCATCGGGGTGGTTCGCCGCCAACTGCACTGCACAGGTGCCGCCGAACGAATACCCCGCGACGGCCCATTGCCGTGCTCCGGCCGTTCCGGCCCCAAGATGCTGCTGTACCCAGGCGGGAAGGTCCCGGGCCAGGTACGTTGCCGAGTCGCTGACCGTCGTATCCAGGCACAGCGGCCAGTCGGGGTTGGAGTCATTGCTGGCGTCGGGCATGACGACTATCGGAGCCAGTCCGGCATGGCGGGCAGCGAAGCCGTCCATCAGTTCGGCTATACGGCCGCTGACCAGCCAGTCATTCGGGGAGCCCGGTTGGCCGTGGATCAGGACCAGCACCGGCAGGCTGACCGCACCTGGATCGGCCAGATAGGCAGGCGGGAGGTAGATCAGTGCGGGGTGGGACGCGTATCCCGAGGCTGCCGCGGGGATCTCTGCCCGGTAGACCCTGCCTTCGCCGGGCAGGTTCGACGGCGGCGACCAGTCCCGCTCGGAGGCTGCGGGACGGCTGGCCCCGGTTTCCGCGGGACGGGGCAGCGGGTCATGGGTGGCCGAGGGCGGGTCCAAGAGGGAACGAAGTGTGGGGTATTGGGCGTAGGCAAGGTTCACCGTGCAGGCCAACGCCAGCAGTATTGCGAACGCCGCCGCAACGCCTGCGATCCGGCGGGACCACCGGGTGCCTGGAACTGCCAGAAGTCCGGCCGCCAGTTGAATCCCCAGGACTGCCAGGGCGGTGTAGAGGTAGAGCGTCCGCGGAAGAGAAGCATTCCACCAATGGAATATAAGTTCTGCCAGCGCGTAAACCAGTGCCGTGCAGGCGGCCGCAACCAAGAGATAAACCAGGATCCTGGGCAGGCCCAGCCGCCTCCTGGCAATCCCGAGCCAAAGAAGCGCCGCCGCGCCCAGGGCCAGGGCGAGGGCGGGAAGGATCCCGTCAATCAGGGACAGCTCCATCATGGCCGGGGTGTCCTCATGCGGTACGGTCCACGATCCGGCGGGCCAGTGACAACCCCTGGCCCAGGGACAGGTCCGGAACATAGGCCCGCGCCAGCGCGTTGGCGATGGCGGGCAGGGACGCCG
Source organism: Arthrobacter sp. zg-Y895 (assembly GCF_020731025.1). Lineage (NCBI taxonomy): Bacteria > Bacillati > Actinomycetota > Actinomycetes > Micrococcales > Micrococcaceae > Arthrobacter > Arthrobacter sp. zg-Y895. The sequence continues at coordinate 874,822 of NZ_JAJFZY010000003.1, forward strand.
GGTCCCGATAGGTCATGAACAACGGCAGGTACTCCGGGGCGAACTTGGCCTTGAAAGCCAGCAGGGACCGGAAGCCGTACACCGGTTCCAGGGTTTCGCCCAGCCGGTCCAGCAGTCGGTCCATCACGGGCGGACCCTCCCCGGGTCCGTCGTCGTCCGTCTCCGCCTCGGCACGCGCCAGCGGAGCGCCGGAAAGGCTGAGGAAGGAGAACCCCTCGTCCTGGAGCGACAGTGCAGCGGAAGCAATGAGGAAGTCCATCCCCAGCCGGAAGCCGTTGCTGCGCCGGCGCATAAAATCCAGGGTCCAGCCCGCCACCGCTCCGTTGCGGTATACCGGCAGCCAGGACGTTACCGCGTGCACGGTGCCGTCTTCGTCGATGGCCAGCAGGCAGCGCACCTCCGGATCATCCAGTTCTTCCAGCCCGCCCAGCGTGAAGCCCATCTCCGTCATGTCCTTATCTGCCACCCATTCCTCCGAAATGGCGTGCAGCTGGTCCTTCACCGCCAGCGGTGCGGCGGGATAACGGGTCCACTGAGCCCGGATGCCCTGCTTGCGGGCAGAGTTCATGGCGGTGCGGATGTCCTGGAATCTCTTGCCCTTGAACTCCAGCGAGCCAAGCGGGAGGACGGTTTCCTCGGCTACCTGCAGTGAGGAAAACCCCAACCCGCTGCTGAGATCCCGCACCTGGGTACCCACGGAGTAGAAGCACGCGGTGGTGCCGTTCGCGGTGCAGAAAGCCGAGAACCCTTCCATGGCGCTGTGCAGCTCATCCCGGGGTCCCACCGGCTCTCCGACGCTCAGCGCCACCCCTAGATCCATCCGGTAGGCCACGTAGGAATTCCCGCTGGGGGAAAACCAGTAGTTGTTGCCTGCCCAGAGGGTCATCCAGGCCATGGTGCTGCCGCCGTGGGCTCGAAGCAGCGAACGGGCGCGGTCCGCATCAGCGGTTGCCGGACTGTACGGCGGAACCAGGAAGGAGTGCAGCAGCAGCACACACACCAAAACCCAGAAGACACCCCCGACCCCTTCATACAGCAGGACCGCGGGCAGGCTCTCCGGCACAAGGCCGGGAGCCCGGCTGGTCACCTCGAGGACCGGGAGGAACCGTCCGGGGAGATCCGCGGCGAGCAGCCCCGGCGTCGCGGCCGGCGAGAAACCGTTCCGGTTCACCAGGCCGGCACCCAGGTAAAGCGCCGCGAGCAAAACTGCCGCCAGGGCGGAAGTGCCCGCCAACTGCCGGTAGGTGCCGGCAGGCGCTGTTACAGAGAAGAGTCCGCGGGTGAGGACCAGCAGCACCAGCACCGCCAACGGAACGGCCATGGGCAGCACCAGTGCGACAGAATTTCCGGTGCCGGGAGCCGGGATGCCCGATTCCTCCCCGGCCAATAGCCGGCCGATCCGCACTGCGGCCAGCACTGTCATGGCACCCTGCAGCAGCAGTGCGGCCACCCACGCGAAGCGGCGCCCCCGCCGCAGGCCGTCCGAAAAAACAGCCAGCAGCACCAGGGGCAGGGTGGCCAGGAAGAACGCCGCCGGACCGGCACGCAGTTGGATACGCGCGGCGACGCACTGCGCGGAGTCCGCGGCATCACCGCACACCTGGTCCAGCTCGGCCGGGGTCCTCACCTCCACGTCCGTAAACAGATACTGCAGCACCGAAAGCGGTCCCACCGCCTGGCTGCTCAAGGCGCTGATAACCGGGCCGACGGCGGAAGCCAGCACGGCCAGGGCCACCAGCACCCGGGCCTCCCGGCGGCTGCTGACGAGCCGGCGTGGAATCGACGGCCGGCGGCCCGCCAGATAGGGCCCGGCGAGTGCGCCGGCCGCGGCCGCGCCCAAAACCGTCAGAGCGGAGAAGCTTCCGCCGTAGAGCGCCAGCAGTATCAGCAACGTAAACAGGGGAACCCGCAGGCGGCGGCGCCACAGCGTCCCGAGCCGGGCACTGGCAGCAGCGGCCGCGGCTGCCAGGAAGGCCATCGGACCCACGAAGGACTCGGAGACAAGGGCACGGGACCAATCGCCGATGGATGCGCTGGTCAGGTAGGCGAAGCCGGTGGTCAGCAGCAGCCCCGCGATTTGACCGCCGAACCCGGCCAGCAGGAACCGTCCGGTTCCCAATAGCCGCTCGCAGGGCAACCCGGCCAGCAATGCCAATAGGGTGCCGCCGAGGTAGCCGGCGGGGCCGCCCGCCCAAAAGCAGCACAAAAGCAGGGGTGCCGGATTCCCGGCCACGGTGTTCACGGAAGCAGCCGCCCAGTCCAGCAACGGTCCCTCCGGGCCGCTGCGGAGGGAGGAGGTGGACACCCCCAGGATCCAGAACAAGGCAATAAAGGTGAGGGTGGCGGGAGCCCTGCCGGCACTTCTCCGCAGGCGCCGGAGCGGCCAGCGTGCTCCGAAGCGGGGCCCCACGGGAAGTTTGCCAGGCACGGTACTGACCTCCACGGGAACAAGCCGGCGAAAGAAACTGCTGCCGGTCGCGGTGCTGCCAGTCTAGGCGCGTGCGGCAGGGCGTGGCCCGCCCGGGCACAGTCCGGCGCTTGGTAAGGTACGAATGTGTTGGCAACTTATCCATATTTCCGGGCCCCCCGCGACCAGGCGACGGCGCCCCCGGAATCATCGCCGGCACCCATCGCGCTGGCGCACCGCGGCTTTTCCCCCGACGGCTACGAAAACACGCTCTCGGCATTCCGCGCTGCCGCGGACCTTGGGATGAGCTACCTGGAAACGGATGTGCGCACCAGCCGCGACGGCATCCTGATGGCCTTCCACGACGAAACCGTGGACCGCCTTTCCGGCGGCGTGGTGGGCAAAATCAGCCAGCTCACCCGAAAAGAACTCGACGAGGTGCTGGTGGGCGGGGCGGAACGGATCCCCACCTTCGAAGAACTCCTGACCGAGTGGCCCCACATGCGGCTGAATGTAGACGTCAAGGACGCCGCCGGGGCAGCGCTGCTCGCGGCCCTGATCGAAAAACACTCCGCCCATGACCGGGTCCTGGTGGCGTCCTTTTCCGACGTCCGCCGGCTTCGCGCCCTGCGCCGGTTGGGCAAGCCGGCTGCCAGCTCCGCCGGCAGCGCCCTGACCGCTGCACTGCTTCTGCTCGCACCGCTGCGCGCAGCCCCGGTCCTCGCCCGGCTGGGCCGTTTCCAGTGCGTCCAGGTTCCACTGCGCTTCGGCCCCGTCCCCGTGGTCACGCCGGGTTTTGTCCGCAGATGCCACCGCGCCGGAATCCAGGTCCACGTCTGGACCGTGAACGACGCGCCCACCATGAACCGGCTGCTGGACCTCGGAGTGGACGGCATCGTTACGGACCGTTCGGACATCCTCGTGGACGTCCTCAAAGACCGCGGGCAGTGGCGGTAACGACTACTTGGACGGCCTTGTCCGTCCCAACTGGCAGGATGAGGGCATGCGTGTAGTTATTGCTCCGGACAAATTCAAAGGATCACTCAGCGCCGGGGAGGCCGCGGCAGCCATGGGTGAAGGTGTATTGGCGGTTTACCCGGATGCCGAGGTCACCGCTGTGCCGGTGGCGGACGGCGGCGAGGGCACCCTCGACGCTGCACTGATAGCAGGGGCCGAGGCCCGCACCGCCAGGGTCCGGGGACCGCTGGGGCGGGAAATCACCGCCGTCTGGGCACTCACCGGAGATACTGCCCTGATCGAAACCGCGCGGGCCAGCGGATTGACCCTGCTGGACCCCACCCCCGAGACCGCACTTGAGGCCACCAGCTACGGCAGCGGGCAGCTGATCAGTGCGGCGCTCGATGCAGGTGCGCGCACCATCATTCTCGGAATCGGCGGCTCGGCCATGACGGACGGAGGCTCCGGCGCCTTGACGGCCCTGGGCTTGAAGATCCTTGACGACGCCGGTGCACCGGTGCCTCCCGGGGGAGCGGCCCTGGCGCAGGCCGTGACGTTGGACGCCGCCGGCCTGGACCCCCGGCTGGCCGGCGTGGATTTGAAGATCGCCGCCGACGTAACGAACCCGCTGCTCGGCCCGGAAGGCACGGTGGCCGTGTTCAGCGGCCAGAAGGGTGCCGACTCCGCGGCGCAGGCGGTCCTCGAGGAAGCGCTGGGTAACTGGGCCGGACTGCTGAAGTCCACGACCGGCGTCGACGTCGACATTCCCGGCGCCGGTGCGGCGGGCGGCTTCCCGTCCGGGTTCCTGGCGTTCACCGAGGCGTCGCTGAACCCCGGGTTTGAACTGCTCAGTGCGTTCACCGGGCTGGACCTGGCACTCACACGCTGCGACCTGGTGCTCACCGGCGAAGGCTCACTGGATGAACAGTCCCGCTACGGCAAGGCACCCCTGGAAGTGGCGGCCCGGGCCCGTGACGCAGGCATCCCCGTGGTGGCCGTGGCGGGCCGGATCACCCTGACCCCGGACCAGTTGCAGGAGTACGGAATTGTTGCGGCCGTCAGCCTGCTGGACGTGGTCCAGCGGCCGCAGGATGCCATGGAACAGGCGGCAAAGTACGTGGCGTGGGCTACGCGCCAGGCACTGGAAGGCGCCTGATCCGGGGTCGGCCGGCGGCCTAGCCGAGCCGGCTTGGCCTGGCCCCCGCGTCCTCCTGCGGCTCGTCCGGATCCGTCCCCCGCCAGCGGGCGATCGCCTGCATGCCGTGGTAGGCAATCAACGTGGCACCGGTGCCGAGGGCAATGCCGCCGAATTCCAGCCCTCCCACTATCCAGGTGAAGTTCGCGATGGCAATGATCAGGCCCAGTCCGGCGGTGGAAAGATTGATCGGGTTGGAGAAGTTGACCCGGTTGTCCACCCAGATACGCACGCCGAGGATGCCGATCATGCCGTAGAGGACGACGCCGGCACCGCCCAGCACGCCGCCGGGCACCGTGGCGATCATGGCCCCGAATTTCGGGAACAGGCTGAGCAGGATGGCCACGATGCCGGCCACCCAGTACGCCGCCGTGGAGTACACGCGGGAGGCCGCCATCACGCCGATGTTCTCCGCGTAGGTGGTCGTGGCGGAACCGCCGCCGGAACCGGCCAGCATGGTAGCCAGGCCGTCGGCCATCAGTGCCCGGCCCGCGTACGGGTCCAGGTCGCGGCCGGTCATGGCGGCCACGGATTTCACGTGTCCAATGTTTTCGGCCACCAGTACCAGGACCACCGGAACAAAAAGGCCGATAACCGAGAAGTGGAAGGTGGGGGACATGAATTCGGGCAGCCCGATCCAGGCGGCATCGCCGATGGCCTGGAAATCCACCTCGCCCTGCAGCATGGCCGTGATGTAGCCGGCCACCACGCCGACCAGGATCGACAGCCGGCCGAGGAATCCCTTGAACAGGACCGTGGTCAGCAGGATCACCACCACGGTGACGGTGGCGGTAAGCGGCCCCTGCTCGTAGTTGTCCCGTGCCGAACCGGCCAGGTTGAGCCCGATCAGGGCCACTATGGTGCCGGTGACCACCGGCGGCATCAGGACCTGGATCCAGCGGGTGCCGGCAAGCTGCGCGGCGAGTCCGACCAGGAACAGGGCAAAGCCAGCCATGATGATGCCGCCCAGGGCCCCGCCGGGGCCGTGCTGGTTGGTGGCAGCTCCGATCGGAGCAATGAAGGCAAAGCTTGAACCCAGATAGCTGGGGACCCGTCCAGCCGTGATGATCAGGAACAGGATGGTTCCAATGCCGGAGAACAGCAGGGTGGTGGCCGGCGGAAAACCGGTCAGGAGCGGCACGAGGAAGGTGGCGCCGAACATGGCCACCACGTGCTGGGAGCCGATGCTGATGGTCCGCGGCCAGCTCAGGCGTTCCTCGGGAGCAACGTAGCTGCCCGGCCGGATGGTTTTGCCGTCTCCGTGGAGGGTCCAGTCCATACCGAATCTGCTCATGGTGGTGCCTTCCGGAGAAAGGGGGTGTCTAGGCCAAATTCTAGCGGTCCGGGATGACCGGGATGCTACGTTGCATAGGAAGAAGGCAAGGTGCAGGGCGGGACCTTGATCACAAACCGATTGGACGATGGAGCAGCATGGGCATTTCAGTTGCAGGACGCGTAGTTCTCATCACGGGCGCAGCCATGGGCATGGGCCGGCTCTACGCCGAGCGGGCCGTGCGTGAAGGCGCGGCGGCAGTGGTGCTGTGGGACCTCAACGCCGAGGCCTTGGAGGACACCGCCGCGCAGCTGCGGGAACTGGGCGCGTCGGCAATCCACCCCTACGCGGTGGATGTTGCCTCCCTGCCGGACATCACGGCCACGGCCGACCAGGTTATCCGGGAGGTAGGCGTACCGGACATCCTGGTCAACAACGCCGGGATTGTGCGCGGCAAGTACTTCTGGGAACACGCGCCGGAGGCGGATATCGACGCCGTTATGCAGGTCAACACCCTCGCCCCCATGCAGGTGACCCGCGCGTTCCTGCCCGGCATGATCGAGCGGCGCACCCCGGCCCGCATCCTGAACGTAGCCTCCGCCTCCGGCACACTGTCCGTACCGAAAATGAGTGTCTACACGGCTTCGAAATGGGCAGTCATCGGCTGGAGCGACTCGATGCGCCTGGAACTCACCGAGTCCGGCAACGGCCACGTTGCCGTCACCACCCTGATCCCCAGCTACATCAAGACCGGCATGTTCGAAGGCGCCAGGGGACCGCTGATGACTCCGCTGATGGAACCGGAATACGTGGTGGACAAGGCGTGGGAGGCGCTCCTTGCCGGGAAGGCACGGATCCAGCTGCCGTGGACGGTGGCGCTGGGCAGTGCCCTGCGCAATGTGCTGCCCCAACCGGCCTGGGACGTGGTTGCCGGCCGCGTCTTCAAGGTCTACCAGTCCATGGACCACTTCACCGGTCGGAAACCGGCGGCTCCGGCTGACGAAACTTCCCTCAAGGAAAGCACCCAGGCATGAGCGAGATGGTCTCCGCGTTCTCTGAGTCCATCCGCGATTCCGGCACCGACCCCGCTGGTTCCCCCGCGGCAGTTCCCTCGGTACTGGCCAAGGTGCGGGAAACCTATGACTCCGGCCGCACCCGGCCGCTCGCCTGGCGCCGGCAGCAGCTCGAAGGGCTGGTCCGGCTTTTCCACGAGCGGGAACAGGAGCTGGCGGACGCCCTGGCAGCGGACCTGGGCAAAAATCCGCTCGAAAGCTACGTCACCGAGCTTTCGCTGGTGCGGGCGGAGGCGGAACACGCACTGAAGCATCTGGAGAACTGGGCCCGCAGCCGGCGGGTTTCCGTCCCGCTGGGCCTGCAGCCGGCGTCGGCCCGGACCGAGCCCCGGCCGCTGGGCGTGGTGCTGATCATCGGTCCCTGGAACTATCCCGTGCAGCTGGTCCTGGCGCCGCTGGTCGGTGCCCTCGCCGCCGGCAACGCGGCGGTCCTCAAACCCAGCGAACTGGCCCCGGCGACGTCGGCCGTGCTGGCGGACCTGCTGCCGCGCTATGTGGACCCGGAAGCCGTCGCCGTGGTCGAGGGCGGGCAGGAAGCCAGCACCGCCCTGCTGAAGGAAAAGTTCGACTCGATCTTCTTCACGGGCGGGGAGCGCGTGGGCAGGATTGTCCTGCAGGCCGCCGCCGAACACCTGACCCCGGTCACCCTGGAGCTGGGCGGGAAATCCCCGGCCGTGGTGCTGGACGGCAACTGGGCCGCCGTCGCACGCCGCCTGGTCTTCGGGAAACTGCTCAACGCCGGCCAGACCTGCGTGGCGCCGGACTACGTCCTGGTGACGGAAGAGGCAGCGCCGGCGCTGAAGAAGCACCTGGTGCGGGCGCTTGCGGAGCAGTTCGGCAAGGATCCGTCCCGGAGCAAGGACCTGGGTCGGATTGTCAACGAACAGCACTGGGAACGGCTGGTGGGGCTGCTGGACAGCGGCACGGTCCTGGCCGGCGGGCGCAGCGACCGCGGCAGCCTGTACCTGGAACCGACCATCCTCACCGACGTGGCACCGGACTCACCGGTGATGCAGGAGGAAATCTTCGGCCCCATCCTGCCGATCATCGAGGTCCGGGACCTGGCGGAGGCAATGAAATTCATTAATTCCCGTCCGGTTCCGCTGGCCGCCTATCTCTACAGCAACTCTGCGGCGGACCGGAAGACGTTCGAGGAGGGGGTCCGGGCCGGCAGCATCAACCACAACGCCAGCACCGTCCAGCTGGCCGTACCCGGCCTGCCCTTCGGCGGCGCAGGTGCCAGCGGCACCGGCGCGTACCACGGGAAATACAGCTTCGACACGTTCAGCCAGCTGCGGCCGGTCTTCACCAAGGGCACACTGCTGGACACCCTCCGGTTCGCGTACCCGCCCTACACGGGGCTGAAGAAGCGGCTCCTGCGCCGGCTGCTGTAACCCGCTGCAGAACAGATAGAAGGGGTGCACCGGCAGGTGCACCCCTTCTATTTGCGGCCTGTTTACGGCGGAACCTAGGAAATCACGCCGTCCACGATGGCCTTGGCCTCGGCCTGGACCTGGTGCAGGTGTTCCTCGCCCTTGAAGGACTCGGCGTAGATCTTGTACACGTCTTCCGTGCCCGAGGGGCGCGCGGCAAACCACGCGTTTTCCGTGGTCACCTTCAGGCCGCCGATGGGCGCCCCGTTGCCCGGCGCCTCGGTCAGGCGCGCGGTGATTTCCTCACCGGCCAGGGTGGTGGCGGTAACGTCCGACGGCGAGAGCTTGGCCAGCGCGGCCTTCTGCTCGCGGGTGGCGGGTGCGTCCACGCGCGCATATTCGGGATCGCCGAACTGGTTGGTCAGTTCGCGGTACCGCTGGGACGGGGTCTTGCCGGTGACGGCCGTCATTTCCGAGGCCAGCAGGGCCAGCAGGATGCCGTCCTTGTCAGTGCTCCAGGGGCTTCCATCGAGCCGGAGGAAGGAGGCGCCGGCGGATTCCTCGCCGCCGAACGCGGTTTCGCCGGAGAGCAGACCCGGCACGAACCACTTGAAGCCCACCGGTACCTCCATGAGGACCCGCCCCAGGTCTGCGGTAACGCGGTCGATCATGGAGGAGGAGACAAGGGTCTTGCCCACCATGGCGTCTGCGCTCCAGCCGGAGCGGTTGCGGTACAGGTAGTCAATGGCGGTTGCCAGGAAGTGGTTCGGGTTCATCAGGCCCGCGTCCGGGGTGACAATGCCGTGCCGGTCGGCGTCGGCGTCGTTGCCCGTGGCAATGTCGTAATCCGCTGCCCGGGAAATCAGCGACGCCATGGCGTACGGCGAGGAGCAGTCCATGCGGATCTTCTCATCCCAGTCCAGGGTCATGAAGGCCCACTGCGGGTCCACGTTGGGATTGACCACGGTCAGGTTCAGTGAGTGCCGTTCCGCGATGGCGCCCCAGTAGTCCACGGAGGCGCCGCCGAGGGGATCGGCGCCGATGTGGAGGCCGGCGCTGCGGATGGCATCCAGGTTCAGCACCGCGGGCAGGTCTTCCACGTAATGCGCCAGGAAGTCATAGGTGCCCACCGAATCTGCCAGGCGTGCTTCACCCAGCGGGATGCGCCGGACCCCGTCCAGGCCGTTCTCCAGCAGCTGGTTGGCGCGGTCGGCAATCCAGTTGGTGATGTCCGATCCGGCGGGTCCGCCCGTGGGCGGGTTGTACTTGAAGCCGCCGTCCGCCGGAGGGTTGTGCGAAGGGGTGACCACAATGCCGTCAGCCTGTTCCGTGCGCGTGGAATTATGCACCAGGATGGCATGGCTCACGGCCGGGGTGGGGGTGAATCCGTTTCGTGCGTCGATCTGCACATTTACGCCGTTGGCGGCCAGGACCTCCAGGGCGGTGTTCTGCGCCGGTTCGGACAGGGCGTGCGTGTCCTTGCCCATGAACAGCGGCCCGGTGATGCCTGCGGATGTGCGGTACTCCACGATGGCCTGGGTGATGGCGGCGATGTGCTGCTCATTGAAGGCGCCGTTGAGGGAGGAGCCGCGGTGCCCGGAGGTGCCGAAGGCCACGCGCTGGGCAACGTTGGACGGATCCGGTACGACGTCGTAATAGGCGTCCAAGAGCGCGGTGAGATCTACAAGGTCGGAAGGTTCGGCGCGTTGGCCGGCACGATTAGACATACCCCTAAGCATGCCAAAGAAACGCAGTCGGCGTCAGACGCGCCGTACACGTAGAAACGCAGGGACAGCCGTATGCTTCTAGCCGAAGCCGCGGGTGCGGCGGGGGAAGGAAGCTGATGGCCACTTCGAGTAGTTCCGTGCCGCCGCAGCGAGCATTGCCGCACGACGGCCTGCGCCGCGGCGCCCGGGCCATGATGGTTTTCTTCAACGTGCTCTACCTGTGCGCCGCACCGGTGTTCTGGTTTTTCTGGACGCAGCGCTCGGCGTTCGCACTGCCGGCCTGGGCGGAAACCGCCGCGGGTTTTGCCAGCGGACCGTTGCCGGCTTTGGCTTTCGCGGCGGCCTGGGCCGCGGCGGGGATCCTCTTCGGGCGGGACCGGCGGCAGGCCGGAGCGGACGCGTTCAATTCCGTCTGTGCACTCGGTGCCCTGGCGGCAGTAAGCGGCATGCTGGCGCTGGTCAGCGCCGGACTGGACGGCTAAGGCGACGGGCAAGGGTGCGGCGGGCGGGATGCCGGTTCCGCCCGCCGCACCTTCGCACCGGTCAGTGGCCCTTTTCCTTGTTCAGTCCCTGCGTGCCTGCCTACCAGAGCCGGGCGCTGGCCAGCCGGGCACCTTCTCCGAGCGTCTCCAGCTTGGCCGCCGCGATCTGGGGATGCACCCGGCCGCCCAGCCCGCAGTCGGTGGACGCAATGACGTTCTCGCGACCCACCAGCCGGGCGAAGCGTTCAATCCGGTCCGCCACCAGTTCCGGATGTTCCACCACGTTGGTGGCATGGGAGACCACGCCGGGAATGAGGACCTTCCCGTCCGGCAGCTTGGTATCTTCCCAGACCCGCCATTCGTGCTCATGCCGCACGTTGCCTGCCTCGAAGCTGTAGCCTCCGGCGTTAATCTGCAGCAGGGTGTCCACCAGGTGGCGGAACTCGATGTCCGTAGTGTGCGGCCCGTGCCAGGAACCCCAGCACAGGTGGAAGCGGACCTGTTCCTCGGGCAGGCCGCGCAGGGCATAGTTCAGGGCTTCGACCCGGATCTGCGTGAACTTGAGGTAGTCCGCCACCGACGGCTCGGGGTTGATCTGGTCCCAGTTCTCGGCAATCGACGGATCATCGATCTGGACGATCAGCCCGGCGTCCACGATGGCAAGGTATTCCTCCCGCATGGCATCCGCGCAGGCGTAGATGAACTCCTCCTCCGTCGCGTAGTACTCGTTGGTAATCCGCGAACAGGAGCCGGGCGAGAGCGAGGCGAGGAAACCCTCGGACAAACCTGCCTCGGCCAAACCGGACTTGAGGTTGGCAATGTCGCTGGCCACGGCGTCGTACCCCGTGTATTCCACCGGACCCGTGACCTTGGGAAAGACCTTCTGCGCCCCGGTGGTGATGCCGGAGGTTGGGTCGGTGTAGGCATCGGCGAAGCGCTGCCGGTCGCGGCGGTCCCCGAAACTGGTGAGGACAACGTTGCCGGGCTCGGAGCGGTGCGGTTCCATGTTCCAGATCCCCGTTTCGGCAACGCTCAGGCCGCCAAGCCGGGCAAACGAATAGGACCACCAGGCCCCGTAGTCGACGTTCGCGGACATCGCATGCCCGTATTCGCCGTCGTTGGGGATGTCGATGCCCGCCTGGCGCTGGCGCCGCACGAGGTCGGCGACGGCGGCCTGCAGGAGTTCGGCGTAGCCTTCCGTATCCGCGGGGTCGGTTTCACGGGCCGCGTTTGCGGCAAGCAGTTCAGGGGTCCGGGGGAGGGAACCGGCGTGGGTGGTCAAAATACGGTCAGTGCTTTTGCGCATGGCAGTGATCCTTTAGGAATCTGTGCTCTTGCCCGCACCGGATGCCCAAAAGGCGGTGCAGGCCGCTTCGTCATCCGAACCACCCGTGAAGCATGGGGTTGGTGCACGGCCAAGTCGGAGCTTGGCGGCCGTGTCTCCTGAAGCTGGGACCCATCCTAACCATGCTGCAGGGATGCAGCCAAGTACGGAACGGGACGGCAAAAAGGACGGCGGCACCGGAGTGTTCCGGTGCCGCCGTCCTTAGTGAAACGCTTGGTGCCTGCCTGCTAGCGCACGCCGCCCATGAGCTTCTTGATGCCCGGGGTAGCCGCAGCCAGGGCAATGCCCAGGACGATCGCGGTAACGCCGCTGAAGGTGAAGTAGCTGACTTCGGTTGCCGGGTCGTAGAACTGTGCCAGCCAGCCCGCCAGGGTGGTGCCCAGGGAGACCGACAGGAAGAACAGTGCCACCATCTGGGTCCGGAAGACTTCCGGGGCCAGCTTGGTTGCCACGGACAGGCCGATCGGGGACAGGAACAGTTCAGCAAACGTGAACAGCAGCAGGATGCCGGCCATGGCCAGCAGCGGGGTGCTGTTCGGCGCGCCGCCGGAGAACGGAATGAAGGCCAGGAAGGCGAGGCCCATAACGGCCAGGCCCATGGCGAACTTCAGCGGGGAGGACGGCTGGCGGTCGCCCATCTTGGTCCAGACGCCGGCGAAGACGGCTGCGAAGATGATGATGAAGACCGGGTTGATGGACTGCACCCAGCTCGGCGGCATCTCCCAGCCGAAGATGCTGCGGTTCAGCGAGCTATCCGCGTACATTGCGACCACCGTGAACTGCTGCTGGAACAGGGCCCAGAAAGCAGCACTGGCAATAAACAGCGGCATGAAGGAGTACACCCGGCGGCGTTCCACCTGGCTCACCTTCTTGCTGCTGAGGATGATCACGAAGTACGCGACGGCGGCCACGATGGCGAGGATCGCCATAACCACCGCGAGGTTCTTGGCGGTCAACACTTCGAAGACAACGGCCAGCACGATGACGACCAGTGCGGCAGCCGCGATGAGGCCGACCTTCATGAACTGCTGCTTCGGCAGCGGGTTGGCTACCTCGTGGGCGGATTCGGGCAGGTTCTTGCGGGTCAACCCGTACTGGACCAGGCCGATGGCCATGCCGATGGCGGCCAGGCCGAAGCCGTAGTGGAATCCGTATTCGGTCCAGGCCAGGCCGGTCAGGATCGGGCCGATCAGGGCACCGATGTTGATGCCCATGTAGAAGATGGAGAAGCCGGCGTCGCGGCGCTGGTCCTTTTCGTCGTACAGGGTGCCGACGAGCGATGTCGCGTTGGCCTTCACACCGCCGGAGCCCAGGGCGATCAGGATCAGGCCGGCGGCCAGTCCGACGGCGCCTGGCAGGACGGCCAGGGAAATGTGGCCCAGCATGACCAGCGCGGCAGCGTAGAACAGCACTCGTTCTGCGCCGAAGACGCGGTCCGCCAGCCATGCACCGAGGATGGTGGAGAGGTATACGCCACCGCCATAGGCGCCGACCAGGGAGACGGCAATGGCTTCGTCGATGCCGAGGCCGCCGTCGGTGGTGCTGTAGTACATGTAGTACAGCAGGATGCCCTGCATGCCGTAGAAGGAGAATCGCTCCCACAGCTCAACGCTGAAGAGGTTGGCCAACATCCGGGGATGGCCGAAGAAGGTTTTACGCGCTTCTTGTACGCCTGAGGTACTGGGGGTATGGCTCACGAGGTTAATATTCCCACTCCCTCGCGGGGGTCAAGCAGCCCGAACTTAAAGAAACCGCCGGAGACTAGGCAGCTTTCCGTTGAGGTATGTTGAAGGTCACATGAAAAACGGATGATTTTGCCCGCGTTACATGCTTACGTGCCTGCATGACGCGCGGATTTGCACGGCTGCGGCGGAATTCCCTAAGCAGGCAGGGGGTTGGCATGGGTATGCCAAGCCTCAGCGTTCCCGTCTCGATCCTTGACCGTGCAAACTCCCGTGAAGGGTTTCCCGAGTCGGATGCGCTCAATGCAGTGCTTGCACGTGCCGAATCGGCAGACCGGCTGGGTTACCGGCGCTTTTGGGTTGCCGAGCACCACGCCGTGGCCGGAATTGCCGGCTCGGCCCCCGCCGTCCTGATGGCCGCCCTGGCGGCACGCACCAAAAACATCCGGATCGGCTCCGGCGGCGTGATGCTGCCGAACCACCAGCCGCTGGTCGTGGCCGAGCAGGCGGCGACGCTGCAGGCCCTGTATCCCGGCCGGATTGATCTTGGCCTCGGCCGTTCCCTCGGTTTCACTCCGGCGGTGCGGAAGGCACTGCGCGCCGGACCGGCCGAAGCGGAGGAATTCGAAGCGCAGCTGGCGGAACTGCTCGCCTATCTCGACGGCACCGCGCCGATCACCGCCCGCCCGCAGGACGGCGGACGGACGCCGGTGTTTGTGCTTGCCACCGGAGCAGGAGTGGAAATAGCAGCACGCGCCGGCCTGGGCGTCGTCCTCGGCGGCCCGGCGCTGTTCCGGCAGAACAGTGCCGGGCAGACAGGCGCGCTGGAACGGTACCGCTCCGCCTTCCGCCCCTCGGACCGTTTTCCCCGGCCCTACGTGCTGGCGGCAGCCAACGTCGCCGTGGCCGGCAGTGAAGAAGAGGCAAGGGAACTGCTGCTGCCCGAGGCGCATGCCCTGGCCGATTCCCGGACCAAGGGGGTGTTCCCCGCCCTGTCAGCAGCGCACAGCGCCGCCGAACTGTCCGGACGGCAGCAGGACCTGGTCCGCTCCACCCTTGAGACCTCTGTCTACGGAACAGTGGAACAGGTGCACGGCAGGCTCGAGGACCTGGTGGCTTCCGCCGGTGCGGACGAGCTGCTCGTTACCGGCGGTGCCTTCGATGTCGAGGGACAGCGGGAATCCGACCGGCTGCTGGCAGGCCTCTTCTAGGTCAGTACCCCAGCTGGGCCGCCACGGCCAGCAGATCCGCTTCCGCACCGGGCCGCCCGATCAGCTGGATCCCCATGGGTAGTCCGTCCGCGGTATCCAGCACCGGCAGGGTAATCGCGGGAAGCCCGCAGACATTCACCATGGAGGTGAAGGGGGAGTACCGGCACTGCCGTGCGTAATCCTCGTCCGCCCGGTCACCGGCGCCGGCATCGTCGCTGGTGTACCAGCCGAGGGGCCGTGGCGGCATTGCCAGGGTAGGCGTCAGGATCATGTCGTAGGCGCTGTACTGCCGGATGGTTTCGGCCTCGAAGGCGCGGAGGACGTCGACGGCGGCCACCAGGTCCGCGGCACTGCGCCGAAGGGCGCGCTGACGCATGACGGCGGCCAGATCGGTCAGCCGTTCTTCCCCGCCCGGTGCCAGAACGGCGGTGGCCAGCCCGGCCGTCCACACCACCTGGAATGCGTCCGGATACCGTTCGTCATAAACCAGGTCCGTGTCCAGCAGATCGTGGCCGGCACCGGTCAGGGCCGCGATACCGGCGTCGAGCGCCTGTACCGCCTCGGGATCAAGCCGGATCTCCAATCTGGATTCAAAGGGTGAGCGCGTGCTGATCCCGATCCGGAACCTGCCCTCGGCCCGCAGCGCGGCCTCGAGGAAGCTTCCGGTGGCGGGGGCCGCGCTGGTGGCACGGTAATTGGGTTCGTCCACCATCGCATCCAGCAGCAGTGCCGCATCCGCCGCGTTCCGGGCCAGCGGGCCGGCCACCACGAATTGCCCCAGGTCCTGCTGCCCCGAACCGGCCGGGATCCGCCCGCGGTTGGGCTTCAGGCCCACCAGTCCGGTAGCCGCCGCAGGGATGCGCACCGAGCCGCCGCCGTCGGTACCCGGCGCAAAGGGGACCAACCCGGCGGCGACTGCGGCCGCGCTGCCGCCGGAGGATCCCCCGGGGCTGAGCCGCTGATCGCGCGGGTTCCGCGCCGGCGGACCCACCCGGTTTTCGCTGTAACTGCTGAGCCCGAATTCGGGGACCTGGGTCTTGCCGAGGCTGATCGCCCCGGCCCGGCGAAGGACGGCCGGCAGGGGCGCGTCCTCCCGGGCTATCCACGGGTCCAGGGCCGTGCTGCCCATGGTGGTGCGCACGCCGGCCACATCGGTGAGGTCCTTGTGCGCCAGCGGCATTCCGTGCAGCAGGCCCAGTTCTCCGCCACGGGCACGGTGTGCATCCGCAGCCCTCGCCTCGGCGACGGCGAGTTCCGGCGTCGGCGTGAGGAAGGCCCCCAATCCCGGGTTGAGCTCTTCGATGCGCCGCAGGTAATGGTCCGTGGCTTCCTCCGCCCCGAGCCCGCCGGAGGCCAGGGCATCCCGGAGTTCGACGGCGGTCATCTCGTGGGGAGCGGGCATAGCGTGCCTTTCGGTGCGGGCGGCGTCCGGGCGTTTATTCTCTCGGACCGCGTCCCACTATAGGCTGGACAAAACGGCACCGTACGGCGGGCCCGGGCGTGCCCGGAACCGCGCGCGGGGCTACATTTCCGTACGACAGTGAGGGCAGCAATGAGTGAGATGCAGAGCGTTACCGTAGACACCATTCCCGAGGGCGCGAAGATCCTCGACGTACGGGAAGACTACGAGTGGGAAGCCGGCCACGTTGACGGCGCCCTCCACATCCCGCTCGACCGGCTGCCCGAGGCCCTTGACGATCTGGACCCGGACCAGGACCTTGCCGTCATCTGCCGCACCGGCGGCCGCAGTGCCCGGGCCACCCAGTGGCTGGAAGCCAACGGCTACTCCGCCGTCAACGTAAACGGCGGGATGGGTGCCTGGCTCGAGGCGGGGAAGCCCATGGTGTCCGACAACGGGCAGGAACCGACCGTTAAATGACGCATGCCGCCGACACCCAGGCCGCCCCGCACCACCGCGGTCCGCTGGGGGAAACCGTGGTTTATGCCTACCTCGGCCCGGAGGGCACCTTCACGGAGGCTGCACTGCTGACCATCCCGGGCGCCCAGGACGCCGTCCGCATTCCGGCGCCCAGCGTGAATTCCGCACTGGAAATGGTCCGCTCGGGGCAGGCCACCGCTGCAGTCGTGCCGATTGAAAACTCGGTGGAGGGCGGCGTCAGTGCCACCCTCGATGCGCTTTCCGCCGGTGCCTCGCTGCGGATACTGAGGGAAATCCTGGTTCCCATCACCTTTGTCCTGGCGGCGCGCCCGGGGGTGGCCCTGGCGGATATTCGCACGGTTTCCACCCACACCCATGCCTGGGCGCAGTGCCGGGAATGGGCTGCGGGAAATATTCCCGAGGCGGAATATCTGCCCGCTTCCTCAACGGCCGCAGCAGCAGTTGAACTGAGCGAAGCCGATCCGTCCTTCGACGCCGCGATCTGCGCGCCGCTGGTGGCGCAGCGGCTCGGGCTGGAAGTCCTGGGGGAGGACATCGGCGATGTGCGCGACGCCGTCACCAGGTTCGTCATGATCAGCCTGCCCGGCCTGCTTCCCGAACCAACCGGCTCCGACAAGACCACCCTGGTAGTTCCCCTGCCGGAGGACCATCCGGGTGCCCTGATGGAAATCCTCGAGCAGTTCTCCACCCGCGGGGTGAACCTGAGTCGGATCGAGTCCCGTCCCACGGGTATGTTCCTCGGTGATTATTTCTTCAGCATCGACGCCGACGGCCATGTTGCCGATGCCCGGATGGCGGATGCGTTGAAGGGCCTGCACCGGATCAGCCCGGAACTGCGTTTCCTGGGGTCCTATCCGCGGGCGGACCACCGCGAGTCGGAGATACCCCGGCACACCAGCGACGAGGCATTTCGGGCCGCTGACATTTGGTTCGAGTCCCTGCTGAACGGATACTAGGGCTGGAAGCTGCGGCCGAACCGTTCCGCGGCGGGTGAAAGGGACGCATCATGGGCCGACTGCGGCGAAGCAACTGCGAACATCCCGGCTACTCCCGCCGGCGCTGGGGCAAGGGATTCAGTTACCGGGATGTCCGCGGAAACGTCATCACCGACCGCACGGTCGTGGCGCGGATCCGCTCGCTGGCCATTCCGCCGGCCTGGACGGATGTCTGGATCAGCCCGTACGCCAACGGCCACATCCAGGCAACGGGAACCGACGCCGCCGGACGCAAGCAGTACATTTACCACCCGCAGTGGCGTGAAATGAAGGACCGGGAGAAATTCGACCGCGCCCTCGCGTTCGCCCAGTCCCTTCCGGCGGCCCGCCGCCTGATCACCAAGCACCTGCGCGCCGAGGGCTGCAGCTCGGAACGCGCCCTGGCCGCAGCCCTGCGGATTGTCGACGCCGGCGCGCTGCGCGTCGGCGGCGCCCGGTATGCGGACGCCAACGGGTCCTACGGCACCACCACCCTGCGGATCGAGCATGTGCGGCTGGACGGAACCGAAGTGCGTTTCGACTTCCCCGGCAAGAGCGGCCAGGAGTGGCACACCTCCATCAAGGATGCCGACCTCGCGGCGGCCCTCGAACCGATGCTCCGCCGCCCGGACGCGGACACGGCCCTGGCCTACCTCGGCGCGGACGGCGCCTGGCACAGCGTGGATGCCGCCCAGCTGAATGCCTTCCTGAGGGAGGTCACGGGCGGAGAATTCAGCGCCAAGGACTTCCGCACCTGGCAGGCCACGGTGGTGGCGGCCATGTCCCTGGCCCGGATGGCGCCGGCAGCCGCTACCAACCGGGCGAAGCAGAAGGCCGTGGCAGCAACCGCACGCGACGTGGCGGAGCATCTGGGCAACACCCCGGCAATCGCCCGCAAGTCCTACATCGATCCCCGCGTGGTGGACCGCTTCTTCGACGGCCAGGTCATCCCCGTGACGGGGTTCTCCGCGTCGGAGACCGCAACCCGGAACATGCTCGAGGATTAACCGGGTGTTTCCGCCGGGACCGGCAATAAGTATGCTGATGGAAGGCGCGCGCAGTATTGGCGCACTGGACAACCACCACAAGAAGGAAGGTGCCGGCATGAGCGAGTACCCCAACGAACAAGAGCAGCTCAAGGACCCGAAGCCCAGCGGTGTTTCCACCAACGACGATAACTACCGCGGCGATGTCGGCGACCAGGGCAACGACATCCGCTTTGCCGAGGAAGAGGCACTGATCCGCGAGCAGTCCTCTCCCAACGAGGACGAAGGCAAGTACACCGCCACGGAAGGCGCCAAGACGGACGAGGACCGCGAAGGCGGTTACACCGACTCCGAGGGCACCCAGGACGGCAAGTAACGCCTTCCTGCGAAACGGCGCCGCACCCACCGGTGCGGCGCCGTTTTTATGCCTCCGGCGGCAGGGCGGGCGAGGGCGGCACCCGGACCAGCAGGGCGCCGGCGTCCACCTCCACCGCGATGGTGGTGGCGGGACCGGTCAGGTCGCCGTCGAGCTGGGTCTGCGTGGGTTCCGCGACGGTCACCGTGATTTTCCGGACCCGGTGGTGACGGATCACCGGAAGGTCCTTGGGATAGCGCGTCATCACTTTGCCTGCCACCCAGGCCCAGCCCAGGACGCTGCGCGGGCTAATGATGATGACGTCCAGCAGTCCGTCATCCACCACGGCGTCGGGAATGAAGTCGATGCCGGCAGGCAGGCGTCCGGTGTTGGCCACCAGCACGCTGTGCACCTTCTGTGACTGCGCCGGACCGTCGTCCAGGCTGACGGTCATCCGCGTGCGCCGCCCCGGCAGCAGTCGGACGCCGGCTTCGCTGTAAGCCAGCCAGCCCACCCGTTTCTTGAGCTCATCCCGGGTAGCGGCGATCACCTGGGCATCCAGGCCGATCCCGCCCATCACCAGGAACGCGTTGTGGGAACGTCCGCCGGTGGAGGCATCTTCGAGCACAATGTCCGCCATGTCGATCCGCCGCACGTCCCCGTGCAGGGCGTTACGGATGTTTCCCGCCAGGTCCGCCACGGAGATATCCAGGTTCCGGGCCAGCAGGTTGCCGGTGCCCAGCGGGATCAGGCCCAGGGCGGCACCGGAATGCGCCACCGCGCGCGAGACTTCGCGGATGGTGCCGTCGCCGCCCGCGGCGAGGACGACGTCGGCCCCGGACTCCAGCGCCTGCAGCGCCTGGAGATAGCCCGGGCTGTCCACGGTGGTTTCCAGGATCAGCGGCGGGTCCCAGCCCGCCAGCTCGCAGGAAGCCCTCAGCAGCGTCTCGGCGTCGGCAGCATGCGCCTTGATCGGATTGACGACCATCGCCACCCGCTGGTGGGCCGCTCCGCGCGGGGCGAACACCGCCGTGTCCGCCACCGCCCGCCTCCTGCTTCGGGTGCCGGCAATGGCCCAGGTTGCGGCGGAGGCCAACAGTGCGGCGACGAGGACAAGGAGGAAGGTAATTTCAACGGGCATGATGCCTCCCAGAATAGCCGCCGCCCTGCAAAGCCAAGGCCGGGCAGGTTTTGGGTACTCTTGAGACGTGATCGATGTAAATGAGCTCCGCGAAAACCCCGAAAAGTTCCGAGCCTCCCAGCGCGCCCGGCTGGCCGACGAGAGCCTTGTGGACGCGATCATTTCCGCTGATGCCTCCCGCCGCGACGCCCGGACCCGCTACGAGACCCTGCGCGCCGAGCAGAACGCGTTCGGCAAGCGCGTCGCCGCCGCCAAGGGCGAAGAGAAGCAGGCCCTCCTGGCCGAGGTGAAGGAACTGGCTGCCGCGGTGAAGGCCGCCGGCGCCGAAGCCGACGCCATCCAGGCGGAGTCCGATGCGCTGATGCGCCGGATCCCCAACCTGGTGTCCGACGGCGTTCCGGTCGGAGGCGAGGACGATTTCGAGGTAGTCAAGACCGTCGGCAAGCCCCGCGACTTCGAGGCCGAGGGCTTTAAGCCCCGCGACCACCTGGAAATCGGCGAGCTGCTCGGCGCCATCGACATGGAACGCGGCGCCAAGGTCTCCGGCTCCCGTTTCTACTTCCTGCGCGGCGTCGGTGCCCGCCTGGAACTGGCACTGCTGAACATGGCCATGGACCAGGCCGTGAAGGCCGGATTCGTCCCGATGATCACCCCTACCCTGGTCCGTCCCGAGACGATGCAGGGCACCGGCTTCGATGTCGCGCACGACGCCGAGATTTACCGCCTGGCCGAAGACGACCTGTACCTCGTGGGCACGTCCGAGGTGCCGCTGGCCGGCTACCACGCAGACGAAATCCTTGAGCTCGACGGCGGCCCGGTCCGCTACGCCGGCTGGTCCTCCTGCTACCGCCGCGAAGCCGGCTCGCACGGCAAGGACACCCGCGGCATCATCCGCGTCCACCAGTTCAACAAGGTGGAAATGTTTGTCTACACCCGGCCGGAGGATGCAGCGGAAGAGCACCAGCGGCTGCTGGCCTGGGAAGAGGAAATGCTGGCCAAGGTCGAACTGCCCTACCGGGTCATCGACACGGCGGCCGGCGATCTGGGCATGTCCGCGGCGCGGAAGTTCGACTGCGAGGCCTGGGTTCCCACCCAGAATGCCTACCGCGAGCTGACTTCCACCTCCAACTGCACCACCTTCCAGGCCCGGCGCCTGAACATCCGCGAACGCCAGGCCGAGGGCAAGGGCACCCGCGCGGTTGCCACCCTGAACGGAACCCTGGCCACCACCCGGTGGATCGTCGCCATCCTGGAACATCACCAGAACCCGGACGGCTCGGTTAATGTCCCGGCTGCGCTTCAGCCGTACCTGGGCGGCCTGGAAGTCCTTCCGGTCCTCTAGCTCCATCCCAGGCCGGCGGGACCGAAGGGCACTGCCCTTCGGTCCCGCCGTCGTTTGCCCGGGCGCGCATCCGCGGTCCGGCGGTATGTCCTGTGGCGGCTGTCCTAGCCGCCTTCCTTACCGATCTGCTTAGATAAAACGATGACAACTTTGAGTACCGCTGGCATCGAAGACCAGCGAACCCCTGACAAGCGGCACCTGGTAGCCCTCGACGTAGACGGAACCCTCGTGGACCACGACGGCCACATGTCCCCGGGCGTGCGCGAGGCCGCACGAAAGGCCCTGCAGGCAGGGCATCACCTGGTGGTGGCCACCGGCAGGTCTTACGGGGCCGCGTTGCCCATCCTCGAACTCCTGGGCCTGACCCAGGGATACTGCGTGTGCTCCAACGGTGCCGTGACCCTGCGCCTGGACCCCACCCTCGAAGACGGCTACGAAGTGATGGACCGTGTGGTCTTCGACCCGAAACCGGCACTGGCCGCGCTGCGGGCGAAGCTTCCAACCGCAAAATTCGCCCTGGAGGACGCTGAAGGGCGCTTCCTGTCCACCGAACGCTTCCAGGACGCCAGCTTCGGCGCCGAAGCCCTCGCCGTGGACTTTGAGTCGATGCTGGAGGCACAGGCCGTACGAGTGGTGGTCTTCAGTACCGACAGCACCGCGGAGGAATTCGGCGACGCGGTGGAGGCGATCGGCCTGCACGGCGTGACGTACTCCGTGGGCTGGACTGCCTGGCTGGATATCGCCGCCTCCGGTGTTACCAAGGCCAGCGCGCTGGAACTGGTCCGCCGCCGGCTGGAGGTCGATCCGACGCTGACCATTGCCCTGGGCGACGGCCGCAACGACATCGAGATGCTGGACTGGGCCGCCCGCGGCGTGGCCATGGGACAGGCGCCGGACGAGGTCCTGGCAGCAGCCTCCGAGGTCACCGGCACGGTCTACGAGGACGGTGCGGCGAGCGTGCTGTCCAGCGTGCTGGACGAGGCCTAGCTCACGCCCGGTAGGGGAGTGCGGCCGGCGGAAGTGAGGCCGGGCCGTAGACCAGTCCCAGCAGCCGCGCGGCGGCCGGACGGGTGGCCCATTCTTCACTCCAGTGGGACCGGACCACTGCCTTACTCACGGCCTGCGCCGTGATTCCCAGTTCCTGGGCCACGAATTTCTGCTGCCCGCGCGCTCCCGGGGTCATCAGGTCCAGTACCTTCCACTCGGCCTCGGACCGGGCGGCCACAATCAGGCCCAGCAGGCGCAGCACGGCTTCCGCCTCCGCTGCCAGTTCCGCATCCGGCCCGTCCACCGCCAGCGGCACACGGTCGCCCGTGCGCTGGGCGCGCTCCACGGCACGCCGCGAGTAGACCAGTCCGTAGCCCCGTGCGTCCAGCAGATCGTCGGGGAGGGGAACCTGGAGCTCGCCGACGCCCACCCCTACGTGCCAGCGGCGCTGCCGGACCGCTGTCAGCGCGGCTTCCACAGCGGTGGCTGCATCCGTCAGCACCCCCTGGGCTTCGTCACCGACGGTGCGCTGGAAGGGAACGGCGGCAGGCAGATGCCGAAGGGAACGGATCAGGTCCGGAACCAGGTCCCCGACCTCCCGGGAGTCCCGCTGGTTGATGGTCAGCACAAAATGCATGGCATCAGCATGTCAGATCCCTGGGGAAAACAACCGAATCCGGTTGTGGCGCGCCCCAGCTGTAGAGTCGGGAGCTGTAGAGTCGGGCGCATGACCAGCCAAGACCAAGCGCCCGGCCCGGATCGCCGCCCGCTGCTTCGCCTGCTGTTCGGTGCGGGCGTTGTCCTCCTGGGCGTGTGGGCGGCCTGGCTGACCTCCAGTTGGATTGTTCTTGCGGCAGCCGTACTGGTGGCGGTTGTCCCGGCCAGGACCCATGCGGGAGACCTGCGCGCATGGGCGCGGCGCAGGGCACACGGCAACTGAGATTGCCTTAGTTAAACGCCGACGGCGGCCGCTCCCGCAAGGGGAGCAGCCGCCGTCGTACCGGCAAGCCGGTAGGAAGAACTAGTTGTTGATGGGGTTGGCGTCGACGTCGCGGCCCTGGGCCTCGTCCTCTTCGTGGCCTTCGCCGTGTGCCTTGAAGCGCTCCAGGGATGCCTTGACCTCGGCTTCGGCGTCCTCGCGGCCGGCCCAGTCAGCGGCTTCAACCCACTTGCCCGGCTCCAGGTCCTTGTACTTCGTGAAGAAGTGCTTGATCTCGTCGAGCAGGAAGTCGGAGACGTCCGAGATGTCCTGGATGTGGTTGAAGCGCGGGTCCACGGGAACGCAGAGAACCTTGGCGTCTCCGCCGCCGTCGTCAACCATGTTGAATACGCCGATGGGGCGGGATTCCACCAGTACGCCGGGCATCAGGTCGAAGTCCTGCAGCATCACCAGTGCGTCCAGGGGATCGCCGTCCTCGCCGAGGGTGTTCTCGAAGTACCCGTAGTGGGTGGGGTAGGCCATGGACGTGAACAGGACCCGGTCCAGGCGCAGGCGGTGCGTTTCGTGGTCAATTTCGTACTTGACCCGGGATCCCTTGGGGATCTCGATGGTGACGTCGAGCGTCATGGGCGTTTCGGGCATTGCGACTCCTCACTGGCGTGGCCCGCGGAGGAACCACTGGAAAGATTTGGCTGGCGATCATGCGCCGGCATGCCCCGCGACCGGAAAGATCGGGGCGGACGCCGGCGTCGGTCTAGTGTTAAAGATATATGTCCTGTGCACAGAACGTGTGCAGGGCCGGAACGGGCCGGGCAAGCCGGCGGAAATGAAAGAGTCGGTGGGACATGTCTCGGATGTTCTCCGGCACTCTGCTGGCCCTGGCCTTCGCAGTGCTGCTGGTTCCGCTGGCCTGCTATGCCCTCCCGCCGGTTGCCCAAGCCCTGACCGAACCGCGGCTGCAGCGCGCCGAGGTTGTTCCCGGCTACCAGCAGGCACCCGTGAAGCTCACGGACAGCGCGCTGGTGTCTGCTCCGAAGGCGTCGGACCCGATGCCGGATGCGGAGCAGTTGGGGCGCCTGCTGGACGCAGAACTGGCCGTGGACGGCAGCGGCACCTTCTCCGCCGTGGTGCAGGACGCGCTCACCGGCACGGTGCTTTATGAGCGCGACGGCGCCGCCGGGCTGGCCCCCGCCTCAAGCCTCAAGGTCCTGACTGCCGCCGCAGCGCTGTCCGCGATGGACGGCGGGACGCGCTTTCCCACCACCGCGCTGCCGGGGGAAGATCCCGGCACCGTGGTCCTGCGCGGCGGCGGCGATGTGCTGCTGACCGCCGGATTGTCGGATCCCGATTCCGTGGCCGGCCGCGCCGGGCTGGCCACCCTGGCCGAAAAGACCGCCGCGGCGCTTGCCGAAAAGGAAACCGCAGGCCCGGTGAAGGTGCTGGTGGATGATTCGCTGTTCACCGGCCCGGCGCTTTCGGACGCGTGGGGGGAAGCCGACGTCGCGGCGGGCGAGATCGCCCCGATCCATTCCCTTGCGGTGAGTTCGGCGTGGGCAGAGGAAGGCACCGGGCCTGGACCCCGCGTTGGCGACGCCGCCCTGTCCGCCGGGGAGTCCTACCGCGCCGCGCTGGCTGCCGCCCTGGCACCCAGGGGCATCGACGTCGAGCTGTCTGTTGAACGCGGCGCCGCTCCGGCAGGCGCTGATGCCCTCGCCGAGGTCCGCTCCGCACCGCTGGCCGAACAGGTCGACTACATGCTGCTGAACTCGGACAATTACCTGGCGGAGGTGCTGGCCCGGCTCAGCGCCGCTGCGACGGACCGGGAGGCATCCTTTGCCGGGGGAATCGAGACCGTTGCAGCCGAAGTGACCGCCCTTGGCGTGGACCCCGGAGCAATGGTGCTCGGGGATACCAGCGGCCTGTCCGGTGAAACGTCAGTGTCCGCCTCGCAGTTGAACTCGCTGATGCAGATCCTCCTCACCACTACCGATCCCGATCTGCGCGCTGTCGCGGACGGACTGCCCGTTGCTGCCCTGAGCGGAACGCTGGCCGGGCGGTATGACGAGACCGCCGATTCGGGAGCGGCGGGGATTGTGCGGGCCAAGACGGGAACCCTGCTGGCGGTCACCGCGCTGACCGGGTACGCCGCCGACGCCGACGGCCGGGTACTTGCCTTCACTTTCATAGCCAGCGGCCTGGACGGAAACACCCAGCAGGCACGGGATGCGGTGGATTCCGCCGCCGCGGTGCTGGCCGGGTGCGGCTGCCGCTAACGGCGGGCAGACGGTTCCTTCCCCCAAGGTGGTGTGGCGCCGGAAGCCAATGTGGTCGAATGGAGCAATGGAGAGCAACGAGCGAAGCCGTCCGACCCCCGTCCCCGCGCCTTCCGCCCCTGCAGGGCAAAATACCGACGCCCATCCGTCTGCCGGCGGGGCGCCGTCCCTGGTGAACTGGGACCTGGCGGCTTCCACCGCCGCGGCCATGGTGGCGCCCGGACCGAAGATGTCCGCCCGCGAGATCCGCGACGCCGTGGCGGACCTGCGGGCCGCCGCCGACGCCTCCGTTGCGCACGTCCACCGCATCACCGGCCTGGACGCCGCCCGGGACCTGCGGGACTCGGACGTGCTGATTGTGGACCGGGCCTCCTGGGCCCGCGCCAACTCGCAGAGCTTCTCGGTGCTGATGGGACCGGCCCTGCAGCACCTGGCCGAAACCCGGCCGGAACAGCTGGCCGCCGCCAACACCGCACTGGGCGGAACCATGACCGGCGCGCAGTTGGGCACCATCCTCGCCTTCCTCTCGAGCAAGGTCCTGGGCCAGTACGATCCCTTTGCCGCGCTGGGCGGCGTCGGCAAACCCGGCGGGCGGCTGCTGCTGGTGGCCCCGAACATCGTCACGCTGGAACGCGAACTGAACGTGGAACCCGCCGACTTCCGCCTCTGGGTCTGCCTGCACGAGCAGACGCACCGGGTGCAGTTCGCCGCCGCTCCCTGGCTGCGCGGGCACATGCTGGAGCAGATCAGCCAGCTCTCCAACGGCATGATGGACAAGGCGCAGACCATTTCCGAGCGGTTGGGCTCCGCCGTGAAGGCGCTGGCAGCGCCCAAGGGCGGCGTGGACGCCGACGGCGTGCCGCACAAGTCCGTGGACCTGCTCTCCCTGCTGCAGGATCCGGAGGACAAGGAACGCCTGTCGCACCTGACGGCCGTGATGTCGCTGCTGGAAGGCCACGCGAACGTGGTCATGGACGCCGTGGATGCGAGCATCGTGCCCAGCGTCAAAACCATCCGGCAGCGGTTCAACAACCGCGGCGCCAAGCGCACCTGGATTGACCGCTTCTTCCGCCAGATCATGGGGTTGGATGCCAAGATGCGCCAGTACAGCGACGGCGCGCGCTTTGTCCGCGCCGTCACCGACTCGGTGGGCATGGAAGGCTTCAACCGGGTGTGGGAGCGCCCTGAAAACCTCCCGACCGAAGCGGAGATCCACTCCGCGGACCTATGGATTGCCCGGATGGGACTGTAACTGAACGTGCTCGACGAAAACTCCAACAACTCCACCAACTCCACCAACACCGGCTCCCCAGCGGACACCGCGGCACCTCCCGCCCGACCGGCGCCGCGGGTACGCAAACGGCTCCTTCCGACGCTGGGGGATGCCCGCAACAGCATCCGCGACACCCTGCGCGACGCCGGCCTGGCCCCGGGCGGAGACCATCCGCCGCTGATCCTGGTTGCCTGCAGCGGCGGGCCCGATTCCCTTGCCCTGGCGCTGGCCGCCTCGTTCTTCTCCCGGCGGGGGGACTACCGGGTGGGCGCCGTCGTCGTTGATCACTCCCTGCAGCCGGGCAGTGCCGACGTGGCCGCCTCCGCGCGGGACAAGCTGGAAGGGATGGGCCTGGAGCCCGTCCTCGTCCGGAAGGTGGACGTGCCGGCCTCCGGCATGGGACCCGAAGCGGCGGCACGGACGGTCCGATATGCCGCACTGGACGCTGCAGTGGAGGAACTGGACGCCGACGCCGTCCTGCTTGGCCATACCCTTGACGATCAGGCCGAGCAGGTGCTGCTGGGCCTGATGCGCGGTTCCGGCACCCGGTCCCTGGCCGGCATGCCCGCTGTACGGGGAAAGTACCTGCGGCCCTTCCTGGGCCTGCGCAGGGAACAGACCGTCGAGATCTGCGAGCACGCCGGGCTGGATCCCTGGCACGATCCCAGTAACCAGGATCCCGCCTACGCCCGGTCCCGGGTCCGTACCGAAGTGCTGCCGTTCCTGGAAGAAAAGCTGGGCCCCGGCATCGCCGAAGCGTTGTTCCGTTCCTCACGTATCCTCTCAGCCGACGCCGACTACCTGGACGCCGTCGCGGCGCAGGCCTTTGCGGAGCTGCGCGTCGCGGGTCCGGCCGGTGACGTCCCGGATTCCGAGGAGCTGCTGCTGCCCGAAGAGCAGCTGCGGAACCTTGCCCCCGCCGTCCGCCAGCGCGTACTGGCCCTCGCCGCGCTCGAACTCGGCGGTGCGCAGCCGAGCTACGAGCGCCTCGCGGCGGTCCAGTCGCTGCTGCGGCGGACCGGGTCGGCGGGACCCGTCCAGCTGGTGGGGAAAGTCAGCGTCTACCGCCAGCCGCGCGCCAAAACGGTTCACCACGGCGGCTCAAGCTATGGCAATCTTGTGTTTAGGAAAAAGAGCAGCACCTAACATCCAAAGCTGCAACACCTCGCACCCGGGAGTCATTCGTGGATTCACACGACGTCCAGTCAGATCTCAAGCACGTTCTCTACACCAAGGAACAGATCCAAACCCGGATCAATGAACTGGCGGCCGAAATTGACCGCGACTACGCCGGCCGCGACGTCCTGCTGGTCGGCGTGCTCAAGGGAGCCGTGATGGTCATGGCTGACCTCTCCCGCGCCCTGCACAGCCACGTCACCATGGACTGGATGGCAGTGTCCTCCTACGGATCCGGCACGCAGTCCTCCGGCGTCGTCCGTATCCTCAAGGACCTTGAGACGGACCTGCTCGGCAAGCACGTGCTGATTGTCGAGGACATCATCGACTCCGGCCTCACGCTCTCCTGGCTGCGCGCCAACCTGGAATCCCGCGGACCGGCCAGCGTGGAAATCTGCACCCTGCTGCGCAAGCCGGATGCGGCCAAGGTGGAAATCGACGTTAAGTATGTCGGTTATGAAATCCCCAACGAGTTCGTTGTCGGTTTCGGCCTGGACTTTGCAGAGCGGTACCGCAACCTGGACTTCATCGGCACCCTCGCGCCGCACGTTTACGAATAACGGTTCCGGCCCCGTTCCTCCCGGTCACCTGCAGGGACCGTTCCGCACGCGCTGCTCTACGCCCTGAGGGAACTAAACCCTTCCCCGGACCGTGTTCTTCTGGGGGACCGTGTATAGCTAGTAGGTAAATTCCGCGCATACCAGCGTTGTTGACCAGGAGGGACGGGGCATTAGCCCTGACGACGAATGAAATCCAAGAACTTCTTCAAGGGGCCGGTCATTTGGATCGCGCTGGCATTGGCCGCTCTTTTGATCATCGTGCCGAGCCTTACTGCCACCAGGGCCACGCAAGTGGACACCAAGGAAGGCATCGAGCTTCTCGACCAGGACAAAGTCTCGCAGGCGAAGATCTATGACGGCGAGCAGCGGGTCGACCTGACATTGAATGACAGCGGCGTTGATGACAAGGGCGTCACTGACGTCCAGTTCTACTTCAGCACTGCGCGCGGGGAGGAAATAGTCCAGGCGGTCAACGATTCCGGGGCTAACTACACCGACCAGCCGGTGCAGACCAACTGGTTCACCAGTTTCCTCGGATTGTTCCTGCCGTTCATCATCATCGGCCTGATTTTCTGGTTCCTGATGTCCCGCATGCAGGGCGGCGGCTCCCAGGTGATGAAGTTCGGCAAGTCCAAGGCCAAGCTGACCAACAAGGACATGCCCCAGGTAACCTTCGACGACGTCGCGGGCGCCGACGAAGCCGTCGAGGAACTGCACGAGATCAAGGAATTCCTGCAGGATCCGGGCAAGTTCCAGGCCGTGGGCGCAAAGATCCCCAAGGGCGTGCTGCTCTACGGCCCTCCCGGCACCGGTAAGACCCTGCTGGCCCGCGCCGTCGCCGGCGAGGCCGGTGTGCCGTTCTACTCGATCTCCGGCTCGGACTTCGTTGAAATGTTCGTCGGTGTGGGCGCCTCCCGCGTCCGTGACCTCTTCGAACAGGCCAAGTCCAACGCCCCGGCCATCATTTTCGTGGACGAGATCGACGCCGTCGGGCGCCACCGCGGCGCCGGCGTCGGCGGCGGAAACGACGAACGCGAGCAGACGCTGAACCAGCTGCTGGTGGAGATGGACGGCTTTGACGGCAATACCAATGTCATCCTGATCGCTGCCACCAACCGGCCCGACGTCCTGGACCCGGCACTGCTGCGTCCGGGCCGCTTCGACCGCCAGATCGGCGTCGAGGCCCCCGACATGCAGGGCCGCCTGCACATCCTGCAGGTCCATGCCAAGGGCAAGCCGATGGCTCCGGGCGTGGATCTCGAGACCGTCGCGCGGAAGACTCCGGGCTTCACCGGCGCGGACCTGGCCAACGTCCTGAACGAAGCAGCGCTGCTGACCGCCCGCTCCAACGCGGACCTGATTGACGACCGCGCACTGGACGAGGCCATCGACCGCGTGATCGCCGGCCCGCAGAAGCGCAGCCGCGTGATGAAGGAACTTGAACGCAAGATCACCGCCTACCACGAAGGCGGACACGCCCTCGTGGCCGCGGCACTGCGGAACACGGACCCGGTCACCAAGGTGACCATCCTGCCGCGCGGCCGGGCACTCGGCTACACCATGGTCCTGCCGCAGGACGACAAGTACTCGATCACACGCAACGAGCTCCTGGACCAGCTCGCCTACGCAATGGGCGGCCGCGTCGCCGAGGAGATCGTCTTCCACGACCCCTCCACCGGTGCCTCCAATGACATCGAAAAGGCCACGTCCACGGCCCGCAAGATGGTCACCCAGTACGGCATGAGCGAGCGGATCGGTTCGGTCAAGCTTGGCTCGGGCGGCGGAGAGCCGTTCCTGGGCCGGGACATGGGCCAGGAACGCAACTACTCCGACCAGGTGGCCTACGTGGTTGACGAGGAGGTTCGGCGCCTGCTGGACAACGCGCATGACGAGGCGTACCAGATCCTCACCGAGAACCGCGACGTCCTCGACCGGCTCGCGTTGGAGCTGCTGGAGCGGGAGACCCTGAACCAGGCGGAGATCGCCGAGGTCTTCTCCGATGTGCGCAAGCGCGATGTCCGTGAAGTCTGGCTCTCCAAGCCCACTCGCCCCGTCCACAGCATGCCGCCGGTGGTTTCGCAGAAGGAACGGCGCCAGGCCAAGGAAATCGGTGCCCCGGATCCGGCCTCGGTTGCTCCCCAGGACCAGATTGCCGACGCCGACCTGCCGCAGGACTTCGATGTGTCCAGCAACGGCCTGCCCCAGGGCAGCGGGAACGGCAGCACTCCCGGCCGGAGCGGAAGCAACGGCAGCACGCCCCCCGAGGCGTAGGGCCGGGCGGCCCTGCGGGGCCGCCCGGCATAGCCGGGGAACGAAGTACCGGCGCGATAGGATCGACCAGTGACGGATTTCGATGATGAACTACTGACCGCCGAAGCGGCAGCGGAT
The DNA here is from genome assembly GCF_020731025.1 of Arthrobacter sp. zg-Y895. Lineage (NCBI taxonomy): Bacteria > Bacillati > Actinomycetota > Actinomycetes > Micrococcales > Micrococcaceae > Arthrobacter > Arthrobacter sp. zg-Y895. Next base: position 905,842 of record NZ_JAJFZY010000003.1, read on the forward strand.
TCCCCGGTGGATCAGCCAAGGATTGAACGGGCGGTCCGGGAAATCCTCCTCGCGATCGGGGAGGACCCGGACCGCGACGGTTTAAGGGAAACCCCCAGCCGGGTGGCCAAGTCCTACACCGAGATTTTCGGCGGCCTCCACCAGAGTCCCTCGGACCTGCTGGCCACCACGTTTGACCTGGACCACGAAGAAATGGTCCTGGTCAAGGACATTCCCTTTTATTCCACCTGCGAGCACCATCTGGTGCCGTTCCACGGCACCGCGCACATCGGCTACATCCCCTCCCACGAGGGCAAGGTGACCGGACTGTCGAAGCTCGCCCGGCTGGTTGACATCTACGCCCGGCGGCCCCAGGTCCAGGAGCGGTTGACCACCCAGATCGTGGACGCACTGATGACCAATCTTTCCCCCCGCGGTGCCATAGTGGTTATTGAATGCGAGCACCTGTGCATGTCGATGCGCGGGGTACGCAAGCCAGGCGCCAAGACCGTGACCTCGGCGGTGCGCGGCCAACTGCGCGAGACCGCGACCCGCGCAGAAGCAATGAGCCTGATACTAGGACGATAGGACCACCATGGATTCACTCGCTGCCGCACCCGGCACCGGACCGGCAACCTCCCCGTTGCCCGTACTGCGGCCCGCCCGCAAGGCGCGCAAGCTCTCCGACCTTCCCACCGACCGCACCCTGGTCATGGGCGTCCTCAACGTCACGCCCGATTCCTTCAGCGACGGCGGGCAATTCGCCGATACCGACGCAGCAATCCGTGCGGGGCTGAAGATGCACTACGAAGGCGCGGACATCATCGACGTCGGCGGTGAATCCACCCGGCCTGACTCCGTCCGCGTCTCCCCGGAAGAGGAGCAGGAGCGGGTCCTGCCCGTGGTCGAGGCCCTGGTCCGTGCAGGAGCCCTCATCAGCATCGACACCATGAATGCGGCCACGGCGGAAAAGGCGATTGGAGCCGGCGCCGCGATCATCAATGACGTGTCCGGCACCGAAACCGATCCTGGGATGCCCGGGCTTGTTGCTCGTACGGGGGTCTCCTACATCCTTATGCACAGCCGCGGCAACGTCCGCAGCAATGACCCCAACGCCAGCTACGCCGACGTCGTCGAAGAGGTGGCAGCGGAAATGCTGAAGGTCCGTGACCGGTTCTACGCCGCCGGTGCGGCCCCCGAACAGATCATCCTCGACCCCGGACTGGGCTTCTCCAAGGACGGCGAACACAACTGGGAGCTGCTGCGCGGAATCGACCGTCTCGGCGCCTTGGGCCACCGCGTACTTATCGGTGCATCCCGCAAGCGTTTCCTCGGCTCGCTGCTCACCAGCTACGGGAAGGCTGCCCAGCCGCTGGAACGCGACAACGCTACGGTCGCGGTGACCGCACTGGCGGCGTCCGCCGGGGCCTGGGCAGTGCGCGTGCACAACGTGCCGGCCAGCCTTGATGCCGTAAAAGTCGCCGCGGCATGGAAAGGGTAGCCGGATGCTGAGCACCGGAGTTTCCGGAACGGCCCCCGGAACACGGGACCGGATCACCTTGAGCGGCATCACTGCCACCGGTTTCCACGGTGTCTTCCCCCATGAGCGGCGGGACGGCCAACCCTTCGTTGTGGATCTGGTCCTGTTTACCGATCTGGGCCCGGCAGCGGCCACGGATGACCTGACGCTGACGGCGCATTACGGCGAGGTTGCCGAACGCGTGGTGCAGATCATCACCGGGGAACCGCTGAACCTGATCGAGGCACTGGCGGGCCGGATTGCGGACTCCGTCCTGGCTTCCTTCCCCGTCCTTGCCGCAGTTGAGGTCACGGTGCATAAGCCGAAGGCGCCGATCACGGTGGAATTCGGCGACGTTGCGGTGACCATCCACCGGGAGCGCGCATGAGTGCCGTGCATTGTGTCCTTGCCCTTGGAAGCAACCTCGGGGAAAGCCGGGACACCCTCTCCACAGCGGTAGCGGACCTTGCCGACCATCCGCAGGTCCGGCTGAGCGCCGTTTCCCCCGTGGTCCGCACACGTCCGGTCGGCGGCCCTGAACAGCCCGACTACCTCAACCTCGTGGTGGCGATCGAAACCGAACTCGAACCGCACGCCCTGCTGGCGCACTGCCAGGCCGTCGAGGCACGCCACCACCGCGAACGCATTGTCCGCTGGGGTCCGAGGACCCTCGACGTCGACATCATCACGTACGGGGACCTGCACCTGGATGATGAGGACCTCACCATTCCGCACCCCCGTGCAGCCATGAGGGCCTTCGTGCTGCAGCCCTGGGCCTGGATGGAACCCGACGCCCGGCTGGATTCGGTGCCCGTGGCCGAGCTGGCCGCCCGAGCCGAGGACCTTCCCGGACTCGAAATCTTCGAAGGAGAATGAGCCCGTGACCAGCATCCAATACCGGTGGCTGGCCGTCATCGGCCTCGCTGCCGGCGTTGTGGGCTGGGCGGCGAACTTCTTCCTGTCGGAAAACGGCTATCCCGCACCCGTGCTGAGCTCGGTGGCGCTGGTGGCCATCATCCTGGTGACCGGTGCCACCCTCTTCCTCGGACTGCGGGTGCGCAGTTGGCGCAACGGCCGGCGGGACCGGGACCTGGATCCCATTGCCGCCGCCCGCACGGTTGTCCTGGCGCAGGCACTCGCCTACGCCGGGGCCCTGCTGCTCGGCTGGCATGCCGCTGTCTTCCTCACCCAGCTGCCCCTGTGGTCGCTGCGGCCGGGCCACGCGGGCACCTGGTCCTCCCTCGCCGTCAGCGTCGGCGGGATCCTGATGATTGCCACGGGGCTTACCGTAGAGCGGTTCTGTAAGCTGCCCCCTGTCGACAAGGACGGCACCGGGCCCGAGCCCGGCTCAGGAGATGGATCGGGGGATGGAGGAGATTATGCCTAGTGAGGCAATCGATCCTGCTGCAGTGCAGTGGCAGCGCGTTTCACCGAAGTACCTGCGGCTGAGGCTGCTGAGCTGGGGGATTGAAACCGTAATCACGCTGGTGGTGACCGGCCTTCCGCTGGTGCTGCGCCTCACCGGAATCTGGCCCGGATACCCTGCGTGGCTGGCGTGGGGGCTGCCCGTCTTCTTTGCCGTAACCCTGCTGTGGCGCGGGCTCCTGCTTCCCCGCCAGGTCCGCGCGATCGGTTACGCCGAACGCAACGAGGACCTGCTGCTCCGACGGGGCATCTTCTTCCAGCGCACCCTGGTGGTTCCCTACGGCCGGATGCAGTACGTGGACGTGGCGGTTGGACCCCTCGAACGAGCCTTCGGGCTGTGCACGCTGAAACTCCATACCGCCGCCCCGGGCACCAACGCCGGCATTGCCGGACTGCCGGCCGACGAGGGTGCCCGCCTGCGGGAGCATTTGTCCGCCCGCGGCGAAGCGCAGCTGGCCGGACTGTGACCGCCGGCGCCGCCCGGGGCCCGGGCGAGGACCCCGAAACCGCCGGCATCGATCCGGCAATCAAGACGGAACCCGAATGGAAAAGGGTGCATCCGGTTTCCCCGCTGGTCCGCGGCTGGATAGCCTTGGCAGCCCTCGCCTATTTTGTGGGCAGGGACCAGGTTGAGTCGTGGTTCACCGACGGCCGCATGGACCTGCCCGCAGGCACGGCACTGTTCTGGACGGTACTGGCCCTGGGGATTGCCTTGGTGGTTATTGCCGGCTCGTTCTTCCTCTCCTGGTGGGTTACCCGCTACCAGCTGACGCATGACCATATCCGCGTGCGTTCCGGAGTGGTGGTGCGCCGCCAACGCCAGGCACGGCTGGACCGGGTGCAGGCCATCGACATTGTCCAACCCTTGCTTGCACGGATTTTCGGGCTGGCCGAACTGCGCTTTGAAGTGGCCGACGCCGGTGAATCGGCAGTGCGCCTGGCTTTCCTTCGGCTGCCGGACGCGCAGCAGCTGCGGGCACGGATCCTCGAGGACGCCTCCGGTGCCGACGAAAAACAGTCAGACGGCGGCAGCGGTACCGGTGACCCAACGGTGCCGGGCGAACAGCAGGTGCTGGCGCTGTCGGCCGGACGCGTGATCGCCTCTGTCCTGCTGTCCGGGACCACCGTCTTCCTGGTCCTGGCCGTTGCGGGAGTAATTGTCCTGACGGCGCTCACGGGCGAGGCCGCGTCCATCGCCGCCATGGTGCCCATCATTTTCGGTTTTGGCAGTGCGTACTGGGGCCTGTTCAGTTCCGGCTTCAACTTCCGTGCCTCCGTGTCACGGGAAGGTATCCGGATCCGCTCCGGACTGCTGGACACCCGCGCGCAGACGGTACCGCCGGGCCGGATCCAGGCCCTCGCGGTGCGGCAGCCGCCGCTGTGGCGGATTACCGGCTGGTATTCGATCTCCGTGAACGTTGCAGGGTATGGAGCCGGCGCCGACAGCGAATCCTCCGCGCGCACCCGGCTGCTGCCCGCGGGTACCTCGGAAGAGGTACTGCGGATGCTGGCCCTGGTTGTCCCCGACCCGGGAACCGAGGATCCGGTGGGAGTGTTCACCGCAGGCATGAACGGGTCCGGCCCGGCAGCGGGCTTCACCGTTTCGCCGCGGCGTGCCCGGTGGCTGTCCCCGCTTTCCCGGCGCCGGAACGGCTACCTGGTCACGGAGACGGCGCTCCTGTCCCGGCACGGATTCCTGTGGCGGTCGCTTCAGGTGGTGCCGCACAGCAGGACCCAGTCCCTTGCCCTTGAGCAGGGCCCGGTGGCCCGCCGCCTGGGCCTGGCAGACCTGGCCCTGCACTCCACTCCCGGCCCGGTTTCCCCTCGAGTGGTCCAAATCGATGCGGACACCGCCCGGCAGCTGCTCCACGAGCAGGCGCTGCGTGCCCGGACCGCCCGCCGCCGGGACCTCCCGGAACAGTGGCTGCGTGGAACCGGCCCGTCCCCGGCGAAGTCCGCACCTGCCGCCCCGGCTCCGGCTCCGGCCGCTGCCGCCGCGCCCTCCACCCCCGTCACACCAGTACCCGTCTCCAAGGAGGAGCCTCCCCATGAACACCGCTGATTCAGCCAGCGTCGAAGAACGCCGACGCCGCGGCCGCCTGGGGGTCGGCGTCATCGGTGCCGGCCGGGTCGGTGCCGTCCTCGGTGCTGCCCTGCGCGCGGCCGAGCACGCCGTCGTCGGGGTTTCCGCGGTTTCCGATGCCAGCCGTGAACGGGCGGAAAACCTGCTTCCGGGAGTGCCGATCCTTGAGATTCCGGACATCGTGGAACGCTCCGAACTGGTCCTGCTCGCCGTTCCGGACGATGCCCTGGGCCCGCTGGTCTCCGGACTGGCAAAAACCGGCGCCTGGCAGGCGGGGCAGTTGGTAGCCCACACCTCCGGGCGGTTCGGCACGGAAATCCTTGCCCCGGCGCGGGCAGCGGGGGCCATTCCCCTGGCACTGCACCCGGCCATGACCTTCACGGGGATGAGCCTGGACCTGACCCGGCTGGCGGACTGCTCCTTCGGCATCAGCGCCCCCGCCGCCGTCCTGCCGATCGCCCAGGCACTCGTGGTGGAGATGGGCGCCGAACCGGTCGTCATCGACGAAGCGGACCGCGTGCTCTACCACGCGGCCCTCGCGCATGCCTCCAACCACCTGGTCACCCTGGCCTCCCAGTCCACGCAGCTGCTGGCGGGCCTCGGCGTCGAACATCCGGACCGGCTCCTGGGGCCGCTCATGCGCGCGTCGCTGGAAAACGCGCTGGCCTCCGGCGAGGGAGCCCTCACCGGCCCGGTGGCCCGGGGCGACGTCGGCACCGTGGCCGCGCATACCCGCGCCCTTGCCGAGGCAGGCACGGAGGACCTCCGCGCCGCCTACGCCGCACTTTCCGCCGCAACTGCCTCCCGGGCCGTTGACCGCGGACTGCTCACCCCCCAGCAGGGCGAAGCCATCCTGGCCGCCCTGCGGGACCCGCAGGAACCCTGAACATCCGAACGAACCCCCATAGAAGGACAGCGTTGAACACCCCCCGCCTCGTCACCACCGCCGCCGAACTGCGCTCCGCCACCGAGGAGCTGCTCGAAAAAGCGGCCGCAGCCAACCCCTCCCGCCTTCCCTCCCTCGCGCTGGTTCCCACCATGGGTGCCCTGCACGAAGGGCACGCCTCCCTGATGGGCGCCGCCCGGGCGGACAACGACGTCGTCACCGCCTCGGTGTTCGTCAATCCCCTGCAGTTCGACGACCCGGCCGACCTCGAGCGGTACCCCCGCACCCTCGATGCGGACCTCGAGCTCCTGGGCCGCGCCGGAGTGGACCTGGTCTTCGCCCCGTCAGAGGCCGAAATGTACCCCGGCGGCGCGCCGCTGGTCCGCGTGAGCGCCGGCACCATGGGCACCCGCTGGGAGGGTGCCGTCCGGCCGGGACACTTCGACGGCGTGCTGACCGTGGTCGCCAAGCTTTTCCACCTGGCAGCCCCGCCGGTACCGGCGCGCTTCCGGGCCTACTTCGGGCAGAAGGACGCCCAGCAGGTGGCCCTGATCCGGCGGATGGTCTCGGACCTCAACTTCGCCGTGGAGATCACCGGTGTGCCGATTGTCCGGGCCGCGGACGGGCTCGCCGAATCCAGCCGGAACCGTTTCCTCGATGCCGACCAGCGGCAGGCGGCACTGGTGCTGTCCCGGGCGTTGAACCTGCTGAAGGATCGCGCTGCGGCGGGCCGGCCCCTGGACCTGCCCGACGCCGTCGGACTCGTTACGTCGCAGCCCGGAGTGGAACTGGACTACTTCGAGGTGGTGGACCCGCAGACCCTCGAACCGCTCCCGGACACTGCCGGCGCACCGCTGGCCGGGACCGCGCTGGCGCTGCTGGCCGCACGGGTCGGTCCGGTCCGCCTGATCGACAACACCCTGCTGCCGTAGCGAAAGTACCTGTGCTCCGTGCGTACCCGGTGCCGTGCACGGAGCGCAGGAACCGGGAGCGGTGCTTTGCTCTGTAAACTTAATAACCGTGACCACATCTAACCCCGTTCCCGAAGCCGCAGACACCTCCGAACAGATGCGCATCCGTGCCGAGAAGCGTGCGCGGCTCATCGACCGGGGGGATGAGGCCTACCCGGTAGGGGTGGAACGCACCGCCTCCCTCAAGGAAGTACGCGAAAAGTTCGGCCACCTGGAGGCCGACGAAGCCAGCGGCGAGACGGTGGGCGTCACCGGCCGCGTGGTGTTCATCCGCAACACCGGAAAGCTCTGCTTCGCCACCCTGCAGGAAGGCAACGGAACCCGGCTGCAGGCCATGCTCAGCCTGGCCGTCGTCGGCGAGGAATCCCTGGCGGACTGGAAGTCGCTGGTGGACCTGGGCGACATCGTCTTTATCCGCGGAGAGGTGATCTCTTCCCGCCGCGGGGAACTCTCGGTGATGGCGCAGTCCTGGTCGATGGCCTCCAAGGCCCTGCGCCCGCTGCCGGTGCTGCACGCCGGACTAAGTGAGGAAACCCGTGTCCGCCAGCGCTATGTGGACCTGATGGTCCGCGACGAAGCGCGGGACATGGTCTACAAGCGCGCGGCAGTTATCCGCGGCGTCCGTGACACCCTGCACGGGCACGGCTATGTGGAGGTGGAAACCCCCATGCTGCAGCTGGTGCACGGCGGTGCCGCTGCCCGGCCGTTCGAAACGCACCTGAACGCTTTCGACCAGAAGATGACCCTGCGCATCGCCACGGAGCTTTACCTCAAGCGTGCAGTGGTGGGCGGGATCGAGCGGGTGTTCGAAATCGGGCGCATTTTCCGCAACGAGGGCGTCGACTCCACGCATTCCCCCGAATTCACCACGCTGGAATGCTACGAGGCCTACGCGGACCAGTTCGTGATGGCCGAGCGGATGAAGGAAATCATCCTGCACTGTGCGGACCTCATGGGCAGCCGGAAGATCGAAACCGCGGCCGGCACTATTGACCTGGACGGCGAGTGGCGCTGGCTGAGCGTGTACCCCGGCCTGTCCGAAGCGGTGGGCACGCAGATCACCCCGGACACCGACGCCGCCGTGCTCCGCGATATTGCGGAAAAGCACGGTGTGAAGGTGGATCCGAAGTGGGACGCGGAAAAGCTGGTTATTGAACTATTCGGCGAAATTGTGGAGCCGACGCTGCTGCAGCCGACCTTCGTGTACGACTACCCGCCGTCGGCGCAGCCGCTCGCCCGTCCGAACCGCGAGGACCCCCGCCTGATCGAAGCCTGGGACCTCATCATCGGCGGCATGGAACGCGGCACGGCTTTCTCGGAACTGATTGACCCGGTTATCCAGCGTGAACGCCTCACCGAGCAGTCCCTGCTGGCGGCCGGCGGCGATGACGAGGCCATGGCCCTCGACGAGGACTTCCTGCGGGCATTGGAATACGGTGCCCCGCCCATGGGCGGCATCGGTCTGGGAATTGACCGCCTTGTGATGCTTTTCACGAATACGGGAATCAGGGAAACAATTCTGTTTCCCCTCCTTAAGCCGGAAATGGGTTAGCCATGGAATATGTAGAAGTCCTCCTGCCGTCAATTTGTGTTGCAGCTCTCTTTTATTTCGTGATGAGGGCCCTGCTTAACTCGGACCGGTCGGAGCGGCAGGCCCTTGCCGAGGCAGAACGGGAAGCTGACCAGAGTGTAGACCATGAAGCTTTGAAAAAACCGAGTGAAGAAGAGAATAAATAGCCAAGTACTTTGACGGGGCTTTACCAATTGCGTCATACTCTAAGTGGTCTCATAATTAGTCTTCCCATTTTTAGCTGCTTAGGAGCCTGTCATGGCGCAAAAGGTAAAAATCATTCTCGTGGATGACGTCGACGGAGGAAGTGCGGATGAGACCGTACGGTTTGCCTTGGACGGGTCACAGTACGAGATTGATCTGTCGAAAGACAATGCGAAAACTCTCCGCGATGCACTGAAGCCTTATGTAGATGCCGGCCGCAAGGTCGGAGGCCGCACCGGACGTCCGCGCGGCGCCGGCTCGGCCCGCAGCAATGAAGCAGCGCAGATCCGCGAATGGGCCCGCAAGAACGGCTACACCGTTTCGGAACGCGGCCGCGTGAACAGCGAGATCATCGACGCCTACCGGGCCGCGCAGGGCTAGGCATACCGCCCGCCTCTCACGCCCATGGCGAACAAGCTCCTTAAGCACCCCTGGGGCACGTAGCATCGAATTACGCGTTAGCTAGGAGTGTGCCTCATGTTTGAAAGATTTACCGACCGTGCCCGTCGCGTTGTCGTGCTTGCCCAAGAAGAGGCCCGCATGCTCAACCACAACTACATCGGCACCGAGCATATTCTGCTTGGGCTCATTCATGAGGGTGAAGGTGTCGCTGCTAAGGCCCTTGAATCCCTGGGCATCTCGCTTGGTGCTGTCCGCGAGCAGGTGCAGGAGATCATCGGTCAGGGCCAGCAGGCCCCGACCGGCCACATCCCCTTCACCCCCCGCGCCAAGAAGGTGCTGGAGCTTTCGCTCCGTGAAGCCCTGCAGCTCGGCCATAACTACATCGGCACCGAACACATCCTGCTCGGCCTGATCCGTGAAGGTGAAGGCGTCGCCGCGCAGGTTTTGGTCAAGCTCGGTGCTGACCTGAACCGTGTCCGCCAGCAGGTCATCCAGCTGCTTTCCGGCTACCAGGGCAAAGAGCCCGTCTCCACCGGTGGCCAGCAGCAGGAAGGCCAGCCCGCCGGATCCGTGGTGCTGGACCAATTCGGCCGCAACCTCACACAGGCCGCGCGTGAATCCAAGCTCGACCCGGTTATCGGGCGCGAGCATGAAATGGAACGCGTGATGCAGGTGCTGTCACGCCGGACCAAGAACAACCCTGTCCTGATCGGCGAGCCCGGCGTCGGCAAGACCGCCGTCGTAGAGGGGCTGGCCCAGGCGATCGTGCGCGGCGACGTGCCCGAGACCCTGAAGGACAAGCAGCTTTACACCTTGGACCTCGGTTCACTGGTTGCCGGTTCGCGCTACCGCGGCGACTTTGAGGAACGCCTGAAGAAGGTCCTCAAGGAAATCCGCACCCGCGGCGACATCATCCTGTTCATCGACGAGATCCACACCCTTGTGGGTGCGGGTGCCGCCGAAGGCGCCATTGATGCCGCATCGATCCTGAAGCCGATGCTGGCCCGGGGCGAGCTGCAGACCATTGGTGCCACCACGCTGGACGAGTACCGCAAGCACATCGAGAAGGACGCCGCGCTGGAGCGCCGCTTCCAGCCGATCCAGGTTGCCGAGCCCTCGGTGGCACACGCCATCGAGATCCTCAAGGGCCTGCGTGACCGCTACGAAGCGCACCACCGCGTCTCCATCACCGATGCCGCACTTGCTTCTGCAGCCACGCTGGCGGAGCGGTACATCAGTGACCGGTTCCTGCCGGACAAGGCAATCGACCTGATTGACGAGGCCGGCGCCCGCCTGCGGATCCGCCGGATGACGGCTCCGCCGGAGCTGAAGGAAATCGACGAGCGGATCTCGGCGCTGAAGATGGAAAAGGAGTCCGCAATCGACTCCCAGGACTTCGAAGGTGCCGCCTCCCTGCGCGACAAGGAGCAGAAGCTCCAGGATCAGCGCGCGGAGAAGGAACGCCAGTGGAAGTCCGGCGGCCTGGATGACATTGCCGAGGTGGATGAGGAACTCATCGCCGAGGTGCTTGCCAACTCCACCGGCATCCCCGTGGTCAAGCTGAACGAGGAAGAGTCCACCCGCCTGCTGCGGATGGAAGACGAACTGCACAAGCGCGTCATCGGTCAGGACCAGGCCATCAAGTCCATCTCGCAGGCCATGCGCCGTACGCGGGCCGGGCTGAAGGACCCCAAGCGTCCGGGCGGCTCGTTCATCTTCGCCGGCCCCACCGGCGTCGGTAAGACCGAGCTTGCCAAGGCCCTTGCGGAGTTCCTGTTCGGTGACGAGGACGCCCTCATCACGCTGGACATGTCCGAGTACGCCGAGAAGCACACGGTATCGCGCCTGTTTGGTGCTCCTCCCGGATACGTGGGCTACGAAGAAGGCGGGCAGCTGACCGAAAAGGTCCGCCGCCGTCCGTTCTCCGTGGTGCTGTTCGACGAAGTGGAGAAGGCCCACTCGGACCTCTTCAACTCGCTGCTGCAGATCCTCGAAGACGGCCGCCTGACCGACGCCCAGGGCCGGATGGTGGACTTCAAGAACACCATCATCATCATGACGACCAACCTTGGTACCCGGGACATCTCCAAGGGCGTTATGACGGGCTTCCAGTCCGGCACGGACACCAAGACCGGCTATGACCGGATGCGGGCTCGAGTGACGGAAGAGCTGAAGCAGCACTTCCGCCCCGAGTTCCTCAACCGTGTTGATGACACCGTGGTCTTCCCGCAGCTGACCCAGGACGAGATTGTCCAGATTGTGGACCTGTTCCTGAACCGGCTGAGTGAGCGCCTGGCCGAGAAGGGGATGAGCATCGAGCTCACCCCGGCTGCCAAGGTGCTGCTGGCAACGCGCGGCTACGATCCCGCGATGGGTGCCCGGCCGCTGCGCCGGACCATCCAGCGCGAAATCGAGGACCAGCTGTCCGAGAAGATCCTCTTCGGCGAGCTGAAGCCCGGCGAAGTCATCTCGGTGGATGTCGAGGGCGAAGGCGACGAAGCGAAGTTCACCTTCGTCGGCAGCGGCGTTCCGAAGGCAATTGAGGAAGCTTCCCCGGCAATCGAAGCCGGCGTCAGCGACTAACAGCCGCTCAGTACAACCAATGCACGGGTAAAGGACCCGGCGGGCAGGCAGCCCGCCGGGTCCTTTGGCGTTCGGATGCCGGCCATCCGGCGTCGAACGCCGAAACGAAGTTTGGGTGCGGCTGCCCTGACAGTCCTAGACTGGGCCGGTGACTTCCGTATCCGCCATGACCATCCGCCGCGCCCGCACTTCCGATGTTCCCGCCATCCGCGCCCTGGTGGCGCCGCTGGCCGAGGAACGGATCCTGGTGGCCAAGGAGGCTGTTGCCTACTACGAGGCACTGCAGGAATTCCGGGTCGCAGAGGACGCTGACGGGCGGATTGTCGGCTGCGGTGCACTGCACGTGATGTGGGAAGACCTAGCCGAAGTGCGCACCCTGGCTACTGACCCCGCCCTGCGGGGCAGTGGAATCGGCCATCTCCTGCTGGAACAGCTGCTCGCTGATGCGGTGGAAATCGGTGTGCGGCGGGTGTTCTGCCTGACCTTTGAAGTGGAGTTTTTCCGGCGGCACGGATTCGCCGTCATGGCTAACCAATCCGCCGTGGATCCGGAGGTCTATTCCGAGCTGCTGCGTTCCTCCGATGAAGGTGTTGCCGAGTTCCTGGACCTCGCCCGGGTAAAGCCGAACACCCTGGGAAACACCCGGATGATCCGCTCGTTCTGATCCGGCGGCCGGCCGGGGCGCGTTCGCAGAGAGAGTAACCGGGAGGGCTGTGCTGGCCTTTTGTCTTCGAAGCTGGATAAGCTCAGGATACTTAGCATCATCAACGGTCCCGTGGAGTGCAGCAGGAAACAGTTGCGAACCAGCAGCGGTTTCGCGTTTACACGGGCCACGATCAGAAAGCGGGTTCAGCAATGGGCGCAGATGACAAGATGCAGAACAAGGCCGAAAATCTTGGCGGCAAGGTCAAGGAAGGCGTAGGCAAGGCCACCGGCAACGAGCGCATGGAGGCCGAGGGCCACGGCGACCAGGCCAAGTCGAGCCTGAAGGACGCCGGCGAGAACGTCAAGGACGCTTTCAAGGGCAAGTAAGGCTTTATTCAAAAGCGGGAGGGTTTCGCCCCTCCCGCTTTTTGCTGCCCGGGCGGCTTTCCGAACTCTAAAGCGCTGCCGGTGCGGCTGGCATGCCGGCACCCTGTTGCACTGCTTCCGGCCCGGGTAGGGTCGGTGGGGGAGAGGGAGCCTTGGCGTGCTCGCGGGGCTCAGCAGTGCGACCGCTAAGGAGCCCGGCGTCATGAAGAAACTCATCAACAATCCCCGCTCGGTGGTGGCAGAATCACTCGAAGGCTTCGGGTTGGCCCACCACGACCTGGTCCAGATCCATTTGGACCCGGACTACGTCCTCCGGCGCGACGTTCCGGTACAGGGCAAGGTAGGCCTGGTCTCCGGCGGCGGCAGCGGCCATGAGCCGCTGCACAGCGGCTATGTGGGGCAGGGCATGCTCACCGCAGCCGTTCCCGGGGCCGTTTTCACGTCTCCCACCCCGGACCAGATCCTGCCCGCCATCGTGAAGAGCGACTCGGGCTCCGGCGTCCTGCTCGTGGTGAAGAACTACACCGGCGACATCCTGAACTTCGAGACCGCTGCCGAACTTGCCGGCGTCGAAGGCATCGACATCCGCACAGTCGTAGTGAACGACGACGTCGCGGTGGAAGACTCGACGTACACCGCAGGAAGGCGCGGCGTGGCGGGGACCGTGCTGCTGGAGCGGATCGCCGGCGGCGCCACGGAGCGCGGGGATGACCTTGCCAAGGTGGCGGAGATCGCCGAACGCGTAAACGCGAACGTACGGTCCATGGGTGTTGCCCTGGCACCCTGTACGGTGCCGCATGCCGGTGAGCCGAGCTTCACCCTGGCCGAAGACGAGATTGAAATGGGTGTGGGGATCCACGGTGAACCCGGGCGGCACCGGGTGGCCATGACAACGGCGGATTCCATTACGGACCAGTTGATGGAACCGGTGCTCAGCGACCTAGGGGTAACCTCCGGGGAACGGGTGCTGCTCTTCGTGAACGGCATGGGCGGCACCCCGCTGAGCGAGCTGTACATTGTCTACCGCCGGGCGGCCCAGATCCTGGCAGACAGAGGTGCCCGGGTGGAGCGTTCCCTGGTGGGCAATTACATCACCGCCCTGGAAATGGAAGGGGCATCAGTGACCCTCCTGCGGCTTGACGATGAACTTACGGAACTCTGGGACTCGCCGGTGAACACCCCGGCCCTGCGGTGGGGAGTATAGGCATGGAACTGGACGCAGCCTGGGCGGATCGATGGATGCGCCTAAGCGCCGCTGCCCTGAGCGAGAACCGCCAGCGGCTGACCACCCTGGACCGGGAGATCGGCGACGCCGACCACGGCGAGAACATGGAGCGCGGATTCAGTGCGGTGGTGGAGAAAATGGACGCCGACGGCGTGCCGGAGACACCCGGGGCGGTGTTCAAAACGGTCGCCATGACCCTGATGTCGAAGGTGGGCGGCGCCGCCGGACCGCTCTACGGGACGGCCTTCCTGCGTGCCTCCACCGCGGCCGGCAGTGCGCCCGCCCTCGGACCGGCCGAGCTGGTGACCGTCCTGACGGCTGCCCGGGACGGAATAGTAGCCCGCGGCAAGGCCGAACCCGGCGATAAGACCATGATCGATGCCTGGACTCCCGCGGTGGATGCCGCTGTTACTGCCCAGGCAGCGGGTTCCGGTCCGGTGGAGATCCTGACGGCGGCCGCGAACGCCGCCGACGCCGGGCTGGCCGGCACTGAGCCGCTCGTCGCCCGCAAGGGCCGGGCCAGCTACCTGGGGGAGCGCAGTGCGGGGCACCTGGATCCCGGGGCCGCGTCCACGGCATTGATCCTGCAGGCAGCGGTTTCGGCGGCGGAGACGGCAGCGTGAGCGTCGGCCTGGTGGTTGTTTCGCACAGCCGGAAGCTGGCCGAGGGCGTCTGCGAGCTGGCGGCGCAGATGGCCGCAGACGTTCGGATAGTTCCGGCAGGAGGCACCGACGACGACGGGATCGGCACCAGCCTGGAAAAAATCATGTCCGGTATTGCTGCGACGGACTCCGGTGAGGGCGCGGTCCTGCTGACGGACCTTGGATCCGCAGTGATGACGGCGGAATCGGCGCTGGAGTTCCTGGAGCCGGAGCAGCAGCAGCGGGTACTCATGGCCAATGCGCCGTTGGTCGAGGGCACGGTGGCCGCAGCCGTAGCGGCACAGACCGGAAGGAACGTTGCCGAGGTTTCGGCCGCCGCGGAGTCGGCGGGGGCGTCCTACACCCCGGACAGCGCAGCCTCCGCCGAAGCCTCCGGCGGCCCGCCTGCCCCCGGGGAGCCGGCGCAGGACGCGGCGGACTCCGCCAGCGGGGCATGGACGCTGATAAACCCGATGGGCCTGCATGCGCGTCCGGCCTCAGTGGTGGCGCAACTGCTGGCGGACCTGGACGCCGAGATCACCATCAACGGCGTGGACGGCAAATCGGTCATGATGCTTATGACGCTGGGCCTGCGGCCCGGCGAAACGCTCAGTGCCACCGCCACAGGTCCCGACGCGGCCCGGGCGGTGGAACTCGTGGCCGAGCAGGTGCGCAACGGGTTCGGAGAAATCTGAGCCCGCCGCGGATCAAAGCGGCAGCGACACTCCGTTGGCGTCTTCTGCCGCCAGCCGGTCCGCGATCAGGCCGGCCAAAGCGCGCTCCATTTGTTCCTGCGGCGCCTGCAATCGGTGCAGGGCGCCGAGGGGATCCAGTTCGGCCGTCAGCCTGGGGCCGGCCAGGTCCACCGGCGCGTGCAGGAGCAGTTCCCGGCGGACCGGGCCGTCCGCGGAGCGCAGCACCGCCATCATGGCCCCGCGGACCTGCCGGTCCGTTCCGGCCCAGGCCTGGCCCTTCGCCGTGTAATGGGGTTCCGGCCTGCCCGCTGCCACCCAGGCGCAGCGGTCCAATATCGGACACTCCCGGCATCGAGGGCTGCGGGCCGTGCAGACCAGTGCGCCGAGTTCCATGACGGAGGCATTCCAGGCCACGGAGTCGCTGGTGTCGAGGGGCAGCAGGGAAGCGGCCAGCCGCATCTCGGCAGCGGTAAGGGACGGTGAGGGCAAGGCGTTCCCGGTTACTGCCCGGGCGTGAACCCGGCGGATATTGGTGTCCACCACTGTTTCCCGCTGCCCGAAGGCAAATGCAGCCACAGCGGCGGCGGTGTAGTCACCGACTCCCGGCAGCCGCAGCAGCTCCGGATAAGTGGAGGGCACCTCGCCGTCGAACTCCTCGACGATTGCCTTCGCTGCTGAGTGCAGCCGCAGGGCCCGCCGGGGATAGCCCAGCCTGCCCCAGGCCCGTACGGCTTCCCCGCTGGACTCCGCAGCCAACCCGGCCGGCGTCGGCCAGCGCTGCAGCCATTGCGTCCAGACGGGCAGCACCCGTACCACCGGCGTCTGCTGGAGCATGATTTCGCTGACCAGAACACCCCAGGGCGAGCGTTCGGCGTCCCGCCAGGGCAGCTCGCGGGCATTACCGGCGAACCACCCGGTAATCCGGCGGTGCAGGTCTTCGACCTGTGAATCCATGCTGCACTCCTTGCATATGACCAGCAATACTCTACTAACCGGCGTGGTGCGCCTCGTAATCGCGGTCTTGATCCCTAGCCTTGAACCATGGATGGGATGGGAAGACAGCAGCTGGCCGGACCGCGCCCCGGTCCGCGCCGTCCGAGCCCCGCCGTCTACCGCCGTCGGCGGCTGGTTGCAGGCATCCTCGCGGTGCTGCTCCTGGTGGGACTTGGGTTCGCGGTTGCCGGCGTGATTGGCGCTTTAACACCGGAAAAGCAGGCCGTAGCGGACGCCACTGTCCCCTCTCCGGTACTTACCGCCCCGGCCGCAACGCCTGCGGCCGAGACGAAAGCTCCGAAGGCTCCGAAACCCGCGGCGACTCCGTCGGAATCCGCCTGCCCCGCAGAGTCCGTCTTGGTTACGGCTGCCACCGATGCCCAGGTCTACCCGGCCGGTGCGACGCCGATCTTGGCGCTGACGGTCACGAACACCGGGGAATCCGCCTGCGAGATCAACGTGGGCACGTCGCAGATGGAGTTTTCGGTAGCCAGCGGCTCCGACCGGATCTTCTCTTCCACCGACTGCCAGGACGGCGGCGAGGACTACCTCAAGAAGGTGGAACCGGGCGCATCCGAGACGGCGAACTTCACCTGGGACCGGAACCGGTCGGCACCGGGCTGCGCCGCCGTGGCTTCCAACCCGAACCCCGGCTACTACGTGTTCACTGCCAAGCTCGGGGAAGTCACCAGCGAAACGGCTGTTTTCGAACTGGAATAGGCCTACATGAACCGGTCGAGGAGGCTGGTCTCCGCGATCCGGGAGAGACCTTCCCGCACGGTCCGGGCGCGCTGCTCGCCGATGCCGTCAACGGTCATCAGGTCATCGATGTTGGCGGCCATCAGGTTCTGCAGGCCGCCGAAGTGGTCCACCAACCGGTTGGATACTGCGGGGGGAACCGACTTGATATTGCTCAGGAGCCGGTAGCCGCGCGGCTGCACCACGGCTTCGAGCGAATCCTGGCCCGGCTGGAAACCGACCACCGAGGCGATCTTGCCCAGGTCCACCATTTCGGACGAGCTCATGTTCTGCAGCGTGGAGATCTGTTCCTCGATGTTGCGCTTTCCGTCATTCAGGTCCGCGTAGTCTCGCAGGATCATTTCGCTGCCCGGGCCGAGGCCGGTGGTCAGTTCCTCCAACTGGAGGGACAGCAGGCGGCCGTCGACGCCGAGTTCGAGGACATACTGTGAAATTTCCTCGGAAATGCGGCGGACCATCTCCTGGCGCTGCAGCGTGACCGCGACGTCGCGGACCGTCACCATTGCTTCGATTTCCAATGCGGAGAGGGAGTTAGTGACCTGGTCCAAGCGGGCGCGGTAGCGCTCGAGGGTTGCCAATGCCTGGTTGGCACGTGCCAGCACCGGCTCGGATCCTTCCAGGACGTGGCGGAGTCCGCCTACGTAGAGCTGGATGATCCGCATGGACTGGCTGACCGAAATCACGGGGAAACCGGTCTGGATGGCCACGCGTTCGGCGGTCCTGTGCCGGGTGCCGGATTCATGCGTTTCGATGGTGTGGTCGGGGACCAGCTGCACCGCCGCGCGCAGGATGTTCCCGGCGTCGCGGTCGCAGACGATCGCGCCGTCCATTTTGGCCAGCTCCCGCAGCCTGGTGGGGGAGAAGTCGATGCCGATATCGAACCCGCCGGAGCAGATGCTGTCCACCGCTCGGTCAAAACCGAGGACGATCAGGGCGCCGGTGCGGCCACGCAGAATGCGCTCGAGTCCGTCGCGGAGCTCGGTCCCGGGTGCGACCCGCGCCAGGGTTGCTTTAAGCGCGTCTTCGGGACTGCGGGCCATGGTCACTTCCTTCCGGCACGGGGGCCTGGATGATCTGGGCTGAGGCTTGCCCGTCCCTATACTAGTGGGAGATCCGGGCAGACCATCCAACTCGTGAACCACGGCACGTCCCCGGCCGGGCCCGCTGGCAGGGGCCGCTTGAGGCAGCTTGTGCGATGCCGCTCACCGGCGGCTCCCCGGGATCTTCGAATACGGCAGTGCTAGAAGAGCAGCTCCAGCGCCTCGGCCAACGTGGAGACCTCCCGGACCTTGAAACCGGAGGGGACGTTTCCCGGTCCGTTCGGGGAAGCCGGAACGACGGCGTGCGTGAAACCGAGCCGTTCGGCCTCGTTGATCCGCCGCGCGATACCCGGTACCGGACGCACCTCCCCGGCCAGTCCAACCTCGCCGAAGGCTATGAGCTGGGCCGGCAGCGGTTTGTTCATCTTCGCCGACGCCACAGCCAGCGCCACTGCCAGGTCCGTGGCCGGCTCGCCAAGCTTCACGCCGCCGACGGTGGAGACGTAACTGTCATCCTTGGCCAGGCTCATGGAGGCCCGCTGCTGCAGAACGGCCAGGAGCATGGCGACGCGGGACGCGTCAACGCCGCTGGTTGCACGGCGGGCCTGGGCATTTCCGGTTTCGGCGACCAGGGACTGGACCTCGGCGACCAACGGCCGCTTGCCCTCCAGTGTGACGGTGATGCAGGTGCCCGAGACCGGGTCCTTGGTCCGCGAGACGAAGAGCCCGCTGGGGTCGGCGAGCCCTTCGATGCCGTCTTCGGTCAGGTCGAAGCAGCCCACCTCGTCCGTGGGTCCGTAGCGGTTCTTGACCGCACGCAGCAGCCGAAGCCTCGAATGCCTGTCGCCGTCGAACTGGCACACCACGTCCACCAGGTGCTCCAGCAGCCGGGGGCCGGCGATGGAGCCGTCCTTGGTGACGTGGCCGACCAGCAGGGTGGTCATGTTCCGGGTCTTCGCCGCATTGATCAAAGACGCGGCCACCTCGCGGACCTGGCTGACGCCGCCGGCGCTGCCGTCCACGGCGGTACTGCTCAGGGTCTGGACGGAGTCGACAATGAGCAGCCCGGGGGAGACCTGCTCCACCTGGCCCAGGGCCTGGCTGAGGTCCGTTTCCGCACTGAGATAGAGGTTCTCCGACACGGCGCCGATGCGCTCGGCACGCAGTTTCACCTGTGCCGTGGATTCCTCTCCGGTGACGTACAGGACGTCGCGGCCCAGGCCGGCGACACGGGCGGCGACGTCGAGGAGCAGAGTGGACTTACCCACGCCGGGCTCCCCGGCCAGCAGGATCACCGCACCGGGAACCAGGCCTCCACCCAGGACGCGGTCCAGTTCACCTACCCCGGTGGCCTGGTAGGCGGCAGTGGTGGCGTCTACCTCGCCGATCCGCAGGGCCGGGCGGGCAACCACGGCGGCTGCGGTGGTCCGGGCCAGGACTTCGCCGGATTCCTCCACCGTTCCCCAGGCCTGGCACTCGCCACAGCGTCCAACCCATTTGGCTGTCGTCCAGCCGCACTCCGAGCAGCGGAAGTTGGCGGTCTTGGGCCGTGCAGTCTTTGTTGCCATGGAATCAGGCTATCCCGCGGCACTGACACTTTTTTCCGGCAGGCTCAGACCTCCGAGAGGTAGGTAACCGCCTCTTCGTGGGTGAGTCCGGTGGATTCCAGCAGGTCCACCACGAGGGGGCGGAAAAGCATGATGAGCGCGTCGCCCTGCAGATCCGTGATGCCCAGCGACTTCGGATGCAGGCGCGTCCCCACCGCGGCCAGCTCGTTCCGGGCCTGGCGAAGGTGTCGGAGCCGGGTGTCCGGGCCTTCCCCGCCGCCCAGCGCGCGGGCCAGGACATCCACGGCATCGGCCGTCTCGTTCAGCACCTCCGACACGTTCTCGATGGCCTCGTCACCCAGCGACGCATGGTTAATGACCGACGTCGTCCGGCGGGCGAAAACCCGGCTGTTGCGGACCGCCAGGTCCAGATAACCGATGGAGCCGCGCAGATCTCCCAGTTCCGCCAGGTACCGCCGGTAGGCGGGCGAAATCCGGGCGACTTCCCGTGCATCCCGGACGCTGCGGGCCAGGGTGTCCAGCTGGGGCTGGGTGTTGCGGGCCCGGACCAGCGCATGCCAGGCAATGGTGGAATCGCTCTTGGCGATGGCTTCGGAACACTGGCGCAGCACGGCAGACAGTTCGTGCAGGAGCTCGCGGATGTTGGACTTCGGTTCCCGGCGCGGATCCCGCGGCGCCAGCATGGTCACCACCAGGGCAAAAACGCCGCCCACTATGGCGTCAACGCTGCGGGTGAACACACCGCCGTCCGGGGCGGGCAGGAGCACCACCAGCAGGGACTGCAGCCCCAGCTGGGTAGTGAAAATGACACCGCGGTCCAAAAAGCGGGCCAGCATCACCGAGAGAAAAAGGACGACGGCGGCCTGGGCCAGGCCGTTGCCCAGCAGGGTGAGCAGGATTTCGCCAATGGTGATGCCCAGCGTGCAGCCGATTCCCACCTCGAGCACCCGGCGGGTCCGCGGTTCCCGGGAGAACCCCAGGGAAATCAGGGCGGCCGTCGCGGCGAACAGTGGGCCCTCGTGCCCGAGCACGTACTCGGCAAAGGCATACGCTCCGACGGCGCAGATGGTCATCTGCAGGGCCGGCACCACGGAATTGCGGCTGCGCTGCAGCCCTACGCGGGCCCGGTTCTGCAGGAAACCCCGGCTTTTGGCGAAGGAGCTGCGTTGGGGCATGAAACCAGTCTAGGGGGAGCCGGGGGCAACATGTATCCGGCGTTACATTCGGCGGCCACGGATGTTCTTCGGCTGCCCGGCGGGCGTTAACTTTCCGTTCACCTTGCTTCGCCACCCTTGGACAGGAACGTGTTGGAGGTTCCGCGTGCTCGACTGCTTTTCCGCAATCAGCTTCCCGGCGCACCCGCGCCGAATGAACCCTTCGAAAGGGACACGATAGTGAAGGTTTTGAACCGCGCTGCATCCGTACTTTCAGTTTCACTTGTTGCCGCACTCGGCCTGGCCGCCTGCGGCACGGACAGCGCTGCACCCTCCGCGGCCCCGACTGCGGGGAGTTCGGAAAGCTCCGTCACGGGCACCCTTTCCGGTGCCGGCGCCTCCTCCCAGGATGCGGCCATGCAGGCCTGGATCGCGGGCTTCGGTGCAGCCAATCCGGAAGCGTCGGTGCAGTATTCACCGGACGGCTCGGGCGCCGGCAGGGAAGCGCTGCTGGCCGGCGGCGTCCAGTTCGCCGGGTCCGACGCCTACCTTGATGAAGAGGAAACCGCTGCGGCCGCGGAGGTCTGCGGACCCGACGGCGCCATCCACGTTCCCGTCTACATCTCACCGATCGCCGTGGCCTTCAACCTTCCCGGCATAACGGACCTGAACCTCGACGCAGAGACCATTGCAGCGGTCTTCCGCGGCGAGATCACCACATGGAATGACCCGGCCATCGCCGCGCAGAACGAAGCAGTTGAGCTGCCGGACACCGCCATCACGGCGGTACACCGCGGCGACGAATCGGGCACCACCAAGAACTTCACCGAATACCTGGCCGAAGCGGCACCCGAAAAGTGGACGGATAAGGCATCAGGCGAATGGCCGGCCGGGCTGCCGAACGGGGAAAGCGCCTCCGGCACCGGCGGCGTTATTTCCACGGTGACCTCCACTGAGGGCGGCATCACCTATGCCGACGCGTCGGCAGCCGGCTCCCTGGGCAAGGTCAGCGTCAAGGTGGGCGATACCTACGTACCGTTCAGCGCCGACGCCGCCGCACTCGCCGTCGAATCCTCCACCGCGGTGACTGGGGAAGGCCGTCCGGAAGCGGATATGGCCATGGACCTGGACCGCGACACGGCAGCATCGGGTGCTTACCCCGTGGTGCTCGTGAGCTACCACGTGTTCTGCACCAGCTATGAGGACCAGCAGACTGTGGACCTGGTCCGTGCGTTCGGTAACTATGTGGTCAGCGACGAGGGCCAGGCTGCCGCGTCCGACGCCGCGGGCAGTGCCCCGCTCTCCGAGAGCCTGCGGAGCCGGGCCGAAACTGCATTGGATTCCATCCAGGTGCGTTCCTAACCCGACCACCATCCTGCCCTCCCCGGGTCTCAGCACGGGGAGGGCAGGGTCCGCTCCATGGCGGAGTACCTACACTGATAAAAGAGTCTGCACGCAACGCATTTCGAAGGGTGAGTAGTGTCCAGCAAGTCCATAACGGGAGAAAGCGGCGCGGGCCGCGCCGGAGACAAGATTTTCTCCGGCATTACGGTGACAGCCGGGTGCCTGATCCTGTTCGTCCTGTTCTGCGTGGCGGTTTTCCTGATGTGGCAGGCGCTGCCCACGTTCATGGCCGATCCGGCGGACATCTCCGGCGGCGGCGGGTTCGGGCAGTACATCCTGCCGCTGGTCATCGGCACGGTCATTGCCGCACTCATCGCGCTGCTGATCGCCACACCGGTGGGAATCGGCGTGGCCCTGTTCATTTCCCACTATGCCCCGCGGCGGCTCGCGCAGGGACTGGGCTATCTGGTGGACCTGCTCGCGGCCATCCCGTCGGTGGTCTACGGTGCCTGGGGCATGACAGTGCTGGCCCCGGCGCTGGTGGGTCCGTATAACTGGCTGGCCGAAAACGCCGGGTGGATTCCGATTTTTGCCGGTCCCGCCAGCCAGACCGGCAAAACCATGCTCACGGCAGGCATTGTGCTTTCCGTGATGGTGCTGCCGATCATTACCTCCCTTACCCGGGAGATCTTCCTGCAGACGCCCAAGCTGCACGAGGAAGCGGCACTGGCCATGGGTGCCACGCGCTGGGAAATGATCCGGATGGCTGTTTTCCCCTTCGCCCGTCCCGGCGTCGTCAGTGCCGTCATGCTGGGGCTGGGCCGTGCGCTGGGCGAAACCATGGCCGTGGCGCTCGTGCTCTCCTCCGGCGGTCTGATCGCCAGCCTGATCCGGCCCGGCAACCAGACCATCGCCGCCGAGATCGCCCTGAACTTCCCTGAAGCATTCGGGCTCCGGCTCTCGGAACTGATCGCTGCAGGACTCGTGCTGTTCCTGATCACCCTGGCGGTCAACATAATTGCCCGTTGGATCATCAGCCGCCACAAAGAATTCTCGGGAGCCAACTGATGCTCGATACAACCTCCGCCCTCGGCCGTCCCGGGTCCCTGCTGACCAAGAACAGGCTGCCCCGCTATACGCCCTGGATCGTGCTGGCCGCTGCCTTGATCCTGGGTGCGGCACTGTCCGCCCTCATCGGCTTCTCCGTCACGTCCTTCGCAATCTTCACCGCCGTGCTTTTCGTCATCGGGGGCACGGTTGTCACCTGGATCGTGGAGGGCAAGCGGCATGCAGTGGACCGCCTCGCCACGAACCTGGTCTGCGGTGCCTTCCTGCTGGCGCTGCTGCCCCTGGTATCGGTGATCTTCACCGTCCTGGTCCGCGGACTGCCCGGCCTCAGCCCGGACTTCCTGCTCACCTCCATGGGCGGCATGACCGGCGCCGTTGACAACGCCACGATGGAGAACGGGACCGCGGTGCTGGGCGGCGCCTACCACGGCATTGTCGGCACCCTGCTGATCACCTTCTGGGCCACGGTCATTTCGGTGCCCGTGGGCCTGCTCGCCGCCGTCTACCTGGTGGAATACAGCCGGGGCGGAACACTTTCGCGGGCCATCACGTTCTTCGTAGATGTAATGACCGGTATCCCCTCGATTGTGGCCGGCCTGTTCGCCGCCGCGTTCTTCGGGCTCGTCTTCGGGCCGGGCACGCGCACCGGATTCGTCGCCGCCGTCGCCCTCTCCGTGCTGATGATCCCGGTGGTGGTCCGCTCCACCGAGGAAATGCTCAAGATCGTGCCCAACGAACTCCGGGAAGCTTCCTATGCCCTGGGCGTGCGTAAGTGGCGGACCATCCTGAAGGTTGTGGTCCCCACCGCGATTTCCGGCATTGCCTCCGGCGTCACTCTGGCAATCGCCCGCGTGATCGGGGAAACGGCACCACTGCTGGTCACCGCCGGCTTCGTCAACACCATCAACTTCAACGCGTTTGCGGGCTGGATGAGCACGCTGCCCACCTTCATCTACCGGCAGCTGATGAGCCCCACCTCCCCGACCAACACAGATCCGAGTACCCAGCGGGCCTGGGCGGCCGCCCTGATCCTGATCATCATGGTGATGCTGCTGAACCTGGGCGCCCGCCTGATTGCCCGGATCTTCGCCCCCCGGACCTCCCGCTAGCCCTGTAAAGCGATTTACCGAGAAGGAAACCATGTCCAAGCGCATCGACGTCAAAGACTTGAATGTCTACTACGGCAATTTCCTCGCCGTCCAGGACGTCAACATCAACATTGAACCCCGCTCCGTGACCGCCTTCATCGGCCCCTCGGGCTGCGGCAAGTCCACCTTCCTGCGGACCCTGAACCGGATGCACGAGGTACTTCCCGGCGCACGTGTCGAAGGTGAAGTGCTGCTGGACGGGGAGAACCTCTACGGACCGGGCGTTGACCCGGTCACCGTCCGCAGCCACGTGGGCATGGTGTTCCAGCGGCCCAACCCGTTCCCCACCATGTCCATCAGGGACAATGTGCTGGCAGGCGTGAAGCTGAACAACAAGCGCATCTCGAAGGCCGACGCCGATGACCTGGTGGAAAAGTCCCTGACCGGCGCCAACCTCTGGAAAGAGGTCCGTGACCGCCTGGACAAGCCGGGCTCCGGGCTTTCCGGCGGCCAGCAGCAGCGCCTGTGCATAGCCCGCGCCATAGCGGTGTCGCCGGAGGTGATCCTGATGGACGAGCCCTGCTCCGCCCTGGACCCCATCTCGACGCTGGCCATCGAGGACCTCATCGAGGAACTCAAGAGTGACTACACGGTGGTTATCGTTACGCACAACATGCAGCAGGCAGCGCGGGTGTCGGACAAGACGGCGTTCTTCAACATCGCCGGCACCGGGAAGCCCGGCCGGCTGATCGAGTACGCCGACACTCCGGTCATCTTCAGCAACCCCGCCGAGCAGGCCACGGAAGACTACGTCTCCGGACGTTTCGGATAGGCGGTTACAGGAGCGGACTGAGGGCCAGCAGCAGGATCCCGCCGAGCAGCGCGGTTACGGGTGCCGTGACCAGCCAGGTGACGAGGATTTCCCGCAGCGGAATGAAGCGGACGGTGGAAAAGCGCTGATTGGTGCCGGCGCCGACGATGGCCGACGTCATGGTCTGGGTGCTGGAGAGCGGAATGTGCAGCCAGAGCGCACCAAGGAACAGCATGGCGGAGCTGACCGCCTGGGCGCTCATGCCCCGCAGCGGGTCCATCCGGACCAGCCGGTACCCCAGTGTGTGCGTGATCCGCCAGCCGCCGAAGAGCGTGCCGGCGGCCAGGGCCAGCGCCGCAAAGAGCTGCACCCAGAGGGGAATGCCGGTTTCGGAAGTTTGCCCCGCGGCCAGCAGGGCAAGCACCACCACAGCCATGGTCCGTTGCCCGTCCTGGATCCCGTGCCCCAGGGAGAAGGCGGAGGTGAAGACGGACTGCGCTATCCGGTTTCCGGCGTCCCCGCGGCGCGGAGAGCTGTAACGCATCAGCCATGTGGCCGGGAAAACCAGCAGGTAAGCCAGTACAAAGGCGATCACGGGGGACAGCAGCAGCGGCAGGGCTATCTGCTCCCAGATCAGCCGGTAGGACTCGGCTATGTTGTGCCCGCCCACCAGGGTCGAGGCCGCGCCGGAACCCACCAGCCCGCCCACCAGGGCGGAAGTGGATGACGACGGCATCCGTCGCCACCAGGTCCACACCCCCCATCCGCAGGCCGCCAGCAGCCCGGCAATCAGGATGCCGAGGCCCTCTGGGCCGGCCGGGAGATCCACAAACCGGACGGTCAGGGCAACGGCCAGTGCGGTGCTCACGAGTGCACCCAGGAGGTTGAAGCCGGCGGCCAGCAGGATCGCCACAGTGGGGGTCAGTGCCCGGGTCCGGACGGAGGTGGCCACCGAGTTGGAGGCGTCATGGAAGCCGTTGAGGAAGGCATAGGCTCCGGCGAGCAGGACGACGCCGGCCAGGAGGAGGGTGGCCACCCTAGGATTCCCGGACGAGGACGCCGCCCACGAACGTTGCCGCCAGGCGCAGCTGCGCCGAGGTTCCCGAAAGCTGATCGGCAAGGTCCCGGTGCCGGGCATAGGCCATGGGCTTGTACTCATGCATCAGCTCAGCCACCCAGATCCGCCGGGACCGCTCGGCCCGCCGGGCCAGCCGGAGCATTTCGATCCAGTACTCTTCCAGGTCCTCCAGCGAAGCGAGCCGGCGCATGGCGGCGGCGGTCAGCTCAGCCTGCCGGCCGATGACTTCCAGCTGCTCGGAAGCCCGGCGGGACACCCCTGTGAGCTTGTAGAGGGAAATGGTTTCCGCAGAGGCGTCCAGGCACTCCATGGCGGACATCAGGAGCAGGGAAAGCTCGTAGAGGTCTTCACGGGGGAGCGGGTTGATGAAGCTGGTCCGCATCTGCGTCATCAGTGCAAAGTGCAGATCGGTGGTTTCGGCATCGATCTGATGCAGCTGCTCGGTGAGCCGGTCGAATTCCTCCGGTTCTGCTCCGAGGATCTCCGCCAGTATGCTGGTGCCGCGCAGCAGTTGGGATGCCATGCGGGAGAGCAGCTCAAGGCCTGCATTCTCTTGGGGGAAGAGTTGAAGCTTCACGCTGGACGCACGTCTGCCGGGGAAGTAAGGGTGCTCACAGCCCCAAGAATATCCGATGGAGGGGCTGGAATTACGGGAAAGCCCGCGAAAGAATCCGCTGGGAACCAGCTGGGGAAAAGTAACGGTGCCGGACCGGGAGCGCCTCTCGGCGGAAGGCCGCTCGAAGCGGCTCAGAGTTGAAGCCCGGGGGTTCCGCAGTCCGACACCGATTTCAGTTTTCTACGCTCGGCCGGTGATGTCAACACGGCCATGCGGCCCGGGGCGGCACTGTGAGGAGCGCCACTGTGGGGCTTGGCACTGTGTGCGCCACGGCACGGCTAGTCGAGCTCTCCGCGCCGCCAGGCGGCTGCCGAGTGCTCCAAATCCTCGGCCGTATGTACCAGTTGGCGCGCGTTGCGGGTCAACAGGGTGGCCCGGTCCCCGTTGGAGGCCTCCGAGGAATCGGCATGGTTGGCCTGGCCGAGGGCCACTACGCGGCAGAATGCGGCGAAACGCTCCAGCGCGACGTCGAACTCACCTTCGAAGGCACCGGAAAGAATGGTGTCCGCCATGGCCCGCACTTCGTCCGCTCCGAGGGGCTCGGCTACTCCGGCGACTACCTTGGATACCTGTGCAACGTCTTTGCCGGCGGCGTAGTAGGCGGCGATCCGTTCCGGGTTCCGCTGGATGGATGCGCGGAGGGCATAGAGGCGCCAGAGGGCGCCGGGCAGGGACCGGGCGGGGCTTTCAGCCCACATCTCGGCCACCGCTTCCACCCCCTGCTGGTCGGTCAGTTCCACGAGCCGGCGGGTGACTTCCGGATCGGTGCTCTCGCGGCCGTGGTGGACCAGCGCCTGGGCGGCAAGATGGGCCGCCTCCGAAACGCGTGCCGGATCGGCACCGCCGGGGAAGTTGGCGAAGTCCACAGGTGCAAGAGGCTTTGGCTTGTGATGGCGCGGCGTTGAATTGGACTCACTCATACTTCGAAGAATACTCCGGCCTTTACGCGGAATCGAGGCGGTCCCAGGGGCGCCCTGCCGTGCTCCAGACCGGAGTTTTCCACGATCTGTGTGGTGTGCGATAAAGTGGGACAGTCGGTCCGCAAGCTGTCAAAAGCCGGGGCCGGTGGAGCGCCTATAGCTCAGTTGGTAGAGCAACGTCCTTTTAAGTCGTGGGTCGCAGGTTCGAGCCCTGCTGGGCGCACCGAACAAGAATGGCTTGCCTTCAGTGAAGGCAAGCCATTTCTGTGTCCGGCACCGCCGTTATTCCGAGGCGTCTTCCGCCGCCTTGCGTGCCGGTGCCGGAACCGGACGACGGCGAGTGGTATCGAACTTCATCAACTTGTGGGTGCCGTCGCAGTACGGCTTGATGGCCGAACCGCCGCACCGGCACAGGGCAACGGTTTCCCGGTCACGGGGTACCGGAATGCCGTCAGGCGTGACAATTTCAAAGTCGCCGCGGACCAGCAGGGGACCGTTGGGGCAGGCCACGATGGAAGCGGGCGCGGCTCCTTCCCGTGTCTCCCAGGTTCCGGCGCCGGCCTGCTCCGCCTGGACGTCCGCTTGTTCGGCGTTCGCCTCCGTCAGCGCGTCCTGCGCGGCGTCCTTCTCATCTACGGGGCCGGCCGCCGGAGCCGTCACGGGGTTACTCCGGCGGCCGCAGTTGCGGCCAGCGCCGCCGGGCCGCCGTCGTTCACCAGGGGACGAAGCAGTGCTGACTCGCCCGCCTGCCAGGCCTTCAGCTGGTCTTCGCCGAGCATCGCATCGATGGCCAGGACAGTCGCGGCGCCGAAGATGACGTCGGCGAGCAGATCGGGTTCAGCCTCGGCCAGGCCGCCGGCCAGGTCCCGGGCGGCAATCTGTTCGTGCACGGCATCGGCTTCCACATGCTCGTCGAAGTAGTAGGTGACATCGTCGCTGAACCCGTGCCGGCGGAACCCGCGGGCGTAGAACGAGTTGGGGATCGAGGACGTCATCTCGAACGCCGCCAGGTGCCCGGCAATGGCGCCGCGCAGCCGGCGGTTCAGTCCGAAGAGCGACATGGCATTGGAGGAGGCCAGGGTCAGGGCGGGAACCTGGTCAATGTAGTACCCGTAGCCGGATTCCAGGTCCAGGCCCTCCATGGTGGTGCCGAACAGCTTCGAGTGCATCCGCTCCACCCGACCGCCGCCGTACTCATCGGCCTGGATTTCGACCAACGCTGCCTTTGCGCGGCCCACCGGCAGGCGCGGGATCGCCCAGCTGTGCGGATCCGCTTCCTTCAGTTGGTAGACCGAGCGCAGGATCAGGAACTCGCGAAGCTGTTCCACGCTGGCCTTGCTGGCAATGAACCGGGAGACGCTGGGGCCGTCGTCGTCGGCTGCCAGGCGGAAGAGGGTCTCCGCGACGGCTTCGCTATTCGGTGCGGGCAGCTCGGGGACGGGCACCGTGCGGCGCAGCACATCCTCGAATGCCGCCTCCAGCCGTGCCCGGACGCGGATCAGCTCGGGATCCCACTCTGCCGCGTCGTCAACTCCGTCCAGTCCGCTGTAATGCAGCTCGTACAGGCAGAACAGGGCCAGCTGGAGGTCTTCGTCACGGAACAGATCCGCGGTGGCAGCCAGTGCTTCGTCCACCAGCAGGTTCAAGGAACCGTAGGCGTTGGCATGACCTGTTCCGCCGCGGTTCTGGAGGAGGTCAATCAAGGTGGCGCTGACGGGGCCTCTCGGGGCGGGAATCTTCATTGCTTTCCTTACAACGCACTACAAAGTGCTTTTCCGGCGGGTTTCATGGGGTGGTTGGAACGAATCCAACCGTCAGCATACTTGGTGTAGCCCGGAGGGGCCTGTTTTGCCGGGCGGCCGGGGCCGGCATTGACCTTTGCCGCGGGGTTCGGTGCAATGGAGGCAAAGACGACAATGCGCAGGAGGGTGGATATGCCCGGTATGGATCCTTCAACGGTTCTGCCGCTGCTGCTGCTGGCGGCAGTGCTGGTGGCTGGGTCTGCCGGTGTGGACCGTGCGCTCGGTACCCGGGACGGGGAAAACCTCTTCTGGGTCGGGTTCTCCGCGTTCCTGGGAGTGCTCCTGACCGCTGCGTGGGTGTTGGCTGCCACGTCGGCCGCATCTGCCGCAGTCGGAGCCGTTGTGGTGGCGGGCAGTATCGCGGCGGCGCTTTGGGTGGGGCGGCGGGACCGCCGTCGTCGCCGGAACCGCGAACGCCAACAGCTGGAGGCCGCAGTAAATGCCGCTGCCGCCCGGCACCGGGAAGTCCTGGCTCGCTGGAGTGCCTATGAACTGGACCCCTGGCTCGCGGCGGAAAACCCGCAGCTGCTGGACGTACGCACCCCGGAAACGCGGACCTTTATCCGGGCGCTGAAGGTTGCCGAGCAACTGCGCCCCGAAGCGGGAACCGCGGCGGAGGCCGCTGCCTACGCCGAAGCCGTCACCACGCTGGAAGACTCGCTGCGCCGCGCGGAAGCGACCGCTGACGGCGGGCAGGCGGCCTGACGGCGGGGACTGGACCGTGGTGGGAATGCGTGGCAGTCTCGGGCCATGACTAGCAAAGACATCAGTGTCACGCGCAATGAAGCGCTGAACCGGTACGAACTGCGGCTGGACGGCACCCTCGTGGGTATGGCCGATTACCAGGTGGAGCCGGACGGCGTTGCTTTGACCCATACGGAAATGGAGCCGGCGTTCCGGCATCAGGGCTACTCATCGCGCCTGGCCCGATACGCCGTGGAGGACATTGTGAGCGGCGGGCGACGGATCAAGCCGTACTGCTCCTACATGGCCGCATACCTTGGCAAGCATCCGGAATACAGCCACCACGTGTCCTGGCCGCAGGACTAGCCGTTAATTGAAGCTGGCTTCCCGCTCTGCATATGGGGGGAACGCAGAAGGGGAAGCCAGTTCCAACAGTATAATTCCATTTGTCCGGGTAAATCCAATCGAGGGGGCCGAAGATGGCGGTGTCTGCCAGGTCTTTCCAGAATTGGCGCAGCGCAGTGGCCCCGGGCGAATCCAACGCAGACGTTTGCCGCCGGACGGGCATCAAGCGCTCCACCCTGACCCAGCAGATTGTCCGGGGCAAAGTATCGGAAATTACCGTGGTCCGGGTGGCCAGGGCGTACGGAAAAAACCCGGTTGAGGCACTGTCGGATTTCGAGGAATACTCCGACCTGCTCGGCGGGCCCTGGCGGCCCACGCCCGCGGAACTCATCAGCCAGGTTTCCTACGTCTGCATCCTGCAGGTGATCCTGGCCCGGGCCACCCAGTCCGGACCCCCGGAATGCCCTGACCTTGCCAAATATCCGCACCGGAACGCGATCCGTTCCTGGTTCGAGGCGGTAGACCCGGGGGACCTGCGCCAGCAGCTTAGTGCCAAGACCGGAGTTGCACCGCAGAATATTTCGGCGCAGCTTTCAGCGGGCCGGCTGGCGCCCGAATTGGCCGTGGAAGCGGCGCGGATTGCGGGTGCTTCACTCCCGGGCGGTTTGGTGGCCACCGGGCTGGTCACGCCGGGAGAGGCCGGCTGGCCGCAGAAGGGCCAGCAGGAGGCATTGGCTGCACTCAGCGATTCCGAACTCATGTTCCTGGCCCGGGACCGTTTAGACGGGGTGGGAAAGCAACTAAGGAAGTATGAACACGATGTGGAGAATGATCTAACGCTCTTGGAGAACCTGGGATGAATATAGCCTCTGCCATTCAGTTTGGCGCGCTGGCCGTTGTGGCTGTCTTTACCCTGGTTCGGCTGCCGCTGGCTATCCAGGGCCGCAATCCAATGCTCTTTTGGGGGCTTGCCGCTGCCACCATAGGAGTCGCGCTGAGCATTCCGTCGATTTACCTTCCCGCGGATGCTTTGCTGGGCGGAGCAAATCACGCCAACCTGGTTCTCCGTTATGCGACCTACGGAGTCGTGGCGCTCATTGGCGGCAGTGCCGCTGCGGCGTTCCAGGCTCCCAAAGTACGCCGAATCATTTTGGGGCTCCCCGGACTCGTAGTACTGGCCGCAACAGCCATTGCCACCACCGTGTTGTTCAGCATGTGCGACATGCCGGTCTCTTCCCCGGGCCTCAACGGCTATATAAACCAGGAACCCGTCTGGGCCTACGCCGTGCTGGGACGGATCTATCCCGCCTATATAGCCGCCTGCCTGATCGTTCCCGCTTTCCGTGTCGCTGCGACCGGGAGGCGGCCTGCCCTGCTGCGGGTCGGATCGGCGCTGGTAGGCGTTGCCCTTGCCGAGATCGTGATCTGGTCGGCGCTGTGGGTGACCGGACAGCAGACCGGTGTTTGGGACTACATCCTGCCGCATTCCTCGGTCATTATCCTCACGGCTGGGCTCGCTGCCGTAGCCGTCTACGGTATCGCCGCAAAAAAGAAAGAAAAGCAAAGCCTGCTGACGCATAGCTACGCAAGGTGACAATTAGGTAAAGTTGTTCACGATTTCATGTTTGTATGCCAGAATAATGAATATGTAACGTCCGCTGCCTGTGGGGGGTCAGCGTGAAGTTGCAACGAAGCCAGCGGCACTGCCGTTGGCTTCGTCATTTCCGGGAATAGCCGGTACTGAAAGCAAAAGGCGGGACATTCATAGAACGGATGAGTGCCCCGCCTCTTGCCCGGGCTGCCTAGGTCGCATCCAGATCCGTCTCGAGAATCTTGGCCAGTTCCTCCAGGGCCGTTTCCGCACCCTCCCCGTCCGAGCGCAGCACCACCACATCTCCGTGCGATGCGCCAAGGCTCATCAGGGACAGCATGCTCGAGGCATCCATTGCCTCTTCGGCCGGTTCCCCTTCCATCGCTATGGTCACGTCGACGGGCTGGGCCGCTGCCGCTTCCGCGAAGATCGATGCCGGCCGGGCATGGAGTCCCACCCTGCTGGCCACTGTGGCTTTGCGTTCTGCCATTTTTCGTTCCTTCCGTGGTTAAGCTGCTGGCTTTTGTTCCGCCTTGCCCGCCTACAGTCCGAGCTGTTCGAGGATGGGCAGCCGGCTGCGGACAATGGTGCGCGCTTCGGCCGCGGAGTGTGCCGCCAGGGCCCTCGCGGACAACTCTTTCGCCTGGTCATGGGTCACGGAAGCCAGGACCGTCCCCACGGTGGACAGTGCCCGGGGGGTCATCGACAGCGTGTTCACTCCCATGCCGGCCAGGACGACGGCGAGTGCGGGGTCGGCGGCTGCCTCACCACAAACACCCACGGTCCTGGCGCCGGCCGCCGGGTCCAGGGCCGTGGCTCTTGCCGCACCGGCCACGGTGGCGGAAATCAACTGCAGGACAGCCGGCTGCCACGGGTCGTTCAGCGACGCCAGTGAACCCAGTTGCCGGTCCGAGGCCATGGTGTACTGCGTCAGGTCATTGGTGCCCAGGCTGGCAAACCTCACCCGCGAAAGGATGGCTTCGGACATGATGGCCGCCGACGGCACCTCCACCATCACCCCGGGCATGCCGAGTCCGGCTCCGGCGCACATCACCGCGAAGTCGGCGGCCTCCTCCGCGGTGGAGACCATCGGTGCCATTACCCAGACATCCGCCGTGGAGGCCCCGGCGGCAGCGGCAATAGCCTCGAGTTGGCGGGCGAGGACACCAGGCGTGGAACGGTCGGTCCGGAATCCGCGTACCCCCAGCGCCGGGTTGGGCTCCGTTGCGTCCGTCAGGAACGGGAGCGGCTTGTCCGCGCCGGCGTCGAGGGTCCGGATCACTACCTTCCGGCCGGGGAATGCTTCGAACACCGCACCGTAGGCGGCAACCTGTTCCTCGATGGTGGGTTCGGTATCCCTGCCGAGGAAACAGAACTCCGTGCGGAGCAGCCCGATTCCTTCGGCACCTGCCTCCGCCGCGGCCCGGGCGTCCTTCCCTGATCCCACGTTGGCCAACAACGGCACCAGGTACCCGTCCGAGGTTGAGCCCGTGCCGTTGAATGCCGGGAGTGCGGAGCGGGCCGCGTATTTGTGCGCAGCCTCCCGTTCCTCTTCCCCGGGTTCCACCACCACGGTGCCGGCCGCGCCGTCGAGATAGATTTCGGCTCCATCAGGAACTTCGTCCGCGCCGGGGGCTCCGACCACGGCGGGCAGGCCCAGGGAGCGGGCGAGGATTGCCGTGTGGGACTGCGGGCCGCCCTCGCTGGTGACCAGTCCGATCACCATTGCCGGGTCCAGCGTTGCCGTGTCGGCCGGTGCCAGCTCCACGGCCGTGAGGATAAAGGGAACATCGGAAGCCGGAATCCCGGGTGCCGGCAGTCCGTTGAGTTCGGCGACAATCCGGGCGCGGACATCCAGCACGTCCTGGGTCCGTTCAGCCATGTAGCCGCCGAGGCTCTGGAGCATGGCGGCTACCTCCATGCCCGCTTCCCAGATGGCCCGGTCCGTAGCCATGCCTGCGTTGATGTGTTTGCCCGCCGCTTTGAGCAGCATGGGATCGGAAGCCATCATGGCGGTGGCGTCCAACACGGCTTTTGCATCTCCCGAGGCGGTTTCCGCCCGGTGCTTGAGGTCCCCCCGGACTGCTTCAGCGGCATCCTTGAGGCGGCTTTTCTCCCCGTCCACCGTGCTGCCCGGGGCTGGTTTCGCCTCGGCATCAGGCTCGGGCACCGGAGGCGGCATCCGGCGCGAGGGGCCGAGGACGCGTCCGGCACTGACTCCGATTCCCTGGATGGTCCGCATCATCTAAGCCTTCCTCTTCATCGACTGTGCTTTAGGCAATTGCTGGTTCCTCCACCTTTTTCCGGGGCTTCACGAACCGTTTCAAAGCCACGTAAACGAACCCGGTAACAGCTGCTCCGGCCAGTATGGCGACGATGAACATCAGCAGGTTGCCGATGGCGAAGAACACGAAGATACCGCCGTGCGGTGCCTGTGAGGTTACCCCGGTGCCCAGGCAGATCGCACCGGCCACCGCACCGCCCAGCATGGTGGAGGGAATGACCCGGAAGAAATCGGAAGCGGCAAACGGGATGGCGCCCTCCGAAATGAAGGCCGCACCCAGCAGCCACGCCGCCTTTCCGTTCTCGCGCAGGGCCATGCTGAACTGGTTCTTTGCCAGCACCGTGGAGGCAAAAGCCATGCCCAGCGGCGGGACCATGCCGGCTGCCATGACCGCTGCCATGATTTCCCACGGCACCTGGTTCTCGAAGCTGCCTTCTCCAAGCCCGGCAACGGCAAACGCGTACGCCACCTTGTTGATCGGACCACCCAGATCGGAACCCATCATCAGGCCAAGAATGATGCCCAGGCCGATGGCCGCCACACCGGTGAGGCCGGTCAGCCAGTCATTCAGTCCCAGGGTCAAGGCGGCAATGGGTCCGCCCAGGACCAGCATCATCAGGCCGGAGGCTATGATCGACGCCAAAAGCGGAATGATGACCACCGGCATCAGCCCCCGCATCCACGACGGAACGTTCCAGCCGCCGATCCAGCGGGCCGCGTAACCGGCCAGCAGGCCGCCGATGATGCCGCCGATGAAGCCGGCATCCATAAACACCGCCACGGCGCCTGCGGTGAAGCCCGGTGCGATGCCCGGCCGGTCGGCCAGGGCATAGGCAATGTAACCGGCCAGGGCAGGCACCAGGAAGCCCATGGACAGGGAGCCGATCTTCCAGAACACGGCTCCGAGATAGGGGATCACCCCTTCAGGCGGCGGATTAAGGATCGACGTGCCGTCCAGCATCCGGTCTCCGTTGGCGACGTCGTCGACCGACAGGGCGAGCTCGTAGCCGCCCAGGAGGAAGCCGAGGGCAATCAGCAGACCGCCGCCGGCAACAAACGGAATCATGTAGCTGACGCCGGTCAGCAGCGCCCGCTTGAGCTGTCCGCCGAAGCCTTCCCCGCCGGAGCCGGAGCCGCCTTCGTTCTCCTCCCCGCCGCCGCCTCCGGACACGCGCCGGGCATTCGGGTCATTGACTGCGTTGAGGGCTTCGTCGATCATCACGCCCGGTTCGTCGATGCCGCGTTTCACGGGTCCGCTGATCAGCGGTTTCCCGGCGAAGCGCCCCTTGTCCCGGACATCGACGTCGACGGCAAAGATCACCGCTTCCGCGTTGCGGATCACCGAGGGGTCCAGGGGAGTGGATTTGGCGGAACCCTGCGTTTCCACCTGCAGGTCGACGCCGCGCTCGGCAGCTGCCGCGGCGAGGGAATCAGCGGCCATGTAGGTGTGCGCAATACCGGTGGGGCATGCGGTGACGGCGACCAGATGCCGTGACCTCGAGGTGTCCGTGTGGGTTGCTCCGGTACCGCCCGCGGAAGCAGGAGCGTCGGCTCCGTGTCCGCCGTCGCCGGTTCCGTCCGCTTGGCCCCCGCCCGTTTGGCCCCCGTCGCGGGAGCCCCCGTCGCGGGAGCCGGCGTCGCTGCCCACGGCAGTGGCGCCGGTGGCCGCACCCGCCGCAGCGGCGCCGCCCGCAGCGGCGCCGCCCGCACCGGCGGCGCTTCCGGCGCTGTCCGGTGCGGGGCCGAGCCCGAGGGCTCCGTCAACCAGTTCCACGATCTGCACCGGCGAGGTAGCCGAACGCAGGGAGGCGGTGAAGTCCTTACGGATGAGCGATCGGGCCAGCTTTGCGAGCAGTTGGAGGTGTTCCTGGTCCGCTCCTTCCGGAGCAGCAATGAAAAAGACGATGTCGGCGGGGCCGTCCTTCGCTCCCCAGTCCACTGCGGGACGAATCCGCGCCATGGCGAGCGTCGGTTTGGTGACCGCCGCGGACCGGCAGTGCGGAATCGCAATGCCGCCGGGCACGCCGGTGGCGGTCTTCGATTCACGGGCCATCGCATCCGCGTAGAGGTCTTCGTAATTGGTCGCCCGGCCCGCGGCCACTACACCCCGGGCCAAATGGCCGATAACAGTGGTCTTGTCCGTGCCCAGGTTCTCGTCCAATGTGACCAGGTCCGGCGTAATGAGGTCCGACATCAGCTTTCCTCCTTCGAAGACGACGACGGCGAAGCGGTGGCGCTCCCGGCGGCAGCTCCCCGAGGGGTGCCCCGGGTGCCGTTGAGGGTGGTGACCGTTACCGCTCCTGGATCAGTAGCTGTAACGGCTGGGACAGTGGTTCCGGGAAGGGAGGCAGCGGCGGCACCGTGGGCTACTGCCTGCCGTAGGCAGTCCGGAGGTGCCGCACCGGAGACGTCGGCAAGCAGGTACCCGGCCAGGGCCGAATCCCCTGCGCCAACCGTCGAGCGGGCCTGCACGGGTGGTCGGGTGGCCAGCCAGCTTCCGTGCGCAGTGACCAGCAGTGCGCCCCTGGCACCCAGGGTGGCGAGGACGGCACCGACGCCGCGTTCAATCAGCATCCCCGCCGCCCGCGCCGCCAGCAGGGGGTCGGCTTCCAGTTCCGCTTCGGAGGAAAACCCCGTGGCTTCGGAGAGTTCCTCGGCATTGGGTTTAAGCAGGTCCGGCTCCGCTCCGTGCAGCAACGCGCCCATGAGGGGCGGTCCGGAGGAGTCGATGGCTATGCGCGGCGCCTTGGCCCCCAGCCGGTCCCTCACGGTATGGGCCACCGATGCGTAAAAGTCCGGCGGCACTTCCGGGGGGAGCGAGCCGGCCAGCACCAGCCAGGAACCCGGGCCGCTGTCGCCGGCGGTGCAGGCCCCTACCAGCAGGGAGATCAGTGCCTCCTGCTCCACCGGCTTCAGCGGCGGACCGGGAGCATTGATCTTAGTGGTGGTGCCGTCCGGCTCCGTGAGCGTGATGTTGCTGCGCAGCGGCGCCGCGATGGGCAGGTTCAAGTACTCGACTCCCGCCTGCCGCAATCCGGCCATGACGGGATCGGCGTCGGCGCCGGGAAGGACGGCAACGGACCGGATACCCGAGACAGTCAGGGCCCGGGAGACGTTTACGCCTTTGCCGCCCGGCTCTTCTCCCGCGGCAACGGCACGCTGGACGGCTCCCCGCTCCAGTGCCCCGGGGAGCGAAACGGTGCGGTCCAGGCTGGGATTGGCAGTAAGGGTGAGGATCATAAAGGGGATCCGTCCAGGCCGTGCCTGCCAGGGCCGGCCGCTGTTGGGAGGGGAACGGCGTGCCGGTGCGGTTCCCGGTGCTTTTGGTGGCTTCTGCTCGGATACATGCACGCCCGCGATCTGTGGCAACAGCCACGTTTATGCGCTGAGTGCGACTTTACTTTTGCCGCACCACCCGTGGCAATGGCCCTTGGGCGGCGCCGCGCCGACGGCCTGCAAACGGCGTGCAGCGCTACGCTGAACCGATGGAAAACGTAACGTGGTCCGAGCCGGCGGAGCGACGCCGTGGGCGCGAACTGGTGGTCTTTCTGCACGGCTACGGATCCGGCGAGCAGGCAATGGAGCGGCTCTTCATCGCCCTGCCGGCTTCTGCTGTCGGAGCCGCCGTGCGGGGGCCGTTGGATGTGGGGGGAGCCAGCGGGTGGTTCCTGCTGGATCCGCTCCTGAACTCGGACACCGCCGAGGTCCTGGAATCCTCGCTCTCGCTGCTGGCCTGGCTGGACCGGACCCGTACGGAATACGGGTTCACCGGAATCTCGCTGGTGGGATTCTCCCAGGGCATGGCCATGGCCGGCACGCTGCTGCGGTTGAGGCCGCAGGATTTCCGCGCCGTCGTCGGCCTTTCCGGTTTCATTGCCCGCAACGAACTCCTCGCTGCCGCGGAACCGCTGCCCGTGAGGGTGCCGTTCTTTTGGGGGCGGGACCGGGAGGACTGGGTCATTAATGCAGACGCAGTGGATTACACCGCGCAGTGGCTTGACGAGAATGTGGCGCTGACGGCACGGACCTATTCGGAAATGGGGCATTCCATAGGTACTCGTGAAATCACGGATGTAGCGGTTTTCCTCCGCCGGTACCTTGCCCCCGACACGCCGTAGGGGAGAATGACACGCCGTAGGGGAAATGGGCGGAAATGGGGACACGCCCGCGGTACCTAACACACACCCAGCTGAATGGGAATTCCCTCCGGACTGTGACGTAAGGTTGCTGATCAAGTAGTCTGGAGGAAAGCGTGGCTCACAAGGTCATGCTTCAAATCACTGTCACTCACACAGCAAGGAGAATCTCATGGGTTTCATTGCGTTCCTTATTCTTGGTCTCATCGCAGGTGCAATTGCAAAGATGATCCTCCCGGGTCGTCAGGGCGGCGGCTGGATCGCCACCCTGGTTCTGGGTGTCATCGGCGCCCTTCTGGGCGGCTGGCTCGGCGGGCTTCTGTTCAACGTTCCGCTGGAGAACTTCTGGTCCATCCAGACGTGGCTCGTTGCAATCGTCGGTGCCCTCATCGTTCTGGTGATCTACGGCTTCGTAACCCGCAAGAGCAGCAACCGCGCCTAATTAGTGCGTACGCGCCGCTGACGCGGCGTTGATTTAGAGGGCGGGGCCCCGGCGGAATATTCCGCCGGACCCCGCCCTTTGCTTTAGGTAAAACCCGCTGGTGTTGGAGTAATACCGTAGGTGTGAAGCCTGTACCGGATTTCCCCGAGGAGAGTTCTGTGAAGCGACGTAAGTTCAATCCCGCAGCCAAACTGGCCGGACGAGCCACTATGGGCGCGGACGGCAAGCCCAAGCCGCACGTTGTGAAGGCCATCGAGCGTGCCGTGGAAGTCCAGCGGCCACTGGTGCTGGCGAACATCCGCAGGATGCAGCGCAAGAACCCGTCCGCCGATGCCGCCGAGCTGATCAGCATCCTGGACCGGCACTACATCAACGCAGTGACCGGCGGCGGCGCTGCCATCGGCGCCACTGCCGTGGTTCCGGGCGTGGGAACCGTCGCGGCACTTGGCCTGTCAGCCGCAGCGACGGTCGGTTTCCTCGAGGCGACAGCCCTGTACGCGCAGTCCGTGGCTGAACTGCACGGAGTCCGGCTGGCCGATCCGGAGAAGTCACGGACCATGGTCATGGCCATCATGCTGGGCGAGGAAGGGACCTCCATGATGCAGTCCCTGTCCGGACGCGGAACCGCTCAGGCCTGGGGCAGCAGCATGGGCAGCATGCCCTCCGGCCTGATGGGCTCGGTGGGCGGCAGCATCCGCAAGCAGTTCCTCAAGCGGGTTATGGCCAAGCAGGGCACCGCCCTGCTCGGACGTGCCCTGCCGCTGGGTGTGGGTGCCATCGTCGGCGGCGTGGGCAACCGTGCCATGGGCAAGGGCGTTATCAAGGCGACCCGGGCAGCCTTCGGCGAACCGCCGACGTCGATCCCCGGACAGCTGGCAGGAGAACTGGACCAGCTGGAGAAGTCCGCTTAGGGCAGCGGTCCCTCAACGGAAAAAGGCCCGCCGGCATTTGCCGGCGGGCCTTTTTGTCCTAAGCGTGCCTTTTAGCCGAACCCGGGATCAGCCGAACACAGCCGTGGCGATGGTGAAGATCGCCAGCCCGGCCAGCGAACCAACCACTGTGCCGTTGATTCGGATGAACTGCAGGTCCTTGCCGACCTGCAGTTCGATCTTCTCCGAGGTCTCCTGCGCATCCCAGTTCTCCACCGTCTCGGTAATGACGGCGGCAATGTCGTTGCTGTACGTGCGGACCAAGTAGCCCGCAGCGTCCGCCACGTAACCGTTCACCTTGGCCGCGAGCTCCGGCTCGTTGATCAGGCGCGTACCGAAGTCCTGCAGTGCGGACTTGAAGTTCCGGGTGAGTTCACTGTCCGGGTCATCGGCGGCCGTCATCAGCGCGTTCTTGATGGTGGTCCAGGTGGAAGTCATCAACTCGCGCACGCGCGGGTCATCCAGCACCTGCTCCTTCACCGCATCGGCCTTGGCCATGGTCTTGGGGTCCTCCTGCAGGTCCCGGGCCACTCCGGTGAGGTAGTTGTCCAATGCCACGCGCAGCTGGTGGTTGGGGTTTTCCTGCACGTCGATCAGGAACCGTTCGGCCTGGATCTGCACGCGCTCGCCGACCAGGTCATCCACGAAGGCGGGAACCCACGACGGCGAACGCTCGGTTACCAGCCGGCCGATCACTTCGGGGTTGGCCAGCACCCAGTCGGACAGGCTGTCCACAATCAGGTTAACCAGCTGGTGGTGGTGGCCCTCCTCGAAGATCCGCTGGGCCATTTTTCCGGCCGGCGGCCCCCACTGCGGATTCACTACGTGGCGGCGGAACATGGATTCCAGCACGTCGCGGACGGCGTCGTCGTCGAGTACCCTCAGGGCCCCGCGGATGGCTGCGGCACCTTCGGTGGCGACGCGTTCGGCTCCCTCGGGCCGGGCCAGCCAGGTGCCTGCCTTCGCAGCGACCTGCATGGAATCGAGCTTGGCCCGGATGATGTCTTCGGCCAGGAAGTTCTGTTCCACGAACTGGCCCAGGGACGCCCCGATCTGGTCCTTCTTCTCGGGGATGATGGCCGTGTGGGGGATCTTCACCCCCATCGGATGCTTGAACAGCGCGGTGACCGCGAACCAGTCGGCAAGGGCGCCTACCATGCCGCCCTCTGCCGCAGCGCGGACGTATTCCAGCCACGGGTACCTGTCCTGCAGGGCGAAGGAAAAGAGGAAGATGACGGCCAGGAGGATCAGCAGGCCCGTGGCCAGCATTTTCATGCGCCGCAGGGCATAGGCGCGCTGCTCGTCGGTGGGCTGGGCAACCACGCTCACGCGTGTACCTCCTTCACGGAGAAGGACATCTTCGAGGTTGACGCGTGTTTCAATACCGCTCCCTAATCCAGTGCCGGTCCCGCTGCCGATCCGCTGTAAGGAACTTCTGCGCGGGACCACCCCAATCTAATCAGTGATTGCCGCAGATGCGCTACGAACCGAGGATTCGGCGCCGTGTGGTTGAGTAGTGCCATGGCATCCCCCATAGAGGATTATGCGCTGGTTTCGGACCTGCACACCGGAGCCCTCATATCGCGGGCCGGCAGTATGGACTGGCTCTGCCTGCCGCGGTTCGATTCGCCGTCGGTGTTCGGTGCGCTGCTCGGGAGCAGCGACCACGGCCGGTGGCTGCTGGCACCGGAACATCCCGCAGCGACCGTAACGCACCGGGGGTATGTTGAGTCCACGTTCGTGCTGCGCACACATTGGCAGACGCCCTCCGGAGCGGTCCGGGTCACGGACTTCATGCCGGTGAAGGACCGGCGGGCGTCCCTGATCCGGCGGATCGAAGGCATGAGCGGCAGTGTGGACATGCGGCAGGAACTGCAGATCCGCTTCGGCTACGGCACGGTCATTCCCTGGGTTTTCCGGGGACGGGACGACGACGGTGAGCACCTTTCCGCCATTGCCGGACCCGGCGCGCTGGTGCTCCGCGGCGCCAATCTGCCGGCGGCCCAGGATCACCGCCACGTGGGGCGCTTCGAAGTCCGGGCCGGGGAATGCGTTGACCTGGAACTCACGTGGTACCCCTCGCACCGGCCGGTACCGCCCCGGCAGAACGTTGACGCCGCCTTGGAGAGGACCGTCGGCTACTGGCAGGACTGGGGCCGGCAGTGCCCTCAAAACGTCCCCTATGAACACGCGGTACGCCGCTCGCTGCTGGTCCTGCGCGCCCTGACCCATGAGGACACCGGCGGCATTGTTGCCGCGCCCACCACCTCGCTGCCCGAAGAAGCCGGCGGGGACCGCAACTGGGACTACCGGTACTGCTGGCTGCGGGACGCCGCCCTGACGCTCGAAGCCATGCTGACCCACGGCTACGAGGAGGAGGCCTTGGAATGGCGCAGCTGGCTGCTGCGCGCCGTCGCCGGAGATCCCGAGGACCTGCAGATAATGTACGCCGTCGACGGCGGACGGGAACTGCCGGAGCAGATCCTCCCGCAGTTTCCCGGTTATGCGGGAGCTGCACCCGTGCGCATCGGCAACGGGGCCGTAGGGCAGTAC
This sequence comes from Arthrobacter sp. zg-Y895, assembly GCF_020731025.1. Taxonomy (NCBI): domain Bacteria; kingdom Bacillati; phylum Actinomycetota; class Actinomycetes; order Micrococcales; family Micrococcaceae; genus Arthrobacter; species Arthrobacter sp. zg-Y895. Next base: position 948,262 of record NZ_JAJFZY010000003.1, read on the forward strand.
CAGGCCGACGTGGTGGGCGAAGTGATGGTGGCCCTTGACCGGCTGCGGGACCGGGGCGTGCCGGAGGACCACTTTTCCTGGCCCCTGCAGCGGGCGCTGCTGACCTTCCTGGAAAAGCACTTGGAGGAACCGGACCGCGGCATCTGGGAGATGCGCGGGACGCCCCGGCATTTCACCCACTCACGGGTCATGATGTGGGCAGCCTTCGACCGGGCGGCCAAGGCGGCCAGGACCTATGGGCTCGACGGGCCGGTGGAGGTCTGGGAAGGGCTGCGGGACGGACTTCGCGACGAAGTGATGGAACGCGGCTGGGACCCCGCCCTGAACTCCTTCACCCAGTTCTACGGCAGCGGCACCGTGGACGCTGCCCTGCTCCAGCTGCCGCACGTGGGTTTCGTTGCCTACGACGACGAAAAAATGCTGGGCACGGTTTCCCGGCTGGAGTCGGAGCTGGTCAACGGCTCCGGACTCCTGCTGCGCTACGCCACCGATACCGGGGTGGACGGACTGGCGGCGGGGGAGAACCCCTTCCTGGCGTGCAGCTTCTGGCTGGTGGAACAGTACGCCCACTCGGGCCGGCTCCCCCAGGCCCGGCGGCTGATGGACCAGTTGGTGGGGTACGCCAACGAGCTTGGTCTGCTCAGTGAGGAATATGATGCAGAAAACAACACCATGGCCGGGAACTTTCCGCAGGCGTTTTCCCACCTGGCCCTGGTCCGCGCAGCCGATGCGATTGCCGTCGCCGTCGCTGCACAAGTGCCGGCTCCCCGGCGGGCGGCCGTCCCCACAACCGAAGGAACCCGATGAACCGACAGACGCTCTCAGCAGCTGCCATGGCGGCCCTGCTGACCACCAGCGCCGTCAACCACTTCCGCAACCCGCGCTTCTACAACGCGGTGGTTCCGCGCAGCATCAGCACCGATACCGAGGGGAAGTTCGGTGTGCTGACCCGGCGCCAGTGGACGCACGTCAGCGGAGTCATTGAGTTCGCGGCCGCCGCCGGACTGCTGCTGCCGGCTACGCGGCGGCTGGCGGCGACGGGGACGGCGGCCATGTACGTTGCCTTCATTGCGGGGCACATCTCCGCCCTGCAGCGCGCCTTCGGCCCCCGCGGCGGGGACAAAGAGAAACTGATCCACAGTGTCCGCCTCCCGCTCCAGCTGCCGTTGATCCTCTGGGCATGGAACCTGCGGAAATAGCGGATGTCTTCGAAGCTCCTCCTGCTTTCGGATACCCATCTGCCCAAGCGGGCGAAGGTGCTTCCCGAGGTCCTCTGGGCCGACATTGAAGCCGCCGACATTGTGGTGCACGCCGGAGACTGGGTGAACGAGGAGCTGCTCGACCAGCTCCAGTCCCGCTCGCGGCGGCTGATCGCCTGTTACGGCAACAACGACGGCGCCGAGCTGCGGAACCGGCTGCCGCTGGTGGCCCGGGCGGTGGTTGAAGAGGTGCGGCTCGCCGTCGTGCATGAGACAGGTCCCGCCGCTAAGCGCGGAGAGCGGATGGACGCCAAGTTTCCGGACACGGACCTGCTGGTCTTCGGCCACAGCCACATCCCGTGGGACTCCGTGACACCTGCGGGGATGCGCCTGCTGAACCCCGGGTCCCCCACGGACCGGCGGCGGCAGCCGTTCTGCACCTACCTGCGGCTGGAAATTGACGGGAAAACAGTAACGCCCGATCTCCAGCGGCTTCCACCGCGGGGGATCGGGCGTTCCTAGGGACGTTCCGGGCGCGCCTTGCGGCGCGGCACCGCCATGCCCGGTCAGGCCGGGACGGTGTCCTTGCGCAGGGCCGCCGGTTCGGCCACCTTGGGCCGGCCGGTGCGCAGGCAGGCGATCGCTCCGCCGCCCACAAGCATCGGAACGATGAAGAGGAAGTAAAGGTTGCCGGGTTCCCAGCCGCCGTCGATCAGGGAACCGGCCACGATCGGGGAGATGATGGCACCCACCCGGCCCATGCCCGTGATGAACCCGACCGCCGTGGCGCGTACGTCCGAGGAGTAGTACACGGGACCGATGGAGAACATGCCGGCGATGCCGGCGTTCACCAGGAAGCCCAGCAGGGCCGCCGCCAGCAGGGCCGTGGGCAGCGCGCCGGTGGAGACTGCGTACACGCCGAAGCCGCCTGCGGCAAGGACGAAGAACGTGACCAGGACCCACTTGACGGCGAATCGGGCGGCGATGAGTCCGAAGACGATGGAACCGATGATCGCGCCGAGGCTGAAGAGCACGCCGGCGTCGATGCCGTCCTGCGCCGTGAAGCCGCTGGAAGCGACCAGCTTGGGCGTCCAGGAGTTCGCGAAGTAGAAGCTGGCCATCAGCATCATGAATGCGATGGACAGGAAGACGGTGGTCGCCGCGTATTTGCCGGAGAACAGGGACTTCCAGCGTGAGCCGATAGTCAGCGCCGTGCCCTTGGGAATGACGGGCAGTTCGGTGATCGCCGGCTGGTCCAGGCGGGCCAGGATGCGGTTGGTCTTGTCCAGCGCGCCGGCCGGGCGCCGGGTCATGAGGTAGTCCAGGGATTCGGGCAGCAGCTTGAGGATGAACGGAATCATGGCCAGCGTGATGATGCCGCCGAAAATGAACGCCGCGTGCCAGCTGTAGGCCGCGATGAGGATGCCCGCAATGATGCCGCCCAGCATGCCGCCGATAGGCTGCCCGGCGCTGTAGAAGCTGATCGCGGTGGAACGCCGTTTGGCCGAGGAGTACTCGGAGACGAAGACGTTGAGGCTCGCCTGCATGGTGCCGATGGCCAGTCCGGTGATGAAGCGCAGCACAAAGAGGACTTCATAGGTCGGAGCGAACGCGGAGGCGAACATCCCCGCCGAAATCACCAGCGCACAGATCAGGATGGTCTTCTGCCGGCCGATGATGTCGGCCACCTGGGCCACCAGGATGGATCCCACGGCCATGCCGAAGAGGGCCGAGGAGAGCAGCATGCCCAGCTCGGCACCGCTGAGGTCCCAGTGCTCGCTGATCGAATTGGCGCTGAAAGCCATGACCAGGACGTCAAAGCCGTCGATCATGTTCAGGGCGACGCAGATGGCGACAATGCCGACCTGCATGCGCTTCATAGGAGCCGCTTCGATGCGTTCCTTGATTTCCATGGGCCTTACCTAACTTGCTCTTGGGGCGGGGGGACCGGCCACGCTGTACGCATGCCGAACGTGTGTTCGTTTAAAGAACCTCAATGAGTGTAGGGCCACAGGGGTGTGTGGTGCGAATTACATCTGTGCACCGTTCCCGGAGGGCTGCCCGGGCGGTTAACCGCAAAAAGCCAGGACCCGCGGCCTTGCGGCGGGTCCTGGCTTTTTGCGGCAGATCCGGTGTCGGTTAGTTCTGGATGCCGGGCTGGAAAACGACCTTGATGCAGCCGTCTTCCTTCTTCTGGAACTTCTCGTACAGCTCCGGTGCGTCCTCAAGGCTGGCCTGGTGGGTCACCAGGTTGGTCACGCCCAGCGGATCGGCGGAATCCTCGACCAGCGGAATCAGGTCATCAACCCAGCGCTTGACGTTGCACTGGCCCATCCGCAGGTTCAGCTGCTTGTCGAACATGTTCATCAGCGGCATCGGGCTGGCCGTGCCGCCGTACACGCCGCTGAGTGAGACAGTTCCGCCGCGTCGCACCGCGTCGAGTGCGCCGTGCAGGGCGGAGAGCCGGTCCGTTCCGGCGGTTTCCATGGCCTTCTGGGCCAGCTTGTCCGGCAGCAGGCCAACCGCAGTCTGGGCGGCCTTGCCGACCGGAGAGCCGTGGGCTTCCATGCCGACGGCGTCCACCACCGAGTCGGGGCCGCGGCCGTCGGTCATTTCGCGCAGTTCGTCGGCAATGTCCTTATGCAGGTCCAGGACCTCGACGCCGTACTGGCCGGCGAGCTTGCGGCGCTCCTCCACGGGGTCGACGCCGATAACGCGGTAGCCGAGGTGGGTGCCGATGCGGGCAGCGAACTGGCCCACCGGTCCCAGGCCGTAGACGGCGAGCGTGCCGCCGTCGGGCACGTTGGCGTACTGAACGCCCTGCCAGGCGGTGGGCAGGATGTCGGAGAGGAACAGGTAGCGGTGGTCCGGCAGTTCCGAGCCGACCTTGATGGGGCCGTAGTCGGCATGCGGCACGCGCAGGTATTCAGCCTGGCCGCCCGGGACGGAACCGTAGAGCTCCGAGAAGCCGAACAGCTGGGCGCCCATTCCCTTTTCACGCACCTGGGTCACCTCGCACTGGGTCTGCAGGCCCTGGCGGCACATGAAGCAGCTGCCGCAGGCAATCTGGAAGGGAATGACCACGCGGTCACCCTTCTTGAGGTTGGTGACGGCCGAGCCGACCTCTTCCACGATGCCCATGGACTCGTGGCCGAGGATGTCACCCGGCTTCATGTACGGCATCAGGACGGCGTACAGGTGGAGGTCCGAACCGCAGACGGCGGTGGAAGTGACGCGGATGATGGCGTCGGTCGGTTCCTGGATCACCGGATCCGGGACCACCTCTACGCTGACGGACTCTTTTCCCTGCCATGTAACTGCTTTCACGTGCGAACCTCCTGCTAGTTGCATTCTGAGTGCGTTGAAAGAACTGACTCCCATTGTGTCAATTCATAAGCGTACTGACAAAACAGGTGTTTGTTCGGGCAGAATGCGTCTCCAGCGGGGCGGGAGGGGTTCGCGGCGGGGAGGTTAGGAGCGGCGGCCCGGCAGGACACGCCACCGAGGAGCGGTTCCGGCGGGTATCGCGGCGTCCCCGGGTCCGGGCTCATACGGCCCGGCAAGCACCCGGGTATTCCGGCGCAGGATCATCGCCAGTGCAGTGTCGTTATCCAGTGCTTCCCGGCTCCCCGGGGGAAGGCTGCCGGCGGCCGGATGGCCGGGCAGGGCATCCGGTGGAAGCTGGATGTGGACGCGCAGCTGCAGGTTGGCAGGCGCTGAGCGTTCGACGTCGTCCGCGACCCCGGCGAGCACCTCCAGGGCGGCGGCTTCAATCCGGACGGTGCGCGTGAGGTTCACGCAGATGTCGGCGCCCAGCTTGGCGGTGTGCTGGAGGATGTTCAGCAGGGTCTCGCAGCTGGCGCCCGTGAGTGCTCCGCGGACTTCAATCGAGGCGGCTGAATTCCGCGTATCTATCTGGACCAGGACACGCAGCGGCTTTTCCATGTCTTCTCCACGCCGACAGGTATCCCCGGCCGCTGCTTAACCGGGTCTGCAACCGTATCAACGCAGATGTCCTGCTGTCTGCCGTTCTTTCCCTTTTAGCGGATTTCGGTTGCAAACGCTCAGAACGTAGCTGCGGATTCCTTGTGGTGTCCGACGACGGCGGCGGTCGCCTCCGCAATGGCCTCCTCTTCGTCGGTGGGCACCACGAGGACGGCAATGGCAGAGTCGGGCGTACTGATGCGCCGGGCCTGCTTGCCGGGTGCCAGATTGGCTTCGGAGTCGAGCCGGATGCCGAGGGGACCCAGCTGGTCCACCACCAGCTGGCGGAAACTCCAGCCGTTTTCGCCGATCCCCGCAGTGAAAACCACCGCCTGCGCGCCGCCCACGGCCACGTGGTAGGCGCCGATGTACTTGGCCAGCCGGTAGGCGGCCACGGTCAGGGCCAGTCGAGCCTGCTCATTGCCGTTGTCGGCCGCTTCCTCGATGCCGCGCATGTCCGACTCGCCGGCTAGGGCCCGCAGCCCCGACTCCCGGTTGAGCAGGTTGTCCAGGGCATCGGCGTCGTACCCCTGCCGGGCCAGGAAAATGAGGATCGACGGGTCAACATCTCCGCTGCGGGTGCCCATTACCAGGCCCTCCAGGGGGGTGAATCCCATGGATGTGTCGATGCTCCTGCCGTCCTTGATGGCCGCCACCGAGGCACCGTTGCCCAAATGGGCGATCACGCCGTTGAACTCTGACGGCTCAATGCCCAGGAAGCGTGCAGCGGCCGGTGCGACGTAGGCGTAGCTGGTGCCGTGGAAGCCGTAGCGGCGGATGCCGTGACGCCGGTACAGGCTGTCGGGCAGTGCATAGCGCCAGGCGTGTTCGGGCAGGGTGCGGTGGAAAGCGGTGTCGAAGACGGCCACCTGCGGGATCTTCGGCCACTTGTCATGGACGGCGCGGATGCCCATGGCGCTCGCGGGGTTGTGCAGCGGGGCCAGCGGGCTGAGCCGTTCAATCGAGCGGACAATTTCGTTGTTGACCAGTACGGGTTCGCTGAAGCGTTCCCCGCCGTGCACCACCCGGTGCCCCACGGCGTCGATAGTGCGTCCGTCCAGCTCGTCGCGGAGCCTGCTGCTGAGTTCTTCCAGCGCGGACGCGTGGTCCGGAACCACGTCGCCGATCCGGTCGATGATTCCCTTGGCCAGCAGCTCCTGGGTATCGGTCTCCCGGACCTGGTACTTCAGCGAAGAGGATCCGGAATTGATGACAAGAACCAGCATTTAGTCCTCCTGTGCCTGCACCGCGGTGATGGCCACGGTGTTCACGATGTCCTCAACGGTGCAGCCCCGGCTGAGGTCGTTGACTGGTTTGCGCAGGCCCTGCAGGATCGGGCCCACGGCCACGGCTCCGGCGGACTGCTGCACGGCCTTGTAGGTGTTATTTCCGGTATTCAGGTCAGGGAAGATGAACACCGTGGCCTGTCCCGCCACCGAGGAACCGGGTGCCTTGGAAGCGGCTACGGAGGCATCGACGGCGGCGTCGTACTGGATGGGTCCTTCCACCGGGAGATCCGGGCGGGCGCGGCGCACCAGCTCGGTGGCCTGCCGGACGCGTTCCACCGAGCCGCCCGTTCCAGAGGAGCCGGTGGAGTAGGAGAGCATGGCGACCCGCGGCGTGACTCCGAACTGCTCGGCGGTGGCGGCGGAGGCGAGGGCGATGTCCGCCAACTGCTCGGCGTCCGGGTCCGGATTCACTGCACAGTCCCCGTAGACAAGGACGCGGTCTTCCAGCAGCATCAGGAACACCGAGGAGACGATCTTGACGCCCTCGCGGGTCCGGATGAACTCCAGGGCAGGCCGGATGGTGTTGGCGGTGGTGTGGGCCGCGCCGGAGACCATGCCGTCCATCCTGCCCAGCTGCACCATCATGGTGCCGAAATATGCCCCGTGGAGCATACGTTCGCTGGCGTCTTCCAGGGATACGCCCTTGTGTTTACGGAGAGTGGCGTATTCGCGGGCAAATTCCTCCCGCAGGGCACTGGTTGCCGGGTTGATGAGGTTGATGTTGGACAGGTCAATGCCCTCGCTTGCTGCCAGTTCACGGATCTGGCCCTCCGGGCCCAGCACCGTCAGGGCACACACGTCCCGCCGGCTGAGGATCTCTGCGGCCTGCAGCACCCGCAGGTCCAACCCTTCCGGCAGCACGATCCGCTGCCGGCTGGTACGGGCCCGCACGATCAGCTCATTGAGGAACCGCAGCGGTGTGGTGGTGGCAGGGCGGGGCAGTGCCAGGCGTTCCAGCATTTCGGCCTCATCCACATGCCGGGACCAGGTGCCCAGGGCTGCGGCGACCTTCCGCCGGTTGCCGCTGGAAATCTCGCCCCGGACCCTGCTGACCCTGCGCGCGGTGATATAGGTGTCCGTTTCGACTTCGAAGACTGGGAAGGGTGCCGAAGCCAGCAGTCCCAGGATGGCCGGTTCCACCTCGATGCCGCCGGTGAGGATCATGCCGCTGGCCACGGGAAAGTCCGAGGAGAAGGAGGACGCCAGGGTGGCGACCATAACGTCGGCGCGGTCGGCCGGGACAATCACCAGGGTCCCGTCCGAAAGCTGCGGGATGAAGTTCCCAACGGTCATGGCGGCAACCTTGACTGCGGAAACGTCGCGTTCAAGGTTGGCGCTGCCTGCCACTTGGCGGGCCCGCAGCGCCGTCTGCACTTCGGCGATCGACGGCTGGGAGATTTCACTCTGTTCGGGAATGACGTAGACCGGCCGGCCGCTCTGTCCGGGCCGGATGGCGCTGGTGATGGCCTCGACGTCGGACGGTGCTGCCCGGTTGACCATCACGGCCAGCAGGTCGCACTTCGCGTCGGCCAATTGGCGGCGGGCCACGTCGACGGCGTCGGCCGTCTCCGCCGCAGTGGTGTCCTGGGCGTTGACGACGGCGAGCACGACAGTGCCCAGGTCATTGGCCAGCCGGGCGTTGAGATCGAACTCCAGGGCGACGTCGTGCCCGGAGAGATCGGTGCCTTCGACAATGACGACGTCGCAGTTTGCGGCAATTTCGCTGTAAACGGCCAGGCAGCGGGCATCAACTTCGCCACGCTCCCCGGCAACCAGCAATGCACGCAGCTGGGTCCGGGTCAGGCCGCCGCGGCAGGTGGCCGGGCCCAGGTTGAAGCGGCGCTGCATCAGCTCCACCATGGGATCCTGTGCCGGATTGTCGCCCTCGACGATCGGCCGGAAAAAGCCCACCCGGTCTGCGTGCCGGCCGAGCATGTCCGCCAGCCCCAGGCTGATCAGGGATTTGCCGGATCCGGGCGTCATGGCGCTTACATAGATTCCGCGGGCCATAGCTGCTTGTCCGTTCGTTGCCGGGATGAAACCTGAGTTAGCCGCCCCTGACAAGCGAGTGGCGTACGTCATATCCATCCTCCCAAAAGGCCGCGGCACTTGCCAGCCAGCGCCCCGGTGCCGGTTCCGCAGGAGGTGCTTCTTGGACTCCGGCGTCTCAGAATGTGAGACTAAAATAAAAGCCGCATGGCGCCCAGCCTAAGATTGATCGGTTAGATTTCCCTCAGATAAGGCGAGGATCCACGTGAGTCTCTTCCGTACCAAACCCATCGAGAGTTCCCTTGCGGACGCCGACGAGCCCGGCCGTCGGCTAAAGCGCTCACTCACCACCTGGGACCTCATGATTATGGGCGTCGCGGTTGCCGTCGGCGCCGGTATCTTCTCGGTAGGCGCCCGGGCCGCGGGGCAGTTCTCCGGCCCGGCCGTAACCCTTTCGTTCGTCCTGGCGGCGATCACCTGCGCGCTCGCCATCATGTGTTACGCCGAGTTCGCCACGGCCATTCCGGTGGCAGGCTCCGCCTACGTGTTCACCTACGCCACGATGGGCGAGCTGGCTGCCTGGATCATCGGCTGGAACCTCATCCTGGAGCTGTTCACCGCAGCGGCAGTTATTGCGAAGTACTGGGGCATCTACCTCAGCGAGGTCTTTGCACTTATTGGCTGGGACATACCGGCAACGCTGGAACTGGGTGTGATTTCGCTGACCTGGGGGCCGTTCCTGATCGTCGCAGTCTTTACCTTCCTCCTGGTCATGGGTACCAAGCTTTCCGCCCAGGTGAGCAACGTTTTCACCATCATCAAGGTGGGCGTGGTGCTCTTCGTGATTGTCGCCGGTTTCTTCTACGTCAAGGCGGAGAACTACACGCCGTTTATTCCGGACCCGGTCTCCACCGCCACTGATGGAAGCTCGGGGGTCCTGAAGCAGTCCCTGTTCTCCTTCCTGACCGGTGCCGCCCCTGCGCAGTACGGATTGTTCGGTGTCTTTGCCGGCGCCGCCATCGTTTTCTTCGCGTTCATCGGATTCGACGTGGTGGCAACCTCTGCCGAAGAGGTCAAGGACCCGGGCAAGACCCTTCCGCGGGGCATCTTCGCCGGCCTGGCCGTGGTCACGCTGCTTTACATCGGCGTCTCCCTGGCGCTGACCGGCATGGTCCCCTACACCGACCTGGCCGCAGCCGAAGACCCCAACCTCGCAACGGCCTTTGCCCTTGTGGGAAACACCGGTGCGGCATCGGTCATCGCCGTCGGATCCCTGATTGGCCTGACCACGGTGATCATGGTGCTGCTGATGGGCCTGGCCCGCGTGGTGCTGGCGATGTCCCGGGACGGCCTGCTGCCCCGCTCGCTCTCCCGGACCAGCGACAAGCACTCCACGCCGGCCCGGCTGCAGATTATCCTCGGTGTCCTGGTGGCCGTGGTGGCAGGGTTCACGCGGGTGGACGTTCTCGAGGAAATGATCAACATCGGCACGCTCTCCGCGTTCGTGGTGGTTAGCCTGGGCATCCTGGTGCTGCGGAAGAAGCGTCCGGACCTGCGCCCGGCCTTCCGGGTGCCCTTCGGTCCGGTGATCCCGGTCCTTTCCGCGGTGCTGTGCCTGTACCTGATGACCAACCTGGCTGTTGAGACCTGGATCTACTTCGCGGGCTGGCTGGTCGTTGGCTTCCTGCTGTACTTCGCCTACGGGCAGCGGCATTCGCGTCTCAACGAGAAATTCCATGACGTGGCCGCCGCCGGTGAAAGCCGGGACGCGGCAGTCTGAGCCCGGCGGGCCGAACGGTCCGCCAGCAAACCCCTAAACCCGCGCAGGCTGCTCCGAGCGGCCTGCGCGGGTTTTTTGGTGCCTGCAGTGGCACACTGGGCAGATGCTTGTAGCCTTTTCCGTCGCTCCGTCCGGTACCGGCCCACAGACACCCGCCGGCGGTCCGTCGGCCTCGGTGCACGACGCCGTGGCCGCCGCCGTTCGAATTGTCCGGGAATCCGGCCTGCCGAATTCCACGGACGCCATGTTCACCACCCTTGAGGGCGAGTGGGACGAAGTCATGGATGTCATCCGCCGGGCCACGGAAGCGGTTGGCCAGTACGGCAGCCGGGTTTCGCTGGTGCTCAAGGCGGATATCCGGCCGGGGCACACCGGCGAATTGACCGGCAAGGTGGAACGGCTGGAAAAGGCACTCGGCGACCTGGACGAGTACAGCGGGCACGCCTAGGCACGCAGCGGCCGGACGCACCGGCGGAACGGGAGCAGGGGATGTCGCAGTGGGAGCAGGTCGAGGAGTACCTCAGCAGCCGCGTGGTGCGGCCGGATGACCAGCTGAAAGCCATCATTGCTGCGACCGGGGCCGCAGGGCTGCCGGCAATCGAGGTAACCGCCGCGCAGGGGAAGTTCCTGATGCTGCTGGCCCGCATCTCCGGTGCCCGGCGGATCCTGGAGATCGGCACCCTGGGCGGGTTCAGCACGGCCTGGCTCGCCCGGGCGCTGCCCGACGACGGCGAACTCATCACGTGCGAATACGAACCCCGCCATGCGGAGGTGGCCCGCGCCAATCTGGCCGCGGCCGGGCTTCTGGACCGCGTGACCATTCGGGTGGGCGCAGCCTTGGACACCCTGCCGGATCTGGCCGAGGCAGAGCCGTTCGATCTGTTCTTCATTGACGCGGACAAGGTCAACAACCCCGCCTACCTGGAGTGGGCGGTGAAACTGTCCCGGCCGGGGAGCGTGATTGTGCTGGACAACGTGGTCCGCGGCGGCAGCGTCCTGGACCCCGGCGGCGACGAAGCGGTGCAGGGCACCCGCGCGGCGGTGGACATCCTGGGCTCGCATCCGCGGCTGGATGCCACCGCCCTGCAGACAGTGGGGAGCAAGGGGTGGGACGGGTTTGCGCTGGCGGTGGTGGCGTGACTCTCCCCGGTCAGGGACGTAGCCGGAGCCGACTTAAGCTGGAGATATGAGCTTTAGTATCCGGCGCGCCCTCCCCGGCGACGCCGAGGACTTCGTGTCCGTCCATCTGCAGTCCTGGCGGGAGAGTTACGCCCATGTACTGGGGGATGAGGTGTTCCGGCGCCGGGAAGCGGACCGCAGCGCCGCCGTCGAACACCGGCGGGCAGCTCTGGCCGAACAGGCAATGGAGCCGGCCATTCGAAACTGGCTGGCCCACTCGGAAGACGGCCGGCTCCTTGGTTTCGCGTCCGCCGGCCCCGCACGGGACAGCGACGCGGATGTTCCGCTGGAACTTTGGTCCATTTACATCCTGGCCGAAGCGTACGGAAAGGGTGTTGGACAGGCCTTGCTGGAGCAGGCCGTGGAAAAGGAACCCGCTTACGTCTGGGTGCTCGAGGACAATGCGCGTGCCCAGGCGTTTTACCGGCGCAACGGCTTTGTGGCAGACGGAACGTCAAAGGACCTGCCGCAGGTCTGGGCCGGCACCGGCATGGTGGAAATCCGGATGGTGAGGCACTGATGGGGCGCAAGCGCCCCGGCAAGGACCCGGTGGACGCCGTGGCCGGCACCGGCCCGGTGGCCGGCACCTATCCGATCGACACGGGAACGTGTGAACTGGTTCCGGATTCCTTCAGCCCCGACGGCTGGATCCTGATGGTGAACGGAGTGCACAGTTCGCATATCGACCTTGCCGACCCGCGGCACCTGGACTTCGAATACATGCGCTGGATCGCCGCCCTGGTGGAATCCCGCTGGCGTCCGGATGCCTCGCTGCGTGCCCTGCACCTGGGTGCGGCGGCGTGTTCGCTGGCCCGGTACCTGGCTGCCGTCTATCCCGGTGCACGGCAGGTTGCCGTGGAACTGGACGGCAGGCTGGCTGAGCTGGTCCGCGGGTGGTTTGACCTGCCCCGGGCACCCCTGCTGCGGCTGCGGGTGGGGGAGGCGCGTGCCGTCACCGAAACCCTGCACGAGGACAGCCGCGACCTGGTGATCCGCGATGTCTTCGCCGGTGCCAAGACACCGGTGCCGCTGACGACGGCGGAATTCACCGCGCAGGTGGTCCGGGTGCTCGCTCCCGGCGGCGTCTACGTGGTGAACTGCGGCGACACCCCGGACCTGCGCGGTGCCCGCGCCGAAGCCGCCACCATCTGTGCGGCGTTTGAGTACACCGCGGCGATAGCCGATCCGGCCATGCTGAAGGGCCGTCGTTACGGCAATATCATCCTGGCCGGCAGCGACACCCCGTTTGCGGAGGATCCGTCCCTGCCCCGCACCCTGCTGGGGGGAGCGGTGCCGGCCCATCTGTGGGCGGACGAAAAAGTGCGTAGCTTCGCGGCCGGTTCCCGGCCACTGCATGACGACCCTGTCCGGGAGGTGCCCGCGGAACAGTCGGTCGCGGCCCCCCGCCAGTAGCGCGCCGCGGGCGCCGAAGGGCGCCGGACCGGCAGCCTCCGCTTAACAGTCAGCATGCTTACTTAGTAGGGTGGTGGAAACGGCCGCGGCTTTCGGGCGGCGGTTGGACAACCACGATGGAGGCTACATGTTCAGCAAGAGCACATCCGAACCCGACCAGCCCGTCCCGGGCGCCCCGGCGCCGCAGGCCCCGGAACTGGCCGAACCGACGCAGCCGCGCGAACCGCTGCCGCCCAAGCCTGACCAGGATGGACCGGAGACCGTTACTGCCACAGGTGTGGCCACCGGGGCACCGAAGGCCTCCACCTCGCAGAGCGGACAATTCCTCACAACTGCCCAGGGTGCGCGGTTGCGGGACACCGATCATTCCCTGAAGGCCGGCCCCCGGGGCCCGGTGCTTCTGCAGGACCACCACCTGCGGGAAAAGATCACCCACTTCGACCACGAGCGCATTCCCGAGCGCGTGGTCCACGCCCGCGGCGCTGCCGCCCACGGCGTGTTTACCGCCAACGGCGCGGCCGAAGGAGTCACGCAGGCCGGTTTCCTGGCCAAGGGCGTGGAAACTCCCGTCTTTGTTCGCTTCTCCACCGTGCTCGGCTCCCGCGGTTCTGCGGACACGGTCCGGGACACCCGCGGTTTCAGCACCAAGTTCTACACCGCCGAGGGCAACTATGACCTGGTCGGCAACAACATTCCGGTGTTCTTTATCCAGGATGCCATCAAGTTCCCCGACGTGATCCACGCAGGGAAGCCGCACCCGGACCGGGAGATTCCGCAGGCCCAGAGCGCCCACGACACCTTCTGGGACTTCGTCTCGCTCCACACCGAAGCGCAGCATCACACCATGTGGAACATGTCAGACCGCGGTATCCCGCGGTCCTACCGCACCATGGAAGGCTTTGGCGTCCACACCTTCCGCCTGGTCAACGCCGCGGGCCAAACCACCCTGGTGAAGTTCCACTGGAAGCCCAAGCAGGGTGTGCACTCCCTGGTCTGGGAAGAAGCACAGATCATTAACGGCATGGATCCGGACTTCCACCGGCGCGACCTCGCAGACGCGATTGAAGCCGGCGCGTTCCCGCAGTGGGATCTGGGCATCCAGGTCTTCCCCGACACCGAAGACGAAATGTTCGAGGGCATCGACCTGCTGGACCCGACGAAGCTCGTCCCTGAGGAACTGGCTCCCGTCCAGGTCATCGGCACCATGACGCTCAACGCGAACCCCACGAACTACTTCGCGGAAACCGAACAGGTCGCCTTCCACCCCGGACACCTGGTGCCGGGCATCGACGTCACCAATGACCCGCTGCTGCAGGGCCGGTTGTTCTCCTACATCGATACGCAGCTGACCCGGCTGGGCGGCCCGAACTTCAGCCAGATTCCCATCAACCGCCCGCATGCACCCGTCAACGACATGCTCCGGGACGGGTTCCACCAGAGTGCGGACCATTCCGGCGTGGCGCCGTACCAGCCCAACTCCCTCGACGGCGGCTGCCCCTTTATGGCCGGAGCAGACATGGGTGCCTTCATCGACGTTCCTGTCGAGGTGCCCGCGGCCCGCAAGGTGCGCGAGAATCCGGCGACGTTTGATGACCACTACAGCCAGGCACGGATGTTCTTCCGTTCCCTGACGCCGGTGGAACAGGACCATGTGGTTCAGGCCTACACGTTTGAACTGGGCAAGTGCTATGAGGAGAACATCCGGCTGCGCCAGCTCCAGTCGCTTGCCAATATCGACAAGCGCCTTGCCGAGGACGTGGCTGCCGGCCTGGGCCTGACGGCCCCGGCTCCCGCCCTCGACGTTGCCGACACTGCCCCCAGCCCTGCACTCAGCCAGCTCGGCGGCTCCTGGCCGGTAGCCGGCCGGGTGGTCGGTGTTGTTGCCGATGAAACATCCGACCTGGCCTCGGTTGCCGAGGTCCTGGCAGCTGTCCATGCAGAGGGCATGGTCCCGCTGGTCATTGCACCGCACGGCGGCAAGCTGGGCGCTGAAATCACGGTCCAGCGGACCTACCTGACGGCCCGCTCCACCGAATTCGATGCCGTGGTTGTAGCAGCGGCTTCGGGTGCCGCGGCACCGGATGCGGTGGATAGCCTGGATGCCAAGGCGGGCAACCCCGGCGGGCACCCCTCCCTCGACCCGAGGGTCACCCTGCTCCTGACGGAAGCCTTCCGCCATGCCAAGGCCATCGGGGCCTGGGGGGACGGCGCTTCGGTCCTTGCGGCCGCCGGCATCCCCGCTGAAACAGCCGGCGTTGTTGTAGGCGGAGCCGCCGAGGTTGCGTCCGGCGTTACCGCGCTCCTGGCGAACCACCGGGTGTGGGAGCGTTTTCCTGCTGCATAGCTGATGCGGTTGCCGGTGCCGAAACCGGTTAAAACACGAAGGGATCCGCGGCTGCGGATCCCTTCGTGTTTGGCAGTACCGGGCGGAATTGCTCCCTGTCTAGATTCCCGCCAGCTCCCTGATGGGACCGATGCCGAAGAACAGGGCGAATGCCGCTGCCACCACGTACATCAGGGGGTGGACCTCACGGCCCCGGCCCTGGAAGACGCGGATGATGGTGAAGGAGATGAACCCGGCACCAAGGCCGTCAGCGATCGAGTAGGTGAACGGCATCAGCGTGAAGGTGAGGAAGGACGGCAGGGCCAGCCCGATGTCGCTCCAGTCGATCTTGCCCACCTGGGAGACCATCAGGTAGCCCACGACCACCAGGGCAGGGGCGACGGCTTCGAACGGCACCAGGTAGATCAGCGGTGTCAGGAACATGGCCACGATGAACAGCAGGCCGGTGACCACGGAGGCGAGCCCGGTGCGCGCGCCTTCGCCGATGCCGGCGCCGGACTCCACGAAAATCTGGTTGGAGGAAACACCGGCACCGCCGCCGGCCACCGCACCCGCGGCATCCACCAGCAGGACGCGCTCCACGCGGGGGATGTTGCCGTCCTTGTCGATGCTGCCGGCCTCGGTGGCGAGGCCAACCATGGTGCCCATCGCATCGAAGAAGATGCTGAGCAGGATCACGAAGACCAGCAGCGAGGCGGCCACTCCGCCCAGGGTCTGGAAGGGCCCTACAAGGCTGACATCGCCGATCAGGGAGAGATCCGGAGCAGCCCATTGGGGCATGCTCGGGGTCACCAGCGACCAGCCGGTAGCCACTCCGGCGCCCTGGCTGCCCGGCTCGGCCAGCCATTCGACGATGACGGCGAAAGCGGTCGAGGCGACGATGCCGATGAGGATCGCGCCCCGGACCTTGCGGGAAATCAGCACAATGGTCAGCAGCAGGCCGAAGACAAACACCAGCGTGGGCCACCCCAGCAACTGGCCGCCGTTGCCCAGGCCCAGCGGCACAGTGGTGCCGGCCGCATCCGGGTTACGCCGTACAAAGCCCGCGTTGACCAGGCCGACCAGCGCTACGAACAAGCCGATGCCGACCACGATCGCGGTTTTCAGGCTGGGCGGAACTGCCCGGAAAACGGCGGTACGGAATCCGGTGAGGACCAGGATCACCATTGCCAGGCCTGCGATGACTACCAGGCCCATCACGTCAGGCCAGGTCAATCCCTCGTTGGAGGCAACCGTCACGGCCACGAAGGCGTTGACGCCCAATCCCGTGGCGATTGCGAACGGGTGCTTGGCCCAGATGCCCATAATCAGGGTCAGGATGCCTGCCACCAGGGCAGTGCCCGCCGCAATTGCAGGGCCGGGCATGGTGTTGCCCATCGAGTCCTCGCCGCCGAGAATCAGCGGGTTGAGAACCACGATGTAGCTCATGGCGAAAAACGTGGCCAAACCGCCGCGTACTTCGGCTGATACGGAGGAACCACGCTTGGTGATTTCGAAGTAACGGTCCAGCTTTGAACCTTGTTTGAGCATGACGCGTCCTCTGAACTGACCAGTGGTGGGGATGGTGAGGGAATCCAGCATTTAGATCTTATCGCGGGCACGCGGCAGTACCGCGAAGAACTGGCGGTTAGGCTGAAACGGTGACGAACCTTGTGCGCAATTACCTTCCCAAGTCCCGTTTCGCCGCTGTGGCTGCTGCCTTCCTGCTGGCCCTCTGCGCGGGGCTGCTGGTCTCCGCCCCGCCCGCTGCTGCACACGATGAACTCACGGGCAGCACCCCGGGCAACGGTGCAGTGGTGGACACGGCACCGGAATCCGTGGAGCTGACCTTCTCAAACGTTCCGGCGGCCATCGGCTCCGAGGTGCGGGTTTTGGATGAGGAAGGAACGGACTGGGCCGAGGGCCAGGTGCGGATCCTGGACAACACCGCCACCCAGCAGCTCCGCCCCGGAGCGCCTGCCGGCAGCTACACGGTTCAGTGGCGCGTGGTGTCCTCTGATGCCCACCCGATCGAGGGGACATTCGGGTTTACGGTGGCAGGCGGCGGCGGCACCGCGACCGATACCGGCACCGGCACCGCCGCTCCGTCTACTGCTGCGCCCCTGCCGCCCGCAGCGAGCCAAAGCCCGGTGCTGAACCAGTCCGCCGATGCCGGATCCCCGTGGCCGGTGGTTGTGCCGGCAGCGGTGGTGCTTCTTGCCGTCGCAGTGCTGATTGCCCTGATCGTGCGTCGGCGGCTGCGAGAGGACTAGCACTCACCCCTGGGCAGGGCCATGCGGGGTAGGTGTCCCCGCGTCCGCAATGGCCTCGCCGGCTGCCTTGGCTTGGCGCATGAGGCCGCGGAGGGACGGCAGCAGGTTCTCGCCCACGCCGACGAGGTAAACGCCGATTCCCCGCAACGCCTCCACTGCTTCCGGTCCGGCGCCCACGCCCAGCGCCCGGGCCAGCTTCCGCAGATCCGATCTGGAGCAACTGGTGAGCACCACATAGTCGGCCAGGAGCAGGTTCCTGCCGGTGCGGATGGCCCATTTGCCGGAAGCGGCCGCCGGCGAGGGAAGCAGGCCGGCGGACGCAGCCAAAGTCATTTCCTGCGCTGCGGAATCCTCCCGGACGTCCAGCCGGTGGCTGGCAGCATAGGCGTGCAGCACGCGCAGCAGTTCCAGCCGTTCCGGGAACACCTCCGGCTCAGACGCCGCCTCCCGGATGGTGGCTGCGGCCGGTGCCGGGCCGTGGACCACTATCGAGTCCACCCCCTGCCGGCATAGTTCGGTGGCCACCGCCAACCCGCTGAGTCCGCAGCCGATCACCACGGCCTCGGTTAGCTCCGTTGCCGTTTCCTCGTGCTTTGTTTCCTTCTGCCCAGCGGAACCGGTTTGCGCGTTCTGGAAAGAATCCACGCAGTCGTTCCTTCCGACGGTTTGGGAACCTCCCCACAGGCTGCGGTCCTGAGGCGGAACCATATAGGCACTTGCCCGGCAGCGGTAGCGTAGCCCGCCGCCCGGCGCGGTACGCTACTGCCAAGGACAGCCGGAGGATGACGCCGGTTGGGGACCAGAGGGAGCGGCAGATGACTGATTCGACCTGGGGCGCAGGGGCCGGTGCTGACGGGCCTGCGGGCATCGTCGTCGGCGTGGATGGATCCGACCAGAGCATCTGCGCATTGTTCTGGGCTGCCCGGGAGGCGCGGCGGCGGCAGTGTCCGCTGCACGTCGTGACGGCGTACACCGTGCCCATTTTCGCCGCTTCCTCCATGGACGCCGGCTACACCACTGTCGATGACGCAATGATCCGCGACGGCGCCCGGCAGGTGCTGGACGAGGCCGTGGAACGGATCAGCCACTACGGGCTGGAAGTAATCCCGCGGGTGGAGACCGGAGATGCGGCAGCCGTCCTGCTGGAGCTCTCCGAAGACGCGGACCTCATGGTGGTGGGATCACGCGGCCGCGGCGGTTTTGTCGGGCGCCTGTTGGGTTCGGTCTCCAGCGCCCTCCCGGCACACGCGAAGTGCCCCACGGTGGTGGTGCCCCTGCGGACCGCCGGACGGCTTCCCGACTCGGGAGTACGGCCCCCGGCAAACTCGCCGGATCCGGACGCCGTGCACCGCGCCGTCGTCGTCGGCGTGGACGGCTCGGAACAGGGCCGTGCCGCATCACTGGTTGCGGCCGAACAGGCGCAGAACATGGGGCTGCCGCTGCGTATTCTGTGCGCGTTGCCGCCGTTCACCGGCTCGCTGGCCTGGGTGCCTGCCCCGCTGGACATCGAGGCGCTGCATGCGGAGCTGCATGAACAGCTCGACGCCGGCCGGGACTGGCTGCAGAGCCACTTCCCGGGACTGGAAATGACCGTTGAACTGGTGGACGGGGCGCCGGGCGAGATCCTGATTGAACGCACCGCAAAGGTTGAGCTCCTGGTGCTGGGCACCCGCGGCCGCGGCGGCTTTGCCGGCATGCTGATGGGGTCCACCAGCCAGAGCGTGCTGCATCACGCAAAGGGACCGCTGATGGTGGTGCCGGACCATGACGATCCCCGGCTGCTGGACCGGCCGAACTTCGGCCCGATGATCGCCGAATAACCGGCCGCACGCGATCAGGCGTGCTGCTGGCCTTCGTGCACGGCGTGGCTGGCCGGCTCGAGCTGGAAGGTGCAGTGCTCGGTGTCGAAGTGGCTGCTCAGGCATCGGGTCAGCCGGTCCAGGACGGTGTCCAGGCCGTCCGGAGTGAGGTGTTCCTCTTCCAGCACCACGTGCGCGGAGAACACCGGAACCCCGGAGGTGATGGTCCAGATGTGGATGTCGTGCGCGTCCGAGACCCCGTCCACCGACACAATGTGGTCGCGGATCATGCCCACGTCCACGCCCTGCGGGGTGGCCTCCAGCAGCACGTCGATCACTTCGCGCAGCAGCGACCAGGCCCGCGGGGCAATCATCAGGGCAATCAGGATCGAGGCCCAGGTATCTGCCTGCTGATAGCCGGTGGTCATGATGACGACGGCGGACACCACCACGGCGGCCGAGCCCAGCAGGTCCCCCAGGACCTCCAGGTAGGCGCCGCGCACATTCAGGGATTCCTTGCGTCCGGCATGCAGCACCAGCAGGGAAATGAGGTTCGCCAGGCCGCCCACGACGGCGAACGGCAGCATCAGCCCGGTGTCGACGTCGGTTTCGCTGCCCAGGCGGCGGACCGCCTCGACGAAGATCACTACGGCAATCACAATCAGCAGCACGGCATTGGCCAGGGCGGCCAGTACTTCGGCCCGCTGGTAGCCGTAGGTCCGCCGCGACGTGGCCGGGCGGGCGGCAATCCATGCCGCGAACAGCGCAATGGAAACCCCGGCCGCGTCGGAGAGCATGTGGCCCGCGTCTGCAAGCAGGGCCAAGGAACCGGAAAGCAGGGCGCCGGCAACCTGAATCAGGACCACCGAGATGGTGATGAGGAAAACGATCAGGAGGCGCCGCCGGTGCTTACCGGTAGCGGTGACTGTGCCCAGCCCGTGACTGTGCCCGTGATGTTCACTCATGGTTAAAGGCTAGCCCCAGCCCAGTTCGTGCAGCCGTTCGTCGTTGATGCCGAAGTGGTGGGCCACCTCATGGATGACGGTGATGCGGACCTCGTCCACCACTTCCTCCCGGCTGTCGCACATCCGAAGCAAGGGCCCGCGGAACACCACAATCCGGTCCGGCAGGGAACCCGCATCCCACCAGGAATCCCGCTCGGTCAGCGGGGTCCCTTCATAGACCCCCAGCAGTTCCGTGTCCGGATCTTCGTGCGGGCCCGGCTCATACTCATCCTCGATGAAGACCGCCACGTTGTTCATGGCGCGGGACAGGTCCGCAGGAATGGAGTCGAGGGCTGCTTCCACACAGGCGTCAAACTCGTCCGGGTTCATCTCGATTGGCACCCCTCCACTGTAGTGGCGCAGCCCTCACCGGAACCGTTTTGGATATTCCGGAAATAAGCCCTATAGTTTTAGAGTCCACAAGGGAGCGAAACGACTGGTTCACCAGCCGCTTCAATCCATGTGTGTTCTGTTGGCCCCCATCGTCTAGCGGCCTAGGACACCGCCCTTTCACGGCGGCGGCACGGGTTCGAATCCCGTTGGGGGTACTCAGGAGTGGTAAATGAGCCGGTGAGAATCTGGTAGAGTTTACACTCGTGAAATGCAAGGCCCTGTAGCGCAGCTGGTTAGCGCGCCGCCCTGTCACGGCGGAGGTCGCGGGTTCAAGTCCCGTCAGGGTCGCTCAGATTTTCTGAAGCGATTTGGAAGATCTCGGTGATCATCGGTTGATGATGCCAGGCTCTGTAGCTCAGTTGGTAGAGCGTTCGACTGAAAATCGAAAGGTCACCGGATCGACGCCGGTCGGAGCCACCAGCTAAAACCCCGTAGCTGTCTCGCAGGAGACAGGACGGGGTTTTTCTTTTTGCCCGCCGGAAGTTGCCCGCCGGAAGCTGCCCGCACACAGCACGGATCGGCGGCTGCTGCGCCCTGCAAAACGTTCCGCTCCCGGGATACGCTGAACCCATGGATGAGCCCCGGAACACATCAGCGAACGCTCCCGTCACTGCGGCACCAACCGCCCCCGTACCGGCAGCCCCGGCGCACGCCGTAACGGGTACCGGCGATGCCGCCGTGATCGGCGGCCGCAACTCCATCAGCGAGCAGGCAGTGGCCAAGGTTGCCGCAATTGCTGCACGGGCGGTTCCCGGCGTCTTCAACCTCGGCAACAGTTCGGGGAGGGCGCTCGGTGCCGTGCGCGACGCCGTCGGCGGCACAAGCGCCACCTCCGGTGTGCACGTGGAGGTCGGCGAACGCGAAGTCGCCGTCGATATCAGCTTGATCGCCGTCTACGGCAATGCCCTGACGGTCGTTGCGAACAATGTCCGTGCCGCGGTCTACGGTGCCGTGGAAAAACTCGTGGGCCTTCGCGTGGTGGAGGTTAACGTGGAAATTTCGGACGTACAGCTTCCCACCGAGCCAACCGGTTCCGCACCGGTCGGCGGCGCGAAAGCGGTATAGGCTTCAAAGCACGTTCCTCGCAGGACGCACCGGGTTATGTGGAGCAGGTATTAAGGCAGGGGAAATGAAACCAACAGTCGTGGGAATGGCAATCGGGGCCGTACTGGCTTTCGCCGCACTGATATTCGATTTTTGGGGCTTTCTGCTGACCGCCCTGTTCATTGCAGTCGGAGCGCTGCTGGGCCGCGCTGCGGAAGGAAAGATCGACTTCCGCAGCGTAACCGACGCGCTGACCGGCCGCCGCTCCTCTTCGTGAGCACCGCCGGAATGACAGCGCCTCCGGCGATGGAAACCGGGGCGGGCCTGGCCGGACACAACCGGATCAGCACCCAGGCGCTGACCAGCACCGCCAAGGCGGCCGCGTCCGAATACTTCGGCGTGCCGGCACAGCAGGTGCGCGTGCAGTGGACCGATGACCGCGGGCTGCTTGCGCTCTCGGTATCCCTGCCCATTGCGCTGCCCCCGCTGCAGGATCTCACTCCCGCCATGCTGCAGCGCGCCGGCGGGACGGTCTGGCAGCGGGCACACGCCGCCAAACCCGTTTTGCTCCGACGGGTGGCTGACCTTACCGGCTCCCGGCTATCCCGCGTTGACATCCGCATCACCGGCGCGCTGCCGGTGGAAGGAAGGCGGGTGCAGTGAAGCAGGCGGACCTGGACGTAACCAACAGAATCCTTCGACGGGAAACCCATTCGGCCCGCACCGCCGCGTCGGCCCTTGCAGCCGTCCTTGGCATTCTCTTTTTCGCGTATGTCCTGCTGGAATCGGTGCTCCAGGCGCTGGGCCAGGAGGCGTGGCTGATCGATCCGCCTACCTTCTGGCAGTGGCTGGCGGATCTTCCCGCAGGCACGGACCCGGTGATCCTCGGATTGTCCGGCGCGCTGATTTTCCTTGCCGGCCTGCTGTTCTTCCTGCCGGCCGTGCTGCCCGGACGCCGCGCCCGCTATGCGCTCCCCAACCCGCGTGCCGCCGTCGTTGTGGACGGTGAAGTCCTGGCCGCATCGCTGGCCCGGTGCGCCCGGATGCGCGCTGACGTCACTCCGCAGCAGGTGCTCGTAACGGTGGGAAGGACCCTGGTGGAGGTGCAGATCCGCCCGACGTCGGGCACTCCCGTGGATGCCGAGGCGGTGCGGGGCGCAGTGGAGGACGAGTTGCTGCTGACCAAGCTGGACCCGCAGCCGGCGGTCCGTGTACGGGTTGCCGAAACCGGGGTGATTGGACAGTGAACGCCACACCCCGGGCACTGAACCGTTTCCTGCTTGGGCTTCTTGGGTTCGTGCTGATGTGCATCGGCGGAGGGCTGGTGCTCATTTCCGCCTGGCCTGCCGCCGCGCAGGGCTGGCACGCGTTCGCAGCCGACGCCGGGCAGTCCATGGCTTCCGCGCTCTCCGCCACGGCGCTGCCGGGAGGCGGCAGCTGGATCTGGGTGGCGCTAGCCCTGCTGAGCTTCCTGGGCATAGTGCTGATGACGGTGTGGATGGCCGGCCAGGGCGGCGGCCGGACGGGAACACTTGTCTCCGAATACGACGACGACGGCGCCCCCGGCCGGGTCGAGATCAGCGGAACCGTGGCCGAGCAGGCCCTTCGCAGCGCCCTTTCCGAGAACCCCGATGTTGCTGCCTCCGCCGTCAGCACTTACTCGGTGAAGGGGCGCAGTGCCCTGCGGGTGCGGATTACCCCGCGGCAGGGGGCCGCTCCGCACCTGATTGCCGCCGACGCCACCGCACTGGTGGAAACCCTGGACACCGTCCTCGGACACCAGACACCGGTGCTACTGAGCCTGGAGGCCGGACGCCGGCTGCGCTTCGGCCGGGAGGACCGGGTCCGCTAGGACTGCCTAGGAGGCCCGGGCCAGCTGCCGGATGGGAATCCACCGCGACGCCAGCCGGCGGTACGCGGCGGCAGCGCCGGTCATATCGCCGTCGGCCAGGGACTCGATCCCCAGCCGCACGTCGGAGGGGGAATCGTCCGGGAAGACGAGGTCCGCCACCGGGCCGTAGTCCAGTTCCAGCACGGCGTCCGGGTCAAAGACTTCCAGCCAGGCGGTCAGCTCGGCCAGCTCGTCCAGCAGGTCAAGTTCCGGAGCGGCCATCGCCAAGGCTGCCGAGGCTGCACGCGCCCGGTCAATGCACTGCAGCACCGGTGCGGAGAGGCGGACGGTCTGGACATGCCCGTCATCCTCCACCACCTCGGTGTGGTCCTCCTCGTGCAGCAGGACGAACCAGCCGAAGGGCACGCCCCAGGTGGCGGAGCGGGTGTGGAGCTTCGCCAGCGAGTCGGCAAAGGAATCCGGATCCAGCCGCGCGGCGTGGGCCTCGCGGGCTACTTCCGGGACCAGCACGTCCACCAGGGGGCCGCGGATGGACTCGCCCAGGGATTCCGCCGCCAGGGAGGTGCGCACGGCCAGCTGGTTGGGGCAGTACAACCGGTTGGTGACCCCTTCCTGCGCCGGATAATGCAGAACCCGGACCAAGTCCGTGGCGTTGTGCGGGAAGGGGTCCGAGACCACCCGGACCAGCCGGCGGACGGCGTCGGTGCGTTCCAGGACCTCGGTTTCGTGGCGTCCGCGGGCACGCTGCTCCATGATTGCCAACTGCTGGTGATCATCAAAGGCGTCCAGCGGCTCGTAGACGCGGAGGTAGGAAACAAACGGGAAGGTGCGGTACAGCGACTGCTGCGGATGCCGCGCCACGGCTAGTCCAGTTCCACAATCACGGGTGCGTGGTCCGAAGCGCCCTTGCCCTTGCGTTCTTCCCGGTCGATCACGGCTCCGGTCACGCGCTTGGCCAGGGCCGGGGAGCCCAGGACGAAATCGATGCGCATGCCCTGGCGCTTGGGGAACCGCAGCTGGGTGTAGTCCCAGTAGGTGTAGACGCCGGGGCCGGGATGGAAGGGCCGGACGACGTCGGTGAACCCGGCGTCGAGGAACTCGTTGAAGGCCTGCCGCTCGGGTTCGGTGACGTGCGTGGCGTTCTGGGCGCGGAACCAGTCGATGTCCCAGACATCGTCATCCTGCGGGGCAATGTTCCAGTCACCCATCAGGGCCAGTTCCAGGGACGGATCCTTGGTGATCCACTCCGCCGCGTGGTTCTTGAGCGTCTTGAGCCACTGCAGCTTGTAGGGCATGTGCGGATCATCCACGGCCCGGCCGTTGGGGACGTACAGGCTCCACACCCGTACGCCGCCGCAGGTGGCACCGATGGCGCGGGCCTCGGCCACAGTGGTTTCTTCGGTCTTGCCGAACATCGGCTGGTCCGGGAAGGTGCGTTCGACGTCGTCGAGCCCCACCCGGGACGCGATCGCCACGCCGTTCCACTGGCTCAGCCCGAAGTGCGCCACCTCGTAACCGTTCTTTTCGAACAGCTCCCAGGGGAAATTGTCGTCCTTCGCCTTGGTTTCCTGAATGGCAAGGACGTCGACGTCGGAGCGCTGCAGCCAGGCCTCAATGCGGTCGGCTCGGGCGCGGATGGAGTTCACGTTCCAGGTAGCTATCTTCACACTGCTACGTTACCGAATCCCGTCCGGCTCCACACTGCGCCCCGCGCCACACGGGGTACGCGGGCGGTCTGGACGGACCGCCCGCTTAGGCCGGTGCGGGCTCGGGAACCTCAGGCTATTTCCACCAGGTGTCGGAAACGGTGACCGGTACGGTGCGTTTGTGCCGGGTCATCACAAAGCGTGCCTCGATCTTTTCGGCGTCTTCGGCGGGAGTGTCCCCGCCTTCCAGGTAGCCGTCGATGGTGTCGTAGCTCAGGCCCAGCTCGGTTTCGTCGGTCTGACCGGGCAAGTCGTCCAGCAGATCGGCGGTGGGTGCCTTGGCAATGAGCTTTTCCGGGGCGCCCAGCTCGGCCAGCAGGGCCCGGTTCTGGCGTTTGTTCAGGCCGGAGAGGGGCAGGAGGTCCGCGCCGCCGTCGCCGAACTTCGTGAAGAAACCCGTGACGGACTCGGCGGCGTGGTCGGTGCCGATCACCAGCATGTTGTGCTGGCCGGCCACTGCGTACTGCGCGGTCATGCGTACCCGGGCCTTGATGTTGCCCTTGTTGAAGTCGGTGATTTTCTCGCCGGTCATCTTCACGTATTCGTCTTCGAAGCCGTCCACTGCCGGTCCGACGTTGTAGACCAGGGACTTGGACGGTGCGATGAACTCGAGGGCTGCCTGGGCGTCCGCCTCGTCATGCTGGACCCGATACGGCAGCCGGAGGGCAATGAACTCCGCGTCGGTGCCCTCGGCTTTCAGCTCGTCCACGGCCAGCTGGGCAAGCTTGCCCGCGAGCGTGGAATCCACGCCGCCGCTGATGCCCAGAACGTATCCCTTGGAGTGTGAGGCGTGCAGATAGTCCTTGAGGAAGTCCACCCGGCGGCGGATTTCCGCGGCCGCATCAATGGTGGGCTGAACTCCTAGTTCGGCAATGATTTCCGCTTGTAGTTTCCGCATGGGTCACAGCCTATATCCGACGCCCGTGCCCTGCCCGGGAAAAGCCGCGCGAGTTGGGCCGTCGCAGGCTCGGGTGGCGCGAATCGACCGGCGTCACGACGCATAAGGGACCAAAGCCCTGTCCTCCCCGTGCCCGTAGCTAGGATTGAGCCATGACTTCGCCCGCAATCGCCCCGTCCCGCGCCCGGCTGCTCGAACTGATCATGGAGCTGGCGGTGGTGCGCGGCAAAGTGGTGCTTTCCTCCGGTGCCGAGGCGGATTACTACATTGACCTGCGCCGCGTCACACTTCAGCACGAAGCATCGGTGCTGGTCGGCGACGTGATGCTGGAACTGCTGGACAGCGCGGGCATTGAGTTCACCAACGCGGGCGGACTGACCATGGGTGCTGATCCCGTGGGCACCGCCGTAATGCACGCGGCCACCCGCGCCGGCCGCGCCGTGGACGCCTTTGTTGTCCGCAAGGCACAGAAGTCCTACGGCATGGGCCGCCAGGTGGAAGGGCCCGACGTCGCCGGCCGCAACGTGGTGGTCCTGGAAGACACTTCCACTACCGGCGGGTCGGCGCTGACCGCCATCGAGGGCGTACGCAACGCCGGAGGCAACGTGGTGGCCGTGGCAGTGATCGTGGACCGGGACACCGGAGCGAAGGAACGCATCGAGGCCGAGGCCGGCGTTCCCTATCTGTTTGCGTTCGGCAAGGATGAGCTCGGCCTCGGATAGCCGCAGCAACCGCCGCGGCGCCGGTTCGATGGAATCGGAACCTCCCGCTCCGGGGGATCTCCTTCGGACCACGGCAGACCTGCACCGGGTCTCCCGGCGCCGCTTCCTGGCCGGTTCGCTTGCGGGGATCGTGCTCAGCGCCGATCTCGTGGTCACCGACCGCGTCCAGCGTTACCGGGAAGAGCTGGAAATCCTGCGGGTGCCCGACGACGACGCCGAACGCCGGTTTCCGCATGCCATGTGGTTCCTGTTCCCCGGCTACAAGACCAGCTGGGAGGAAACCGGCTGGCTCCTGCGCTCCCTGCGCCCGGCTTTGGCCACGCGGGGACAGCTGGCCGGGATCGGGTATTCCAATCTAGGCCTGAAAGTCCCGGAAATCCTGGAGGCGGTGCATGCTTCCATCCGGGAACACTCGCTAACGCGCATCTACTTTTACGGGCACAGCTTCGGCGGGATGCTGGCGGTGCAGGTTGCCGCCGGGCTGGCCAGCCGCGGCGTCGCCGTCGACCTGATTGTCCTGGACTCCAGTCCCTCCGGCCGGAATGCCGTCCGTGACCAGGCCATGTTCAAGGGAGCGGTGTTCCTGTACGACAACGGCTACCGGATCACCACCGGGCTGCGCGGGGGCTACGAACTGGGGGAGCGCATGCTGCACAGGAATGAACGGTCCTGGCGGACGGTCGCGGAACAAACCCTGGAACAGCTTTCGCCGTTGGCCCCGTCCAGCCGGCTCATCCAGTCCCAGGCGTCCTACATCTACCACTTCACGGCTCCCCGGTTTTCGGGATCGCTGGGCGGGACGAAGCTGGCATTCATCGGCAATCCGGAGGATGGGACGGTGGACTACGGCACGGCCCGGGCCGGCTGGGAGGCAGCGTTCCCGGAGAACCTGCTGACCAGCTCGCTGGTCACCGAAGGAGCCCGTCCGGCCCACGCCAGCCCGCAGTGGAACCCCGCGGTCTATGAGGACATAGTGCTGGAGGTTCTGCGGCTCTTCGACCCGCCCGAGCCGGCGGAAGGTCCGGATTTGCTGGAATAACCGGCGCCGGGCCCGGTCACCGGCCTGAAACCTCTGGAGTGACAGGGCCCCGGACTATGTCTAACCTCTCCCACCGGCCGTCCCGGTTGCCAGGGACTTTTTGCGAATATGGACCATCACAACCGTGATGCCGTAGGTAATAACGCCGCCAACCGCTCCGGGGACCAACCCAATCAATGGGGCCAAGTAGGAACTCTCCTCACCCTCCACCACTGCTTTGCCGGGATTGGAGGGATCATAAAATACGGAGAATTCCTCTCCGTGGAGACTCTCGGCAAGAGTCTCTTCGGCGCCGTCCCGTTTGGTGCTGTAATTCGATTTTGGGCCGACCTTGGAGTGTTTCATTCCAAGGTGATCGACATAGGTCAGCGTCGGAAAAGCGCACCGTGAATGCCTCCGGCCGCATTTTCCGAAGTCAACCTCAGTGACCGTGCCGACCGTCGCAGTGCCGTTCGCCACTAGCCGATGATCCGAATATGCGGTGTAGAAACCCACGCCAACTCCTGCAACGCCGAGGAGAAGCAGCGCGACCCCCAAGACCAATGCAGGAATCAGGGCGGACACTTGCTTCCACTTCATGCTGCAGTTCCCCCCATGAACATGTACAGCTTCCGAATATAGGGCATCCGGGCTTCGTTGGACCGTGCTTCCCGAGACCGTGCTTCCCTAGATGGTGTTGATCAGGTCCGCCACGGAGTTCATGATCTGCGTGGGCCGGAACGGATACCGGTTGACGTCCTCGCGCTGGGTGATGCCGCTGAGCACCAGCACCGTGTGCAGTCCCGCCTCGATGCCTGCCACGATGTCGGTATCCATCCGGTCGCCGATCATGGCCGTGGTTTCGGAGTGGGCGTCGATCTTGCGCATGGCGGACCGGAACATCATGGGATTCGGCTTGCCGACAATGTAGGGCTCCATCTTGGTGGCCGCCGTGATCAGTGCGGCAATGGCGCCGGTGGCCGGGAGCGGCCCCTCCTGCGAAGGGCCCGTG
Source organism: Arthrobacter sp. zg-Y895 (assembly GCF_020731025.1). Taxonomy (NCBI): domain Bacteria; kingdom Bacillati; phylum Actinomycetota; class Actinomycetes; order Micrococcales; family Micrococcaceae; genus Arthrobacter; species Arthrobacter sp. zg-Y895. Next base: position 977,139 of record NZ_JAJFZY010000003.1, read on the forward strand.
ACGTCCGGGTTGGTGGCAATGAAACGGGCGCCGTCCAGGATGAGCCGGATCGCCTTGGTGATGGTGCCAAAGGAATAGGTGCGGGTCTCGCCCAGCACCACATAGTCCGGAGAGGTGTCGGTGAGGATCATGCCTGCCTCGTGCAGCGCCGTCGTCAGTCCGGCCTCGCCGACCACGAAGCAGCGTCCCGGAGTGCCGGAGTTCTTCACCTGGTCCTTGAGGAACTCGGCCGTGGCCAGCGCGGAGGTCCAGAGGTTTTCTTCGGGCACCTCCAGCCCCGAGGCACGCAGCCGTGCGGCGAGGTCCCGCGGGGTGTAGATGGAGTTGTTGGTCAGCACCAGGAACCGCTTGGATGTGGAGACCCAGCGGTCAATCAGCTCAGCGGCCCCGGGGATGGGGTGGTTTTCGTGAACCAGGACCCCGTCCATGTCCGTCAGCCAGCATTCAATGTTCTCGTTTTCGCCCACGGTCTCCCATTTCTCGCATACTGCATTACTGCCTCGACTTACAGCGCGCCGCACGGCAGGGAACCTGTCCCGGAGGCGCCGGAAGCGGGCGTTGCCAGTCTTTCACCTTAGGCTGGAAGGGTGATAGACAGCCCCGAAGAAGTCAGCGATGACACCGTAGATGAAGCCGCCGCACCGTTGCACCAGGTGGGTGTGGGTCCCTGGGAGGGGCCGCTGCCGGAAGGGGATCACTGGGACCCTGAACTGCTGGCCAACGGCGACGCGCGCAACGTGGTGGACGAATACCGCTACTGGAAGCACGACGCGATTGTGGCGGACCTGGACACCCGGCGGCATCCGTTCCACGTGGCCATCGAGAACTGGCAGCACGATTTCAACATCGGCACAGTGGTGCGCACGGCCAACGCCTTTATGGCGAAGGAAGTGCACATCATCGGACGACGCCGGTGGAACCGCCGCGGTGCCATGGTCACCGACCGCTACCAGCACATCCGCAACCACCCCACCGTTGAGGACTTTGTGCAGTGGGCCCGCAGCGAAGGCCTGCACATCATTGGAATCGACAACTTCCCGGACTCGGTGCCGCTGGAAACCTATGAACTCCCGGAAAACTGCGTGCTGGTCTTCGGCCAGGAGGGGCCCGGCCTGAGCCCGGAAGTCCACGCCGCAGCGGACGCCACCCTGTCCATTGCCCAGTTCGGCTCCACCCGTTCCATCAACGCCGGCTCCGCTGCCGCCATCGCGATGCACGGCTGGATCCGCCGGCACGTATTCGGCCAGAAGGTGGGCTAGGAGCGCGCCCCGGAAACCGGCGTCGTAATCCGGCGCCGGGACCTGATGCCGCAGGGACACTTGTGGCTAGGATGTAAGGAGCCAACGAGGGCTGAAGGCCCTGCCGTATCGACCTTGGAGTCAGCATGCCTATTGCAACCCCGGAGATTTATGCCGAGATGATCGACCGAGCCAAGGCAGGGGGCTTCGCGTATCCGGCAGTCAACGTCACCTCCTCGCAGACGCTCAACGCCGCGCTCGCAGGTTTCGCCGAAGCAGGTTCGGACGGCATTGTGCAGGTATCCACCGGCGGTGCGGCCTACTGGTCCGGCGCTTCGGTGAAGAACATGGTCGCCGGCTCCCTCGCGTTCGCTGCCTACGCTAAGGAAGTGGCCAAGAGCTACAACGTGAACATTGCGCTGCACACCGACCACTGCCCCAAGGACAAACTGGACGACTTCGTCCTGCCGCTGCTGGCCGCCTCCGAAGCCGCCGTCAAGCGCGGTGAGGACCCGATCTTCAACTCGCACATGTGGGACGGCTCGGCTGAAACCCTCGAAGACAACCTGCGCATCGCCCAGGAACTGCTGGCCCGCACGGCGGCCGCCAAGATCATCCTCGAGGTAGAGATCGGCACCGTCGGCGGTGAAGAAGACGGTGTGGAAAACGCCATCAACGACAAGCTCTACACCACCGTCCAGGACGGCATGGCCACCATCGAAGCCCTCGGTGACGGCAGCAAGGGCCGCTACATCACTGCCCTGACCTTCGGCAACGTCCACGGCGTGTACAAGCCCGGCGGCGTGAAGCTGCGCCCGGAAATCCTTAAGGAAATCCAGGACGCGGTGGGCGGGTCCATCGGCAAGGACCGCCCGTTCGACCTCGTCTTCCACGGCGGCTCGGGTTCCTCCGCCCAGGAGATCGCCGACGCAGTGTCCTACGGCGTCGTCAAAATGAACATCGACACCGACACCCAGTACGCCTACACCCGCCCGGTGGCGGACCACATGCTGCGCAACTACGACGGCGTGCTGAAGGTGGACGGCGAAGTAGGCAACAAGAAGCAGTACGACCCGCGCGTCTGGGGTGCCGCCGCCGAAAAGGGCATGGCCGCCCGCGTGGTGGAAGCAGCACAGAACCTTGGATCGGCAGGTAAGGCACTCTAATGTCAGACGAATTCCGCAAGAACCTCCTCGGCCCCGACGCCACCTATCTGCCCGAGGAGACCGACGTCGTCGCCCGCCTCGATGCCGGTGACGAACCGGTGGACCTCGCAGCGCAGTTCCCCACCTCCTCGCAGGTGTGGGCCGCGCTCGCGGATGAGGCGTTCGAGGAGGGCCGGAATGTCGAGTCCTACGCCTACGCCCGGGTGGGCTACCACCGCGGACTGGATTCCCTGCGCCGTGCCGGCTGGCGCGGCATTGGCCCCATCCCGTGGTCGCACGTGCCCAACCGCGGGTTCCTGCGCTCGCTGTACGCGCTGGGCCGGGCGGCGGCGGCCATCGGGGAGACCGAGGAAGTAGACCGGATCCGGAAGTTCCTGGACGATTCCGATCCGCAGGCCAAGGCAGCTATCGAAAGCCTGTAGGCTTCCGGACTCACCACAACGACGGCGGTTCCCCGGGGTTCCGGGGGCCGCCGTTCTTTGTGCCTGCGGTTGCTTTTTGGCCCTGCCGGGATGCCCTTGCGGGGCCGGGCCTCCCGGTATCCGGGCGCATCCGCCTACGCTGGAAAGCCGCTCGAAAGGTGGACAGCGCATGGAAAAGTTCGACCTGAAACGCTCCTACCCCGAGCTCTATTCGCCCGGCGGCCGGGACTTCACGCTGGTGGACGTGCCGATCATGCACTACCTCGCCGTAGACGGACACGGTGACCCCAACACCTCGCCCGAATACACCCGTGCCCTCGAATGCCTTTATCCGGTGGCGTATTCACTGAAGTTCGCCTCGAAGGATGAGCTGGAGGCGGACTTTACCGTCGGTCCGCTGGAAGGACTGTGGCGTGCCGAGGACCCGGCGGCCTTTGTCCGCCGCGACAAAAGCGCCTGGGACTGGACCATGCTCATTGCGCAGCCGGAGTGGATCACCCCGGAGATGGTGGACGCGGCTGTTGCCTCGGTTGCCGCCAAGAAGAAGGTTCCCGGGTTGGAAGATGTCCGGTTGCTGACGCTCACGGAGGGTCTCGCGGCGCAGATCCTTTTTGTCGGGCCCTACGACGCCGAGGGCCCGGTCCTGGCCCGGCTGCACGACTCCTGGATGCCCGAGCGCGGACTGACGTTCAACGGCGACCACCACGAGGTGTACCTCAGCGACCCGCGGCGGGCCGCTCCCGAGAAGCTGCGGACGGTGCTGCGCCAGCCGGTCCGCAGCACCGAAACCTGATTTAGAGCGGTTGGCCCGCCGGCTTCCGGCGCCCCCTGATATACGAGCGCGTACCTGCCCCCACGGTGAAGGCACCCCCGGCCAAAAACAGGACTGCCCCCGCGGTCATCCAGTCGTACCCGTCACGCCATTCTTCGACAACAGCTTCGGACGGGTCAGCCGGGTTGTAGAACAGGGTTACCTCTTGGTCCTCAAGGCCCTCGGTTGGTGCCTTCCGCACCGTATGGGTGATTAGGACTTCGTTCCCATTGGAGGGTGAATAAATGATCGAAGCCACGGTCTCGTTGTACCCGTACCGTGCTGTTCCGCGCCGCTCCTCGTAAGTGCGCATAACAACGCCCTGAGCCTGCAGGCCCTCTGCAAGAAGGCGCTCGTCATCCCGGACATCGGTGATGTCCCATTGGAGGGAAAAGCCGCCCAGCACCAGGCAGATCAGTGCGGCCAAAAAAGACGATGCCTCACGCCGCGCAATTTTCCGCTTATTCTTTGGCCTTCCTTGGGCACCGCCGAAACGAAAAGCCGGTTTACCCATTATTTCCCCCTGAAACTCTGCACCGTCCTGACTGTTCCGCTAACGGAGCCGCTGTTACCCACGACCCTAGTGCAGCAGGAAGGCAGTGCAGGAGGACGGCAGTGCAGGGGGAAGGCAGTGCAGCTTCAGGGAACCATCGCGGCGTACACCACGAAATTGTCATCAAAGTGCCCGGTTTTCGGATCGTAGCCATCGCAGGTAATCAGGCGGAGTTCCGGCCCGGCAGTGTTGCCGTACACCTGCGACGTGGGGAAGTTGTCCTTGGGATACTGCTCGCCGCTGCGCACCGTGAAAACGGCCGTGCTGCCGTCTTCCCGGACAACTTCAATCCGGTCGCCGGGGGAGAGCCGGCGGAGGTCGGCGAAAATCCCGGGCCCGCCTCCCTCGGCATTCACATGGCCCAGCAGCACGGCCGGACCCGGTTCACCCGGGGTCGGGGAATGCTCGTACCAGCCGGCAGGTGAACCCGCTTTGCCCGGAGGGACCTGCAGCGCGCCGTCGTCGTCCAGGCCCAGGCGGATAAGTCTCGACGATGCCCCGATGGATGGGATGCGCAACGTCGCCGGTGCGGATTCCGGCATTCCCACACTTGGAGCCGCGGGCGCGGCGGGCATTGTCGTCGGCGCAGACGACGGAGCGGGCACCGGGACAGCTGTTTCGGTACCGGTTGGTGCTGGCGCGCCTGGCGCCGGGGAGCTGAGGGCACCGGGAACGGGAGCCGGGGCAAGTGCTGTTGTTGCTGCAGCGTCGCGAACGCCTACGGGCCCGGCGCTGCCGGCCCCTGCAAAGAGAAGTGCGGCCGCCGCAGCCAAACCAAGGCTTCTGCGGCGGCCGCGCTGAGTGTTCCCCATGTTTACCTGCTTGCCTGTTTCTGCTTATTCCTGTCCGGCGAGCCGCCGCCGCACCATGAAGGTGCCGCCTGCTGCCGCCGCGAGCACCAGGCCGCCGCCAAGGGCGAGGACTCCGGCGCTGGACTCCTCCGGCTCCTGCGTGATGCCGGTGTTGGCGCCGCCGGCGGGCACCCTGCCTACCTGGGCGGGCATTGGTTCCACATAAGACGGAATCCAGGTCCCGTTGCTGTCCATATGACCCTGCGGCTGGGGCATGGGCCGGGAGGAATCCTCACATCCGATACCGTCCATGTCGTTGTCCAGCCAGGCGCCGTAGCGCGGGTGCGTGGAGGGGATGTTGTAGACGCCGTCCGCTGCTGCCTCGGTGCAGTTGGCGTACGGCATGGGTGGAGGCGGCGGCACCGGTGGCTGTGCGGCCAGCGCGGGTGTTGCCGAAAGGAGCCCGAATCCGGTGAGGGCGGTCAGAGCGAGGCCCGTTGTCGTCTTTTTCATGTGATTCCCTGCTTTCTGAGTAAAGAAGGGCATCCAGGTATTGGATGACTTTGAAAGCGTATGGAGCGCGGAATCGGTACGCTCCCCCTCCGTACGAAATTGGGTCCGCCGAACCCGTATTAGTTCGCCGGGGCAAAGGTTGCCTGCATGCAACAGCTTCGTCGGACAGAAATGGACCGGGCTGGCATCGAATGGCGCCGAATCCCGTCAAATCCCTCCGCTATGTCCCAATCCCTTCGGTTTGTCCGGATCCCTTCGCTGCGCGGCGCGGGGATTCGGACAAAGTGCAGGAGTCCGGACAAAGCGCAGGACCCGGACAAAGCGCAGGGTCCCGGACAAAGCGCAGGGTCCCGGACAAAGCGCAGGAGCCCCGACAAAGCGCAGGGTCAGAGGGAGCGGAGGCAGCCCCAACGCAGGGATTCCAGGAAGCATCCGGAAATCCAAGTCGGAAACCTGCACTCAGGGCAGGATGGTGGTGGTGACGGCGACAATCCGAGGGGCAGCCGGAACGGAACTGAAGCCGAAGTTTACGGGCGGTTCGACTGGACGCAGCCCGCCCAGATCGGCGCCGTCCCACGCGGCGGTAGCGGACACCAGCGAACGGATGGACCGGACGCCGTAGAACTCCCGCCGCCCGCCGCCCGCCGATCCGGCGGTCAGCACGCCCGGAGCCAGCAGCTTGGCGACGGGATTGATCAGCCGAAGCCACCACGGAGCCACGGCCAGCGGACCCGGCACATGCTCCAATACCCGGCCCAGGAAGGTCACCGGCCCCAACACGACCTCCAGCCGCAGCGGTCCTGCGGCCACCCGGAGCGCCTCCGGAGAAAGGACTGCGTCCACGGGTGCCACCACGGTCCGGTCGAAATTGTAGGTTTCGCCGATATACCGGGCCGCAGCCTCGGACGGGGCCAGCAGCGTCCGCACGCCGGCGTCGTCCTCGGCCATCACGTCGGTGAAAGCGCCCAGCGGGGAATCGAGCCAGTGCCCAACCACCAGCCTTGTGCCGGAGGCAGTGCCCAGCCCTGCAATGTAGCCGCGTAATCGGTCCATTTGGCTACGCTACCTGCGAAGCACCGCAGATAGATGCCCCTGCAGCGTATTTTCAAGTGAGCAACAGCATGATCGGCTAAACTTGGCAGGTAAGAGCCCCGCAACTTGCGCCGAGGTACGCCGTAAGGCAGGAGACGCGAGTTCAGGGGCGTTCTCATGCACGGTAGCGGATCTGCAACCAAGCAGCTCCGTCCCGTATCTAATGGGGGAGGATCCCATGCCAGCTATTGTCATCGTCGGCGCCCAGTGGGGCGACGAAGGTAAAGGTAAGGCCACCGACCTGCTCGGCGGCCGCGTCGATTACGTCGTCAAACCCAACGGCGGAAACAATGCCGGCCACACCGTCGTCGTCGGCGGTGAAAAATACGAACTCAAGCTGCTGCCCGCAGGCATCCTCAGCCCCAACGCGATTCCGGTGATCGGCAACGGCTGCGTGGTGAACCTTGAGGCTCTCTTCGCCGAGATCGACGGCCTCGAATCCCGCGGTGCGGATACGTCCAAGCTCCGGATTTCCGCCAACGCCCACCTGGTGGCCCCGTTCCACCAGGTAATGGACAAGGTCACCGAGCGCTTCCTGGGCAAGCGTGCCATCGGCACCACCGGACGCGGCATCGGCCCGGCCTACATGGACAAGGTGGCCCGGCTGGGTATCCGTGTCCAGGACATCTTTGACGAGTCCATCCTGCGCCAGAAGGTCGAAGGCTCACTGAAGCAGAAGAACCAGCTGCTGCTGAAGGTCTACAACCGCCGCGATATCGACGCCGAAGAGGTGGTCCAGTACTTCCTTTCCTACGCGGACCGGCTGCGTCCCATGGTCATCGACTCCACCTATGAGCTGAACTCCGCCCTGGACGAGGGCAAGGTCATCCTCATGGAGGGCGGCCAGGCCACGTTCCTGGACGTGGACCACGGCACCTACCCGTTTGTCACGTCCTCCAATCCGACCGCGGGCGGCGCGTCCGTGGGCTCGGGTATCGGCCCCACCCGGATCACCCGCTCCGTGGGCATCATCAAGGCCTACACCACCCGCGTCGGTGCCGGCCCGTTCCCCACCGAACTGTTTGATGACATGGGCCTGTACCTGCAGAAGACCGGCGGCGAGTTCGGTGTGAACACCGGCCGCCCGCGCCGCTGCGGCTGGTACGACGCCGTCCTGGCCCGCCACGCTTCCCGCGTCAACGGCTTCACGGACTACTTCGTGACCAAGCTGGATGTGCTGACCGGCATCGAGAAGATCCCGGTGTGCGTGGCGTACGACGTCGACGGTGTGCGGTTCGACGAGATGCCGATGACGCAGACCGACTTCCACCACGCCAAGCCGATCTTCGAGTACTTTGACGGCTGGACCGAGGACATCACCGGGGCCAAGACCCTTGAGGACCTCCCGGACAACGCCCGGAACTACGTGCTGGCGCTGGAAAAGATGTCCGGCACCCGGTTCTCCGCCATCGGCGTGGGTCCGGACCGCGACCAGACCATCGTGGTGCGGGACCTCATCAACGAGTAACGCCGCCACGCACGGAAGGCCCCCAGCCCTTGAGGCTGGGGGCCTTTCGTGCGTCTACCAGCGGTTCCGGGCCTCCTCGATCCACCCGCCCAGCCCGTTCAGGGAATACTCGGTGCCGTCCGGGGTGCGGGCCGTTCCACTCCAGGTGCCGAAGGCCTGCCAGGTCCGGGCGCTGATCACGACGGCGTTCGTTGCCGCGGTGCGACGGTGGAACGGGGTGAGAGTGGCATCGACCCACGGTCCGTGCACCCGCCAGGTCGACGCCGGATCGGCGAGATCGTACTCAAACTCCAGTTCGCCGTCGTAATGGTGCAGCTGCCCGTCCACGATCAGGGCGTTCTCCGTGGCCGGCGTGTTGGCGGTCCACTTTCCGCCGACCTGCAGTCCCAGCCGGGTGCCGTCCACCGTGCCCGAGCCGACACCCCAGTTCCAGCGCTGCGAGTACGGCCAGCGTCCGCGGCCGCGGTCCAGCACGGCAAACGAGTCTTCTCCGCCGACAGGATACTCGCGCCCGTCCACGGTGACGGTGCCCGAAACCCGGCGGGCGACGTCCTTCAGCGTGTACTGGTACCGGCTCGCTGACCACGGCACCACCACGCCGAGGACATCCCCGTCCGCTTCGGCGAACAGGTCTGCGGTGATCCGCGGCGACGAGGCCTGCAGGCGGGTGCCGCCGTCGGCGTCGTGGAAACGCAGGCCGGCACCGCCAAAGGCGCCGAAGGCAGTGAGCGGCGGCAGCGTATCCGGCAGGGAGACATCCGCGTAGGAGGGCAGGATCTTCAGCGGCTCAAGGCTGGTCTCCTTGCCCGTGCTGCGTTCGAACACGTACAGCTGCAGGGTGGAGGCGTAATCCAGGTGGGCAATGGTCAGGCCGACGGCAAGTTCGGGCGTGAGGATGCCCCAGTACTCCCAGCGCTTGGTCCGCCAACCGCCCTTGGCGCCGGAGGGAACCACGGGACGGTGCAGGGCGCTGCGGGCAAAGCCCACGGCTGCCGGATTCAGCACCCCGGCAGGCGAGCCGAGGTCAACGGGGGCAGTGATTTCATCCATGCGGCCCAAGTCTAGGGGAGCGGAGGGGATACGCCTCGACGCCCGCCGCCGCTCGGTCTATCCGTTCCCGTCCCGCCGTCTAGTAGCGTCCAGGATGTCCTGGAGAGTCCACATCGCCGCTTCGAAGTGTTGCTCGCCGGCGTATGTTCCCCACAGTTGTTCCAGTTCACGAACCTTGTCCGACGCGTCGCGGAGCAGCTGCAGCCCCCGCGGGGTTGGCAGGATCAGTTTTGCCCGTGCGTCCGCGGGGTCGGGCTTGCGCATCAGGTATCCGAGACTCTGCAGCTCATTCACCAGTTCCGATGTGGCGGCGAGGCTGAGCTGCGCCCTTGCTGCGAGGGCCGTCAGACGGATTCCCTTCGTGCCTATATTGCCGGTGATCTGCAGGTGGGCGGGGCGGAGATCCCCGTATCCGTGCCGGTCTGCCTCTTCCAGCAGAACACGTCGGAATTCGGCCAGGAGGCGGACCAGGAGCTGGCCGACGGGGAGCCGCCTTCGGTTCGGATTTTCGGTAGCGGAACCTCTTGACGGCGGCAGTGACATGGTGGAAAGTCTAGGGCACAAGCTTCGGAATCCGAAGCATTCCAAGGATCCGTTCTTAGGAGGCGGGCGTGGATACGAAAACAACGTCAACCGTGGTCCCTACGGCTGTTGGCCCCCATCAAAATCCGCCGGATCGGCGTGGGCCCGCCGGTGTTCCTGTGGCACAGCATGTTCGTTGATTCAGAGACTTTTGACCTCGTCACCCAAGAGCTGGGGGACGGGCGCGAGCTGTTCCTGGTGGACGGTCCCGGTCATGGAGACAGTCCAGGTCCCCGAAGGTTCTATTCCCTGCAGGACTGCGCCACAGCGGCGGTGCAGGTGATGGACGCCCTGCAGGTTGCCGCCCCGGTCGATTGGGTGGGCAACGCCTGGGGCGGACACGTGGGCATACTCCTGGCGGATGGTTTTCCCGCCCGCATCAGGACCTTGACGGCCATCGGCACCCCGGCTTATCCGCTGCCAGCGGCCGACCGCCGGAAGACCGCACTCCTCGTCCGGCTGTACCGGATTCTGGGGCCGGGACCGTTTAGCAAAACGGTGGTGGAAGCACTGGTTGGGCCAGGAGCCGCCGCGAGCGCGCCTTCAGCTGCTTCAATTGTTGCCGCCGCCTTTCAACGCGGCGACAGGCGGGGCAAGTACTGGGCTATGCGCTCGCTGATGCTTCGCCGTCCGGACCTCCGCCCGGTCCTGCCTCGGCTGCAGGTGCCGACACTGTTGATGGCCGGCCGGGATGATGCCATGAACGACGCCGGGGAGGCGGAACAGGCGGCCCGTTCGTTGCCTGCCGGTCAATTCGTTCCTGTGGCAGGTGGTGGACACGTCGCGCCGCTGCTCGTGGCTCCGAAGGAGGTCACCCGGACCATACTGCAGTTCTGGGCCACCCAGGACGGCGGATAGCGGCCGGGATTGGTGCGGCTGCGGCACCCGTCACCGATCTCCCGCTTCACGGAGGATCCTGCAGAACAACGCTGACCTGCTCTAGGCTGGGAGCAACCCAGCCCGAAGTGAAGGTGGTTTCCCGTGAAAGTCAGCGTCGGTCAGTTCAGCCCCGCCGGTGGGGTCCGGGAGAACCTGGACACCATGCGCTCCCTGGCCGGCAAGGCACGCGCCGAGGGATCGGAGCTGATCATTTTCCCCGAGGAATCCATGTTCAGCATCGGGAAGGTGGAAGGAACCCTGGCCGCCGCCGTCGACGCCTCCTGGACCACTTTTGTCTCCCAGCTGTCCCTGCTCGCCGCCGAGCTGGAGATCGCGGTGATCGCCGGCGGCTATGAGTCCAGCGGTGAGGAACGGCCCTTCAACACCCTGGTCCTCATCGATGCGACCGGACGGATTGTGGACACGTACCGCAAGCTGCACCTCTACGACGCGTTCTCCTACGCCGAATCGACCCGGATCAAACCGGGCGACGGCGGCGTGAAGGTTATGCAGGTAGGGGACCTCCGGGTGGGGGTCATGACCTGCTATGACCTGCGCTTCCCGGAGCTGGCCCGGGCGCTCGCCGACCTGGACGCAGATCTGCTGGCTGTGCCGGCGGCCTGGTTCAAGGGCGAGCACAAGATCGACCACTGGGAAACCCTGCTCAAGGCCCGCGCCATCGAAAACACCCTGTGGGTCGCGGCGGCCGGTACCTCCAGCCGGCATACCGTGGGCCACTCCGTCATTTTGGACCCCATGGGAGTGCCGCAGGCGGCGCTGGAGGACGAGCGTGAGGCGGTGGTGACGGCAGACGTCACCCGTCAGCGGATCGACGACGTCCGCCAGTTCCTCCCGGTGTTGAAGAACCGCCGTTTTGCCGGAAATGCGCGGATTGTGGAGGCGCACTAGGTCCGGGAGACCGGCGCTGAAAAGATTTTCCGCGTGGTGCGTAACCTTTTCCTACCCGTTCACGATTACCTGTTTGTAACGGCCGCGCCGAGGCTTATCCCCCCAACGAGCATCGGTGCGGCCGTTGCACGCATGTCAACGGCGACGGACACGGTAGCATTTGGACCACTCCCGCTTCCCAGGAAAGTGAATCCGCCGTGCCTGCACCGCTTACTGAGCAAACGCTCCGTGATGCGCGTGCCCGAAAACCGGCGGCTTTGCGGGAAATCTACGACGACTTCGCGCCCGGCATCCTCGGCTACCTCCGCTCCAAGGGGTGCGACGACCCCGAAGCGCTCACGCAGGAAGTCTTCCTGACACTGTTCTCCAAGCTGGACACGCTTAAGGGAGGGCTCCGCGGCGCCCGGACCTTCGCTTTCTCCGTCGCCCACGCCCGCATGGTGGACGACGTTCGACGGCGCGAGCGTGAGCCGGTGATGGCCGTGTTTGATCCGGAGCTGGACCGCCGTGAAGCAGAATCCGCCGAGGAAAGCGTGCTCGGCGCCGATGCCGGAGCCGCAGCACTGCTGGAAGGGCTCACGGCGCAGCAACAGGAAGTCCTGCTTCTGCGTGTAGTGGCCGATCTTTCCATTGAAGAATCGGCGAAGATCATGGGACGCAGTGCCGGAGCGGTCAAGCAGCTTCAGCGCCGCGCACTGGGCGTACTCAAGAACCAACTCGAACGGAAGGAGGTACCGGACAATGAACGAGCATCCTGAAGCGCAGGACACGCTCCACGTCCGCGGCCTCCTGGCGGAAGCCGGCGTGGAGGAGTCCCCCGAGCTGGTTGAGCAGCTGCTCGCGCTGCGCATGCAGTCCCGCGTCCCCGCGCCGGAACCGGACGGAGAGCTGGCTGCCCTTTTTGCCGGCAACCCCGTGCCGCTTCGCCCCCGGGCTCGGCGCGGCCGCGGCATGATTCTCGGTGCAGCCCTGATCGGGGCCATGGCCGTCGGTGCAGGCGGCGTGGCGGCCAACCCTGACTTCCTGATCCGAGCGGATCCGACTCCCGAGGTCACCTTCACCCCGGAAACGCCCACGCTGGAACGAGCCGAGCCCGCCGCCCCGGAGGCCGTCACGGATCCGCTGCCCCCTGCTGCCGTTCCGGCACCGGAGCCCGCGCCGATCGTGGAAGCCGTCCCGGTACCTGTGCCCGTCCCCGCTCCGGAGCCGGAACCGGCGCCGACCCCGGCTATCGTCCCCGCTCCGGGCGTGGAGCCGGGCAACCCGCCGCTTCCGGGCATTGGGGGCGGCAAAGCAATTGTTCCGGACCCGCCTCGCGGCGACGACCTTCACGGGAACCCCAATGCCGCAGGCCGGGGACAAGACTCCAAGCGAGCCGGAGCGGATCCCGCCGGTGACCGTGGATCATCACGCCAGGACTCGGGCCCGGGAAACGGCCGGGGCAATGGCGGGGCCAACTCCCACGGCAGCGGCCAGTCCGGCCGGGACCGCTAGGCGTTCAGCGCCGGCACGGTCACTGCGCGGTCAGCTGCCGTTTTGAGGAGATCACCCCGGTATTAAAGCCGGCCAGGTTCAAGCCGCCGTGGAAGCGCGCATGCTCGATCTTTACGCAGCGGTCCATCACCACCTTTAATCCGGATTGTTCGGCGTCCCGGGCCACCTCCTCGTGCCAGGATCCCAGTTGCAGCCACAGCGTTTTCGCGCCGGCCGTCCGGGCCTCGGCCAGCACTGAGGGCAGGTCCTCGTGGCGGCGGAACACGTCCACGATGTCCGGCGCCTCCGGGAGGTCCGCCAGCGAGGGAAACACCGGCCGGCCCAGGATCTCCTTCACTGCCGGGTTCACGAAATAGACCCGGTACCGCGAGGAGGAGAGCAGATAGGTGGCAACGAAGTAGGACGCCCGGGAGGCCTTGGCCGACGCACCGACAATGGCGATGGATTCGGCCGAGCGCAGCAACGCCAGCCGTTCCGGCGCCGTTGGTCCAATCCAGGAACGAACCTGCGCAGCAGTGTCAGCGGACATGGGCGGCCTCCTCGAGGACGGGTACGGCGGCGGAAACTCTCTGGCTGCCCGCGTCCCCGCAGGCCACCGACAATGCCTGGTCCAGGTCCCAGAGAATGTCCTCCAGGTCCTCAAGGCCAACGGAAATCCGGATCAGGTCCTCGGGTACTCCTGCACTGCGAAGCTGCTCCGGCGAGAGCTGTTGGTGCGTGGTGGACCCGGGATGGATCACCAACGTGCGGGAATCGCCCACGTTCGCCAGATGCGAGGCCAGCTGGAGCGCCTCAATGAACGCCTGCCCCGCGGCACGGCCGCCCCGGACGCCGAAGCTGAACACCGATCCGGGTCCCTTGGGCAGATACTTCCGGGCCCGCGCGTAATGCGGATGTGAGGGCAGCCCTGCGTAACTGACCCAGGACACCCGGGGATCCGCCTCCAGCCATTCGGCCACCGCCTGGGCGTTGCGCAGGTGCTCATCCAGCCGCTGCGCCAGCGTCTCCACTCCCTGCAGGAGGGCAAAAGCCGAGGTGGCGCTGAGGGAGGGGCCGATGTCCCTCAGCTGTTCGGAGCGCAGTTTGGTCAGGAACCCGTATTCGCCGAAATTCCCCCACCAGGAAATGTTTCCGTAGCTGGGCACCGGCTCCGTCATGGCCGGAAATTTACCGTTGCCCCAGTTAAACCGGCCGCTCTCCACGACGACGCCGCCCAGGGTGGTGCCGTGTCCGCCCAGGAACTTGGTGGCGGAATGGATGACGATGTCCGCGCCGTGGGTGAAGGGCTGCACCAGATAGGGGGTGCTGAGAGTGGCGTCGAGGATCAGCGGCACCCCGGCGTCGTGCGCCACCCGGGCCAGGGCCTCGATGTCCGTTACTTCGCCGCTGGGATTGGCCACCACCTCGGCGTAGACGGCCTTGGTGTTTTCCTGTACGGCCGCGGCATAGTCAGCCGGGTCGGTGCCGGCCACGAAAGTGGTGTCAATCCCGAACCGGCGCAGGGTCACGTCCAGCTGGGTGAAGGTGCCGCCGTACAGCTGGGCCGACGCCACGATGTGGTCCCCGGCGGAGCAGAGCGCGGCGAAGGTGATGAATTCCGCGGACATGCCCGACGCCGTCGCCACCGCCCCGATCCCGCCCTCCAGCGATGCGATGCGCTCCTCGAAGGCAGCCACCGTGGGGTTGCCGATCCGCGAGTAGATGCTGCCGTACTTCTGCAGCGAGAACAGATTGGCGGCGTCGTCCGTGTCCTTGAAGACAAACGAGGTCGACTGGTAGATGGGAACGGCGCGCGCACCGTGGAGGGCATCGGGGGTCCCGCCGGCGTGCAGGGCGCGCGTGCGGAATCCGAATTGGTGTTCACTCATAAGCTGAGTGCTCCTTCCTTGGGAGTGGAGAGGGCTGGAAACGGGGGAACCGTTGAAAACTTGGTGAGTGCAGGCAAACAATGGGGAGCAGGCGGGTGCCGGCTGGGCGCACGGATCTGCCGGCGGACCGAAGCGAGGGTGGCGGGCGATGGACGAGTACGTAATCGTGATTGAAACCGGCTACCGGCGTGCCGCTGCCACCCACACGATCGCTTTCACTAAGGCGATGTCCCAGGCCGAGGCCACCCAGCTGCTGCTGGAACTGATGGACGGCGGACACGAGGACCTGCTGGTTCCCCGCCCCGGGACCATGGTCCTGGAAGTCTCGCCCACGGAATTCCTGCGGGTCCAGGAGGAAATGGGCGGTTCCGTGGTGATGGACCGGATCACGCTGACCAGGAAGCATTAGGCCGTCCCTTCGCGCCGAGCCGCGCAAATTGCCCTGATCGGCGCGATGCACGGCTCGTTCTGGAGGCTGCTGGTGTCGCCCAGCGGTGCGCCCTCAAACAGCTCGGCCAGCAGGCGGCGCAGGATCTTTCCGGAGCGCGTCTTGGGCACATCGGGAACCACAACGACGGCGGCGGGCCGGGCTATCGGTCCGATCTCCCCGGCCACGTGGGCCCGCAGCACGTCGCCGGCGCGTGCGGCCTCCGCTGCCTCCGTGAGCACCACGAAGGCAACGACTGCGTGCCCGGTGCGGGAATCGGTAACCGGGCAGACGCCGGCTTCGACCACCCAGGGGTGGGACACCAGGGCAGATTCGATTTCGATGGTGGAGAGCCGGTGCCCGGAAACATTCAGCACGTCGTCCACCCGTCCCAGGATCCAGGTGTCGCCGTCGGGGTCGGAGCGGGCGCCGTCGCCCGCCAGGAACCATCCCTGCCGTGCGTACTGCCGCCAGTAGGAATCGAGATAGCGCTGCGGGTCTCCCCATACCGTGCGGGCCATGCCGGGTCCGGGCCGGTCCACGACAATGAGGCCCTGGGTATTCGGCGGGACCGGGGACCCGTTGCCGTCCACTACCCGGGTGCCGACTCCGGGCATGGGGCGCGAGGCGCAGCCGGGTTTAAACGTGCGGTCGGTGGGCCGCGGGGTGAGGATGGCGGCACCCGTTTCGGACTGCCACCAGGTATCCAGCATCGGAACCTCGCCCCGGCCGAACTGCTCCCGGAACCAGCGCCAGGCCTCCGGGTTCACCGCTTCGCCGACGGTGCCGAGCAGGCGGATCGAGGAGAGGTCATAGCGCGGCGGGACGCCGTCGGGAAACCACCCCATCAGGGAACGCACCAGGGTGGGGGCCGTGTAGTAGCTGGTGACCCCGTAGCGTTCGATGATTTCAAGGTGCCGGCCCGGGTGCGGGGTGTCCGGGGTGCCTTCGAAGATCACCTGGGTGGCGCCGTTGGCGAGGGGTCCGTAGATCTCATAGGTGTGCGCAGTGACCCACGCCAGGTCCGCGGTGCACCAGTGCACGTCGGCTGACCGCTGGGCGGGGTCCGGATGGCTGAAGAGGTAGTCGTAGCTCTGTGCGGCCTGGGTCAGGTAGCCGCCGGTGGTGTGGACCAGGCCCTTCGGCCGGCCGGTGGTGCCGGAGGTGTAAATGATGAACAGCGGCGACTCGGCGTCGAACGTGCCGGCTTCATGGACGTCCGACGCCGTGTCCACGCTCTCGTGCCACCACACATCGCGGCCGTGCACCCAGCGAACCGGAGATCCGGTCCGCCGGATCACCAGGACGTGCTCAACGGAGGCGGCATCGGCGACGGCTGCATCCGCATTGTCCTTCACTGGTACGGCACTGCCGCGTCGGTACTGGCCGTCCGTGGTGACCAGCAGTTTCGCACCGGTGTCCCGGACGCGGAACTTCAGCGCCTCGGCGGAGAACCCGCCGAACACCAGCGAGTGCACTGCCCCGATCCGTGCGCAGGCCAGGGTGATGACAATGGTCTCGACGAGGACGGGCAGATAGATCACCACCCGGTCACCGGCGCCTACGCCCAGGGCCTGCAGGGCGTTGGCGGCACGGCAGACCTGCTGCAGCAGTTCGGCGTAGGTGACGGAGCGGCGGTCTCCGGGTTCGCCCTCGAAGTGGAGGGCAACCCGGCTGCCGTGCCCGGCTGCCATGTGCCGGTCCACGCAGTTCACGGCGGCATTCAGGCGGCCCCCGGCAAACCACTCGATACTCGGAACGGTGTACTCCGCCTCTGCTTCCGGGACCTCTGTGCCGCTGAGACGCTGCGGCCTTTGGAAGGAATGGGCGGTATGCCAGGGCTCGTCCCACTGCAGGCGGCGGGCCGCAGACTCCCAGAATGCAATACGTTCGGTTTCGGTGACAGGGTCCGGGGAGGTCCCAGCGGCGGCCAGTACGGAGATCAGGCCCATTTCCGCACCGCCTTCCTCTCCGCGATTCCCAGCAGGGCATCGGTGGCTTTGCCGATGACGGCCAGTGTGATGATGGCCAGGAACATGCGGTCGGTCCGGCCGTTGTTCTGCGAGTCCATCAGCAGGAAGCCGAGCCCCATCGAGGACGCAATCAGTTCCGCCGCAACCAGGAACAGCCAGGACTGGGCGAGTGCGAGCCGCAGGCCGGAGAAAACGGCCGGTACCACGGCCGGCAACTGCACGGTGGTCAGCAGCTTCACGCCGCGGAGCCCGAAGGCGCGGGCTGCCTCCACCAGGTTCCGGTCCACGTGGCGCAGGGCCAGCGCAACGGTGGTGAAGACCGGAAAGAACGCGCCGATGGTGATCAGCGTGATCTTGGAATCCTCGCCGATTTTCATCCAGAGGATCAGCAGCGGTACCCATGCCAGGGAGGGAACCGCCCGGAGGGCTCCGATGACCGGGCCCAGCAGGGCATCGGCCAGCCGGGACAGGCCCAGCAGGGCGCCAAGGATCAGTCCCAGGGCGGAACCGATGGCAAAGCCGGTCAGCACCCGCTGGGTGGAGATGGCGATGTGGCCAACCAGTTGGCCGCGCTGCACCAGGTCCGCGGCAGCGGAATAGACCGCCGCGGGGGAGGGAAGCTGCACGGCGCTGAAGACGCCGGTGGTTGAGGTGAGATGCCAGGCCGCGAGCAGCAGCACCGGGACGAACAGGCCCAGTCCGAGCCGGGGAAGCCGTCGGTCCGGCCAAGTGGCCTTTGAAGCTGCCGGTGTTCGAAGGGAGGCTTTGCGGGTGTGGGTGCGGGCTGGGGCCGGAGCCGTGGACGTGGCCGGGGTGCTCATGAGGAGGCTCCCAGTGAATCCGGATCTGCGTTCCGCACATAGGAGTCATCGAGGAGACTGGCCAGGGCGTCGTCGACCTGCTCCTGGCTGGCCACGTCACCGGTCTCCACCAACGTGGGGCCGATCTTCGCCAGGACGCTGCGCTGGGCTTCCCCGGGTGCGGGATCTACGTCAAGGTTGCTGCGCTCGCCGATCACCGTTTGGGCGACGGCGGGGTCCAGCCCGGCCACGTCGGCCAGGATCTGCGCGGTTTCACCGGGATTTGCTGCCGCCCAGGCACGGGCCTTTTCGTACGCGTTGACCACGGCCTGCGCCTGCTCGGGGTCTTCCGACAGGAAGGACTCGTTCGCTGCGAGGAGCCCGTAGGTATTGAAGTCCAGGTTGCGGTAGGCCAGGCGGGAACCGTTCTGCTCGGCTCCGGCCATGATCGGATCCAGTCCGGCCCAGGCATCCACTGACCCGTTCTCCAGTGCAGCGCGGCCGTCGGCATGCTGCAACTGCTCCACGGTGATGTCGGAGAGGCTCAGCCCTGCCTCGTCCAGCGCCTGGACCAGGAAGAAGTAGGGGTCGGTGCCCTTGGTTGCGGCCACGGATTTGCCTGCCAGATCGGCTACCGAGCTGATGTCGGAATCGGGACCGACCACCAGGGCCGACCATTCGGGCTGGGAGAAGACGTCAATCACCTTGATCGGGGAGCCGTTGGCCCGGTTGAGCAAGGCGGCCGAACCAGCGGTGGAGCCGACGTCGATCGCACCCGAACGCAGGTTCTCGTTGGCCTTGTTGGAGCCGGCGGACTGGACCCATTCCACCGCGACCCCGTCATCGGCCAAAGCGTCCTCCAGCCAGCCCTGGTCCTTGATGATCAGGCTCAGCGGGTTATACGTGGCGAAGTCGAGCGTGAGCGTCCCGCCGTCGGCCTCCTCTACGGCGGAGGCGCCGGTGGTGTCTTCCCCGGCAACGCATCCGGTGAGGGCGAGCGCGGCGGCAGCCGCGACGGCGGCGAGCATGCGGGGCGTCCGGCGGGGGAGGCGGGACGGACGGGACAGGTGGGAACGGCTGTTCATGATGGTTCCTTACGGGAGGAGGGTGCGCAAAAGCGCAGTTAGGGTGTGCGTGTGGAGAGGGCAGCGGGGTGCCTGCCCTGACGGGGCGGGGCGGTGCCCGTTGCGAAGGGCCTGGGAGGCGTGGGAGGGCTAGTGGCGCTCTACGCCGAGCAGGGCGAGGAGCTCGCCGCGCATTCGGGCCAGCTCCGCCGAGGCGCGGTCCCGGGGCCGACGGCCGGGGACGGTGACAACCTCGGTGATGGTGGCGCCGGGAGCAGTGTCCTCGGGGCCGAGGACAATGATGCGGTCCGCCAGCTGCAGGGCTTCATCTACGTCGTGGGTAACCAGCAGCACGGTGGCAGGCGCAGCCCGGTGCAGGGTGAGCAGTAGGTCCTGCATCTTCAGCCGGGTCAGCGCGTCCAGGGCGCCAAAGGGTTCATCGAGCAGCAAAACGCCGGGTTCCCGGGCGAGGGCACGGGCCAGGGAAGTCCGTTGGGCCATGCCTCCGGAAACCGCCCGCGGCCGGTGCTTGGCGAAGGCGGACAGGCCCACCAGGTCCAGGAGCTCGGCAACTTTGGCCTTCCCCCGGCTGGCGCTCGCGGACTTCGGGAGTCCGATCGCAATGTTGGCCTGCAGGGTCTGCCACGGCAGCAGCCGCGGTTCCTGGAAGGCGACGGCGCAGCGGTCATCGATTCCGTTGACGGTACTGCCGTCAATCAGGACACTGCCGGACGTCGGAAGATCCAGGCCGGCAGCTGCACGCAGCAGCGTGGACTTGCCGCAGCCGCTGGGGCCGAGGATGGCCAGCACCTCGCCGGGATGGATGTCAAAGGTAATGTCCCGAAGGACAACGTGTTCATCCGGGCCGGTGCCGAAACTGCGGCTGAGCCCGGCGAATCGCACCGGCAGGGCTGCCCCGTTGGGGGCGGGCCGTCCGGTGCGCGAAGGCGGGGTGGACGTGGAAGAGGGCAATACTGCAGTCATAGGAACGCTCCATCGAACCTGGCAGTAGCACCCTACGGAAAGTGTCCTGAGCCGGGATAACGGCTTCCTGCGACACCAGCCTCGTTATTGCCGCCTCTCAAGGAGGAAATGCGGCAACCAGGGTTGCTGCGGCTTCATCGATCCAGGTCTCTCAGCCGCTCGGGATGGTCAAGGACTACTAAACGCCGGATCCGCGGATCCGACAAGCCCGGGCAGGTGCGCCCGTTCACATAAGGAAATGTTCGGCGCCGTCGCCGGTCCTGCCGTCTGCGGCACTTCCGTGCACCTGCCGCCTGCGGGCATTGACCTCGCGCGCCGTCGGCTCCTAATTTTGGAACACGGTGCGTTAAGGCGGGCCCATCAGCTCTCCAGCATCTTCCTACCCCCAACCAGCAGGGAGCCGGCCATGGAATCAGCTTCGGGTGCCTCCGGAATCGTGATGTCCGCCGATGGAACACCCATTGCGTGGTCCCGGCAGGGCAGCGGCCCGCCGCTGGCGATTGTGGGACCCTTGCTGGCGCACCGCAGCAGCCCCGCGACGGTGGTCCTGGCGGACGCCCTCTCGAAAAACCACACGGTCTACACCTATGACCGCCGGGGTATCGGGGAAAGCGGCATGGGCGAGGAATACACCGCGGAGTCGGACGTTGATGACCTGCTGGCTGTCCTCCAAGTGGCGGGAGGAACAACCGACCTTTACGGGTTTGATGAAGGGGCATTCCTGGCCCTGAGGGCCGCCGAGGAATCCACGGTGGTCAGCCGGGTGGTGGCCCTGGAACCCACCCTGTCCCTCGCTGACGGGGAGGACGAACTGATGGTCCTGCAGACCGAGATTGAGGGCCTCGCCGGCGTCCGCATCCCCGTTCTCGTGATGGCCGGCAGCGGCAGCGGCGACGATACCCAGGACCTGGCACGCCAGACCGCCGAGGCCTTGGACTCGGGGGAGTTCCTGCTGCTGGAATCGGATACCGGCGGTGTCCCCGACGCGGCCCTGACCGATGCCATCGAGTCTTTCCTGAGCTAGGCCGCCCCGGGCGTAAGCTGAAGCCCAATCTTCGGGCTCGGCAAAGGACGGCAGATGTTCCAGTTCAACGGTGACAGCAGCGCACACGTCAACGACCCTGCGGTAATCGAGCGGTTGCTCCGGAACAAGCCGGCCCGGTGGGCGATCGTGGGGTTGTCCAATAACCCGCTCCGCCCCGCCGTCGGCGTCTCCCGCTTTGTCCAGGACCATCTGGGCATGGAGATCATTCCCGTGAGCCTGAAGGGCGATGACGTGCACGGCAACAAGGGTTACCGCCGGCTCAGCGAAATCCCGGGAAGCATCGACGTGGTCGATTGTTTCGTGAATTCCGCCCGCGTGGGTGACATTGTGGACCAGGCCATCGAAGTCGGCGCCAAGGCTGTCTGGATGCAGCTCGGCGTGGTGGACGAAGCGGCAGCCGCGCGTGCAGCAGCGGCAGGGCTCGACGTCGTTATGGACGCCTGCCCGGTGATTGAAGCACCGCGCTTCGGGCTCTAGAGTTTGGCGAACCGGGCGCGGATGATTCCCATGTACAGCCCGTAAAGCATCAGACCGACACCCACCGCGGCCAGCGCCACCATGCCGAAGGGCTGGTCCCGCAGCGTATGCAGCGCACCGTCGAGGCCGGTGGACTCCTCCGGATCCGCCTGCACGGCGGCCAGGGTGAGCAGTGCCCCCAGGATGCCAAGCGACACTCCCTTGGCGATAAAGCCGGCCACGCCGGTGATATCCACGGCCTTTGACCAGAGCCCGCCGGGGACGCCGGTGAGGTTCCGGCGGAAGCGGCGGGTGGCTCCCTTGAAAATGAAGTAGCCGCCTACACCCACCACAACCAGTCCGGCGAGGCCCAGAATCCATTGGCCCGCTGGTACCGCCAGCAGGCGGGCGGTCCAGCTGACCGAGGAAGAGCTGCCGTCGTTGCTGCCGCGGCCCAGGGAGAACGAAGCGAAAATGGTTCCGATGGCCCCGTAAACGAGCACCTGTCCGGCGTTGCTGGCCCGGTCCTTCCAGAGCTCCGTGTCCTTCAGCTGCTGTCCGGCAAGGAAGATGCGGCTGAGCTGGAACAGTGCCAGGGCGTAGCAGCCGAGGAAGCAGAACCAGAGGAGCACGTACCCGGCGGGCTGTTTGGCCACAGCGGCTACGGCTCCGCTGGTGTCCGCGTTGCCGGATCCTCCGGCGTTGATCTGCAGGGCGATCGCGCCGATGACAATGTGCACGATCCCGCTTGCCACGTAGCCCACCCGGGCGAACCGCTCGAAGGCCGTGGAATCGGCGGCGCGCTCGGCGGCCTGGCTGACGGTGCCGGTACTGCGGTTGTTGTGGTTCAAACCGTTTTGTCCTTCGCTCCGCTGCCGGCATGCCCGCAGCTTTCCTACCTGTTCCTCCCATCCTGCCACCCATGGGCGGCGGCAGTGCCACCGCACGGACGGCAGCGCTAGGCTGTCCACATGGATGCGGGTGAGCTTAAACGATTGTGCCTGTCCCTGCCCGGAGCGTTTGAAGATTTCCCTTTCGGTCCGGAGTCCTCGGTGTTCAAGGTGCGGGCGGCCGGCGGCAAAGCGAAAATGTTTGCCCTTGCCGCCCTAGCCGGCGAGCCCCTGATGATCAGCCTGAAGTGCGAACCGGAACTGGCGCTCCAGCTGCGAGCCGCCCATCCGGAAATCACGGGCGCCTGGCACATGAACAAGACGCACTGGAACCAGGTGGAAGTTGCCTCCGGCCTGCCGCACGGAATGATCCGGGACCTGGTGGAGGACTCCTATGACCTGGTGGTGGCGTCGCTGCCGCGAAAAGATCGGGAATCACTCGAGTGGAAGGGCCTGGCGGGCGGATGAGGGGCAACACCGGCTTCACCTACGCGGAGCAGGGGTTTACCGAGCGGCCGTATCCGGCGCCGATGACGGACCGCTGGCCTGCGGGTTACCGGCTGGTGCTGCGCAAGGAAGAACTGGAGGTGGCCGACCCGCAGGCCGGGTTCCTCCGCCTCACCAACGGGCTGCTGGACTGGGACCTGCATCGCCGGGCGGGGCTGTATGTGCCCCCCGGCACGCCCCGCGCCGTCCCCGGTGTCGACATGGCGTCCGGCGTCGGGTTCTGGCGGGTGCGCTACTACGCGCCGTGCCGGGTGATCTGGGCAGCGGAAGCGGTGGTCGACGACGACGGCGGACCGGTCCGCGGACAGCGCTGCGGTTTTGGCTACGGGACTTTGGCTGGACACCCGGAGCGAGGCGAAGAAGGCTTTTATGCCGAACTCGACGAGGAGGGCCGGTTGTATTTCCGGATCGCCGCCTACAGCCGTCCAGGCAACCGGCTGGTGGGTGCAGCGAACGCCGTCAACGTGAGGGTCCAGCAGTTCTACACCAACCGGTACTTCGCAGCTGCCTACCGGCTGGCCTCCGGGAGCTGATCCCTCCGGAGGATGAACTTCAGGGTGAGGCCGTTTTCCTCTTCCGGCATAAAGCCCGCGCTCAGGAGCAGGGATTGGGACGCGTCGTTGCCCGGCTCCGTGTAGGCAATAATGGCGTCCACCTCCGGGTGGGTGAGCGCAAACCGGGCCAACGCCAGCAACGCTTCAGTGGCGTAGCCCTGGCCCTGGCGGGAGGGCGCAACGTTGTAGCTGACTTCCACCGTGCCTTCATCGGGCAGGCCGGCGAAGCCGATGGTTCCCACCACCAGCGTGGTGGATGTTTCCCGGATCAGGCGGGTGCCGAACGTTGCCGCAGCGGGACCGAGCAATCCGGCCTCGAAGAACTGGCGGGCGGCGTCGTAGTCGGTGGGCTGCGGGAAGTCCTCCGCCCAGTCCGGGTGGCGCGTCTGGATGATGAGGGCGTCCACTTCCGCCACGGTCATCAGGTCCAGCGTCAGGCGCTGCGTGGGAATGCCGGCGTCTGCTGCCAAGTTCTCGGGGATTATGCTCACGAGCTAATTTTGCACGTACTTCCGGGTTTTGCTTCATTCGGCGGTCCGGACGCGCGGGGGACTACCTGGTTTGGCGGCCAACAGGTACGAAGAGCATCCGAAACGAGTTCGCCAGGAGGAGTCCGAACAGTCCGGTGGACGTCGTGGGCTGCTGGAGCAGCAGCAACGAAATGATGAGCAGTACTGCGCACAGCACAGCGGTCGCCGCCATGAACTTGACTCGTCCCCGGTCCGCAGTCAGCACCTGTTCCTTGCCCCGGCTGCGGGCCCCCGCCAGCAACCACACCCCGATGCCTGCTGCCAGCAGCCCGGCCGCGACGGTGAGGCCGGCCGTCAGCCGGTCATCCCCGCTGAACAAATACGGCAGGTTCAAAATCAGTGGGACGGCGCCCGCCGCCAGGCTTAGTACTCCGCCAACCTGGCGGACCTGCTGCGTTCGGTAGATCTTGTCCATGCCTGAGGAGCCTACACGGGCCCGGCGGAATATCCGCGGGCCCGTGCAGCCGCGGGATACTACCCGAAGTGCTTCGGCAGGGTCCCTTCGTGCGCAGCCTTCAGCTCATCGAGGGGCAGAGTGAAGTTGCTCTGGAAGTCCAGGGCACCGATCTCGGTATCCACCACGCCGATCCGGGCATGAGCGAAGCCGCGCGCCGAGCACATGTCCTTGAACCGGACCTCTTCGCTGCGGGCCACCGCGACGACGGCGCGGGCCTGGGACTCGGAGAACAGCAGGGTGAACAGGTCCACTCCGTCGCGTTCGCAGACTTCGCCAAGGCCGATCCGAGCACCGACGCCGAAGCGCAGGGCCATTTCGGACAGTGCGGCGGCGAGGCCGCCCTCGGAGAGGTCATGCGCGGCGTCGATCATTCCGTCGCGGGAGGCATTGACCAGCAGTTCCCCGAGCAGTTTCTCCGCCTGCAGGTCCACCTTCGGCGGCTGTCCGCCCAGGTGGCCGCGCAGGTTCGCGTATTCGGAACCGTCCAGCTCGTCCTGCGTGGTGCCCATCAGGTAAATGGCCTGGCCGTCCTGCCGCCAGCCCGACGGCGTGCGCCGGGCGACGTCGTCGAACACGCCCAGCACGCCCACCACGGGGGTGGGATGGATGGCGACGCCGCCGGTCTGGTTGTAGAGCGAGACGTTGCCGCCGGTGACAGGCACGCCGAGTTCGCGGCAGCCGTCGGCCAGTCCGCGTACGGACTCGGCGAACTGCCACATGACCTCGGGGTCCTCCGGGGAGCCGAAGTTCAGGCAGTCGGTGACCGCCAGCGGCTTTGCGCCGGCGGTGGACACGTTGCGGTAGGACTCGGCCAGGGCCAGCTTCGCGCCCTCGTACGGGTTGAGGTAGGAGTAGCGGCCATTGGCATCGGTGGAAATGGCGACGCCCAGTCCGGTGGTTTCATCCACGCGGACCACGCCGGCGTCGTCCGGCATGGCCAGGGCGGTGTTGCCCTGCACGTAGCGGTCGTACTGGTTGGTGACCCAGGACTTGTCGCACATGTTCGGCGAGGCCATGAGTTCCAGGATGGCGTCCTTGACCGCGGCGCTGCCGAAGGGCCGTTCCGCATTGAAGGAGTCGGCCTCGATGCTGTCCTGTGCGGCCGGGCGGGCCATGGGGCGCTGGTACACCGGTCCCTCATGCGCCACCGTGCGCGGATCCACGTCCACAATGGTCTCGCCGTCCCAGTCGATGATCAGCCGGCCGGTGCCGGTGACCTCGCCGAGCCAGGAGTACTCCACGTTCCACTTGTCCATGATCGCCTCGAACGCTTCCACGTTCTCCGGCGTCACCACGGCCATCATGCGTTCCTGGGACTCGGACATCAGGATCTCGCCCGGAGTCAGGGTGGGGTCGCGCAGCAGCACGTTGGTCAGTTCCACGTGCATGCCGCCGTCGCCGTTGGAGGCAAGTTCCGACGTCGCGCAGGAAATGCCGGCCGCGCCCAGGTCCTGGATACCTTCCACCACGGAGGACTTGAACAGTTCCAGGCAGCACTCGATGAGCACCTTCTCCGCGAACGGATCGCCCACCTGGACGGCGGGACGCTTGGAAGGCTTGTCCGCGTCGAAGGATTCGGAGGCCAGCACGGACGCGCCGCCGATGCCGTCGCCGCCGGTACGGGCGCCGAAGAGCACCACCTTGTTGCCGGCGCCGGAGGCGTTGGCCAGGCGGATGTCCTCGTGGCGCATTACGCCCACAGCCAGGGCGTTGACCAGCGGGTTGCCCTGGTAGACGGAGTCGAAGACCAGTTCCCCGCCGATGTTCGGCAGGCCCAGGGAGTTGCCGTAGCCGCCGATGCCGGAGACGATGCCGTGCACCAGGCGGGCAGTGTCCGGGTGGTCGATGGCACCGAAGCGCAGCGGATCCATCACGGCCACCGGGCGGGCACCCATGGAGATGATGTCGCGGACAATGCCGCCGACGCCGGTGGCCGCCCCCTGGTAGGGCTCCACGAAGGACGGGTGGTTATGGGATTCGACCTTGAAGGTCACGGCCCAGCCTTCACCGATGTCCACGACGCCGGCGTTCTCGCCGATGCCCACCAGCAGGTGTTCCTTCATTTTGTCGGTGACCTTGTCACCGAACTGCTTCAAATGCACCTTGGAGGACTTATACGAGCAGTGCTCGGACCACATCACCGAGTACATGGCCAGTTCCGCCGCGGTGGGGCGGCGGCCCAGGATCTCCACGACGCGGTGGAATTCGTCTTCCTTCAGGCCGAGCTCGGCCCAGGGCAGTTCCGTGTCCGGGGTGGCAGCGGCGTGCTCAACGGTGTCGATGCGGAACTTCTTCTGCTCAGCGGCAGCACTGGGGGAAACGGTCATGACTTGCCTCCGGCAACGAGCGAGTTGAGTACAGAGCTGAAGATGCGCAGCCCGTCGGTGCCGTAGCCCAGGCCTACCTCGCCGTAGGCGGAGGAATCCGGGCCGAATCCGGGTTCGACGGCGTGTTCAGGGTGGGGCATCAGCCCGACGACGTTTCCTGCGGCGTTGGAAATGCCGGCGATGCCGCGGCGGGACCCGTTGGGGTTCCCGCCGTCGTAGCGGAAGACCACCCGGCCTTCACCTTCCAGCTCGTCCAGCGTCTTCTCGTCCGCGACGTACTGTCCGTCCTGGTTTTTCAGCGGAACCACCATGCCGGCACCGGGTTCGTAGGCGGAGGTCCAGGCGGTGCTGCTGTTTTCCACCCGCAGCAGCTGGTCCGCGCAGGAGAACCGGAGGTGGTTGTTCTTGATCATGGAACCGGGCAGAAGGTGCGCCTCGGTGAGGATCTGGAAGCCGTTGCAGATGCCCAGTACGGGCATGCCGCCGGCTGCGGCGTCCACTACCTTGTCCATGAGCGGTGCGAAGCGGGCAATCGCGCCGGCGCGCAGGTAGTCCCCGTAGGAGAACCCGCCGGGGATGATTACGGCGTCCACTGACTGCAGATTGGCTTCGGCGTGCCAGAGCCCGACGGCGGTGCCGCCGGCGATGGTCACGGCGCGGGCGGCGTCGCGGTCATCCAAGGTGCCGGGGAAGGTGATGACACCCACCCGGACCGCGCGGAGCGCGTCGTTCTCGGGGGCAACGGAAAAGTCGCCGATCAGGGGGGTACTCAAGATCAGGCCTCCGGGATTACTTCAACGCGGGTGACGTCTTCGATCACGGGGTTGGAGAGCAGTGTGGCGGCGGCGGTGCGGGCCTGCTCCAGGATTTCGGGGGTGACGTCTCCGTCTACGGTGAGCTCGAAGCGCTTGCCCTGGCGGACTCCGGCGAAGCCGGTCAGTCCCAGGCGGGGGAGTGCCCCTGCAATGGCTTTGCCCTGCGGATCAAGGATTTCAGGCTTGGGCATAACGTCAACAACGATCCGGGGCATCCGGCAGCTCCTCTAAACGAGATGGGTGGCCGCGGACCTTGCCGTCTCACGCTGATTCAGCGCTCCGCGAGCTTGCACTTGCCATTCTAGCCGCGTTACCTGCGTTACGGTGACGACTCCGGGCCTAGGCCGGGATCTCCAGCTGGAAGCCGCAGACGCAGCGGAGCACGGTGGTTTCCAGCTGTACATCGACCGGTTCCTGCGGCATGGATTCCACAGTGATCGGTTCGAAGATGGACAGCTGCCGGCTGTCCCGGGGCTGCATGGGTTCGCCGCAGTGCATGTACTCGGCGTCGTCGGACTCGAGGATCCCGCGTGCCCAGAGATATTGGTCCTTTGCTTCTATAGACATTTTTGCGCTTTCAGTCGGTCCGGAACTCCGTTGTCCGGAAGAATACTAAGCATGCTTATTCAATAATAGGCCATGGGGTGCAGGATCAGGTGCAGATTGCGGCCGTTGTGTGAGCTGGATTACCTCTGGTTAGAGTGGGGCCGTGAGACTCCTACAAGCAAGCCCGGCCACGGTTCGCCGGCTAATGAACGTATGGCCGCCCTTTGCCTTTACCGGCATTCGAATCACCCGACTGGACCCTGAGTACCTGGGTGTCTCTGTGCGGCTGCGGTCCTACTGGTGGAACAAGAACGTGGCCGGCGTTCATTTCGGCGGCTCCCTGTTCGCCATGACGGACCCGTTCTGGATGATGATGCTGCTCCACCACCTCGGCCGTGACCACGTGGTCTGGGACCGTGCAGCGGAGATTGAGTTCCTGAAGCCGGGAAAGGGCGAGGTGCGGGCCGAGTTTGTCCTGGACCCGGCCGACGTCGAACGGCTGCGCAAGCAGGCCGCGGGCGGGGAGAAGGTCCTCGAATGGTTTTCGGTGGACGTGACCGACGGCAGCGGCGACGTGGTTGCCCGGATACGCAAGCAGGTGCATGTGCGGCGCAAACGGGACCGGCCGGCAGCGCAGGAGCCCAGCGGAGCGGGGGCAGCTCATGAATGACGGTGCCAACCCGACCATCCCGGCCGCCGATACACTCCTGGTTTCCGGCATCGCCGCAGTGCTGCTGCTTTTACTGGTGTGGGCGGTCATCCGCCTGGCCCGCTCGAGCGCAGTCACTGCCGGGGAGCGGCTTGGACTGCTTCTCTTCTGCCTGATATTTCCCGTGCTGGGTCCCATTTGCACGTTGGTGATCCTGACCCGCCGGGAAAGCGTGCGCCGGTAGCTAGAGGGAGCCGTCCGCCGGGCCCAGCAGGGCGGTAAGCCGCTCCCAGCGCGAAATCTGGCAGCCGTCAGTCAGCGAGAAGGTTGTGTCCACGGCCTCGCCGCGAACCATGCCGGTGACGTGTGCGCGCTGCATGCCGCGGATCTCCTGGGTGCACATCAAGTCCGCTGCCGGCTCCGCGAGGGCGGCTGCCCCCTGTTCGGCAAGCACGGCACAGGCACCGGCAGGATCCGGTACGGTCGAGCCTTCCCGCGGCTCGGCGCCGTCGCACTGCAGCGTCCACGTGCTGCTCGGCGTTGTCCCGTCCGCGCTGAACTCCACGGTCAGCGAGACCGGCGCCTCCGCCGAGGCCCCGCCGGTCCCGGGGGTCGGGGTAGGGGAGCCGATCGGTGTGGGCGGGCCGACGGGCGAGGTCGGTGCCGTCGTTGACTCACTGGGGGAGCCTGTTGATTCCCGGGAATCCGTCGAACGGCCGGAATCGGCGCCGCAGGCTGCCAACAGGACAGCGGTGCACAGCAGCATGGGGACTAATGCTATTCCTCGAATGTTGCGCACTGAACGGCCTCCATTGGTAGCGGAGCCACCAGCCTAGCCAACCCTGTCAAGCAGGGTCGGGCGAATCCGCGGCGGCCTCTGCGGAGGCCGCGAAGTAGGCTTCCTGGCTTGGGAAGTAGTCCTCGAAGTCCGGAGCCGGGCCGCCGCTGCGGGCGGCCATCAGGTGGTCCAGGTAGTATTCCCAGCCCGGGCCGATGCTTGAGGCGGCCTGCGGATCCTCCAAGTGGTGGATAAAATCCAGTGCGGTGCCGGCCGGTTCGTCCCGGAGGCGGATCTCCAGGTCCCAGCTGCCGAATTCATCCTCGACCAGCAGGCGCAGAAGTTCCGGAGAGACGCACTCCGCTATCCGGACCCGGCTCCACGGCAGGCCCTCTTCGAAGAGCAGCTGCAGGTCAACGGTGCCGCCCCTGCCAGGGGTTCCTTCCCAGCGGCCGAACCACTGGGCTGTCAGGCCGGGGTTGGTAAAACTGGGCCACACGGCCGCAGCCGGTTCGGGAAAGCTGCGGTGAAGAATCAGGTCGTAGGACTCGGGTCCGGTGCGGATAACCCGGCCGGTCGGTTCTGGTTGCATAGCTGACCTCCAAAGGGTTCCAGCAGGCTCAGGATGTGCGCCCGCAACTGCTGCGATTCCTCGGCGAAGCCGCGTTGTGCGGCTGCGTACTGCGCCCGGCCGGCCGGAGTTTCCACCGCAATCGGGGTGTAACCCCAATCGGCCAGGTCGTAAGGGGAGGCACACATGTCCATTTCCCGGATGCGCCAGGACAGCTCGAAGGCGTCCATAACCACCTCGCTGGGGAGCAGCGGCACCAGTTTGTAGGCCCATTTGTACAGGTCCATGTTGGCGTGCAGGCAACCGGGCTGTTCCAGCTCCCGCTGGTTCTCGCGGGTGGGCGTGAGCTCGTTCAGGGGCACTGCTTCCGGTGTGTAGAACCGGAAGGCATCGAAGTGGGTGCAGCGGATCCGGCTGCGCTCCACCAGCTCGTCCGTCCCGTCGGCGCCGAGCCGCAGCTGCAGGTAATCGTGCCGGATGCCGTTGTCTTCCGACTTGTAGGCCATGGCCCACTCGTGCATGCCGAAGCATCCCAGCACCGGCTTCCGCGCGGCAGTGCGGGAAAGCAGCATGGTGGTGAACCCCAGGGCGTCACCGCGCACCGCCGCGAACCCCTCGGTATCCACAGTGACAGCGGGTGTTTCGGCGTCGATCCCCGCGGCGTCCCGTTCCGCTTCCGTCAGTGTCCGGTAGAACTTCCAGCCGGTGCGTTCCAGTGCGGACGGGCCGGTGAGAACGACGCCGGCGCCCGGGTGCCAGCGCAGCAGCTGGCCGGGTTTCTGGGAATAGTAGGTGAAGAGGAAGTCCTCCACCGGGTGCTTCCGCCCGGCCGAGCGCCGCGCCAGGAATCCTTCGGTGAAGGGCCGGACGCGTTCTTCGTGCGCGGACTGCCGCGGCAGCCATTGGTCCTCGCTGAGGACGGTGGGGTGGGCGGGAG
Source organism: Arthrobacter sp. zg-Y895 (assembly GCF_020731025.1). Taxonomy (NCBI): domain Bacteria; kingdom Bacillati; phylum Actinomycetota; class Actinomycetes; order Micrococcales; family Micrococcaceae; genus Arthrobacter; species Arthrobacter sp. zg-Y895. Next base: position 1,008,285 of record NZ_JAJFZY010000003.1, read on the forward strand.
CAATCACCGTTCCATTATCCCGGACAGCCGGCGCCGCAGCCTACGTCCTCTGGTTGTTTTCCGGGTGCCGTGCAACGGCACTCCACGGGAGTTGTCAGGAGTCGGAGCCGGGAAACTTCCCGGCCAGGATGGCTGCGAAGACCGCACGTGGGTCGGTGGTGTCGCCCCGGGTGATCCGATGCAGGATCAGGCCCTCGCAGCAGGCCACTACTGCGTCGCTGAGCCGGCCGGGCTCGGCGGCGCCGAGCCGTTCAAAGGCGTCCGCGATGACTGCGCGCATCGCCTGCCGCCCGCCGGAAGCCACCTCCTGAAGCTGCGGGTCGCGGCTGGCTTCGAGGAAAACGGCCAGCCGGGCCGTGGTCAGCACCCGCAGGGGACCGGTGGTCGTTTCGATCAGGGTTCCCAGGCTATCGATCAGTTCCGCCGGGGTTCCGGCTGCGAACGCGCCGGAGATGCCGCCCATTTCCCGCTCGGCGATACGCCCCAGGACTCCGGCCAGCAACTGTGCGCGGGTGCGGAAATAGTTCGATGTCGAGCCGCGCGGAAGTTCCGCAGCGGCATCCACGCGGCCGTGAGTGAGGGCTCGCAGGCCCTGGGTGCCCACCAGATCAATGGCGGCATCGAGGGCGCGGTTTCGGGGTGACTCCATACCCTCACTATAGACATAGTGAAAATAAACTAGAAACGTAGTGACATTCCACTATGTCCGCAGTAGCGTCGGAGCATGAAAACAACACTGGATAGCCAGCCCCGGCTCGACGGGGTGACACATCGCACGGTTAATGCCGGCGGCCTGAACGTCCATGTCGCCGAGGCCGGGCAGGGCCCTCCCCTGGTGCTCCTGCACGGCTTTCCCGAGCACTGGTGGCAATGGCACCGGATCATCGGCCCGCTCGCCGAGAACCACCGGGTGATCTGCCCGGATGGGCGCGGGGCCGGCTGGACGGATGCGCCCGGCACTGGTTACGGGCGGGATCAGCTGGCCGCTGACTTTCTGGGATTGCTGGATGCCCTGGGTCTTGAGAAGGTCGGCGTTCTCTCGCATGACTGGGGCTCGTTGGTCACCTATCAGGTCTGCCTCCGCAACCCGGATCGGGTTTCGGCACACCTTTCACTGAGCATTCCCCCTCCGTACTTCGACTTCGACATCCGCATGGTGCTGACCATCCTTCGGCATGTCCGGCACAACGTGGTGGCCGTGCCGGTTATCGGAGCCGCGCTGCTGCGCCCGGCTCTGGTGCGGAGGGTCCTTGCGGACTTCTCGGCCGCGGGATCGTTCACGGAGCAGGACCTCGACCTATTCGCCGGCCGTTATGCGGACCCTGCCCGGTCCCGCGCCGGATCGGCACTGTACCGGCAGTTCATCAATCCCGAAGGCGTGCGGATCATGCGCGGGGCCTACCGAAACACCCGGCTGGCCACGCGGACGCGCGTCCTTATCGGCAACGACGATCCCGGTATGCAGGCCGGCTTTGTGCACGGCTACGAACAGTTCTGCGACGACTTGGAGGTCGACTACCTGTCCGGGGCCAACCATTTTGTGGCTGCCGACCGGCCCGACGCCGTCATCGCCGCCGCACGGGAGGTGTTCGCCTAGGCGGTGCCGCCGTCGCCCTGCCCAACGCCGCCAACGGTTGGCGCGCTGATCGTTAGTACGATAGGAGCAGCAATGCCCGTCGGAAAGGTGCAGCATGGTTGAGAAGGAAAGCTTTGTAACCTGGTTCATGCGGACCACGGGCAAGGTGCGGCTGATCTTCGGACCCGCGCAGCAGGGGTCGCTGGACCATCCGATGACGGAGGAGAACCAGGCGCTGCTCAAGGAGCAGCAGGCGCAGGAGAAGGCGATGTGGGAAACCGTGACCCGGGCCGACGGCAGCAGCTACATCGTCTCGCGCAAGCCTGAATAGGCCCCGAATAAGCTCCGGATACGCCAGAGGCCGGCACCGTGTGGGTGCCGGCCTCTTTGCTGCCCGATTTTGCCTAAGCGGCCCTAGCGCCCGGTGCCGCCGTACACCGTGGCCTCGCTGTCGCCGTCGAGCCCGAAGGCAGCGTGCACCGCGCGTACTGCGCTGTCCAGCAGCTTGGCGCTGGTGACCACGGAGATGCGGATCTCGGAGGTGGAGATCATGTCGATGTTCACTCCGGCATGGTGCAGGGCCTCGAAGAAGCGGTGCGAGACGCCCGGGTTGGAGCGCATGCCGGCGCCGATGAGGGAGAGCTTGCCGATCTGCTCGTCGTAGTCGATGGAGTCGAAGCCGACTTCGGCCTTCGCGGCGTTCAGCGCATCGATGGCTTCCTTGCCGTCAATGATGGGCAGCGTGAAGGAGATGTCCGTCCGGCCCGACCCCTGGGTGGACACGTTCTGCACGATCATGTCGATGTTGGAGTTGGCGCCGGCGACGATGCCGAAGATTTCCGCGGCCTTGCCGGGGATGTCCGGAACACCCACCACTGTGACCTTGGCTTCGGAACGGTCGTGGGCAACGCCGGAGATGATGGGCTGTTCCAAGGGTTCTCCCTCTTGAATCTTGATCTTGTCATCGGGGCTGGGCAGAACCCAGGTTCCCTCGTGTGAGCTGAAGGACGAGCGGACGTGCAGGGGAACGCCGAAGCGGCGGGCATATTCCACGCAGCGCAGGTGCAGGATCTTGGCGCCGGAAGCGGCCAACTCCAGCATTTCCTCGCTGGAAATCTTCTCGATCTTCTGGGCGCTTGAAACCACCCGCGGATCGGCGGTGTACACGCCGTCAACGTCGGTGTAGATCTCGCAGACGTCGGCCTCGAGCGCCGCGGCCAGGGCCACCGCAGTGGTGTCCGAACCGCCCCGGCCCAGGGTCGTGATGTCGTGACTGTCCTGGCTTACACCCTGGAAACCGGCAACGATGGCGATGTCGCCGCGCTCGATGGCGGTCTTGATGCGGTGCGGGGATACATCGATGATCCGGGCTTTGCCGTGGATCGCATCGGTGATCATGCCGGCTTGGCTGCCGGTGAAGGACTGCGCGGAGCCGCCGAGCTGGTTAATGGCCATGGCCAGCAGTGCCATCGAGATACGCTCCCCGGCGCTGAGCAGCATGTCCATTTCCCGGGCATTGTTCAGCGAGGTGATCTGGCCGGCCAGGTCCAGCAGCTCGTCGGTGCTGTCGCCCATGGCGGAGACGACAACCACCACTTCGTTTCCGGCGGCATGGGTATCCACCACGCGTTTGGCCACGCGCTTGATACCGTCGGCGTCCGCTACGGAGGAACCGCCGAATTTCTGCACTATCAGGCTCATGCGTACACTTTCTCAAGTTTCATTGTGGCTGCGGTGCCCGGCATCTTCGACGCGGCTTCGAACTGTTCCCCCGGAAAAGCGGGCGGCACTACTCACTTTCGTCCGTCCAGAAAGTCTATCGCCGCCGTCGGGAAGTCCCGAAATACAGGTGCGTAACCTACCGCCACCGGCGAGTCCGGGCGCGGTGTGCGACGCCGGCCCCTATGGTGGGCGACATGGGGAAGAGAGCCGTCACTGGCGCCGGCGTGGTCGCCGAAGGAATTCAGCGCAGCTTCGGAAATGTCGCAGCGATCCGCAACATGGACTTCACCGCGCCCGCCGGCGAGGTCACTGCGTTGATCGGTCCGAACGGCTCCGGGAAGACCACCCTGCTGCTGATCCTGGCTTCCCTGCTGGCCCCCGACGCCGGATCGGTGCGGATCAACGGATTCGACCCATTGGTGGACCCGCGCCGGGTGCGTGCGGGGATCGGCTGGATGCCGGACACCCTGGGCACCTGGGGGTCCCTGACGGCGCGGGAAATCCTGGTGACGGTGGGCGGCCTCTACGGCATGGAGCGCTCGTTGGCCGGACAGCGGGCGGCCGAGCTGCTGGAAACCGTTCATCTCACCGACTTCGCGGACAAGCCGGCACGCGTGTTTTCCCGCGGCCAGCAGCAGCGGCTGAGCCTGGCCCGTGCACTGATCCATGACCCGTCTGTCCTGTTGTTGGATGAACCGGCGTCGGGGCTCGATCCGGGATCCCGGGTGGACCTTCGGGTGCTGCTGCGCCGGCTCGCTGGCGAAGGCAAAACCGTGGTGGTGTCTTCGCATGTGCTCTCGGAACTGGACGAAATGGTGGATCGGGCAGTCTTCGTGGCCCGTGGCGAGACGGTGAAGACCCAATCACTTGCCGACGCCGATGCGCAGGAACGCTGGTACGCCATCCGCTCCCTGAACACCGGTTCGCTGCTGCGGCAGGTGGACGAACGCGGCATCCCTTATCGCCAGCAGGGCGGCGCCGGCCGGCCGGAGATCCAGGTCCGGTTGGCGGGGGAAGCCGCCGCGGCCGAGCTGCTGCGGTCCCTGGTGCTGGCCGACGTTGCCGTTACGGCCTTTGCGCCCGCCGGCGGTGCCCTGGAGGAGACCTACATGAGTTTGGACGCTGATCGCGGATGAGTACGCAGACCCTTACCCCTGATGCCCCGGCGCTCGGCTATTGGCGCGGGGTGCGTTCCGTTTTCGCACTGGAGATGAAGCAGCGGCTGCGCTCCCGCAGCTGGTATGTGCTGTTGGTTGTCTGGTTTGTGGTGATCGGGCTGGTGGCCACCCTGACGGCCCTGAGTTCCTCCGCCACCCTGGGGCCGCAGGGCCCGGTGCTCTACGAGCTGATGGTTGGCTTCATCCTGTTCTTCGGACTGCTGCTGGCACCGGCGCTCTCAGCCAATGCCGTCAACGGCGACCGTGCCGCCGGAACACTGGCCATCCTGCAGGTCACCCTACTGCGCCCCGGCCAGATCCTAGCCGGAAAGTGGCTGGCGTCCTGGCTGGCGTCCATGGGGTTCCTCATGGCCAGCATTCCCTTCCTGCTGTGGGCCCTGGCCCTGGGCGGTGTCCAGCCGCTCTCGGCCGTGGTGGCACTCGTTATGCTGGCCGTGGAGCTGGGGATTGTCTGCGCGGTGGGGGTTGGCGTTTCCGCCCTGGCTGCCCGTCCGCTGTTCTCCATTGTGGTTACCTACATGCTGGTGGCCCTGCTGGGGCTGGGCACCCTGATCGCGTTCGGGTTGAGCGGCTTCCTGACCGAGGAGACCGTCAAGGCCAACAGCCAGACCTATTACGGCTACACCGGCGACGGCATGGACGAATACACCTGTTCGGGTCCGTTAATGGATGTGACCGTGGCACACACGGAGCGAATTGCGTGGATCCTTGCGGCCAACCCCTTCGTGGTGGTGGCCGATTCGATTCCCGTCACGTCGGAACGGGACGAGAACGGATACACCTCCAGCGGAGTGATGGAGGGGATCAGCTCCGTGGTGCGCCTGGCCCAGGCCGGACCGGACTACAGCATGCGGTGCATCAACGGCGAGGTCCGGGAGGCCGGCGAACCCGACGTGCCGCCGATCTGGCCGCTGGGGCTCACACTCCAGGCTGCGCTGGCTGCGGCGCTGGTTTTCCTGGGCCGGCGCAGGCTGCGGACGCCGGTCCGCAAGCTCGCTGCCGGAACGCGGATTGCCTAGGGCCCTACTCGCCTAGGGGTCCTGCGGGCGTCCCCGCTTAGGACATGCTCCGACGACCCTCAAAGGCGCGGCCGAGGGTGATTTCGTCCGCGTATTCCAGGTCTCCGCCGACGGGCAGGCCGGAGGCCAGGCGCGTGACCTTGATGCCCAGGGTCTTGAGCATCCGCACCAAATAAGTGGCCGTGGCTTCACCCTCGAGGTTCGGGTCGGTGGCGATGATGATTTCCGAGATCTGCTCATCCGACAGCCGGCTGAGCAGCTCCCGGATGCGCAGCTGGTCCGGACCGATGCCGGCAATCGGATTAATGGCGCCGCCCAGCACGTGGTAGCGGCCGCGGAAGGACCGCGTACGCTCCACCGCAATCACGTCCTTGGACTCTTCGACCACGCAGATCATCGTCGGGTCCCGCCGCGGGTCCCTGCAGATGGTGCAGGTTTCCTGCTCCGTGACGTTGCCGCAGACACTGCAGAACTTCACCCGGTCCTTGACCGTGACAATGGCCGTGGCCAGCTTCTTCATGTCATCGGGATCGGATTCGAGGATGTGGAACGCGATGCGCTGGGCGGACTTGGGCCCGACGCCGGGAAGACGGCCTAGTTCATCGATGAGTTCCTGAACGGCACCTTCGTACACGTAACCTTCTCTGCTGGGTTGAACTGCGTTTATAGCTGGCTGTTACCGGGGTTTTCCGCATGCTGCGGGCCCCGGAGCGGGCGTCTTGCGGGGGACCAGCGCTGGTCAGCGGCCGTCCAGGCTGCGTTCCTCGATCAGTCGCCCGCCCAGAATCCGTTCGATCGCCTTACGCCCCACCAGACCGGAATCCTCAAGCGTGATGTCATCCGCGCTGGGAACATCTTCGACGTAGGTCGAGTCTACTGGGCGGCTCCCCCGGACGGGGGCTCCGCCGCCGCGCTGGGCAGCTTCATTGAGGAGCTTCTGGTAACGGCTCAGCGGCTGGTTGGGAGCACCGCCGGCGGGGGACGTCGTCGTCGGCGGAACGGATGTCCGGACGCCTGGTGCTGCTGCACCCCGGTCCTGACCCGGCGCCGTCGTGGTTCCGCGCCGGGCGGTCAGGCCCGTGGGGGCGGTCGACGCGGGTGCCGACGCCGGTGCCGCAGCCCGCGGGGCACCCGCGGGTACGGCTGACGACGGGGAGGTCTGTCCGCCGCCGGCCCGGCTATCCGCCGCGGAGTTTCCGCCGGCCGGTCGGGTGCTGGACCCGGTGCCGGCCCAGTCGGTGCTTGCCCATTCGGAGTCCGAGAGGTGCCCGCCGGAGTACACGTCCACGGGTGCCTCGGCGGTTTCCCACGCGTTGCTTTCGGGCGCATCGTTGAACGGATCGCTGGGCTCGTCCGGCCAGGGCTCATCGGAAGGACGGTTTCCGGCTGATCGCCCTGCAGTCCGTGCGCCGGCAGTGGCGCTGGCGTTGCCGTTCCGGCCGGAGGTACCGCGGGCGGCATGGCCCGGACCGGTGGACGGAGTTCCGCCGCCGTTGGAATTGCCGGCGCGGCGCCGGAGGGCAGCCGAAGCCGCGTTGACCGGTGCGTCTGGTGCCGCCGGTTCGTTGGGGGAAACGGGCGCGGACGGGGTAACAGCTGCGGGTGCGTCCACCGGTGCCGCAACGGCCTGAGCCTGCTGCGTCGGAACTGCTCGGTTCGCTGGCTCCGCTGCCGCTGCCACAGGTGCCTTCGGGGCCGAACCCGGGGCCGAAGCCGAAGCTGCACGCGAGTCCGGGGCATCGGAAGCAACGCCGGTCACCTTAGCGGTTTCGCTGGAAGGAGCGACAGCAGCCGTGGTGCTTCGGCCATCCTGCACCGACGGACCTTGGGCGGCAGGCGCCTGCGCCGGAGGCGCCTGAACCGGTTGTGCCTGAACTACCGGTGCCTTGGCGGCCGGTGCGGATGCCGGCGCTTGCCGGCTATCGGCTTTTGGGCCCGACTCACCCGCTGACGCCGAGCTGTCATGGATCGGATTGATCTGGCAGTCCAGCGCCAGGACCTGATGGATCGCCTTGCGCAGGTTCTCCAAATGGTCAGGGCGGTTGAAGTTGGTGGCAGCGCCGGGGTTGGTGAAGGCAAGTTCAAGCACCTTGCCGTCAAAGGCGCGCGGGCTGGAGTTTTTGCTGACGTTCAGCCAGGTGGCACGGCGGATGCTGGTCAGGGCATCCATGATTTCCGGCCAGGCACGGCGGATCATTTCGATCTGTCCGCTTCCGCCAGCTGGAGCCGAAGCGGGACCGCCGGCCGGAGCCTGCCGCTGCTGCGGCTGGGCCGGCTGCGCCGGTGCCTGCTGCGCCTGCTGTGCCGGCGCGGGCTGGGCGGCCTGCTGTGCCGGTGCCTGCTGGGCTGGCTGGGACGACGGCTGCTGCGACTGCGCGGGCTGCGACGGTCCGCCGGAGGCAGGGCGGGAACCGTTGGATCCCGCTGCGGGCGCGGCGCTTGAAGCGGCAGGGGCGTCCGCCGGGGAAGGCGTCTGCGCCGGAGTGGACCACGTACCGCCCCAGTCCAGGGAACTTCCGGCGGGCTTGTTGTCCTGGCTGGAGGCTGCCGGTGCGGCAGGAGTTGCTGCTGCTGCATCCGGGGCGGGCGTTGCCGCAAAGTCGATTCCCCGGGGAGATGCCGGAGCTTCGTCCACGGCAGGAGCTGAAGCGGCCGCCTGCGAAGCCGTGGGTGCGGCCGCGGGAATGGTGTTCACCGGAGACGCTGCAGCTGCGGCGCGGCCCATTGCCTCGGTGGGATCGCCTGCATAACTGAGCCGGCGCTCCAATCGGTCCACCCGTGCGGCCGTCCCGCGTTCGGCCTGGTCTGCGGCCGGAAGCAGAATACGGGCGCAGAGCAATTCGAGGTGCAGCCGCGGCGACGTGGCGCCGGTCATCTCGGTCAAGGCAGTGTTGGTGATGTCTGCGGCGCGGGATAGTTCGCTGCTGCCCAGTTGGGTGGCCTGGGTCTGCATCCGGTTGATCTGGTCTTCCGGCATGCCGCGGAGCACGGTGGATGCGCTGTCCGGCATGGCGTTGACGATAATCAGGTCCCGGAAGCGTTCCAGCAGGTCTTCGACAAACCGGCGGGGATCCTGGCCGGTCTGGATGACACGGTCCACGGCGCGGAATACGGTAGCTGCGTCTGCGGCGGCAACGGCGTCGACGACGTCGTCGAGCAGCGACACCGGGGTGTAACCCAGCAGCGAGACGGCCAGTTCGTAGTCCAGGCCGTCGGGGCCGGCACCGGCCATGAGCTGGTCAAGGACGGAAAGGGTGTCACGCACGGACCCGCCGCCGGCGCGGATCACCAGGGAAAGGACGCCCGGGGCGACCGCTACGTTCTCCTGCGCGCAGAGCTTCTCAAGGTAAGCCAGCAGCGGTTCCGGCGGAACGAGGCGGAAGGGGTAGTGGTGCGTGCGGGAGCGGATGGTTCCAATAACCTTGTCCGGCTCCGTGGTGGCGAAGATGAACTTGATGTGCTCCGGCGGCTCTTCCACGATCTTCAGCAGGGCGTTGAAGCCGGCGGACGTGACCATATGGGCCTCGTCGATGATGAAGATCTTGTAGCGGTCCCGGACCGGGGCGAAGGTGGCGCGCTCCCGGAGGTCGCGGGCGTCGTCGACGCCGCCGTGGCTGGCCGCGTCAATCTCAATGACATCGAGGCTGCCGGAGCCGTCGCGGGCCAGCTCAACGCAGCTGTCGCACTTGCCGCAGGGGACCGGGGTGGGGCCCTCGGCACAGTTAAGGCAGCGGGCAAGGATGCGCGCAGAGGTTGTTTTGCCGCAGCCGCGCGGGCCGGAGAAGAGGTACGCGTGGTTCACGCGGTTCTTTTGCAGGGCCGCCATCAGCGGCTCCGTGACGTGCTCCTGGCCGATCACGTCTGCGAAACTCTCGGGACGGTAGCGGCGGTAAAGGGCTGTACTCACAGATAGAAGCCTATCGGTTGGCACTGACGGTTTTTCCTCCGGCGGCAGGCACGGTGGAAACTCCACTTCCTCAAAAAAAATTAAAGACCCCCCATGCACCTGCCAGAGCCCGCTTACCCTTGCTACCTTCCGGTCCTGGGGGAGTTCACAGGATGACACCACATGAGGGGCCGGGAACCAGTCTACCCGAAAATTCCGGGCCTCGACTCGCAGCGGATTCCGGGTGTAGTTCCGGGGCGTAGAGCCATATTCCGGGTACGGAGCCATACTGGAAAACCCGCCGGATCAGGAGTGTGCCCATGCAGCGTTCCCCAGCTATGCAGGTAAAGGCAGCAGCCCGGACAGCATCCCCTGCGCTTCCCGTGCTGCCGTGCCTGCGAAGCGAACCCTCATTGAGTCCCGATTTTCCCGCCCTATATAGGGTCGGCAACGTCCCCAGGGTGCCGCATTGAGTCTCGCCCTATATACGGTGCCCGACGCCGCCGGGCTGGGCGCGCTTGGTGCCTCCTTTATAGAGGTGCTGGTTCGGGACCGCCCGGATGCCGTGCTCGGGCTGGCCACGGGGTCCTCGCCCCTGCCGGTGTACCGGGCGCTGGCGGAGCATGAACCGGACCTGTCCCGTGTGCGGGCGTTTGCCCTGGATGAGTATGTCGGGCTGCCGGCCGGCAGTGAGCAGTCCTATGCCGCCGTCATAGACAGGGAGGTCACGCGCCCGCTCGGACTAAGCCCGCGCTGTGTGGCCGTACCGGATGGCAGTGCGGAGGACCCCTTCGAAGCGGCCGAAGCCTTCGAACGCCGGCTGGAAAGTGCCGGGGGAGTGGACCTTCAGCTGCTGGGGATTGGGCATAACGGCCATTTGGCCTTCAATGAGCCCGGCTCATCCTTGGATTCGCGTACCCGTGTGCAGCGCTTGTCCGAAACCACGCGCAGGGCCAACGCCCGGTTCTTCCCTTCTATGGGGGAGGTTCCGCAGTTCTGCATTACCCAGGGGCTGGGGACCATCCGCCGTGCCAGGCACCTGCTGCTGTTGGTCCGTGGCGGGGAGAAGGCAGGAATCCTGGCGCGGGCGCTGACCGGGCCGGTGAGTGTTGATTGCCCGGCCTCCATCCTCCAGCTGCATCCGCGGGTCACTGTCATCACGGATGAGGCAGCTGCCTCCGGGCTGGCGGGGCTGGAGGAAACCCTGCTGCCGCCCGGATAGGGCAGGGCCTGCCGTGAGAACCCGGGCCGGGCGGCCGTTTGATCACTGCGGGAAGGCGCCGGAAACGACGCCGGAATCGGGCGGGAAATGCGTGTCCGGAGTCACCCCGAATCCGATTTGCAGCTGGGGGCAAACGTGTGTAAAGTTTTCTAAGTCGCCGCGGCCGGGACGCTGGAAAAGCGCCCGAGCATGGCGGCCAAACCCCAACAAAAAACAGAGTCCAACCAGTGCGCGCCCTTTGCAGGGCCGGTGGAAAAGACTCCGTTGGATGCTGGGTCCGGAACGGCGTAAAACGCTTCTCACGGGCTCCCGACAAGGGAAACCGCGAATTGCAAATAACGCCGGAATGGAATAAGATATAAAACATTGCAGCGAAGAAGAAAAGGAAAACATTGTTTTCCCGAGTATTTTCGGATTGCGTCTGTTGTTTGAGAACTCAATAGTGTGCCAAGTTTATTGATACCAATTTATTTTGATTGGTTGAACAGGCCGTTTCCGCCCACCCCGTGGGTATGGGACGGTTTTTTTAGCCGGTTTCGAATTTAG